>CAWJYC010000011.1:0-200324 GCA_963846985.1 uncultured Actinomycetota bacterium
AGTCGGCGCGCAGCCGGGCCAGGGCCTGGCGCACCCGCGCCGGGTCCGTCGTCGCCCAGAACGGCGGTAGTGAGGCGCGGAGGAAGCCGGCGTAGCGGGCAGTGGCCATCCTGGAGTCGAGCACGGCGACCACGCCACGGTCGTCGACGCTGCGGAGCAGTCGCCCGGCGCCCTGCGCCAGCAGCAGCGCGGCGTGGGTGGCAGCGACGGCCATGAACCCGTTGCCGCCATGGGCGGCCACCGCGCGCTGCCGGGCCGTGACGAGCGGATCGTCGGGACGGGGGAACGGGATCCGGTCGATGAGGACCAGCGACAGCGACGGCCCCGGCACGTCGACGCCCTGCCACAGCGACAGCGTTCCGAACAGCGTGGTCTCGGGGTCCTCGGCGAAGCGCCGGACCAGCGCCGAGGTGGTGTCCTCGCCCTGGCAGAGCACCGGGGTGTCCAACCGGTCCCGCATCGCCTCGGCGGTGGCCCGGGCCGCCCGCATCGAGGAGAACAGACCGAGGGTCCGTCCGCCGGCGGCGCGGATCAGGCCCTCGATCTCGTCGAGCTGTTCGGTCGAGCCGGTGCCGTCGCGCCCCGGCGGTGGCAGGTGCGCCGCGACGTAGAGGATGCCCGAGCTGGCGTGGGCGAATGGCGAGCCCACGTCGATGCCCTTCCACGCGGCGGCCTCGTCACCCACCGCGGTCAGTCCCCACGACCGCGCCATCGCGTCGAAGTTGCCACCGATCGTCAACGTCGCCGAGGTGAGGATCACGGTGCCCTGATCGAACAGCCTGTTGCGCAACAGGTTTGCCACCGAGAGTGGGGCGACCCGCAGCACCGCCCGCCGTCCCGTCGACCGTGACTCCTCGTGGTCGAGCCATACCACGTCGGTGCGATCGGGGATCGCCGGACCGTAGGACGACAGGATGCGCGATGCGGTGTCGCTGACGTCGTTGAGCGCCGTCACCGCCTCGTTGCGGGCGGCGGCAGCCTTCGGGTCACCGGGGGCGGTGTCGATCGCCGAGCGGACGCGGTCGGCGGCGTCGCGCACTGCGGTGAGATAGGTGGCCATCTCCTCGTCGAGCACGTCCTTGCGGCCGGGCTCGGCGTCGTGGATCGCCGAGGTGAACACCGCCGCCGACGCTTCGAGGCGTTCGGCCAGTTCGGGATCGACCAGCCGCGACGATCGTCGATGCGCCATGCCCAGCATGGTGGCCGACAGTTCGCCGGTGGCCACGCTCGTCACCCGGTCGACGAGCTCGTGGGCTTCGTCGACGACGAGGAACTGGTGTTCGGGCAGCACGTTGACGTCGGAGATCGCGTCGATGGCCAGCAGTGCGTGGTTGGTGACGACGATGTCTGCTGAGCCGGCGGTTCCCCTTGCCTTCTCGGCGAAGCAGTCGGCGCCGTACGGGCATCGCGCCGCCCCGAGGCACTCCCTGGCGGACACGCTGACCTGCCGCCAAGACCGGTCCGCGACGCCGGGTACCACCTCGTCGCGGTCGCCGGTCTCGGTGTCCGAGGCCCACTCGGTGAGGCGTTTGACGTCGCGTCCCAATGCCGTGCTCGCCACGGCGTCGAACAGCTCCTCCTGCGGAACGTCGTCACCGGGTTCGGCGGCCCCGTTGTGAATCTTGTTGAGACACAGGTAGTTTCCCCGACCCTTGAGCAGGGCGAATTCGGGACGACGTGGCATCTCGCCGGTCAGCGCGTCGGCCAGTCGCGGCAGGTCGCGGTCGAACAACTGGCGTTGCAGCGCGATGGTGGCCGTGGAGATGACCACCGGTTCGGACCGCTCCATGGCGCGCTTGATGGCGGGCACCAGGTAGGCCAGCGACTTGCCGGTGCCGGTGCCGGCTTGGACGGCGAGGTGCTCACCGGTGTCGAAGGCGTGGTCGACGGCCTCGGCCATCTCGATCTGGCCGCTGCGCTCGGTGCCTCCGAGGGCGGCAACGGCCTTGTCCAATAACTCCTTGACGGCGCCCGTGACTCCTCCTCAGGCCTGGGAGACCATGCGGGTGGGAATCGCGGGCTCGCCGCGGGACAGCGCCAGCCCGTCCCACGGCAGGCTGTGCAGACCCGCCGCGACGCGGTCCCGCGCCGACGAGAGGTCTGCGTCGGTGACAGACTCGCCGCCGCGGATCAGCGGCGTCGCGAGCGGGGTGGCGACCAGGTCCGGGACCGGCTCCGGTGGGCGGTCGGCGAGGTGCACGACCTCCTCGACGACGGTGCCGGTCGTCTTGGCGAGCCGGTGCGCGTGCTTGCGGCCTCCGTGAGACTCCTTGTGGCTGCTGCGTTTCACGACCGGGATGCCGTCGACCTCGACGAGCTTGTAGACCATCCCCGCGGTCGGCGCACCGGAGCCGGTGACGAGGGAGGTCCCCACCCCGTAGAAGTCGACGGGTTCGGCGCGCAACGCTGCGATGGCGAACTCGTCGAGGTCACTGGTCACGACGATGCGGGTGTTCGGCGCGCCGAGCCCGTCGAGTTGGTCGCGGACCTGCCGGGCGAGCACGCCCAGGTCTCCCGAGTCGATTCGGACGGCGCCCAACTCCGGGCCCGCCGCGGCGACGGCGTTGGCCACCCCGGTGGCGATGTCGTAGGTGTCGACGAGCAACGTGGTGCCGACCCCGAGGGCCTGCACCTGGGCCTGGAAGGCCGCCCGTTCGTCGGGCCCGGCGGCGGTGGTGTGCAGCAACGTGAACGCGTGTGCGCTGGTGCCCAGGGCCGGCACGCCGTATCGGCGCTGCGCCTCGAGGTTGGACGACCCCGTGAAGCCGGCGATGTAGGCCGCGCGGGCAGCGGCGACGGCCGACATCTCGTGGGTGCGTCGGGAGCCCATCTCGATGAGCGGCCGACCTTCGGCCGCGGTGACCATCCGCGCGGCCGCCGAGGCGATCGCACAGTCGTGGTTGAAGATCGACAGCGCCATGGTCTCCAGCAGCACGCACTCGGCGAAGGTGCCGTGCACCGACAGCACCGGGGAGCCGGGGAAGTACAGCTCTCCCTCGGCGTAGCCGTCGACGTCGCCGCTGAACCGATAGTCGGCCAGATAGGCCAGCGTCTCGTCATCGAGGAATTCGGCGACGAGCGCCAGGTCGTCTTCGTCGAAGGTGAACTGCGGCAAGGCATCCAGCAGGCGGCCGGTGCCTGCGACGATGCCGTACCGCCGGCCGTCGGGGAGTCGGCGGGCGAACACCTCGAACGTGGTCCGCCGATGGGCAGTGCCGTCGCGCAGTGCCGCCGCGAGCATCGTCAGCTCGTACTTGTCGGTGAGCAGCGCCGTCGACGGATACTGCTCGCGGACGCGCTCGTGGTTCCTCACACGCCAAACGTAGCCGTTGGGACCGTCCGGGGAACCAGTGTCTATTCTGGGCGGCATGGTTACGCCGGCGCGAACCCAGCCAGGGACTCGCGAGGAACGGGACGTCGAGAGCGTCGAGGCCACCGACAGCCCGTGGGTGACGCTGGTGTGGGACGATCCGGTGAACCTGATGTCGTACGTGACCTACGTCTTCCAGAAGCTCTTCGGGTACAGCGAACCGCATGCGACCAAGCTGATGTTGCAGGTGCACGAGGAGGGCAAGGCCGTGGTGTCGGCAGGAAGTCGGGAGTCGATGGAGGTCGACGTCACCAAACTGCATGCAGCGGGTCTCTGGGCCACGATGCAGCAGGATCGCTGAGCCGCGGGATCACCTGGCGTGCGCAAGTGGAAGCGAGTGGAGACCGCTGACGGTGCACGCTTTCGGTCGGCCCTGGCGGCGCACGAGGCGACGCTGCTCCAAAGCCTGGTGAACTCGCTGATGGAGATGCTGGTCGACCGCGAAACCTCGTCGCCGACAGACGAACTCGAGGAGCTCACCGGGATGCGGACCGGTCATTCGCAGCCACCAGAGGATGACACCATGCTGCGGCTGCTGCCGGACTTCTTCCGGCCCCAGCACGATCATCCGGCCGGATCCGGCACGGCCGAGAGCCTCAACGGCGCGCTGCGCAGCCTGCACGAACCCGACATCATCGAGGCCAAACGCCATGCGGGCCAACGATTGCTCGACACCTTGCCCGCCGGCGGCGGACGATTCGAGATCGCCGAGGACGACGCGCACTGCTGGGCGGCGTGCGTCAACGACATTCGGTTGGCGTTGGGCACGATGCTGGAGATCGGTCCCGAGGGCCCGGATCACCTGCCTCCCGAGCACCCGATGGCCGGGCATCTGGACGTCTATCAGTGGCTCACCGTGCTGCAGGAGTACCTGGTACTCGGGTTGATGGGCAAGAAGTAGACGTGTCGGGCTCGATCACCGACGTGTCGGGCATCCTCGTCGGGCATCACCATCGTCTGGACCCCGACGCGACCCTCGGTACCGGCTGGGCCTGCGGCACCACCGTGGTGCTGGTGCCGCCGGGAACCACCGGAGCCGTCGACGTGCGGGGCGGCGCGCCGGGCACCCGGGAGACCGACCTCCTCGATCCGGCCAACAGCGTGCGCTACGTCGACGCCGTCGTGCTCACGGGCGGCAGTGCCTACGGACTGGCGGCCGCCGACGGCGTGATGCAGTGGCTCGAGCTGCACGACCGCGGCGTGGTCATGGACGGCGGTCTGGTCCCGATCGTGCCGGCCGCGGTGATCTTCGACCTGCCCGTCGGCGGGTGGGAGTGCCGCCCGACCGCGGAGTTCGGCTTCGCCGCCGCCAACGCCGCAGGCATCGAGGTTCCCGTCGGCAACGTCGGTGCCGGCGTCGGTGCGCGGGCGGGTGTCCTCAAGGGCGGACTGGGCACCGCCTCGGTCACGCTCGACGACATCGGCGTGACCGTCGGGGCGATCGTCGCGGTGAACTCGGCGGGCAACGTCGCCGATCCGACGACGGGGCTTCCGTGGATGGCCGACCTCATCGCGGAGCTCGGGCTGACCACGCCGCCCGCGGCCCAGATCGCGGCGTTCGCCGACCGCGACGCCGAGCTGTCACCGCTGAACACCACCATCGCGGTCATCGCCACCGATGCGGCGCTGAGCAAGGCAGCCTGCAAGCGGGTGGCCGTCGCCGCGCAGGACGGTCTGGCGCGCACCATCCGGCCCGCACACACGCCGCTCGACGGGGACACCGTGTTCGTCGTGTCCACCGGTGCGATCGAGATCGCGCCCGCCTCCGACACCCCGGCCGCCATGTCCCCCGAGACGAAGCTGACGACCAGGGTCGGCGCGGCCGCCGCGGACTGCCTGGCGCGGGCGGTGATGGTGGGCGTGCTCGCCGCCGAGACCATCGCTGGAATACCGACCTACCGCGACGTGTTGCCCGGAGCAATCGCCATTGGGGAAGGGACCGCGTGACGTGTTGACGATCCGACGTGACCTCGTCGACGCGATGGTGGCGCACGCCCGGGCCGACCATCCCGACGAGGCATGCGGCGTGATCGCCGGACCCGAGGGATCCGACCGACCGGAGCGATTCGTCGCAATGGCCAACGCCGAACGATCACCGACGTTCTACCGCTTCGACTCCGGCGAGCAGCTGAGGGTCTGGCGAGCCATGGACGATGCCGACGAGTCGCCCGTCGTGATCTACCACTCCCACACCGCGACGGAGGCCCATCCCAGCCGGACCGACGTTCGCTATGCCGGCGAGCCGGCTGCCCACTACGTCCTGGTGTCGACGCGCGACCCGGCCCGCGACGAGGTACGGAGCTACCGCATCGTCGACGGCGCCGTCACCGAGGAACCCATCACCGTCGTCGAGCAGTACTGATAAGCAATGCAGAGCGAGGAGCCCGTCATGGCCGTCACCGTCTCCATCCCCACCATCCTGCGCACCCACACCGGAGGTGCGAAGCGGGTCGACGCAACCGGCGGCACGCTGCAGGCGGTCATCGACGACCTGGAGTCGAAGTACTCCGGTATCACCGAGCGGATCGTCGATGGGGACAAGCTGCACCGCTTCGTCAACGTGTACGTCAACGACGAGGACGTGCGGTTCTCCGGCGGTCTGGCCACCGAGGTCTCCGACGGCGATTCCGTGACGATCCTTCCGGCCGTCGCGGGCGGCTGACGTTGGCCCGCCACGACTCACTGCTCGACGCGCTGGGCGGCACCCCGCTGGTCGGGTTGCCGAGGCTGTCGCCGCAGTGGGACGACGGCACGACGCCGCACGTGCGGTTGTGGGCCAAGCTCGAGGACCGCAATCCCACCGGCTCGGTGAAGGACCGTCCCGCCCTGCGGATGATCGAGCAGGCCGAACGCGACGGCCTGCTCCACCCAGGGTCCACGATCATGGAGCCGACGAGCGGCAACACCGGTATTTCCATGGCGATGGCCGCGCTGATCAAGGGCTACCGGATGGTGTGCGTGATGCCGGAGAACACCTCCATCGAGCGCCGGCAGCTGCTGGAGCTCTACGGGGCCAGGATCATCTACTCGCCCGCCGAGGGCGGATCCAACACCGCCGTCGCCATGGCCAAGCGGCTGGCCGACGAGCACCCCGAATGGGTGATGCTCTACCAGTACGGCAACCCCGCCAACGCCCTCGCGCACTACGAGGGCACCGGACCGGAGCTCCTCGCCGACCTTCCGGAGATCACCCACTTCGTCGCCGGGCTGGGCACCACGGGGACGCTCATGGGCGCCGGACGCTATCTGCGCGAGCAGGTGCCGGGCGTGCAGATCGTCGCCGCCGAACCTCGGTATGGCGAGGGTGTCTACGCCCTGCGCAACATCGACGAGGGCTTCGTCCCA
Organism: uncultured Actinomycetota bacterium; assembly: GCA_963846985.1. Classification (GTDB taxonomy): domain Bacteria; phylum Actinomycetota; class Actinomycetes; order Mycobacteriales; family Mycobacteriaceae; genus Mycobacterium. Next base: position 6,716 of record CAWJYC010000011.1, read on the forward strand.
GAGCTGTACGACGCCGACGTGCTGACGACGCGCTTCTCGGTCGGGTCGTTCGATGCGGTCCGGCGCACCCGCGAACTGATTCAGGTGGAGGGCATCTTCGCGGGTATCTCGACGGGCGCGATCCTGCATGCCGCGATCGGCATGGCGACCAAGGCGCAGAAGGCCGGCGAGCGGGCCGACATCGCGTTCATCGTCTGCGACGCCGGGTGGAAGTATCTGTCTACCGGCGCATACGCCGGTAGCCTGGACGACGCAGAGGACGCGTTGGAAGGGCAGCTATGGGCATGAGCAGCGGCCAGGTGGCGCCTGCGTCGAAGAAGCGGTCGAGCTGGATGGTCGGTGGAGCCACGGTCGTCGCCTTCGTCGCCCTGCTCTACGTCGTCGAAGCCGTCGATCAGGTGTCCGGTAGCCGCCTGGAGCAGGACGGCATCCGACCGCTCGAGGTCGACGGGCTGTGGGGCATCCTCTGGGCGCCACTTCTGCACGCCAACTGGGCGCATCTGGTCGCCAACACCGTTCCCGCGCTGGTGCTCGGGTTCCTGGTGTCGCTGGCCGGCATGGCGCGCTTCGTCTACGCCACGGTCATCGTGTGGATCCTCGGCGGGCTGGGGACCTGGCTGATCGGAAACGTCGGCGCCCCGTACGGCGTCGAGACCAACCACATCGGCGCGTCCGGACTCATCTTCGGCTGGCTGACGTTCCTCATCGTGTTCGGCTTCTTCACTCGTCACGCATGGCAGATCGTGGTGGGGATCGTCGTATTCGTCGTGTACGGCGGAGTGCTGTGGGGCGCGCTGCCCGGCACGTTCGGAGTCTCCTGGCAGGGCCATCTCTGCGGGGGCATCGCGGGCGTCGTCGCCGCCTACGTCCTGTCGGGTCCCGAACGTGCGGCTCGCGCGAAGCGCAAACTCGCCACCGCGCCCCGGCTCTCGATCTGAACGCTTCACCGCTTTGCTGCCATGAGGCGTTCGCCACATTCGCGCATCGGCGCGAACTCGGTCTCCGCCGCCGTCAGGCGAGGTCACGGCTCACGATGTGACCAGATCATGATGCCAACTGCCAATTGCGGTGATGTTTTCGTCACACGCCTGGTGGGCATGGCAAGCTGGTGGGCGTGCGAATCACCGTACTGGGCTGTTCCGGTAGCGTCACCGGGCCAGACTCGCCTGCTTCGGGCTACCTGGTAACGGCTCCGGACACGCCGCCGCTCGCGGTGGACTTCGGTGGCGGGGTGCTTGGCGCTCTGCAGCGCCACGCCGATCCGGGCACGGTGAGCGTGCTGCTCTCGCACCTGCACGCCGATCACTGCCTCGACCTGCCGGGGCTGTTCGTCTGGCGTCGGTATCACCCGTCACCCCCGAAGGGCCGCGCGCTGATGTTCGGCCCGACCGACACCTGGTCGCGCCTGGGCGCCGCGTCCTCGCCCGAGGGTGGCGAGATCGACGACTTCTCCGACATCTTCGACATCCACCGGTGGGTCGACGGTGAGGCCGTGCAGATCGGTGCGCTGAACGTGTTGCCGCGCATGGTCTGTCACCCGACGGAGTCCTACGGCATGCGGTTCACCGATCCGTCCGGGGCAACGCTGGTGTACAGCGGCGACACCGGCTACTGCGACGAGTTGATCGAACTCGCGACCGGCGCCGACGTGTTCCTGTGCGAGGCGTCGTGGACGCATTCGCCCGACCGGCCACCGCGACTGCACCTGTCGGGCACCGAAGCAGGCCGGGCCGCGGCGAAGGCGGGCGTGCACGAACTACTGCTCACCCACATCCCGCCCTGGACGTCGCGCGAAGACGTCATCACCGAGGCCAAGGCCGAATTCGACGGTCCGGTGCATGCCGTCGTCTGCAATGAGACCTTCGAGGTCCGGGCGCACTAGGGGCACACCCGCACCCGATAGGGTTGGCGGGTGTCCAGACGAGAAGACGGGCGACTCGACGACGAGTTGCGACCGGTAGTCATCACCCGCGGCTTCACCAAGCATCCGGCGGGATCGGTGCTAGTCGAGTTCGGCCAGACCCGCGTGATGTGCACCGCCAGCGTGACCGAGGGCGTGCCGCGCTGGCGCAAGGGTTCGGGCCAGGGTTGGCTCACGGCGGAGTATGCGATGCTGCCCGCCGCCACTCACACCCGATCGGATCGCGAGTCGGTCCGGGGGAAGGTCGGCGGCCGCACCCAGGAGATCAGTCGGTTGGTCGGACGGTCCCTGCGGGCGTGCATCGACCTCGGCGCGCTGGGGGAGAACACCATCGCGATCGACTGCGACGTCCTGCAGGCCGACGGCGGCACGCGCACCGCGGCCATCACCGGCGCCTACGTCGCGCTGTCGGATGCGGTGACCTTCCTGTCGGCCGCCGGTCGGCTGTCGGACCCGCGGCCGCTGTCGTGTGCCATCGCCGCAGTGTCCGTCGGCGTGGTCGACGGGCGGGTGCGAACCGACCTGCCCTATGAGGAGGACTCCCGCGCCGAGGTCGACATGAACGTCGTCGCCACCGACACCGGAACCCTGGTGGAGATCCAGGGCACGGGCGAGGGCGCGACCTTCCCGCGGTCGACGCTGGACAAGATGCTCGACGCTGCGCTGACCGCCTGCGACCAACTGTTCGTCGTGCAGCGCGAGGCGCTCGATCTGCCCTATCCGGGTGAACTTCCGGAGCCGACGTCACCGCCCAAGAAGGCGTTCGGCAGCTGACGAGTCTGCTGGTCGCCAGTCGCAACCCCAAGAAGCTGGCCGAACTCAGCCGCGTGCTGGACGCCGCCGGCGTGACGGGACTGCGCCTGTTGTCGCTCGACGACGTCGCCCCGTTCGAGGAGGTGCCGGAGACGGCTGCCACCTTCGAGGAGAACGCGCTGGCGAAGGCGCGCGACGCCTATCAGGCCAGCGGTGTTGCGGCAGTCGCCGACGATTCCGGCCTCGCGGTCGATGCCCTCCACGGAATGCCCGGAGTGCTCTCGGCGCGATGGGCGGGAGCCCACGGCGACGACGTCGCGAATCTGCAGTTGCTCCTCGGCCAGCTGCGCGACGTGCCGGACGAGCGCCGCGGCGCGGCCTTCGTGTCCGCGTGCGCGCTGGTGTCGCCGGCGGGGGAGACCGTCGTTCGCGGCGAGTGGGCCGGCAGGATCGCCCACGCCCCCCGCGGGGACGGTGGCTTCGGCTACGACCCGATCTTCGTGCCCGATGGCTCGGACCGCTCGGCCGGTGAGTTGACTCCGGCGGAGAAGGACGCGGCGTCGCATCGCGGCCGGGCTCTGGCGCTGCTGCTACCTGCGCTGCGCGCGTTGGGCTGAGTTTTACGTAGCGAACCTAACGTGTAACGTTCGGCCGCGTGGGTCGTCGTGCCGCCGGGCGGGAGAGCGAGTCGATGCCGACGGCGCACCCGCGCATGCTGGTGGCCGTGCTGGCAGCGGCCGGCATCGGCGTGTCGCTGATGCAGACCCTGATCATCCCGCTGATCCCCGAATTGCCAAAGCTGTTGAACGCGAGCCCATCCGACGCGTCGTGGGCGGTGACCGCCACGCTGTTGACGGCCGCGGTGGCCACCCCGGTGTTCGGTCGGCTCGGAGACATGTACGGCGCGAAGCCGATGCTCGTCGCCTGCGCCGTCCTGCTGATCTGCGGCTCGGTGATCGCCGCCGTGACCAGTTCGCTGCTGCCGCTGGTGGTGGGCCGGGGGCTGCAGGGCTTCGGCATTCCCATCATTCCGCTCGGCATCAGCGTGCTGCGCGCCTGCGTGCCGGCCGAAAGAGTCGGTCCCGCAATGGGTTTGATGAGCGCGTCCCTCGGGGTCGGAGGTGCGCTCGGGTTGCCGCTGTCTGCGGTGATCGCGCAGCACTACGACTGGCACACGCTGTTCTGGTTCGCCACCGCACTCGGCGTCGTGGCGCTGCTGATGTTCACCTTCCTGGTGCCGCACGTGCCGTCGCGGAGCGACGACCGACTCGATCCACTGGGCGCGATCCTGCTGGCGGGCGGACTGGTCACGCTGCTGCTCGGCATCTCGAAGGGCCGAGGCTGGGGCTGGGCGAGCGCCCCGACGCTGTCGATGTTCGGTTCGTCCCTGGTGATTCTTGCGGTCTTCGGGTGGTGGGAACTCCGGGTGCCGTCGCCGACGGTCGATCTCAGGACCACCGCCACCCGGCCGGTACTCACCACCAACGCGGCGTCGATCGCGGTCGCGTTTGGCATGTTCGGACTGTCACTGGTCGCGCCGCAGATCTTGGAGATGCCGCGCGAGACCGGGTTCGGGCTGGGTCAGTCGATGCTCGCCACCGGGCTGTGGCTGGCCCCGGGCGGGCTGGCGATGATGGTCACCTCGCCGCTCGCGGCGCGGGTGGCCGCCGCACGCGGACCGCGGTTCACGCTCGCCGTCGGGGCGCTCGTCATCGCCGTGTCCTACGCCGCTGGTCTCGCCTTGCTGGCCGCACCGTGGCAGATCATGGTGCTCAACGTCGCGATCGCGACGGGAGTCGGCTTCGCCTACGCCTCCATGCCGGCGCTCATCAACGCGGCCGTGCCGATCTCGGAGACCGCCGCGGCCAACGGCATCAACGCCCTCGCCCGGTCGTTGGGCACGTCGATCTCGAGTGCGGTCATCGGCGCCATCCTGGCCGGGATGACGGTGTCCTTCGCCGGGGCGGAGTTGCCGTCGATGGCCGCATTCCGAACCGCGATGGTGGTGGCCGCGGGCGTTGCTGCACTGGCCGCGGTGCTGGCGCTCCTCATCCCCGTCACCCCGGTCGACGACCCCGATGACGCGGAGCTCGCGGACGTGACGGGTGCTGCGCGTCAGAGGCTGTAGGCGGCCTTGATCTGCCTGGTCTGGAAGTGCTCGACGATGACGCCGAGCAGCGGAATGGTGCCCGCCAGCAAGACGCCGATGGTCTTCCCGATGGGCCAGCGGACCTTCACCGACAGGTTCGCCGCGGACAAGAGGTACACGAAGTACACCCAGCCGTGTACGACGCCGATCCAGCTGGGCGGATCGTCGACCTTGACGATGTACTTCAGCACCATCTCGTAGCACAGGGCGACCAGCCAGAGCCCCGTCGTCCAGGCGAGGACGCGATAGGCGGTCAGCGCCTTGCGGATGGCGTCGGTCGGGGTCCGCGGCGACGGATCGTCGGCTTCCGGTGCGTCGCTTGGCGCTTCGGGGTCGGGGCTGCTCATCTCGTGGTCCTGTCCTCGGTGTCGGGTCGGCCGTCGGCCTTGGCCAGCTCGGCCAGGTAGGCGTTGTACTCGGAGAGCGTGGGATCGTCGTCGCGGTGCGCGGCGGCCTTCGGGCGCTCGGGGAGCAGACCCTCCGGGATCTCGGTCGGCTTGTCGTGGTCCGGCTTCGGTGGCGGCGCCTCTTCATAGCGGACGAACTTGAAGTAGGCGTAGAAGCAGAAGCCGGCGAACATCGGCCACTGCAGGGCGTAGCCGAGATTCTGGAAGGACCCCGACGCGGACTCGTATCGGGTCCACTGCCACCAGGCCAGCCCCAGGCAGCCGGCCGCGGCGACGACGACCAGCGCGATGAGCGCCGGCCTCCTACGCCGTGTAGTGGACATTCGTCCACGGTACCGCGATCGACTTGGGTCCGATGAATTCGTCGAGGCGGGCCGTGGCGGTCTTGCGGTAGATGGAGACGTTGTACTTCGTCGACCGCGTCCAGGGGATTTCAAGGTGGTCGAGCGCGGCGGTGAACAGGCCGATGATGTCCTCGGACCGGTTGGAGAAGTGATATCGGATGCTGCGGACGCCGCGATCGTTGGCGACCACGCGGCAACCGTCGCTGTGGATCAGGCCGAGGACGAATTCCTCGGTGGCGTCGTAGACGAGTGCCTCCTGCCAGGGTTCGAGGGCTATTTTGCGGTGGCGCTTGCGGCCGGGGGCCGTGCTGGGGAAAGAGGCAGGGCCAGTGCTTGGAGTAGTGCGACACGTCGGCGCAACGCCCCAGGCGCTTCACGATGGCGGCCCGTTGATTGGGCATCAACGCATCGATGGCCTCCGTGCAACGAGTCATGATTGCCGGGTAGTTGGTGTCGCAAGTGATGCGAAGGTGCCATGTCCGAAGGTGACGGGATATGCACCCGTCCCCGAGGTACATCCCAAGCAGATGCGCATATGGTGCAGCTGGAAGCGCAGCGAAGGAGTGCTCGTCCGCGCAGACTGAGTCGGCGGGTTGCCTCTTCTGGCGCGTACCATGCCGCCACTCCCACACCGTCTTCCTTGGGACGCCCGTCCTCCGCGACACCTCGCAATCGTTCAAGTCCCGCAGGATCGATCTGTTTACTTCATCGAACTCGCCCGCAGACCGCATCGGCACTCCTCACGCTCGATGCCAAGCTGGGACTGACTGCCGACGGAATGATGATCACTGGGCGGTACGATCCCCCTGTTGCGGGCGTGGCGAAACGGCAGACGCGCGGTCTTTAGGTGTCCGTGTTCGAAAGAACGTGGGGGTTCGAGTCCCCCCGCCCGCACTCCGTGTTGATCGCACTTCGTGCCGGGCTTTCAACGAACCGACTTCGTCGACGTCATCGAGAACTCCGCCTGGCCGGAGTGAGCTACCGCCCGAACCTGCCCAGCACCCGGCGACCCACGCCGCCGGACTTCTCGCTGGGAGGTCGGCGGTCGGCGTAGGGCCACGGCCGATTGCGCTCGGGTACCGACGACGCGCGGGCCTGCTTCAGCTGCGTTCGCAGGTGCGCGCGCAGGTCATGCAGTTCGGGGTCGTACCAACGGTTCTCGGCCTCGACGGGGTCTGCGGTCAGGTCGTAGAGCTCCCACTGGTCGTCGAGGGGATCGGTGCGGTAGGCGTCCCCGCCGAGGCCGGTCGTGGCCAGGTGGCGCACCCCCGGTTCGGTCCAGGTGGACGGATCGTCGAAGGTGCGCACCAGCTTCCACAGGTGCCCCGCACCGAGGGAGGCGTCCTCCTCCTCGGCGCGGACCACCAGCCCCTCGAAGTTGGACGCCACGTGGGCAGGGACCTTGATGCGAAGTGGGACAGGGGGATTGGTGGTCAGCCCGATTGCCCTGGCCGCCGCGGAGGCGCCGGTGTCGCCCTCGAGCACGTTGTCGCGCGTCATCAGGTAGACCGCGCGGCCCTCGTCGGCCGGGGCCCCGTCGACCACCGGCATCAGGTCGCGACCGGGCAGCGCGTGCACCTCGGAGAAGGACTCCGACAGCGTGTCCGCGACGACCTCGACGTCGATGTCGGCCGCCCCGAGCAACGTGGGCACCAGGTCGACGTGGGACGTCGGCGCCGATACGACGCGCGACCCAGTGGCGCCGACCCCAATGCGGGCGACGACGAACGGCACGCGCGTGGCCTCGTCGTACAGGTTGAACCACTTCTGGTGCAGGCCGCCGTGCGCCCCGAGCAGCTCGCCGTGATCCGAGGTGCGCACCAGCACCGCGTTCTCGGACCCACCGTCGGTGACCGCGCGCCGCACCCGATCGAGCGGTCCGTCGACTTCGGCGTGCAGCCGGTAGTAGAGGTCGCGGTACTGCTGTGCGTTGCGCCGGTAGACACGGGCGATCGCCGGTGCCGGGCCGTAGCCCGAGTAGTACGCCTCCCGGAACGCGATCTGGGCGGCGGGTTTGGTGCGCAGGTCTTCGTCGGCGGTCGGCGCTGCTGGGACGTGCGGCGGCTCCAGCGAGGGCGACGCGGCCAGTGGACTGCGCCGCTGCCACGCCGGGAAGAGCACGATGTCGTGCGGGTTGACGAAGCTGACCACCAGAAGGAACGGACGCTTGGCGTCCTCGTCACCGGCTCGACGCCGGGCGTACCGGTCCGCAAGCCACGCGACGGCGCGGTCGGCGAACAGCGGGTCGCGACGAAACCCACTGTTGGACATGGCCGCTCCGTGCGGCTCAGGTCCCACCCAGCCGGAGAAACCATACGGCCCGAGGGGGTCGGCATCGAGATAGCGCTGCACCGCGGCCGCATCGACGACGCCCCGGTCGTCGTTGGTCGCCAGCGGTGTGCCCGTGTCGGGGTCGGTGAGATCGGCGTGGGAGATGTGCCACTTGCCTTCGTAGCGGGTGTCGTAGCCCGCGGCGCGGAACCAGTTGCCCAGCGTGGGCACCTCGCCGGGACGCATCCACCGCAGGCGAGAATCGTCGTAGCGCTTGCCGATGCCGTCGGTCTGGGTGACGCCGTGCAGATCGGGATACTGGCCGGTGAACATCGTCGGTCGACTCGGCACGCACGCCAGCGAGCCGGTGTAGTGCCGCGTGAAGTTCACGCCGTGCTCGTCGAACCAGCGCCTTCCGCTCAGCGCGCGGCGACGCCAGGCCAGCACGTCGGCCGACTCGTAGGGCGGCACGGCGCGTTCCTCGTCGGTCATCAGGATGACGACGTCGGGTCGCTCAGACACGGGCATTCTCCGTTCGTCGGGCCAGGCCGGTGAGCATCGAGTCGGACTCCATGGCCATGCGTCGGCACACCGCCCATTCGGCCGCTCGGGCGACCGGGCCCGCGCCGATCTCCACTCTGCTGGTCAGCGTCACCCGGGTGGTGGACGTGCCGACCGGCCGCAGCGCCCAGCGGTTGACCACGGTGCGCAACCGGCGGGGCAGGCCCTCGACGTCGTAGGCCAGTGCGGCGGGTGGATCGAACTCGGTGATCCGCTCGACCAGCGCATTTCGTCCGACCTGCACCCGGCGGGTGGTGCCCACCGGCACAGCGTCTGACCCGCGGTCGAGGATGCACGAATGATCGACGCCGTCGGCCCACGAGCTCAGCGATCCGAAGTCGGCGAGAACATCCCAAATGGCCTGCGGCGGGGCGGCTATCGTGCGGCTGCGGCTGATGTCTGCCACCTGATCATCAAACACCATCTCCGGCGCTGGTGGCGCGAGTTCGGCAGACGGCTAGATCATGTCCCGTCTGGTCAGCCAGCGCATCACCGGCCAGCCGACGAACACCGGAAGCCAACAGGTCAGCACGCGGTACAGCAGGACGGACGGCACTGCGACGGCGGCGGGCACCCCGAAGGCCGCAAGCCCACCGATCAGGGCGGCCTCCACCGCGCCGACGCCGCCGGGGGTCGGTGCGGCCGAGGCGAGGGTGCCGCCGATCATCGTCACGACGGTGACCGTCACGAAGGTGGTGCCACCGCCGAACGCCTCGACGCTCGCCCAGAGCGCCAGCGCTGCACCGAGAGTGGTTGCGGCACAACCGGCGACGATGATGGCAAGCCGCTTCGGTTCGCGCATCAGCTCGACGAGTTCGCCACTGAGTTCCTTGATGCGCGGCCGCAGTTCGGTGCCGAGCCACCGGCGGAGCTTCGGCACGAACGTGAAGACGCCGACGATGCCGAGGGTCACTCCGCCGATCAGGTAGAGCACGGTCGTCTTGGGCACGAAGTGCGACAGGTTCGCCGTCGTTCCCGCCACCACGCTGAAGAGGATCAGCAGGCTGACGTGCGTGATCACCTGAACCGATTGCTGCAGGGCTACCGCCGCGGTGGCGCGCAGTGCGCCGAGGCCGCCCTTCTGCAGGAACCTGGTGCTCAGGGCCAGACCGCCGACGCCCGCGGGTGTGGTCGTGGCGGCAAAGGTGTTGGCCACCTGCATGATTGCCAGGTGCCGGAAGCTGACCAGTCCGGATGCGCACGCCCACAGCGCCGCCGCCGCCCCGACGTACGTCAGCGCCGACACCGACAGGCCGAGGAGCGCCCACCACCAGTTGGCCGTCCGCAACTCCGAGAAGAAGGCGGGCACCGTGCTGATGAAGGGGTATGCGACGTACACCAGCGCGACCAGCAGTACCAACTGAATCACCTGGATCCTGGTGAATCTGGTGATGGTGGCTGCCTTGATCTGATTCGCACCGGTCTGATGCATCACCTCGTCCTTGGCCGCGGCCAGCACGGTGCCCGGATCCATCACCGATGCGCAAATGTGCCTGGGCAGAGCGGCTTTCGTGAGCCGGCGAGAGGCCCGCAGGACGGTGCCCTCGTCGAACTCCGCGATGGCCGCGCGGACCGCGGCCTCGGCACCGAAGATGGCCGTCGTGGACATCAGCAGCGCAGCGATGTCGGCCTGCAGTAGGACGTCGGTGGCGCCGTACTCCGCACTCCCGAATCCGCCGAACAACACGGTGGTGTCCTCGACGGTGATCTCCTTGCCGCGCAGGTCCCCGTGCGAGATCTGGTGGCGGTGCAGCACGCCGAGCGCCTGCCACACCGGTCCGACGAGCGCCTCGTCGGCGGAGGTCTCGTCGAGCGGGATGCCCCGCGCCTGGGTGTGGGCGTACAGCGTCCAGCCCCGGTCCAGGGCGGCCAGCGCCACCGTCGTGCTGTTGGCGACCCCGAGGTCTCCGATCGCGATGGCCATCAGCCCGCGGTGCTCGACGGCACGCCGCATCGAGGCGTGCAGCGGGGCAGTCTCGCTGTTGCGCAACCGCACTCGCCGCCAAACCTGGCTCAGGATGCCGCCGCTGCGCTGGTTCGGACCGTACATCTCGACGATCGCGCGGGACTGCTCGTCGTCCCCGGTGTTCTCGGAGGCTGCCCACAGCACCAGCGGACCGGGCCCGGCAGGGCGCACCACCGTGAGTCCCGTGACGAGGAACCCGCGCCGGACGAGCGCCCGGACCGCGCCGTCGAGCGGTACCTCGAGCGCCGGCGTCCCGACGACCAGCACGGTCAACGCGCCCACGAACCAGCCGACCGCGAGTCCGAGCAGCGACCGGGCCGGCACGACGGCGCTGACGACGAGGTGGATGGGAACGAACGCCAGCAGCAGCGTCCACCACCACCGTCGCCACCGTGACTCGAGCCACGGTCCCGACACCGTGAGAACCGCGGCGAGCATCGCGATCCAGCGCGGGTCGTCCAGGAATTGCGCCAGCAGGGTCTGCAGCCGGTCGTCGAGGTCGAAGTGCCAGCGCGGCGCGGCGAAGCCGTTGGAGTTGATCGACAGTGCAACGACGGCGATCATCCCGGCGGCGGCGTAGGCGCCGAGAAGACGCCACTGGCGGGCGGTGATCAGCCCGATGAGGATGGCGAACGGGAGCGCCAGGATGGCGATGCCGTAGGCCAGGTACACCAGATTGGACTGCGTCGGGGTGAGCAGCGCCACGATTCCCGAGATAGACCGCTCGAGGGCCACCCAGTCCCGGCGGGTGATGAGCGAACTGGTGATGACCACGGCGAGGAAGACTGCCGCCAGGGCCAACCGGAAGATGTCGTTGGTGCGACGGACCAGCGGTTGCAGCAGGTCGCCAGAAACGGCGACGTCCCGCCCGTCAACTCGCATGCCTGAGGATCTCTCGGGTCGGTGTCGGCGCCGCGTTGGTCAGCGACGTGCGGCCAACCTATCCCAGCGTCGGCCCCCGACCGGAGATTGCCCGGCTGCCCGTAAGGATGTCGTCAAGAGCGGACCTGCCGGCGCAAGGAACCCGTAGCGGCCGGGTCCGCCACGCCGCGGCCGGCGTAGACAGGCGGACGTGAGCAATCTGGTGCAGGTCCTGTCGATGATGGCCATCCCGGCGGCGGTGCTGCTGACGGGCCGCCACCTCAACCGCCGCGGCGAGGGACCGAAGGACGCCACCGGGTGACCCACGCTCACATGTGGGTGCCGCCGTCGACCCGCACCTCGGTTCCGGTCACCCAGTAGGCGTCGGGCGAGCCGAGCATGGCCACCACGCTGGCCACCGCGTCCGGCCTGGCGAACATCGCGCCGTCGTCGAGCGGCAGCACCGCCATGATCTTGCCCAGCAGCGAGAAGTCCATGTCGTCGGGAAGACCGGGCCCAACGCTCTGCTTCGACTCGCCGACTCCATCGGTCATGCCCGACGACACCGACCCCGGCTGGACACAGTTGAACCGGATCCGCTCCTTGCTGAACTCCAGCGCCAGGGCGTGCGTCATCGCCTGGACGCCGCCCTTGGAGGCGGCGTAGGCAGACATGTAGGGGTGGGCGAAGTCGGCCGAGGTGGAGCTGAAGTTGACGACGGCGGCCGCCGTGCCCTGCCGCAGCGCGGGAATCGCCTCGCGGGTGACGAGGAACGTCCCAAAGAGGTTGACCCGCACCACCTTCTCGAAGTCGGCGAGCGTGGTGTCGGCGAAGTGCGCCGAGCGCAGGATGCCGGCGGCGTTGACGAGGGTGTCCAGCCCGCCGGCCGCGCCCACCGTCTGCGCCACCCCGGCCCGCACCGAGGCCTCGTCGCCGACGTCCATCACGACCGTCGACAGGCGTTCCCCGAATTCGGCCGCCTTGGCCTCCGTGTCCTCGAGTCCCGCAGCACTGACGTCCGCCGCGACGACGCGGCCGCCCTCGGCGAGGATGCGCAGGACGGTGGCCTGCCCGATGCCGGACCCGCCGCCGGTGACCAGGACGCGACGGTCGGCGTAGCGCTGAAGTGCAGAAGACATGGGCCGAATGATGCCCCTCGGGCACCCCGGTGTCAGGCGGTCTCGCGATTGGCCATGTGCAGCGCGGCCAGGTGGCTGAACAACATCGACGCGCCGATGGGGTTGCCGCCGCCGGGATACACCGTGCCGCTGACTGCGGCCATCGTGTTGCCTGCGGCGTACAGCCCGGGTATCGGTCGGCCGGTCACGTCCAGCACGCGGGCATTGCGATCGGTGCGCAGGCCGCCCTTGGTGCCGAGGTCGGAGAGCCCGAATGCGGCGGCGTGGAACGGCGGCGTCTCGATCGCCACCAGGGGCGACGAGCCGCCGGTGAAGGTGCGGTCGTAGGCCTCGTCGCCACGGCCGAAGTCGCGGTCGACGCCGTCGGCCACCAGCTCGTTGAAGCGGGCGACCGTCGCGGCGAGGTTGGCGGTCGGCACCCCGATCGCCGTCGCGAGCTCCTGCAGGGTGTCGGCGGTGTGCCACAGACCCGCCGCGCGGTAGCGCTCGGTCTCGACCAGCGACACGCTCGTCGACCTCACCGGCGGGACCTCGCCGTCGCCGTCGTCATAGATCATCCAGAACGGCAGTGTCAGCGACCCGGCGGCGATCAGGTCCAGCGCCGTGCGTCCCACCCGGTCGTAGGGACCGGATTCGTTGACGAAGCGCCGACCGTCGGAGTCGACGAAGATGCCTCCCGTGAACCACAGCGAGAACGTCGAGCTGCCGTCGGGGTGTGTGAGTCCGGGCGACCACCACGCCTGATCCATCAGGTCGGTGGCCGCGCCGACGCCGATGGCGGCCCGGTGGGCGGCGCCGGTGTTGCCCGGTGCGCCCATCGAGTCCTCCGGACGCCCCGGTACCCCCCAGGCGTGGCGCATGTCCGGATCGTGTTCGAAGCCGCCCGCGGCGAGCAGTACACCGCGGCGCGCACGGATGCGCACGTCGATACCGTGGCGGCACAGGATGACTCCGGTCACCGCGCCGTCGTCGACGACCAGGTCGGTGAGCGGGGAGTCGAGATTGAGCGCCGCGCCGGGGAATCGACGCAGGGCGGCCAGGAAGCGACCGATCAGGGCGCGGCCACCGGTCAGGAGTTCCGGCGCCCGCGCGCCGAGGCGTTCGGTGTCCAACGGTCCGCGGACCCGGTCGGCGTACGGCCCGAGGGTGTCGGCCGGCAGTGCCCGGGAGACGATGTGTCGCATCCCGTCCAGGCGAGCGCCAGGGGCATGGGCGAAGTAGTCGGGCCACGGGAGCACCTTGAACGCGAACGAGTCGTCCTGCTCGAGGTACTCGATCAGGCCTGCACCGCCGGTGACGTAGGCGTCCTGCAGGTCCCGCGGCGTGCGGTCGCCGACGACGGCGTGGAAGTACGTCAGTGCGTCGGCGATGGTGTCGTCGACTCCCGCCCGCTGCAGTACCGGGTTGCACGGGAACCACATCCCGCCGCCCCCGGAGTATGCGGTCGTGCCGCCGAACATGTCGGTCGCCTCCACCAGGGCGACCGACAGGCCCTCCCGGGCTGCGGTGTAGGCGCCGGTGATCCCGCCACCCGAGCCGACGACCACCACGTCGACGGTCTCGTCCCAGTCGCTCATCGAATGCTCAACTGCGGAGGGTGAATCCGGCATCGAGCGGCCACGACGTACCAGTGATGAACGCCGCCTCGTCGGAGACGAGCCATGCCACCGCCGCCGCGATCTGCTCGGGCTGCAGCAGTCCGATGGGCAGCGCGTTCTGCTGGCCGGCCAGCCACGGATCGCTGGCAGCCGCGAGCGCCATCGTGGTCTCGTTGATGATCATGTCGGTCGCGACGCCGGAGGGGTGAATGGTGTTGACGCGGATGGAGTGCTCGGCCAGCTGGTCGGCCCAGACCTGCATGAGCGCGACCAGTCCGCGTTTGGCGGCGGCGTACCCCTGAATGCCGGCCCGGTCGGTGCCCGACGCGCGGATGCCCTGGGTGGAACTGGCCAGCACGATCGACCCGCCGCGGCCACCGGCGATCAGCGTCGGGATGGCGGCGTCGACGGTGTTCCAGACGCCGATCAGGTTGACCTCGACGACGTCGCGGAAGGTGCGGGCCCGCTGGTCGGTCTCGGTGTCGCTGACCCTGATGATGCCCGCATTGGCGATGACGACGTCGAGTCGACCGAAGAGGTCGACGCCGTCGGCGACCACGGCGGCGACGGCATCGGGATCGCGAACGTCGGCTTGGCGGAACACAATTCGTCGACCACGGTCCTCGACCAGCTTCGCGGTGGTCGCGAGATCGTCGGCGGTCGACCCGGGGTAATCGGTGGCGTCGAACTCCGCGCAGACGTCGAGCGCGATGACGTCGGCACCCTCGCCGGCAAGCTTGACGGCGTGCGCGCGACCCATTCCACGGGCGGCGCCGGTGACGAAGGCGACCTTGCCGGCGAGCCGCGTCATTTGGGCCTCGGGAAGTCGACGTTCTTGGTGACCGACTCCCATTCGTCGATCGACGCGGAGAACGCGGCGAGCTTGTCCCGCACGGCCTTCAACACGTCGCGGCCCAGCAGCAGGCGCAGCGGCGGCTCGTCGAGCGTGGTCACCATGAGAACGGCCTCGGCCACCTTGCGCGGGTCGCCGGGCAGGTGGTGGGCGAACTCCTTGATCATCGTCTTGCGGGCGCCCACGTTGTCGTCGTAGTCGCCGATCGGGGTCGACGACTCCCACATGGACCGCGCCGCCCAGTCGGTGCGGAAGGCGCCGGGCTCGATGGCCGTCACCTTGATGCCCAACGGCTTGACCTCCTGCGCCAGGGCTTCGGTCAGGGCCTCGAGGGCGAACTTCGTCGAGGAGTAGTAGGCGTTGGGCGGGTTGGCGACCAGCCCGGTCATCGACGAGATGTTGACGATGCGCCCGGCCTGGCGGGTCCGCATGGCGGGTAGCACGGCCTTGATGGTGTCGACCACGCCGAAGTAGTTGGTGTCGAACAACTTCCGAACCCGATCGTCCTCACCCTCCTCGATGGCCGACAGGTATCCGTTCCCGGCATTGTTCACCAGGACGTCGATGCCACCAAAGGCCTGCTCGGCCAGCTCGACCGCCGCGGCGATCTGAGCCTTGTCGGTGACGTCGAGGGCTGCCGTCACGGCGCGGTCGCCGAAGTCGGCGGCGAAGTCGGCGATCGTCTCGGTGCGCCGCGCGGTCACCACCACCGAGTGCCCCGCTCCCAGCGCGGCGCGGGCGATCTCGCGCCCGATCCCGGTGGAACACCCCGTCACCAACCAGCGGCTCACGTCAGATCGTCCCTTCCGGTAGGCGGCGCAGATATGCGGCGCGGCGTCGCTCCAGTTCGGTGGTGCGTTCGGCTGCCGTGACCCGGAGCAGCTGCGGCACTTCGGCATCGAGCTGGTCGAGGGCGACCACCCTCCCCGTGGCGCCGAGGTCGTCGGTCGGGCCGTCACCGCCGAATTCGGCCATCCGCAGCGTGAGGATGCCCTCGCGCAGGCCGTCGGAGTCGATCCAGTTCGCCGTGCCGGGATCGGTCGGGGAGATGACGTAGGTGTAGGAGCCGTCCTCGTTAGGTACCGACTGCGCCTTGTTCAGGCTGCCGGTGCGGTCGACCAGTTCCAGCGTCGTACCCCAGATGTTGCTCAGCGGCACGGTGAAGTATTCGGCACCCCCGTCCCCGACGTCGACGACGAAGCACTCGCCCCGGTTCAGGTCGAACCGGCCCATGACGTAGACCTGGTTGCGCATCGCCCCCACCTTGTCGGCCGACCACGCGAGGTTGAAGTGGTTGGGCGCCATCTTGTAGACGCCGTGGCTGAGCTTGCCGGTGAAGTCGGCAAAGTGCGCCATCATCGCCGCAGTGGCGTCGGCCTGTTCGTCCCCCGTCCGGGCCGGCGACGACGGCTTGCTGCCCAACCGTTGCACCGCAAGGTGATTGGGGTCGTCGCGGCCCCAGTTCAGGAGGACGTCGCGGATGTAGAACTCGTGCGACTGCGGCGTGGACTGCACGTGGTTGGGCCGGTCACCCGCTGGGTCGGCGTCGACGGTGATGGTGAACGACCCGTCCGAGGACACCTCCATGGTCCGCCCGTTGAGCACTGCCACCGTGCCCATGTTGGCGTCCCACAGGGTGAAGTAGTTCTCGGTCAGGCGGTGCTCGCCGACTCGGCCGTGGATCTCATAGCGCTCGTCGCCGGAGATCGGAATCACCCGGTAAACGCTGTCGGGATTGTCGATGCCCCAGCGCGAGCCCGGAATGGACCGCCCCATCACCGGGTGCGCCAGGCGCGTGATGCAGGTGACCTTGGGTCGCAGCGGGTCCTGATTCGACGACCACATCGCGGCGGAGAACATCACCTCGGCGAAGGCGTCGTCGAAGCGGGCCCGCATTGCGTCGGAGGCCTTCGCGCGGCTCAGCCACGTCTCCGCGACGCTGCGGTACGCCGCCTTGACGGTGGGGTGCTCGATCAGTTCGAGGGCGGCCAGCTCCTGCTCGTGCTGCGACTCCGTCGCGACGGGGTCACCTTGGTGCGCGGTCACTGCCGTCTCCTCGAGATAGTGCCGTAGGGAATTGGGTGTGGTAGCTGGCGAAGCGCTCGTCGATCTCGGCGTCGTCGAGGCCGAAGTCCTTGGCTGCGTAGGGCGGTCGCGCTGCCTCTCGCGGGCGGTCGACGAGCCAGCGGCGCATCGCCGACTCCGCCGCGGCGGTCAGCGGTAGGCCGATCGCGTCGTAGACCCTGGCCACCTGACCGATCGGGTCGGCGACCGCGTCGGCGAAGGTGACGTCCGTGCAGAAAGCCGAGTCGTCCGGCCAGCCGGCCCTAGTGGCCAGCGCGCGGTCGGTGGTCCAGCCCATTCGGTGCAGCCACTGGGCCCCGACCCGGTGCCGGTCGACCCGGTCGGCGTGCATCGCGTGCAGCGTGGCGTTCAGGCTGGCGCCGGACGGCACCGTCTCGCGTGGGTCGCGGTGCATGTGCACGACGTGCAGGTCCGGGAATTCGGCGCGCAACGTGTCGAGGTAGCCGAGGTGAGCCGGCGACTTGAGCACCCACCTATCCGCCTTGGGGCCGGCCTGCCGCTTCTGCCACTGCAGGAACTGCAGCATCCGGTGCAGGTACGCGTAGGCCGGCGCGAAGTCCTGTCCGTCGAGCCAAGATCGGTAGTGCGGAAGATGGGCGCCCGACTCCGGCACGTGCGACAGGAAGGCATCGGAGAGGAAGACGATCTCCTCCTCGGGCTCGCGGGCGTACATCGGATGGATCGCGAACAGTTCGGGCGCCAGCTCACGCGAGACCGCCTCGCGTCGCTCGCTGATCGCGATGCGCGGATCCTCGGCCGAAGCGACGGGAGAATGAACCGACCATCGGTAGTCGAGCTGCGGTGCCACCTCGACGACCTCCCAGCCGTAGGCGCAGTGGAAGCGATCGTCGGCGGCCAGCAGTCGCTGCAGCAGGGTGGTGCCGCTGCGCATCATGCCCACCACGACGATCGGGGCGACGATCTCCTCCTGCAGGATCTCGGGATGCCGCCGGATCCACTCTTGGGCGCGCAACCGCATCCGCAGGCCGTGAATCAGACCGGACCGCAGGACGTGGACGCCGATGTCGTTGAGGTCCGCAGCGGCGGCCCGGGTGTAGTCGTCGGTCAGGACGGCCAACGGCTCGCTAAACGGCAGCGGGCCCCAGTCGTCGAGGCCCTCCTTGCGCTGCGCGGCAGCCGCGAGCGCGGCCGCGTCGAAGGGATGCGCCACGCCGGTCAGAACTTCAGGTGCTGGCTGGTGTCGCCGATCTGGTCGACGTACATCGTCCTGCTGTCGAACCACCATTCGCCGTCGATCCGATGGAAGGTGTCGCAATAGTGACCGGTGACGATGATCTGAAGTGGCAGCTCGGGGGTCGATTGAGTGACGCAGTAGTTGGCCCGCGAGCGGGCGGTGCCCGCCTCGTCGTCGAC
Source organism: uncultured Actinomycetota bacterium (assembly GCA_963846985.1). Taxonomy (GTDB): domain Bacteria; phylum Actinomycetota; class Actinomycetes; order Mycobacteriales; family Mycobacteriaceae; genus Mycobacterium. The sequence continues at coordinate 24,998 of CAWJYC010000011.1, forward strand.
GTAGATCTGCACGTTGCTGGTCAGGTGTTTGGTCTTGGGCGTGCCGTCGTCGTGCAGGCGGGTCGCCATGCCGTACATCCGACGGACTCCGGTGCTGCCGCTGAACACCGTCTCGGGCGGACCATCCTCGACACCGCAGATCCGGCCGTGCTGAAACAGAGCGGCCACCCCGTCCAGGTCGCCGGCGTCGAGGCGTTCGGCGTAGGTGTACACGAGGTTCTCGATCTGCCGAGCACTGTCCATCATGGGCGGATCTGGCTCCTCGTCGAGTCGGACTTCTGCCGTTGCGAGACTACGGTCGTTGTCGCATTTTGGGGCCGAACCGCGCAACAAGCGCAGTCTCGCGGGCCGCCCGGGTCAGCGTGGTTAACCTCAGACGGTGACAACACCTTGGTCGCCGAGCCGACTCGGCAATCTGACGGGCAAGCGCATCATCGTCACCGGAGCCACCAACGGCGTCGGCCTTGCGACGGCGACCGCGCTGGCCCGCGCCGGAGCCCACGTCGTCCTCGCGGTGCGCAACGTCGAGTTGGGCGCCCAGCGCGCCGCCGAGATGGGCGGCGACACGGCGGTGGTCAAGCTCGATCTCGCCGACCAGTCGTCGGTCCGTGCGTTTCCGGACCTTCTGGACGGCGACGTGGACGTCCTCATCAACAACGCCGGGCTGGTCGCCCAAACGCGGTCGGACACCGTCGACGGCTTCGAGATGACGCTCGGCACCAACTTCCTCGGCCCGTTCGCGTTGACCAACCTGCTCTTCGGCAGGGTGCGGGAGACGATCGTGAACGTCGCCTCCGACGCCCACCGATCGGCCACGATCGCACTCGACGATCCGCACCTGCGCACGCGCAAGTGGTCGGCGTTCCCCGCCTACGGCCGCTCCAAGTTGGCGGTCATGCTCTGGGGTCTGGAGCTGGACCGACGGTTGCGCGCCGCGGGATCGCCCATCACCAGTCAGCTGACCCATCCCGGCTGGGTCGCCTCCAACCTCACCAACGTCTCCGACACACGGGTGATGTCCGCCTTTCACACCGTGGTGAAGTCGGTGGCCAACGTGCTGGCCAACGATCTCGACGCGGGCGCGGCGCCGACCCTGTATTGCCTCAGCGAGCCGATTCCGCCGGGCAGCTACGTCGGGATCGACAGCAGATTCGGGCTCAAGGGTGCGCCGACGTTGAGTGGACGGGCGGCAGTCGCCTGCGACTACGAGCTGGCCGCGCGGCTGGTCGAGTTCGCCGAGAGGGAAACGGGCACGAGCATTCCCGTTTGATTCGGTCAGGCCGGGGTGAGAGCCCAGCGGATGCCGCCAACCAACGTTCGGCCCGCCACCCGGACGGCGGTGCCCTCGAGGGGCGGAAGGTGCGGCAGCCGAAGCGGCAGCCGCGCCCAGCCGGGCAGCATGGCGACCGAGGTGGCGGCGAGGACGGCGTAGGGCGGCCTAGCCAGCAGCGGCAGCGGGGGAGTGACGAGCAGGAACCTAGCTGCCTCCCGCGCCGCGGCGGTGCCTCGCAGCTCGGACCGGTAGTCCGCCAGCCGCTGCGTGAGCTCCTGCTCGGTGCGCGGCGGGTCGAGCACGCCGAGTGCGGACGCGACGCGCGCGGTGTCGGCGACGTAGTCGTCGCGACCCTGCTGGTCGAGCGGCTTGGCGCCGTAGAGCTGATGTGCCAGAAGGAAACTGTCCACCTCGGCGATGTGTACCCATTCCAGGAGGTGCGGGTCGGATGCCTCGTACGGTCGGCCATCCGCCGCGATGCCATGCACCCGGCGGTGAATCCCGCGGACCTTGTCGACGGCCCGCTGGGCGTCGTCGGCCGGACCAAAGGTGGTGACGGCGAGGAAGGTACTGGTGCGCTGCAGTCGTCCCCACGGATCTCCGCGGTAGTCGGAGTGTTCGGCGACGCCCGCCATCGCCAGCGGATGCAGCGACTGCAGCAGCAGCGCACGCAATCCGCCGACGAACATCGACGCGTCGCCGTGCACCCGGCGGATCGGCCGGTCGTCGCCGAACCAGCGCGGTCCTGGAGTGTCGTGGATTCGGGAGCGGTTGGCCGGCCCCTCGGGACCCGCCACCATGCCGAAGAGGCGTTGGCCGAGGCCGTCGCGCACGGTCGTCAATCCAGGCAGTGCCACGTTCCCGACACTACGCGTGGCGTCGAAGGACTAGGTTTCGCTCAAGTACGACGAAAGGGTGACGGCGATGGCGACGCTGGTCTCCCTCAACGTCGGCCTCCCCAAAGACGTCGACTGGCACGGTCGGGTGGTTCACACCGGCGCGTGGAAGGCTCCCGTCGACGGACCGCGGATGGTGCGGCGGCTCAACGTCGACGGCGACGGTCAAGGCGACCTCGGCGGGCACGGCGGTGAGAATCGGGCGGTTCTGGTTTATCAACTCGACTCATATCGGTACTGGGCGACCGAACTGGGCCGGTCCGATCTGGCCCCGGGGCACTTCGGGGAGAACTTCACCGTCGACGGATTGCCCGACGACGAGGTCTTCATCGGCGACCGATACCGGATCGGCGAGGCGGTCTTCGAGGTCACCCAGCCGCGAGTCACCTGTTACCGCATCGGTCTTCGCATGGGCGTGCCGAACATGGCCGCACTGTTGGTGTCACACCACCGCCCGGGCTACTACCTGCGCGTGCTGACCGAGGGTGAGGTCGCGGCCGGCCAGGAAATCGTCAAGGTCGCCGACGGCCCGGAGGCGGTCAGCGTCGCCGAGGTCGACGCCCTGCTCTATCTGCCCGACCCGCCGCGCGACGCCCTGGGCCGCGCCCTGCGCGTGCCTGCGCTCAGCTTGGGCTGGAAGACGTCACTGGAAAGCCTCGCGCAGCAGGCGGACGCGCCCGCCGGCTCGACCGGCAACCCCGGTCTGACGACTGCCGCGAGCATCCCGCCGCCGTCGTGGACCGGCTTTCGGCCGCTACGGGTCACGTCGATTCAGGACGAGAGCACCGAGGTGAGATCCCTGGAGCTGGTCGACCCCGACGGCGCTCGGTTGCCGAATTGGCTTGCGGGCCAGTCGCTCACGATTCGACTGCGGCTCGAGCCCGAGGGCGCACCGGTCATCCGCAACTACTCGCTGTCCAACCCGCCCGGCGCTGGCGACTACCGCATTGGTGTGAAGCGGGAGGCCGACGGACGCGGCAGTGGGTACCTGCACACCCGGGTCGCCGTCGGTGACCTGCTCGACGTCGCCGCTCCGCGCGGCACGTTCGTCCTCGGCGACGGCGATCGGCCGGTGCTGCTGCTGTCCGCGGGCGTCGGCATCACCCCGGTGCTGTCGATGCTGCACCGACTCGTCGAGGCCGGTTCGTCGCGCGAGGTGTGGTGGCTGCACGGAGCGCGAGACGGTGCCGCGCATCCCTTCGCCACGGAGTGCCGCGACCTTCTGAATGCCTTGCCGCACAGCCGGTCGCACGTGTTCTACAGCCAACCCGCCGCGTCCGACCGCCTCGGTGTGGACTACGACGCGCCGGGCCGGCTGACACCGGAGGCGTTCGACGCGCTGGGGCTTCCAATCGACGCCGACGCCTACCTGTGCGGTCCCCTCGACTTCATGGCGGCGCTGAGGGCCGGCCTCGCGGCGTACGGCCTGGCGGCCGAGCGGATTCACTCCGAGACATTCGGCGCCGCAGCCGCACTCACCCCCGGCATCGCTGCGTCGGCGGCCGGTCCGCCGCATCCGCCGCCTGGCGACCCGGGACCGGGGCCTGAGGTCGGATTCTCGCGGAGCGGTTTGACCGTACCGTGGAGGCCCGGCTACGGCAGCCTGCTCGACTTCGCCGAGGCCTGCGACGTGCCGACGAGGTGGTCATGCCGATCCGGTGTGTGCCACAACTGCGAGACGGCGCTGCTGTCGGGATCGGTCCGCTACGTGCAGGACCCGCTCGAGCCGCCCGCGGACGGCAACGTGCTCATCTGCGTGTCGGTGCCCACCGAGGAGCTGGTGCTGGACCTGTAGTCCGGACCACCTCAGCCGTACCGGGCGGACAGCCGCTTACGGTGGAAAGCGGGGGAGCCGTACAGCGAGCGATTGAGCATGGCCCGCTTGAGGTACACGTGCAGCCCACTCTCCCAGGTGTATCCGATGCCGCCATGCAACTGGATGGCCTTGCCGGCGACGTCGACCGCCGTCGCGCAGGCGTGCGACTTGGCCATCGCCGCAGCGACGGCCGGATCGGAACCGTCGCCCAAGGCGTGCACCGCGGCGTTGACCAGCTGCCGGGACACCGACAGTTGCACCAGCATGTCGGCGCAGGCATGTTTGACCGCTTGGAAGGAGCCAATCGGTCGGCCGAATTGCTGACGCACACAAACATATTCGACGGTTGCGGCTAGCATGCCCTCGCCCACGCCGAGGCTGTCGCAGGCCACGGCGATCGCGGCCCGGTCGCGGACTGCGGCCGGGTTCGGCAGCGGCCACGAAGCCGACACCGGCGCTCGGTCCGCCACGACCGTCGCGAGTACGCGGCTCCCGTCGAGGACCGGTTGTGCGGTGACGTCGAGCCCCGATGCCTCGACGATCACCGGGGAGACGTCCTCGTCGCCCACCAGCAGTAGCACGTCCGCACCCACCGCGTCGGGCACGAAGTCGGACCGGCCCGACACGGTGCCCCCCGACACGATGCCCCCCGACACGGTGAAGCCGGTGGCGACGGCGGCCGTCGCACCCGCGCCGATCCGGTGCAGCAATTCGTCGCGAGAGTCGTTCGGCGTCAGGGAGTTCAGCACTCCTACCGCCAGGGTGGTACCGAGATATCCGTTGGTCGCGGCCGCGCGCCCCATCTCCTCCAGCACGATGGCCGTTTCGACGAACGTCGCGCCGGTGCCGCCGAGCGGCTCGGGCACTTCCAGCGCGACCCAGCCGGCATCGACCAGCTGCTGCCAGTCACCGCGCGTAGCGAGCAACTTCCTGGCGACGGCACGCAGCTCGTCGTGGAACTCGCCTAGATCCGACGTCACGAGACGACCGGTTCGCGGGGCAGGCCGAGACCGCGTTCGCCGATGATCGTGCGCTGAATCTCGCTGCTACCACCGGGGATCGTCCACTCCCAGGACCCGATGAAGTCCAGTGCCCAGGCGCCGGACTCCCAGCCGCTGGACATCGGCTTGGTGAGGACCGTGTGGGCCGCGAGCCCCGCGACGTCGGTGCCGAAGTCCGTCAGCCGTTGCAGGAGCTCGCTGTAGTAGAGCTTGACGATGGACGGATCGGCCGGGCCGACGGCGCCGCTGTCGTGACCCTCCACCACGTTTCGGCACAACCCGCGCAGGCCGGCGATCTCGATGTCGAACTGCGCCAGCCGGTCGGCGACCGCGCCGTCGTCGATGGGCCGGGTGCCGTCGGAACCGACACCGGTGCACTGCTCGACGAGGCGACGAAAGCCGACGTTGCCGAGGCGCTCGGCGAGCTCGAGCATCGTCATCCCGCGCTCGGCGCCCAAGGTGGCCTGAGCCACCTGCCAGCCCGCGTTCTCCGCGCCGATCAGGTGGTCGGCGGGGATCATGACGTCGTTGAGGAACACCTCGCAGAAGTGGGACTCACCAATCGCATTGCGAATCGGGCGCACGTCGATGCCCGGCGACCGCATGTCCATCAGGAAGTACGAGATACCCTTGCGCTTGGGTGCGTCTGGATCGGTCCGCGCCAGTAGCAGGCACCAGTCGGCATGCAATCCACCACTGGCCCAGAGCTTTTGGCCATTCACCAGATACCCGTCATCGACCCTGCGGGCGGTGGTGCGCAGGGCGGCGAGGTCCGAGCCCGCCTCCGGCTCCGAGAACCCCTGTACCCAGATCTCGCCGTCGAGGATCGCCGGTAGGTGCCGTTGGCGCTGCGCTTCGGTACCCGCGGCGAGCAGCGTCGAGGCGGCGTGGTGGATCCCGACGAATGCCAACACGAGTCGCGGCGCGTCGTGAGCAGCGAGCTCCTGATAGAGCACGATCTGCTCGCTCACCGACATGCCACCGCCCCACTGCCTGGGCCAGTGCGGGACCGCGAAGCCCGCCGCATGCAACTCGGCGAACCACGCCTTCTGGAACGCGACGAATCCGTCGTCGTCGATGCCGGTCTGCGCGCTGCGCCAGTCCGTCGGCACGTGGTCCCGGCACCACGCGCGGACGCGAGTGCGGAACTGCTCGAGGTCCGAGCTCACGACACCGCCTCCTGAGCGGCGTCGTAGAGTCCGGTCAAGCCGCGGGAGCCCAGGCGCTCGGTGAGGTGGGCGCGGGTCGCCGAGAGCCCGAGGGGAAGCCGGCGCAGCGGCTGGCTGTACCGCGACAGCCACGACAGCGTGGTCTCGTCGCAGAACCCGACGGCCCCGTGAAGTTGATGGGTGACGCGGAAGACGACTTCGGCAGCTTCCAGGGCGGCCATGCGCAGGGCGAGTGCGTCGTCGAGGGCGTCCTCTCGGCGTTGCGACGCACTCCACGTCGCGTACTTCGCGAGCATCTCCAGGCCGGCGCGCTCGACTTCGGCGTCGGTCAACTGGAACTGCACGCTTTGAAACGCCGCGAGCGGCTGCCCGAACTGTTGACGCAAGCGGACGTGGGCAATGGTGAGTTCGATTGCGCGGTCGAGCATTCCGAGAAGCGTCCAGCAGGGCAGCACCAAGGCCACCGGCAGGTCGGCTGTGCCGTCACCCGCAGTGTCTTCGGTCTCCGTCAGCGCCAGCCGCGTCACGAACGCGGGTTCGGACGCACCGCTCGCCACGGCAGTGCTGCGCCGGCCGTCCAGGCCGACCGTGCCCCAGGTGCCGCCGAGACCAGCGACCGCACCTGCGGATCGGGGGCCGGCGACCACGATCAACCCGTCGTCGTCAGTGCGGGACAGTCGTTCGGCGACGGGGTAGGGCAACGCCCAGTAGCCGGCGCTGCGGCACAGGGCCGCGGCCGCCTCGAGTTGATCGGCGTCGCTCCTGGGCTCGAGCTCCCAGGCTCCGAGCTCGTCGAGGACGGGTCCGACGAGCGCCTCGCGGATGGTCGGGTCGGCCTCGGCTCGCTGCACCAACGCGTCGCCGCCCGCAGCCTCGAAGGCCCGAAGTGCTTGTCGCCCATACTCCTTGGCATCGTCGCCGAGATCGGTGATCATCGTGCCGCCAGAAGCGACCGCGACAGCAGGATGCGCTGCATCTCGATGCTGCCGGAGGACACGGTGGAGGCTTGCGAGTATCGCCAGTGATCGTCGACCTCGCGGCGGAAGGCGGTGGTGCCCTCCTCGGGTGCTTCCGCGGCGATCTCCATCAGCACCTCGGCGCTGTCCTGATCCAGCTTGGTCACCGCGATGCGGTAGGCCGCCACGTCGGTGGGCGTCACCCGTCCCTCGCCCTGCAGCGACACCAGCCGGTAGGCCAGCAGGCGGGCGCGGCGGCAGTGGGTCAGCATCCTCGCCCACCGGCCTCGCAGCTCGGCCGGGAGTTCGGTCCAGCGTGCACCGAACTGCAGGGGCGCCAACTGAAGCAGCCGTTCACACCGGGCGTAGCGGGCGATGCCGAGGCGTTCGAAGGACAGGACGTCGGCGACGATCGACCAGCCGTCGTCCAGAGTTCCCAGGATGTCGGCCTCGGTCACCCGGAGATCGTCGATGAAGACCTCGTTGAGGTGGTGCGGGCCCATCATGCAGCCGATCGGCCGCACGGTGATGGCGGGGTCGTCCATCGGCACCAGAAAGATGGTCAGCCCGGCCTGCTTCTTGTCGCCCTTGGTCGTTCGGGCCAGCAGGAAGCACCACTGCGCCATGGTGGCGTACGAGGTCCAGATCTTCTGGCCATTGATGCGCCACCCGTCCCCGTCGCGCGTGGCGGCCGTCCGCAGCGAGGCGAGGTCCGAACCGGCCTCTGGTTCACTGAAGCCCTGACACCAGATGACCTCGCCGCGGGCGATCGGCGGCAGGTGCCGGCGCTGCTGCTCGGCGGTGCCGTGCCGCATGAGCGTCGGACCCACCCAGTTCACGCCCATGTACTGAGCGCCTCGCGGTTCGTGGTGAGCCCACATCTCCTCGCGCACCACGGTCTGCTCCCAGAGCGACGATCCGCGGCCGCCGAATTCCTCCGGCCAGGACATGCAGAGCAGGCCTCGCTCGGCGAGCAGGCGGCAGAACTTCTGCGCCAGTTCCAGATCGGCCGGATCGTTGGTGAAGGCGCCCAGGAAGTCCTCGGGCACATGCGTTTTCACCAGGTCACGAAGTTCGTGACGGAGCTCGGTCGCGTCGCGACCCATCTCGAAGTCCACCCGCCGATCTTAGGGCAATCCTTATAAGGATTGCTAGTATTTGGTCCATGCCTCCGAGACGGACCCCCCAGCGCCGCATCGCCGAGACGGTGGCGGGCGAGCTGCGCGAGGGAATCCTCGCTGGTCGGATGGGCGACCGACTGCCGACGCAGGATCAACTGGTCGGCGACTTCGGCGTCAGCTATCCCTCGGTGCGCGAAGCGCTGCGGATCCTCGAGACCGAGGGTCTGGTGACCGTGCGGCGCGGCAGCGTCGGCGGCGCGGAGGTGCACCGGCCGGACCAGTCGTCCGGGGCCTATCACCTGGGTCTGCTGCTGCAGGGTGCCCAGGTCACGCTGGGCGACCTGGCCCAGGGTCTCCTGCTCCTGGAGCCGCTGTGCGCGGGCGAGGTGGCCAGGCGCACGGACCGCGCCACCGCCGTCGTCCCGGCCCTGACGGCCAACGTCGACGCCTCGGCGGAGGCGGTGTCCGACGGCGTTGCCTTCACCAGGATCGCGCGCGAATTTCACGATCTCGTCGTCGCATTCACCCCGAACGACACGATGCGCTACGTCGTGCGCAGCCTGGTCGCGCTGTGGTCGGCTCAGGAGCGGCAGTGGGCGGCGACGCGGACCCGGCGCGGTGAGTACCCGTCGCCGGCCTCGGCCCGGGGTGCGGTACGTACCCACCGCAGGCTCGTCGAGGAGATCGCCGCGGGCCGCGCCGACGAAGCGCAGGCGATCGCCCGTCGGCACCTCGCCGCAACGCAGGCGCTGGTGCTCGAACGCTTCACCGACGACGTCGTGAATGCGGTGTCGGCCCGTTCCGGGCGCGTCGCGCTCTGAAATCGCTAGCTACTGCGCAGCGTGTCCCAGTCGTGTTCGCCCTCCAACTTGGCGATCGCCTTGCCGGTGCGGTCCTTCATCAAGAGCGTGAAGGCGACTCCGATGACCACGGCGACCACCAGGCCGATCCAGGAGAACCTGGACAGCCACTTCTCGGCGGCTACGCCGAGGTAATACACGACGGCGGTGGTGCCGCCCGCCCAGATCAGGCCGCCAGATGCATTGGCGGCCAGGAAGTGCGAATAGGGCATCTTGAGTGCGCCTGCAAGCGGTCCCGCGAAGATGCGAAGCAGTGCGATGAAGCGGCCGAAGAACACCGCCCACATGCCCCACCGACTGAAGAACTGCTTGGCCAGCGCGACGTGGCCGGGACCGAAGTGCTTGGGGAAGCGCTTGCCCAACCGCTCGAAGAGGGCCATGCCGTAACGGCGACCGATGCTGTAGCCGATCGTGTCGCCGACGATCGCGCCGATGGTGGCCGCGGCGCCGACGCCGACGGGGTTGATGTCCAGGGTGTGGCGTGAGGCCAACAGGGCGGCACTGACCAGCGCGATCTCGCCGGGCAGTGGGACGCCGAGACTCTCGAGGCCGATCACCACACCGACCACGAGGTACACCGCGACTGGAGGAATGGTCTGCAGTAGAGCGTCCACGTTCACGCGCTAAGAATGCCCTACTCCATCCAGAGTGCTGGGAGATCGCGAACTTCCGCGCATCCGCGATCTCGCAGCACACTCGAGGTCAGTCGCTGGCGGGCAGCGGCTTGGCTTCCTTGATGGTCAGCGGCGTGGCCCCGATGCTGAGGGTGCCGGCGCCGGCCTTGGTGACCAGCACCTCGGCGCCGGCGTCGTCGACGTAGCGCTTGCCCATCAGGCTGCCGTCGGAGAGCGCGGCGTCGATCGCGAGGCCGGCCTCGGTCTCCGTACCGATCGGCACCATCGGGGCACCGCCGGAGCGCAGGTCGTCGAGGCTGTCGGCGCTGCGGACCACGATGACCTGGGTGTCGCAGACCTGACTCTGCAGGCGGGTGCCGTTCTTGATCATGCTGACTCCTTGCGTGCATTGAGCTCGTCGACGAGTTCCCGGCGGAGGATCTTGCCGGTGGCATTGGTGGGAAGCTCGTCGCGAAACACTACGCGATCCGGGGTTCTGGACCCGCGGAGTTGGGCGCGAACGTGGGCTCGCAACTCCTCGGCGTCGGGATCGGTGCCGGGCGCCGGCACGACGACCGCCACGATGAGCTGACCCCATTCCGGGTCGTCGGGGCCGACCACCGCGCAGTCGCGAACGTGTGGATGTTCGACCAGGACGTCCTCGATCTCGGCGGGAGCGATGTTCTCCCCGCCGCGGATGATGGTGTCGTCGGAGCGACCGCCGATGAACAGGTAGCCCGCGTCGTCGAGCATCGCGACGTCCTTGGTGGGGAACCACCCCTGGGCGTCGAGCACCGAGCCGATGCCGGTGTAGCGGCCCGACACCTGCTCGCCGCGCACGTAGAGTTCACCGGTTTCGCCCGCGCCCAGGACGGTGCCGTCGGCGGCGCGGATCTGCACCTCGATGCCCGGTACCGGTTGACCCACCGAGCCCAGCCGGCGGGCCGCGCCGTCGTCGGTGGCGGTGAGCGCGTCGCGGTGATCGTCGGGGGTGAGCACGGCGATCGTCGAGCTGGTCTCGGTGAGACCGTAGGCGTTGACGAACCCGACGCCCGGTAACAGGGACAGTGCCTTGCGGACCAGCGGTAGCGCCACCTTGGAGCCGCCGTAGGCCAGGGTGCGCAGCGTCGGCAGCGTGGTGGACTCGGCCTCCAGGACGGAGACGATGCGGTCGAGCATCGTGGGCACCACGGTCGCCGAGGTGACGCCCTCCGCCGCGACCAGGCGCACCCATTCGCGCGCGTCGAAGTGGTTGAGGTACACCATCTTCCGGCCCGCGTACAGGTTCGACAGCGCGGCCCCCACACCGGCGATGTGGTACGGCGGAACGCAGATCAGGGCGGCGTCAGCCGGATCGGCGGAGTCGAATTCGACGGTGCCCGTGACGTAACTGGTCAGGTTGTTGTGAGTGAGCTCGACCGCTTTGGGTCGCGACGTGGTGCCGGAGGTGAACAGCACCACGGCGACCGAGTCGGGATCGGGGAATTCCGACACCGGCTCGGCGGCGCGGGCTGCGGCGACGAACGCGCTCGACGTCATCACCCGGGGACCGTGGACCACGCCGCGGTACTCGTCGTCGACCACGATCAGTGGGTCGGTCAGGCGCTCGATCAGGGCTTGGACGCCGTCGGCGGCCAACCGGTAGTTCAACGGAGTGACCGCGACACCCGCGCGGGCCGAGCCGAACAGCAGCAGGGGCAGCATCGCTCCGCCGGTGCCGACATAGGCCACGTGCCCAGCACCGGACTCGGCGATGACGCCCGCCGCGCCGTCGGCCAGCGCACTCAATTCGGCTGCTGTCAAGCGGGTTTCGGCCACCACCACCGCGAGACGGTCGGGGTTGGTCGACGCCGCCATCTCCAGGAGCAGGGAGATGCTCACGGCATGCTCGCCGGCTCGGGGGCGTCGAGCTCTGGGGCGTCGACGAAGATGTCCCACTTGGGCTCGTCGCCACCGCCGTAGCGGGACAGGTCGGCGACACCGGACTCGGCGAGGACCTCGGCGTCGATGAAACAGCGTCCGTTGGCCGCGGCCGTCGGCATGGTCAGGAGGGCGGTGGCGGCGTCGGCCATGATCTCCGGGCTGCGGGAGGCCGACACCAGGGCGGCGCCATCGGCCAGATTGGTGACCGCCGACGTCGCGATGTAGGTCTGGGGCCAGAGGCAGGTGAATGCGATTCCGACATCGGCGAATTCGGCGGCCCAGCCCAGCGACAGCAGCGTCATGCCGTACTTCGACAGCGTGTACGACGGATGCGCGCCCAGCCAGTGCGGGCTGGTGTTCAGTGGTGGCGCCAGCGTGATCACGTGGGCGTTGGGGGACTGGCGCAGGTGCGGCAGCGCGGCCCTGGTCAACAGGAACGTGCCGCGGACGTTGACGTCCATCATCAAGTCGAACTTCTTGGTCGACAGCCGCTCGGTGGGGTCGGTGGCGATGGCGCTCGCGTTGTTCACCACGACGTCGATGCCGCCGAAGCGTTCGACGGCCGCGTCGACCGCCCGTTGCACGTCCTCCTCGTTGCGAACGTCGCCGACCACCGCGAGCCCCTTGCCGCCGGCTGCCTCGACTTCGGCGACCGCGGTGTGGACGGTGCCGGGCAGCTTCGGATGGGGATCACTGGTCTTGGCGAGCAGGACCGCGTTGGCGCCCAGCCGCGCGGCGCCGACCGCGATGGCCAGCCCGATGCCCCGGCTGCCGCCGGACACCACCAGCGTGCGGTCAGCGAGGGGATGCTGCTGGCTCGACATGGGTCTCCTTGATTCGGGTGCTCCGATGGTAACCGAACGATAGGGACATTCTCATTTTCTGCAAGTGGCATGCTCGCTCCGGGTGCGAGGGTCCTGGCTAGGCACGACGGGCTTTCGGGTGCCACGGCGGTTGACGTGGGCGGGGAGTGTTGTTTCGCGCCACGTTTCCGCTCAGCGGTATTGGCATTCTCATTTTTAGCAAGTACGTTATCTCTCGATGAGCGACCACGTCATACCTCGGGTGGAGACGCCCTCGGGCATCCCGCTCGAGCCCGTCTATGGACCGGGCGACCGGGCTGCCGACCCGCCTGCGCCCGGGCAATACCCGTTCACCCGCGGCAACTTCGCCTCCGGCTACCGCGGCAAGACGTGGACCTTCCGGCAGTATTCGGGATTCGGCACCGCCGAGGAGTCCAATCAGCGATATCGCTATCTGCTCGGCCAGGGCGGCACCGGCCTGTCCGTTGCGCTCGACCTGCCGACCCAGTGCGGCTACGACTCCGACGACGAGGAGTACGGCGAGGAGGTTGGCCGCGTCGGCGTCGCCGTCGACACGCTGGCCGATGCCGAGGTGCTGTTCGACGGCATTCCGCTCGACCAGATCAGCACCAGCTTCACCATCAACGGCACCGCCGCCATCCTGCTGGCCTTCTACGTCGCCGCCGCCGAGAAGAAGGGCGTGCCGCGAGCGAAGCTCACCGGCACCATCCAGAACGACATCCTCAAGGAGTACGCGTCCCGCGGTACGTGGATCTGGCCGCCGGAGCCGTCGCTGCGGCTGATCGCGGACACCATCGAGTTCTGTGCGGCCGAGGTGCCCCGCTTCAACGCAATCTCGGTGGCGGGAGCGCACTTTCGGGACGCCGGCGCCAACGCGGTGCAGGAGATGGCCTTCACCCTGGCCGACGGTGTCACCTATTGCGACACCGTCGTCGAGCGCGGCCGGATGACCGTCGACGAGTTCGCGCCGCAGATCTCGTTCTTCTTCTACACCCACGGTGACTTCTTCGAGGAGATCGCGAAGTACCGGGCGGGTCGCCGCCGGTGGGCCACCATCGTGAGGGAGCGCTACGGCGCCTCCACCGACAAGGCCTCGATGTTCCGCTTCGGTTGCGTTGCCGGCGGGGCGTCGCTGTACGCACCGCAGGCGCAGAACAACCTGGTGCGCGTCGCCTACGAATCGATGGCCGCGGTGCTCGGTGGAGTGCAGTCGATGTTCACCGCCGCATGGGACGAACCATTCGCACTGCCCAGTGAGGAGTCGGCGACGCTGGCCCTGCGCACGCAGCAGATCCTGGCCTACGAGACGGGCGTGACCAAGGTCGCCGATCCGCTGGGCGGCTCGTACTTCGTCGAGGCGCTCACCGATGCGACCGAGGCGAAGATCATCGAGATCATGGACGACCTCGAACGGCACGGCGGCATGGTGCGGTGCATCGAGGACGGATATCTGCAAGGTCTCATCGCAGACGAGGCGTTCAAGATCCATCACGAGGTCGAGTCCGGTGAACGCCCGGTCGTGGGGGTCAACCGGTTCGTCACCGACGAACCGGCGCCCGACATCGACACCTACGAGCTGAACGCCGAAGGGCGCGAACTCCAGCTGCAACGGCTGGCCAAGGTCAAGGCCGAGCGGGACACCGTAGCGGTCAAGGAGGCGCTCGACGCGCTCTCGCGCTCGGCGGAGGGGACGGACAACCTGATGCACCGACTGGTCGACTGCGCCAATGCGTACTGCACCGTCGGAGAGATGGTGTCGACGCTGAAGGCGGTTTGGGGCGAGTTCCAGCAACCGGTGGTCTTCTGATGAACCGGTTGCGCTGCGATGAGCGCTCGCGCGAAGAGCCATCGATGAAGAAGCGAGGGCTCTGATGGGAACCCGTGTCCTGGTGGCCAAGCCGGGTTTGGACGGCCATGACCGCGGCGCGAAGATCGTCGCTCGCACCCTGCGCGACGCCGGTTTCGAGGTCATCTACACCGGCATCCGGCAGCGCATCGAGGACATCGTTTCGATCGCGCTGCAGGAGGACGTGAAATTGGTTGGGCTGTCGATCCTCTCGGGCGCCCACGTGGGATTGACGACGCGGGTGGTCGATGCGCTGCGGGCGGCCGATGCGGGCGACATCGCCGTCGTCGTGGGCGGCACCATCCCGCAGGCCGATGTCCAGAAGCTGCTGGATGCTGGTGCGGCTGCTGTGTTTCCGACCGGCACGCCGCTGGAGGACCTGGTAACGGGTGTCCGCGCGCTGACGTCGGAGGCTCGACGATGACCCGTCTTCGCCGAACGTGACGCCACTGCGATATGTCGACCGAGTCGTCGCAGTAGTGTCACATTCGGCGATCGAGGAACTGGAGAGCGCATGAGGCTGGGCGTGATGATCGGCGCCGAACGGGGCGACTCGGCGCGCAAGGTCGCCAAGCTGGTGTCCGACATCGAGTGGGCCGAGGCGGCTGGGATGGACACCGCCTGGATGCCGCAGGTGCCCAACGACTTCGATGCGCTGACGATGGTGGCGCTGATGGCCGGCCGGACCAGCCGCATCGAGTTGGGGACGGCCGTCGTCCCCCTGCAGGCGCAGCACCCCGTCGCGCTCGCCCGCCAGGCGCTGTCGGTACACGCCGTCGCGGGCGGCCGCCTGGCGCTGGGCGTCGGGCCGTCGCACCACTGGATCGTGTCGGACATGCTGGGCCTGCCCTACGAGAAGCCCGCCGCCTACACCCGCGACTACCTGGAGGTGCTCGACGCCGCGCTTCAGAACCCAGGTCCGGTCGACGTCGAGAACGCGACGTTCACCGTCCACAATCCACTCGACCTGCCGGCGGTGTCGCGGCTGCCGGTGCTGGTGGCCGCACTGGGTCCGGTGATGCTGAAGATCGCCGGCGAGCACGCCGACGGCACGGTGTTGTGGATGGCCGACGAGCGGGCCATCGGTGACCACATCGCACCCCGGATCACCAAGGCCGCGGCCGACGCCGGGCGGCCGGCGCCGAGGATCGTCGCAGGCATCCCGGTCTGCCTGTGTGCCAACTCCGAGATCGACGCGGCCAAGGAGCGGGCCAATCGCATTCTGTCCGAGGCCGAGACGTCGCCGAACTACCAGAAGTTGCTCGACCGCGGCGATGCGCGCAACGTCGGCGACCTGTGTGCCGCCGGAGACGAGGACTCGATCCTGGCGCGCTTCAGGCAGTTCGCCGACGCCGGCGTGACCGACCTGTCGGTGCGGCTGCTGCCGATCGGCGACACCCGCGACGAGTTGATCGCGTCGAAGTACCGGACCAGGGAGATGATCGGCGAGCTCGCCAAGGCGGTGCGATGAGCGCTTGCGCGAAGAGCAGAAGGCACCGATGAGCGCTTGCGCGAAGAGCAGAAGGCACCGATGAGCGCTTGCGCGAAGAGCAGAAGGCACCCATGAGTGGGGACGGTCCGCTGGCCGGCATCCGCATCCTCGAGGTCGGCCACATGCTGGCGGGTCCGTACGCCACGATGATGCTCGCCGACCTCGGCGCCGAGGTCACCAAGATCGAGCCTCCGGGCGGGGACATCTCGCGCCAGGTCAGCGAGAGCTACTTCGCCAGCCTCAACCGCGGCAAGCGGAGCATCTGTCTGGAGCTGGCCACCGAGGCAGGTCAGCGACGGCTCGGCGAGCTCGTCGCGCAATCGCATGCGCTGCTGGTGAACCTGAAGCCATCGGGCATTCACAAGCTCGGCCTCACCTACGAGGCGCTGCGACGGCACAACCCCCGCATCGTCTGCGTCGCGCTGACCGGGTACGGGCTCGAGGCGGGCGACGATCCGGCCTTCGACTACGTGATCCAGGCGGCGACCGGAATCGCTTCGCTCACCGGTGATCCCGACGGACCGCCGACGCTGCCGGGCTACTCATCGGCGGACAACTCCACCGGCCTGACCGCCGCACTGGGACTGCTTGCCCAGATCATCTCCGGCCGCGGTGGCCAGATCGACGTGTCGCTGCGCGACGTGATGCTGTCGCAGCTGAACTACCGGGCCGCCGCCTATCTCAACGACGGCATCGAACCGCGCCGACACCCGAACGGCGCGCACTCGTATTACGTTCCGGCGCAACTGTTCGACACGGCCGACGGCTACCTGGCGCTGTTCATCACCCATGACGGGTTCTGGCGGCTGTTCTGCACCGAGTCGGGCATCACCGGCTTCCCCACCATGGCCGAGCGGGCGGCCCATCGCGACGAGGTGCTGGCGGTGGTGAGCGCCGTGCTCGCCACCGATACGGCACTCGGCTGGGAGGCGCGCCTGCGACCGCTGGGCATTCCGGCCGCGGCGGTGCGGACACTGCCCGCGGCGTTGGCCGCCACCCCGGAGGCGGTCGTGACCGCGGGCGACTATCGATTGGTGCGCAATCCCATTCGCGTCACCGGGTACGAGCACGGGTACGGCCCGCCGCCGGCGTTGGGCCAGCACTCGTCGGACCCCGCGAGTCAGTCCTCGTAGTCGACGACCACTGTGCCCGCATCCGGAACAGCTTGGCACGTCAGGACGTATCCGTCGGCCACCTCGTCGTCGTCGAGCGCATCGTTGACGCGCATCGTGGCGGTGCCTTCGGTCAGTCTTGCCATGCAGGTGCCGCAGTTGCCTGCCTCGCAGGAGAACGGCGGCGTCAAGCCGGCCCGTCGGGCGCTCTCGAGCAGCGTCTCACCAGGCCGCGGCGTCACGGTCGTCGTCTGGCGGTCGAGGAGGATCGTCACCTCGCCACCGGCCTCGAGGGTCGGTACGGGGTCTGCGGTCATCGGAAGACTCCTGGCATCATCATTCTGTCTATGGGAGAATACTATTCTCCATAATCGATAGAATATTCTCAACCCTGTGGCGAAGACGGGAGGTCGGGCTGCCATGGTTCGACGACCGCACGTGACGGCGCAACCCGACGCCTGCGAATCGCCCGTTGGCGCAACCGTCCTGGCCTTCGGTGACCGCGACTACTCCCGGGCCGAACTCGATGCGTTGGTGAGCGGTCTGGCGACCACGCTGGAACACCGTGGGGTCCGCGTTGGTGACCGCGTCGCGTTGATGTCGTCGAATCGCCCCGAGTTCGTCGTCGCCACGCGAGCGATCTGGGCACTTGGTGCCGCGGTCGTCCTGCTCAGCACGTCGTGGAAGCGAGCCGAAGTGGCGCACGCGCTCTCGCTCACCACGCCGGGCCACGCCGTCGGCGACAGCGCGGTGCTCGCCGGGCTGATGCCGATGCTGCACCTCGACGAGCCGGTCACGCCGGGCCGCCGGGCATTCACGGCAGTCGACCCGGCGTCGGACGCGTTGTTCGTGTTCAGCTCGGGCACGACCGGCATGCCCAAGGCCGTTCGGCACACCCACGCAGCGTTCGCAGTCGCCGTCGCGCACTGGCGGGAGGCGCTGGGCCTGTCGTCGACCGACCGCATGCAGATCATGACCCCGCCCTCGCACATTCTGGGCCTGCTGAACATCGCCACCGCCCTCGACGCCGGCGCGTGGATCCGACTGCACCCGCGCTTCGACGTCGAGGAGATGTTGCGCCACATCGTATCCGACCGCATCACCGTCGAGATGGCCGTCGCCCCGATCGCGCTGGCCATGGCCGCTCATCCACGACTCGAGGACTACGACCTGTCGTCGCTGCGCTACGTGATGTGGTGCGCGACCCCGGTCACGACGAGCGTCGCCGACGAGGTGACCCGACGCAGCGGCGTGTCGTGGGTGACGGCGTACGGCGCCAGCGAAGTACCGGTCATCGCCTGCAACTCCCTCGACGGCGGGCACCTGGACACCGTCGGACGCGCCGCCCCCGGAGTCGAGATCCGCATCGCCGCACTGGCC
This sequence comes from uncultured Actinomycetota bacterium, assembly GCA_963846985.1. Lineage (GTDB taxonomy): Bacteria > Actinomycetota > Actinomycetes > Mycobacteriales > Mycobacteriaceae > Mycobacterium. The sequence continues at coordinate 43,281 of CAWJYC010000011.1, forward strand.
ACCGGTGACCCGGTGCCCGTCGGCGAGGTCGGCGAGATTCAGGTCAGGTCCGCCTCGGCGATGGCCGGCTATCTCCCCGACGACGCGACGGCGGCGGCCTTCGTCGACGGCTGGTACCGAACCGGGGACGTCGGCTACCTCGACGACGAGGGCTGGTTGCGCATCACCGACCGCGCCAAGGAGATGATCAAGGTCCGCGGTTTTCAGGTCGCTCCCGCCGAGGTCGAGTCCGTGCTGCACGGACATCCGGCCGTCGGCGACTGCGCGGTGTTCGGGATACCCGATGCGGCACACGGCGAAGCGGTCGTCGCGGCGGTCGCGCGATCCGGGCCGGTCGACGCCGACGAGTTGATCCAGCTGGTCGCCGATCAACTTGCTACCTACAAGCGACCGAGCCAGGTGATCTTCGTGCCCGAGATTCCGCGGCTCCCGTCTGGAAAGGTTCTGCGCCGAGTGCTCAAGGAGCGACTGTGGACGTCCGTCTGACTTCCGAACAACGACAACTGCGCGAGGCGGCGGCCAAGTTGGCCGACGACCTCGGACCTGGCTCGGTCGCCGATCTCGACGACGACGGCCGCATCGCGCGGCTGGAGAAGACGGTCGAATCCACCGGGTGGCGATCATTGCGATCCGATGAGGCGTCGGGGGTGGAGGTCTCGCTGGTGGTCGAGGAGTTCGCCCGCCGGCTCGTCGACGTGCCGTTCATCGGGCCGGTCCTCATCGACGACCTCGGACGCCGCATCGGTCGTGAGATACCAACGCCCGCAACCGAAGACACATCCATCGATCTGACCCGGAGCCTGGCGGGAGTGCTCGAGTCGCCCACCGAGCTCGCCGAGCTCTCGCCGGAGGACGCCGACCGCTGGTACGCGCTTGCCCTGACCGCCTCCACGGCTGACCTCGTCGGTTCCGCGCGCGGCACCCTCGCGCTGGCCACCGACTACGCCAAGGTGCGCGAGCAGTACGGCGCAACCATCGGTTCCTACCAGGCGGTCGGGCATCTGCTCGCCGAAAGCCAGGCCCTCATCGAGGGCTGCGTCAGCGTGCTGCGCCACGCCGCGTGGGCCGTGGACGAAGTTCCCGTGGCTCAGGCCGTGGAAGCCGCACGGGTGGCAAAGATCTATTGCGCGCGTTCCGCGCTCACCGTCTGCGAGACGTCGATTCAGGTCCACGGCGGCATCGGCAACACCTGGGAGTGTCTCGCGCACGTATATCTGCGCCGGGTGCTGGCCGCCACCGAGTCGTGGCCCGTGACGCTGGAGGAGCTGACCATTGGACTTTCGTGACTCACCCTCCGAAGCCGCCTTTCGAGACCGGCTGCGCGGCTGGCTGACCGAACAGAAGGGCAGGTTCCCGACGTCCGGCGACGAGTACTGGGCCAAGGCGGGGGAGTGGCACCAGGCCCTCTACGCGGCGGGGTTCTTCGGCACGTCGTGGCCCAAGGAGTATGGCGGACAGGATCTTCCACCGGTCTACGACGTGATCGTCGACGAGGAGATCGCCAAGGCGGGCGCTCCCGCGCGACCCAGCCTCGGTTACCTCGTCGTCGGCCTGCGCCATCACGGCAGCGAAGCGCTGGCGCATCGGTTCCTTCCCGGCATGATCGACGGGACGCAACGGTGGTGTCAGGGTTTCAGCGAGCCCGGTGCAGGCTCGGATCTCGCCTCGCTCACCACGACGGCGGTGAAGGACGGTGACGAGTACGTCGTCTCCGGTCACAAGATCTGGACCAGCTACTCCGACGTCGCGGACTGGTGTCTGGTGCTGGCCCGCACCGACCGGGAAGTGCCCAAGCACAAGGGCATCTCGGCGTTCATCATGCCGATGCACCAACCCGGCATCGAGCAGCGGCCGTTGAAGATGATCAGCGGTGTCACCAAGGAATTCGGCCAGGTCGAATTCGATGGGGCCAGGGTTCCCGTCGAGAACATGGTCGGCGCGCCGGGTGACGGCTGGAAGCTCGCGATGACCGTCGTCAGCCACGAGCGAGAACCGTCGACGCTGGGCTTCTCGGCGCGCTACGGAAAGTTGGTGCGCCAGTTGGCCGCTCGCGCCGAAGGCGCTACACCAGACGAACTCTCGTGGGCGTGGGTGCAGACCGAGATGCTGCGGCTGCACGTGCGTCGGCGGTTGTCCGAGCAACTCGATGGCGTCACGCACGGGCCGCAGGGATCACTCGACAAGCTGTTGATGACGTGGGTCGAACAGTCCGTCGGGCACGCCGCGCTCGCGACCGTCGGCACCGGTGACCCCGAACTGTTCGGCGCCTACCTGTACAGCCGGGCGCAGAGCGTTATGGGTGGCACGTCACAAATTCAGAAGAACATCATCGCGCAACGCATTCTCGGATTGGGAGGCTAGAAGCCACATGTACGACCTGCCTGCGGAGATCGACGTCACGGCCGACGGCGGCCTGCGCATCATCACGTTGAATCGACCCGACGAACTCAACGCGGTCAACGACGCGTTGCACGTCGGGCTGGCGAAGGTCTGGGCCGCCCTCGACGAGGACGCCGACGCCCGCGCCGCGGTCATCACCGGAGCGGGCCGGGCCTTCTCGGCGGGCGGTGACTTCGCCTACCTCGACGAGCTTCGCCACGACGAGGCGTTGCGCCAGAAGACCATCAAGCATGGACGCGAGCTGGTCATCGGCATGGTGCGCTGCCGGCTTCCCGTCGTCGCCGCGGTCAACGGTCCCGCGGTGGGGCTGGGCTGCAGCCTGGCGGCGCTGTCCGACATCGTCTACATCGCCGAGACGGCGTTCTTCGCCGATCCGCACGTGCGCATCGGCTTGGTCGCCGCCGACGGTGGCCCGCTGGTGTGGCCGTCACAGATCAGCCTGCTCCAGGCCAAGGAATTCGCGTTGACGGGCGTGCGGATTCCCGCCCAGCGGGCCGTGGAACTCGGCTTGGCGAACCACGTCGTGGCCGACCCGCTGAGCGAGGCGATCGCCTGCGCGAAGAAGATCATGGAGTTGCCCCAGCAGGCCGTCGAAGCGACCAAGCGACTGATGAACATTCAGCTGGAGCGCTCGGTGATGGCGTCGTTGGACTACGCCAATCTCGCGGAGTACGTGTCCTTCGCGACCGCCGACTTCAACACCATCGTCGACGGACTGATCGCCAAGGGCTAGCTCCGCGGGCCTACCTGGGTGGGAACCGCAGCGCGCCGTCCAGCCGGATGATCTCGCCGTTGAGGTAGTCGTTCTCCACGATGCTCTGAGCGAGCTGGGCGTATTCGGTGGACCGACCCATGCGCTTGGGGAAGGGCACCTGCGGGCCCCAGTACTGCTCCAGCTGGTCACCAGCCTTGCCGTAGGCGGGGGTGTTGATGGTGCCGGGCGCAATCGTGACGACGCGAATCCCCAACGGCGACAGGTCCCGCGCCGCAACCAGCGTCATGCCCAGCACGCCACCCTTGGCCGCGGCGTAGGGCAGCTGACCGATCTGACCCTCGTAGCCGGCGATCGACGCGGTGTTGACGATGACGCCGCGGCCGCCTTCCTCGAGCGGCTCAGTCCTGGCGATCGCTGCAGCCGACAGCCGCATCACGTTGAAGACGGCCGTGAGGTAGAACTCGATCGTCGTCTTGAAGCCGTCGAGGTCCAGCGGCGAGCCGTCCTTGCCGACCAAGCGACCTCCGCTGGCCGGGCCACCATGCGTGTCCACGGAGATGCGCAGCGGGCCAAGCGATTCCGCTTCGGCAATGGCTGCGAGGACGGACTCCTCGGAGGTGGCATCGGTCTGCACGTAGCGGACTCCGAGTTCACTCTCCAGTGCCTTGCCCTTGTCGTCGGCCATGTCGGCGACGACCACCTTGGCGCCCGCACTGTGCAGACGTCGTACGGTCGCCTCGCCGAGGCCGCCTGCGCCGCCGACGACGAGCGCGGAATTGCCCTCGATCTCCATGTGATTTCCCTTCTTGCAACTAGGCCTCTCTGTTGCGGAGAATAACATTCTCCCGCCCCTGAAGAAGGATGTTCGATGCTCCAAGTCCGCAACGCCGGATCCGCGTCGTAGGCTCAGGCCCACTGATGACCATCGACGAGCTCGTCACCGCGGCGCGCAGCGGGTCCACCCGGGCGGCCGGTCGGCTGCTGAGCCTGGTCGAGAGCAGCAGGCGCGACGAGGTGCTCGCCGTGGTCGGCCACCAGCCGGCCCGGGTGATCGGAATCACGGGTCCACCGGGGGCGGGCAAGTCGACGACGATCGCGGTTCTGGTTGCGGCCTACCGCGAGCAGGGCAAGCGGGTGGCGGTGCTCGCCGTCGATCCGTCCTCGCCCTTCAGCGGCGGCGCCCTGCTCGGCGATCGCATCCGAATGGCCGCCCACATCAACGACTCCGACGTCCTCATTCGTTCGGTGGCCACGCGCGGTCACCTCGGTGGGCTTGCCGAGGGCGTACCAGCGGCCATCCACGTACTCGCCGCGTTGTCCTACGACGTGGTCCTCATCGAGACGGTCGGGGTCGGCCAATCCGAGATCGAGATCGCCGCGGTGGCGGATCCCGCCGTCGTCGTGCTCAATCCCGGTGCGGGCGACGCCATCCAGGCAGCCAAGGCCGGCTTGCTCGAAGTGGCCGACATCGTGGTGATCAACAAGGCCGATCGCGACGGTGCCGATCAGACCGCACGCGACCTGCACGCCGAGACGAACGCGCCGATCCTCAAGATCGTGGCGTCGCAGAACCAGGGCATCGCCGAACTCGTCGAGGCCATCGACGCACATCTGCGGGCCGATGGTCCCGAACGCCGAGCGGCCCGAGCGCGAGCGCAAGTGCTATCGCTGGCCCAGAGCGCGCTGCGCGTGCATCCCGGACTGGATGCGCTCGCCATCGAGGTTGCCGAGCGCCGGCTCGACGTCTACGCCGCGACGAAAGCGCTGCTGGACGACGCACGGCGAGGAGTCGATCAATAATGAGAATGAGCTTTCCGTTTTTCAGTAAGCATGTTGTACGCTTTTGCGAACACGTTCTATCGGCAGTGTGAGGAGTCCTCGGTGCAGAAGGCGATAGATCCCAGCATCTCCACGTGGCCGCAGGACGACCCACAGCTGATCGGCAGCGGCTGCGGAGCTTGCGGCGCCACGGTGTTCCCGCGCCAGTCGCACTGCCCCAAGTGCAGCAAGGCCGAGATGAGCGACGTGCTGCTGCCGCGCCGCGGCACCGTGATCGCCTGGACGACACAGGGGTTCCCGCCTGGGGCGCCCTACATCGGTGCGACCGGCAAGGACTTCGTCCCCTTCGGCATGGGCCTGGTGCAACTCGGTGACGTGGTCCGCGTGGAGGGCCGGCTGACCGAGAACGACCCGGCGAAGCTGTCGTTCGGCATGGAGGTCGAGCTGACGATGGTCCCATTCGCGACCGACGCCGCCGGCAACGAGGTCGTCACCTTCGCCTTTCAGCCGGTCTAGAGACCTTCCAGCCCGCGTAGAGAAGAGGATCCTCGTGACCAATGACGTGGCCATCATCGGCGTCGGCATCCACCCGTTCGGCCGATTCGAGAAGTCGGCGGTCCAGATGGGCGCCGACGCCATCCACGCTGCCCTTGGCGACGCCGGGATCGAGTGGGGCGACGTGCAATTCGGCTTCGGCGGCAGCTACGAGGTGTCCAATCCCGACTCGGTGACGAGGCTGGTCGGCTTGACCGGCATCACCTTCACCAACGTCTTCAACGCCTGCGCCACCTCGGCGAGCGCCATTCAGCAGACCGCCGACACCATTCGGTTGGGCAAGTACGACATCGGGATCGCCGTCGGCCTGGACAAGCATCCCCGGGGCGCCTTCACCGACGATCCGGCCAAGCTGGCGCTGCCGCAGTGGTACGCCGAGAACGGCCAGTTCGTCACCACCAAGTTCTTCGGCATGAAGGCCAACCAGTACCTGCACCGGCACGGCATCTCGGAGCAGACGCTGGCCAAGGTGGCCGCCAAGAACTTCCGCAACGGTGCGCTCAACCCGAATGCGTTCCGTCGCAAGCCCATCTCCGAGGAGGACATCATGGCCTCACCGGTGCTCAACTATCCGTTGCGGCAGTTCATGTTCTGCGCTCCCGACGAGGGAGCTGCAGCGGTGATCATGTGCCGCGGCGACATCGCCCACCGGTACACCGACAAGCCGGTGTACGTGAAGGCCAGCGAAATTCGTACCCGTCGCTTCGGCGCCTACGAGGTGCATGCCACGTCGGCTCCCCTCGACGAGGACCTCTCCCCGACGGTCTACGCCGCGCGCGCCGCCTACGAGGCCGCAGGCATCGGGCCCGAGGACGTCGACGTCGCGCAGCTGCAGGACACCGACGCCGGCGCCGAGGTGATCCACATGGCCGAGACCGGACTGTGCGCCGACGGCGATCAGGAGAAGCTCATCGCCGACGGTGCCACGGAGATCGGCGGCTCGCTGCCGGTCAACACCGACGGCGGCCTGATCGCCAACGGTGAGCCCATCGGCGCGTCCGGCCTCCGGCAGATGCACGAACTGGTCCGTCAGCTGCGCGGCGAGGCCGGCGACCGCCAGGTCGCTGGCGCTCCAAAGGTCGGGCTGGCCCAGGTCTACGGTGCACCGGGCACGGCGTCGGCGACCATCCTGTCGCGGTAGCTCGATGTACCGACCCGCTGCGGTAACGCCATTCTCACCAGAATAGAGTCCGATCATGGCCGACTACCGCTTCGTCACGTACGAGACCCTCGACGAGGGCACCATCGCCCGGATCATGCTCAACCGTCCCGAGCAGCGCAACGCGCAGCAACGCGGTCTGCTGGTGGAACTCAACCAGGCGTTCCTCCAAGCCGAGGCCGACGACCGGGTGCGCGTCGTCATCCTCGGCGGCAACGGGCCGATGTTCTCCTCCGGGCACGACCTGGGGTCCAAGCAGTCGATGGCCGAGTACACGCCCGGACCGGACCAGCATCCCAGCTTCTCGGAGAACGGCGCGACGCGCGAGGCGGCCGAGAAGTTGATGCTGCAGGAATGGCATCACTTCTTCCAGAACACGCTGCGGTGGCGCAACCTGCGCAAGATCACCGTCGCGCAGGTGCACGGCGACGTGTACGCCGCCGCCCTGATGTTGATGTGGTCGTGCGACCTGATCGTGGCCGCCGACAACACCCGATTCGCCGACGTGGTGGGCACCCGGCTGGGCATGTGTGGTGTCGAATACTTCGCTCACCCTTGGGAGTTCGGCGCCCGCAAGACCAAGGAGCTGATGCTCACCGGAGACACCCTCTCCGTCGATGAGGCTCATCAACTGGGCATGGTCTCCAAGGTGTTTCCGGTCGACGAACTGGCCGACCGTACACTGGAATTCGCCCAGCGCATCGCGAAGGTCCCCACCATGGCGGCTCTGCTCATCAAGGAGTCGGTCAACCAGACCCAGGACAACCAGGGCTTCTACAACTCGCTCAACGCCTGCTTCACCTTGCATCAGCTGAATCACAGCCACTGGTCCCAGGTGCACGGCGGGGGATTCCCGGTCGCCAACGAGTCCGACGGCGTGCCCAGCTGGCGCGACGCTCCGCCGGTCGTGCCTGCGCTCAAGGACAAGGTGCGCGCCGACTAGTTCGCCGAGACTACTGCAGTTCACCCGAAAGCGGCCGAAACCGCACAACGACTGTGGTGTCGGCGCCCGGGCAGGTCAGGTGGTCAGCGCCCGGCCGGCCCGATAGCCGAATACCATTGCGGGACCTAGGGTTCCGCCGGCGCCGCCGTACGCCTTGCCCGTCACGCCGGCCATCGCGTTGCCCGCGGCGTAGAGCCCCGGGATCGCCTCGCCGCCGACGTGCAGCACCCGGCCGTCGGCATCGGTCCGCGGACCGCCCTTGGTGCCCATGGCCCCAACGGTGACGGGCACGGCGAAGTACGGCGCGGTGTCGATCGGCCCCAACGTCTGACGCGCGGGCGTGGCGGCGTCGGTGTCACCCCAGTAACCGTCGTAGGCGCTCGAGCCGCGGCCGAAGTCCGGATCCGTCTCGGCTGCGACGTGGTGATTCCACGAGTCGATCGTGCGCGCCAGTCCGGCTGCGTCGATACCGGTCTTCTGACTCAGTTCGTCCAGATCGGCTGAGGCGCAGTACCACTCGGGCACCTCACCATCCGGGTCGACGCCGAGGAAGCCGTACTTCTTCAGATGCAGCGCATCGAAGACGATCCACGCCGGATCGTTGAGGTAGCCGAACCGGGGGTCCAGGTGATGGAACGGTCCGGCCATCGAGTTGTACTCGCCGGCCTCGTTGAGGAACCGCCGGCCGGCCCGGTTGACGATGATGCTGCGCGGCCGGGTGCGCTCCAACCGCACGCTACGACTGCGCTGATGCCCGTCGATGGTGTCGCCGGGAATCTGCACGATCGGCACCCACCACGCTTCCCCCATGTTGGCCAGGTCGGCGCCGTGGGCCATCGCCATGCGCAGTCCGTCGCCGGTGTTGTTCGGCGGCGACACCGCACCGTGCATCGGGCCACGCAGATAGGCCTCGACCAGCACCGGGTCCCATTCGAAGCCGCCGGTGCCCAATACCACTCCTCGGCGAGCTCGAACGTCAATGAACTTGCTGCCCAGCGTTATTCGCGCCCCTTCGATGGCGCCGTCGTGACTGATCAGCTCGCAGCCGCGGGCGTTCGTCGTCGGCACCACGCCATGATCGAGCAGGCCCTTGAGAAGTCCGGCGACGAGCGCGGTGCCCGCCACGCAGAAGTCACCCGCGTCGTCGTCGACCGATGCGTGGATCCGCGCGCGCGTCTCTGCGTCGAGTCCGACGTTGCTGAAGTCGACCGGGAAGGAGGTGATGCGGTCGCGCCACGCACCCAACCTCGCCAGGTCGAACGGTCGGGCGTTGAGTGAGCGGCCACCCGTGGGCCGCCCCCCGGGAAGTTCGGGTTTGTAGTCGGGGAAGCCCGTGGCAACTTCGAATTCGAGCTCGCTGTGCTCCTCGACGAAGTCCAGCATCTCGGGGCCGGTGCGCACGAACGTCTCGACCAGGTGGCGGTCCATCGCGCCGAGTGACTGCGCCTCCAGGTAGCGCATCGCGTCGTCCACCGTCAGTTCACCATCGGGGCAGCGGTGGTGCGCCGGAATCCAGACGATGCCGCCAGACACCGCGGTCGTGCCACCGACCGTGTCGGACTTCTCGTAGACCGCCACCGACGCGCCACCAACGGCGGCGGTGAGCGCCGCGGTCAGTCCGGCGCCACCGGTACCCAGCACCACGACGTCGACGTCGGCGTCCCACTCGTTGGTCACTGAGTCACCCTTCTATTCCTCAACCGAGAATTCGTGACAGCTGCTCGGCAGCCTCGATCACCGCGTCGCGACCGGCGATGAGCGCGTCCTCTCGGTGCGAGATGAGGTTGATGCACGTGGGCGGCGACGGCGGCCGACGCTTGACTGGGACTGCCAATCCATAGGTGTCGGGCTCGATCTCGCCGTGGGTGATCACCCAGCCTCGGGTGCGGGTCAACGGGACGAGGTCGCGCTCGGCGGGCCGCGGCGGCATGCTGGCCAGAAGCGCGATGCCTGCCGCGCCTCGCTCCAGCGGATGGCGACTGCCCTCGTGGAACGACAGTTGATAGAAGATGAGGCTCGGCACGATCACCGCGACCGCCACCTGTTGCTCCCCCTCGGCGACGAGGAGTGACACCGTGGTCCCGAGGTCGTCGGCGAGGGTCCGCAGGGTCGGCACGCTCAGCTGCCGAAGGTTGTTGTCGAAGGACGCCCCGAGAACGGCCAACATCGCCGCAGGCCGGTAGCGGCCGTCGTCGCCCTTCACCAGGTAGCGGTTCTGGGTGAGCGTGGACAGCAGCCGGTAGGCGATCGTGCGGTGCACCCCAACGTGATCGGCCACCTGCTGCGCGGTCATTCCCGACGGGGAGTTGGCGACGGCCTGGAGCGCGTTGAGGCCGCGGGCCAGCGTCTGCGACCCGGCGGCGAGCCGGTCGGTGGCAGCGCGGGGTTCCTTGACAGACGTCATCACGACAGTAATGCTCTATGAATAGTGCACATTGTTGTGCGATATTAGCACATAGTGCTCGCAAGAAAAGAGAATGGCGTTTACGTCACCGGCGACTGGAGGGCCGAATGAGCGAGCACGAGAGCGTCTGGAGCGACCTTCAGGGCGTCGCGTTCGCGCAGGGCTATCTCGACGCCGCCGGCGTCCGCACTCGCTTTCTCCACGCCGGCGACCCGAACGATCCGACGCTGATCCTGCTGCACGGATCGGGCGGTCACGCCGAGGCGTACGTGCGCAATCTCGAGGCACACGCAGAGCACTTCTCCACCTGGTCGATCGACATGCTCGGGCACGGGTACACCGACAAGCCGGGCCATCCCCTCGAGATCACGCACTACGTCGATCATCTGCTGGCGGTTCTCGACGCCATCGGGGTCGACCGCATCCACCTCTCCGGGGAGTCGCTCGGCGGCTGGGTCGCCGCGCGAGCGGCCGCCGACCATCCCGACCGCATCGATCGCTTGGTGCTCAATACAGCCGGCGGTTCACAGGCCGACCCTGAGGTGATGAAGCGCATCATCGCACTGTCCATGGCGGCGGCAGAGAACCCGTCCTGGGACACCGTGCAGGCCCGGATCACGTGGCTGATGGCCGACAAGTCCCGGGGTTACGACGACATCGTGGCCAGCCGTCAGCGCATCTACCGCCAACCGGGTTTCGTCGGGGCGATGAGTGACGTCATGGCTCTGCAAGATCCCGAGATTCGGGCCCGGAACCTGCTGGGGCCAAACGAATACGGCGCGATTACGGCGCCGACCCTGGTGCTGTGGACCAGTGACGACCCGACCGCCGACGTCAGCGAGGGCAGCCGGATCGCCTCGATGATTCCGGGCGCACGATTCGAGGTGATGTCCGGCTGCGGGCACTGGCCGCAGTACGAGGACGCCAAGACCTTCAACGCCCTGCACCTCGACTTCCTCTTGGGACGGGCATGACCATGCCGTCGGTCAAGGAGCACGTCGACGTCCTGATCGTCGGTGCCGGTCCGGTCGGGTTGACGTTGGCGAACATCCTCGGTCAGCAGGGCGTCGACACGCTCGTCGTCGACGAACGCGACAGCCTCATCGACTATCCGCGCGGTGTCGGCCTCGACGACGAGGCGTTGCGGACGTTCCAGTCGATCGGCCTGGTCGACCGCGTGCTGCCGCACACGGTGCCCAATCAAATTCTGAGGTTCTACGACGGCAAGCGGCGACTGTTGGCCGAGATGTCCCCGCCCGATGCACGATTTGGCTGGCCCAAGCGCAACGGCTTCGTGCAGCCCCTGGTCGACGCCGAGTTGCTGGGCGGCCTGGACCGGTTCGACACCGTCGACGTCGCCTGGGGGCACGCGATGGAGAACTGTGTTCAGACCCCCGACGGGGTGCGGATCGCGATCGTCGGTGCGGCCACGCCCATCACTGCGCGCTACGTCGTGGGCTGCGACGGCGGACGCAGTGCCACCCGGCGGACGATGGGCGTGACGTTCGAGGGCACGACCTCCGCGACGCGCTGGCTGGTCGTCGACCTGGCCACCGATCCCCTCGGCCATCCCAACAGCGAGGTCGGTGCCGACCCCAAGCGGCCATACGCCTCCATCTCGATCGCGCACGGAATTCGACGCTTCGAGTTCATGATTCACGCCGACGAGACCGACGAACAGGTCGAGCGGCCCGAGTTCGTCACGCGGATGCTGGCAACCTTGGTACCGCATCCCGACCGTGTCGAGGTGATCCGGCAGCGGGTGTACACCCACCACTCCCGCATCGCGAGCGCGTTCCGCACGGGCCGGATACTGCTGGCGGGGGACGCCGCCCACCTGATGCCGGTGTGGCAGGGCCAGGGTTACAACAGCGGCATTCGCGATGCGGCCAACCTCGGCTGGAAACTGGCCGCCGTCGTCGGAAACCTCGCAGACGACGCACTGCTCGACACCTACGACGCCGAGCGACGCAAGCACGCCAGGGCGATGATCGACCTGTCGACCATGGTCGGCCGGGTCATCTCGCCCACCAATGCCCACGTTGCCGCGCTGCGCGACAGGGTGATTCGCACCGCCTCGGTGGTACCCGCCCTGAAGCGGCACATCCTCGAGATGCGCTTCAAGCCGATGCCGCGTTACCAGTCCGGCGCCATCGCCCACCTCGAGCCGCGCTCACCCACCTCGCCGACCGGCACGCTGTTCGTCCAGCCGCGCGTGGACACCCGCGACGTCGAGGACGTCCTGCTCGACGACGTCATCGGTCCGGGGTTCGCCGTGCTGGCGTGGAACAACGACCCGCGGGCCCTTCTGGGCGACGACGCGATCGCGCGCTGGAAGGCGCTGGGCACCACGTTCATCGCCGCCAGACCTGCGACGCAACTCCACTGGACCGGCCACGACGACTCCGAGGTCACCATCGTCGGCGACCGCACCGGCGCGTTGAAGTCATTCTTCGACGCGCACGCCGAGTCGGTGCTCTTCCTGCGGCCCGACCGGTGCATCGCCGGCGCCTGCATCGCCCAACTAGCGCCCGAGATGAGCGCGTCGCTCTTCGACGTCCTACGTCTAACGAAGGGAGGTAACCGATCCCGTGAAACATCAGAGCTCGCTCGCCCTGTGCTGCATGTCGCACAGCCCGCTGTTGAATCTGCCGGGGCCGTCACCGGAACTGCGTGACGACATCGCCGGCGAGGTGGCCGCGGCCCGGGAGTTCGTCCGGGCCTTCGATCCCGAACTCGTCGTGGCGTTCTCCCCGGATCACTACAACGGGTTCTTCTACCGGCTGATGCCGCCCTTCTGCATCGGCACGGCCGCGGCGGGAGTCGGCGACTACGGAACCTACGAGGGCCCACTGAACGTCCCGGCAGACCTCGCAACCGACTGCGCGGAATACCTGTGGGACAACGGCGTCGACGTCGCGATGTCGGCCAGCATGGACGTCGACCACGGCACCGTCCAACCCCTCGAGGCGCTCTTCGGCGACGTCGCTGGAGTGCCGGTGCTGCCGGTGTTCGTCAACTCGGTTGCCACCCCGCTCGGGCCGATCAAGCGGACCCGGGCGCTCGGCACGTCCGTCGGTCACTTCCTGGCTGCGCTGGGCAAGCGGGTTCTGGTGCTGGGCTCGGGCGGGCTCTCCCACGACCCGCCCGTGCCGACGCTGGCGACGGCGCCTCCCGCCGCGCTCGCCCGCATCGTGCACGGCGCGCCGATGACGCTCGAGCAGCGCAGCGACCGGCAAAGCGCGGTGATCGCCGCCGCCCACGACTTCGCTCACGGCAGAGGCACCTCGCGTCCGCTCAACCCCGACTGGGACCATGCCCTGCTCGAACTGCTCGACACCAACCGCGTCGCCGACGTCGACGGATGGTCGAACTCGTGGATCAGCGCCGAGGCCGGAAACTCCGCACACGAAGTGCGCACCTGGATAGCGGCATTCGCGGCGCTGGCCAGCCAGGGTCCGTACGAGACCCGACAGCGGTACTACCGCGCGGCGCCCGAGCTGATTGCCGGCTTCGCGATCCGGACGGCGGTGGGCGCGTGACCGAGCCAGCCTTCGACATCGAGGTCGACGTGCTCGTCGTCGGTTCTGGCGGCGGCGGCATGACGGCTGCCCTGACCGCAGTCGCCGACGGACTCGACACTCTGGTCGTCGAGAAGTCGCCGCAGTTCGGCGGTTCCACCGCACTCTCGGGCGGTGGAATCTGGGTGCCCGGCGCACCCTCGCAGCGCCGGGCGGGATACGAACCGTCCCCGGAGGACGTGTTCACCTATCTGCGGCAGATCACCGACGGGGTGGTCAGCGAGGCCCGGTTGCGCCAGTACGTCCGAGCCGCCCCGGAGATGATGGAGTTCCTCGAGCGGTCGAGCCGCTGGCTCGAGTTCGTCTGGAAGCCGGGATACGCCGACTACTACCCGGAGATCGCGGGTGGTTCCGAACGCGGCAGCACCATCAACGTGCCGGAGATCGACCTGCGCGTCCTCGGCGACGAGGAGCGCAACCTCCTGACGCCGCTCGCACTGGCGCCCAAGGGAATCTGGTTCGCGCCCAAGGACTTACGACTCTTCTACCAGGTGCGGCAGAACTGGCGAGGAAAGGCGGTCCTGCTCAAGCTGATCTGGCGGATGTTCCGGGCTCGGGTGTTCGGGGACCGGATGGCCGCCATCGGCCAGTCCCTGATGGCGCGGATGCGGCTGGCGCTGAAGGAGCACGACGTCCCGCTGTGGCTGGACGCGCCGATGACCGAGCTGATCACCGACGTCGATGGCCGCGTGATCGGCGCGGTCGTCGAACGGTACGGACTGCCGCTGCGGATCGGAGCGCGCCGGGGCGTGATCCTGGCCTCGGGTGGCTTCGATCACGATCTAACCTGGCGCCGCGAACACCTGCCCGAGCTCCACACCGACTGGAGCTTCGGCAATCCTGCCGCCATGGGTGACGGCATCCGGGCGGGGGAGAAGGTGGGTGCCGCCACCGATCTGCTCGACGAGGCCTGGTGGTTTCCCGCGATGTGCTGGCCCGACGGCAGGCTGCAGTTCATGCTCAACGAACGGATGATGCCCTCGCAGTTCATCGTCAACGGCGACGGCGAGCGCTTCGTCAACGAGGCGGCGCCCTACATGGACTTCGCGCACGCGATGATCGCGGGCCAGCGCACCGGCGTCGAGCACATCCCGTGCTGGCTGATCACCGACATCCGCTCCTTTCACCGCTACGTCGTCGGCGGGCATCTGCCCATTCCGAAGGTGCCCTTCGCGCCGGTCCCCACCGGACGCACGGTGCCCACGGCTTGGCTGGAGTCCGGTGTGGTCAAGGAGGCCAACGACTTCGACGAGTTGGCCGGCAAGATCGGCGTACCGGCGGACGCGCTGCGCCGGACCGCCAACAGGTTCAACGACCTGGCTCGCGCCGGGCACGACGACGACTTCTGCCGCGGTGACAGCGCATACGACAACTATTACGGCGACCCGACGCTGCCCAATCCCAACCTCCATCCGCTCGGCGCGGGCCCGTACTACGCGTTCCAGATCATCCTGGGCGACCTCGGCACCTCGGGCGGCCTGCGCACCGACGAGTTCGCCCGCGTCCTCCGTGAGGACGACACCGTGATCGACGGGCTGTACGGGACGGGCAACGTGACCGCTGCGGTGATGGGGCGCAGCTACGCGGGGGCCGGGGCGACCATCGGCCCGGCCATGACGTTCGGCTACGTCGCGGCCAAGCACATCGGATCCAGGACCGACGGACACCACACCCCAGCCACTCGATGCTCCACACCTATCGGAGGTAACCCATGAAGATCTCACTGTTCTACGAGTTCGCGCTGCCGAGGCCATGGGTGCGCGACGACGAACGGCAGATGTTCGCCGACGGCCTCGACGAGGTCGAGGCGGCCGACAAGGCCGGCTTCTCGACGGTCTGGCTGACCGAGCACCACTTCCTCGAGGAGTACTGCCACTCGACGGCGCCGGAGATGTTCCTCGCCGCAGCGAGCCAGCGCACCAAGGACATTCGGCTGGGCTTCGGCATCATGCACCTGCCGCCTGCCGTGAACCATCCGGCCAGGGTGGCCGAGCGGGTGTCCACGCTGGACCTGCTGTCGAACGGCCGCGTCGAGTTCGGCACCGGTGAGTCGTCCTCGGTCGGTGAACTCGGCGGCTTCAACATCGACCCGGCCGACAAGCGGGGCCAGTGGGAGGAAGCCCTCGAGGTGGCGATCCGCTGCATGACCGAGGAGCCGTTCACCGGTTTCAAGGGTCAGCACATCGAGATGCCCGCGCGCAACGTCATTCCGAAGCCGGCCCAGCAGCCGCACCCGCCCGTCTGGGTGGCGTGCACGCGACCGTCGTCGGTCCAGATGGCGGCGCAGAAGGCCATCGGCGCACTGAGTTTCGCCTACACCGGCCCGGGTCCGCTCAAGGAGCGCGTCGACGGCTACTACCGCGAGCTCGAAGAGAGGGGCTCGCCGATCACGCCGGTGATGAACCCGAACATCCTCGCCATCGGCGGCGATCTGTCGATGATGGTCGCCAGGACCGACGAGCAGGCCGTGCAGCGCCTCGGCGTCGGCGGCGGGTTCTTCTCGTTCGGGATCATGCACTACTACATGACCGGCATGCACACCCCCGGTCGGACGGGGGTCTGGGAGAAGTACCTCGAGGAGGTCGACGCGGACCCGACCCTCGCCTACGGCCCCGGCCGGGGCGCGATCGGCTCCCCGGACACCGTCCGTGACTTCTTGCGCGGCTACGAGGAGAGCGGTGTCGACGAGATCATCCTGCTGCTCAATCCCCGCAGCCACGAGGGCACGATGGAATCGATCGAGCTGATGGGCAGCGAAATCCTTCCCGAATTCATCGAGCGTGACGAGAAGGCGGTCGCCGCGAAGGCCAAGCGGTTGGCGCCGGTGCTGGAGAAGCTCGAGGCCCGCCGCGAGGGGTCGAGCGCACCGGGCTTCGACGAGAACTACTCGTTCGGTGGGCTGCCCACCGGCCAGGGGGGCAAGTTCACCTCGAGCGAGATCCCGGAGGCGATGGCCGAGATCAACGAAGGCAGGGTTCAGGCGGCGCAGTTGGAGAAGGATCAGCGGGAAGCAGCACTCTGAACACGACGGGACCGACCGTGGGAATCTTCGACGACCTGGTGAGCTACGACGGCAGGCGGGTAGTGGTGACCGGCTGTGCCTCCGGCATCGGTGCGGCGCTGGTCGGCCAACTCACCGATCTCGGCGCCCTGGTGGTGGGTCTCGACGTCCGGCCACCCCCGTTCGAGCTCAACGACTTTCACCGCGTCGACCTGTCCGATCCGGTGTCCATCGACGCGGCCGTCACCGAGATCGGCGGTCCCGTCGACGCCCTGTTCAACGTGGCCGGGGTGTCGTCGGGCATCGGAGATTCACTCCTGGTGGTCAAGATCGACTTCCTCGGGATGCGCCACCTCACCGACGCCCTGGTGCCGCGGATGCCCAGTGGATCGTCGATCGTCAGCGTCTCGTCGCTGGCGGCATCGAACTACGCGCAGAACACGCGTGAGGTCGCGGGTCTGCTGGCGACGGCGTCCTTCGCCGACGGTGTGCGCTGGTGCGAGGAGCACCCCGACGCCCACGCCGACGGCGGCTACCGCATCGCCAAGGAGGCGGTCATCCTGCACGCGATGACGAACGCGGTTGCACTGGGCGCCAGGGGAATACGGATAAACTGCACCGGGCCGGGTGTCACCGAGACGCCGATCCTCGATCAGCTTCGCAGCAGGTACGGTCCGGAGTACCTCGACGACATTCCCAAACCCCTTGGCCGGGTGTCCAATGCCGCGGAGCAGGCCGCCGCGCTGGTCTTCCTCAACAGTCCAGCGGCCGGCTACGTGACCGGTCAGGTGCTGTGGGTGGACGGCGGGAACATCGCCGCCCGGGTCGCCGCGACCATGGAGGGATCCGCATCGTGTCCAGCATGACCGACTTCCGGCGCGTCGCCGACGACGTCCGCAACTGGGGCCGGTGGGGAGACGACGACGAGGTCGGCACGCTGAACTTCATCACGGCCGAGAAGGTCGCCGAAGCGGCCGGGTGCGTCACGACGGGCAGGGTCATCCCACTCGGCGGCGACTTCGGCTCCTCGGGACCACAGGGGGCGTTCAAGTTCCGCCAGAACCCGGTCCACGTCATGACCGTCGATGGCGGGGACGCGCGCACACTTTGTGAGTACGCGCCCGACTGGCTGCGCAATTCGGTTGCGCAGGAGGTGAGTTCGTTCTTCATCGACAACCCGTTCCGGTTCAACGACGACATGATCGTGATGCCCCTGCAGGCGGCCACCCAGTGGGATGCGCTGGCGCACGTCTACTACGAGGACAAGCTGTACAACGGTTTTCCCGCCGACTCGGTTACCAGTTTCGGCGCAAAGCACTGCGGGATCGACAAGGTCGACGCAAAGGGCATCACCTCGCGCGGCGTGCTGCTCGACGTGGTGGCGCACCGGGGCGAGGACGTGTTCTGCCAACCCGGGCGTCCCATCACGCCGGCCGAACTCGACGACATAGCCGCCAAGCAGGGCGTCAGCATCGGCCGCGGCGACGTCGTCGTCGTGCACACCGGGTGGTGGACGCGCTTCCTCGCCACCGGTGACGGCGCCGAAGCCGGCGCGGGCCTGGACTGGACGTGCGCGTCGTGGCTGCACGACCACGAGGTGGCGGCGGTCGCGGCCGACAACCTGATGGTCGAGGATCCCGATCCGGCAAACGGGGTCGAGGGCACGTTCCTGCCCATGCACATGCTCTGCCTGCGCGACATGGGTCTGATGCTCGGTGAGTACTGGGATCTCGGTGGCCTCGCCGCGGACTGCGCCGCCGACGGCCTCTATGAGTTTCAATTGATCGCTCCGCCGCTAAAGGTGGTCGGCGCGGTCGGGGCGCCGGTCAGCCCCATCGCGATCAAGTGACCGAGGCCTAGGGCAACACGATTCGGAGTTTCTCCCAGCCCCGGACCGTGGACGTTGGCGCTAGCCGCGCGGTTCCGTAGTCGATTCCCCAGTCCGGCCAGCGATTGAGCAGTTCGTCCAGCGCGACGCGGCCTTCGAGGCGGGCGAGGTTGGCGCCGAGGCAGTAGTGCATGCCCTTGCCAAACGTGAGGTGGCTGTTGGTGCGGTGGATGTCGAAGACGTCTGGGTTCGTGAAGCGCCGCGGGTCGCGGTTGGCGGCGCCGAACAGCAGGAGCATGGCGCTGCCTGCGGGCACCACTGTGTCGTACGCGTGGAAGTCCCGTGCGACCCACCGCGCGACGTGGGGACCGGTCGGTTCGAACCGCAGAGTCTCGTCGATCGTCGGGATCAGCAGCGAGCGGTCCCGTTCGACCTCGCGGCGCTGATCCGGATGCTCGGCCAGCACCTTGGCGAGCCATCCGATCAGCCGTCCGGTGGTCTCGTTGCCCGCTCCGGCGACCACCTGCGTGTAGTGCAGGACCTCCTTGCGATCGAGTCGGCGCGTCACGCCGTGCTCGTCGGTGAACTCGACGTTGAGCAGTGCGGTCATCAGGTCGTCGGAGGGATTGTTGGCCCGCCACTCGACGTACTCGGCATACATCCGGCCATCGGCGATTCGGTCGGCGCGGGCGACCTTCATGGGTGCGCCGGGCGTCGTGCGGAGGTTGGCGTCGTTGGCGTCGCGGAACTGCACCTGCGCGGATTCCGGTATGCCCAAGAGCATCCCGATCACGCGCATCGGCATCATCGCGGCCAGTTCGGCGATGATGTCGAAGCCGTCCGACCCGACGAGCGGATCCAGACAGCGCACGCAGTAGTCGCGGATCTGATCCTCGATGGCGGCCATCCGCCGCGGCGTGAACACCCGGGCCATGAGCCCACGCAGCATCGTGTGCAGCGGAGGGTCTTGGAACATCATCACGCCGGGCGGCATGTCGAACTCAGACTGCACCAGTTCCAAGATGTCACTTCGGCTGTTGGAGAACGTCTCCCAGTCCGACAGTGCCGAGTCCACGTCGGCGTGCCGGGACAGCGCCCAGAAGTCGTAGCGCTCGTTGTAGTAGAGCGGGGCCTCCTCCACGAGCCGGGCGTAGACCGGATACGGGTCCGCCACGATCGAGATGTCGTAGGGATCGTAGGACACCGCGGTGTCACCGGACGTCGTCACGAGATACCTCTACTTCAGTAGGCTGCCGGCGTCGACGGGCAGGGTGACGCCGGTAATGTAGCGGGCCTCGTCCGAGGCGAGAAACAGCACCGCGTTGCTGACGTCGACCGGCTCCACCCACGGGATCGGCAGGAAGTGGAAGGACTGGCAGATCGGCGCGAGGTCGCCGGGCCCAGGGTTCTCCAGGTCGGGCCGGAAGAGCCGATAGGTGGGCTCGTTCATCAGCAGCGGGCTGCAGACGTGGGTGGGATGTACGGTGTTGACCCGAATCGAATGCTGGCCCAACTCGACCGCGAACGTCCGCATCAGCCCCACCACGCCGTGCTTCGCCGTGACGTAGTGCCCGACCTGGGGGTAGGCCTTGATGCCGCCGACGGAACTGGTGATGATCACCGAGCCACCTCGACCACCGGCGAGCAGGTGTGGCACCCCAGCCTTCACCGTCTTCCACACGCCGGTGAGGTTGACCTCGATCGTCTCCTGCCACAGGGGTTCTCGCATCTTGTGCAGCTTTACTCCGGTGGAGCCGATACCGGCGTTGGCGACGATGACGTCCAGACGGCCGAGTTGTTCGACGCCGTTGTCCACGGCTGCCTTGAGGGCGGTGAAGTCCCGAACGTCGACGATGTCGGTGACGATGCGGCGGTCGAGGTTCTTCACGAGATCCGCCGTCTGCGCCAGGTCCTCCGGAGTCGCGCCGGGAGCGGGCGAGCCCTCGAAGGCGCGGCAGATGTCGACGGCGATGATGTCGGCGCCCTCCTCGGCCAGCCTGACGGCGTGGCTGCGCCCCTGCCCCCTGGCGGCGCCGGTGATGAAGGCGACCTTGCCTTCCATCCGTCCGGTCATGGCGATCCACCTCGTGTCCTGAGCGACTGCTCAACATTGGTCAGGGGCTATGCCTAGCAGCGTTTGGCGTGAGCGGTCAAGGTGCGCTCAGTACAGGTAGGTCGCCAGAATCGAACCCCACAGCACGACGAGCCAGGCGTCGGTCGACAGTCGGAGCCAGCGTGGCGCGAACCGTACTTCCATGAACGTCCGAATGATCATGCGGCCCTTGACTGCTCCCAGCAGGACGACGGCAAGGGTGACGGGCACATTGGCTGTCGCCGCGCCAACCTGATGGCCGGGCGCCAACCACCACGAACCGATGGTGAGGACACCCAGGGCGAGCCATGTCAGTGTCGTCCTTCGAGCGCCCGACCGAACCCACGCGTTGCCATTCGTCATGGCGGTCATCGCATCACGTACAGGAGGGCGAAGATGACGATCCAGAGCAAATCGACCATGTGCCAGTAGACGGCGCCGGACTCCACCATGGACATCCGTCGACGTCGGGGGTTGCGCAGCTCACGCACGACGATGCCGAGGATCAGCAGACCCAGCGCGACGTGGAACAGGTGCACGCCCGTGAGCATGAAGTAGAACGTGAAGAAGTCACTGCTGGGCAGCGTGGAACCGCCGTGGATCTCGACCGACCACTCGTAGATCTTGACGACGGTGAACAGCACGCCGCAGAGTCCGCCGCTCCACATCAGCCGTCGCGCCCGGTCGAACCGTCCAGCGCGGGCGGCGTGCACGCCGTGGGCCACGAACAGTGAGCTGGTCAGCAACACCAGGGTGTTGACGACGCCGATGGTGACGTCGAGACGTGCTTCTGCGGCCAGGAATTCCGACCGTGCCATGGCGCGGTGGATCATGAAGATCAGGAAGTACGCGCCGAAGATGATTAGGTCTCCGAGCACCATTACCCAAATGTGCGAATCGCCTGGCGTGCGATCCGCCGGCCCGGCGTCGTCGGTGAGCACCTGCGTCATGGCAGCGGCGCCTCGTCGGAGGGCTGAAGCTCGGTGGCCTTCTTGAGGAAGACGATTACGCACATCAGCCAGAACCCGAAGATGACCGTGCCCATGTAGAACGAGATCGATCCGTTCCATGCGAAGGGTCCGGCCTTGGAGATGAACACCGGTACGGCCATGATCTCGGTGACGATTTGCCACACGGACACATAGGCGAGCCATTTCGGGAAGATCCCGTTCCTGTCGTACAGGATTGCGACCGCGAAGACGAAGTAGGCCACGGAGAAGCAGCCGAGCGATCCGACGTACGAGAGCAGGCCCAAGTCGTAGAGCAGGGCCAGGATCTCCGGATCGCGGCCGGCGCGGAACGTGGCAGCCAGGAAGCAGAGCGCGACGAGCAGGCAGCCGGGTAGTGCGCCGACGGCCATCGACGCCATGTAGCCGTAGGCGAATACGGATCCCACGGTCATGCGCTTCATGTGGAACAGGACGATCCCGTTCGAGACTCCCGCGCCGCCGACGACGAGAATCAAGAGGGCGAACCCGATTTGGATGGTCGACCCGTGGGCCGAGAAGAACTCGACCTTCTGAGCGGTCGTGATGTCCGGCCGAGGTGGTGGCATGACCTTGGCCAGTGCGAAGAAGATGACGCCGAACAACGTATAGAAGGCGGGCACGATCCAGAAGACGATCCAGACGTCTCGCTTACCCGCCCCTCCCATGCCGTCAGGGGCCTTCGCGGGGAGCTCGGCTCCGGCCCGCGTCGGCGTCGTACTGCTCACTGGGCTACCACCCCGTCCTCGACGGCCTGCCGCTTCAGCGCCGACCGCAGCACGAAGAACATCACGATGACGAAGGCGCCGAAAGCGGTGTTGCGCAGCCAGAATGACAGCACGCCGTCCCATGCCAAGGGGCCGGTCGTGAAGACCGCGGCACCGGCTGCGGGCGTCATGGCGATGCCAGTGGCGACGGCGTAGTGCCCGACCCACCGCGGAAAGACCGGTCGGGGACCGTTGTCGAAGTACACCGCTACGCCGAGCAGCAGGCACTGGGCGACGACCATGCCGACTGGAGCGACGAAGGTGATCCATGCCAGATCGTTGAGCAGTTGGGTCAACTCGGGATTGCGATCCGGTCGAAAGGCCGCCACCAGGAAGAAGATGTCTGCCAGGGCGAATAGCGTTGCGCCGCTTACTGTTGCGGTCAGATAGCTGTACGCGAAGACGTGACTCTGGGTGGCCATCCGCTTCATCTGCACGACGATGACCATGAAGAGGGGGATGAGCATGATGCCCACCACGTTGAACGTGATCATGCTGAACCAGATCATCGCGGTGTTGTCCTGGTAGAACGTGGCGACCTGATCGGCGGGCATGGTTGGTGACATCGGCGGGAAGAAGCCGGGGAAGGCGACGAAGGCGACCAGCAGAACGACTCCGACGACGGGCGTCGTCCACAGGCTGATGAGTTGCGTCTGAATGTTGGCGGTCTGGGGCAGGTCCTCCGCCTCGGCGAGTATCTGCATCTGCACCCTCTCGGTAAGTGGTAGCCGATCGGCGATTTCGTGACGGTACCCATCGATCGCACGTAGGGGCAGGGCAAACGGCAATTAAGCGGCACGGATATTTCGCGGTTCGGAGAACCAGGTTCTCCAGTTACGGAAGGGGCAGTATCGTCTGACCCGTGCACGCCGAGCGCAAGTCCGTCGCCGTCGATGGGCTCGTCACCGGCTATCTCGCGGCCGGGTCCGGCGACCCGGTCGTTCTCCTGCACGGCGGCGAGTTCGGCGCAAGTGCCGAACTCGGCTGGGAGCGCACCATCGCCGCGTTGGCCGCGCGCCACCGCGTGCTCGCGCCAGACATGTTGGGCTACGGCACTTCCGCCAAGGTCGTGGACTTCGTCGACGGCCGGGGCATGCGAATCCGGCACGTCGCCCGATTCTGTGAGGTGATGGGCGTCGACTCGGCTCACTTCGTCGGCAACTCGATGGGTGCGATCAACCTCCTGACCGACGCCACCTCGACCGCACCACTGCTGCCCGCCCGGAGCCTGACGCTGATCTGCGGCGGTGGCGAAATCCAGCGCAATGAGCACGTCGACGCGCTCTTCGACTACGACGGGTCAGTCGAAGGGATGCGCAGGATCGTGACGGCGCTGTTCTTCGATCCCGGCTATGCCGCCGACGATGCCTACGTCGGACGGCGTCACGAATCCAGCACGGCCCCCGGCGCCTGGGAGGCGATCGCCGCCGCCCGTTTCCGCAGGCCCGGCGCCAGTCCACCGGTTGCCACTTCGCTGGCGCGCGCATACGAGCGCATCACGGTGCCCACTCTGGTCGTCGAGGGAGCGGAGGACAAGTTGCTGCCGACGGGGTGGGCGGCGGGGCTCGCCGACCGCATTCCAGGCGCCCGGTCGGCCGTGGTGGCGGCGGCCGGACACTGCCCCCAAATCGAACGACCGGACGTGGTCAACGACCTGTTACTCGAGTTCGTCGAAGGAGCCCCTGCGCGATGAGTAATGAACTGACGGGCAGGGTCGCCATCGTGACCGGCGGGGCATCCGGGATCGGCAAGGGCATCGTCGAGAGGTTCCTCGCCGAGGGTGCCAGGGTGGTGATCGCCGACGTGCAGGACGACGTCGGTGCGGCCCTGGCTGCCGACGGTGGCCCCGATGCGCACTTCCACCACGCCGACGTCGGCGATCAGGCGCAGATCGCCGAGCTGGTCGACGCGACCGTCGCGAAGTTCGGCGGGCTGCACGTGATGGTCAACAACGCGGGTCGGTCCAGCCCACTCAAGAAGGGCCTCTTCGACGAGGACTTCGCCGAGTTCGACAGCGTGATGCGGATCAACGTGCTCGGCGTCATGGCGGGCACCCGCGACGCGGGGCGGTACATGGCCGAGCATGGCGGCGGATCGATCGTCAACATCTCGTCGATCGGCGGGATCCTCGCCGGCGGCGGCGTATCCACCTATCGCGCGTCCAAGGCAGCGGTGATCCAGTTCACCAAGTCGGCGGCAATCACCCTCGCGGCGTACGACATCCGCGTCAACTGCATCGCCCCTGGAAACATCCCGACCCAGATCCTCGCGAAGTCGGCAACCGGTGAGGACCGCGAGCGCCTGGTGGCATTCGAGGCGCGGATCCGCCAAACCATGCGCGACGACCGTCCGCTGAAGCGGGAAGGTACGCCGGCCGACGTCGCGGAGGCGGTTCTCTACTTCGCCGGAGACCGGTCCCGCTACGTCACCGGAACAGTCCTGCCGGTCGACGGTGGGACGGTAGCCGGCAAGGTCATGCCGCCGCGCAGGACCGCGCCCTAAGCGACGAAGCGAATGCAATTAAATCAATCGCTTGACTTAAAGGGGTGACGCGCGTTGACTAGGGCCGTGACCGCCGCCCGGCCATTGCGCACTGAGCGCGCCAGCACCACCCGCGAGGCCATCCTCACCGCCGCGGAACGGCTCTACGCCGAACACGGCGTCTACGCCGTCTCCAACCGGCAGGTGAGCGATGCTGCGGGACAAGGCAACAACGCCGCCGTCGGGTATCACTTCGGCACCAAGACCGACCTCGTCCGCGCGATCGAGGAGCGTCATCGGGCGCCGATCGAGTCGCTGCGCGAGCGGCTGGTGACGCGGCTGGACCGTGACGCCGATCTGCGCGCCTGGGTGTCGTGCCTGGTGCGTCCCCTGACCGATCACCTCGCCGACCTCGGAAACCCCACCTGGTACGCGCGGTTCGCCGCGCAAGCCATGACCGACCCGGCCTATCACGGGTTCGTCGTCAAGGATGCGTTGAGCTCGCCGTCGCTCGTCGAGGTGGTCGACGGCATCAACCGCTGCCTACCCGACCTGCCGCTCGACGTCAGGTTCGACCGCAACGTGATGGCCCGAAACTTGTTGATGCACAGCTGCGCCGACCGGGAGCGCGCGCTAGCCAAGGGTGCCACGGTGGCCACGCGCACGTCGTGGCAGGCCGCTGGCACGGGGCTCATCGACGCGATCGTCGGCATGTGGCTGGCGCCCGTGTCGCCGCAGCAGTCCGGCGGCGCCGCGTGAAGGTGAGTGTCGACCGGGACAGGTGCGTGTCGTCCGGCATGTGCGTCCTGTACGCGGCGGACGTCTTCGACCAGAACGAGGACGACGGAGTGGTCGTCCTGCTGGTCGACGAACCCGGCCCCGCGCTGGCCGACGACACCCGCAAGGCCGCCGCCGCGTGTCCGGCCCTAGCCATCCACCTCGAGGAACGACGGAGCCCCGAAATGACCGACGAGCGCTTGCGCGAGGAGCCGAAATGACCGACGAGCGCTTGCGCGAGGAGCCGAAATGACCGACGAGCGCTTGCGCGAGGAGCCGAAATGACCGAAACTCTTGCCGCCGACAAGGTTTCCGCCGAGGTACCCGAGTACCCGATGGAGCGTGCGGCGCGCTGCCCGTTCTCCCCGCCGCCTGCGATGCTCGAGATGGGCCGGGTCGCCCCGCTGTCGCGAGTGCGCATCTGGAATGGCACCACTCCGTGGCTGATCACCGGTCACGAGGTGGCGCGAGCGCTGTTCGCCGACTCTCGCGTCAGCGTCGACGACCGGATCCAGGGCTTTCCGCACTGGAATGAGCACATGCTGTCCACCGTCGACAAGCGGCCACGCTCGGTGTTCACCTCCGACGCCGAGGAACACACCCGCTTTCGTCGAATGTTGTCGAAGCCGTTCACCTTCAAGCGCGTCGAGGCCCTGCGCGGCACCATTCAACAGGTCACCGACGAGTGCATCGATGCGATCCTGGCGGGCCCCCAGCCGGCTGACATCGTGTCGACGCTGGCGCTGCCGGTGCCCACCAAGGTCATCAGCGACATGCTGGGCGTCCCGTATGAAGACCACGAATTCTTCCAGCACCACGCGAACGTCGGCCTGGCCCGCTACGCGTCGGCGGAGGACGGTCAAAAGGGCGCCATGAGCCTGCACAAGTACTTGATCAACCTGGTCGAGACCAAGATGGCGAACCCCGCCGAGGACGCGGTATCCGACCTCGCCGAGCGCGTCACCGCCGGAGAGATCAGCGTGAAGGAAGCCGCCCAGCTCGGCACCGGACTGCTGATCGCCGGTCACGAGACCACCGCCAACATGATCGGGATCGGCGTGCTGGCGCTGCTGGATAATCCCGAACAGGCTGCGCTACTGCGCGATTCCGAGGATCCGAAGTTCATCGCCAACGCCGCCGAGGAACTCATGCGCTACCTGTCGATCATCCAGAACGGGCAGCGCCGAGTCGCACTCGCGGACATCGAGATCGGTGGCGAGACCATTCGCGCGGGGGAAGGCATCATCATCGACCTGGCGCCGGCGAACTGGGACGCCGCCGCCTTTCCGAATCCGGACGCGCTGGACTTCTCGCGCGACGCCAGCCAAGAACTGGGCTTCGGCTACGGCCGCCACCAGTGCGTCGGCCAACAGCTCGCCCGCGCCGAACTGCAGATCGTGTTCCAGACGCTGCTGCGCCGCATCCCGACCCTGACGCTGGCCATCCCGTTCGACGAGGTGCCGTTCAAGCACGATCGGCTGGCCTACGGCGTCTATGAACTGCCGGTCACCTGGTAGTCGATCTCCTCAATGTCACTGCGTCACAGCCTGATTGGAGTTCCATCGATGTCGACCCCGACCAAAGCCTCACCAACGCTCTATCCGCCCGAGGGGTGGGGCGCGCCGAAGAATCGCCACGGTCATGCGGTCGGCGTGACCGTCGGGTTGCCCGCCGGGACCGAGGTCTTCTCGGCGGACAACCACATCTCCGTCGCGGAGGACATCTTCTTCGAGCGCTTTCCCGACGAACTCAAGGGGCAGGCGCCACGAATCTGGTACGAGGACGGCGCGTACATGGTCGGGGTGAACGGCCGGTCGTTCGTCGCCGGTGACTTCGGCCGCGTGCTCATGCAGTACGACGACCTCGCCGGCGCCGCGACCAACGACATCGAGGCGCGGATCCGCCAACTCGCCGAGGACGGCATCCAGAAGGAATTGGCCTTTCCCAACGCCGTCTTGGCGCTGTTCCACTATCCCGACAAGGCACTGCGCGAGCGGGTGTTCCGCATCTACAACGAGCACATCGCCGATCTGCAGGAGCGCTCCAACGGCCGGTTCTACGGCGTCGGCCTGATCAACTGGTGGGATCCCGCAGGCACCCGCAGCACGCTGGCCGAGCTGAAGTCGTTGGGACTCAAAACCTTCCTGATGCCACTGAATCCCGGCAAGGACGACGAGGGCAAGATCTACGACTACGGCAGCGCCTCGATGGATGCGGTGTGGGACGAGATCGAGGACGCCGGACTGCCGGTCACCCACCACATCGGTGAGACTCCGCCGAAGACGCCGTGTGAGAACAACAGCGTGGTGGTCGGCATGATGATCAACGTCGATTCGTTTCGCGAGCAATTCGCCAAGTACGTCTTCTCCGGCATCCTCGACCGGCATCCGACGCTGAAGGTCGGCTGGTTCGAGGGCGGGATCGCCTGGGTGCCCACCGCTCTGCAGGATGCCGAGCACCTCTTCGCGTCGTATCGGCACATGTTCAACCATCAACTCGAGCACGACGTGCGCCATTACTGGGACAACCACATGAGCGCGTCGTTCATGGTCGACCCCCTGGGTCTCCGACTGATCGACCAGATCGGCGTCGATCACGTGATGTGGTCGTCGGACTACCCGCACAACGAGAGCACCTTCGGCTATTCGGAGAAGTCGCTGGCCGCGGTGGTCGAGGCCATTGGCCCCGAGGACGCGGTGAAGGTCGTGAGCACCAACGTGAAGTCGTTCCTGGGGGTGTCGTGACGCTGGCCGCGGTAGCGCCGCCGTTCGACATTCCCGAACTCCCCGATCGCCGGCGGATGTACCGGGAGTGCGGAGCGCGCCTGCGGGACGCCATGCGCGACAAGGGCGTCGACGCACTGGTACTTCTCGGCAACGGCAACGTCGTCTATGCAACGGGGGCCAGCTGGCCGCTGCTCGACGCCGGGCTGTCACACGTCGAGCGGCCCGTCGCCGTCGTCCTCGCCGACGACGAACACCCGCACCTGTACATGCCCTTCCGTGAAGGCAGCGCCTTCGAGTCGGAGGTACCCGCCGACCACGTCCATGGCCCGCTCTACCTCGAATTCGACGAGGGCGTAGAGACTTTCGCGACGGTTCTCGCCGGACTGGTGCGACCGGGCGCGACCGTGGCGGTCGACGAGTTGACCGGCGCGATGCGGCGGGCCGGTGCCCGACTCTTCCCAGCCGGCCCACCGAGCGACGCAGCCCTGGTGGTCGGGCCGGCGAAGCTGGTGAAGACCGTGGACCAGATCTCCTGCATTCGCAAGGCCTGTCGCATCACCGAGCGGGCGGCCGCGCAGGTGCAGGGATCGTTGGCTCCCGGGGTACGGCAGATCGACCTGTCCGCCGAATTCGTCCGCCGCGCCTTCGAACTCGGCGCCACCGCGAACATGCTGGAGGCCATCTGGCAGGTGATGCCCAGCACCAGGACCGGCGGCGCAGTGTGGACCACCACCGGCGATCTTGCGCTGCCACTGCTGACCACCGAGAAGGAACTGCAACGTGGCGACGTGCTCTGGACCGACGTCAGCATCACCTATGAGGGATACTGCTCGGACTTCGGGCGCACCTGGTTGGTGGGGGAGGAACCGTCGTCCCGGCAGCAGGCGCAGTTCGCCAAGTGGCGGGAGATCCTCGACGCGGTGCTCGCGGTGACCAAGGCCGGTGCGACCTCGGGGGATCTGGCTCGCGCGGCGATTGCCGCCAACGGCGGGACCAAGCCGTGGCTGCCGCACTTCTACCTGGGCCACAGCATTGGCACGAACGCCGCCGAAATGCCCATGATCGGAACGGATCTCGGCGAGGCGTTCGACGACGCCTTCGTCTTTCCCGTCGGCATGGTGCTGGTTCTCGAGCCGGTGGTCTGGGAGGACGGAACCGGCGGCTACCGAAGCGAGGAGATCGTGTACATCACCGAAGACGGCGCGACGTCCATCACCGACTATCCCTACGCGCCGTACGGGGCCGGCCGATGAGCACCGAGATCCTCGCCGACGACCTCGCACTGCGCACTGGCCGGCGGGAGCGGGCGCTGGCTCAGATGGACGCCGACGACCTCGACGTCCTGGTGCTCGGCCGGCAGGCCAACGTCCGATACGTGACCGGCGCACCACAACTGTGGGTGGCGGGCACCCGGCCGTTCGCGCCGATCTGCGTGCTGGTCCGCGCTACCGGCGAGATCCACCTCAACAGCAGCTGGGACGAAGGCATCCCCGAGGAAATCGGCCACGATCACCTCTACGGCCTGGCATGGAACCCCATGACCAACATCGAGGTGATCAAGAAGCTCGACGGCGCATCGACCGCCCGCCGGGTGGGCACCGACGCCATGTCGCCGTCCTTCGCGCAGCTGCTGCCGATCGCCTTTCCCCGCGCCGAACTCGTCGACGGCGAGGCGGCGATGCGCACCGCCCGCCGGATCAAGACCGACGACGAGATCCGCGCGCTCCGCGGCGCCCTGCACGTCGCCGAAGCCGGTCTCGGCGCGGCACTGTCTGCGCTCGTGCCCGGCGTCACCGAACAGGCGTTGACCGGCGTCATGCTGGAGGCGATGGCGGCGGGCGGCGTCAGCACGTCGGCCACCCAGGACGGTGCCTGGATCACCTCCCGCGACCACTCCTGGAGCGTCGGTCCACGCGACCGCCGGGTGAGCGACGGTGACCTGGTTGCCTTCGCCTCCGGGGCGCTGGCCGACGGGTATGTCGGCGAGGTGGGCCGGACGCGGGCGGTCGGCACCGTCGCCGGCGCGGACGCGCTGTTCCGGCGAGCCGACGACCTGTCGCAGCGCTTGGTCGACGCCTGCCGGCCCGGCGGCGCTGCAGGCGATCTGCTGACCGCCTACGAACGGGCGGGCGAGTCGCTGCCACCGATGCCGGTGGCACATGGATTGGGTCTCGGCTTCGACCCGCCGGTGATCTCACCGGACCTTCCTCGGACCGTTGCCGCCGAACGGCTCGACCCGGGAATGGTTCTCGCGGTCACCTCGTACGTCTGGGAGGCGGGCGTCGGCGCCGTGTTCCACCGCGATGCGGTGCTCATCACCGATCGCGGGGCCGAGGTGCTGACCACCAGTCCGTCGCTCGCCGCCAGCGTCGCAGCCGAAATAAGTTAAGAGGGAAGCGATGTCGAAGACCAAGCGGCCGTCGGCCGAGGAGATCATCCGCTACGAGAAGGACCCGGCCACCAAGATCGCCACCATCACCTTCAACCGGCCCGAGTTCCTCAACGCACCGACCTCGGATGCCCGGCTGCGCTACGCCGACGTGGTTCGGGCGTGCAGCGTCGACGACGACGTCAAGGTCGTCGTCATCCGCGGCGTCGGCGACGACCTGGGGAGCGGAGCGGACCTCCCGGAGTTCATGGAGGGCAACGATGACCCCGCCCTACGGCTGCGTGAGCTGAAGGTCGAGGGCATGGGGGTCGAGTACCCCCCGCCCGGCACCTTCCGCAACGGCGCGACCATCAGCGGCTGGTACGCCAACGCGCAAGCGGGCAATCGTCCACTGCAGGAGCTGAAGAAGATCAGCATCGTAGAGGCGAAGGGCTACTGCTACGGCTGGCACTTCTACCAGTGTGCCGACGCCGACTTGGTGATCTCGTCGGACGACGCGCTCTTCGGGCACCCGTCCTTCCGGTACTACGGGTGGGGTCCGCGGATGTGGACCTGGGTGCAGATGATGGGCCTGCGCAAGTTTCAGGAGATGGTCTTCACCGGTCGGCCCTTCACCGCCGAGGACATGGACAAGTGCAACTTCCTCAACAAGGTCGTAGCGCGCGACGCGCTCGAGGCCGAGACGCAGAAGTACGCGCTCGCGTGTGCCCGCAACCGGCCCGTCGACACGGTGTACATGCAGAAGCTCTTCTTCGAGGTCTACAAGCAGCACCAGGGCGAGTACATGGGCAGCCTGCTGTCGGCGTTCTTCGAGTCGATGGGTAGTGGTGTCCGGAACGACGGTGCGAGCGACCTCGACATGCACGAGGCGATCGGCAGCGGCCTGGCCGCCGCGGTCAACGACAACGACGCCAAGTTCCCCCCAGACTTCCGGCTCAGCAAGAAGAACCGCAAGAAGAAGGACTAGGCGTGGGGCACCCGCTGTCGGGTTACACCGTCGTCGACCTGTCCTCCGGTATCGCCGGCGCGTACTGCACCAAGTTGCTCGCCGATGGCGGTGCCGACGTCATCAAAGTCGAGTCACCACAGGGCGATCCGCTGCGGCGGTGGTCGGCGTCGGGCGCGGCCATCGATAGTGGAGACGGAGACGACGGCGCGCTGTTCGGCTTCCTGGCGTGCTCGAAGCGAAGCGTGGTCGTCGACCCCTTGGTCGCCGAGGACGTCGACTTGCTCGAACGGCTGGTGGCCGGGGCCGACGCGGTCGTCTGGTCGCGAGGTTCGGCCGTCGCCGAACTCGACGTCATGGCGCCGGCCGCCGTCAGCCGCCGGTACCCCCACCTGATCGTCACCGCCATCACCGCGTTCGGGCTCGAGGGTCCTTGGCGCGACCGTCCCGCCACCGAATTCACCCTGCAGGCGTGGTCGGGCGGCGCCATCGGCATCGGACGCGGATCGCAGGACCGGGCACCGGTACACGTCGGCGGGCAGATCGGTGATTGGGTCAGCGGCGCGTACGCCGCAGCGATGACTCTCGCCTTCCGCGCCCGAGCGCTACGCGACGGTTTCGGGGAACTGATCGACCTGTCGATGCTCGAGGCCCAAATCCTCTGTCTCACTTACTATCCGGTGACCTTCTTCGAGATGCTCGGTCGGCCGTGGCGCACCGAGCGCAAGCCGACCGTGCCCGGCGTCGCCCGGGCCGCGGACGGCCTGGTCGCGCTAGGTTGTGGGACGGCGCAACAGTGGCACGACCTGTGTGCGATGTCGGGTCACGACGACTGGATCGACGAGCGCACCACCCTCACCATTACCGAGCAGGCCAATCTGCACGCCGAGGAACTCTACGAGTGGCTGCGCGACCAGAACGTCGACGACGTCCGCGACCTGGCGTCGGCCTTTCGCATCCCGAATTCGCCGGTGGGCAACGGCGAGAACGTCACGGCGATGGACCACTTCGTCGCCCGCGGTGCGTTCACCACGAATCCCCGCGACGGCTTCACCCAGCCGGCCCACCCGTATCGGCTCTCCTCCGCGATGCTGCGAGCCCCGGCTCCCGCACCGCGGCTCGGCGAGCACACGGCCGACTACCGCGCCGCCGCGCTGCCGGCTCGGCCCGTGCCGCAGGGCCGGCCGGACCGGGACCGGTTGCCGCTCAGCGGCCTCCGGATCCTCGACATGACGACGTTTTGGGCCGGACCGTCCTGCACTCACGCGCTGGCCATGCTCGGCGCCGACGTGATCCACCTGGAGTCGACGCCGCGACCGGACGGCACGCGGCTGATCGCGGGCATTCCCGCGACCGAGGATCGGTGGTGGGAGCGCTCACCCATCTTCTCCGCACTCAACACCAACAAGAAGAGTCTGACACTCGACTTCCAGTCCGACCGCGGCCGCGAGCTGCTGCACCGGCTGATTCCGACGTGCGACGTCATCGTGGAGAACTTCACCCCGCGAGTGATCGACCAGATCGGGCTGGACTTCGCCTCGGTCCTGGCGCTGCGTCCCGACGCCGTCATGGTGCGGATGCCCGGCTTCGGCCTGGACGGTCCGTGGCGGGACAACCCCGCCTTCGCCTACATCATCGAAGACGCCTCCGGATTGAGTTGGCTCACAGGCTATCCCGACCGCAATCCCTACGAGCCGTACTCGGTCGGCGATCCGAATGCGGGCGTGCATGCCCTCTGCGCGCTGCTGCTGGCCCTCGAGCACCGCCGTCGGACCGGGGAAGGCGTCCTCGTCGAGGCCGCCATGGTCGACGCTGCCCTCAACGTCGCCGCCGAACAGGTCATCGAGTACTCGGCCTACGGCGCCCTGCTGCATCGCACGGGCAACCACGGGCCCGGTGCGGTACCGCAGAATCTCTACCGGGCGGCAGGGGTCGACGAGTTTGGCCGGGAGGACTGCTGGGTGGCGATTGCCGTGGCCACCGATGGGCAGTGGGCGAGCCTGCGGGACGCCCTCGGTCGTCCGGAGTGGGCGATGGCCGCCGAGTTGTCGTCGGCCTCCGGGCGACGCGATCACCAGGACGACCTCGACGAGCACCTCGCGGCGTGGTGCCTATCGCGCACCAGTGACGAGATCGTCGCCACCCTCTGCGAAGCAGGGGTTCCCGTCGCGAAGGTGATGCAGCCGCACCGGCAGACCGAACTACCTCAGCTGGGCCATCGCGGGTTCTTCCAGACGGTCGGGCACCCGGTGAACGGGGCGGCGGCACACAGCACCTTGCCGGTCAATCTGTCCCGTGGGCCCATCGACTTTCACCGCGCGCCGGCGCCGCTGCTCGGACAGCACAATTACGGACTTCTCAGCGGACTCGGGCTGACCGACGAGGACATCCGCGCCCTCGAGGACGACGGCGTCATCGGCACCGCACCCTCGACGGGCGGCCGGCGGACGGCGAAGACCTAGCGAATCAGCCGGTGTGCCGGCTCAGGCCCCCAACTCGTCCAGGACGGCGCCGAGGTCGTGGGTGTCCCAGACGTTGAGGACGTTCGTCAGCATCTGCAGTCGGCACCGGACGCTTTCGACGTCTCTGATGGCGGGGTCCATCCTGGTGGAGGCGGCAGTTAGGTCGGGTACCGACGACCGGACGTGGCTGGGAACGTCGAGCAACCACGCCATGCCCATCACCGCGGCGTATTCGGCAACGCTCGTCCGCAAGACGTCGACGTCGAGTTCGGCTCCACCGGAGGCGTGGAACTCCGCGGCGAAATGGCTCAGCAACTCGTCGAGGTGACGATCCCAGACGTCGGTCTCGGCGCTGCACATGGCGCCCCAAACCGCCATGGCCACGTGCATCCGTCCGGCGCAGCCCCAGTCCATCAGCCCGCACTGCAAGGTGCCGCCCGCGTCGCGCCAGAACCACGCATTGTCGACATTGGCATTCCAGTGGCACAGTGCAACGAAGTCCCTCTGCTGCCGCAGTCGGCTCCATACGGCCGACTCAGCGGCTGACAACCTCGGGAGCTCCCGCCGAAACCGCGTCAGGAACGCCGGTGATCGAACGTTGGCGGGAAGCAGTCCGGGATACGTCTCCGCGAAGTCGACGAGACGGTCGACGCGCCGGTTCAATTGGTCACCGGTCAGCGGAGTGCGCTCGCCGACGGACAACTGCTCCATGTCGGCGTTCAATGCGTGGGGCAGCGCACCGGCCGCGTCCATGCCCGCCACGCGCGCGACCGCCCCGAGGAGCGCCCGGTAGTGACCCAGTTGATCCGGCATGCCGTAGTCCATGCACTTGGCGTATTGGGGCTCGATGCCATCGATGCCACCGAGCCATCGATGCCGTTGTGTCCGAACACAATCCGTTCGGTGATCAGGATCCCGGTGCCCGACGACCGCTCGAAGTCGCCGAACATCACCGCGGGGATCGCGACCGGAAAGTGGGCGGTGGCGGCCAGGATGGCGACCTCGACCTCGGCTTCCAGCTGCGATCTGCCGTGATCGCGCCCGACGTCGTCGAAGTCGCGGGAGAACTTCACGAACAGCTCTCGAGGCGGCGTAGGCGTGTCGTAGTCGACCGACAGCAGCAGTTTGCGGCCAGTGCTGCCGCCGTCGACGTCCTCGGACCGGGCGATCCGAACCACCGAATCCTTCTGCGCGAGTGCGTGCTGATCGCGGAAGGCCCTGGTGAGGAACTGAGCTCCGGCGTCCAGCAGCGTTGCCGCGTCGGCCGGGAAGCGCAGGCCCGATCGGTCGCCGGTTGCCCACCGTTCGCGAGTCGGTTCGGCCATCGCGCCCGACCCTACGCCCGCCCGCGTAGCCCGCAAGGTCAAATTCGGTCGTTGGTGGGTGTTGAACGAAACACCACGTCGAGAAGGGCGACGGTGTTTCATGAGGCGGAGCGATGCAGGTGCGATGGGAGGCTGGCATGCGGCGGCTCAACGGCATGGACGCCTATCTCCTGTACAGCGAGACGCCGAACCTGCACTCCCACACGTTGAAGGTCGCCGTGATCGATGCCTCCAACTACGCCGGAAGCAACGGCGAGGAATTCGGCTTCGACGCGTTCCGCAGGCACGTTGGTCGCCGACTGCACCTCCTGGAGCCGCTGCGGTACAGGTTGGTCGAGATGCCCCTGCGCCTGCATCATCCGATGTGGCTGGAGGGTTGCGACGTCGACCTGGACTATCACGTGCGCCGCGTACGGGTCCCGGCTCCGGGCGGTCGTCGAGAACTCGACGACGTCATCTCCAGGATCGCCTCGACGCCATTGGATCGTAGTCGGCCGCTGTGGGAGTTCCACTTCGCCGAGGGGCTGGCGGGCCGTCGATTCGCGCTCATCGGCAAGGTGCACCACGCGCTGGCCGACGGCGTCGCCTCGGTCAACCTGCTGGCTCGCGCGATGGACATCGTCGGTGGAGATCAGGGCGAGCGCGAGGACGAGGGCTCCGATGGCACTCCGACGGCCTCGGCGCTGCTGGCCGAGGCGGGGCGCGATCACGTCCGGCAAGTCGCCGAGTTGCCCGGCTTGATCAGAGACGCCGCTGCGGGTTTCAGCAAGGTGCGCAGACGAGCACGGCTGCGTGGCGGCCATCCCGATCTCGCCGATGGTTTCGATGCGCCGGCGACGTTTCTCAATCATCAGGTGTCGCCGCAGCGCCGGTTCGGCAGCGCGACGCTGGCCCTGTCAGACGTCAAGCAGACCGCCAAGCGGTTGGAAGTCAGCATCAACGACATCGTGCTGGCCACTGCGGCGGGTGGGCTTCGAACGTTGCTTCTTCACTACGACGGGCAGGCCGATCAGCCGATCATCGCGTCGGTGCCGACGGCGACCGACAAGTCCCCGGAGCGAATCACCGGTAACGAGATCAGCGGCCTATCCATCTCTCTGCCCGTTCACGTCGCCGACCCACTCGAACGCGTGCGGTTGGTGGCGCTGGCCACTGGGATGGCCAAGGAGGATCACGAGCTCATCGGACCCGAGCTGTACAGCCGGCTCATGACGTATCTGCCAACGGCCTTGGCGCCACCGGCGTTTCGTTGGATGTCCAGGCGTGACGGTAGGAACAAGATGATGAACGTCGCAGTCTCCAATGTGGCCGGACCGAAGGTGCGCGGCCACTTCGGGGGAGCACCGGTCAGCGAGATCTACTCCACGGGGGTGCTGTCACTGGGCGCACCGGTCAACATCACGGTATGGAGTTACGTCGACCAGATGGGCATTGCGGTGCTGACCGATGATCGGACCTTTGGTGACGTCCACGAGGCCACGCTCGCCTTGAGCGATGCTTTCGCCGAACTACGTTCTGCGGCTGGCGTTTCAGAGCACCTGACCGTCGCCGAGACGGTCCTGCCCGCAGTGGTGGTCGAACGCTGAGTCAGTCGCCAGCTCGAGCGCGAAGGTCGGCTCGCAGGATCTTGCCCGTGGCGTTGCGCGGTAACTCGTCCAGCAGCCTGACGTCGCGCGGCACCTTGTAATTGGCGAGGTTGTCGCGAACGTATGCCTGCAATTCCTCGGCGGTGACCGTGGGCAGGCGCGCCACGACGAACGCGACGAGCCGCTGTCCGTATTGCTCGTCGTCAACGCCGACGACGCTGACCTCGGCGACGGCGGGATGCTTCACCAGCACCCTCTCGACCTCGATGGGATAGACGTTCTCTCCGCCGGAGACGATCATCTCGTCATCGCGGCCGACCACGAACAGGCGACCCGCGGCGTCGACGTATCCCATGTCGCCCGACGCCATGAAGTCCCCGGCAAAGTCCTTCGTCGTACCAGAGGTGTATCCGTCGAAAAGGGTTGCGCTGCGCACGAAGATCTGGCCGACCTCGCCGTCGGGCACCCTGCCGAAGTCGTCGTCGAGGATGCGTACCTCGGTGCCATCGGCGGGCCGCCCTGCGGTGTCGGGTGCGGCGCGCAGATCGGCTGGCGTGGCGGTGGCGATCATCCCTGCCTCGGTCGCGTTGTAGTTGTTGTAGATGACGTCACCGAACTGATCCATGAAGGCCGTCACCACGTCGGCCCGCATCCGGGAGCCCGACGCTGTGACGAACCGAAGCGATCGACATGCATGGCGTCGGCGCACCTCGTCGGGAAGCTCCATGATCCGATCCAGCATCACGGGCACCACTACCAAGCCGGTGGCTCGATGGTGGTCGACGAGCTGCAGGGTGGCCTCGGCGTCGAAACGTCGGCGGGTCACGATGGTGGTCGCCATGAACGCAGCGAAGATCAGCTGCGAGTAGCCCCACGCGTGAAACATCGGTGCGGCGACGACGGTGACTTCTTCCGCGCGCCAGGGGATCCGGTCGAGGATTCCCTTCAACTCCGCTGCGCCGCCGCCGGACGTCGACCTGGCTCCCTTGGGTGTCCCGGTGGTACCGGAGGTCAGCAGGACGACCCTCGACCTGGAGGAGGAACCGGTCGGCCGTCGTCCAGCGTGAGCGGCGATCAGTGCCTCGATCGTGACGCCACGTGCATCCTGCTCGGAGTCGGTCCAGCCGAGGATTCTTCCGGTGTCGGGCCGACTCGCGAGCGCTTGGTCGACGAGTGGTGCGAACTCCTCGTCGTACACGACGAGGTCGAGGTCTTCGCGTCCTGCCACGTCGGCCAAGGCGGGACCCGCGAACGAGGTGTTGAGCAGAATCACGTCGGCACCGAGTCGGTCGGCAGCGATCAGCGCCGTCACGAACCCACGATGGTTGCGGCACATGATGCCAATGGTGCGTGGCGGCGGTTGACGTGCCTGCAGCCCCGAGGCCAAGGAATTCGCCCGTTGGTCGAGCTGACTCCAGGTGAGGGTGCCGCGTTCATCGATCAGGCCGGGCCGGTCCGGACATCGCCGGGCCGCGATGGCGAAGCCCAACGTGACCGATCCGCCGCCGCGTGCTGCGGCTGCCATGCGCAGGTACCTGTCCGGTCGCAGCGGGGCGAGAACGCCTGCGCGCACCAACGTGCCGACGGTCGCGGCCACTGTGGTGAAAGCGCTCGGGGCCATGCGTAATTCCATGATCAGCCGATGATCGGGAATCGACGCTTGCGCGCGAGCTCGTTCAATGCCGTCTGCATGGTGGATCGCACGTACCGGTCGACCTCCGCGACGTCGGGCTCCGGACCGAACTGCGCCCGAACGTCGATCGGTTTCAGCACCTGGGTCACGATCTTGGTCGGCAGGGGCAGGTTTGGCGGAACCAACACACTGAAACCAAATGGGAAGCCGAACGTCACCGGCAGGATCTCCATGCGCGCCTTGTTCAGCCCCAGAATCTTGGCCAAAGTGTTGCCGCGGGTGAGGAACAACTGACTCTCCTGTCCGCCGATGGACACCGATGGGACGATCGGAACTCCTGCTGCGATCGCCGTCCGGACGTAGCCGGTGCGGCCGTCGAAGTCGATGACTCGGTCGGCGGAGGTGGGTCGGTACGAATCGTAGTCCCCGCCAGGGAAGACCAGCACGACGCCGCCGGACGTCAGTGCGGCTCCGGCATTCTCGCGACTGGCCTCGATGACGCCGACCTTGCCCAGCAGGTCTCCAAGCGGACCCATCACCACGCCGTAGTGCGCCAGTGTGTACAACGGCCGATCATCGAATCCGAACCGACCGTAGAATGCCGACCCGAACAGCATCACGTCCGGGGTCAGCATTCCACCGGAGTGGTTCGACACCACCAGCGCACCGCCGTCGGTCGGGAAGGCGTCGAGCCCGTGCACCTCGAAGCGAAACCAGCGGCGCAGCACCGGTGCCACTTTCTCGACCACCTGCCGGGTGACCGCGGGGCTGAACTTGTCGAGCTCCGCCCATGGACTCGAATCATTGGTGGCGTCGTTGCTACCCATCGCTCGAGTGTGTCAGTCCGCGACGTGGACCGGAGCTACTTCAGGCAGCTGCCCGCGTCGATCGGCAGCGTGACGCCCGTCAGGTAGCGGCCCTCGTCGGAGGAGAAGAACAGCACCGCATTGCTGATGTCGATCGGGTCGACCCACGGAATGGGAAGGGTGTGGAACATCTGGCAGATCGGCGCCATGTCGTCGACGCCCGGGTTCTCCAGATCGGGACGGAACATCTTGAAGGTGCCCTCGTTGTGCAGCATCTGGGTGCTGACGTGGGTGGGGTGCACCGAGTTCACCCGAATCATGTGGTGGCCCAACTCGACTGCGAACGTCCGCATCAGCCCGACGACGCCGTGCTTGGCCGCCACGTAGTGACCCGTGTGAGGGTAGGCCTTGAGGCCGCCGACCGAGCTGGTCAGGATGATCGACCCTCCGTTGCCGCCGGCGATCAGGTGCGGAACGCCCGCCTTCACCGTCTTCCAGACGCCGGTGAGATTGGTGCCGATCATGTCGTCCCAATCCTCTTCGCTGGTCTGATCCAACGTCTGACCGCCGTTGCCGATGCCCGCGTTGGCGACGATGATGTCGAGGCGGCCGAGCTGTTCCACGCCACTGTCGACCGCGGCCTTGAGGGCGGCGTAGTCGCGCACGTCGACCTCGGCGGTGACGATGCGACGGTTGAGGTTCTTGACCAGATCTGCGGTCTCGGCCAGATCCTCCGGGGTCGATGGCGGGATTCCGCCGGGCGCGGTGACCGGCTTGCAGACGTCGACCGCGATGATGTCGGCGCCCTCC
This sequence comes from uncultured Actinomycetota bacterium, assembly GCA_963846985.1. GTDB lineage: Bacteria > Actinomycetota > Actinomycetes > Mycobacteriales > Mycobacteriaceae > Mycobacterium. The sequence goes on from CAWJYC010000011.1 coordinate 83,432, forward strand.
TCGGCGAGCCGCACCGCGTGGCTGCGGCCCTGGCCTCGCGCCGCACCGGTGATGAAGGCGACCTTGCCCGCTACCCGTCCTGCCATGCGAAAACCCCGTTTCATCGTTGAGCGTTCGAAAGTGCTGTGCACCTGCTCAGCACTCTGTCACCGCACGTCCCATCGTGTCAATGCCACTGTCGATGGCGCTCTCGATGGCGCCGGCCCCTCCGAAGCGTTTCACAGGTGAGGCAGCAGGTGCGGGAGATCCACCGTCGTCACGATGCCCGGTGCCGCCGCGCAGACCGACGGCACGGCGTTGACGGCTCGGTTCGCCGTGTAGGCCGGGGACACCTCGGCCATGCGATCCAACGGAACCGGCATGTGCAGGCCGACTTCCAGCGGCGCATCGCCGGCGACCGAGACGTGCCAGCCGGTTCCCTTGAGCTCCCAGTCGGCATCGAGGGCGGTGGTGCAGTACCACGTCGCCCGGAACCGGAGCAGTGTCTCGCCGTCGCGGATTCCGGCGACCGTGATGCGTTGCGCCGCAACGGTGCCTGCCTCGATCCGGCCCGCGGCAACGGTGGTGTCCACGGCTGCGGCGGCCAGCTCACCGCCGGACTGAAGCCGGTCCAGGGGCAACCCGACCGCGTCGGCGACCAGGCACAGCGACGGACCGAAGCTCGACTCCAGATAACTGGCCCGGAAGTCCTCGAAGGGCCCGATCGGCTTTCCGAAGCCCATCAGATCGAAGAGCAGTTCCGGTGAATTGCGTTGTGACAGATCGGCATACTCGTCGATGAAGAGGTGGTCGAGGCGGCGCTGAATCGACGTGAGCACCAGGGGAACGGCCTCGGTGATGAAGCCAGGACTGCTGCCGGTGCTGTGGAGCGAGGTTCCGCCGGTCTCGCATGCCGCGGTGACCCTGGCGCGTACCCCCGGATCCATCGACGCGGGATGGTGGAACAGGCCGCAGGTGGTCACGACGTTGGTTCCCGCGGACAGCAGGCGGCAGATCTGGTCGACGTCGGGCGCGTTGGGCATGTACAGCACGCAATCCGCGCCGACGGCGACGATGGCCTCGACGTCGTCGGTCGCGACGATCCCGGTGGGCGGCAGCCCGCACAGGTCGCCCGCATCCAGGGCCGCCTTCGCGCTGCCGTGCACGTACACGCCCGCCAAGTCAAGCTCGGGGTGATCGATGATTCCACGGAGTGCGCGGACGCCGATCGTGCCGGTGGACCACTGAATCACCCGAAGGTAAGGGCTATTTCGCATCGTTGCCGTTCGGTATGCGCAGAAGCGCTTCTTGGCCGTACGACGCGACCAGCGTGCCGTCGGAGGTCAGGAGATCGCCGCGCCCGAAGCAGCGGCCGTGGGCGAGCAGCGGGCTCTGCTGACGCAACAGCAGCCACCCCTCGGTGGTGAAGGGCCGGTGGAACCAGATCGTGTGGCTGGTCACGGCCGAGGTGAACTGAGTGCCGTTTCCACGTTGGCTGAGGCCCGTGTGGGGACGCAACGCCGTTCCGATCAGCGTGAGGTCGGTCGCGTAGGCCGCCAGGGCAGGGGCCAGCTCGGGGTCGACGGGGGGTGTGCGCATCCACAGCTCGAACTCGGGCGCTCCGGTGGTCGTGGCGTCGAGGTCGGTGACGCTTCGGGTCTGCCAGGGGATGAGGTCGAGGGCGACGTCGTGTTCGGGACCGGGCACCTCGCCGACCGGTTCGACGGATTGCCGGTCGGGACCGCTCTCGGCGGTGTGCACGGAGACGGTGGCGACTCCGATCGGTCCCTTGCTCTGCGATGCCGTGATCGACAGCGTGCCGAATGACCGGCCCTCGTGGTGTCGGGTGACGTCGTAGGTCACGGGCTCGTCGGCGCGGCCCTCGCGCGGAAATACGGCGTGCAGTGACTTGGGGGTCTTGTCGGGACAGGCCACGCCGGCCGCCCTGACGAACTGGGCGAGCAGCTGACCGCCGAAGACGCGGTGGTACTCGAGGTGCTGATTACGGGCCGTGAAACGGGACGCGGTTCCGTCGTGGTCGAAGGCCACGCACGCAAGGAGGTCAGACCAAAGGTCGGGCACCCGCTGAGTGTAAGCAGTGCTCTTCGAATCCGAGAATGGAATTCTCGATTAGTCGGCGGTGAATCCGTTGGAGACGAAGTCCCAGACCTCGTCTGCCGAGATCGGTTTGATGGTGGCGTCGTCGGAGCCGCTCGACTGTGCGACGAACATCACGGTCTGCATGGTCATGGCGGCGATTCGCTTGGGATTGAGGCTCGGTCGCAGCTTGCCCGCCGCCGCCGCGTCCTCCATGAGCTCGGTGAGCAGGACCAGCAGCGGTGCGTGGGCCACCTTGACCTCGGAGGGATGCGATACCAGCAGCCGCGGCGCGAAGTCGGTGAACAGCGGGCGCTTGGCGGCCGGATCGGGCCGGGAGGACTCGAAGAGCAGCTGGATGGCGACCTTGAGCCGCTCGAGCGGATCCATCTGGCCGGAGGTGGCGGCCCGAATCTGATCGGCGGACCTGCTCAGGGCGTCCTCGAAGAGGGCCAGCAGAAGCTCGTGCTTGCCGTCGAACTGCAGGTAGAAGCTACGCAGCGACTGGCGCGAACGGTCGACGACCTCTTGCACGGTGAAGTCCGTGCTGCCCTTTTCGATGATGATCGCCTGGGCGGCGTCGAGGAAGCGTTGAACACGTTGCGCGGCGCGCAATTTCGCGGTCTTGATGGAGCGTTCGACCGCGCGCTGCTTCCATGCCGGTTCTTCGCTAGGGCTGGTAGTCACCGGTGCCTCTGACGTGGGCCGATCGGGGAGAACGTCGGGAACGACATGGATGGACTGTACCGGAGAACGCCTCTGCATCGTGCCCTAGACCCCCTCGCGCGCACCGTGTCCGAGATTGTAACTTGCTCATCCAGAGAATAGTATTCTCATTTGCGCATGAAGAGAAGCCCTGTCGGGGAAGGCGCATTCCAGCGCAAACCAGGAGTGACGTGCAGCTGACATTCGATTCCGACGTCGACGAGTTCCTCGCCGAGTTCGTTGCGTTCCTCGATCAGAACGCCCCCGCGGATGCCGAAGCACTCGAGCGGCCGCGGTCGTCGTCGCACGTTCCGGACTGGGCGCGGCGATGGCAGCGCCTGCTGTTCGACAATGGCTGGTTGGTGCCGGGCAACTCGCCGGAGTTCGGTGGCCGCAACGCCACGATCCTGCAGCAGTACGTGCACCAGGCGGAGTTGGCTCGACGCCGGATGGTGCCCAGCTTCAACTCCCAGGGCGTCGGCATCATCGCCGCTTCTCTGATCACGTTCGGCACGCCCGCACAGCAGCAGAGGTGGGCCGTCCCGATCCTGCGCGCCGAGCTCACCGCGGCCTTGGGCATGAGCGAGCCGGAAGCGGGTTCGGACCTCGCCTCGCTGCGTACGCGTGCGGTGCGCGACGGCGATGAATTCGTGATCAACGGCCAGAAGGTGTGGACGTCGGGGGCGCATGACGCGGACGTGATCCTGACGTTCGTCAGAACCGATCCCGACGCACCCAAGCACCAGGGCATCAGCGTGCTGTTGATACCCACAGATTCACCCGGTGTGGTGCGGCGACCGTTCGCGTCGGCCGCCGACGAGAACGACCTGGACTTCAACGAGGTCTTCTTCACCGACGTCCGGGTTCCAGCCGACCACCTGGTCGGCGCTCTCAATCAGGGGTGGGCGGTGGCCAGCGGGTCACTCGGCCACGAGCGAAACATGCTGTGGCTCAGCTACGCCGACCGTCTGCAGGATCTGATCGACGATTGGCGGCCATCGACGGTGGTCGAGCGGGACCGCTTCGCGACGCTGGTGATGGACGACGCGGCGCTTCGGCTGCTGGGGTCGGCCGCGCTGGCCCGGGCGGCCCGGGGCGAGGAGGACGTCGCCGCGTTGTCGGTGCTGAAGCTCCTCGGCGCCGAGTCGGTGCAGGCCGCCACCGAACGGGCCCTCGACTCCCGGGGCGCCGACGGACTCGATCACCCGGGTACGACCGCGCCCTACGTGGCGCTGAACCTCGATGCCTACGGGGGCAGTTGGGCCGATCGCTACGTCCGGTCGTTCGCGGGCACGATCGCCGGCGGGACCTCGGAGATCCAACGCAACATCATCGCCCAGCGGGTGCTCGGCCTGCCCCGGCACTGACCGTTGCCGCGGTGGAGTCAGAGCTCGGCGAGCCGCGGTGCGGAGCCGCGGGCGCGCAGTCCCGCTCCGGCCCGCTTGGTGAGTTCCCTTGCGCTGCCCAGCAATCCGTCGAGGACCAGGACCCGCTCCACGTGATGGTGCAGGCCGTGCTCGGCGGTGAAGCCGATGCCGGCGAGTACCTGCTGGCAGTGCTTGGCCGCGGTCAGGGCGGCCTTGCCCGCGGCGGCCTTGGCCAGCAGCGCGGTCAGGTCGGGGTTGTCGGCGCCGGGCAGCTTCAGCGTTGCCTCGGCGCCCTCGATGGCCACCAGGGTGTCGGCCAGCTTGTGCCGGACCGCTTGGAACCCGGCGATCGGCTTGCCGAACTGCACCCGGTCCAGCGCGTGCTGGCGGGCGAGCGTCAGCATGGCGCGTGAGCTGCCGACCAGCCACCAGCCCACCGCCCGGCGTGCTTCGGCGAGGCGGAGCAGCTCGCCCTCGTCGACGCGGCGCAGCGGCAAGCCGCCCAGCACCGTGCCGTCAGCCACGGCGGTGCGTTCCCACACGACCTGGCCGTTGCCGGCATACGGCATCGCGGGGGTCCCGCCCGGCTCGCGACGCGACGACTGCAGGATCACGTCGTTGAGAATCGACGCATGCGAACCGGTTTCGCCCAGCAGCCGGAACACCAGTGCGATCGCCTGGTCGGGTAGCTCGGCGAGCATGTCCGCCCAGCCAAGTTCGGCCAGCGCATTGTCCAGTTCGACACCGGACAGCGAGAGCATGGTCTTTCGCAGCCCGTCCTCGAGGAGGTCGAGAGACGCTGCGTCCGGGTCGGGGGCCATCGTCATTCCCTCCCAAGGTCGAGCAGGCGACGGGCGATGATGTTGCGCTGCACCTCGGCGGTTCCGCCGTAGATCGACGCGGCCCGCGAATACAGGTACCCGGTGCGCCAGCTCGAGCCGTCGAGTTCGATTCTGCCGGGCAAGACGTCGCGCGCGGCGTCGTAGAGCTGTTGTTCGGCCGCGGCCAGCAGCACCTTGTCGATCGAGGTGTCCGGGCCCAGCTTCTGACCGCCGGCCTGCCGGTGCTGCGTGTCCAGTGACCGGCACCGCAGCGTGTGCAGTGCCAGATACGCGGCGCCGAGATCGGCGTCGGCCGCCGGGCCGAGCGCTCCCTTGACCTCGTCGATCAGCGCGTCGAGGCGGGAATAGAGGTAGGCGATGCGCTGCCAGAAACAGGTGGACCGTTCGAAGGGAAGCAGGTCCATCGCCAGTTGCCAACCGTCGCCGGGCTTTCCGAGGAGCCGATCGGCGGGCACGACGACGTCGTCGAAGTACACCTCGCAGAATTCGTCGACGCCGTGCATGGTGCGGAGGGGCCGCACGTCCACGCCGGGGCTGTCGAGGTCGACGAAGAAGGCGGTGATGGCTTGATGATTCGGAACCGACCGGTCTCCCGTCCTGGTCAGCAGAATGCACCGGCTCGCGTACTGCGCGTAGCTGGTCCAGACCTTCTGACCGTTGACGATCCAGTCGTCACCCCGCCGCTCGGCGCGCGTGGTCAGCGACGCCAGGTCGCTGCCGGAGCCGGGTTCGGAGAAGCCCTGACACCAGGATTCGCGACCGGACAGCAGCCGCGGCACCATCTCGGCGGCCAGCTCCGGGCGCGCGTAGTCGATCATCGTCGGCGTCAGCACTTCGAGCATCGAGTAGGGGCCGGGATCGTCGAGACCGCGGCCGACGATCTCCTCGCCGACGATGGCGCGCAACAGCATTGGGCCACCCAGGCCACCCGCCGATTCGGGCCAGCCCCACCGCATCCAGCCCGCGTCGTAGAGCGCGCCGAGAACCCGCGAGTGTTGCGCCTGGACGGCGTCCAGGGAGTGGTCTCCGGCCGGCGCGGCCAGGTCGTTGTCGTCGAGCCAGGCTGCCAGCTGCGACCGGAAGTCGGCTGTCGTCGAATATTGGGGAGGCGCGGTCATCCGGCCTCGGGCCGCCCGATGGCGTGCGGGCGCCCGGAGTCGTGCTCACCGTTGCGCCGGATGAAGGTCATGGCGCGGGTCTTGAGCCGCCAGCCGTCGTCGGTGCGGACGTAGGTGTCCTTGTAGTAGCCGATGCGCATGTCGTGCGTGGAGTGCTCGACGAAGCACAGCGGCTGGGTGCCGGTGGCCCGATCGGGATCCTCGGCGTCGAGGTGCACCAGGGAGGTGCCGGTCATGAAGAGGCCGCTCGGCGCCGCGGCCACCAGATCGGGGAAGCGGGCGAGCGTGTAGGTCGAGCCGAATGCGCTGTAGGTGCCGTCCGGGGTGAAGACCGTGACCAGTCCGTCGACGTCGCCCTGGGTAATGGTGACGGCGTACTTGGCGAGCAGCTGCTGAATCTCGACGAGGTCGTCGGTTCTAGACGTTGTCATGTCGGAAGACCTTCCCCCCTTTCATTACAAAATTTACGGCCTTTGTAACGGTAATGTCCACCAGTGGGTCGCCGGGCACGGCGATCACGTCGGCGACCTGTCCAGTGGCCAGGCGGCCGCGGTCGGTGACGTTGATGAGATCGGCGGCGACGACGGTCGCGGCGCGCAGCACCGCTGCCGGCGGCATGCCCCAGTCGACCAGCGTCACCAGTTCATCCGCGTTGCGGCCGTGCGGAATGGCGGGGGCATCGGTGCCAACGGCGATCTTCACCCCGGCCTCGTAGGCGGCCTTGAGGGACGTGCGCGCCATCGGGAACATGACGGCTGCCTTGTCCTGCAGTTCCTTTGGCGCCTTCGAGACGTCCATCGCCTCGGCGAGGCGTCGGGTCGTAACCAGGAACCGGTCGTTGTCGACCAGCATCTGGATGGCCTCGTCGTCCATCAGGAATCCGTGCTCGATGCAGTCGATGCCGCACGCGACGGCGTGCTTCACCGCCTCGGCGCCGTGGGTGTGCGCGGCAACGCGCAAGCCACGCCGATGGGCCTCGTCGACGATGGCCCGCAGCTCCTCGTCCGAATAGTGTTGCGCCCCAGCCTCTCCGGTCAGGGACATCACGCCGCCGGACACGCACACCTTGATCAGCTGGGCGCCGTGCTTGATCTGGTAGCGCACCGCCTTGCGGATCTCGTCGACCCCGTTGGCGATGCCCTCCTCGACGGTCAGTTCCAGTGCACCCGGCATGAACGCCGCGAACATGGTGGGGTCCAGGTGGCCACCCGTCGGGGTGATCGCGTGACCGGCGGGCACGATGCGCGGACCTTCGATCCAGCCCGCGTCGATGGCCTTGCCGAGTGCCACGTCGAGCAGATAGCCGCCGGTCTTGACGAACAAACCGAGGTTGCGCACCGTGGTGAAACCCGCACGCAGCGTGCGCCGGGCATTGCCGACCGCCCGCAGCACCCGGGTCGGTGGGTCGTCCTGCACCTGGGACAGCCCGGGGTTCTCCCCGCGCCCGCCCATCAGCAGATTGACCTCCATGTCCATCAGCCCGGGCAGCAGGATCGAGTCGCCGAGATCGATCAGGGTGTCCTCCGCGCCCTGGGGCACCGTGCCGCCGACACCGACGATCCGGTCGCCGTCGATCACGAGGATTGCCGGCCGGACGATCTCACCGGCATCGACGTCGAGGTAGCCCGCGGCCTTGAGGGTTAGCACGCCTAGACCACTGGCTCCTTCACGAGCTTGATGTAGGCGGCCCCGCTGTCGAGGACGCGCGGCTGCTTCCACACCTCGATGGGGAAGCTGACCATCACGACCGACTGTCCCAGATGAACGAGTGCCTTCGCGTCGTCGGGCATACCTGCGAGCGGAAAGCGCGCGTCGACGTAGACCATGATGTCCTCCAACCGCGCCATGCCGGCGTCGTAGAGCTCCTGCATCTCGTCCATCGTCGAGGCCAGCCGCTTGGCGTAGCGCTCCTCCTCGGTGGGCAGGCACCAGTCGGTGAACCGTTCCAGGTCGGCGAATTCCGCGGGCAGCTTAGACATGTGCTTCGTCCTTCGTCGGGGCCGGCTGGTTCGAGGAGCCGGAGTGCGTGCCGTTGGGGGAGCCGTTCTGGTCACCCAGCGACGCCTTGTACCGGTCGACGTAATCGTGCGCGGTCATGTGCAGGTGGCGCAGCAGGATCTCCTGATCGCACAGCGGGAATTCCGTGACGACACGGGTGCCGATCTGCGTTTGCGTGGCCTCGAGGGTGTTCGCATCCTGGAAGGCGTACTCCTTGAACGTCACCGCGGCCAGTTCCTGCGAGAGTCGCTCCCGCAGGTTCTTCGGTGGCACGAAGTACAGGTCGGCCTCGAAGACGTGCTTGTCCACCGCCGTCGGCCAGTAGTTGTAGGTCAGGTACCACCCCGGCGCCCAGAACAGCAGTGTGAAGTTGGGGAAGAACTCGAATGAGTCGGTGCCCCAAGTCTTGTGGCGACCCGGATTGATCGCGGGCGGAAGCTCGTCGGGCAGGATGCCCTTGATGTCGGGGCGGTCCCACGGCCCGAACAGGCCGCTGTGCAGGATCTGCTCGATGGGTTTGACCATGCTCAGGTCCTTGGGCGGGCTCATCCCGCCCCACGACGACACCATGGAGTGGTCGCCCTTGATGTCGTAGGCCAGCGCCTCGAAGCCGAACTTGGCCAGCTTTTCGGCCTCCTCCTTCTCAGCCTGCTTCATGTGCAGGATCGGCGCGTGGTAGAACTCGGTGAACGCGTCGATGAACAGCTTCCAGTTCGCGTTGACCTCCGAGCGGTAGGCGTAATGCTCGGTCATCTCGTGGAACGGGTAGCCCTCCAGGCCCTTGGCGAAGTCGCCGAGGTATTCGGTCAGCGGTGCCGCGCCGTCGTCGAAGTTGACGAAGATGAAGCCCTCCCACACCTCGCAGCGCACGGGCACCAGGCCGTAGTCGGACTTGTCGAGGTCGAAGAACTCGCCCTCTTGCTGCACGAAGGTCAGTGCGCCGTCGAGCGCATAGCGCCAGGCGTGGTACTTGCAGGTGAACTGTCGGCAGACGCCGGACACCTCCTCGCCCGGAAAGTCGTTCCACACCAGCTTGTTTCCGCGGTGACGGCACATGTTGTAGAAGGCGCGCACGACGTCGGTCTTGCCGTCGGGACCGTCCACCACGTCCTTGACGACGATCACCGACGTGCCCGCACCCGCGGACGGCATCTCGCGGGTGAAGTAGCTGCCCCTCTTGGGCAACTGCTCGACGCGGCCGACCTTGAGCCAGGTCTTCCGGAAGATCGCCTGCTGTTCGAGCAGGTAGTGCTCCGGGTCGATGGAATCGGTGTAGTCAACCGGAGCCGTGCCCAGTTCGGGCCAGTTCTCGGTCCAGCTTCCCGCGGCGGGCTTGGGGAAGAAGGGCATGTCAGTTCTCCTCGTGTGATGCGGGCCCGGCGGGTTGTACGCCGAATGTGTTGAGCGCCATCGCCAGCATGTGATAGCCGCCGACGGTGAAGACGAAGTCCATGAGCTGACGGGTGTCCATCCGCTCGCCCAGCGCCGCCCAGCTCCGGTCGGACAACCGGGTGTCGGCGACCAGCTCGTCCACCGCGGCGAGCACGGTGGCGTCGAAGTCGTCGGCCGCCCGGCCCTGCTGCAGCGCCGCGATGTCCTCGAGCGTGAGGCCCTCCCGCTGGCCGATGGTGACGTGTTCGTCCCATTCGTAGGCGCAGGCGGTCAGGTGCGCGATCCGCAGGACCGCCAACTCGCGCAAGCGCGGGGGAAGTGTCGACCTGGTCAGCAGGTAGAAGCTGAACGTCAGGTAGGACTGCGTGAGGTCGGGGTGGTGGACGAACGTCGAGATCGCGTTGCCCGCGACCACCGGGTTGCGCCGCTCCTCGGGCATCATCCGCAGCGCGCGCAGGACGGCGTCGTCCCATTCGGCGGCCGGTAGCGGCGGTAGACGCACGGTGCCCTCCTGTCGACGTTCACCCGATGCTCTCACATGCGAGAATCATATTCTCATATTTGCCTAACAGATTTCCATGCCACCGCGGAAACGTCAATGGAAGAGTCGGTCGGGCGGGTCGGCAGGTGTCGGTCCGGACGGTCAAACGTGCAGGTTCGGCGGCGTTTGGAGGGAATCGCTAGGTTGATTCTCAAGAACCGAGAGGATAGTTTCCTCTAGTAGAGAACGTTGTGAAATCTGTAGTGCCGGCTAGTTCGAAGGGAACCGTTGTGAACAAGGACGAGATGATCTTGATCAGCGTCGATGACCACATCATCGAGCCGCCGGACATGTTCAAGAACCACCTGCCCGCGAAGTACCTCGACGACGCCCCCCGGCTGGTCCACAACCCCGACGGGTCGGACACCTGGCAGTTCCGCGAGACCGTGATCCCCAACGTCGCCCTCAACGCGGTCGCCGGTCGTCCCAAGGAGGAGTACGGCCTGGAACCCCAGGGACTCGACGAAATCCGCAAGGGCTGCTTCGACGCCGCCGAGCGGGTGAAGGACATGAACGCCGGCGGGGTGTTGGCCACGATGAACTTCCCGTCCTTCCCCGGCTTCGCCGGCCGGCTCTTCGCCACCGACGACTCGGACTTCTCGCTGGCGCTGGTGCAGGCCTACAACGACTGGCACATCGACGAATGGTGCGGAGCCCATCCGGGCCGGTTCATTCCGATGGCGCTACCCGTCATCTGGGACGCCGAACTCGCCGCCGACGAGGTGCGCCGCGTGTCGAAGAAGGGCGTGCACTCGCTGACGTTCACCGAGAACCCAGCGGCCCTGGGCTACCCCAGCTTTCACGACGACTACTGGACGCCGCTGTGGAAGGCGTTGGTGGACACCGAGACGGTGATGAACGTGCACATCGGGTCGTCGGGAAAGTTGAGCATCCCAGCGCCCGACTCTCCGATGGACGTGATGATCACGCTGCAGCCGATGAACATCGTCCAGGCCGCGGCCGATCTGCTGTGGTCGGCGCCCATCAAGAAGTACCCGACGCTGAAGATCGCGCTGAGCGAAGGTGGAACCGGCTGGATCCCCTACTTCCTCGAGCGCGTCGACCGCACCTACGACATGCACTCGACCTGGACCCATCAGGACTTCGGCGACAAGCTGCCCTCGGAGGTCTTCCGTGAGCACTTCATGACCTGCTTCATCTCCGATCCGGTCGGCGTGAAGCTGCGGCACGAGATCGGCGTGGACAACATCTGCTGGGAGATGGACTACCCGCACTCGGACTCGATGTGGCCCGGTGCCCCCGAGGAACTCGACGCGGTGTTCAAGACCTACGACGTCTCCGATGACGAGATCAACAAGATGACCCACCTGAACGCCATGAAGTTGTACCAGTTCGAACCGTTCAAGCACGTGCCCGAGGAACGGGCGACCGTCGGTGCGCTGCGGGCGGCGGCCGGAGACCACGACGTCACCATCCAGGCGCTGTCCAAGCACGAGAAGGTGGGCCCCAACTTTCAGGAGTGGGCGGCCGGCGCCAAGGCCATGAGCGGTTCGAAGGACTGACCACGTAGGCAGAGTCGAGGTACGCCGGGTGCGGACACGTTCCGTGAACGCCCCGGCGACGTCGGCTGCGACGAGAGAACTCAACGGTAGGAGTGTGCGGTGACCGGCGGCATGAACTTCGAGCTGACAGAGGATCAGCAACTGATCCGCAAGTCCGTCGCGGAGCTGGCGTCCAAGTTCGACGACCAGTACTGGATGGACAAGGACCAGGCGCACGAATTCCCCCAGGAGTTCTACGACGCCATCGCCTCCGGCGGCTGGTTGGGCATGACCATCCCCGAGGAGTACGGCGGGCACGGGCTCGGGATCACCGAGGCAACGATCCTGGCCGAGGAGGTCGCCCGGTCCGGTGGTGCCATGAACGCGGCCAGCGCGATCCACATGTCGATCTTCGGCATGCAGCCGGTGGTCGTGTTCGGATCCGACGAGATGAAGGCGGCCACGCTGCCCAGGATCGTCGACGGTGATCTGCACGTCTGCTTCGGCGTCACCGAACCCGGTGCCGGCCTCGACACTTCGCGCATCACCACGTTTGCCAAGCGGGACGGCGACGACTACGTGATCAACGGTCGCAAGGTCTGGATCTCGAAGGCGCTCGAGTCAGAGAAGATCCTGCTGCTGACCCGCACGACGCCCTATGACGACGTCGTGAAGAAGACCGACGGGCTGTCGCTGTTCCTCACCGACCTGGACCGCGACCACGTCGACATCCGGCCGATCAAGAAGATGGGCCGCAACGCCGTCAGCTCCAACGAACTCTTCATCGACGACCTGCGCATTCCCGCGGCGGACCGAATCGGCGAGGAGGGCAAGGGATTCGAGTACATCCTGCACGGCCTCAACCCGGAGCGGATGCTGATCGCCGCCGAAGCGCTCGGCATCGGCCGGGTTGCTCTGGATCGCGCGGTCAAGTACGCCAACGAGCGCGTCGTGTTCGACCGGCCCATTGGCATGAACCAGGGCATCCAATTCCCGCTGGCCGACTCGCTGGCCCGGCTGGACGCCGCCGAGCTGGTGTTGCGCAAGGCGACCTGGCTCTACGACAACGGCAAGCCCTGCGGGCGGGAGGCCAACATGGCCAAGTACCTGTGCGCGGACGCCGGTTTCGGGGCCGCCGATCGCGCCTTGCAGACCCACGGCGGCATGGGCTACTCGGAGGAGTACCACATCTCCCGCTTCTTCCGGGAGTCTCGCCTGATGAAGATCGCCCCGGTGAGTCAGGAGATGATTCTGAACTTCCTGGCCTCCAAGGTGCTCGGTCTGCCGAGAAGCTACTGATGCGGGGGTATTTCGACCTCACCGGTCGGGCGGCGATGGTCACCGGGGCCGGGGCGGGCGGCGGCATCGGCGCCGCGGTGGCGTCCGCGCTCGCCCACGCTGGTGCCGCCGTCCTGGTCACCGACATCGACGCCGACGCGGCGTCGGCCGTGGCGGAGCGCATCCGCGCCGAAGGCGGCACGGCCGACAGTTGCGCGCTGGACGTCAGCGACCGGGCTGCCGCGGAGGCGGCGGCCGCCCAGGCCGCGGGTCTCGGTGGGGGAGCACTGCACATCCTGGTCAACAACGCCGGGGTGACGGCGCCGGCGATGTTCCCGAAGCTGACCGACGAGACGTTCCGGCTCACCTTCGACATCCACGTTATGGGCACGTTCCACTGCACCCAGGCGGCCCTGCCGCACATGCCCACGGACGGCACGGGTCGCGTCATCAACGTGACGTCCGCGGCGGGGCTCACCGGAACGCTTGGGCAGGTCAACTACTCCGCCGCGAAGGCAGGGCTCATCGGCTTCACCAAGTCGTTGGCCCGCGAGCTCGCGGCGAAGAACATCATGGTCAATGCGCTTGCCCCGCTTGCTGCCACACCGATGACCGAGACGATCCGCACCAACGAGAAGTTCGCCGCGAACATGATGCAGCGCATACCGCTCAAGCGCTGGGCGCAGCCCGAGGAGATCGCCGGAGCGTTCGTGTTCATGGCGTCGGATGCGGCGTCCTACGTCACCGGCCAGGTGCTGCCGGTCGACGGTGGAATGGTGATGTGACTGGATCCACCGCAGGACCGCTGCACGGCGTCACCATCGTCGCGATGGAGCAGGCCGTGGCCGCCCCGATCTGCAGCCGGGTGCTTGCGGACTTCGGAGCCCGGGTGATCAAGGTGGAGAACCCCAACGGCGGCGACTTCGCCAGGGACTACGACGACGTGGTCAACGGTCCCAACGGCCTTGCCGCGCACTTCGTTTGGTGCAACCGCGGCAAGGAGTCGGTCACGCTGAACCTGAAGTCGCCGGCTGGCCTCGACGTGCTGCACCGCCTGCTCGACGGTGCCGATGCCTTCGTGTCCAACCTGGCGCCGGGGGCGACGGCGCGCCTCGGGCTGGGGCGCGCGGATCTCGCGGTCCGCCACCCGAACGTCATCCCGGTCGAGATCGACGGGTACGGGCCCGGCGGCCCGATCTCGCACAAGCGCGCGTATGACCTTCTGGTGCAAGCGGAGTCGGGGTCCTGCGCGGTCACGGGATATCCGGACCTGCCCGCCAAGCCGGGTCCCGCAATGGCCGACTTCACCACCGGCCTCTACGCCGCGTGCTCGGTCCTGGCGCTGCTGGTCGCCCGCGGCAAGGGCTCCGACGCCGCCGCGCCCGCGGTGGAGCTGAGCCTGTTCGACGTGATGACCGACATCATGGGGTACCAGCTGACCTACACCCAGCACACCGGGGTCGACCAGCAGCCGCTGGGCGTGAGTGCGCCCGCGGTGGCGCCGTACGGGTCGTTCACCACCAGCGACGGGCAGACCGTCGTGCTTGGCACCACCAACGACCGGGAATGGCAGCGGCTAGCCCGCGAGATCATCGAGCGTCCCGACCTTGCCGACGATCCCCGGTTCAGCACCAATGCCGACCGCTGCGCCCACCGCGACGAGATCGACGCCGCCATCCAAACCTGGTGCGCTGCGCACGATTTGGATCAAATCCAGAAGACCGCGGATGCTGCGGGCATCGGGAACTCCCGGTACAACCTCCCCAGCGAGGTGGTGGCCCACCCCCAGCTGACCGCCCGCAACCGGTGGCGCAGCGTCGACTCGCCCAAGGGTTCCATTCCCGCGCTGCTCCCGCCGCCGGTGATCAGTGGCTTCGCCCCGCCGATGGGAGCGGTGCCGGGCCTTGGCCAGCACACCGACGCGGTTCTCGCGGAACTCGGTCTGACGCCCGGGGACATCGCCGCTCTGCGGGACGCGGGCGCGATCGGGCCGGCGTACTGATGGCCACCCGAGAGCCGGTTCTGCTGATCGACGACCGCGACGGAGTCCGCACCCTGACCCTCAATCGGCCGGATCGGAAGAACGCGATCGACGCCCAGCTGTGGCGGGAACTGGCCGACGCCCTGCGCGCCACCGGCCGGGACGACGCGGTCCGCGTGCTGGTGCTCACCGGCGCAGGCGACGCGTTCTGCTCGGGTGCCGACATCGGGACCGGTGAGGACGTCCACCCGCGACACAAGCTGCGCCGGCTCAGCGACGTCGCGCTGGCGCTGCACGAACTCGCCGTCCCCACCGTCGCGAAGGTGACCGGCGTGGCCGTCGGCGCGGGTTGGAATCTCGCCCTGGGATGCGACCTGGTGGTGGCCACTCCCGAGTCACGGTTCTGCCAAATCTTCGCCAAGCGAGGGCTTTCCGTCGACCTCGGCGGCTCGTGGCTGCTGCCCAAACTGGTCGGGCTGCAACAGGCCAAGCGCCTGGTCCTGCTCGGCGACATGATCGACGCCGCCGAAGCCCATGCGTTGGGCCTGGTCACCTGGCTGGTCGCGGCCGAGGAGATCGACGGGTTCGTCGACCAGCTCGCCGCCCGACTGGCTGCTGGACCACCATTCGCGTTGGCGCAGAGCAAGGCGCTGCTCAACGACGGCGCCAACGGCACGCTGCAGCAGGCGCTGGCGAACGAGGCCCGCGCCCAGCCCGGCAACTTCGCCACGGCAGACTCGGGGGAGGCGTACGCCGCCTTCGCGGCAAAGCGGGAGCCGGCGTTCACGGGTGAGTGGGCGGTATCCCCGCCCAGATTGGAGCGGAACGATGCGTGAAACCGTCATCGTCGGAGCGGTGCGTACTCCCGTCGGCAAGCGCAACGGCGGACTCGCCGCCCAGCACGCCGCGGACCTGTCCGCGGTGGTGCTGAACGAGTTGGCCGAACGCACCGGCGTGGACCCCGCGGTGGTCGACGACGTCGTGTGGGGCTGCGTCTCGCAGGTCGGTGATCAATCGAGCAACATCGGCCGCTGGGCGGTGTTGGCGGCGGGCTGGCCCGAACACATTCCCGGCACCACGGTGAACCGCGCGTGCGGTTCCAGTCAGCAGGCGCTGGACTTCGCCGTGCACGCGGTCATGTCGGGCCAGCAGGACGTCGTAGTCGCCGGCGGTGTCGAGGTGATGAGCCGGGTCCCGCTGGGTTCGGCGCGGGCGACCGGCATGCCCTACGGGCCGAAAGTGCTTGCCCGCTATGACGACTTCGCGTTCAACCAGGGTATCTCCGCGGAACTGATCGCGACGAAGTGGAACCTCTCGCGCGGCCGCCTCGACGACTACTCCGCCCAGTCCCATCACCGGGCGGCGGCGGCTCAGGACGCGGGTGCGTTCACCGACCAGATCGTGCCGGTCTTCGCCGACGGTGCCGTGGTGACCGCCGACGAGGGCATCCGCCGCGGGACCACCGCCGAGAAGCTCGCCGGGCTCAAGCCCGCCTTCACCGACGACGGCGTCATCCACGCGGGCAACTCGTCGCAGATCTCCGACGGCGCCGCCGCGCTGCTGGTGACCACCGCTGAGAACGCGGTCACCATGGGATTGACACCGCTGGTGCGCTACCGCGCCGGCGCGGTCACCGGCGCCGACCCCGTGCTCATGCTCACCGGCCCCATCCCCGCCACCGAGAAGGTGTTGCACAAGGCCGGCGTCGGGATCGACGAGATCGGTGTCTACGAGGTCAACGAGGCCTTCGCGCCGGTCCCGCTGGCGTGGCTGGCCGAGACGGGAGCCGACGAGGCGCGGCTCAACCCACTGGGCGGCGCGATCGCACTGGGCCATCCGCTCGGCGCCTCGGGCGCCGTCCTGATGACCCGGATGATCCATCACATGCGAGACAACGGGATTCGCTACGGACTGCAGACCATGTGCGAGGGCGGGGGCACTGCCAACGCCACCCTCGTCGAGCTCATCGCCTGACTTTCTCGCCCGAGCACCGAACGGAGGCGCCGTGCGCCGAGACCTGTACGACGAGGACCACGAGGCGTTCCGCCTCCTGGCTCGGGAGTTCGTCGAGAAGGAGGTCGTGCCGCACTATCCCGAGTGGGAGAAGGGCGGCCGGCTGCCCCGCGACGTCTTCAAGCAGATGGGTGCGCTAGGGCTGCTCGGCATGGCGATTCCAGAGGCCTACGGCGGTGGCGGCATGCCCGACTACCGCTTCAACGTCGTCCTGCAGGAAGAGGCAGCACGCGCCCTGGTCACCCTTTCGACCGTGCGCACCCAACTCGAGGTGATCCTGCCGTACTTTCTGAACTACGCGAACGACGAGCAGCGCGGCCGGTGGTTTCCCGGGCTGGCGGCGGGCACGCTGCTGACCGCCGTCGCGATGACGGAACCAGGCACCGGCTCCGATCTGGCGGGCATGCGCACCACCGCCCTTCGCGATGGCGCAGACTACGTCGTCAACGGCGCGAAGACGTTCATCACCGGCGGGATGCAAGCCGATCTGGTGGTCGTCGTCGCGCGCACCTCGACCGATCCGGACAACCGACGCAAGGGTCTGACCCTGCTCGTCGTCGAGGACGGCATGCCGGGGTTCACCCGTGGTCGCGAGCTGGAGAAGATGGGTTGCAAGGTCCAGGACACCGCCGAACTCTCGTTCGTCGACGTGCGGGTTCCGGCTGCCAACGTGCTTGGCGAGGTCGACGAGGCGTTCGCCTACCTTGGGCACAACCTGCCTCAGGAGCGCCTCACCGTGGCCGTCGGATCCGTCGCGCAAGCGCGTTCGGCGATCGCGGTGGCGATCGACTACACGAGGGACCGAAAGGCTTTCGGCACGCCGGTGGCGTCGTTCCAGAACACCAAATTCGAATTGGCCGCCTGCTCGACGGAGGTCGAAGCGGCGCAGGCGATGCTCGACCGTGGCGTGACGCTGCACGTCGGCGGCGAACTGTCCGCTGCCGATGCTGCCCGAATCAAGCTTTTCTGTACTGAGATGCAGCAGCGGGTGGTGGACCGTTGCCTGCAACTGTTCGGCGGCTACGGCTACATGATGGAGTACCCCATCGCCCGGTTGTACACCGACGCGCGGGTGGCACGGATCTACGCCGGCACCAGCGAAGTGATGAAGGTGATCATCGCCAAGTCGCTCGGCCTTTAGCGTCGCCGGGGGGCCAGAGGAGACCCTTGTCACAGCGACGAAACCTACCTACTGTGTATTCACTAGGTTGGTTCGATCGAGGGAGTGTCGGTGTCCGTTCCGGAGCAGGCGACGCGGCCGTACGCGTCGCTGCTCGCCAAGGGCGACGATCGCAAGGTGCGCATCCTCGAGGTCGCCGAGCGGTTGTTGGCCCGCAACGGATGGCGCAACACCTCGCTGGCCCAGATCGCCAGGGAAGCCGGGGTCAGCCCGGCCGGGCTGCTGCACCACTACGAATCCAAGGAGCAGCTGCTCAACGCCGTGCTCGATGCTCGCGATGACGACGATGACGAGCACGCCGACCGCACGGGTGATCTGGTCACCGAGATCTGCAAGGTCGCCGAACGATTCGACCGGGCGCCCGAGTTGGTTGGGACCTTCACGGTGCTGCTCATCGAGAACATCAGTCCTGATGCGCCCCTTCACGATCGGCTGGTGAAGCGTCAGCAGGCAGCACGCGACATCGTCGCCGGACTGATCGGACGCGGGCAACGCGCCGGTGTCTACCGGCAGGACTTCGACCCCGCCGTCAAGGCCGTGGAGATTCTCGCCTTCATCAACGGCATGGAGACCGCATGGCTGCTGGACCCTTCGATACCCCTGGCCGACGTCTTCAAGGGGTACGCCGAGATGCTCGCCAGAGACTTCGAACCAGAGGACAGGAGCAAGACATGAGGTACCGCCTCGACGTGGTTTCCGCCAGCGTTCCCGACGTCGTCAAGTTTGCCGGGGGCTGGCTGGTGGACCGGGTGATGGCCGGCTGGGACGTCACCGTCCTGATCGACGGCGACGAGGACCTGCGACCGCTGGAGATCCTCGGCGTCGACACCGCGGATCTGGAGGGCGCGCTGGAGATGTGGGCCGACCGCCCCCACCCTCACACCGTCGCCGTGGCGGCGGACGTCTTCTCGACCGACGTGCGGGTCCGCCGCGGCGTGCTCGATGCGCTCGACCAGGGGCTGACCGAGGTCACGCTCTGGGGTGAGCACTGTCCGGTGGAACTCGACGACACCGTCGGCTCGGTTCGCCATCAGCTCAGCGCGGCCGCCCGTGCCTTCAAGGCACAGGCGCTGGCCGCCATCGATCCCCTCGCCGCGGTGGCCGACGAGGTCGTCGACGACGCCGAGACCTTCCGCTGCGGGGTGATGGCCCGGCCCTCGGTGGCCGCCGACCTCATCCCGGCGAGCTGACGTCGATCATCACCTTGCCGATGGCCTTTCCATCGGCGACCCACCGCAGCGCATGCGCCGTGTCCTCGAGTGAGTAGGACGCGCCGATGTGCGGCGTCACGCGTCCCGTCGTCAACAGTGCCCGAAGGGCTTCCTCGGTGCGGCCGAAGTCGTCGGCGGCGATGTCCTGGAAGCTGAATCCGCGGATCTGAATTCCTTTGATCAGCACCAGGTTCAACGGGATCCGCGGGATCACGCCCGAGGCGTAGCCGACGGTCACGAAGCGGCCGCCGCGCCGCAGCGCCCGCAGCGCGGGTTCGGACAGCGCCCCGCCGACCGGGTCGACGACGACGTCCGCGCCGTCGGGCAGCGACTCGCGCAACCTGGCCCGCAGGTCGCCATCACCCGACTGCGCCCCGGGCGGCTCTGCTGCTGCCCGCCGGTAGTTCACCAGGGTCGCCGCACCGTAACGCGCCGCCACGGTCAGTTTCTCGGGGGAGGACGCCACCGCAGTCACGGTCGCGCCGAGTGCGACGGCGAGTTGCACGGCGGCCAGCCCCACTCCGCCGCCCGCGCCGAGGACGATCACCTGGTCACCGGGGCGAACGCAGGCCACCGACACCAGCGTGTGATACGCGGTGCGGTGAGCGACACCGAACGCCGCCGCGGTGCGGACGTCGACGCCGTCGGGAATCCGGTCGAGGGCGGCCACGGGAACCGCGACCGCGTCGGCGAAGGCACCGACGAGCGTCGTCCCCGTCACCCGATCGCCGACGCGCAATGTGGTTGCGTCCGTTGCGATCTGCTCGACCACACCGGCGAATTCGCTGCCGGGCACGAACGGTGGCGGCACGCTGATCTGGTACCGGTTGGCCAACATCAGGACGTCTGGAAAGTTGACGGCCGCAACCTGCACGCGGACCAACGCCTGGCCCGCCGCAGCCGTCGGAACGGGGCGTTCCTCGATGCGGACCACCTCGGGAGGCCCGTAGTGCGGGCACACCGCAGCGCGCACGGTCGGTCAGCCGCGGTAGTCGGTCGACTCGGCGAGTTCGGCCGCCGAGGCCATGAGGTCGGTGACGACCGGACCGAAGGCCAACAGCTTCTCGTCGTCGCCGGCGCGCTGGAATCCCTGCTCGAGCACGATCGCCAGCTTCCACTTGGCGAGCACCAGGTAGTAGTCGAGGTCGTCGACCTGGCGGCCCGACACCTCGGCATAGTGGGCCACGACCTGGTCGCGCGAGGGCATTCCGCGCATGTCGACGTAACTCATCGCTGCTGCGTCGTCGTCACCAGTCGGCCAGCTCTGCACCATCCACGCCAGGTCCAGCTTCGGGTCGCCGACGGTGCCCATCTCCCAATCCACCAGGGCAGCCAACCGGGCCGGGGCGCCGTGGCGGTACATCACGTTGGCGAACTGGTAGTCGCCATGCATCAGGCCGGGAACGAAGTCGAGTGGTTGATGCGCCCGTAACCACTCGGTGGCCACCTCGAGCCCGTCGAGGTCACGCTTCTTGATGCGATCGAAGAAGGCGGTCCACCGGTCGACCTGGCGCTCGTGGAAGCCGTCCGGGCGGCCCAGGTCCGCGAGCCCCCTGACCTTCCAGTCCACCTTCGACAGCAGTGCGATACCTTCTGCCAGTTGATAACTCAGGCCGGCCCTGGCCTGAAGGTCGGAGTTGAACGGCTCGGGCCACGTACCCTGCTGATCCATGGGCGACCAGCCGTCGACGAAGCCCATCAGGTAGAAGGGCCGCCCGAGCACGGCGGGGTCCGCGCAGACGCCGACCGCGGCGGTGTGAGGCACCTCGGTGCCGTCGAGCGCCTCGATGATGCGCCACTCGCGCAGGATGCCGCGGTCCCGGTCGGGCGGTGCACCGGGCGGTGGCATGCGGATGACGCAGCGCTCGTCGCCACGGGTGATTTCGTAGATGACGTTCTGCGTGCCGCCGGACAAGAACCGGGTGCCGAGCGGTTCACCCTTGCCGGGCAGCGCGGCGTCGTCCATCCACGCCGCAAGGCGATCGACGTCGATCTCGGTGCCGCTCACTGATTGCCGACTTCCAGCTCGAGGAACTCGGCGTACTTCGCCCGTGCCGCCTCGCGCCGACGAGGGATCCATTGCGTCGGCCAGAGGTCGTCGCTGGCCCGGTAGTCACGGAGCACCTGCTTGGCGACAGTCGTCTTGTGGACCTCGGTGGGTCCGTCGGCCAGCCCCATCACGGCCGCGCCGGTGACCATGCCGAGGAACGGGACCTCGTTGGTGACTCCGAGAGCGCCGT
The DNA here is from genome assembly GCA_963846985.1 of uncultured Actinomycetota bacterium. Taxonomy (GTDB): domain Bacteria; phylum Actinomycetota; class Actinomycetes; order Mycobacteriales; family Mycobacteriaceae; genus Mycobacterium. The sequence goes on from CAWJYC010000011.1 coordinate 104,876, forward strand.
GCACTTGCATTGCGCGCCAGGCGATGTCGTGCAGAACCGTGGGCATCACGACCTTCACGGTGGCGATGTCCTTGCGCACCCGCTTGTAGTCGTTGAACTTGTCGATCTCCCACGCGGTGTAGAGCACCAGCAGCCGAAACTGCTTGAGCTGCGCATAGGAATCGGCGATGTACCCCTGGACGGTCTGCTTGTCGGAGAGCAGGCTGCCTGCAGTCTGCCGGCTGAGGGCACGCTCGCACATCATGTCGATGGCCTTCTGCGCAAGGCCGATCGTGCGCATCGCGTGGTGAATGCGGCCACCGCCGAGGCGGGTCTGCGCGATGACGAAGGCCTGTCCCTCACCACCGAGCAAGGCCGAATCCGGTACCCGCACGTTGTCGTAGTGGATCAGGGCGTGGGAGCCCTCGCCGGGCTGTTCGCCGTACAGTCCGGCGTTGCGCACGATGTGGACGCCGGGAGTGTCGGTGGGCAGCAGGAACATCGACATCCCCTGATACGGGCTGACGTCGGGGTTGGTCACGACCATCACGATGAGGAACGCAGCGGTTCGGGCGTTGGAGGAGAAGTACTTCCAGCCGTTGATCACCCAGTCGTCGCCATCGCGCACCGCGCTGGTCGTGAACTGGGTGGGGTCGGCGCCACCTTGCGGTTCGGTCATCGAGTAGCTCGAGAAGAGCTCGCCGTCCAGCAGCGGCCGCAAGTAGCGCTCCTTCTGCTCGGGGGTGCCGTAGTGCGCGATGATCTCGGCGTTGCCGGTATCGGGTGCCTGGCACCCGAAGACGATCGGCGCCCACTGGCTGCGGCCGAGGATTTCGTTGAGCAGCGCCAGCTTGAGCTGCCCGTAGCCCTGGCCGCCGTACTCGGGGCCGAGATGCGTTGCCCACAAACCCCTCTGGCGGACCTGCTCCTTCAGCGGGTCGACGACCTTGCGTCGAGCTTCGTTCAGCGGAGTGAACTGCAGGTGCGGCCAGATCAGATCGAGAGGCTCTACCTCACTGGTGACGAACTCGTCGGCCCAGTCCAACAGGTCCTGGTAGTGCGGGTCGGTCTCGAAGTCCCACATATGGCCTCCTTGCCTATCGGGATGCGTATCCGTTGACGAGCGTGCAGATGTCGGCGGTGACGACGTCGGCGAAGGACCGGTCGCCGAAGGTGCCCGCTGCCCAGTGCCGGGCGCCCTCGCTGACGAGCGTCTGGGCCAGATAGGCCAGATGCGCGACGTCGACTCCGGCGCCGAGCTTGCCGTCGGCCGCGGCGCGGGTGAACAACTCGGTGAACATGTCGGTCTCCGCGGCTAGGTCCATGTCCATGTCCAGGTCCAGGTCCAGGCCCGGCCGCGGGCCCGCGGCCAGGATCCGGTGCTCGTGCCGGTAGCCCTCGAGGATGGTTTGGATGATCAGCTCGCGGGGATTGCGCGCCATCGACTTCTCGAGGACCGCGAGCGCCGCGGCGATCACCGAGCGAATCTCATAGTCGTCGTCGAGATGCTGGTGAATCGTCCGGTGCGCCGCCTGCGTCGACATGACTCCGACCTCGAACAGCACGTCCTCCTTGCGCGGGAAGTAGAAGTAGAACAGCGCCTTGGACACGCCAGCGGCGGTGCAGATGTCGGCGACGGTGGTGGTGGCATAGCCCTTGGTGCGCCAGAGCGCCATTGCAGCCTGGACCAGCAGCCGCTTGGTCTGGTGCGACTTGGCCCGCTGGAAGGTGGCGCGCCGCTGACCGTGGTCAGCGTCGATCGAGCCGCGGGTCGACGCCATCAGCGGAGCATAGCGCCCACCAAGCTAGCTGACCAGAGTCAAACTAAGCGTCGAGCCGCCGTTCGGCGCACACTGGACCGATGACTGCATATCGAGCGGCCGCCCTGGCCTTCGGCCTCCTGGCGCTCTCGGCGGGTGGGCTGCAGCTGTGGGCGTTTGCGGCGACCGGGTTCCTACGGTTCGTGGTGGTAGGGGTGTTCGCCGTCGGCGTGGGTCTGAGCGTGCTGGCGGCGGCAGTCCTGCCGAAGGGCCCGCGCTGGCCGCGTTGATCGATCACAGCGACGCGAGGAATTCTCGGGTGCGGTGCGCCGAGAGCGCTCTGGTCTCCGGATCGTCGCCGAGGGGGATGACCCGAGCGGCGAGGTCGGTGACGCCCGCGTCGCGGTAGCGCTGGAGCCGGCTCCGAATCGCCGACTCGGTTCCCGCCGCCATCGTGTCACCGACGTCCTCGGCGTCACCGTGTTCGAGCAGCCGGACGTAATTCGGCGAAAGGTGGGCATGGCCGAGGACGTCGCTCGCGTGCGCCTTGGCGGCGCCGATGTCGCCGGGGGAGCACAGCGCGACCGGAACCCCCGCGACGATGCGCGGAGCGGGCCGACCCGCTGCCGCCGCCGCGTCGTTGATCCGCGGCGTGACGTGTTCGCCGATGGCACGTTCGTCGGCCATCCACAGAATCGTTCCGTCGGCGCGTTCACCCGCCATGCGAAGCATCCTCGACCCGAGCGCAGCGACGAGCACGGGCATGAAGGTGGCCGCGGCGGCGTCGATGGAGGAGTGCACGCGATAGTCGGCGTTCTCGACCTCGACCGCACCGGGTTCGCCCATCGCGGAGAGCACGACGTCGAGATAGTTCCGCATCAGACTGGCGGGGCGATCGTAGGGAAGACCCAACTGGCCCTCGATGATCCAGTCGTGCGACGCGCCGATGCCCAGGGCGAAGCGACCGCCGCAAGCCGCGTTGGTCGTGATCGCCTGCTGGGCGAGGATCAACGGATGACGGGTCTGGATGGGTACGACGGCCGTTCCGAGCTCGATGCGGGCGGTGACCTGGCCGAGCAGTGCCATCGCCGTCATCGCGTCGAGGTAGCCGGGCACCTGAGGGAACCAGAACGATGAGAAGCCCGCTGCCTCGGCTGCGCGGCCGTCCTCCAGCAGGCCGCCCAGCCGTTCGGCACGGGAGCGCTCCCGGTCGGAACCGACCATCAAGCCGATGCGCATCAGAACCGGTACCTAGGTGTTCGTCACGGGAGATGACGCTCCCACTCGTGGGCAACGACCGGGTAGAACGGTGCGGCGAAGCGGCCCACGCCATCGGCGCCGTGCCATCGTGCCGTGATCACCGGGTGCAGCCGCTCCGCCGTCGCGACCGGATCGTCGTCGAGGAAGCAGTAGGTGACCGTCTGACCGGGCGGTGCGCTGGCCAGACTCGCGGCGACTCCCCGCGAGGCGGCCGACCACACGCCGGCGACACCGTCGACGTCGATCAGCGCGTCGCTCGGCGGCGCCGAATCCGACTCCACGAGCACGTAGACGCCGCGAACCGGCCACCAGGGCAACACGTCGGCGCCGACCCTCACCCGCGGCGATGCGATCCTCCGCGACACGGCATACACTCCGCGCTGAACCGGTTGCAGCAGAGGAAGTTTCCGGCCGGCATCGCCCAGCGCCGTCGAGAGCGAGTTGAACGGCGCCAGCCCGGCCTCGTCGGTGAAGAAGTAGGTCATCACGTGATCGACCGGGTCGAAGTGCGGGTCGGCCGGGACGCGGGTGGTCCGGCACTCGGGTGTGGACACCAACCGCAGCGATGCGCGCACCGCGGACAGGCGATGCTGCTCGGGCCGGTGATCGAGGGTGTGCCAGCGGAGGTACTCCGCGTCCCCACCGTCGGGATGGCGCCGTGCCATCGAGACGAACAGGGTGCTCACGTCACCGCGCCCGGCCGCGAGTACACCGGGGACGTCGTCGGACGGTGTACCTGGAAGTGGCCTCATCGGGCGTTCGGCGATGTCGAAAGTGGCTCGCGCAGCGTGATTTCGGGATGGCGTGCGGCGACCATCCGCCGGAAGCCCTCGCGCCACGGCACCGTCGTCCGGCCGAGTACCTCGTGCATTCGCGTCACGTCGGGCCACAGCGGCGTGTGGGCCTCGGCGGTGTATTCGAAGCGGGGTGCCATTCCCACCAGCTCACCGAGGTACGTGCAGTACTCCTCGACGCTGACGGTCTCACTGCCCGCCCAGTTCACCACCACGGGTGGAACGGCGGCGACCTCCATCGCCCGGATGCCGAGTGCGACGTAGTCGTCCTCGTAAATCGGGTTGTAGTTGTTCGGTTGGTCGGGATGCAGACGGATGGGCCTGCCGGCCAGGATGGCATCCAGTCGGTCGGCGGGCGCGCCCCCTTCCGGACCGTAGGTCGAACAGATCCGAATGATACTCAGCGGTAGGCGATGTCGGCGGGAGATCCAGGTGCAGACCGCTTCAGCCGCCACCTTCGAGATGCTGTAGTTGGCCCGCAGCGGCACCCCCGGCGGATCGTCCTCGACCAGCGGTCGGTGACCCTGATAGCGGTAGGTCGACCCGGTCGAGCACAGCACGAAGCCCTTCGCAGCGCGGCAGTGGTAGAACAGCTCGCCGGAGTTCTGCGCGTTCGTCTCGACGCAGCGCGGCCAATCCCCGGTGCCGGGGTCGACCGCGGCGTGGAAGACGTGGGTGAAATCGTCTGGTAGCGCGGAGAAGTCGCCAGTGCTCATGTCGAGCTGAAGCGGGTGGACGCCGGCGTCGACGAGCCTGGCGCGGTCAGCCGGGTCACGCAGTCGCGCCGCACCCCACACCTCGTTGCGCTTGGCGAGTGCCCGAGCCAGGGGAAAGGCGATCTTGCCGGTGGCGCCGGTGATGAGGATCTTCTGGCCGTCCACGGGCTACCTCGGTGCCAACGGCTCGTGGGGTGCCGCGCCGACGACGAACGCGTTGGCACCGGCCCGTCGGGTGAGGAAGTCCACCTGTAGGTAGATGGCGTAGAGCACCACGAACGGCAGGATCATGAACGGCACGTTCTCGCCGACGAACTTGAACCAGAAACCGAACGCGCCCTGACCGATGTCGGCGAAGCCCGCGCGAAACTCCGTGAAGTAGTACACGCCGGTGCTGCTGATCAGCATCGCCGTTCCGGCGAAGGCCAGCCACAGGCAGCGGATTCGAGATTCGACGGGTAGATCTCGCCGGATCAGCCTGGTCCACAACACGAATAGCACGATGCCGGTCACGACGCCGACGGACTCGAGTCCGAAGATCCAGTCGTTGCCGTTGGTATAGCGCGCGTCGGTCAGCCCGTACTGCCACCACAACCACTTCCAGCCCGGATCCGTCGTAGGTGTCCACAGTCCGAATGGGTGGCCGAGCAGGAAGATGAGCTCGTAGCCGATCTGGCTTCCTGCGGTGTAGGGCAGATACACCAGCACCACCTCGGCCGCCTTCTCGAGCCGACTGCGGCGCGTGCCCCGGCCCTCCCAGAGCAGCACCAGCGGGAGGAGAATGACGGGTACCCCGAACAGCAGGTTCGCCACGACGTCGGCGGTGAACGTCGGTGCTATCAGCCCCAGTCCGACGCCGATCGTCATGCCCACGAACGTGACACCGGTGATCGCCGTGATGGCGAGGTACACCTTCACCCGGTGCGGAGCCCATGGCTGAGCAAGGTTCGGTTCCGTCTGGTCCACGATGGTCATGGCTTTGGCTCTTTCGTCATGTAATTGCTACCGCGATCGATTTGGTGTGGGTGTATCCGTCGATGCCCTCGTGGCCGAGTTCGCGGCCGTAGCCGCTGCCCTTGACGCCGCCGAACGGCGCGAACGGGTCCATGGTGTAGCCCTGGTTGACGCCAAAGGTTCCGGTGCGGATGGCTGCGGCGATTGCGAGGCCGCGGTCGTCGTCGGCGGTGAACACCGAGCCTGCGAGACCGTAGTCGGAGTCGTTGGCGATGTGGATCGCGTCGTCGGTGTTGGCATAGGGGATCACCGTCAGCACCGGACCGAAGATCTCCTCGCGGGCGATGGTCATCGTGTTGTCCGCGCGATCGAACACCGTGGGCTTGACGTACCAACCGTGGTCCTGCCCGTCCGGCATCCCCGTACCTCCGGTCACCACCCGCGCACCCTCCTGCGCCCCGCGCTCGAGATACCCCGTGACGCGCTGCTGCTGACGTCGAGCGACCAGGGGCCCGACCTGCGTCGCGGGATCGCGGGGGTCACCGACGACCAGTGCGCTGACCTCCGCGGCCAAGGCGTCGGTGAAGTCCGCCGCGCGGCTGTCCGGGACAAGGATCCTGGTCAGCGCGTTGCAGATCTGGCCGCTGTTGGACAGGCTGGCCGAACGAACGTTCGCTGCAACGGTTTCGGGGTCGGCGTCATCGAGGACGATGGCGGCCGACTTGCCGCCCAGTTCGAGGCTGACGCGCGTGAGGTTCACGGCACACGCGGCGGCCACGGCACGGCCCGCGGCCGTCGATCCGGTGAACGACACCTTGTCCACCCCGCGGTGTCGCACCAGGTGTTCGCCGATCGCGCCGTCACCCGGCAGCACGCTGACCACCCCGGGCGGCAGGTCTGCCTCGGCGATGACCTCCGCGAGCAGCAGCGCGTTCAATGGCGATTCGGGGGCGGGCTTGAGCACCACGGTGCAGCCCGCGAGCAACGCGGGAACGAGCTTGGTGACGATGAGGAACTGCGGCATGTTCCACGGCACGATCGCTGCGACGACGCCGACGGGCTCGCGCCGGATGTGAACGTCGGCCCCGTACCGACCGGGCCGGCTCTCCTGCCACGGGTAGGTCTCGGCGAGGTCGCAGAACGCCGCCATCATCGACCATGGCATGGCGACCTGCGCGCGCTGGGCGAAGCCGATGGGCGCGCCCAACTCGGTGGTGATCAGATCGGCCATGTCCGAGCGCCGGCGTCCGTACGCATCGGCGATCCGCCGCACGGCCGCAATGCGATCGGCGGGATCGGTCCGCGACCACGCACCGGCGTCGAACGCGTCCCGTGCCGCGAGCACCGCGTCATCCACGTCGGCGGGCGCCGCGGCAGCCACGCTCGCAACCACCTCTTCGGTGTGGGGCGAGACGACGTCGATGCGCTGGTCGGTGCTGGGCTGACGCCAGGTGCCGCCGATGAACAGTTCGTCGTCGCGCACGCGCGGCGCCTCCTCGGAGATCTGGAATATCAACTACTTGTGATTGCAGTCGTCACCATATACCGTCGGCGGTGTCGACTGCGACGATTCGGCGAAAGGGCTGTTGTCCCTGCCTGATTGCCTTCAGACGCTGACGTCGGCGAACCGCGTGGTGACCGCGCGGCCGGACACAGGAGATGACGATGGCCCGATTCCCCAAGCCTCCCGAGGGAAGCTGGACCGAGCATTACCCGCAGCTGGGCACCGGACCCGTCTCCTACGAGGACTCCATCGACCCGGAGTTCTACGAGGTCGAGCGCAAGGCCGTCTTCAAGCGGGCGTGGTTGAACGTCGGCCGTGTGGAACGACTTCCGCGCAAGGGCAGCTACTTCACGAAGGAACTCAAGGTCGCCAACACGTCGATCATCGTCGTCCGGACGATGACCGGCGAGGTCAAGGCGTACCACAACGTCTGCAGGCACCGCGGCAACAAGTTGGTGTGGAACGACATGCCGCTCGAGGAGACGAGCGGCACGTGTCGCCAGTTCACGTGCAAGTACCACGCGTGGCGCTACGACCTAGACGGCAACTTGACCTTCGTTCAGCAGGAAGGTGAGTTCTTCGATCTCGACAAGAGCCGCTACGGCCTGGTCGCCGTCCACTGTGACGTGTGGGAGGGCTTCATCTTCGTCAACTTCGCCGAGAATCCCGAGCAGACGCTGCGGGACTTCCTCGGGCCGATGATCACCGACCTCGAGGGCTATCCGTTCGGGGAGATGACGTCCCGCTGGCACTACCAGTCGGAGGTGAAGGCCAACTGGAAGCTCTACATGGACGCGTTCCAGGAGTTCTATCACGCACCGGTACTGCATGCGAACCAGTCGCCGACCGCGTACTCGAAGGCTGCCGCCGAGGCAGGATTCGAGGCGCCGCACTATCGCATCGAGGGTCCGCACCGACTGGTCAGCACGTCGGGCATCCGGGCGTGGGAGATGGCCGACGACATGCGCAAGCCGATCGAGGACATCTGTCAGAGCGGACTCTTCGGCCCCTGGGACAGCCCCGATCTCGGCGAGATGCCCGTCGGCCTGAACCCCGCGAAGTGCGCGCCGTGGGGCCTGGACTCGTTCCAGCTGTTCCCCAACTTCGTCATCCTGTTCTGGGGTCAGGGCTGGTATCTGACCTACCACTACTGGCCGACGTCGCACAACACCCACGTCTTCGAGGGCACCGTCTACTTCCCGAAGCCGCGAACCGCCCGCGAGCGGATCGCGCAGGAGTTGGCGGCCGTGTCCTTCAAGGAGTACGGCCTCCAGGACGCCAACACGCTGGAGGCGACGCAGACCATGGTGGAGTCCCGCGTGCTGGACGAGTTCGTGCTGTGCGACCAGGAGGTGCTGATTCGCCATCTACACCAGGAGACGGCAGCGTGGGTGGCGGACTACCGGCAGAAGACGGCGGGGGTGTGAGCACCGTGACCACGATCGAACCCAAGGAATTGCCAACCGAATTCGCTGATCTCGAGCAGTTCGCTGATTGGTGTCTGGGGTCCGAACGCGAGCGGTACGCCAAGCGGCTGGCCAGCACCATGACCGAGATGAGCGCCTTCTACGACGCGATCACGGTGCGCGCCGAGGAGGCGATCTCCTACTGCGACAAGTTCCCGCTCGACGATCTACCCGAAGACGTGCTCAACCTGATGCACCTCCTGTATTCGATGATCATGGTGTCGTTTCCGGTCGAGTGCTGGAAGCAGCCGCGAGTGCCCGACTCCGGCGCCACGTCGCTGGACTGTGATTCCGAGCCCGTTCCGTGACGACACCCGGCGGCGTCACCGTGGTGCGGGCTGCACGCTGGGCCGACGTCGAGGCGGGCGAGGTGCGCTCACCGGCGGTCGTGGTGATCGACGGCAACCGCATCTCGGCCGTGAATCCCGTCGACGCACCGGCGAACGTCGCCGAGGACATCGAACTGGGTGACGTCACGCTGCTGCCCGGATTGATGGACATGGAGCTCAACCTGCTCATCGGGGGCCCCGGCGGCCCGGACGGGCTGCCCAGCCCGATGCACGGCGTGCAGGACGACCCGGCCTACCGAACGCTGCGCGGCGCGGTCAACGCTCGGACCACGCTGGAGGCCGGGTTCACCACGGTGCGCAACCTCGGCCTGATGGTCAAGACCGGCGGATACCTGCTCGACGTTGCCCTGCAGCGCGCCATCGAGCAGGGCTGGCACGTCGGCCCGCGGATTCACCCCGCCGGCCACGCCGTCACCCCGTACGGCGGGCATCTCGACCCAACGGTGTTCCAGCGTCTCGCGCCGGGCATCATGCCGCTCTCGGTGGCGGAGGGCATCGCCAACGGCGTCGACGAAGTTCGTGCGTGCGTGCGCTACCAGGTCCGCCACGGAGCCAAGTTGATCAAGGTGTCGGCCTCGGGCGGGGTGATGTCACACAGCACCGCCCCCGGCGCACAGCAGTACTCCGACGACGAGTTCGCCGCGATCGCCGACGAGGCGCATCGCGCCGGTGTACGGGTGGCCGCACATGCCGTCGGGGACAAAGCGATTCGAGCCTGCATCCGCGCGGGTATCGACTGCATCGAACACGGCTTCCTGGCCACCGACGACACCATCCAGATGATGGTCGACCACGGTACGTTCCTGGTGTCCACGACGTACCTGACCGAGGCGATGGCCATCGATCGCATTGCGCCCGAACTGCGCAAGAAGGCCGAAGTCGTGTTCCCGCAAGCGCAGGCGATGCTGCCGAAGGCCATCGCGGCCGGCGTCCGGATCGCCTGTGGCACCGACGCTCCCGCGATTCCGCACGGTCAGAATGCCAAGGAGTTGCGTGCGCTGGTGCACCGCGGTATGACGCCGATGCAGGCGTTGCGCGCGGCGACGATCACGAGCGCCGAACTCGTCGAGGTGGACGATGAACTCGGCAGGCTCGCACCCGGCTACCTGGCCGACGTCATCGCCGTGCCGGGCGATCCCTCGCGGGACATCGAGACGACACTCGACGTGCGGTTCGTCATGAAGGACGGAGTGGTCTACAAGCGCTAACGTCGGGCGCAGCAGCGAAGCGAGCAAGTGAGGCGACCGTGGAACAGACCGACAACATCCTGTGGCTGCTCAAGCAGGCCTGGTACTTCTCCCTGACCGCGGTGAACGATGCGGTCAAGGACCACGGGGTGAGCACCGCTCAGATCGGCATGTTGCGTCACCTCGCCGAGGAACCGGGGCTCTCGGGTGCGGAATTGGCGCGACGTCTGCTCATCAGCCCGCAGGGTGTTCAGTTGGCCATCAAGGAACTCGAACGCCGCGGGCTCGTCGAGCGCAAGCAGGACCCCCAGCACGGACGAATCCTGCAGGCCTTCCTCACCGTTCACGGCCGCAAGGTGGCCGCCGCGGTGGTGCACGACGCCATCGACGCCCACGACCGAGTCTTCGGCGTATTGAGCAAGGCCGAGCAAAAGACGTTGCGCGAGTTGCTCTCCCGAGTGGTCGAGCAGGGTACGGGCCACCAGCTGGACGCCGGCCACGTCGATCGAGAATCGTAAGTACTTGATAATAATGACAAGTACTTGATAACATTGCCATCGTGAGCCCCGCTGCCGACGTCGACGAGTTCGCGCCGCTGCGGATCGCTCGCATCGTGCGCGAGACCGCAGACGCCGTTTCACTGGTACTCGACGTGCCCGAGTACTGCTCGGACCGCTTCCGCTATCAGGCCGGCCAGTTCCTCACCCTGCGCGTCAATGTCGACGGCCGAGATCTGCGCCGGTGCTACTCGATGTCCTCCGCGCCAGTCGAGGACGAACTACGCATCACCGTCAAGCGTGATCGCAGCGGCATCGTGTCGAACTGGATCAACGACGTCGCGGCTGAGGGCGACCACGTGCACGCCGCTCCACCCGCCGGCCGTTTCGTGCTCGGTGAGCCACGCGCGGACCAGGACGACCTGGTCGCCTTCGCCGGCGGCAGCGGCATCACGCCGATCATGTCGCTGATACGCGCGGCCCTGGCCGGATCGACGCGACGCATCCGACTCCTCTACGCCAACCGCGGTCGCGACTCGGTGATCTTCGCCGATCCACTGGCCCGCCTTGCCGAACGGTACGCCGACCGACTCGTCGTCCGGTACCACTACGACGAGGACGGCGGAGTCGTCACGCCCGCCGCGGTCGAGGCGTTCGCGACCTCGTCCGTCGCCGCCGACCACTACGTATGCGGACCTCCACCGTTCATGGCGACGGTAGAGAGCACTCTGTCCTCGGCGGGGGTGCCGAAGGCCCGGCTGCATCTCGAGCGTTTCACCGTCGCCGAGGTTCCGCCCGGGGTGGCCGACGACGAGTTGGTCGTGGCGACGGAGGACGTGATCATCGACCTCGATGGCAAGACCACCGTGGCGTCGTACCGTCAGGGCAACACGTTGTTGCAGACCGCGCGCATGGCGGGTCTGAGCGCACCCGCATCGTGTGAAACAGGTTCTTGCGGAACGTGTATGGCGCGCGTGGTCGAAGGCAGCGCCCGGATGAACAACAACGACGCGCTCGACGACGACGAGGTCGAGGAAGGGTGGGTGCTGACGTGTCAGTCGGTGCCGACCAGCGCACGGGTGCGCGTGAGCTATGAGTGACGAGAGAGAGCGATCATGACGAAACGGGTGGCGGTGGTGACCGGCGGTGCGTCGGGCATGGGCGAGTCGATCTGCCACGAGCTCGGCCGACGCGGCCACGAGGTCGCGGTGCTCGACGTGAACGGCGACGCGGCGCAACGCGTGGTCGAAGCGTTGCGCGCCGAAGGCGTCGTGGCGATCGGACTGACCGCCGACGTCAGTGATCGCCAGGCGGTCGAGGAGGCGTTCGCCAAGGTGCGAAGCGAGTTGGGACCGGTACACATCCTGGTCACCAGCGCCGGCCTGGTGGACTTCGCGCCGTTCGCCGAACTCACCACCCGAGCGTGGCAGCGACTGATCGACGTGAACCTCACCGGTACGTTCCACTGCGCCCAGGTGGCGGTGCCCGACATGCTCGACGCCGGTTGGGGCCGGATCGTGATGATCTCGTCGTCCAGCGCGCAGCGTGGGTCACCGGGAATGGCGCACTACGCCGCGTCCAAGGGCGCGCTGCTGTCGCTCACCCGGTCACTGGCGCGCGAATACGGGCCGGTGGGCATCACGGTCAACAACGTGCCGCCCTCGGGCATCGAGACGCCGATGCAGCACCAGTCGCAGCGTGACGGGCACCTGCCGTCCAACGAGCAGATGGCGGCCAGCATCCCCGTCGGACACCTCGGCACCGGTGACGACATCGCCGCAGCCGTTGGCTTTCTGTGCTCGGAGGAGGCCGGTTTCATCACCGGCCAGACTCTGGGCGTCAATGGCGGAGCAGTGATGTGACGAGAGTGCAAGTTCGGCAGGAGGTTTCGCATGGCTAAGTGGCCGAAGCCAGCTGAGGGGAGCTGGACCGAGCACTACCCGGAACTCGGTACGGGTCCGGTGTCGTTCCGCGATTCGACGTCGCGGGAGTTCTACGAGCTCGAACGCGAGGCCGTCTTCAAGCGGGCGTGGCTCAATGTGGCCCGGGTCGAGGAGCTTCCGCGGGTGGGGAGCTACCTCACGAAGGAGATCGAGGCCGCACACACCTCGGTGATCGTGGTCAAGGGTCGGGATCAGCAGATTCGCGCGTTCTACAACGTGTGCCGGCATCGCGGGAACAAGTTGGTGTGGAACGACTTTCCGAGCGAGGAGGTCAAGGGCACCTGCCGGCAGTTCAGCTGCAAGTATCACGGCTGGCGCTACGGTCTGGACGGTCAGCTCACCTTCGTGCAACAGCGCGGTGAGTTCTTCGGGCTGGACGAGGCGCAGTACGGACTACGGCCGGTGAATTGCGACGTGTGGAACGGCTTCGTGTTCGTCAACTTCGATGCCGAGCCGCGCCAGACCCTTCGCGAGTTCCTCGGCCCGATGATCACCGCGCTCGACGACTACCCGTTCCACTTGATGACGGAGCGCTACGACTTCGTCGCGCACAACAACAGCAACTGGAAGGTGTTCGCCGACGCGTTTCAGGAGTACTACCACGTTCCGTCGCTGCACAGCCAGCAGGTGCCCACCGAGGTCCGCCAACCGGACGCCACGTTCGAATGTGGGCACTTCCAGATCGACGGCCCGCACCGCCTGGTGTCGACCGCGGGCACCCGCCGCTGGCTGCTCGCCGAGGAATACATGTATCCCGTCGAACGGGCCACGCGCAGTGGGCTGGTCGGCCCTTGGCGCACCCCGGAGACGCACCAGTCCGCGGGCCTCAACCCGGGCGGTATCGAGCCGTGGGGGATCACCAACTTCCAGATCTTCCCCAACCTGGAGATTCTGATCTATCACGGGTGGTACCTGCTCTACCGGTACTGGCCGACGTCACACAACACCCATAGGTTCGAGGCCTACAACGCCTTCCATCCCGCCCGATCGGTGCGCGAGCGCATCGAGCACGAAGTCGCGTCGGTGGTGCTCAAGGAGTTCGCGCTGCAGGACGCCGGCATGCTGGGCGGCACGCAGGCGGCGCTCGAATACGGCCTGGACGAGCCGGTCGTCGACGACTACCCGCTCAGCGACCAGGAGATCCTGGTGCGCCACCTGCACAAGACGTCGGTCGACTGGGTCGAGGAATACACCCGCGAGCACCAGCAGGTGAAGGCGTGAAGCTGCCCAGCGCATTCGCCGAATACGAACCCTTCGCCGAGAAGTGGTGCCTGGCAACGGAACCCGAGCGGTGGGAGGCGCGACTGTCGACGCCCATGCTCGAACTGCACGCGTTCTACGACGCATTCACCCCGCGGTTCGAAGAAGCAATCGACTATTGCGACAAGTTTCCGCTCGACGGGTTGCCGGATGACGCGCTCAACCTCCTGCATCTGATCTACTCGATGGTCATGGTGTCGATGGCCGTCGAGGTCTTCGGCACGCAAAAGCCCACGGACTCAGCCGACGCCGTCATCGACCGCATCAGCGCACCCGTGCCGTGATTCACCAGAAGAAGGGGCAACCATGAGCCTGCTGACGATCAACAAACTGACCACCTCGGTCGGAGCCGAAGTGGTCGGCGTCGACCCCGAACGGCTAGTGAACGACGACACCTTCGGCGAGGCGGTGCTGGGGGCCCTCGAAGACAATGGGGTGCTGGTCTTTCCGCGCCTCGGCCTCGAACCCGCCGCTCAGGTCGCCCTGTGCCGCCGGATCGGACAGATCGACCACTCCTCGGACGGCCAGCATCCCGTGGCGGGCATCTATCCGATCACCCTGGACAAGTCCAAGAACGCCTCGGCGGCCTATCTTCGCGCGACGTTCGTGTGGCACATCGACGGATGTACGCCGACCAACGGCGAGTGTCCGCAGAAGGCCACCGTCCTGTCGGCGGTGCAGGTCGCCGCCAGCGGCGGCGAAACGGAGTTCGCCAACTCCTATGCGGCGTACGAGGCCTTCAGCGATGAGGAGAAGCACCGCTTCGGTGCCCTGCGGGTGGTGCACTCGCTGGAGGCCTCGCAGCGTCGGGTCAACCCCGACCCGTCCCCAGAACAGTTGTCGCGGTGGCGAAGTCGCCCCACCCACGAGCATCCCCTGGTGTGGACCCACCGCAGCGGACGCAAGTCTCTGGTGCTCGGCGCCTCAGCGGATCACGTCGTCGGCATGGACCGGGACGAGGGCCGAGCGCTGCTGGCCGACATGCTGGACAGGGCGACCCAGCCGCACCTCGTGTACAGCCACCGGTGGTCGGTCGGCGACATGGTGATCTGGGACAACAACGGCGTCCTGCACCGCGCGGCACCGTACGACGCGAATTCGCCGCGAGAGATGTTGCGCACCACGGTGCTCGGCGACGAGCCCATCCAATAGCCGTGGCTGGGCGAGAAGGTCCGCGGGTCACCCCGCTACCGGAGGGCGACTGGGACGAGGGCGTGGCGAAAGCGTTGAGTCCGCTGTTGCCCGCGGAGCGCGCCAATCCGCGCGACGCGGGATCGCTGCTGGCGACCCTGCTTCGGCATCAGCCGCTCACCAGGGCCTACCTGACCTTCAACGCCCACCTGCTGATGCACTCGACCCTGTCGCCGCGCGTGCGCGAGATCGCGATTCTGCGGACGGCGGTACATCGCCAATCCGAGTACCTCTGGGACCATCACGTTCCGCTGGCGAGCCGGGCGGGTCTCACGCAGGCGGAGATCGATCGTGTCAGAGAAGATTACGACGACGACCCGGACGCGGCCGATGCCGATCGGTTGGTGGTCGCAGCGGTGGACGAGATGGATCGCGACAACGGTCTGGGTGACCAGACGTGGGATGCGCTCAGCGGGCACTTCGACGAACGGCAACGGATGGATCTGGTCTTCACCGTCGGGGCCTACAACTTGCTCGCCGTCGCCATCAACACCTTCGGTATCGGCGACGACGCCTGACGGGGCCGCTCGTTGACGAGGGCTGCACCGTATGGAAATCTAATACCCAACTTTGAGAATCACATTCTCACATCAGAACCGCTGAACGGAGTGGCGCATGCCCGAAGACCTCACCACGGTCGACTTCTTCAGGGACGGTCGCTTGACCGACGACCCCTATGTGTTCTACGAAGCCCTCCGCACCAAGTGTCCGGTCAGCCGGGAAGATCACTACGGCGTGACCATGGTGACCGGTTGGCAGGAGGCCGTCGACGTCTACAACGACGCTGCGACCTTCTCGTCGTGCATCTCGGTGACCGGTCCCTTCCCCGGTTTCCCGGTTCCACTGACCGGAATGGAGGACGGCGACATCACCGACCTCATCGTCGAGCACCGTGACGAGATTCCGTTCAGCGACCAATTGCCCACGCTCGACCCGCCGACGCACACCGATCACCGTGCGCTACTGATGCGTCTGATCACCCCCAAGCGCCTCAAGGAGAACGAGGATGCGATGTGGCAGGTCGCCGACGACATCCTCGACGACTTCCTCGCGCCCGGCCACGGCGAGTTCATCGGCGGTTTCGCCAGTCCATTCACGCTCCGGGCGATCGCGGACCTGCTCGGCGTGCCCGACGAGGATCGCCCCGAACTGCTCGAGCGGTTGGCGCGCGGCACGCACGGCGGCGGGCTCGGCAACGCCGACAAGGCGATGACCAAGACTCCACTCGAGTATCTCTACGACGTCTTCGCCGGCTACGTCGAGGAGCGTCGCGCCCAACCCCGCGACGACGTTCTGACCGGGCTGGCGACCGCCACGTTCCCCGACGGCTCCACGCCGGCGGTGGGAGACGTCGTGCGAGTGGCCACCAACGTGTTCTCGGCCGGGCAGGAGACCACCGTCCGCCTGCTCAGCACGGCGCTGAAGGTGATGGGCGACGATCCCGAGGTGCAGCGCAAACTCCGCGAGGATCGCAGCCTGCTGCCGAACTTCATCGAGGAGTGCCTACGCATCGAGAGCCCCGTCAAGGGCGACTTCCGGCTGTCGCGGGTCCCGACCACCATCGGTGATCAGGCCATCGGTGCCGGCTCCACCGTGATGGTGATCAATGGCGCCGCCAACCGCGATCCACGCCGCTTCGAGAACCCCGACGACTTCGACGTCGAACGCAAGAACGCGCGCCAACATCTCGCCTTCGGGCGCGGCATTCACAGCTGTCCCGGTGCTCCGCTCGCACGCGCCGAGACACGCATCGGACTCGAACGCCTGCTGGACCGGACCAGCGACATCCGCATCAGCGAAGCGCACCACGGGCCCGCCGGCGCCCGTCGCTATGCCTACGTCCCGACGTACATCCTGCGGGGCTTGACGGAACTGCACCTGGAGTTCGACCTCCGGTGAGAGTCGCCGTCGACGAGGACCGCTGCGCCGGCCACGGCATGTGCTTGACGCTGTGCCCACAGGTGTTCGACATGACCGATGACGGGTGGGCGGTCGCCGATCCGTCCGAGGTGCCCGTCGAGTTCGAGGCCTCGGCGCGCGAGGCGATCGAGAACTGCCCAGAGCGGGCCATTTCCGAGATTTAGTTCACTTCGCCTCAACCAGAAGGAGTTTCGTCATGCCCAAGGCTTACGTGATCATCACCGAGGACATCAAGGATCCGGCCGGCATGGCGGAGTACGGCAAGCTGGCCAGTCAGACCATGGGCAGCGCGAAGGTGTTGGCGTTCGGGCCAGCGGCCGAGACGCTCGAGGGACAGTGGCACGGCACGCAGACCGTCCTGCTGGAATTCGAATCCGTCGACGCAGCCAAGAGTTGGTACTACTCCGACGAGTACCAGGAAGCCCTGAAGCTGCGGCAGGCCGCGGCTGACTGCAACGGCGTGATCATCTCCGGCTTCTAAGCGCCGGGACTATCGAGGTACGCGGCGAGCGCTGCGGTGAGCGTTTCCCTCGCCACGTCCAGATCGGCGTAGGACCCCAGTCGGCGCTCGGAGACCAGACCCCGCATCGCGCCGGGGATGAGCGTGGCCACGGCACGTACCCGGTCGGGTGCGATGTCGAGGTCGGCGAAGGCGCTCTGACAGGTCTGCAGCCACGTCTTCTCCCAGGAGGCGAGTTCGGCGGCCGTTCGCGGGTAGCGCCGCTCGAGTTCGGCCGGATCGCGGGGGAGCGCGGCGCGCAGGTTCTCGATTGCGCGCGAATCTGCTGACGCCAGACCGTCATACAGCGTGTCGACGATGCGCCCGACCCGCCGGTGCAGGCTCGCGTCAGACTCCACCCGCGCCGACAGCATGCCGGCCCGGCGTTCGGCGGTCCGGTGCAGGACGGCCGCCCAGAATCCGTCGACGTCGCCGAACTGGTACTTCACCGCGCCCCAGGTGGCACCGATGTCCTTGGCGATCCTGTTGGCCGACACCGATCCGGGATGGCCGGAGGCCAGCGACGTCAGCGCGGCTTCGAGGATGTTCTCCCGCGTGGCGAGGCCGCGACGGTTGGTGCGCCGCCCCGCCGTGCCCGCCTCGGTCATCGTCCGATGATAGATGCCCTGTGAATCTTTGACAGAACCCTCTACTATTCTCGGAGAGCACCGGCACGACGGAGGGAGCCGACGGATGGCGAAGCCGCCGTTGTCGATGAAGCCGACCGGATGGTTCCAGGTCGCGTGGTCCGACGAGATCGCCGTCGGCGACGTTCACCCGATGAGGTACTTCGGCCAGGAGATGATCGCCTGGCGGGCTGAGTCGGGCCGGCTGACGGTGATGAACGCCTACTGCGAACACCTCGGTGCCCATCTCGGCTTCGGGGGCACGGTCAAGGGCGAGGTACTGCAGTGCCCGTTCCACGGCTGGCAGTGGAGTCAGGAGGGGCGCAACGTCTGCATCCCCTACGAGGACCGCCCCAATCGCGGCCGCCGGATGACGACCTACCCGGTGGTCGAGCGCAACGAGTCGGTGTACGTCTGGCACGACGTCGACGGCCGCGCACCGTTCTTCGACGCACCCGACGTCTTCGCCGGCTTCGATGGCGGGGGCACGCCCGAGGACTACTACCCACAGCAGCGGCTCTTCCGCCAGGGACTGGAACTCCATCCGCAATACGTGCTCGAGAACGGCGTCGACTTCGCGCACTTCAAGTACGTCCACGAGACGCCGATCGTGCCGGTGTTCACCCGCCACGACTTCGCCGAACCGGTGTCCTACGTCGACTTCACCATCACCTTCGACGGTGACGACGGCCAGCGGATCGAGGACGTCAACAGCGGCGTCGAGGCCATCAACGGCGGCCTCGGCATCGCCGTCACCAAGAGTTGGGGCATGATCGACAACCGCACGATCTCGGCCATCACGCCGGTCGACGACTCCACCTCCGACGTGCGATTCATGGTCTACATCGGGCGCCCGCCGGGGCGAGCCGAGAAGGACCCGGTGCGGGCGAAAGCCAAGGCCAGGGACTTCGGCGAGGAGGTCATCCGCCAGTTCAGCCAGGACGTCCACATCTGGGCCCACCAGCGCTACTCCGATCCGCCGGCGCTCGCCAGCTCGGAACAACGAGGCTTCACCGCGATTCGCACGTGGGCCAAGCAGTTCTATCCCGACGGCAGGGGCGGCAGCGCCGCCGAACTCGCCGCGACCGCTCAGTCCTGACCCACCAATGGCTTCAGAGAGGCAATCCCGATGAGCCCGTCCACGAGCGTGCCGATCACCGTCTTCCAGGTTGCCACCGGGAACGTCGGCAGCGAGATGATCAAACGAATCCAGACCCAACCGGACCTCGAACTGGTTGGCGTGCACTGCTATTCGCCGGAGAAGATCGGAAAGGACGTCGGTGAACTGGTGGGGATCGGTCCCGTCGGAGTGACCGCTACCGGCAGCGTCGAGGAGATCATCGCCGCCAAGCCCGACGTGCTCACCTTTCACGGGGTGTTCCCCGACGAGGACCTCTACGTGACGGTGCTCGAGGCCGGCATCGACGTCGTCACGACCGCGGACTGGATCACCGGCTGGCACCGCGACCGGAATCATCCGCATTCGTCGGGCCAGTTGGTGTCCCGGCTACTGGCCGACGCCTGCGCCCGCGGCGGCTCGACGTTCTACGGCACGGGCATGAACCCCGGCGTCAATCAGATTCTGGGCGTGGCCTGTTCGGCCGACGTCGCCGACATCGAGAACGTCACGACCCTCGAGTCGGTGGACGTCTCCTGCCACCACTCGAAGGACACCTGGATCGAAGTGGGATACGGCCTGCCCGTCGACGACCCGTCGATCCCGTCGAGACTGGAGAAGTACACCAGGGTCTTCGCCGACAGCGTGCTGATGATGGCCGACTGCTTCGATCTGACGCTCGACGACGTCACGTTCAGCTACGAACTCGGAGCGTGCACCAAGGACGTCGACCTGGGCTGGTACACGCTGCCCAAGGGCTCGCTCGGCGGCAATTACATCAAGTATCAGGGCATGGTCGACGGGGTGCCGCGGGTGGAGACCCATCTGGAATGGCAGATGACCCCGCACACCGATCCGAGCTGGGACATCAAGGGCTGCTACATCACTCAGATCAAGGGCGACCCGTGCATCTACAACAAGCACATGATCTTCCCCCGGCCCGGCGTCGACCTGTCCAATCCGGACAGCTTCGCGTCGATCGGCATGACCGTGACCGGGATGCCTGCACTCAACTCGATCCGGTCGGTCGTCGCGGCGCCGCCGGGATTGCTCACCAGCGCCGACCTGCCGCTGCGCGGGTTCGCCGGGCGGTTCGCGCTCTGACCGGTTAGCCCTCGATGATCCGAATGGCCTGGCGCGGGCACTGGCGCACGGCTTCGCGGACCGGGCCCTCGTTGTCCGGCGTCACGTCGTCGGTGAGCACGTGCAGGTAGTCCTGATCGTCGAGATCGAACACCTCGGGGATGATGCCCATGCACACCCCGTTGCTCTCGCACAGCCCGAAGTCGACGTCGATCTTCTGGCTCATGCGCGATCCCGCTCCGCTTCTCGCTGGTTCATGCGCGATCCCGCTCCGCTTCTCGCTGGAAAGTCACTTCAAGACCCGCACCGGCACGTGGCTGAAGCCTGCCACGTTCTGCATGTTCACCCGCCGCAGGCCGTCGAAGTTCACCTCGTAGCGCGGCATGAAGTCGAGTAGGTGTTCAAGCGCCGCAGCGGTTTCCATCCGCGCCAGCGCGGCGCCGAGGCAGCTGTGGATGCCGTATCCGAGCCCGAGGTTCTGCGCTTCGAGCCGATCGCGTTCGATGTCGAACGTCTCTCCGTCGGTGAAGGCGGCAGGGTCGCGATTGGCCGCCGCACCCATCAGGAAGACGGGCTTGTTCGCCGGGATGGTGCCGCTGGGAACGGTCACCTCCTTGACGCTGTAGCGGACGTTGTACTGCACCGGGCCGACGTAGCGCAGCAACTCCTCCACCGCAGCGGGAATCTTGCTGCGGTCGTCGAGCAGCTTCTGCCACTGGTCGGGATGCTTGGCGAAGACCACCATGGCGCTACCGACCAGCTTCGTCACCGTCTCGGCGCCGGCGCCGCCGAGAAGCGTGGTGAAGCCGGTGATCTCGATGTCGTCGAGCTTGCGCATCTGCCCGTCGGGACCGGGAATCTCCGCGGCGATGAGCCGACTGATCATGTCGTCCTGCGGATTCTGGCGCCGCTCGACGACCAGTCCGTAGTAGTACATGCCGGAGTCGATGTTGGCCTGCATGTTCTCGTCGTCCATGTCGATCTGGCCCGGCTTGCGATGCAGGCTCGTGTCGATCCAGTGCCGGACCTGCTGGCGGAAGTCCTCCGGCACCCCGGCCATGCGGGTGATGACCTCGACCGGGAACGGGCCGGAGAAGTCTTGGACCACGTCGAAGTTCTCGGGGTCCGCCTGGCGGAGGTAGTGCTGGATCAGTTCGACGACGGTGTCCTTCTGCGCCTGGATCGCCCGGGGCGTGAAGGCCTTGTTCAGCAGGCTGCGCATGTGGCGGTGATCGGGGGGGTCCATGAAGATGATCGACTTCTGCGGGACCTCGCCGCTGCGCACCATGCTCAGATCGCATCCGCGGGCCGACGAGAACGACTCGTGGTCCTTGAAGGCCGCCGCCACGTCTTCGTGCCGGGTCAGCGCGTAGAAGTCGCCCTCCTCGTCGTAGTAGAGCGGGGCCTCCTCACGCATCCGGGCGTACACCTCGTAGGGGTTGGCGAAGTACTCCGCGGAGACGGGGCTGAACACCAGCTTGGGCTTGGTCACTGCATCCTCCTGGGCGCCCGATCGTCAGGGCCAAAGACATTACGGAAGGCTGTGGAACTGTAAGGTGACAGTATGCGCCACCGGGGCCGCCGGCGAGGGTGAAATAGCCGTTCCCGGACTACGCGTTTCGTGGCCGTCCGGCCTCGATGGCCGCGTCGAGTACGCCGAGGTCAGTGCCCAGATCCGCAACCGTCCGACGAACCACCGCGACGTCCTTGTCGATGAACTCGCCGACCGCGGCGAGGAAGCCTTCCGCCGAACCCGCGGCCGCGATCATGCCGAGCACCCGGCTCTGCGCGCTGCCGTGCGCCAAGGCGTTGAGCAGTGCGCTCTCCTCGATGCCGAACCGGGCGCCCAACCGCGTTCCCTCGGCCACCAGGCCGATTTGCGCGGCGAACAGCGTGTTGTTGACGAGTTTGACCAGTTGCCCCGCCCCGACCGACCCGGCGTGCAGGATCGGGTCCGCGTAGGCGCTGAGCACCGGGCGGACGTGGGCGACCTCGCCGTCGTCGCCACCGACGAACAGGGTGACCGTGCCCGCCGCGATGTCGTGCGGGCCGCCGCTGACCGGTGCGTCGACCACGCCGACGACGCCGGAGGTGGCGGCGATATCCCTGACGGTCTTCGGGCTGCCAGTGGTGTGCACGACCAACGTGGAGCCGGGTGCCATGGTGCTCACCAGACCGTCCTCGACGCATATCCGCCGCACCTGCTCGTCGGTGAACACGCAGACGACGACCGCGTCGGCGCCCTTGGTCACGGCCGCCAGCTCGGCGACCGGGTTGGCTCCCCAGTCGGCGATCGAAGAGCGCTTCGCGTCAGTCCTGCCGATGACGTTGACCTCGTGACCGGCCTCGACGAGCCTCTGCACCATCGGCGCCCCCATGCGTCCGGCGCCGACGAACCCGACCCGCATCACGACCGCGTCACGTTCGTGGGTGATCCATGCGCTCGAGCGCCGTGTCCGCCACGGTGAAGACGGTGCCCTGGGCCGCGCCTGCGTCGTCGGCGAGACTGGCCGCGTGGCGCACGTCCTTCTGCAGCAGCGCACCGGCGATGGGCGCCAGCGAGACGAGCGTGCCACCGAACATCGAGATGCTCCCGACCGCCTTGCTGGTCGCCGATCCGCGGGCCAGCACCTCGCAGAGACGATCCCTTGGTACGCCGAGTGATTCGCCGAGTTCCAGGGTGCTGATCGCGCTGCCGAGGTTCGCGCTGAACAGCAGGTTGTTCAGGATCTTGGTGACCTGACCTGCGCCGAGCGGGCCGAGATGGACCACCGAGTCGGCGTAGGTGGCGAAGACCGGGCGGCACCTCTCGACGACGTCGCCGGCACCGCCGACCATCACGAGGAGCGTGCCCTCGGCCGCCGCGGGACCGCCGCCGCTGACCGGGGCGTCCACCACCGAAACACCCTGAGCGCCAGCGAGTTCCGCGATCTCCCGGCAGGTGTCGGGGTGCACGGTGCTGTGAATCGCGATGATGCCGCCCGGAGCGAGGCCGGCCAGCACGCCGCTGTCGCCCTGCAGCACCTGGCGGACGTCGTCGTCGCCGACCACGCAGAGGCACACCAGGTCGCTGACGGCGGCCAACTCGGCGGGCGATCCGGCCACCTTGGCGGCGGTATCGGCGAAGGGCGCCACCGATTCGGGCCGCCGGCCCCAGAGCACGAGTTCGTAGCCGCCCTCGACGATTCGGCGCGCCATCGGCGCCCCCTGACTACCCAGTCCGATGAAACCGACGCGTGTCACGTTGTCCTCCTCGTCGCGAGAGCCCCGTCCTCGACGCATTGGTCGACGAACGACAGCACCCTGTCGTGATAGGCGCCGGCGGTCAGCCCGACGCTGAGATTGTGTCCACTGTCCGGCATTTCGTTGACCGTCACGCGCGACGCGGAGGTGAAGAGGGCGGCGATGTCGGCGAGTGCCTCGGGTGTGGACTCCCAAACGGCCTCGTGGTCGGCGATGCTGAACTGCACCGGAACCGTCAGCTGCCCGGCGACGGCGGCGAAGTCGCGTCGTGGCCAGTTCGCGGTGACGTCGGCCTCGTACGCCGCGCCCGCCGCGGACAGCGCGCCGGTGAGCACGTCGGCGGGGTAGAGGTCGGTGGGCTGCCAGAGCAGTTCGCGCAGGCCCGCCGGTCGCGTGGTGGCGGTGGCCGCGCCGATGACGGCCGTGGCGGCGTCCTCGTATCGCAGGCCGGTGCCCGCCAACTCGACGCCGACCACGTCGTGCCCGCGATCGTCGACCGCCATTCGGAGGCCCAACTCGCAGCCCGCCGAATGCGCCATCACGAAGATGCCCGAGCCGCGGGCGGAGTCGACGATCTTGTCCACCGCGCCGAACGCCAACTCGACGCGGCGGCCGGGATCGGCCATCTCGTCCTGATAGAGCGCCGAGGCGCCGTAGCCCGGTCGGTCGATCGCGATCGCCGTGTAGCCCTTGGCGGCGGCCGTGCGCAACAACGACAATCGTGGATGGCCGGGACAGTCGAAGTAGCGAGACGACGTCGCGCCGCCGTGGATCGCCACGATGACGGCCCTTGGCTGCGCTACCTCGGCGACCAGAGCCGACATCGGCACCGCTCCGACCATGACGACGCGGGGCCGCGGCGCGGGGCTCTCGTTGCTCACGAATCGGTCCTCAGCAGCATGACGCCGCTGGGCGTCAGGCCTCCGCTGCTCGCCACGGCGACCCGGGCATTGGGTACCTGCCGCGTACCCGCCTCGCCCCGCAGCTGCGACACCGCCTCGTGGATGAGGCCCATGCCATGGGTGCGGCCGTGCGACAGCTGGCCGCCGTGGGTGTTGAGCGGGAGCACGCCGTCGCGGGCGATGTTGGTCCCACCGTCGAGGAAGTCCTTGGCCTCGCCAATACCGCAGAAGCCGAGTGCCTCCAGCCACGACAGGCAGTTGAAGCTGAAACCGTCGTACAGTTCCGCGACGTCGACGTCGCTGGGCCGCAACGTCGTTCGCGTCCACAGGTGCGCGGACTGGCCGAGCACCTGCGGCTCGTGGGTCATCGTGGTCTGGTCCCAGTCGGTGCGTTCGATGATCTGGGTGCCGACCGCCTCGAAGAACACGGGCGGCTTGGGCAGGTCGCGGGCGGCGTCGGCGGCGGACACGATCACCGCGACCGCCCCGTCGCAGGGCACGTCGCAGTCGTACAGTCCGAACGGTGTGGTGATCAGGCGCGCGTCCAGATAGTCGTCCATGGTCATCGGATCGCGGTAGATGGCGGTCGGATTGAGGGCGGCGTTGGCGCGCTGGTTGAGCGCGATCCACCCCAGCGTCTCCCTGGTGGTGCCATACCGGTGAAAGTGCCGCTGCGCGTTGAGCGCCAGGGTGTGAGCTGCCGACGTGGCACCGAAGGGCAGCTGCCAACTGGCGGTGCGGGCACCACCGGGCGGCGACATCTTGCCCTCCTTCATCAGCTGCCCAAAGGTGGCCTCCCACAGGGTCCGGAAGCACAGCACGTGGCGGGCCATCCCGGTGGCGATGGCCATCATCGCGGCGATGACCGACCCGCCGGGGCCGAAGGTGTCCATGCCGCCGTTGATCCACGTCGGCTTGAGCCCGAGTGCGCCCTCGAGTGCACTCACCCCGCCCTCGCCCATGCCGGCGATGTCGAGTCCCGGGTAGGTCGACAGCCCGTCGATGTCGTCGAAGGTCAGGCCGGCGTCGGCGACCGCGGCCTCGCAGGCCTCGATGGTCAGCGACAGGGGAGCCACCATCAGCCGCCGGCCCAGTCGCGAGGCGCCGATCCCGGTGATGGCCGAGTGGTCCTCGAACTTGGCCGTGGTGAGCATGGGTCGGACGTGCTTGCCGAAGTCCTCCGGCGCGATCGCGTCCTCCGGTTGCGCCAGGGGCGTCTGATCGGCGCTGGGCGTGAACAGCGGCAGCCAGACGTCGGCCAGTTGCTGGAAGACCACCTCCACCGGCTGCCCGAGTTCGAGCGTCTCCGGATCGCACTCGATGACGTTGGTGGTCAACCGAACTCGCGGATCCTCGGCGATGGCGACCTGGGCGATCACGTACGGCGGCGGCAGATCGGGAAACCCGAAGCGGTGGTTGACGGTGAACGCCGAGAGGGTGGCCTTGCCCGACACCGTCCGCACGCCCAGGTCGTGACTGCGGCAGTACCGGCAGATCGGCGCGGGCGGGTGAAGCAGCGCCTGGCAGTCCCGGCACTCCTGAAGGCGGAGCGCGCCGTCCGCCCCCGCCGTCCAGAAGTACTCGTTCTCCCCGGTGAGCTGCGGCAGCGGCCGCCCTGGGGCGTCGGCCACGTCAGCTTCCCGCCGCGGCCGGGTCGACAGCCATCTCGACGATCGCGTGGACGGGGCAGTCCAGCAGCGCCCGTCGGACGGCATCCTGATCGCCGTCGTGCACGACGCCGTTGCCGACCAGTGATGCGTATCCCCAGTCGTCGAGCGAGAAGTAGCCGGGGGCGTGCTTGGCGCAGACACCGAAGCCGTCGCACATCGTCCGATCCAACCGGATCCTCACGAAAGGGCCTCCACCTCGTAGGGCCGCACGGCGCTGTAGGCGCCGCCGCGGCACGGGTCGCACCGGCCGTCGACGTGGCTGTTGACGATCTGCGGGAACTGTTGCAGCAGTGTGGCTGCCACGTTGGTGGCGGCGTCCAGCGTCGCGCACGCACCTCGACCGCGCAGCACCACCGACCACCGCTCCAGCCGGACCAGGTCCTCGGCGGTGGCCACGCCATCGCGCAGTGCCGTCGTGACGGCGGACATCGCCGCGGTGCCGTTGAAGCAGGATCCGCACTGGCCGGCGTTCTCGCGATCGAAGTAGGCCAGCACCGCGGCAGCGACCGCGACGGGGCAGTCGTCGGTGATGATCGCGACGGCACCGCACCCCAAACCGCTTCCGAGTCGACGCATCGACTCGTGGTCCAGCGTGGCGTCGAGCACGTCGCTGTTGAGCAGGCCGGCGAAGTAACCACCCATGAGCACGCCGGTCACCTCGTCCGGGGCGACGCCGTGTTGGCGGAGCACGTCGGTGACGGCGACGCCGTGGGGGAGTTCGTAGAGCACCGGTGGACGACCCGCGCCGGTGATCGTCGCGAGGAACGTGCCGGGTGACGCCGACGTGCCGACGGCGCGGTAGGCGTCGGCCCCCTGCCCGTGCACCAGTGGCAGGTTGGCGAGCGTCTCGACGTTGCTCACCAGGGTGGGGTGGCCGCCGACGCCGTGCTCGAACGGTCGCGGGGGCTTGTCGGTCGGCTTGGCCGGACCACCGTTGACGGCCTGGACGGCGGCGGTCTCCTCGCCGGCGACGTAGCCGCCGTCGACCGTCACCACCGAGATGGGAAGGTCGAAGTCACTTGCAGTCAAGGCAATTTCGATTGACGCAGCCGCAGCCGAGTCGGAGACGTAGACGTACGCCCGGTCCGCCGCGACGAGCCTGGCGGCCAGCCGCACCCCGTCGAGCACGAGGTGCGGCCGGTGGCGCAGGAGCCACCTGTCCTTGACCGACGCCGGTTCACCCTCCTCGCCGTTGGCCAGCACCACCGTTGGGCCACCCCGGCGGCCGGCGTCGCGCACCGCGCGCAGCTTGACCGCGAGCGGGAACGCGGCGCCACCGCGGCCGAGCAGTCCGCTGCGATCGACCTCGTCGAGAAGCGCATCGGGGTCGTCGAGCGGCCGGTAGCCACCGCCGTCCACGTAGTCGGCGTAGTCCTCGGTGCCGGGGGTCGTCCGCAAGAGCCGGGGGACGGTGCCCGGCCAGGCTGCCACGGTGAGTTCGGCCGCCGCTGCAGTCATCGCTGACCTTCCTTCCCCGCCGCAGATAGGCTGGCGGTCATGAGGACTGCGGTGGTGCGGGTCGACGTGGACCCCACGGCGCAGCTGGCTCCGGCCGCATTACGCGCTGCCATGGCGACCCTCCGCGAGTTGGCGGCCGTGGCTGGGGTCGACGTCATCGACGTCGACTTGGCGACGCTGCCGCAGAGCCGTCGTCAGGTCGAGCTGCTGATCGCGGGTGACGATCCGGCTGAGTCGCAACGCATCGCACTTCGGTTGTGTAGCAACGCCTTCGGCGATCTCGGCGCTGCCCCGAAGGTCGGTGTGCTGACCTACGTCAGCAGGGGCACCGACGACGACGCGCACGGCGTGCTCGCGGGCTTGGGGCTGAGCGGGAGGGTCGAGCGGATCACGGGCGGCGCGGACGGTCCGGGATGGGACACCGTGAGGGTGACCCTGCGCCGGGCCGACCTCGAAAGGGTTCCGGAGAGTCGGGTGCACACGGCGCTGGAGGCGTCGTTGAACTGCGACGTCGTCATCGTCGTAGCGTGACGACCAGGAAGGCATCGTCTACCTGCCGAGGAAGTCGAGGATCGCGGGCGCGGCCTGCACCCAGGTGTCGAACAGGCAGAACTCCTTACCGCCGCTGGCGGCGAACCGCTCGCCGGCGCGCTCCCACGCATCCTCGGGCCACGGCGGGTCGATCAGCTCGGAACCCTTGATCAGGCAGCTCACCTCGAGCGAAGTGCGTTTCGGATGGTCCCAGTCGTTCTCGCCGCCACGAATGATCAACGTGGGCACCGTAATCTCGTCGAACAAGCCGTCCTCCACACCCGGGATGGTCTGGCCCGGCTTGGGAACGAAGGCGTTCAACCACCGCAGCATCACCTTGAGGAAGGCATCGGCGTCCAGCCCGCGCAGCCGTTGCTCGTTGGCGGGGTTGGCGGCGATGCGCTCCTTCCACTCGCCGACGTGCAGCAGACCGTCGATGCCTGCGCCCCGGACCGCGAGGATGCTCGGCACGACGTAGTGCCCACCCAGGACGAAGGATCCGTAGACGCCGCCGACGATGTTCCACACCACCAGCTTGGTCACCAGATCGGGGTAGAGGATCGTGGTGAGGATCGAGTCGCGGGCCCCGCCGGAACCACCGGCGATGACACATGGTCCGAGCTCGAGCGCGGTGATCAGCTTCATCAGCGTTTCCGCGCGCATGTGAGATTCGCTGTAGCCGTAGAACTGAACGTCGGACGCGCCGCAGTTGGGTCGGTCCCACAACAACACGCGATGGCCGCCGGCGACCAGCGCGTCGGCGAGCGGCCTCAGCCCCGGGATGTCCTTGCTGAACCGGCCGCCCGGTGTCAACACGATGAAGTCGCCGGTCTCGCCGAGGATTTCATAGACGACGTTGCCGCCGTTGATCTCGATCTGCTCGACGGTCACGCGTGCTCCGGTCATCAGGCCTGCACCAGGACGTCGTCGCCGACGACCCGGACGGGGTAGGTGCGAATGCTCCACTCCGGCTTGACCGCGGTGGTCCCGGTGGCGAGCTCGAAACCCCACTGGTGCCAGGGGCAGAAGATGAATTCCAGGTCACGCACCATCACGGCGTCCCCCGGCACGCTGTCGTCGACCACGTTGCGACCGCGGGTGCGTCCCGCACATAGCGGACCGCCTTCGTGCGGACAGTAGTTGGCGATGGCGTAGAACGTCCCGTTGACGTTGTAGACGCCGACGCCGTGGCGGCCGATCGGCACCAATTTGTGGGTGCCCGAGGGGATTTCGTCGACGGTGGCGACGACGTGCTCCCGCCCCTGTGCGAGGCGGGGGGTGGCCGGTTCGGTCATGCCCTAGAGCACCCGGACCTGACCCTCGAGGGCGGGCACGGTGTCCGGGAGGTGATAAGTCTCGATGCCGTTGCGGAACATGACCGCTTCGCGGGCGTGCTCGGGAAGGTGCTTGGACAACCACCGGGGATCATCGAACGTCCAGTGCGGGTAATCCGAGGAGTAGAGCAGGATCTTCTCGCACTCCATCCACTCGAAGGCACGGCTCAGTTCGGTCTTGTCCTCTGGATAGTCGAGTGGTTGAGTCGTGAACTTGATGTGCTCCTTGACGTACTCCGACGGCTTGCGCTTGATGTCCATCCACTGCTTGCGCTTCTCGTAGATGGCATCCATCCGCCACATCAGGGGCAGGATCCAGGTGAACGCGTGCTCCACGAACACGATTCGCAAGGTGGGGAACCGGTCGAACGTGCCGTCGAAGATCAAGCTCATGACCTGGTTCGCGGCGAGCAGCGAGTACGTGACCATGAAGTCGTGGTTGTAGCTGGGGAGGCCGACCGGGGGGATGGGCAGCTCGTCGAAGTGACCGCGGGACAGGTGGCAACTCACGGGCATGTCGTGCTTGGTGGCCGCGGCCCAGATCGGGTCGTACTTCGGGTCGCCCCACGGCGGCCGCGGCTCCGCCTTGATCAGGATCTGCGACATGTACGGGTGCCCGACCCACTTCTCGATCTCGCGGGCGGCCGTCTCCGGCTCCTCGATGGTCGCGCAGATCGATCCGCGCCACCGCTCGTGCCAGTTGTTGTGGCTGTCCAGCCAGTGGTTGGCCTGCCAGTCGTTCAGCGCCGCCGTCATCGCGGAGTTGGCTTCGGGGATGCGAGCCGAGTACGCCGCGGGTTCCAGGATCGCGATGTCCGACCCGGCGCCCATGATCAACTGCTTGAAGGCGAGGTCCGGGTCGCTGCCTGCAAACTCTCCGTCAGCCGGGAAGGTGTCGACGCGCATGGCGTAGGAGTGCGCGTAGTCGGGCGCGTCGTAGTAGATCTGCTCGCCGATCGGATGCGTTCCGAAGTACTTGCTGCGCCACGGCTCCGGGATGTACTCGCCGAGATCTCCGCGGCGGGGAGTCGGGTGGACGTCGGAGTCGACGCATCGCACCGCGACGCGCTCGGCGGCGGGCACTCGTGGTTCGGCTGTGGTTGTCATGTTGGCCTCCTCGCCATCCCTCTACTGTGCGACCGCGGTGGCCGGAATGTCTGCACTTGCCGAAATATCGATGCCGTACAGCTCGGCGGCGTTGCGCCAGCACAACTTCTCGCGCTGCTCGGCGTCGTAGCTGCTGGGAAGCACGAGCTCGCCGCAGTTCCAGTGCGGGTAGCTCGAGCCGAACATCGTCATGTCGTCCTTGCCCGTGAAACCGAACCATTCGCCCGCGAAGTCGGTGTCGCCGGGTCCGTCGAGGCTGCCTTGCACGAAGTAGACGTGGCCGGGCAGGTAGTCACTGGGCATCTTCGGCGCCCACGGGGTCTGTTCCAGATGGGGGCGTCCGAAGCAGTCCATCCGCCAGATGAACGGCGTCAGCAGGTCGGCGGCACCGTCGGCCCACACGAACTTGAGCGTGGGGAACCGCTCGAAGACACCCTCGGCGATCATGTTCATCAGGTGATAGAGGTAGTTCAGCGACATGAAGCTCAGGTACTGCTCATAGGTCCTGGTGTTGCCGGACGGGGTCGGTGGGAAGGCCACTCCCGAACCCACCTCGATGTGCACCGCCACGGGAAGACTTGCCGCCGCGGCCGCCTCCCACAGCGGCCAGAACTGCGGCTTGCCGTAGAGCTCGCGGGACTGCAGCGGGATGCCGATCTGCACCACTCCCGGGTGGTCGGCGTACTTCGAGATCTCCCGGATGGCTCCGGCGACGTCGTCGGGATTGACGCGAATGGTGCCGCGGAAGCGGTCGCCGAACTCACCGTCGAGCCAGCGCGTCACCATCATCGCGTTGTGGGCCGAGGCGATCGCGGTGCCAAGGTGCCGGTCGGGCATGATGCCGCGAGTCATCGGGTGCAGGATCGCGACGTCGACGCCGCGCCGGCCGAACAGTTCCTCGGCGACCAGTTCGGGTTCCGAGCCCGGGTATTGCCGATCCGGCCCCCTGCTGCCCGTGACGTATTCGCCGCCGGGAGCGCCGTACCAATCCATCTCGTAGTCGGGGAAGCCACGACTGCGGAAGGGTTCCTGCATGAAGTTCTGGCGCAGGTCCGCGTTGGATTGGGAGAAGACGTGCACGCTGGCGTCGATGACGGGAGTGTGCACGGTGCCGCCGGCCCCGTCGCTGATCTCTTTCACGCTCGCGTCACGCCAATCCGTCGTCGCTGATCGCCCCGCCGAGATGCCGCCGGAACTCACCCCAGTGTAGATCCTTGTTCTTCTTTAGCAAGAACAATGTTCTCAACCGGCGCGCTTAGATCGTCGCTGGTGAGGGTGCGTGCTGGTCGGTCACTCGAGGGAAGCGAAACAGAATGAATCGACAGCTGGCGGAGAACCGTTGATCCGCTAACGAGAATGCTATTCTCACCGCACGCGACGATGATCCCGGGAGGCGGCGGCATGCTGTTGGAGTTGGATGCTGATCAGCGGCTATGGCAGGACACGGTGCGCGACGCCCTCGGCAAGCAGTGCCCGGCGTCGCTGGTACGCAGCGTCGCCGAGGACGGCGTCGATGCGTCGCCCCTGTGGAAGCTGTACGTCGACGCTGGCTGGACGGAGCTGACCGATCCGGAGAACGCGGTCGAACTGGCGATCGTCCTCGAGGAGTTGGGCCGCGCGACGGATCCGACGCCGTATCTGGCAACCATGTCGCAGTTCGCGCCGCTGGTCGGCGACCGTTTCGACCCGCAGACCGCGGGGACGGCCGTCTACGACGGGGTGAGCGCGTATCGCGACGCCGACGGCTGGGTGCTCAACGGAACCGCACGCCACGTCCTCGACGGCGACCGCGTCGAGCGCCTCGCGGTCGTGACGGCGGGCGGGGTGTTCCTGGTCGACGCCGACGCCGTCAGCACCCGTCGCAGCACGATCTTCGATCCGGTGCTGCACGTCGCCGACCTCAGTCTGGCCGGGGTGCACGTGGCCGACGCCGACCGACTCCCCGTCGACGCCGAGAAGGCCCGCCACCTCGCGCTCACCGGTATGGCGATGACCATGGTGGGCGCCTGCCAGCGGATCCTCGACCTGGCCCTGGAGCACGTGAAGAGCCGGCACCAGTTCGGCGTGCCGATCGGGTCGTTCCAGGCGATTCAGCACAAGGCGGTGGACATGCACGTCTCGATCGAACGGGCCCGGGCGCTGGGCTACTTCGCCGCGCTGACCATCGCCGCGGACGACCCGCGCAGGCGTCTGGCGGCCGCGATGGCCAAGGCGTCGGCGGGGGAGTGTCAGTCGATCGTCTTCCGGCACGGCCTGCAGATGTTCGGTGCGATGGGCTTCACGTGGGAGAACGACCTTCAGTTCGCCTTGAAGCGGGCGAAGGCCGGTGAGCTGATGCTGGGCGGCGCGGCGGAGCACCGCGCCCTGATCGCCGAGGAGTTCGATGCAACTCACGTTTGACGACGACGTCGAGGAGTTCCGCGCGGAGTTCTCCGCCTTCCTGGATGCGAACCTGCCCTCCGAGGAGCAGACGCTCGAGCGGCCGCGGTCGGTGTCGCACATGCCGCAGTGGGCGCGCGACTGGCAGCGCCTGCTCTTCGACAACGGGTGGCTGCTGCCCGCCCAGCCACCGGAGTTCGGTGGCCGCAATGCCACGGTGCTGCAGACCTACGTGCACCTCGAGGAACTGTGCACCCGACGGATCTACCACAGCTTCAATCCGCAGGGCGTCAACATCGTTGCCGCCTCACTGATCACCTTCGGCACCGACGAGCAGAAGCAGCGGTGGGCCGTGCCGGTGTTGCGGGGCGAGCAGACGGCCTCGCTCGGCATGAGCGAGCCCAGTGCCGGGTCCGACCTGGCGTCGCTGCGCACCCGGGCGGTGCTCGACGGCGACACGTTCGTGGTGAACGGCCAGAAGGTGTGGACCTCCGGCGCGCACGACGCCGACTTCCTGCTGACGTTCGTGCGCACCGACCCGGATGCGCCGAAGCACAAGGGAATCAGTGCGCTCATCATCCCGACGGACCTGCCCGGGGTGGTGCGCCGGCCGTTCGCGGACATCTGCGGCCAGGAGCACGTCGACTTCAACGAGGTGTTCTTCACCGACGTGGAGGTGCCCGCCGAGAACCTGGTCGGCCCGCTCAACGGTGGCTGGGGCGTCGCCAACGGGTCACTGGGGCACGAGCGCACGATGATGTGGTTGGGCTTCGCCGACCGAATCGCCAACTGCATCGCGGACTTTCGCCCGGCCAACCCGATCGAGCGCGACCAGCTGGCCAGCACGATCATGGATTACCAGGCGCTGCGGCTGATGGGCTCGGTGGGCCTCGCCAAGGCCGCCCGTGGTGAGGTCGACGTCGCGTCGGTGTCGATTCCCAAGTTGTTCGGTGCCGAGGCCGAGATGCGGGCGGCCGACCACGCGTTGACCGCCATGGGGCCCGAGGGCCTGATCCACCCGGCGACGTCGGGTCCGTATGCGCACCTGAACCTCGACCACTACTTCGCCAGCTGGTTCGAGCGGTATGCGCGCAGCTTTTCGGGCACCATCGCCGGCGGAACGTCGGAGATCCAACGGAACATCATCGCCCAGCAGGTGCTGGGCCTGCCCCGCCCGCCCAAGTAGTTCCGCGCGAGGGTGCGTGGAGTGCCGCTTCCACCCGGCGTGTCGCGTACGGCCACGCGCGCTCGCGGAGGGGACGCGGGACGTCACCAGTCGATGACGGCGGCGTCCTTGCGCTCGGTGATGGGCCGGGCCAACTCCTGCTCGTCGCAGATTCGCTGCAGGTTCTTCAGCGTCTCGTCGAGACCCGGGCCGAGGCGTTCGCCGGGAGTGAACGTCGCGGGCAGGTGCTTCATGCCCTGAATGACGCCGATGCTCTCGTAGTGCTCGGCGCCCTCGGGGTCGCACGCGTAGTCGGGCATCCGGTCGAGCACCGCGGTGAGCATCGACTTGAACACCGTCCGCGCCACGTTCGACCCGACGCAGCGGTGCACGCCAATGCCGAAGCTGAAGTGCCGGTTGCCCTTTCGGTCCAGGACGACGGTGTTGGGGTCCTCGAACACCGACGGGTCGCGGTTGGCCATGGCCCACGACAGCCACAGCCGCTCACCCTCCTTGAAGCGACGGCCGTCGACCTCGACGTCCTCGGCGAAGGTCCGGCCGTCGCCGGGTGCGGGGGTGAAGAAGCGGAGGAATTCCTCGGTCGCGGGGTTCAGCAGTTGGTCGCGCTCACGACTGAGGAGCTCGCGCTGATCGGGATGCTCCGACAGCCACTCGAGGGCGTGCGCGGTCAGCGCCGTGGTGGTGTCGAAGCCGCCGCCGATGACCAGGCCCAGGTTGCCCAGGATCTCCAGGTCGGGCGCGGGTTCACCGTCGATGCGCAGTTGCAGCAGCGCGTTGACCAGTCCGGGTCGCGGATTCTCCCGGATCTCCATCATCGTGTTGATCATGTCGATGCCCATCTGCCGGCTCATCTCGGCCACGCGTGGGGCGTCGGGCGAGTGCTCGGGAGTGGACACGCTGGCATGGGCGGGTTCGCTGTAGATCTTCCACTTGTTCAGCTCGATGCCCATCATCGCCAGCGTGAGAACCGCCGGCACGATGTTGGCGAGGTCGTCGACGAAGTCGATGTGACCCGACTCGATCCTCTCGTCGAGCGCCGCGCGGGTGATCTCGTCGACGAACGGCACCCAGCGCTTGATCGCGGCCGGCGACAGGTACGGGTTGAGCGCGCCGCGATACGTGCTGTGTTCGGGCTCGTCCATCTCCAGGATGCCGCCGCGGACGACGGTTGCCCGCTGGGCCCTGGGAATGGTTATCCCCTGATAGCCCTTGCGTTCTCCGTGCAGGTCGTGATCGTTGGAGATGACGGGGCAGCGTGCGAGCTCGAACACCTCGTTGCTGCCCGCGGCGACCCAGTGGCCGTCGTAGACGTCGGTCCACGCCACCGGGCACGAGGCGTGCATCTCCTCGGTGATCTGCTGGAACTTCTCTCGATACTCGGGGGTGTGCCGGTCGAAGTGGTACCGGTCCTTCTTGCGGTCGTCGTCGGTGGCTGCAGTGTCGGTGCTTGGCGCAGTCGACTCGTCGCAGTCGTCGATGCTCACGGCGGTGTCTCCTCTTGGCTCTACCTTGGACGGCCGGGACGGCCGCTGGACAACGGCGTCACCCGAGGACGATGGCCTGCTCGGGGCACGAGTGCGCGGCTTCGGTGACCAGGGCCTCCTGGTCCTGCGGCACCACCTCGGACACCGGTGATGCGTGACCGTCGACGTCGTCGAGCTCGAACGACTCGGGCGCGATCATCGCGCACAGGGTATGGCCCTGGCAGCGCTGCCCGTCAACCGAAACCTTCACTCTTGCAACTCCTCTCGGGACCGATACGCTCAGATGTGGTAGTCGTACCACTTGAGGTAGCCGCCGCCGTCGACCCGCATCTGCATGCCGGTCACGTAGCGGGCCTCGTCGGACGCCAGGAACAGGACCATGTTGCTGATGTCCACCGGCTCGATGTAGGGGATCTTCATCGCCTGCTGCACACCGAAGACCGGCTCGGCATCGGCGCGCGTGGGGTTCTCCAGATCGGGCCGAAAGGACCGGTACATCGGCGAGCTCTGCAGCATGTCGGTATTGCAGTTGGTGGGATGGACGACGTTGGCCCGGATGCCCCGCGGGGCAAGGTGGGTGGCTAGGTCGTAGACGTATCCCGACAGCGCGCGCTTGGAGGTCAGGTACGCCACGCCACCGAGGTCGGTGCCGGGATTGTCCACCTTCGCGACGTCCATCAGTGCTGCCGTGGAGCCGGTGGCGATGATCGAGGCGCCCTCGCCGAGGTGGGGCAGCGCCACCTGGATTGCGTTGATCGTTCCCACCAGGTTGGTGTTGATGACGTCGCACCAGGCATCGATCTGCGGTTCGCCCTTCATGCCCGCGACCCCGGCCTGGGCCACCACGATGTCGAGCTTGCCGAGTTCGGCGATGCCCTCCTCGAGGGCGGCACGCAGTTGGGCGGCCTCGCGCACGTCGGCCTTCGCAGTGACGATGCGCTGACCCGTCTTCTCGACGAACTGCGCCGTTTCCTCCAGGTCCTCCGGAGTGGCCATCGGGTAGCCGATGGAGGCGATGTCCTCGCAGAGGTCGACGGCGATGATGTCGGCGCCTTCTTCGGCGAGCCGGATCGCATGACTGCGGCCCTGCCCGCGAGCGGCGCCGGTGACGAATGCGACCTTGCCTTCAACGCGTCCCATCGGAGGTCCTCTTTCTGGGTCGATCGGTGTGGATGAACGTCAGGTACGGATGGGCGTCGGGTGGAATGCGTTAGGTGTTGCGGCCGCCGTTGACGCCCAGGATCTGGCCAGTGATGTAGCCGGCCTCCTCCGAGATGAGGAAGGAGCAGGCGGCGGCGATGTCCTCGGGCTTGCCGATTCGCCGCACCGGGGTTGCCTCGATGGTCTTGTCGATGTCGCCGAGAAATCCTCGGCTCTCCGCCTTGCGCAGCATGGGCGTGTCGATGAACCCCGGCGGTACCGCGTTGACGGTGATGCCGGCCGGTCCGTATTCGAGAGCGAGGCTCTTGGTGAGTCCGTTGACCGCCGACTTGGCCGACACGTAGTGCGACATGTACGGCGTGCCGGAGTGGGTGCTCGACGACGAGATGTTGACGATGCGCCCCCAGCCCGCCTCGATCATGTCGGGCAGCACGGCTTGAATGCAGTGGAACACCCCGTGGAGGTTGACGTTGACGACCCGCTGCCAGGTGTCGAAGTCGATGTCGAGGAAGCGCTTGAAACCGTCGAGTCCCGCGGCGTTGACGAGGATGGTGACCGGGCCCAGTTGAGTGCGGATGGCGTCGAGCGCCTCGTCGATCGCGGCCCGGTCGGTGACGTCGGCAGTGAAGGAGAAGTCAGTGTCGGAGGGGTTCAGGTCGAGCGTCGCGACGTGATAGCCGTCCGAGCGCAGTCGACTCGCGATCGCTGCGCCGATGCCAGAACCGCCTCCGGTCACGACGGCATTCTTCACGGCTGAGCCTCCCGAAGCGGGTCGGTGGAAGCGCTAAGAATACTGCTTCCGAATATGAGAACCGTACTCTCGGATCGACTGATCTTGCAAGACAGCTAGCCGATCGGCGCGTTCACGTTGCGGCTCGTCGCAGTGCGTCGAGCCCGTTGACTAGGTCATCTACGCTTGCTTGTGTTCTCATCCGGCGAATGTATGATTCGCCGGTGATGAGAATGAAATTTCCATCACACTGAGGAGGATGATGGGCCAGACACCGACGATCGCAACCGACGGGGACGTCGATCCGGGCGCGCACGCGGCTCGGTCCACTGCCGATCGGCGCATGCTGATCGACGGTCAACTCGTCGAAGCCGGGCGGAGTCGGGCTGCCGCCGACGACATGGACGCCAGCACGTTCGCCTCGGTGAATCCGGCGACCGGCGACGTGCTGGGACATGCCCCCAACGCCAACGTCGACGATGCGAAGGCGGCCATCGCCGCCGCCCGTCGCGCGTTCGACACCACCACCTGGTCGACCGACGTCGAGTTCCGGGTGCACTGCCTCGAACAGTTGCACACGGCCCTGGTCGAGCATCGCGACGAGTTGGGCGAGCTGACCATCGCCGAAGTGGGCGCGACGCCCGCGCTGCTCGCCGGTCCGCAGCTCGACGATCCCATTCGGATCGTGCGCTACTACGCCGACCTGTTGAAGACGTTCCCGATGACGGAGGACCTCGGCGAGTTCGATAGCCGCGGTCAGCGTCACCACCGCTGGGTGGAGAAGGAAGCAGCGGGCGTCGTCGCTGCGATCATCGCCTACAACTATCCCAACCAGCTCGCGCTCGCGAAGCTGTCGCCGGCGCTCGCCGCCGGGTGCACCGTGGTCCTCAAGGGTGCGCCGGACACGCCGCTCATCACCTTGGCGCTCGGCGAGCTGATCGCCAACCACACCGACATCCCGGCCGGCGTCGTCAACGTGCTCAGTTCGGCGGACCCCGCCGTCGGTCCGGTCCTGACCGCCAGCCCCGACGTGGACGTGGTCACCTTCACCGGCTCGACCCCAACCGGACGGGCGATCATGGCCGCGGGCAGCGCGACGGTCAAACGAGTGTTCCTCGAGCTCGGCGGCAAGTCGGCGATGATCATGCTCGACGACGCCGACGTCGGCACCTGCGCGATGATGGCGGCGTTCACCATCGTCAGCCACGCCGGGCAGGGCTGCGCCCTCACCACCCGACTCCTCGTGCCCAACGGCCAGAAGGACGAGATCGTGAAGCAGGTCGCGGCCAACCTGGCGCACGTCCGCCACGGCGACCCGGCCGATCCGAAGACCTACATGGGCCCGCTGATCAGTGAGCAGCAGCGCGACAAGGTGCACGGCATCGTCCAGCGGGCCGTCGCCGACGGCGCCACGCTGGTGACCGGCGGCGAGAAGCTCGATCCGGGCTTCTTCTATGCGCCGACGTTGCTCACCGACGTCGATCCGGACAGCGAGATCGCCCAGGAGGAGATCTTCGGCCCGGTGCTGGTCGTGATCGGCTACGAGGACGACGACGACGCCGTGCGCATCGCGAACAACTCGATCTACGGCTTGGCCGGTGGGGTCTTCGGTGATCCGGACCGTGCGCTCGCCATCGCCCGCCGCATCCGCGCCGGCTCGCTGAGCATCAACGGCGGCAACTACTTCGGGGCCGAAACTCCGTTCGGCGGCTACAAGCAGTCGGGGGTCGGCCGGGAGATGGGGGTCGCCGGGCTCGAGGAGTTCCAGGAGCAGAAGGCCTACGCGACGGTGGTCACCGGGGCGGAGGCGTGAGTACGTCGCTCGATCAGGAATCCGTCGGGCCGCTCGACGGCATCCGGGTGCTCGAGGTCGCGATGTACGGCTTCGTCCCCTCGGCGGGCGCCGTGCTGGCCGAGTGGGGCGCCGACGTCATCAAGGTGGAGCATGCCGTCACCGGCGATCCGCAGCGCGGCTTGCGGCAAACCGGTTCACTGCGGGTAGAGGGCGACCCCAACCCGAACATCGAGCACGCCAACCGCGGCAAGCGCAGCGTCGGCCTCGACGTGTCCAAGCCCGAGGGGCGCGAGGTCCTGCTCGAGCTGGCGCGGCGGGCCGACGTCTTCCTGACCAGCTTCCTGCCGGGACACCGCCGGAAGTTCGGCATGGACGTCGAGGACATCCGCGCGGTCAACCCGAAGATCATCTACGCCAGGGGAAGTGCGCTCGGGCCACGCGGGATCGAGTCTGAGAAGGGCGGTTACGACATGACCGCCTTCTGGTGCCGGGCCGGCACGGCCGCCAGCATCACGCCGCCGGGCACCGAGGGCATGATCGGTCCGCCCGGACCGGCGTATGGGGACACCATCTCGGGCACCAATCTCGCGGGCGGCATCGCGGCCGCACTGCTGAAGCGGGAGCGCACGGGCGTGCCGTCGACGGTTGACGTCTCGCTGCTGGGCAGTGGGCTGTGGGCCATGGGGCACACGATCGCGCTGACGTCCCATCTCAACCAGTTGATGGTGGCGCCGCCGCCAGGCGTGCACGGATCGCCGATCAACCCACTGGTCGGGGTCTACCGGACCAAGGACGACCGCTACATCTCGCTGGTGATGATGCAGCCCACCAAGTTCTGGGCCGACGTCTGCCGGCACGTCGACCGCGAGGACCTGGCCGACGACCCGCGCTTCGCGACGGTGGAATCGATCGCGGAGCACACGGCGGAGGCGGTGGAAATCCTCCGGGAGGTCATCGCCACCCGTACGCTTCCGGAGTGGAGTGCACGCTTCGCCACCCTGGCGGGACCATGGGCTCCCGTACAGGACACGTTGCAGGCGGCTGACGACGCTCAGGTGCGTGCCAACGACTACATCGTGCGTGCCGGCGACCTCGACCTCGTTGCCAACCCAGTGCAATTCGACGTCGTCCCGCCGAAGACGGGTCCAGCGCCGGCATTCGCCGAGCAGACCGATGACGTCCTGGTCGAGCTCGGCCTGGACTGGGATCGCATCATCGAGTTGAAGACGGCCGGCGCGGTCACCTAGGTGATCCGGAGACCCTTGATGCCCAACGTCGCGACCAACGGTGCCCGCCCGTCGGCCGTACCGAGAGATGCTGCGGCCCAAGCGTTGTGGTCGTGCAGCACGCGTGGTTCGTCGACGTCGGCACGTGCGGCACTGCGGGTGGGGAAGGACCTCGACCGAAGCGACGAACCGAAGGCGCGCTCGCCTTTTGAGACCGTCGGTCTCCAAAATAACGACGCCGCAGCATATGCGAAAGATCGCCCCCGAAGTGGTACTGGTGTGACACAGTGCGTCGAGTTGCTAGGACAACTCCGCGCTACGCGGATTGCACTGGCGCACAACATGGGCGGTCCGGCAGCGGTAGCGGCTTCGATGATCTTGGAAGGACCTAGAACCAATGGCGGTTAAGGGACCGGAGCGGTGGTCGACCGGCGTCTCGCTGCCCAAGGGTTTCGCGGCGCCGATGCAGGCCGTGGGCGGTTTGTTCTCGATGGGTGTCGACGCCTTCAAGTTCGTCTTCGTGCGGCCGTTTCAGTGGCGCGAGTTCCTGGAGCAGTGCTGGTTCGTGGCGCGGGTGTCGTTGGCGCCGACGCTTCTGGTGGCGATCCCGTTCACGGTGCTGGTGAGCTTCATCCTCAACATCCTGCTTCGCGAGCTCGGGGCGGCGG
Organism: uncultured Actinomycetota bacterium; assembly: GCA_963846985.1. GTDB lineage: Bacteria > Actinomycetota > Actinomycetes > Mycobacteriales > Mycobacteriaceae > Mycobacterium. The sequence continues at coordinate 145,856 of CAWJYC010000011.1, forward strand.
ATCTGTCCGGGGCGGGCGCGGCGTTCGGGGCGGTGACGCAGGTCGGTCCGCTGGTCACGGTGCTCATCGTGGCCGGCGCCGGTGCCACGGCGATGTGCGCCGATCTGGGGTCGCGGACCATCCGGGAGGAGATCGACGCGATGGAGGTGCTGGGCATCAACCCGGTGCAGCGTCTGGTCACCCCGCGGATGCTGGCCTCGGGTCTGGTGGCGTTCCTGCTCAACAGTCTGGTGGTGATCATCGGCATCCTGGGTGGTTACTTCTTCTCGGTGTTCGTCCAGGACGTCAACCCCGGTGCGTTCGCCGCGGGCATCACCCTGTTGACCGGGGTGCCGGAGGTGATCATCTCGTGTGTCAAGGCGGCGCTGTTCGGTTTGTTCGCCGGGCTGATCGCCTGCTATCGCGGGTTGACGATCACCGGCGGCGGGGCCAAGGCGGTGGGCAACGCGGTCAACGAGACGGTGGTGTTTGCGTTCATGGCGCTGTTCGTGATCAACGTGGTCGTCACCGCCATCGGCATCCAGTTGACGGCGAAGTAGGGCCGCCATGGGAACCATGCAGGTGGTGCGGGCCCGTTTCCCGCGGTTGATCAGTACGGCGAACCGCCCGGTCAGCACCCTGAGCCGGATTGGTGATCAAACCCTGTTCTTCGGCCGGGCGATCGGTGGCACGCCGCACGCGGCGACCCACTTCCGCAAGGAAATCGTGCGGCTGATCGCCGAGATCAGCATGGGCGCCGGGGTGTTGGCGATGATTGGCGGCACCCTGGTGATCGTCGGGTTCCTCACCCTGGCCACCGGTGGCACGCTGGCGGTGCAGGGCTACAGCTCGCTGGGCAACATCGGCATCGAGGCGTTGACCGGGTTCTTGGCGGCGTTCATCAACGTGCGCATCGCCGCACCGGTGGTTGCGGGCATCGGGCTGGCCGCGACCTTCGGTGCCGGGGTGACCGCGCAGCTGGGGGCGATGCGGATCAACGAGGAGATCGATGCGCTGGAGTCGATGGGCATCCGCCCGGTCGAGTACCTGGTGTCCACCCGCATCGTGGCGGGGTTGATCGCGATCACCCCGCTGTACTCGATCGCGGTGATCCTGTCGTTCTTGGCCAGCCGGTTCACCACCGTGGTGCTGTTCGGTCAGTCCGGCGGTCTCTATGACCACTACTTCGGGACGTTCCTCAATCCGATCGATCTGCTGTGGTCGTTCTTTCAGGCCATCGTGATGGCGTTGGCGATCCTGCTGGTGCACACCTACTACGGCTTCTACGCCACCGGAGGGCCTTCGGGTGTCGGTGTGGCGGTGGGCAATGCCGTGCGCACCTCACTGATCATCGTCGTGTCGGTGACCCTGCTGATCTCCCTGGCCGTCTACGGCTCCAGCGGCAACTTCAACCTGTCGGGCTAGGGAGAGGACAACGATGTCTCAATCAACCGTCCGCCCCCTCGCGGGCCTGGCCACCGTCCTCGTCATCGTCGCGGTCGTCGTCTTCGCTTTGGTGATGTTCCGCGGCGGCATCGGAGCGACCGTGCCGGTCACCGTGGTCTCCGAGCGCGCCGGTCTGGTGATGAACCCCGAAGCCAAGGTCAAGATGCGCGGCGTCCAGGTGGGCCAGGTCGAATCCATCGAAACCCGCCCCGACGGCAAGGCCGTGCTGCACCTGGCGATGAATCCCGATGACCTGCGCGACATTCCGGCCAACGTCGGAGTCAACATCACGTCGTCGACGGTGTTCGGTGCGAAGTTCGTCGAGCTCGTCAACCCGCCCGATCCGTCGTCGGCGCGGCTTGCCAGGGGCCAGCAGGTCGACGTTCAACACGTCACGGTCGAGATCAACACCGTCTTCCAGCAGCTGACCTCGGTGCTCAAGGCCGTCGACCCGGTGAAGCTGAACCAAACCCTGGCGGCCGTGTCGGGTGCGCTGAACGGCCGGGGCGAGAAGCTGGGCCAGACGGTGACGAACTTCAATCAGTTCCTGACGAAGGTCAACCCCAGCCTGGACAACGTCAACCGCGATCTCGAGCTGGCGCCCGTGGCGCTGAACGCCTACGCCGACGCGGCACCCGATCTGATCAGCATCCTCGAGAACACCACTCGGGTGAGCGACACCCTGGTCGAACAGGGCGACAACCTCGACCGGTTCCTCGTCAGTGCCACCGGGCTCGCCGACGTCGGCAACGACGTGTTGGGCACCAACCGGCAGCCCCTCACCGACGTCCTCCGAATGCTGGTGCCCACTACGAACCTCACCAACGAGTACAGCCCCGCCCTGCGCTGCGGGATCGAAGGGTTGTTCCCCTTCATAAAGTTTCAACCTCTGCAGAAACCCGGTGTCGAGGTGTCGGCGAGCTTCACGTTGGGCGTCGAACGCTACCGCTATCCCGAGGACCTGCCCAAGGTCGCCGCTACGGGCGGTCCGCAGTGCAAGTCGCAGATGATGCCCCTGCTCCCGAATGGCAAGTTCCCGCCGTTCCTGGTCGCCGACGTCGGCGCCAACCCGTGGAAGTACGGCAACCAGGGAGTCCTGCTGAACTCGGATGCGCTCAAACAAGCGCTTTTCGGACCGATCTCCGGTCCACCGCGCAACTCGGCGCAGATTGGACAACCAGGATGAGGGGTTCCCGCGGCACGATCGTCAAGTTCGGCATCTTCGCGACGATCATGGCGTTGCTCACCGTGTTCTTGTTCTTCACCTTCGGGCAGTACCGGACCGGCTCGACCAACGGCTACACGGCGGTGTTCACCGACGCGTCCCGCTTGGCCTCCGGCGACACGGTGCGGGTGGCGGGTATCCGGGTGGGTACCGTGACCGGCGTCAGTCTGCAGGCCGACCGCAAGGTGCTCGTCGAGTTCGACGCCGACCAGAAGATCAAGCTGACCAGTGGCACCCAGGCCGCGATCCGCTACCTGAATCTGACGGGGGACCGCTTCCTGGACCTGATCGACGGTCCCGGCTCGACGCGCCTGATGCCACCGGGTTCGCAGATCCCTCTCGACCGCACCCAGCCGGCGCTCGACCTCGACCTGCTTCTCAGCGGCCTCAAGCCGGTGATTCAAGGGCTGAATCCGCAAGACGTGAACGCACTCTCGGCCTCGCTGGTGCAGGTGTTCCAGGGCGAGGGCGGAACGTTCGACTCCCTGCTGGCCAAGACCTCGTCGTTCACCAACACGCTGGCGGACAACAATGCCACGACCGAGCAACTGATCGACAACCTCAACACGGTGCTGGGCACAGTGTCGAAGGATGGTGACCAGTTCTCCGGTACGGTCGACCGACTCGAGAAGCTCATCAGCGGATTGTCGAAGGATCGCGATCCGATTGGCACCGCCATCACATCGCTCGACAACGGCACCGCGTCTCTCGCGGATCTGCTGACCCAGGCTCGGCCCCCGCTGAAGGGGACCATCGATCAACTCAACCGGCTGGCCCCAAACCTCGACGCCAAGAGGTCGCTCCTCGACGGAGCGCTGCAGAGGTCGCCGGGCAACTACCGCAAACTCGCGCGCATCGGTGCCTACGGATCCTTCGTGCAGTACTACATCTGCGAGCTCAAGATTCGCGTCACCGACCTTCAGGGGCGGGCCTCGCTGTTCCCCTTCATATCGCAAGAAAACGGAAGGTGCGCTGAGCCGTAATGCTGAAATATCGCGCAGCGAACCTCTTTCGCGCCGGTTTCATCGGTGTCGTGCTGGCCATTCTCGTCATCGCGGTCGGCCTGCAACCCGAACGGCTGCTGTCCTACGCCACGTCGCTGAAGTACCAAGCCCGTTTCGCCGAGGCGGGCGGTATCTTCGTCGGAAACGACGTCACCCTCTCTGGCATCAAAGTTGGTGCCGTGACCGATGTCTCGCTCGACGACGGCGACGCCCTCGTCGGGTTCACCGTCGCCAGCCGGTATCAGCTGGGGTCGGAGACGACGGCACACATCCGCACCGGCTCACTCCTTGGTCAGCGCGTGCTGAGCCTGGACTCCGCTGGGAGTGGCTCGTTGAACCGTACCGACGTGATCCCGGTCGCGCGGACCTCCTCGCCGTATTCGCTCAGCGATGCGGTGGGTGAGCTGACCACGAACACCGCGGGTACCGATACCCAGGAGCTGAACCAGTCGCTCGACACCCTCTCGACGACGCTAAATCAGATTGCGCCGCAACTCGGTCCGACGTTCGACGGCCTCACCCGGTTGTCGAAGTCGCTGAACAGTCGCGACGACACCCTTGGGGAGCTTCTGAAGTCCGCCGCCGACGTCACCGGAATCCTCTCGGAGCGCAGTCAACAGGTGAATACCCTCATCCTCGACGCCGACGATCTGCTGGCGGTGCTGGTCGAGCGCCGTCAGGCCATCGTCGGCCTGCTGGCGAACACGTCGGCCGTCGCCAAGCAGTTGACCGGCCTGGTGGCCGACAACGAGAAGCAGTTGGCGCCGACGCTGGAACGGCTCAACCGGGTGAACGCGGTACTGGTGAAGAACCGCGACAACCTCGCCAAGGCTCTTCCGGGTGCGGCGAAATACCAGACCACGCTGGCCGAGGCCGTGTCCAGCGGCGGCTACTACACCGCGTACGTCCCCAACTTCCAACCGGCACAGCTGTTGCAGCCGTTCCTCGACTATGCGTTCGGGTTCCGCAGAGGCCCGTTCGGTGCCGGCGCGCCGCCGGCCACCGCCGGCCCGCGGGCGGAACTGCCCCTGCCGTACAACGCCATTCCGGGAGGTTCACGGTGAACGCGTCGAACTCGGTGAGGTCGGTGACGTCTCAAGGGTGGTTCCGGCCCGCCATCGTGGCCGTCCTGGTGGTGGCCCTCATCGGCGGTGGATTCCTCGCCGTGCGCGCCGCCTTCTTCGCGCCGAAGGTGATCACGGCCTACTTCACGACCGCCACCGCCATCTATCCCGGCGACGACGTGAAGGTGTCGGGCGTCAAGGTGGGCACGATCAGTGCCATCGATCCGCAGGGCACGCAGACCAAGATCACCATGGCGGTCGACTCGCACGTGCCCGTGCCCGCCGACGCGCAGGCCGTGATCGTCGCGCAGAACCTGATCGCCGCCCGCTACGTCCAGCTGACCCCGGCCTACCGCCGCAACAGCGGGCCCACGATGGCCGACGGCGCCCAGATCCCGTTGCAGCGCACCGCCGTTCCCGTCGAGTGGGACGAGGTGAAGACACAACTCGAGCGGCTAGCCCATGACCTCGGGCCCACCGGCGACTTGTCTACGAGCTCGGTCGGCCGGTTCATCGACAGTGCCGCGGGAGCTCTGGACGGCAACGGCGACAAGTTGCGGCAGACGCTGGCCCAGCTCTCCGGCGTGGGTCGGATCCTGGCCAAGGGCAGCGGCAACTTCGTCGACGTCATCAAGAACCTGCAGGTCTTCGTGACCGCACTGCGGGGCAGCAACCAGCAGATCGTCGAATTCAACGATCGGCTCGCCACGCTGTCCAGCGTGCTCGACGGCAGCAAGTCCGATCTCGACGCGGCGCTGACCGATCTGTCCGTGGCGATCGACGACGTAAAGCGCTTCGTGGTGGGCACCCGCAACCAGACCGTCGAACAGATCAGGAGTTTGGCCGCCGTCACGCAAACGCTGTCCGACTCCAGGATGGACCTCGAACAGGTGCTGCACGTCACGCCCAACGCGTTCGCCAACGCCTACAACATCTACGATCCCGACATCGGCACGGTCCGCGGTGGATTCGCGATTCCCAACCTGTCCAATCCCATGCAGTTCATCTGCGGCACCATCGGCTCGCTGCGGAACACGACTGCGCCCGAGACCGCCAAGTTGTGCAACGACTACCTCGGCCCCGCTCTGCGGTTGCTCAACCTGAATTACGTTCCGGTGCCGATCAATCCGTACCTTTCGAAGTCCGCCAGCCCCGACAACATCGTCTACTCCGAGCCGAGGCTGGCACCGGGCGGCGAAGGCTCCAAGCCGGGTCCACCGGAGCAGCTGCCGTCGGTCTCCGCCTACACCGGACTCGACGGCGACGTTCCGCCACCGCCCGGCATGGGGCCGCCCGGCGTCCCGCTGCCGGTCAATGACCGGTTGCCGGCCTTCCCGACGCCCGCGCTGTATCCCGGTGCCCCCGTCCCGGCGGGACCCCCGCCCGGACCGCCGGCTGCCCCGGGCACCCCGAGCCTGCCGAACCTGCTCCTTCCCGCCGAAGCCCCACCGGCGGCCCCTGACCCCGCGCCAGGACCGACACCGCCCGCCGAGGGGACACCGTGATGCCCGCAGCCATCCGCCGGATCGTCGCGGCAGCGGCATGCGTGGCGTTGACCGCCAGCGGCTGCGCTTTCCAGGGAATCAACTCGCTCCCATTGCCCGGTGCCGTGGGGCGTGGGCCCGACGCGGTCACCTACCACGTCGAGATCGCGAATATCTCGACACTGGAGTCGAATTCGCCCGTGCTCATGAACGACGTCGTGATCGGCAGCGTCGGGAAGATGGACGTCGAGAACTGGCACGCCAGCGTCGAGATTTCGGTGAAGCCCGACGTCGTGGTCCCCGCCAATGCGGTGGCCAGCGTCGGTCAGACCAGCCTCCTCGGCTCGATGCACCTGGCGCTGAATCCGCCGCTGGGGCAGGCGCCCGAAGGCAAGCTGGCGCCGGGCGCGACGATCGGGCTCAACGACTCCTCCACTTACCCCTCGACCGAACAGACGCTGTCCTCCCTGTCCGTGGTGGTCAACGCCGGCGGGCTCGGCCAGATCGGCGACGTCGTCCACAGCTTCAACACCGCCCTGTCCGGCCGGGAGCAAGACTTCCGTGGCCTGCTCACCAACCTCGACACCTTCATCGGCACCCTCGATCAGCAGCGGACCAACCTGGTCGCGACGATCGCCGCGCTGAACCGGGTGGCCTCGACCTTCGCCGGGCGACGGGACGTCATCGACCAGGCGCTTCAACGGATTCCGCGCGCGCTGGAAGTGCTCGACCGCGAGCGGCCGCAACTCACCACCGCGCTCACCAAGCTCGGCAAGTTCAGCGACACCGCGACCCGGCTCGTCAACGACACCCAGGCCGACCTGGTGAAGAACCTGCAGAACCTCACGCCGACGATCCAAGCGCTGGCCGACGTCGGGCCGGACCTGACCGATGCCCTCGCCTACCTGACGGTGTTCCCGTACGGCCAGGCGCTCATCGACCGCGGCGTCAGAGGTGACTTCATCAACCTGTTCGCCACGATCGACATCTCAGGTCCACGCCTACGACGGTCGATCTTCCTGGGCTCCCGGGCGGGACAAGAAGGCCGCGATCTGGTGCCGGTACCCGGTGAGCCGTTCTTCGAGCGCTACACCTACGACCCGCTGGGGCGGCCGTTGCAGCCGCCACCACCCGGCGGCCCGCTGTCGGCGCTACCCGGGAATCCCCCGACCGCCGGATTGCAGGCCGATCCGCCCGGGGCGGACCGAAGCCTGCCGGGGCCGGGAACGTTGCCCTCGCTCAATGCCCCGCCGGTGACCGGGCCGGTGCTGCCCGTCGTTCCGCAGCAGTCGGCCGACGCGGCGAGTGAGGGCACGCCACCCGGGCCCGGCGGTGGTCCGATCTTCGCGGGACCCTATGGAGCCCCACCCATGGTCGGAGGTAACTGATGCTGACCCGGTTGATCAAGGTTCAGTTGACGATCTTCGCGGTCGTGTCGATCATCGGTGTGCTCGTGATGGTGTTCACCTACATCCAGGCGCCGACGCTGCTCGGCGTCGGCCGCGTCACGGTGAAGTTGGAGCTGCCGTCCTCGGGCGGCCTCTACAGGTTCAGCAACGTCACCTATCGCGGGGTGGAGGTTGGCAAGGTCACCAGCGTCGACCTCACGCCCGATGGGGCGGAGGCGACCATGTCGATCGCGTCGTCGCCGAAGATTCCCGCCGATTTGCAGGCGGACGTCCGAAGCGTCTCCGCGGTCGGCGAGCAGTACGTCGACCTTCGGCCGCGGACCGATTCCGCGCCCTACCTGCAGGACGGCGCCACCATCACGACGGCGAACGTCACCATCCCGCAAGCGGTCGGGCCCGTCCTGGACCGGGTGAGCAAGCTCGTCGGTACCTTCCCGAAGGACCGGCTGAGCAACCTGCTCGACGAGACTTACAAGGGATTCAACGGCGCTCAGTACGACTTCGGCTCGCTGTTGGACTCCGGCGCCACGCTGAGCAACGACCTCAACAAGGTCGCCGACCAATCCAAGACCCTCGCCGACGACAGCCGCCCGCTGCTGGCCTCGCAAGCCGACACGGCCGACTCCATCCGGACGTGGGCGCGGAGCCTCGCGGGGTTCACCGGGCAACTGGCCGCCAACGACCCGCAGTTCCGCGCGGTGCTGACAGAAGGGCCCGAGTTTCGCCGACGAGGACGTCCAGCCTGCTGAGCCAGTTGAAGCCGACGTTGCCGGTGCTGCTGGCGAACCTGGGCACCGTGAGCGAGATCCTGATGACCTACAACGCGTCGATCGAGCAGCTTCTGGTGCTGCTGCCGCCCTATGTCGCCCAGCAACAGGCCTATACCTCATCCAGCGATTCGACCGGTGCGGCGCGAGGTGACTTCGCGGCGACGGTGAGCGATCCGCCGCCGTGCACGGTGGGCTTCCTCCCGCCGTCGTCGTGGCGGTCACCGGACGACGAATCCGACATCGACACCCCGGACGGGATCTACTGCAAGTTGCCGCAGGATTCCCCGATCGCGGTTCGTGGGGCGCGCAACTACCCGTGCATCAGGAAGCCGGGCAAGCGCGCACCGACCGTCGCGATCTGCAACAGCGACAAGCCATACGTGCCGCTGGCGATGCGGCAGCACGTCTTGGCCCCTATCCCATCGATCCCAGCCTGATCGCACAGGGCATCCCGATCGACGACCGCACGACGCTGAAGGACGACATCTACGCACCGATCGAGGGCACGCCGTTGCCCCCGGTGCGGCGCCGCTCGGGACGCCCCCGGGGCACCACCCGGGGCGCCGCCGGTATCGCCGCTGGAGGCGCCGTTCACGCCGGCCGCGGTTCCGCCCCCACCGCCCGAGGGCAATTCGCTCAACGGTCAGCCCATTCCTGCCGTGGCTCCGCCGTCGGGTCCGGCACCCGACGCGGTGCCGCCGGTGGCCGCTCCACCCGCCGATGGGCCGATCCCGCCGGCTGCCGACCGGGCCGCGCCCGTCGTCGCCCCGAGTGCGTTCAGTCCGGCTGCACCGGGAGCCAAGCCGAAAGTTGCTGTTGCCGAATACAACCCGCGTACTGGCGAATACATCGGCTCGGACGGCAAGCAGTACAAGGTGACCAACCTCGCCGCCGATACGGCGCTTCCGAAGACGTGGCAGGACCTGCTGCCGCATTGACGCCGGTAAACGCCAACGCCCCGCCGTGGTCGGCGGGGCGGTCGCGTGTGGGGGGTCAGTCGATCTTGGTGATCTTGACCGGCAGGTTGAGCACCAGTGAGCGGTTACGGCCGCAGTTGCCGCTCACGCCGGTCGTTTCGTCTTGGCCCTCAGCAGATTGGACCCCGGCTGGGCCGTGCCGTCCTCGTTCGCGTGGATGAAGCGGTAGACCTCGAGGCCCGGGCGCGCGGCTGACCATCTGGGCACGGAATCCAGTCGGGCACATAATGTTTGACGTACCACAGGCCGCTGGTGGTGTAGATGTCCTCGGTCCAGCCGAGGCTGCTGGTGACCTTGCCCGCGCAGGTGATGGCCGTCGAACAGGTGCTGTTGACGGTCCAGGTGCTTCGCACCGTGGGCTCGTCCTGGTAGCGGTCGTTCATCTTGGCCCACTCGCCGTTCGAGACCACGGAGAAGGTTCCGTTGATGGCGTAGTCCCCGTCCGTGGCGGTTGCCGCCGGCGCGGTGGCCAGAGCCGATCCCCGCTGCGGCGAGCAATGCGGCACCCGTGATCGGCCTCAGTGAGCCCATGACTTGCTCCTCGACCGGTCGGATGGCCTGCTCATCACCCCGCTGGGCAGCCGTGGCAATGCCATTCTTATACAGGAGAATAACACCGACGACACCCCGCGAGGACGGGATCCGACGGGCCGGCGCACCGCATCGTGGTCTTCACCAGCGCAGCTAGGGCCGGCTCAGGTCTCTCCGAAGAGGAGAATTATGCTCTCCGTCGTGGGAGAGTGGTGATCGTGCGAAAGGTCGTTGCTGCTGCCGCTCTGGTCTCCTGGCTGCCGGGCTCTTGACGGCACCCGGCGGATCGGCGGATCCCGCTGATCCGGCACCCGCCGATGACCCCACGTCGTGCAATGAACCCGCCTGCGTGCCGGGCATCATGCCGGGCGTGGTGCTCGGCGCCCCGTGCGACCAGACCACCTACTACGTCTTCGGGGTGACCGACTGGGGCCGGGTGGTGTTCTGCGGGTCGCCGCGGCGCTAGGACCCCGGTGGTTCCGCACCACCGAACTGCGCGGCGTCAAGCTCGAGGGCGGCAACTGCTCCGGTCGCGACGGCGAGATGGCGCAGGCCCCCGACGGGTTGTTCCTGTCGTGCGACGCGCGCAACGGCGCCAGCGTCTGGACCCGCGGCGACATCTGAGCGCACCGCATCCGCGGGTCAGAAGCGTTGCAGCGAAAAGGTATACGTGCTGGTGCCGCCGGGCGCGTTATAGCAGCCGGCGTCGTAGGTCGACTCGATCGTTCCGGCCAGCGTGGCCGCGTCCCACGAGTAGACGTCGTGTGAGGGCAGGTTGTACCCGACGCAGCGCACGCCGTCGATGACGTCGACGGTGAGCGTGTAGCGGCCGTCGGCGTAGAACGCCGTGTTCTGGAACCGCTGGCTCTTCAGCGGGCGTGGGATGGCGAGGACGTTGAGATTGTCGGTTGCCGGGGCGATGACGGGATCGACGAAGTACGTGCCGCATTCGGGGTCGTTCTTGCACGAGTGCGTGACCGACCAGACCCAGGAATGATCGTTCCAGCGGTCGTTGAGGACCTCGTAGTTCCCGATCTTCATGTGGGCGGCCGCGTTGGCCGTCGGCGCGAAGAGCATCGCTGCCACCGCAGCGGCCACACTCGCCAGCGGTACTGCCGCCCTTGCTGCTGTGGACATCACGAGCTCCCGTCCCGAGCTTTCGAGGTCATCCGCAGCCTAACGGCATTCGATGGCGTGGACGGCCGGTTCGGCGGGCCGATCTGTCTCGCGTGCAACGGCTTCTGGTGGAGCGGTCACGGGGTCGGCGTGAAGGTGACGTTGATCTCGGTCAGTCCGCGCAGGATGAACGTCGGCTCGTAGGTGAAGCGGCGATCACCTGCCGGCCCGTGCTTCTCGTCGTCGATCCGGATGTCGGCCATCCGATCCAGGATGCGTTCGATCGAGACCCGGCCCTCCACGCGAGCCAGCGGACCACCGGGGCACGAGTGCACCCCGCGGCCGAACGCGATGTGCTCGCGGACGTTCTTGCGGTCGAGGCGGAACTCGTGAGGGTTCTCGAACCGCACCGGGTCGCGGTTCACCGCGCCGGGACACACCATCATCATGGTCCCGGCGGGCACCTCGGTATCGCCGACTGCGTGTTCTTCTTGGCCAACCGGAACTGGCTCTTCACCGGCGCGTCCATCCGCAGCGACTCCTCGACGAAGATCGGGATGCGGCTGCGGTCCTTGCGCAGCGTCTCCTGGATCTCGGGCCGGTCGCCGAGAACCTTGATCGACGCGGACAGCAGCTTGGTGGTGGTCTCCTGGCCCGCCGCGAAGAGGAACGTCGCCGAGCGCGCGACCTCGAGGACGGGCGGGGTGGAACCGTCGGGGTACTTCGCCGTCGCCAAGGCGGTGAGCACGTCGTCCCTGCGGGTTCGCGCGGCGGTCCTCGAGATAGCCGACGAACTTGTCGTCGAGCCACTCCAGCGGGTTGAGGCCGACGAGGTCGTCGTGGTCGAGCGAACCAACGATCGCGCCCGGCCGCGGGGAGCCCGAGCACGGTGCGGAACTCGTCGTGGTCCTCGTGGGGCACGCCGAGGAGGTCGGCGATCACCAACAGCGAGAACGGTTTTGCATACGCGGTCAGGAATTCGCACTTGCCCTCGGCGACGAAGTCGTCGAGGCACTCGTCGGCCAGCCGCCACATGAAGTCCTCGTTCTCCTTCAGCCGGCTCGGAGTGAGCAGCCGGTTGAGCAGGGAACGGGCGTCGGTGTGGTCGGGTGGATCCATGGTGACCATGTGCTCGAACATCGGCATCAGCGAGCGGTGCGCCGTGATCTGGTCGGTGATGTCGTCGCCCTCGGGGGTGAACGGCAGCGGCGGGAACGGGCCGGCCACCGCGATGCACGACGAGAACGTGTCGGTGTCCTTGAGCACGGCATTCGCCTCGTCGTAGCCCGTGATCGCCAGCACGCCGTAGTGCGGTTCACGCACCACGGGGCACCGGCTGCGCAGGTGGTCGAAGTACGGGTGGGGGTCGGGCACCAGGGACTGATCGGTGAAGTAGTCGACTGAATCGAAGTCGGCAGCGGCGAAGTCGGCGGTCATCTCGTGGGTTCCTTCCAGAACGACGTCGAGGCGCGTGAGCACGGTGTCGGCGCAATGCGCCGGCGAAGGGAGGCCGAAAGTGCTGAGCACCTGCTTAGCATCGGCTACTGTCGCGGTCAAGGTAGCGAGACCGCGCGGCGTCTACGATTCGCGTGTCGGACCACGCGTAGCGGGCGAAGGACGGCTCGGAAGGGAAGGGGGTGTCATGGCATCGGACCGGAGGATCGGAGCGCCGGACGCGAAGAACCGCGGCGTCCTGCTCGACGCCGCCGAGCAGTTGATGCTCGAAGAGGGCTATGCCGCGGTGACATCGCGGCGGGTCGCCGAGCGGGCCGGTCTCAAGCCCCAGCTGGTGCACTACTACTTCCGCACGATGGACGACCTCTTCATCGAGGTCTTCCGGCGCCGCGCCAAGCAGGGACTCGAGGCGCAGGCGCGGGCGCTGGAGTCGGCGCAACCGCTGTGGGCGCTCTGGGAGTTCGGGACCGATCCGGCCGGCACCCAGCTGACGATGGAATTCATGGGACTGGCCAATCATCGCAAGGCGCTGCGAGCCGAGATCGGGATCTTCGCCGAACGCTTCCGGGAGCAGCAGATCGGCGCGATCGCCACCGCCCTGCACCGCTACGGGTTCGAGACGACGGACGTCCCGCCCGTGGTGTGGGCGGTCTTCGCGACGAGCGTGTCGCGGGTCCTCGTAATGGAGCAGGCGCTCGGGATGTCGTCGGGCCACGCGGAGATGCTGGCGTTCTGCGAGGACTGGCTGCAGCGAATGGAGCGCGAGCGGGTTCCCGCGGCCAGCCAGGCGTCGGCCTGACCCGCCCGGCGCCGCGTCACCAGTTCCGCATGGAGCAGAGCGCGCCCTTGGGCCCCTGGTTCGTGGCCACGACCTTGCCGTCGACGGCGAGCACGCAGTGGAAGTTCGGCCGCTTGGGGGAGTCGAGGCTGCCCGCCGTGACCATCGCCCATTGGTCGGGATCGGCCAGCATGACGTCCATCGTCCACATCTGATTGGGCCCGACGTCGGCCTCGACGTTGGGGCTGAACACGTACGGATCGTGGCTGTAGTCGGCAAAATTGGCCGGATCGGTGTCACGGTAGTAGATCTCGGCATTGCGGAAGGGCGTCTCGGAGAAGACCGTGTACTTGACTGGTGCAGCGGCGGCCCCGGCGGCGGGTCGTCGTCCGCGGTGGCGACCCCGGCGCCGAAGAATAGGCTGGCCACCAGGGTCACTGGGCCGAGCAGCGACGAGCAGGCGGTAGGCGCCGGATCGAACCGACGTGCCGGAAAGGTCATTTCCGTATTTTAGAACGCGGTTACCCTTGGATGGTGAGAATGGCCAACAAAGGGACTTGAGGCTGACGCCCTCGCAGCCGTGCGGCGGGGGATGGCAAACCGCGATAACGCTGTGCATTCGCTCAGCGCACTCGTATGCTCTGGGTGAGAACGCCATTCTTGAGGAGAAGCCATGACACCCGACCGCCCGTCCGACCGGGCGTGAGCGTGGCCCGGACGCTGCACCTGGATACCTCCCGTGACGGCGTCGCGGTGCTGCGCCTCAATCGCCCAGCAGCTCAACGCGATCAACGAGGCGATGCTCGCCGAACTGCGCAGACCTGGCCGAGCTGGGGGCCGACGCCGAGGTCCACGCCGTCGTGCTGACCGGTGCCGGTCGCGGCTTCTGCTCCGGCATCGACATGCGCGACTTCGGACCGGGCATGCTCGACGCCAACGCGCCCGCCATCGACCGACTCCGGTTTCAGGAAGCGATGGCCGCACTGCCGCAGGCGATTCGGGCGATGCCGCAGCCGGTGATCGCCGCCGTCAACGGCCCCTGCGTCGGCGCCGGGCTCGCGCTGTGTCTGGCCGCGGACATCCGGATCTGCTCGACCGCGGCCTCGTTCGGCAACGCCGCCATCCTGCTCGGGCTGTCGGGCGCCGAGATGGGCATGAGCTATCACCTGCCCCGCATCGTCGGCACCAGCGTGGCCGCCGACTGGATGCTCACCGGACGGATGGTGTCCGCCGAGGAAGCCGACCGCCGCGGTCTGGTCAGCGAGGTCGTCGAACCCGACCGCTGTCGACCGGGCGATCGAATTGGCGGCCCTCATCGCGGGTCTCGCGCCGCTGGGCGTGCAGCTGACCAAGCGCGCCCTGCAGGTCAACACCGACGCGCCCTGGCTCCCGCGCTCGAGCTGGAGAACCGCAACCAGGTACTCACCCACGCCACCGACGAGGCCGCCGCGCGGCGGCGACGTGGTCGGAGCACTGAAACGACCGAAGGGACTGACCATGGCGTGGGACTTCGCCACCGACCCCGAGTGGGCCGAACAACTGGCCTGGGTCGAGGAATTCGTGCGCACCGAGTGCGAGCCCATCGACTACGTCGTCAAGGAATCCCACGACCTGAACGACCCGGTGCGCCAGGCGCTGATCCCGCCGCTGCAGCAGATCGTCAAGGACCGCGGACTGTGGGCCACGCACCTGGGTCCGCACCTCGGCGGCCCCGGCTACGGTCAGGTGAAGCTGGCCCTGCTGAACGAGATCCTCGGCCGGTCCGAGTGCGCGCCCATCGTCTTCGGCTCGCAGGCACCGGATTCGGGCAACAGCGAGATCCTGGCCCACTACGGCACCCCGGAGCTCAAGGAGCGCTACCTCGAGCCGCTGCTCGACAACCGGATCATCTCCTGCTTCTCGATGACCGAGCCGCAGGGCGGCGCCGACCCGAAGGTGTTCACCACCACGCGCGTCCAGGACGGCGACCACTGGGTCATCAACGGCGAGAAGTGGTTCTCGTCGTTCGCCTCGTCGGCGTCGTTCCTCATCGTCATGGCGGTGACCGACCCCGATGCGCCGCCCTACCAACGGCATTCGATGTTCGTGGTGCCCGGCGAGACGCCGGGCATCAACGTCCTGCGCGACGTCGGCCTCGGCTACCAGCCGCTCGGCGGCGGCGGGCGCGAGGGCTACGTGCGGTACGAGAACGTGCGGGTGCCCGCCGACCACATGCTCGGCCCGCGCGGCGGGGCGTTCGTCGTCGCGCAGACCCGGCTCGGGCGGCGGCCGGATCCACCACGCCATGCGCACGGTCGGCCTGGTGCGGCGGATCTACGACATGATCTGCGAGCGGGCGGTGTCGCGGTACACCCAGGGCGAGGTGCTCGCCGACAAGCAGATGGTCCAGGAGATGATCGCCGACTCGTGGATGGAGATCGAGGCGTTCCGGCTGCTGACCCTGCAAACCGCGTGGAAGATCGACCAGTTCAACGACTACAAGGCGGTGCGCGCCGACATCTCGGCGGTCAAGGCGATGATGCAGAAGGTGCTGCACGACGTGTCGGCGCGCGCGCTGCAGATCCACGGTTCGCTCGGCACGTCGCACGAGATGCCGTTCGTGCAGTACCTGACCGAGTCCTTCGTCCTCGGTCTGGCCGACGGCCCCACCGAGGTGCACAAGGTGACGCTCGCCCGGCAGCTGCTCAAGGACGTGAAGCCCGCGCCGGACGTGTTCCCGTCCGAACACCTGCTGCGGCTGCGCGAGGCGGCGGAGGCGAAAGTTCGCCGACAGACTCGCGGGCATCCCGCGCGCGACGGGGACGCGCGTGACGGGGGCATGAGAGGGCAAGGTCGCTCTGGTCACCGGTGGCAGCCGCGGGCTGGGCAAGGCCATCGCCCAACGGTTCGCCGCCGAGGGCGCCACCGTGGCGATCACCGCGCGGACGATGGAGCCCGATCCGAAATATCAAGGCTCCCTTCGGCAGACCTGCGAAGAGATCATCGCCGCGGGTGGCACCGCCGTCGCCGTCCAGGCGGACCTGTCGAACTCCGAGGACCGCGAACGGCTGTTCGGCGAGGTGGTCGAGCGGATCGGCGCCCCGGACATCCTGGTCAACAACGCCGCGGTGACCTTCCTGCGGCCGCTCGACGGATTTCCCGAGAAGCGGGCGCGGCTGATGATCGAGATGCATGTCATCGCGCCGCTGCACCTGACCCAACTGGCGATCCCCGCCATGCGCGAGCGCGGCCGCGGCTGGGTGCTGAACCTGACCTCCGTCGGTGGTGACCTGCCCGACGGGCCCACCGTTCGCCGAGTTCGACCGCAGCGCGGGCTTCGGCATGTACGGCACCGTGAAGGCGGCGCTGAACCGGATGACGAAAAGCCTTGCCGCCGAACTGTATGACGATGGGATCGCCGTCAACGCCGCCGCGCCGTCCAATCCCGTGGCGACGCCGGGGGCGGGCACCCTCGACCTGGCCAAGACCGACACCGAGGACATCGGGCTGATCACCGAGACGGTGTTCCGCCTGTGCACCGGCGACCCGAAGACGATGACCGGCCGCATCGCCCACACCCAGCGATTCCTGCGCGAGGTCGGATGGCTGCCGGCTGACCTGCGAAGTTCGACGCGCTGCGGCACGCCTGGCGGCGCTCGGCGTGACCGATCTGCGCCCGCTGGCCGGAGGGGCGTCGAGCGTGACCTTCGTGGGACGTCGAGGGCCGGCGGGTGGTCGTCAAGGTGGCGCCGCCGGGGGTGCCGCCGACACTGAACCGCGACGTGCTGCGGCAGGCCAGGATCATCCGCGCGTTGGGTCCTCGGCGGTGCCGGTCCCGGACGTGCTGTCGAGGATTCCGGTGAACCGCCCGACGTGCCACCGCTGTTCGTGATGTCGTACCTCGACGGCAGCTCGGTCGAGCCGCTGTTCGAGTCGCGACGCCGACTGTGACGAGGCCACGATTGCCGAGCGACTGCGCAACGCCGCACGGGCGATGGCGGCCTGCACCGCGTCGACGTGCCGTCGGCCTCGGCGGCGAGCCGGTCGTCGGCCCCGCCGACGAGGTCGAGCGGTGGTGTCGCGTGCTGGAGACGGTCGACCCCACGCTGGTGCCCGGGTGGCGCGAGGTCGCCGATGCGCTGCGCGCCGCGCGCCCCGCGCCGCTGCCTGCCGCGCTCGTGCACGGTGACTTCCGGCTCGGCAATCTGCTCGCCGAGGGCGGTCGCATCACCGCCGTGATCGACTGGGAGATCTGGTCGATCGGTGATCCCCGCGTCGACGTGGGATGGTTCCTGATCAACGCCGACCCGCAGACCTACCGGCGCACCACGCCGTTCGCCGGCGTGACCCCGCCACCGTCCGAGCTGGCGGCGGTATACGCCGAGCGAGCTGGGCGGCCCGGTGCCCGGCCTCGATTGGTTTCAGGCGCTGGCGTGCTTCAAGTCGGCGGCGACCTGGTCGCTGATCGTCAAGCACAGCCGTCGCAGGGCCATTCCCGAACCCGATCTCGAGGAGATGGCGTCCGCCGTGCCGTGGTTGATGGAGCGAGCTGCCGAGCTATGCACTGGCAGCGTATCGGAGGATGGAGCGATGACCGAGTGGTTCCTGTACATGTCGCAGTACCGGCTGGCGATCGATGACTTCGTCGTGCGGGCGCAGGCGGCGGAGGCCGGCGGTTTCGACGGCGTGGCGTTCTTCGATCATCTCGAAACGCCTGGTACGCCCAGTTCCCCGTATGGGAAGCGATGGGCATCGCGACGTGGGTCGCGGCGAAGACCCGACGCTGCGCGTCGGACACCTGGTGCTGTGCGATGCGTTCCGGCACCCGGCGGTGCTGGCCAAACAGGCAGTGACGCTCGCCGAGGCGACCGATGGCCGGTTCGAACTCGGCCTCGGCTCGGGCTCGATGCCTGACGAACTGGCGAAATTCGGTCTCGCGGGCGGCGACGGGTTCGACCGCATCCGTCGACTCGACCGCGACCTGACGGCGATCCGCGACTACTGGGGAAGCGGGGACGTGGCCGGGCGAGGGTGCGCAGGCTCCCACGCCGACACAACCGATACCGATCGTCATTGGCGGCACTGGTCCGCGGATCTTGGAGGTGGTGCGCACGCACGCGGACTGGTGGAACCTGCCAGCCGACAAGGTCGATCGGCTGCCTGAATTCGTCGGATCGATCGGCACCGCGCGGGCGTCGGTACAACAGATGGTGGGCTTCGTCGGCAAGGGCGGCGATCCCGAGGCGGTCGGTGAGGCGAGCAGGCGGCGCTGGGGACACCTCGGACCCGGGCTGGTGTGTGGCGACGCAGGGCAGCTGATCGGTACTTTTGCGCGTTGAAAAAGCAGGGCGCGCAAAGGTTCTACGTATGGTTTGCCGATGGAGCCCCGCCAGGATCGGTCGAGGAGTTCGGCAGGACCGTCATCGCGAGTTTCCTCGCTGATTGGCCTCCGGTGGACCGAAGTCGCCCCAATTAATTGGATCGCCTGGCGCGGTTCATCACCCGGTCTGCCGCGGCCCAGTGATCGTCGGAGACCCACAGCGCGGCGAATGCCCCGATGGCCTCCTCGGCGGAGGTTCCCGCGATCACGCGCTTGATGCTGCGACCGGCGGGGCCGCGAGCTTGCGGGCCAAGGCGCGCCACTCGTCCTCGAACGAGGCGCGCGGCACGACGACGTCGACCAGGCCGAGCCGCTGCGCCTCGGCGGCGTCGAGGACGGAACCGGTGCCTGCCAGCAGCAGCGCCCGGCCCTTGCCGACCAGTGCGGCGAGCCGCTCGGCGCCGCCCCACGCGGGCATGATCGCCAGCGACACCTGGTTGAAGCCGATCTTGACGTCGTCGGCGGCCAACCTGATGTCGGCGGCCACGGCGACCTCGGCACCGCCGCCGAGGGCGTGGCCGTTGAGGGCGGCCAGCACCGGGCCGGGAACGCCGCGATGCGGTCGCACACGCCGCGCATCCGCCGGGCCATCGCCGCCGCGTCCGCCTCAGTCCGCATGGCGCTGAGTTCCTTGAGGTCGCCGCCGGAGACGAACGCCTTGTCGCCGGCGCCCTTGACCACCAGGGCGCGGGCGCCGGCGGCGCGGTCGAGGGCGTCGTCGAGCTGGTCCATCGTCTCGAGTGAGATGGCATTGCGCGCATGCGGCCGGTCGATGGTGACGACGGCCAGTCCGTCGTCGATCTCCAGGTCGACCATCGGCTCCCCTCACCGTTCTCCATTTGCGATATTGGCATTCTCGTTTCGGGAGAATAACATCGCCGTGTGGTCGCCAAGCCCCAGCGAATCATGCCCGCCGAACTGGCCGAACGCTACGACGAGAGGGCTGGTGGACGCCGGAGACCCTCGGTGCCATGTTGGCCCGCGGGCTTCGGGCGAACCCGGACGTCGGCTTCCAGGTGCACTCCGCAGCGGCCGTGGTCGGGCACCTTCGGCGACGTCGAGGCCGTGGCGCGCCGGCTCGCCGCGGGTCTGCGCAAGCGGGGCGTCGGCCCCGGCGACGTCGTGGCTCTGCAGCTGCCGAACTGGATGGAGGCCGCTGCGGCGTTCTGGGCCTCGGCGTTCCTCGGTGCGGTGGTGGTGCCGATCGTGCACTTCTACGGCCGCAAGGAGGTCGCGCACATCCTGGCCACGGCCAGCCGAAGGCCTTCGTCACGACCGCGCGGTTCGGCCGGATGACCTTTCAACCGGACCTGTGCGCGGACGTGCCGATCGTGGCGCTGGTGGGGGAGGCCGAGCGCAAGCGACGCTCGAAGAGCAGTCTGGCTTCGACGACCTGCTCGCCGACGAGCCGCTGACCGGCACCGTCGATACCGATGCCTCGGCGCCGGCGCTCATCGCGTTCACCTCCGGCACCACCCGCGATCCCAAGGGCGTCGTCCACAGCCACCAGACGCTGGGCTTCGAGACCCGCCAACTGCTCGCGAACTACCCGCCTGACCGCGGCAGGCAGCTGACCGCCACCCCGGTCGGGCACTTCATCGGCATGGTCGGTGCGTTCCTGATTCCGGTCATCGAAGGCTCGCCGATCGACCTGGCCGACGTCTTCGATCCCGCCGCGGTGCTGGCGCTGATGAAGTCCGACGGCATCACCGTCGGCGGCGGTCCGCCGTACTTCGTCACCAGCCTGCTGGACCATCCGGACTTCACCGACGAGCACCGAAGGCACATCAAGACGGTGGGACTGGGTGGCTCCACCGTTCCGGCCGCGGTGACCAGGCGTCTCGCCGACCTCGGCGTGTTCGTGTTCCGGTCCTACGGCAGCACCGAGCACCCCTCGATCACCGGGTCGGGTCGCGACGCTCCGGAGGACAAGCGGCTCTACACCGACGGCAACGCCAGGCCGGGTGTCGAGGTGAGGCTCGCCGAGGACGGGGAAATCCTCAGCCGCGGTCCCGATCTGTGCCTGGGCTACACCGATCCGGCGCTGACCGCGAAGGCGTTCGACGCGGACGGGTGGTATCACACCGGCGACGTCGGCGTCCTGGACGAGGACGGCTACCTGACCATCACCGACCGCAAGGCCGACGTGATCATCCGCGGCGGCGAGAACATCAGCGCGGTCGAGGTCGAAGAGGTGCTGCTCGCCATGCCGCAGGTCGCCGAGGCGGTCGTGGTGGCGGCGCTCGACGACCGGCTCGGCGAGCGGGCGGCGGCAGTGCTGCGCATCAGGCCGGGCCACGCCATGCCGACGCTGGAGGAGGTGCGTGCGCACTTCGAACGGGCCGGCGTGGCGCGGCAGAAGTGGCCCGAGGAGCTGCACCAGGCCGACGACTTCCCCCGCACGGCGAGCGGCAAGGTCCAGAAGTTCGTGGTGCGCGAATCGTGCGGCGAGGCATGACAGAAGCCGGACGAAGCGTTGCCATGTCAGGTAGTGAGAATAGGATTCTCTCAATAGGAAAAGGAGTATTCCATGGGTCAACTTTCGCACCGGGTCGACGTGCCCTTCCCGCTGTTCGACGCGGACAACCACCTCTACGAGCCGCCGGAGGCGCTGACCAAGTTCCTGCCCAAGGAATACAAGGACGTCGTCCAGTACGTCGAGATCAACGGACGCACCAAGATCGCGCTGCAGGGGCAGATCAGCAACTACATCCCGAACCCCACGTTCTCGGTGGTCGCCAAGCCGGGCGCCTGGGAGGAGTACTTCAAGTTCGGCAACCCCGACGGCAAGAGCAAGCGCGAGCTGTTCGGCGAGCCGATGAGGGCCATCCCGGCGTTCTTCGAGCCCGGCTCCGCGCCTGGAGAAGATGGACGAGCTGGGTCTGGACCGCTCGCTGATGTTCCCGACGCTGGCCAGCCTGATCGAGGAGCGCCTCAGCGACGACCCGGTGGCCATCCACGTCATCGTGCACGCGCTGAACGAGTGGCTGCACGAGACCTGGGGCTTCAACTACCAGAACCGCATCTACACCACCCCGGTGATCACGCTGCCGATCGTCGAGAAGGCCATCGAGGAGCTGGAGTGGGCGGTCAAGCGCGGCGCCCGCGCCATCCTGATCCGCCCGGCCCCGGTCCCCGGCTTCCGCGGTCCGCGCTCGTTCGCGCTGCCCGAGTTCGACCCGTTCTGGCAGAAGTGCGTCGAGTACGACGTGTTCGTCGGAATGCACTCCAGCGACAGCGGTTACTCGCGCTACACCTCCGAGTGGGACGGCGGCGCGCAGGAGATGCTGCCCTTCCAGACCAATGCCATGGGCATCCTCAACGAGTGGCGTCCGATTCAGGATGCGGTGGCCTCCTGGGTGATTCACGGCGCGCTGTTCCGCTTCCCGACGCTGAAGGTCGGCATCGTCGAGGCCGGCTCGAAGTGGATGTTCCCGCTACTGGACTCCATGACCGAGGTGTACAAGAAGGCGCCGGAAGCGTTCCTTGGCAACCCGATGGAGGAGATCAAGAACCGCATCTACGTCAGCCCGTTCTACGAGGAGGGCATCGACGACCTGATCAACCTGATCGGCGTCGACCAGGTGCTGTACGGCTCGGACTGGCCGCACCCGGAGGGGCTGGCCGAGCCGACCCACTACGTGACCGCGCTCGAGCACCTCTCGGTCGAGGACCAGGCAAAGATCATGGGCGGCAACCTGTCCCGGCTGATCACCGCTTGAGCCAGACCTGAGCCACCCCCAACCGTGGCAGACCATCCCCGAGATGGTCTTGAGCGCAGCGGACCGATTCGGCGACGCCGAAGCCGTCGTCGACGGTCCGCTGCGTCTGTCCTTCGCCGATCTCGCCGAACGCATCCGCAGCGCCGCGGGTGCGTTCGCTGAGTTCGGCATCGGCAAGGGTGACCGGGTCGCGGTGTGGGCGCCCAACTCCGCGGAATGGATCGTCGCCGCGTTCGGGATCATGACCGCGGGCGCCGTCCTGGTCCCGGTCAACACCCGGTTCAAGGCCGAGGAGGCCGCCGACGTCATCTCGCGCAGCGGTGCCAAGGCGGTGATGGTCCAGAGCGGCTTCCTCGGGGCGGACTTCCGCACGGCGCTCGAGGTGCCGACGATCGACCTGAAGTCGGACTTCCTGACCGGCGGGTCGCCGTTTGCTCGCGCGCCCCGAGATGGCTCGACGGCGGCGACGTGTCGGACGTCATCTACACCTCGGGCACGACGGGCAGGCCCAAGGGCGCGATGATGAATCACGTTCAGACGCTGCGCATGTACGAGGAGTGGGCGACGCTCGCGGACCTGCGGCGACGGCGACCGCTATCTGATGATCAACCCGTACTTCCACACCTTCGGGCTCAAGGCCGGGCTGGTGGCATCCTTCCTGCGCGGTGCCACGATGCTGCCGGTCGCCGCCTTCGACCTCGACCACGTGGTCGACCTGATCGAGCGCGAACGCGTCACGATGCTGCCAGGTCCGCCCACGCTGTACCACTCCCTGCTCACGGTCGCCGACAAGGGCAGGTTGGCCTCGCTGCGCGCCGGGGTGACCGGCGCGGCCGACATTCCGGTGGACCTCATCCGACGGATCCACGACGAATTGCCGTTCCAGACGCTGATGACCGGCTACGGGTTGACCGAGTGCGGGAACGTCACGCTGTCGCGACCCGGCGATTCGCTGGCCGACGTCGCGACCACGGCGGGCCTGCCGTGCGACGGCGTCGAGGTGCGGATCGCCGACGACGGCGAGGTGCTGGTGCGCGGCTACGGCGTCATGCAGGGCTATCTCGACGACCCCGTCGGCACCGGGGAGGCGATCGACGCCGAGGGGTGGTTGCACACCGGGGATCTGGGCGACGTCACCGATTCGGGCCGGCTGCGCATCGTGGGCCGCAAGAAGGACATGTTCATCGTCGGGGGCTTCAACGCCTATCCCGCCGAGATCGAGGGCTTCCTGATGGAGCACCCGGCGATTGCCCAGGCTGCGGTCATCGGGGTACCCGACGCCCGGCTGGGCCAGGTCGGCAAGGCGTTCGTCGTGCTTCGCGAATCCAACGACGTGCTCGGCGCCGAGGAACTGATCTCGTGGAGTCGTCGGCGAATGGCCGGTTTCAAGGTCCCGCGGTATGTACAGTTCCTCGACGAGCTACCCACGAACGCCACCGGCAAGGTCGTCAAGGATCGACTTCGCTGAGCGTTCGCACAGTTCGAGGACAGCATCCACGCAGCTGAAAGCTTCCTGGAGCGGGATCACCGATGCGGTATCGTCAAGGCGATATCCAAAAACGAAAATGCCGTTCTCCTCGGACGCACAACGGATGGAACAGGAGGTCGCATGCCGGCTCGCAAGCGAACCTCGGCGGTGCTCAACGGCGATGCCCACCGTGCTGCCGAGGCTGCCGCCGAACCCGGGGGACGCAGCGGCGCCCGACGCGCTGTTGCTGGAACTCGCCGAGGCAGAGGCCGAGGCCGCCGAGGCGGAGGCCGTCGTCGCCGCCGCGCGGGCCCGAGCGCGTGCCCTGAAGCTGCGCCGCCAGGCCGAGGCCGCCGCGGCGTCGAGCCGGTCGGGCGCCACGGCACCCGACGTCGAGGCCGATGCCGCCGACGTGGCGGCCCCCGGCACCGCCGACACCGACGAACCGCAGCCGGCCCCCGACGTCACCGAAACGCTGTCAGCGACAGACACTTTGGAGGACTGCCGACGAGGACGGGGCGGACGCCGCACTCGACGAGTCCCCGCCCGCCCGGCGCCGCGGCCTCGCCCTGCCGAGAATCCGGCCGAGAGTCGTCGCGGCCGCGCTCGTGGTCGTCTTGGTATTGGGCTTCCTGGGTGCCAGCGCCTTCATGGCGTTCCAGCATCGCCGGGTCGTCGCAGAGCAGCAGCGCTCGGCCGAATTCGCTGCCGCCGCGCGTCAGGGCGTCGTCACGCTGATGTCGCTGAACTTCAACAGCGCGGCCGACGACGTCAAGCGGATCATCGACAGCAGCACGGGCGACTTCAAGAAGGACTTCCAAGCCCAGGCCGCCGACTTCACCAAGGCGGCCCAGGACTCCAAGGTCGTCACCGAGGCCAACGTCAACGCCCTCGGCGTCAAGTCGATGACCAACGACACCGCGACGGTGCTGGTGGCCGTCACCACCAACGTCTCGAACGCCGCAAGCAAGCAACAGCAACCGCGGTCATGGCGGCTGAACGTTCAAGTCGCCCGCGAGGGCGGGCAGATCAAGCTGGCGAAAGTCGAGTTCGTCCCGTGACCGAACCCGCAGACACGAGCATCGACGTGACGCCCGAGGCCCTCGACGACACCCAGTCCGACGCGCTCGACGACACCCCGGAGGCCGAGTCCGCCGAACCCCACCGGGGACCCGTCGGCCAATGGTCCTCGCAGGAGCCTGCTGGTACCGCTGGCGTTGGTGGTCGCATTGATCGCCTCGGCTGGCTTGGCGACGTGGGTCTACCTCTATCAGGCCCGCCCGGACAGGGAGACCAACGGCGCCGTCGCCGCGCAGACCATCAAGGCCGCCTCCGACGGCGCCGTGGCACTGCTGTCGTACGCGCCGGAGTCGATGGACAAGGACTTCGCCGCTGCCAAGGGCCATCTCACCGGCGACTTCTTGAACTACTACAGCCAGTTCACCCACGACATCGTCACTCCGGCGGTGAAGCAGAAGTCGGTGAAGACGTCGGCGACGATCGTGCAGGCGGCCGTGTCCGAACTCAAGCCGACGTCGGCGGTGGTGCTGGTGTTCCTCAACCAGACCACCACCAGCAAGGAGAACCCGGACGGGTCCTTCACCGCGAGCGCCGTGAAGGTCGGGCTGACCAGGTCTCACGACGACTGGCTCATCTCGTCCTTCGACCCTGTCTAGTCGACCCGTACCGTCGGTGAGGTGACCGAACTCAAACGCGCCGACCTGGTGCTGTCCGGAGGCGGAGTCAAGGGCGTCGGCCTGGTGGGAGCCGTCGTCGGATTGCTCGATGCCGGCTACGTGCCGCAACGCGTCTCAGGCACGTCCGCCGGGTCCATCGTCGGCGCCATCGTGGCAGCCGCGGCGCAGACTGGTGCCATGACCGGCTCGCAGGTGAAAACCCTTGCGCTGCAACTCGATTACAGCAAGTTCCTCGACCCCGGTCCGCTCGAGCGGGTGCCGGTGCTTGGCCCGTCACTGGCCCTGGCCCGCGGATCGGGCCTCTACCGCGGGGACTACATCCACGACTGGGTGCGCGCCCGGCTGGCCGACCTGGGCGTCCACACCTTCGCCGACCTGGCCCTCGACGACGACCACCTGCCGCCCGAACAGCGCTACCGCCTGGTGGTCACCGTCGCCGACGTCACTACCGGCGAGTTGGTCCGACTGCCGTGGGACTACCGCAGGGTGTACGGCCTGGACCCCGACGAGCAGTCGGTCGCCGACGCCGTCCGCGCGTCGATGTCCATCCCCTTCTTCTTCCGGCCGGTCTCGCTCACCAGCGCCACCGGTCGCACCTCGACGCTCGTCGACGGCGGCCTGCTGTCGAACTTCCCGATCGACTCCCTCGACCGGACGGACGGCAAGACCCCGCGGTGGCCCAGTTTCGGCGTCACGCTGCTGCCGAACCTGCCCGACGGCAACGACAAGACGATTCCGGCGCTCGGCGCGCTGCGCCTGGTGGGCGCGCCGCTTCTGCTTGAGGACGTCATCACCACCATGCTGGTCGGCCGCGACCAGGCCTACCTGAGCCAGCCGTGGGTCAACGCCCGGGCGATCCGCGTGGACTCCACCGACGTGGGATTCCTCGACTTCGACATCACCGCCAACGAGGTGGAAGCCCAGTACCTCAAGGGCTACGCGGCGGCCGAGAGGTTCCTCGCCGGCTGGGACTGGGCGGCCTACCTGCGCCGGTTCCGCTGACCGTGGCCACCGTGCCGACGCCGGATCGGTGGGCGATTCTGCCACTGACCCGACCGGCTGACCTCCAGGCTGCCGCCGCGATGGTGGCGGGCGAGGCCGCGCTGGTGCGGGTCCTGCGCTCGGTGCTGACCGCTGTCGCCGCCGACCACGTCGTCGTCGCCACGATGCCCGCCCTGGCGGCAGGGGCGGCGGAGCAGGTAGCTGCGGCCGGGCTGGCGACGGCGGTGGCCTGCGCATCGATGAGCGCGTCCGCGTCGGCGTCCCGGCGCGCGGTGATCCGGGCCGGGCTCGAACATCTCGGAATAGGGCCGCTCACGCCGGGAGGCGTGCTGGTCTGTGACCACCGGTACCCACTGTCACCCGGCGACGTCGCCGACCGGGTGCTCGCGACGCTAGCCGAGGGGTACGACGCGGTGGTGCCGACCGTGCCCGTGACCGACACCGTCAAGACCGTCGACCAGCTCGGTTCGGTGCTCACTACCGTGGACCGCGCGACGTTGCAGACCGTGCAGTACCCGCGGGGATTCACCACCTCGGCGCTGTGGCAGCTGGTGGAGGTGTCCCCGGCACTTACCCCGAACGGCCGAGGACGCAGACGAGCTCGACGGTGCCCTGCGCGCCGGACTGGACGTCGGTCGGGTGGCGGGCGACGCCAGCGCCTTTCAGGTCGAGTTGCCGCGGGATGCGCAGCTGCTGGAGGCGATCATCGACTGCCGTCGCGGTTGAGCCTTGAGGAGACGCTCCGCGAGGGCGACGTCGGGCGCGAAGGTCACCTTGAGATTCGTCGGGGAGCCGGGGAAGACGCGGACGTCAAGATCGGTGTAGGTCTGCACGCACGACGAGGTGTCGGTGCCCTCGAAGCCGTCGCCCGCCGCCGAGCGGTACGCGGCGAGTAGCGGGCCGGCCCGGAATGCCTGCGGCGTCTGAACCCGGACCAGGGTGCCGTCGGCGGCGTCGAGCCGACCGTCGACGCCGGTCCGTAGCACGTCGGTCGCGGGCAGCACCGGGATGGCGCCGCCGTAGCGGCGGGCGGTGGTCAACGCGGTGTCCATCATGACCGGTGCGGCCAGTGGGCGGGCGGCGTCGTGGATCAGCACCGCGTCGATGGCGCCGCGGTCGATGTCGGGTGCCAGGACGCGCAGGACGTTCTCCTCGGAGCCGTGCCGGGTGTCGCCGCCTTCGACGAGTTCGACTGTCGCCTGGGTAATTCAGCGGCCAGCGTGCGCGCGGCCAGCTCGCGTTCGCCGGAGCGGAACACCAGGATCACCCGGCCGATTCTCGGCGACCCGGCCACCGCCGCCACCGACCACGACACCATGCTGCGCCCCGCCAGCGGCAGGTAGGCCTTGTTGCCGTCGGCGCCAACCCGGGTGCCCATCCCGGCCGCCAATATCACCCCGACCGCGACGGGCTCCGGGCTCGGCTGCATGGGCCCACGCTATCGGCAGTGGCGTCCGCGGCTACTCGGCCAGGTCGGCGCTCCTGTACGGCCCGCGGGTGGCGGTGGGTCAGTCGTTCGCGTGGCGGTCGTAGTCCCACTGTTCGACGCGCAGCTGAAGGCTGTGCAGAGCGCAACCCAGCAGGCCCGCTCCCGCCGCCAGGCAGAAGGTCAGCAGGGCGGTCATCGTCTTCCTCCCCGGTCGAGTCATGTTCACTCTCTCATCGTCGAACGGCGTAGGCCTGGAGGCACGCGTAGTGGGCTACGCGACCCGCGAAGGAGTCGGCCGTGTGACGCTTGCCGCGAAGCCGGGCCTGCAAATTGACACAGAAACTTTGACGGCCTAGATATATTGAGCGCGGGGTTCTGCCGGTGAGCGACCTCTATCGGGCCGACGGCGTCGGCGCAGTCGGGAGGGGTGAGTGAACTCGAATGAGTGATACCCGCCTCGAGCACTCCAAGCTCGCCCGCTTCATCCGGGCCTTCGCGCCGCTGATCCTCATCGGCTGGCTGGCCCTGACCGTCCTCTCCAACGTGGCCGTGCCGCCCCTGGAGAAGGTCGGCGAGGCCCACACGGTGTCGATGAACGCCAAGGACGCCCCGTCGATGCTGTCGATGGAGCAGATCGGCAGGACGTTCGACGAGTTCCGCTCCGACAGCAACGCGATGGTCATCCTCGAGGGCGATCAGCCGCTGGGTGCCGACGCGCACCACTACTACGACGAGCTGATCAGGAAGCTCGAAGCCGACCCGAACCACGTCGAGCACATCCCGGACTTCTGGGGCGATCCGCTGACCGCCTCTGGCGCGCAGAGCAACGACGGCAAGTCCGCCTACGTACAGGTGTACCTGCACGGCAACATGGGCGAGACGCTCGCCAACGACTCCGTGACGGCGGTGCGCGCGATCGTCGACGCGACCCCCGCGCCGCCCGGGGTCAAGGCCTACGTCACCGGCGGCGCGCCGCTGGTCGCCGATCAGCACTCGGCCGGCGACAAGAGCATCGTCATCGTCACGATCATCACGCTGGTGGTGATCGCGCTGATGCTGGTGCTGGTCTTCCGGTCGTTCGTCACCATGCTGCTGATCCTGTTCATGGTGTTCCTCGAACTCGGGGCCGCCCGCGGCATCGTGGCCGTGCTCGGCTACTACGAGATCATCGGGCTCTCGACGTTCGCGACCAGCCTGCTGACGCTCATGGTGATCGCCGCGGGCACCGACTACGCGATCTTCCTGATCGGCCGCTACCAGGAGGCCCGCGGCGACGGCGAGGACCGCGAAGCGGCGTTCTACACGATGTTCCGTGGCACCGCGCACGTCGTCCTCGGCTCCGGGCTGACCATCGCCGGCGCCATGCTGTGCCTCAGCTTCACCCGGCTGCCGTACTTCCAGAGTCTCGGCGTGCCGTGCGCCGTCGGCACGCTGGTCGCCGTCTTCGCCGCGCTGAGCCTCGGGCCGGCGGTGGTCACGATCGGCAGCCGCTTCCGCCGCATCTTCGAGCCCAGGCGCGCGATCCGGTCGCGCGGGTGGCGCCGCATCGGGACCACCGTCGTGCGGTGGCCGGGGCCGGTGCTGGCCGCCACCATCGCGCTCGCGCTCATCGGTCTGCTCGCCCTGCCCAGCTACCGGACCAGCTACGACAACCGCAAGTACCTACCGACCACCATGGCGGCGAACGTCGGCTACGAGGTGGCGGACCGGCACTTCAACGCCGCCCGGATGAACCCCGAGCTGATGATGATCAAGAGCGATCACGACCTGCGCACGTCGGCGGACTTCCTGGTCATCGACAAGATCGCCAAGGCGATCTTCCACACGCCGGGCATCTCGCGCGTGCAGACGATCACCCGCCCCGACGGCAAGCCGATCAAGCACAGCACCATCCCGTTCCAGATCAGCATGCAGGGCACGTCGTCGAAGATGAACGAGAAGTACCAGCTGGATTCGTTCGCCAACCTGCTCAAGCAGGCCAACGACATGCAGACGATGATCGACACCCTGACGCACATGCTGGCGCTGATCGACGAGCTGTCGGCCAACATCCACGACATGGCCACCAAGATCACCGACCTGACGCACACGGTCTACGAGTTGCGGGACCACATCGCGGACTTCGACGACTCGTTCCGGCCGCTCC
Organism: uncultured Actinomycetota bacterium; assembly: GCA_963846985.1. Taxonomy (GTDB): domain Bacteria; phylum Actinomycetota; class Actinomycetes; order Mycobacteriales; family Mycobacteriaceae; genus Mycobacterium. Next base: position 175,917 of record CAWJYC010000011.1, read on the forward strand.
GCGCCTACCTGTACTGGGAACCGCACTGCTACGACATCCCGCTGTGCCAGACGGGCCGGTCGCTGTTCGACGCGCTGGACGGCGTCGACGCCCTGAGCGACCAGATCGGCGGGCTGGTCACCGACATCCAGAAGCTCGACGCGCTGACGCCGCAGCTGGCGGCGTCGCTGCGACCGCAGCTCGAGCAGCTCAAGTCGGTGAAGCAGATGCTGCTGACGACCTACCAGGTGCAGAAGGGCTTCCAGGACCAGCAGTCGGCGATGTCGCAGAACGCGACCGCGATGGGCGATGCGTTCGACGCCTCCCGCAACGACGACACGTTCTACCTGCCGCCGGAGATCTTCGACAACGCGGACTTCAAGCGCGGAATGAAGAACTTCATCTCGCCCGACGGCCATTCGGTGCGCTTCATCATCAGCCACGAGGGTGACCCGGCGACCGTCGAGGGCATCTCCCACATCGACGCCATCAAGCAGGCCGCCAAGGAAGCCATCAAGGGCACGCCGCTGGAGGGCTCGTCGATCTACCTGGCCGGTACCGCCGCCACCTACAAGGACATGCGGGACGGCTCGTTCTACGACCTGCTGATCGCCGGGATCGCCGCCGTCACGCTGATCTTCATCATCATGCTGGTCATCACCAGGGCGCTGGTGGCGGCGGCGGTGATCGTCGGCACGGTGCTGCTGTCACTCGGCGCGTCGTTCGGGTTGTCGGTGCTGTTGTGGCAGCACATCATCGGCCTGGAACTGCACTGGATGGTGCTGGCGATGTCGGTCATCCTGCTGCTTGCGGTCGGCTCCGACTACAACCTGCTGTTGGTGTCGCGGATGAAGGAGGAGTTGCCGGGCGGACTGAAGACCGGAATCATCCGCTCGATGGCGGGCACCGGATCGGTGGTCACGTCGGCAGGTCTGGTCTTCGCCGCGACGATGGCGACGTTCGCCTTCAGCGACCTGAAGGTGATGGGCCAAGTCGGCACCACGATCGCGCTGGGCCTGCTGTTCGATACCCTGATCGTCCGCACGTTCATGACCCCCGCGATCGCGGCCCTGATGGGCAAGTGGTTCTGGTGGCCGACCATCGTCAGCCCCAAGATGGCCAGGTACCGGTCCGGCCCCAGCGCCCCCGAACCGGCCACCGCCGCCACGCCCCGCTGACGGCCGGCCGCGCCACGCCCGTGCGCCGTCGGAAGGAGCTTGTCGGGTGACCCAATCCGAGCCGCCGCGGACCGCCGTCGTTCGGGCGCACCGGGTCCGACCGATGGCGGGCCGCGATCCACACGAGCGCCACCGGGTGGCCACGCCGCTGGAGTTGCTGTTCGACCTGACCTTCGTGATCGCGTTCGGCGTCGCCGGCGCGGAGTTCGCGCACGCACTCGCGGCAGGTCACGGCGGAACGGGCCTGACCGCCTTCGTCTTCGCCACGTTCGCGACGTGCTGGGCGTGGATCAACTTCACCTGGTTCGCCTCGGCGTACGACACCGACGACTGGATCTACCGCGTCCTCACGATGGTGCAGATGGTCGGCGTGCTGGTGCTGGCGCTGGGCATTCCGCCGTTCTATGCCTCGATCGAACACGGCGGACACCTCGACAACCAACTGATCGTCGCCGGCTACGTGGTGATGCGGGTGGCGATGGTCGCGCAGTGGCTGCGAGCCTCGCGTCAGGACCCCGCCCGCAGGTCGGCCAGCCTGACCTACGCCACGGTCATCACGGTGGTACAGGTCGGCTGGATCGCCTCGATCTTCCTGCCGCTGTCGGTCTCCGTCGGGCTGGGCGTGTTCGTCGTGCTGGCGGTGCTGGAGATGACCGGGCCGTGGCTCGCCGAGACCCGCATGGGCGGTACGCCGTGGCACGCGCACCACATCGCCGAGCGGTACGGACTGCTGGCGATCATCGCGCTCGGCGAGGGCGTGGTCGGCACCGTCGCATCTCTGACGGCCGTGGTGGGCGAACACGGCTGGACGCCCGACGCGGCCATCCTCGCCGTCGCGGGGACCGGGCTGACGTTCGGCATGTGGTGGATCTACTTCGCCGTCCCGTCGGCGGACCTGCTGCACGCCCACCGGGAGCGGTCGTTCTGGTTCGGCTATCTGCACATCCCGGTGTTCGGGGCGATCGTCGCGACCGGCGCCGGCCTCCACACGGCCGCTTATTACGTCGAGCAGCAGTCGAAGCTCGGGGCGGTCGGCACGGTGCTGTCGATGGTCGTCCCGGTAGCCGTGTACGTCGGGCTGGTCTACGTGCTCTACGGATTGATGGTGCGAACGTGGGACGGCTGGCACCTGCTCCTGGCGGCGCTGACCGCGGCCGTGTTGGTGGGGGCGGTGGCCTCCGCGGCGGCCGGCGTGCCGATGACGGCGTGCCTGTTGATCGTCACGCTGGCGCCCGTCGTCAGCGTCGTCGGGTTCGAGGTACTGGGCCACCGCCGCGCGTAGCGCCCGGGTTGGTCTCTCGCGCGTCGGGGTATGCCTTGGGGATGCCGAAGATCGGTAGCAACGGACGCGCCAAGAAGTCCGAACTGCCCAGCACCCTGCAGAGATCGCCGGCGAAGGCGCAGCAGACCTTCGCCGCTGCCCACGACGCCGCCGCCGAACAGTACGGCGAGGAGAGCCGGGCCTACCGCGTGGCGTTCAGCGCGGTGAAGCACAGCTTCGAGAAGGTCGGCGACCGCTGGGAACCCAAGGAGGAGAAGGGCCCGTCCGACGAACGCGCCCGCGTCGGCGGACTGGATGGCGGGGGCGAGACGGCCGAGGGCGTCAATGCCACCGCCACCAAGAAGCACCTTCTGGACGTCGCGAGGCGACTGGACGTCACCGGGCGGTCGAGGATGACCAAGGCGGAATTGGTCGACGCGATCGTGAAGGCCAACCGGCGCATCTCGGCGAAGAGTCGGTGACGCGGGGTCGGGTCAGCGTTCGCGCGCGTCGAGGTCGAAAGTCTCCAGCAGGGAGCGCTCCTGTTCGGCCTTCATCAGCCGACGGGCCTTGCCGCGGGTGATCAGGATGCCGGTGACGGCAACCACCCACACCGCGTATTGAACCGTCCACGCCAGCCGGAACGACTCGAACGAATACCCGCCAGCCGCACCGAGGATCACGCCCATTGCCTGCATCACCAACAGTGAGGCGACGAAGCCACCCATGTTGACCATGCCCTGAGCGGTGCCCAGGGTGGCGCTCGGATTGAACGTGCGCGCGAAGTCGAAGCCGACCATCGACCCCGGACCGCCGATCGAGATCACCACGATCAGGACCACCAGCAGCCACAGGGGCGCGCGGTGGGGTAGCGCCAGCACCACCGTCCACATCAGGGCGTTGCTGGCGATGATCCCCAGCACGATCCAGGACCGCCGGTGCGGATACCGTCCGGTGACGATCCCGATCACGATGCCCGCGGTGATGGCGCTCAGAACCGAGATCGTCAACAGCGCGCCGGCCATCCCCGCGGACTGACCCTGCGCCACGGTCAGATACGGCACGCCCCACATCAGACAGAACACCGTCACCGAGAACTGGGTGCCCATGTGGGTGAAGAACCCGAGGCGCGTGCCGGGCCGCAGCCAGACCGTCTTCACGCTGCCAAGGACGGCTCGGGCCGACAGATTCTCCGCGGCGACGACGCGGCCGTGCGGGGTGTCCTTCACCATGGCGACCACCAGCACCATGGCGAGCACGCCGAAGGCCGCCACCGCGATGTACGCGGTCGCCCAGGAGGTGCCGGTGAGCAGCGCCAGGAACGGCAGCGCGGATAGCACCTGGCCGAGCTGGCCGCAGATTCCGGTCAGTTGCGTCAGGAGCGGCACCTGCCGTGGCGGGAACCAGTGCGGCACCAGCCGCAGCACCGAGATGAACGTCACGGCGTCACCGAGTCCCACGATCGCGCGGGCACCGATCGCCAGCGGCAACGACTCGGTGAGCGCGAGCAGCAGTTGACCGCTCGCCATCAGAGCGGCGCCCGCGACGATCAGCGCTCGCGAGCCGTAGCGGTCGAGGAGCACGCCGGCGGGAACCTGCGCGCCCGCGTAGACGACGACCTGAAGCACCACGAACGTCGACAGAACGCTGGGACTCGCCGCGAATCGATCGGCGGCGGCGAGGCCGGACACGCCGAGCGTGGTGCGGTCGAGCACGGCGACGATGTAGGCCAGCAAACCCGTCGCCCAGATCATCCACGCACGCACTCGGTCAATGGTCGCGCATCGAGGTGTCCGATGGCCAATCGGTTTTCCGAACCTGACGTCGACGTGCAGATCTCGCAAACTCAGCGAGCGGCTACAGTGGTGGGCGTGCGCTGTCGCGGGCTACCGCGATGGAGTCCCGTGAACAGCCCTTTGGGGGAGTATTTAGGTGTCCGAGTATCGGCTCGACGAGCTGTCCGAGCTCTCGGGCGTCAGTGTCCGCAACATTCGCGCGTACCGCGAGCGAGGTCTGCTGGACCCACCCCGCCGCGAAGGCAGATCCGCCTTCTACGGCGACCATCACCTGTCCCAACTGCGGACGATCAACGAGCTGCTGCGCAAGGGGTTCACCTCCGCGCACATCGCGGACTTCCTCGCCAGCACGCGTCGGGGTCACGACCTCGCCGGGCTCCTCGGGCTGCGGGAGGACACCCTCGGCGGTCCGCGCCGACCAGAGGTAACCGTCGACATCGATCCGGACAGCGAGGACGCGACCCGACTGCGCCGCTACGGCTTGGCGCAGGTGGTCGACGGCCGGCTGACGATGGTCAACCCGCACATCGCCGAGGCGATCGGCGGCACCGAGCAGTTGCGGTACGTCAAGACGATCCTGCGGGTCGCCGACGGCGTCGCGGAGCTCCTCGACGAGCTGGCGGAGTCGGTGGTGACGGCGCTGGGCGAGAGCCCGCTGGCCAGCCTGGGTGACCATGACGTGCCGCTTCCCGACGACGTCGTCGAGCTGGGCCGGCGGGTGGTGTCGGATCAGCTGGAGGATGCCCTGCGGCGCCACCTCGTCGCCGCGGCGACCGGCCATCCGAACGGCATCGCGAGTCACGGCCAGCCCGGCTGAACGTCCGGTGATCGGCGTTAGACGCGCGTGGTCGCGGGGTCGCCGCCGAACCGTTGAGCCAGCCACACCGGCAGGATGGCCAACACGGTCAGTGCCGCGGCGACGACGTTGATGACCGGCGCCTGGTTGGGCCGGAACAGGTTGCCGAAGATCCAGATGGGCAGCGTCTGCACGGCGGGTCCGGCGGTGAACGTGGTGACGACGATCTCGTCGAAGCTCAGGGCGAAGGCGAGGATGGCGCCGGCGACCAACGCGCCGCGCATCATCGGGAACGTCACGAAGCGGAAGGTCTGCCACGTCGAGGCGCCCAGGTCGGCGGACGCGTCCTCCAGATCGGTGCCCAACCGCCGCAACCGGGCCTGGGTGTTGTTGAACACGATCACGATGCAGAACGTCGCATGTCCGACGATCACGGTGGCGAGGCCGAGCGTGACGCCCAGCACCGAGGTGAACGTGGCGTTCAGCGCGATACCGGTGACGATGCCGGGCAGCGTGATCGGCAGGACGACCAGGAAGCTGATCGTGTTGCGCCCGAAGAAGCGGTGCCGCTGCACGGCGAAGGCCACCATGGTTCCCAGGACCAGCGCGATCGCCGTGGCGCCGAGTCCCACGACGACGGAGTTGCCGAGCGAGGTCCACATGCCCTCGCTGTTCCACGCGTCGGCCCACCATCGCAGCGTGAGCCCGCTCGGGGGGAAGGCGAACGTCCGCGACGAGTTGAACGCGTTGACGACGACCAGGAGGAGCGGCGCATAGAGGAACACGAGCACCGCAACGGTCCACGCCCGCACCGCGCCCCGGGCACCACCGGTCAGCATCAGACGTTCTCCAGGGCGCCGGTGCGCCGCATCGCGAGCAGGTACATGACGACCGCCGCCAGCGGGATCACCGACAGCGCCGCGGCCAGCGGTTGGTTGTTGGCGGTGACCAACTGCCCGTAGATGATGTTGCCGAGCATCTGGGTCTTGCCGCCGACGATGGTGACGGCGATGTAGTCCCCGAGCGACAGCGAGAAGGTGAAGATCGAGCCGGCGGCAATGCCGGGAAAGACCAACGGCGCCAACACCATTCGCAGTGTCGACAGGTCGGAGGCGCCCAGGTCCGAGCTGGCGTCGATCAGGTGGTTGGGCACGCGCTCGAAGGCCGCGAACACCGGAATGATCATGTAGGGCAGCCACAGATAGGTCAGCGTGATCACCGTCGCGACGAGTCCGTAGCCGGGGGTGAAGCCGGTGGCCCACGACAGCGGGCCGCCCGGGGACAGCAGCACCCGCCAGGCATACGCCTTGACGAGGTAGCTGGCCCACAGTGGCGTCGTGACCGCGACGACCAGCGCCAGTCGCACCCGCGGCGAGGCGACCTTGGCCATGTACAGCCCCAGCGGCACCGCCAGGACCGCACACAGCACGGTGACCAGCAGTGCCACCCCCACGGTCCGCACGGTCACCGTGCGGAACACCTCGTCGGTCACGACGCGCACGACGTTGTCGCCGGTGACGGTGTGCACCACCGCTCCGGTGAACGAGTTGGTGGTCCAGAACGCCGAAACCAGCAGCACCGCAAGCGAACCCAGGTACGCCACCACCAGCCACGCCATGGGCGGGACGAGCAGGAGCGCAAGGCTCAGCTTCGACGTATGCGCCGCCCCGGTCGCCCCGGCCTGATGTCGCCGGCCGCCCGGCTCCGGGTCCTGATGTCGCCGGCCGCCCGGCTCCGGGGCGGCTTCGGTCACCCCTTGATCTGCTGCCACTTGCTGACCCACTCGTCGTAGGCCGTGCAGTTGTCGCCGCTGCCGTCGACGCACTGCTTCTGGGGCGTCGTCCAGTAGTGCAGTTGTCCGGCGTATGCCTCGTCGGTGGCGTGGTAGATGTCGCAGAAGTCCTTCTCGGTGGTCAGCTCACACGCCTTGGTCTGCGCGGGTGCCTCGCCGAAGTACTCGGCGACCTGGGCGTTGACCTTCGGCGAGGTGATCCAGTCCATCCACTTGTACATGCAATTGGGGTGGGCCGCCTTGGCCGCCACCATCCAGGTGTCCGACCAGCCGGTCGCGCCCTCCTTGGGCAGGACGGTGTTGACCTGGACCTTGTTCTCGGTGCCGATGGTGTTGGCGATCACCTGCCAGGTGGTGCCGATCACCGAGGTGCCGGACTCGAAGGCCTGCACCTCCTTGGTGTAGTCCGACCAGTACTCGCTGACGTTCTCCCGCTGCTTGGTCAGCAGGTCGACCGCGGCATCGAGCTGCGCGGTGGTCAGTGAGTACGGATCCTTGATCCCCAGTTCGGGTTTCGTCTTCATCAGGTACAGGGCGGCGTCGGCGATGTAGATCGGCGAGTCATAGGCCGTTACCTTGCCCTTGTACTTGCCGGCGTCGGTGAACACCGCACCCCACGAGTCGGGGGCGTCGGTGACCACGCTGACGTTGTACATCAACAGGTTCGCGCCCCAGCCGTGCGGAATGCCGTACATCTGACCGTTCACCGAGTTCCACGGCTTGTCCTTGAGGAAGCCGGAGATCGTCGAATAGTTCGGCACCAGTGAGGTATTCACCGGTGCGACGTCGCCGGCGTAGATCAGTCGCAAGGTGGCGTCACCCGATGCCGACACGCCATCGTACTGACCGGTGCGCATCAGCTGGACCATCTCGTCGGAGGTGTTGCCCACCTTGACGTTGACCTTGCAGCCCGACTCCTTCTCGAAGGGCGTGACCCAGTCGACCGTCTTGTCGTTGGACCCGTTCTCGGCGTAACCCGCCCACGCGATCAGGTTGAGCTGGCCCTCGCCGTTGCCCAGCGCACCGAGCGGTTCGATCTTGGGCGGCGCCGTGCCGCCGGCGCCGCCGCCACCGGACTGCGAGCTGGTGCAGCCCGTCACGGTGCCGACGACGAGGGTGGCGCAGGCGGCGATGGTGACGCCGATTCGCAACGCGCTGAACTTCATTGGGCTCCTTCGTCGAGGTGTGTCGAGGTGTTTCGGCTCAGTTGGTGAGATCGTGTACCGCACTGTCCGGCCAGGCCAGCGTGATGCGCGTGCCGTGGCCGACGTCGTCGGGTAGCGACGCGGCGGCGTTGAGCACGGTGGCGGTCAGCGTGACGCCCGGCTGCCCGGCGACCTGAGCGACGGCGGCCACCCGGGTGGTCGGGCCGGCATAGATGACTTCGGCGACGGTGGCGTCGACGGTGCGGCTGCCGGCCCCGGCGCCTCGGCCGGCGGTCAGCACGGCGATTCGTTCGGGTCGCACGGCGAACGTGCCGGCGCGGCCCACCAGCGCCTCGGCGACGTCACCGTCGAGCACGTTGGAGGTGCCGACGAAGTCGGCGACGAACCGGTTCGCGGGGTTCTCGTAGACGTCGCGGGCCTTGCCGACCTGCTCGACGCGGCCGGCGTTGAAGACGGCGAGCCGGTCGCACAGCGTCAGGGCCTCGTCCTGATCGTGGGTGACGATGACGAAGGTGATGCCGACCTCGCGCTGAATGGCCTTCAGTTCCACCTGCATCCGCTCGCGCAGCTTGAGGTCGAGCGCGCCGAGGGGTTCGTCGAGCAGCAGGACCCGTGGCCGACCGACCAGGGCCCGCGCCAGTGCGACCCGCTGGCGCTGACCGCCCGACAGCTGCGCGGGCCTGCGCGGTCCGTACTCGGCGAGGCGGACCATCTCCAGCGCTTCCGCCGCCCGGGTGCGCCGCTCGGCCTTGGCCACGCCGCGGACCCTCATGCCGTACTCGACGTTCTGGGCGACGGTCATGTGCGGGAACAGCGCGTATTCCTGGAAGACGGTGTTGACGTCGCGGCGTCGCGCGGGAAGTGCGGTGACGTCGACCCCACCGAGGGTGATCGTGCCGGCCGTGGGCTGCTCGAAGCCGGCGATCATGCGCAGCACCGTGGTCTTGCCCGAGCCGGATGGTCCCAGGATCGCGAACAGCTCGCCGTCCTCGACGGTCAGGTCCGCGCCCTCGACGGCCACGATGGATTCGCCGAACACCTTGCGTACGCCCGACAGCTGGATCTGCGGTGCGCCGGGGCCGGATGGCATGGGCTGAATCGTATGGATCGGTCGGTCACGGCGCAGCGCAACGTATGGAATCCGTGGAATCGAGCCCGATTCGCTGCGGTTTTCGTTCCTGCCGCGAGCATCGGAGCGCCCGTGCAAGGTGGTACGAACGTGACGGGTGGCGTCGCCGGCCCGGGGAGGCCTGGATGCTGGGCAAGCCCATCCAGCTACCCGAGGCCCGCGACCTATACCAGAACGGTCTGAAGATCGTGTCGTGCTACCAGTTCGGCAAGCAGGAGGACGCCGACTGGCTGGGCGGCCAGGCCGCGGGCGTGCAGCACGCCAAGCGCGGCTGGCAACTACACGTCGCGTGCCGGCGGTCCTACGGCGCCCCGATCTACGCCTCGATCGACGACGATCCGACCCTCGAGCAGTACAAGCAGCTGGTGGCGCCCTATCTGCGCGGGTGGGAGGCGGTGCTGGGGCATCAGCGGGTGGGGGTCTACGCCAATTCCAAGACGATCGACTGGGCGCTGCAGGACGGCCTGGGGTCGTACTTCTGGCAGCACGACTGGGGTCGCCCGCGGGGTTCACCCATCCCGCAGCGCACCTGCACCAGGTCGGAGATCGACAAGCGCAGCGTGGGTGGTGTCGGGGTCGACGTCAACCACGTCCTCAAACCACGCTTCGGACAGTGGGACTAACATTACCGATCAGTAAGTTTTACCAGCAAACAATTGTCGGGTTCTGCGCCTGCGCAGTAGACACCGGGCCGCATTCTGTCGACTGGATCGCGTGGGCGACCGCTTGACCGGGCCCTGGCGAAAATGACATAACGATTCGATAACAATACTGCTTTGATCTGCACCGTTGTTGCTACTCAACCGTAACCACCCGCCAGCAGGACGTTTGTACCGGAAGCGTCACGAGCGTTTACGGAAGCGCGTTATGCAATGCGTGGTTACCCATGCGTAGAACTCGCCAGTAACCATTTGGCGGGCCAAAATGGGCCAAGCTCTTATGACACTCTTATTGGGGTTGGCCTGCACGCCCGGGCCCTCCGGGACGTGACCTGAGCCCGTCGGGACGACGACACCCGACCAGATGACCGCGGATCCCGCATGGGCGCGGGGAGCCTCACCGCCGAGGACGCAGAAGACGCACGCAGTGGACGGCCGTGCAGACGTGATGAGCGAGACGCGCGAGAGCGCACCGAGGAGATGGCAAGACGTGACGATCAACGAACACGACCGTATGACCACCGGACGCAAGGGTGGTTCCGCCGGAACTCCCTCGGCTCAGGCGGGTGCGCACGCGCTCGTCGATCTGCTCAACGCCGGTGAGCCTTACGCGGTGGCGTTCGGCGGTCAGGGCGGCAATTGGCTGGAGAACCTCGAGGAGCTGATCAGCTCGGCCGGCATCGAGTCCGAGCTGAGCGAGGTCATCGGTGAGGCGGCCCTGCTGCTGCAGCCCGTCGCGCGTGAGCTCGTCGTGGTCCGGCCCATCGGCTTCGAGCCGATGCAGTGGGTGCGCGCGCTAGCCGCCGACGAGCCCCTGCCGACCTCCAAGCAGCTGACTACCGCTGCCATCTCCGGTCCGGGCATCCTCCTGACCCAGCTGGCCGCCATCCGGGCCGCGATGCGCCAGGGCCTCGACCTCTACGGCACGCCGCCGGTCGCCACGGCGGGACACTCGCAGGGCATCGTCGCGTGCGAGTCGCTCAAGGCCAAGGGCACCCGCGACGCGGAACTGCTCGCCATGATCCAGCTGATCGGCGCCGCCGGCTCCCTGGTCTCCCGCCGACGCGGCATGGTCGGCCGTGGCGACAAGTCGCCCATGGTGTCGGTCACCAACGTCGACCCCGAACGCATCGCCGGACTCCTCGAGGAGTTCTCCACCGACGTCCGCACGGTCCTCCCGCCCGTGCTGTCCATTCGCAACGGCAGGCGGTCGGTGGTCATCACCGGCACCCCCGAGCAGCTGTCGCGATTCGAGCTGTACTGCAGCAAGATCACCGAGAAGGAAGAGGCGGAGCGCAAGAACAAGCTTCGCGGCGGCGCGGTCTTCAGCCCGGAGTTCCACGGCATCCAGGTCGAGGTCGGCTTCCACACCCCGCGCCTGGCCGACGCGATCGACGTCGTCGACGGGTGGGGCGAGAAGCTAGGGATCGACTCCGAGCTGCTGCACCACTTCGCCAAGGCCATCTACACCGATCCCTTCGACTGGGTCGAAGAGGTCGAACGACTGCACGAGGCGGGGGCGCGCTGGATCATCGACCTCGGCCCCAGCGACACCATCACCCGCGTCACCGCGCCCGTCATCCGGGGCCTCGGCGTCGGCATCGTGCCCGCGGCCACCCGTGCCGGCCAACGGAATCTCTTCACCGTCGGCGCCGCGCCCGAGGTGCCGCCCGCCTGGTCGAGCTACGCCCCGTCGGTGATCTCCCTGCCCGACGGGTCGGTCAAGCTCTCGACCAAGTTCACCCGGCTCACCGGCCGCTCGCCGATGCTGCTCGCCGGCATGACCCCGACGACCGTCGACGCCAAGATCGTCGCTGCCGCGGCGAACGCCGGCCACTGGGCCGAGCTGGCCGGTGGCGGCCAGGTCACCGAGCCGATCTTCGACGCTCGGATCGCCGAACTGACCCAGCTGCTCGAGCCAGGTCGTGCGGTGCAGTTCAACACCCTGTTCCTCGACCCGTACCTGTGGAAGCTTCAGGTGGGCGGAAAGCGCTTGGTGCAGAAGGCCCGTCAGTCCGGTGCCCCCATCGATGGCGTGGTCGTCAGTGCGGGCATTCCCGAGCTCGACGAAGCCGTCGCCATCATCGAGGAGCTCAACGAGGTCGGCATCACCCACGTGGTGTTCAAGCCAGGCACCGTCGAGCAGATCAAGTCGGTCATCAAGATCGCGGCCGAGGTGCCCGACAAGGACGTCATGGTCCACGTCGAGGGCGGCCGCGCCGGTGGCCACCACTCCTGGGAGGACCTCGACGACCTTCTGATCTCCACCTACGGCGACTTGCGCAAGCTGTCCAACATCACACTGTGCGTCGGTGGTGGCATCGGCACGCCCGAGCGTGCGGCGGAGTACCTCTCCGGCCGGTGGTCGCAGGCCTACGGCTTCCCCATCATGCCGGTCGACGGCATCCTGGTCGGTACCGCGACGATGGCCACGCTGGAGGCCACCACCTCGCCCGCGGTCAAGCAGCTCCTGGTCGAGACCACCGGCACCAGTCAGTGGGTCGGTGCCGGTAAGGCTCAGGGCGGCATGGCATCCGGGCGCAGCCAGCTCGGTGCGGACATCCACGAGATCGACAACGCGGCGTCGCGCTGCGGTCGTCTGCTCGACGACGTCGCCGGTGACGTCGACGCGGTCGCCGAACGTCGTGACGAGATCATCGCCGCGATGGCCACTGACCGCCAAGCCGTACTTCGGCGACGTGGCGGACATGACCTACCTGCAGTGGCTGCGGCGCTACGTCGAACTGGCGATCGGCGACGGCGACAGCACCGCGGACACCAAGCGCCCCGATTCGCCATGGCTCGACGTCAGTTGGCGCGATCGCTTCGAGGAGATGCTCAAGCGCGCCGAGGCCCGCCTGCACCCGCAGGACTCGGGCCCGATCGAGACGCTCTTCACCGTTGACGCCCCGGGTGAAGCGCTGCTCGAGGACCCGGAACGGGCTCTGGCACAACTGCTTTCGCGGTACCCCGACGCCGAGGACGTCAAGTTGCACCCGGCCGACGTGCCGTTCTTCACGACCCTCTGCAAGACGCTGGGCAAGCCGGTCAACTTCGTCCCGGTCATCGACAAGGACGTCCGGCGCTGGTGGCGCAGCGACTCACTGTGGCAGGCGCACGACGCGCGGTACACCGCCGATGAGGTCTGCATCATCCCCGGCACCGAGGCCGTCGAGGGCATCACCCGTGTCGACGAACCCGTCGGTGACCTGCTCGACCGCTTCGAGAAGGCCTCCATCGACGAGGTGCTCGCCTCCGGTGCCGAGCCCAGCCACGCGGTGTCGCGCCGGCAGGCCCGCGCCGACGTCACCGGGCCGCTGGCCGTCGTGCTGGACTCGCCCGACGTGCTGTGGGCCGGTCGCGCCGCGATCAACCCGGTGCACCGGATCGGTGCGCCAAGCGAGTGGCAGGTCAACGAAAATCGTTCCGCCACACATGCTTCGACCGGATCACGGCTCGAGCTGAGCAATGAGGTTCGGCGGGCAGGAGCGGAGCGACCCGGGGATGTCTCGGTGGTCTTGAGCGTGCCACTGTCCGACATCTGGATCACCATCCGCTTCACCCTTCCCGTCACCACGGTCGACGGCGGCATGCCGGTCGTCACCACCGAGGACGCCTCGGCCGCCATGCGTGCCGTGCTGGCAATCGCCGCCGGCGTCGACGGCGTGGAGGCCCTGCCGACCGTGGTCGACGACAGCACGACCGTCACCGTCGCCTGGGATCCGGAGGAGGTGGCCGACCACACCGGTGTCACCGCGACGTTCGGCGCCCCGCTGGCGCCCGGCCTGACCCTGGTGCCCGACGCACTCGTCGGCCGCTGCTGGCCTGCCGTGTTCTCGGTCATCGGCGCCGCGGTCACCGAGTCCGGCTTCCCGGTCGTCGAGGGCCTGCTGAGCCTGGTCCACCTGGACCACGCGGCGCACCTGCTCGCGCCGATGCCGACGGCGAAGTCCGAATTGACCGTCACCGCAACGGCTTCGGCCGCGGTGGACACCGAGGTCGGCCGCGTCGTCCCGGTGTCCGTGACGATCAGCGCAGCCGATGGAACCGAACTGGCGACGCTCGAGGAGCGGTTCGCGATCCGCGGCCGCACCGGAGCCATCGCGCTGACCGACCCGGTCCAGGCCGGTGGCGCCATCACCGACAACGCGACCGACACCCCGCGGCGCCGCCGTCGCGACGTCACCGTCACCGCGCCGACGGACATGAGTGCGTTCGCCGTCGTCTCCGGTGACCACAACCCGATCCATACCGACCGTGCCGCCGCACTGCTCGCCGGCCTGAAATCGCCCATCGTGCATGGCATGTGGCTCTCGGCCGCCGCGCAGCACGTGGTCACCGCCACCGATGGCCGGGCCACTCCGCCGGCGCGGCTGGTCGGCTGGACGTCGCGATTCCTCGGCATGGTCATGCCGGGTGACGACATCGACTTCCGCGTCGACCGCGTCGGCATCGACCGCGGTGCGGAGATCATCGAGGTCACCGCAAAGGTCGGCACCGACCTGGTGATGTCGGCGACCGCGCAACTGGCCGCGCCCAAGACGGTCTACGCCTTCCCGGGCCAGGGCATTCAGTCCAAGGGCATGGGCATGGAGGTCCGGGCCCGCTCCAAGGCCGCCCGCAAGGTGTGGGACATCGCCGACAAGTTCACCCGCGAGACGCTGGGCTTCTCGGTGCTGCACGTGGTGCGCGACAACCCGACCAGCCTCATCGCCAGCGGCGTGCACTACCACCACCCCGAGGGCGTGCTGTACCTGACGCAGTTCACCCAGGTGGCGATGGCCACCGTGGCGGCCGCGCAGGTCGCCGAAATGCGAGAGCAGGGCGCGTTCGTCGAGGGCGCGATCGCATGCGGTCACTCCGTCGGCGAGTACACCGCGCTGGCATGCGTGTCGGGCGTGTACCCGCTCGAGGCGCTGCTCGAGGTCGTCTTCCACCGCGGCAGCAAGATGCACGACATCGTGCCGCGCGACGAGAACGGCCGGTCGAACTACCGCCTGGCCGCGATCCGCCCATCGCAGATCGACCTCGACGACGACGACGTCACCGACTGGGTCGCCGAGATCAGCGAGCGCACAGGCGAATTCCTGCAAATCGTCAACTACAACCTGCGCGGCTCGCAGTACGCGATCGCCGGCACGGTGCGCGGTCTCGAGGTCCTGGAGGAAGAGGTCGAGAAGCGTCGCGAGATCTCGGGCGGCAAGCGCTCGTTCATCCTCGTGCCCGGCATCGACGTGCCGTTCCACTCCGAGGTGCTGCGCGTCGGCGTCGCGGACTTCCGTCGCTCGCTGGAGCGGGTCATGCCACGCGACGCCGACCCAGACCTGCTGATCGGGAAGTACATCCCCAACCTGGTGCCGCGGCCGTTCACGCTGGACCGCGACTTCGTCCAGGAGATCCGCGACCTGGTGCCCGCCGAGCCGCTCGACGAGATCCTCGCCGACTACGACACCTGGCTGGCCGAGCGGCCGCGGGAGCTGTGCCGCAAGGTCGTCATCGAGTTGCTGGCGTGGCAGTTCGCCAGCCCGGTGCGCTGGATCGAGACCCAGGACCTGCTCTTCATCGAAGAGGCCGCGGGCGGGCTCGGCATCGAGCGCTTCGTCGAGATCGGCGTCAAGAACGCGCCGACGGTGGCGGGGCTGGCGACCAACACGCTGAAGCTGCCGGAGTACTCGCACAACACCACCGAGGTGCTCAACACCGAGCGCGACGCCGCCGTGCTGTTCGCGACCGACACCGATCCCGAGCCCGAAGACGAACCGGCACAGCAGGTCTCGGCCGCCCCGGCCGCCGAGGCGGCGCCCGTCGCCGCTCCGGCTGCCGCACCCGCCGGCGCTCCGGGTCCCAATGTCGCCCCCGCGGGTGCTCCGCGGCCCGACGACATCTCCTTCGGTGCCGATGACGCGACCCTGTCGCTCATCGCACTGTCGGCCAAGATGCGCGTCGACCAGGTGGAGCCGCTGGACTCGATCGAGTCGATCACCGACGGGGCGTCCTCCCGGCGCAACCAGCTGCTGGTCGACCTGGGCTCCGAGCTGAACCTCGGCGCCATCGATGGGGCGGCCGAGGCCGATCTGGCCGGGCTCAAGGCGCAGGTCACCAAGCTGGCCCGAACCTACAAGCCCTTCGGTCCAGTGCTCTCCGACGCGGTCAACGACCAGTTGCGAACGGTCCTCGGGCCGTCCGGCAAGCGGCCGGCGGCGATCGCCGAGCGGGTCAAGAAGGACTGGGAACTCGGCGACGGCTGGGTCAAGCACGTCACGATGGAATTGGCACTGGGCACCCGCGAGGGCACCAGCGTTCGCGGCGGGGGCCTCGGACACCTGCACGACGGTGCCCTGCCCGATGCCGCGACGGTCGACCGCGTGATCGACGCCGCCGTCGCCTCGGTCGCCGCCCGCCGCGGTATCGCGGTGTCGCTGCCCTCGAGCGGTGGCGCCGGGGGAGGCGTCGTGGACTCCGCGGCGCTCGTCGAGTTCGCCGAGAAGGTCACCGGCCGTGACGGCGTCCTGGCCTCGGCGGCCCGGCTGATCTTGGGCCAGCTCGGCGTGGACACTCCCGTCAACGTCGGCGAGACGGTCAGCGATGCCGATTTGATCGACCTCGTCACCGCCGAATTGGGTTCGGACTGGCCGCGATTGGTGGCGCCCACGTTCGACGGCCGCAAGGCGGTGCTCTTCGACGACCGTTGGGCCAGTGCCCGTGAGGATCTGGCCCGGCTGTGGCTCAAGGACGAGGACGAGATCGACGCGGACTGGCCGCGGCTGTCCGAGCGCTTCGAGGCCGCCGGCCACGTCGTCGCCAGCCAGGCAACGTGGTGGCAGGGCAAGGCCCTCGCCGCCGGCCGCAATGTGCATGCGTCCCTCTACGGGCGCGCCGCCGCCGGTGCGGAGAACCCGGGGACCGGTCGCTACAGCGACGAGATCGCCGTGGTTACGGGCGCCTCGAAGGGCTCGATCGCCGCATCGGTGATCGCGCAGCTGCTCGACGGCGGAGCCTCGGTCATCGCGACCACCTCCAAGCTGGACGACGACCGGTTGGCCTTCTACAAGGAGCTCTACCGCGACAACGCCCGCTTCGGAGCGACGCTGTGGGTGACCCCGGCCAACATGGCCTCCTACACCGACATCGACGCGCTGGTCAGCTGGGTCGGTAGCGAGCAGTCCGAAAGCCTTGGGCCGCAGTCGATTCACCTCAAGGACGCACTGACCCCGACGCTGCTGTTCCCGTTCGCCGCACCGCGGGTCGCGGGCGACCTCTCCGAGGCGGGATCGCGTTCGGAGATGGAGATGAAGGTTCTGCTGTGGGCCGTGCAACGGCTCATCGGCGGCCTGTCGCACATCGGCTCCGAGCGCGACATCGCCTCCCGGCTGCACGTGGTGCTGCCCGGCTCGCCGAACCGCGGCATGTTCGGTGGCGACGGCGCCTACGGCGAGGCCAAGTCCGCGCTGGACGCCCTGGTGACGCGGTGGAAGGCCGAGACCTCCTGGTCGCAGCGAGTGTCGTTGGCGCACGCCCTGATCGGCTGGACCAAGGGCACCGGGCTGATGGGTCACAACGACGCCATCGTCGGCGCCGTCGAAGAGGCCGGCGTGACGACCTACTCGACCGAGCAGATGGCCGCCATGCTGCTGGACCTGTGCGACATCGAGTCCAAGGTCGCTGCGGCGCGGGCGCCGATCCATGCCGACCTGACCGGTGGCCTCGGCGAAATCGACATCGACATGGCCGAACTGGCTGCCAAGGCCCGGGAGGAGATGGCCGCCGAGAGTTCGTCCGCCGGCTCCGACGAGGACGACGACGCCAGCACCATCAAGGCCCTGCCGTCGCCCCCGCGCGGGTACGCCGCAGCGCCCCCGCCGGAGTGGGACGACCTCGACGTCGACCCCGCCGACCTGGTCGTCATCGTCGGTGGTGCGGAGCTGGGACCGTACGGTTCGTCGCGGACCCGCTTCGAGGTCGAGGTGTCCGGAGAGCTCTCCGCCGCAGGCGTGCTCGAGCTCGCCTGGACCACCGGCCTGGTCAAGTGGGAGGACGATCCCAAGCCGGGTTGGTATGACACCGCGACGGGCGATCTGGTCGACGAGGGCGAGCTGGTGGAGCGTTACCACGACGCCGTCATCGAGCGGGTCGGCATCAGGGAGTTCGTCGACGACGGTGCGATCCCCGCGGATCACACTGCGCCGCTGCTGGTTTCGGTGTTCCTCGACAAGGACTTCTCCTTCGCCGTCTCCTCGGAGGCAGATGCCCGGGCCTTCGCGCAGTCCGATCCCGAGCACACCCGGATCGCACCGATCGCCGACAGCGGTGACTGGCAGGTCACCCGCACCGCGGGAACCGAGATCCGGGTTCCGCGCAAGGTGAAGCTCTCCCGGACGGTAGGGGCCCAGGTCCCGACCGGATTCGATCCGTCCGTCTACGGCGTCAGCCAGGACATGATGAATTCGGTCGACAGGCTGGCGCTGTGGAATCTGGTCACGACCGTCGACGCATTCCTCTCATCCGGGTTCACTCCCACCGAACTGTTGCGGTGGGTGCATCCGAGCTCGGTTGCGAGCACGCAGGGAACCGGCATGGGTGGCATGACGTCGATGCAAACGATGTACCACGGGAATCTGCTCGGTCAGAACAAGCCGAACGACATCCTGCAGGAGGTGTTGCCGAACGTCATGGCCGGCCACGTCGTGCAGTCCTACATCGGTAGCTACGGCGCGATGATTCATCCCGTCGGCGCGTGCGCCACCACGGCGGTCTCGGTTGAGGAGGCCGTCGACAAGATCCGGCTCGGGAAGGCGGAGTTCGTGGTCGCCGGCGGCTACGACGACACCACGCTGGAAGCCATCATCGGATTCGGCGACATGTCTGCCACCGCCGACACCGAGGCCATGCGCGCCAAGGGCATCAGCGACGCCAAGTTCTCCCGTGGCAACGACCGGCGGCGACTCGGCTTCGTCGAGGGCCAGGGTGGTGGCACCATTTTGCTGGCTCGCGGTGATCTGGCGCTGAAGATGGGTCTGCCGGTGCTGGCGGTCGTGGGTTACGTGTCGACCTTCGGCGACGGCGTGCACACGTCCATCCCGGCTCCAGGACTTGGCGCGCTGGGTGCAGGCCGTGGCGGCAGGCAGTCGCAGCTGGCGAAGTCGCTGGCCAAGCTCGGGCGTCGGGGCCGACGACATCGCGTTGATCTCCAAGCACGACACGTCGACCCTGGCGAACGATCCCAACGAGACCGAGCTGCACGAGCGGCTTGCCGTCGGCACTCGGTCGGTCACCGGGCAACCCGCTGTTCATCGTCAGTCAGAAGAGTCTCACCGGACACTCAAAGGGTGGCGCAGCGGCGTTCCAGATGATGGGCATGTGCCAAATGCTGCGCGACGGGGTCATTCCGCCGAACCGGAGCCTGGACTGCGTCGACGACGAAATGGCTCGGCGCAGCCGCACTTCGTGTGGGTCCGCGAGACCCTGCAGATGCGGGAGAAGTTCCCGATGAAGGCGGGTCTAATCACCAGCCTCGGCTTCGGGCACGTCTCGGGACTGGTGGCGCTGGTGCATCCGCAGGCCTTCCTGGCGGCGCTGGATCCCGAGCAGCGCGAGGACTACCGGCGTCGCGCCAATGACCGTGTGCTGCAGGGACAACGGCGCCTGGCCTCGGCCATCGCGGGCGGCCCCGCGATGTACGAGAAGCCGGCCGACCGCCGCTTCCACCACGACGCCCCGGAGAAGCGTCAGGAAGCCGACATGCTGCTCGATCCGCAGTCGCGACTCGGCGAGGATGGTTGGTATGGCGCGTGAGGCCGTGCAGGAGGTGGCGCCGGACTCGCGGCCGGGCTCGGCTACCGTTCCCGGCATGAGCATCGTCGGGGTCGGCATCGACCTGGTCTCCATACCGGACTTCGCCGAACAGGTCGATCAGCCGGGCACGGTGTTCGCCGAGACGTTCACCCCGGGTGAGCGCCGGGACGCCGCCGACAAGAGCTCGTCGGCGGCGCGCCACCTGGCGGCCCGCTGGGCGGCCAAGGAAGCGGTCATCAAGGCGTGGTCGGGCTCGCGGTTCTCCAAGCGACCCGTGCTGCCGGAGGACATTCACCGCGACATCGAGGTCGTCACGGACATGTGGGGCCGGCCGAAGGTGCGGTTGTCCGGCGAGATCGCCGAGCACCTCAAGGACATCACGATCCACGTATCGCTGACCCATGACGGTGACACAGCCGCCGCGGTGGCGGTCCTGGAGTCCTAACCCCCTCCGCGACCGCGCGTGTCCGTACCCGACACGCCGCGTGGAATTGGCCGAAGGCGCACGTTCGCGCCCCGTCGGCACCGACTACCGTCGGCGTCATGAGTGATCTCGTCGACCGGGTCAGGTCGGTTCTGCCATCGGTACGCGCCGACCTCGAGGACCTCGTCCGCATCGAATCCGTCTGGGCCGACCCGGCTCGTCGCGACGAAGTCCATCGCAGCGCCGAGCTGGTCTCGAAGTTGTTGTGCCAAGCCGGTTTCGACGACATCCGTACCGTCAGCGAGGGCGGAGCGCCCGCGGTGATCGCCCGCCGTCCGGCGCCGCCGGGGGCGCCGACGGTCCTGCTGTACGCCCATCACGACGTGCAACCGGAGGGTGACTCGGCACAGTGGGCGTCGGCGCCGTTCGAACCCACCGAGCGCGACGGTCGGCTCTACGGACGGGGTACCGCCGACGACAAGGCGGGCATCGCCACCCACCTCGCCGCGATCCGCGCGTTCGACGGCGACCTCCCCGTCGGCGTCACGGTGTTCGTGGAGGGCGAGGAGGAGTCGGGTTCGCCGTCGCTGAGTGCACTGCTGGCCGCCCACCGCGACTTGCTCGCAGCCGACGTCATCGTGATCGCCGATTCCGACAATTGGAGCACGACGACCCCGTCGCTCACGGTCTCGCTGCGCGGCCTGGCCGACTGCGTCGTCGAGGTCGCGACGCTGGACCACGGTCTGCACTCGGGGATGTGGGGCGGTGTGGTCCCCGACGCGTTGAGCGCCCTGGTGCGACTGCTGGCCAGCCTGCACGACGACGACGGCAACGTGGCGGTGGCGGGCGTGCATCAGGGCACCGCGGCCGACGTTCGGTATCCACCGGAGCGGGTGCGGGAGCAGACCGGTCTGCTCGACGGCGTGGCCGAGATCGGCGACGGTCCGGTCACCGACCGGCTGTGGGCCAAGCCGGCGATCACGGTCATCGGCATCGACACCACGCCCATCGCCAAGGCCTCGAACACCTTGATTCCGCGGGCCCGCGCCAAGGTCAGCATGCGCGTCGCACCCGGCGGTGACGCCGGCGCGCACCTGGCGGCCCTGACCCGCCACCTCGAGGAGCACGCGCCGTGGGGTGCCCGGGTGACCGTCACGCCGGGCGACGTCGGACAGCCGTACGCCATCGATGCGACGGGACCCGTCTACGACGCCGCGCGGGCCGCCTTTCGCCGCGCCTGGGGCACCGACGCGATCGACACGGGCGTCGGCGGGTCCATTCCCTTCATCGCGGCGTTCGCAGCCGCGTTCCCCGAGGCCAAGATCCTGGTCACCGGCGTCGAGGATCCGGCCACGCAGGCGCACAGCATCGACGAGAGCCTCGATCTCGGCGTGCTGGAACGGGCGGCGACGTCGGAGGCGCTGCTGCTCCAGGGGCTGGGCGCGCTACACGACTAAATCGCGGCGCAGCTTCGCGACGTGGCCCGGTCGCCTTGACGTTGTACTGGGCGATCTCGATCTTGCCCTCCTCGTCGACGACGAACGTCGAGCGAATCACGCCCTGAACGGTCTTGCCGTACATCGACTTCTCGCCGAAGGCTCCCCACGCGTTGAGAACGCTGCGCTCGGGGTCCGACAGCAACGGGAAGGTCAGGCCCTCGGCGTCTCGGAACTTGGCGAGCTTGGCCGGCTTGTCGGGGGAGATGCCGACGACGTCGAGTCCCGCCTCGTTTAGCTCGGCAAGGCTGTCCCGGAAGTCACAGGCCTGCTTGGTGCAGCCGGGCGTCGACGCGGCCGGGTAGAAGTAGACGACGACCTTGCGGCCCGCGAAGTCACCGAGTGAGACGGTGTTGCCGTCGGCGTCGGACCAGGGTGAAGTCGGGGGCCTTGTCGCCTACCGCGAGGCGGGGGGTCGGTGGCATGCGTGGATGTCCCTTCGGTCGGGCGGTGCGCGACGTCGGTGGTATGGCGGTCGCCTGGCTGCTCTAGGGTAATTCCCCAAGACAGCAACGCGATTGAAGGGGCTGACGTGGCCGACCGGGATCCGGACAAGATCAAGCAGGACATCGACGTGGCGCGCGAACAACTCGCGAGCACGGTGGACGCGCTCGCCGAGCGCGCCAACCCGGCCAGGATCGCCGACGACGTCAAGGGCCGCGTGCTGCAGTTCGTGAAGAAGCCCGCCGTCGCCGCGTCGATCGCCGGCGTCGGTGCGGTCGTCCTGGTGCTGGTAGTTCGTCGAATCAAGAACCGGTAGCGGGCGCGAGGGCCCGCGGCCGGCTGCGTCAGCGGCTGTGGCGACGCCGAGCGCGGCCGATGCGAAAGAAGTCCCTGAAGGAGAATCCTGGGGGGCTCGCCGTCAGACCGAGCCTGGTGCAATCGTAGACCACGACGATCCGCTCGCCATCTGCGGCGGAATCTGCTTCGTCGGGTGACGCCACGGGGGATGAGGCCGCACCTGCGGTCGACATCAGCTAAGACCTCGTTCCTCTCCGGTGAATCAGAGCGATCGCCAGCCTAGTTGGCTGCAGCTAACGCCATGGTAGCAGTTGTACCCATCGCGCCGCTCCTCGAAACCACGCCATACCTGCTGGTCGCGGCTTTCGCTACCCGGCGTTTCGTTTGTGTCGTCCGCAAAAACTGATCAGTCACTGGTGATTTCAGCACACGAATGGCGTGCAACCCCGCCAATCCGAGAGCTAATTTACTTTAGTGTCAGTCGCTATCTCAGTCGGCAAGCCTGGATCTGGCCGAGGCAGCAGTACGGCGAGGCGTCGCTCCAGTCCGCGGCGATGCTCGGATGTTGAGCGACCGAGCGTGCGCCGGGCTCGGCGTCGACGGGGTCTGGGAAAACAGAAATCGGGCCGTCGCCGACCCGATTACGTGTGGTGCGCCGTCAGGGTTTCGAACCCCGGACCCGCTGATTAAGAGTCAGCTGCTCTACCAACTGAGCTAACGGCGCGCGTGGACGACGATAACAGCCTCGTGGCGCGAGGTGAAATCCACTTGTCCGACGTGCGTCGACCGAGGTCGAGGCCCGCGCTCCGGTCGTCAGATTCCCCTAGACTGCTGGGAGTTTGGTGTGAGACCGGTGTGAACGACCGTGGAGGGTGTAAGTACATGTGGGAGGTCCGAGCGCGCGCCCGGTTGGCGGTGGCGTTGCTGGTACCGGCCGTGGTCTTGGGCATCAGCGCCTGCACCGGCGCACCCGTCGCGCCGCCCCGGCCGGCGACCATCAGTGACAAGGGAACGCCGTTCGCCGACCTGCTCGTCCCCAAACTGACGGCGTCGGTGACCGACGGCGCCGTCGGTGTGGCGGTCGATTCGCCCGTGACCGTCAGTGCGGAGGACGGCGTCCTCGGCGCGGTCTCGATGTCGACTGAAGCGGGTGCGGCGGTCGCTGGCCGCCTCAGCCCCGACGGTTTGCGGTGGACCACCACCGAACCACTCGGCTACAACAAGAAGTACACGCTCAACGCGCAATCGCTGGGGCTCGGCGGGGTGACCACTCGGACGATGACGTTCCAGACTCACTCCCCGGAGAACCTCACGATGCCGTATCTGCTGCCCAACGACGGTGAGGTCGTCGGCGTCGGTCAGCCGGTCGCCATTCGGTTCGACGAGAACGTTCCGAACCGGTTGGCGGCGGAGAAGGCGATCACCGTCACCACCGACCCACCGGTCGAGGGCGCGTTCTACTGGCTCAACAATCGCGAAGTGCGTTGGCGCTCAGAGGCTTACTGGAAGCCGGGCACCACGGTCGAGGTGGCCGTGAACACCTACGGGGTCGACCTGGGCGACGGGCTGTTCGGGCAGGAGAACGTCACGACGCACTTCACCATCGGTGACGAGGTGATCGCCACGGCCGACGACGACACCAAGACGCTGACCGTCCGACGCAACGGTGAGGTGATCAAGACCATGCCCATCTCGATGGGCAAGAACAGCACCCCGACCAACAACGGCACCTACATCGTCGGCGACCGCCTCTCGCACATGGTGATGGACTCCTCGACCTACGGTGTGCCGTCGAACTCGCCGAACGGTTACCGCACCGAGGTCGACTACGCGACGCAGATGTCCTACAGCGGCATCTACGTGCACGCCGCGCCGTGGTCCGTCGGCAGCCAGGGCTATAGCAACGTCAGCCACGGATGCCTGAACGTCAGCACGAGCAACGCGCAGTGGTTCTACGAGAACTCCAAGCGGGGTGACGTCGTCGTCGTCACCAACACCGTCGGAGGAATCCTGCCCGGTACCGACGGCCTGGGCGACTGGAACGTGCCGTGGGAGCAGTGGAAGGCCGGCAACGCCGGCGTCTGAACACCTTGGTCCGGAATGCAGTGGCCCGGAAAGCAGAAAGTCGGAGGGGGCGAAAACGCCCTCCGACCTGCTGGGTGACTGACGGGACTCGAACCCGCGACAGCCAGGATCACA
>CAWJYC010000012.1:0-235388 GCA_963846985.1 uncultured Actinomycetota bacterium
TCATGGCCGGGGAATTTAGCGGGGGACACCGACAGCACCCGGACGCGGAAACCCGAGGTTGGCTAGCGGGCGTTCCACGGGTTGCCGTCGCGGTTTATCAAGATCATCTAGCCGGTTCGCCACACCGGAAACTCACAGGTAGGACAATTCTTTCATTTCCTTTGCTGGATTTACTGGTTCCGTGATTCACTAGCTCGGAATTGACGTATCCGTTGGCAGTGGTTGCATTCGTTGACGCTGTCGCCGACCAGCACAGGGAGAGAATGCATGGCCACTCAGCAAGTCGACTCAAGGCCCGCGGACCAGCTGCGTTTCATGATCAAAGCAGCATTGCTCGCTGGCGGCGTGGCGTTGGCGACACCTGCTGGACTGGCATTCGCTGCGCCGCCCTCCGCGGCAGACCCCACGTGCACTCTCGGGACACCGCTGTGCCCGACAAGCCAGAACAACGTGGCGGCGTCGGCGCCGGTCCTGGGGGTGGGTGCCTCGGTGGGTCCGCTGTTCGGATTGTTCGGCAACGGACTCGACGCGGCAGCTGATTGCGTCGGCGCAGCCTGCAATGGCGGTAACGGTGGTCTGTTCTTCGGCAACGGTGGCGCCGGGGCCAACGGTGGCAACGGTGGCAACGGTGGCCTGTTCTTCGGCAACGGCGGTAATGGGGGCGCTGGTGTGGCTCCGGGTCAGGCCGGCGGCAACGGCGGCAGCACCGGCCTGTTCGCGCTGTTCGGCACTGCGGGCAACGGCGGCACGGGCGCCCCCGGCGCGCCCGGTGTCGCCGGCGGTGCGGGCGGCAACGGCGGCAGCACGACGTGGTTCGGCAGCGGCGGGGCCGGCGGTAACGGCGGCGCCGGCTACACCGGCAACAACGGTGTGAACCGGGCACCGTCCGGGCCGCCCGCAATGGCTGGACCTGGTGGGTTCACCGTGGGTACTGGCGTGGTGACTGGTGTCGCGGGTGCTGCAGGGCAGGACGCTGCCCCCGGGACCGACGCCTCCGGCGGCAACGGCGTCGACGGCGGGGCTGCAGTGCACACGACTGTCAATCCGGGGAGCACGCCACCGCCGGTGATCTCTGTGACGGGCGGCTCCGGCGGTGCCGGCGGGAACGGATCCGGCGGCGGCACCGGCGGCAGCGGCGGCGCCGGCGGCCAGGCCCAGGTTGGTTCGGTGTACCCGGGCTTTGGCGGCACGGCTATCGGCGGTCCCGGCGGTGCGGGCGGTAACGGCGGTAACGCCGGTGGTACCGGTGGTGCCGGCGGGCAAGGCGGCTTTGCGTATGGAGCTCCCCCCCGTTGCAGACGGAGATAGCCGGGGTGTCCGGTGTCGGCGGGTCGGGCGGTACCGGCGTCTCGGGTGAGAGTGGCACCAACGGTGGCGCCGGAGGTTCCGGTGGCAGCGGCGGATTGTTCGGCACTGGCGGCGCTGCCGGTTCCGGCGGTAACGGCGGCAGCGGTGGTGGCGGCGCCCAAGGCGGCACCGGCGGCGCGGGCGGCAACGGCGCGTACCTGCAAGGCAGCGAATCGCCCATCCTCAGCAGCGGTGCGACAGGGGGTCGGGGTGGTACCGGTGGTGCCGGCGGCAACGCCGGAACGGGCGGAATTGCCGGTAGCAGCGGCACGTCGCTGTTCGGCAGCACGGGCGCTGCCGGCTCGCATGGTTCCACCGGCACCGCCGGCACCGGCGGCACCGGCGGCACTGGTGGCGCGGGCGGCGCCTCGGGAACCGCCGGCCAAAACCCCGGTGGGGCAGGCACCCCAGGGGCTCCCGGAACTAAACCAACGGGTGGCAGCACCACCGGCGGAACCGGAGGCGCAGGAGGTGCCGGAGGCGCAGGCGCAGCCGGAAGCCCGCAGTAAGTCCTCTAGGGCTTAGAAACAGCGCAGCGTGTTCGGCCCCGCACAACTCTGCTGTGGGGGGCCGAACACTATGTAGGACGCGGCACTAGGCCAATCGGTTGCCTACGGTGTCCAGTCGATGCCCTGATTCTCGTAGACGCCGGTGATGATCTCCCACTCGTAGCGGATCTCGTTGGCGACATACGCCAGAGCGGCGCAGGAGCCGATCGTCGCGGCAGCGGCGTTGGATAACCCGCCTGACTCATCGAGTCCGTCGAAGCGGGCCTCGTACCCCACCTCGCCGTCGTCCCACACCCACCGAACGAGCTGGCCGATGACATCGCGGTTCCACACCCGTCACCATCGCGTGAAACACGCCCTCGTTGCCGCCCAGGTCGACGTCCTCGGGGTCCGGCACGTAATGCCTGATGATGTTCCCTCGGCCGCAGTGCCGGCCTGGGGGTAAATCCGCGGGGATATCCGTGGGCAACGGATAGCCGTACGGGCATGGGTTGATGACTGAGGCTGCGGTGGTCATCGTGCCGCCCACCCGTCGACCTCGTTAGCCGCTGCGCGCAGCGCGGACGCCAACGCCGACAGCTCGCCGACCGCCGCGTCAAGTTCGTCAGCCAAACGGCGGGCACCGAGCGGGCTGAGGCCGTGGTCCCAGTGCTGACGGAAGCTGTGCTGCCACACGTCGATGCGGCCCGCACCGCGAGCTCCTCGAGGCTGCCGTCCGGGTTCTGCAACCCGTACGCCTCGACGTAGTTTCCGCCGGCTTCGCGCCGAGGGCCTCGAACGGTCCGGTGGGCGTCG
This sequence comes from uncultured Actinomycetota bacterium, assembly GCA_963846985.1. Taxonomy (GTDB): domain Bacteria; phylum Actinomycetota; class Actinomycetes; order Mycobacteriales; family Mycobacteriaceae; genus Mycobacterium. The sequence continues at coordinate 2,652 of CAWJYC010000012.1, forward strand.
GGGGTGCCGACGTCGACCCACTCGGTCACGTCGTGGGCGCCAGGAGGCGGCTGGACGGCTGGAAGTGGTGTTGCGGTGGTCATGGCTAGCTCCCTCTTGATTGGGTTGCTAGCTCACCGACTGAACGAGTTCGCGGCAGTCATGCGGTCCGATGTCGGTTCGAGAACCATACTCGCACCTGCATCGAACTTGGTGCGCGATACTGGGATTGAACCAGTGACCTCTTCCGTGTCAGGGAAGCGCTCTCCCGCTGAGCTAATCGCGCAGGATCCATCTCGGAGGTGGAGACGGGAATCGAACCCGTGTGCACGGCTTTGCAGGCCGTTGCCTCACCACTCGGCCACTCCACCGCTGGGGTTGATGCGTCTGCACCATCGAGCGGACGACGGGATTCGAACCCGCGACCCCAACCTTGGCAAGGTTGTGCGCTACCAACTGCGCCACGTCCGCGCGCCACGGGCGAGTTCGTCGCCCATCGCGAAGGACGACGATAGTGCATCGACGCTCAGCATCACAAATCTCTTGATCGCCCACGGAGGTCGCGGCTCTGAGGAGGTCGATGGATCTGCTGCGGGATGTTTGATCCATGTCAGTCACCGTCGCGGTACTGCACCATCCAAGGGCAAATTGCGTCCGCAGCAAGTCAGATGCGCCGGCCTACGGTCCGGAAGCGTGGAGCGAGAGAGGCGCTCGATTCCGGTCGTCGCCCAGCCCCGTGCTAATCTTCGACGTCGTTGAACGCGTCCCTCGGTCTCGTAGCTCAGTGGGAGAGCGTCCGCCTCACACGCGGAAGGTCGCTGGTTCGATACCAGCCGGGACCACCAGTAAACCCCAGCTATTGATGATGTTGTTGATCAGTGTGCCACTGGTTGCGCTGGGATTGACGCTGGGCGTCGGTGCACCACCACGACGTGTCCGTCATACCGGCCTATTCGAGCCGAACCGCGCCGACGCCCCCAACTCCGGATCCGCAAGCGCGACATCGGCCCAGTCGATCCCGGCCACCACGCCACGAGCGCCGAGCGCCAGCGGTATGGCCGCCGTAGTGCACCACCCTCGCGTCCCGCGGCCACCATGCCACCGGTGCCGGCGCCTCCTCCCAGCCATCGCCCCGTGAGGGCAGACACCGTCCAACCGCCTTCACCGTCAACTGTCTTCACAATCGATCCCACTCACGTCACCACTACGGTTGCGACCGTCGAGTCCAGCGAAACCCGCACGCCAGCTCCAACTTTCGTTCACACGACCGTGCCGCATCCCTCGACTCCAATCCAGACCCTCAGGTCCGCGCCATCCCCACCGTGGCACCGCCGCAGAACTCGTCTGCACCCATCTTCATCCCACCGCGGTTCCCCACCGCACGATCCCGGCGCCCGTCACCATCCTTTCCCTGCGGTGATTGAGGTCGCCGATCGCGGGTTCTGCAACCCTCCGCCTTCGTGACGTGGTGCCGATGGAGTAGTGGTTCGTTCTGAAACGCGTCGAAAGACTCGCGCTCCTGCCGCATCGAGACGGTCATCGGCGGCTATCAGCGCGCAGGACGCGGATGCCTGTGGCGTTGACGCCAACGATGGGTGACGGCGGACCGAAATCACCACCAACCGAAGAAGTTGTACAACGGCACCGCCAGCGAAGCCTTCAAAACTTGTAGGCGCGTGACAAACTCAATCGTTCTGATGGTTTGCGGGTCCACGGCGTAGCCCGCGCGGGTTACGCCGACGATGACATTGCCGATGCGCACGCCTACTCCAACGTGCTTCAGCTCTGCGCCGGTGATCGGGTCCGTTCCCGACGACGTGCCAGCGAACGACTCATCGCCAATCCCCGGATCGGGAAGCTGGTGGAATCCCGGTGCGGCTAAGCTCAACCGGAGGGCCTCCCGGTAAGAAGTCTTCGCGCTTGCGACATCGGGGTAGACGTCGATCGCGTAGGTGACTCGAAGGTTGTCGTCGGTGGAGTTGTTGTAGATCACCGCCCTGCTCGCCGCGGGATGGCCGGTCGCAAGCTGGTTCTTCCCCGTCTCCAAAAGCTGGTTGATGTCGGGAAAGAACACCCGCGTCAGAGGCAGGCCCAGCGCGACGCGTTGGGGCAGGAGCGCGGGCGACGGAGCGGCCGTGGTCTTGGTGGGCAAGCCGGTTGTCGCCGCCGCAGCGGCCAGCGGTTGCACAACGTTGGGCTCGGGTTGCTCGAAGCGGCGCGCCACTGCGGCCATCACCAAGCTCAGCGGATTATCGACTGGGGTGGGGGCGCTGGGCGCTGCGCTGGTGCCGAGTCCCACCAACCCGAAAAGGCCCGTCAGTAGATTCGTGGGGGCCGGTTTTGGCGCGGTGAGCGGGGCGGGAACCGCCGCCGGCGGCTTAAGGGGCGCCGCGACCGTTGGTGTGATCACGTCGACGGCCGCTGCCTTCACCATGGCGGGCGGGGTGGGGGGTTGCGGGACGGCGTTCAGGTTACTCGCGGCGGTCTGCGGGCCGAGTGTGTGCAGAGAATTTGTCGGGCGTGGTTTAGGCATCGTCGAGGCCGACAATCCGAGGGGGAGACCGGAACCTGGCTGGGGATTGACTGTGTGGCGTTGCGGACGAGTGCCGGGCGGTGCTGTGTCCGCGACGGTTTGGGTATTGGATGTCGGCTTTTTCGAGCCTGCGTCGGAAGCCGGCGCGGGGGTGGAGCCGGTGGCGAGTTGGTTGCCCGACGGCGCCTTTACCGGAGTGTGTGTTGACCCCGAGGGTGAGGTCGATGACGACGAAGTGATTGAAGACGGTGCGCCCGGCGGGTCGTCCTGCGGTTGGGCCTGTGCGACCCCCTGCCCGGTGACGAGGGCGGTACCCAAGCCGGCGGCGACCGCAACACCGGCGATAGCGGGCCGAAGTTGACGTGAGGGCGAGTGAAAATCCATGAGTGGCCCTTCGACTTGACCCAACAAGCACCTAACTTCACGGGGTATTTGCTGTATAGCACCGCGGCCGGACGGGCATTGTCCTATCGATCCGAATGATGATTTCGGATCGCAACGCGAGTTGCTCGACACCTTGCAGGGATGCGGTCCCTTCCAGGCTGACCGATAAGGTTGCCCGTTCTGCCAAGCTGGACAACACCAGCGGTCCCGCGACGTCGACCTCGACGATCGACGGGATTGGGTGTTCCAATTTGGTCGGAATCTCCGGTGCCTCGGCGGGAGACGAACCGACACGGTCTCTCCTCGGTCAATAGTCATGAATATATTGCACAACAAGTTAATTCGGCTATTAGGAGAATGGGGGCCGGGTGGTCCCGGAGCGGCCGACAACGCGGTGGCGGCGTCGTCGCAAACTGGTCACTCACGTCAGCCGCGGCGGGGATCTCTGCGCCAGGCACGCTGAACGGTCAACGTGACTGCGCGTTTGGCCGAAAGAGTTCCCATCATCGAGCAAAAATTAAGATTTGATGAGACGATCCGAAACGTGGTCATGACGCGGAAGTCGCACAAGCAGTTGCGTTGCTGCGGGTGCTCGACGTTCAGATCGGGAGCATCGGAGAACGAACCGGCGTCGTGGAGAAGCGCGGCCGGCGTAGCTCTGAAAGGAGAATGGTCAACGACCACCGCGAACTTGCGGCATTACGACAAGAATTGAGTGAGGCGCGTTGCCTGGTCGGCATACTGCACCGCCGCTTTCCCGAGACGGTCTACGGTGAGCGCAGCTCTGCCTGAGGCAGCAGCTTTAACCGCGTCGGCGAACGGCTGCGGGTCGCCCCACAACTCGAAGGTCGTGGGCGCGTCCTTTGCTAGTGACTCGGCGCCGACATCGATCGGTGTTCGAGACGTGGTAGGCCAGTGGTTCTCGGCCCAGGGTGTGGGTGTCCGAACGACCACGGAGATCGGCGTCCAGGTGCCACGTGCTGGACGGCAGCCTTGCGGCGGGTGGGCGGCGGAGGGCGTCAATGCCGAGCTATGACGGTGCCTCCGATCGCCATAGGCGACAGCGTGCGAACATCGTTCACCCGCTGTTGTCTCGTTGTTCTACGAGGATTGAATACCGTGAGCCGTGGCCTCCTTCAACCGCCGGACGTTCCTGGCAACGTGTGCGCTCGGCGGCGCTGCGGCGAGCTTTCCCCCCGCCGTTGTGGGCGCATCACCCGTGCCGGCTGCACGGGTCCCGGCGCCCGGGCTTCTGACCCGATTGCCCGGCGACGGCACCCAATTGGCGTTGACCGTGGACGATGGGTGCAGTTCGGCTGACGTCGCCGCACTGGGGCGCTTCTGTGCCGACACTGGCATGCGGCTGACCTTCTTCGTCAACGGACGCAACCCGTCGTGGACCGACAACGCCGCCCTGTTACGGCCGATGGTCGACTCCGGGCAGATCCAGCTGGGTAACCACACCTGGTCGCACCCGACCATCACCCGCATCAGCCCGTCAGCGCTGGCCGATGAGATCAGCCGCAACGCCGACTTCCTGCGCAGCACCTACGGTGTGGACGGCACGCCGTACTTCCGGCCACCCTACGGGCGGCACGACGCCGCCACCGACCGCATCGCCGTCGAGCACGGCTACGGCACCATCACGTTGTGGAGTGCAGAGATCGGTGACTCCCGGCCCATCGACGAGGCCACCATGCTCGCCAACGCTCAGGGAGCTCTCCGCGGGCAGCAGATCGTGCTGGCCCACGCCAACCTGCCACCGATCAGCCACGTCCTGCCGCAACTGGCGGACATCATCACTGGGCGCGGCCTGCAGACCGTCACACTGAACGACGTCTTCACCTAGGTCCCGCCATCGCAGGAAACCCGCAGGGGTACGTGAGTGTCTGCGACGAGGGTCGGGTCAGGAAGTTGGCAGCAACCAGTGCGATCGTGGTCCGGTGACGGACTTCTCGGGGAGGGTTTGGCGGTCGGGCGAACCAGTCGACGACCAGCTGGACCTGGCCGCCATCTCCGATCGCCTCGCCGAGGAGGACACGCTGGTGTGGGCCGACGTGTACGACCCCGATCACGACACCCTCTCGAAGCTGGCCGACGAATTGGGGCTCAACACCTGGGCCGTGGAGGACGCCGTGGCCGCCGCCGAACGCACCAAGGCCACGGTGTACCGGACGCACACCTTCTTCACCGTTTACGCCGTGGCGATGACCGACCCAGCCGAGAACGAGTCCGCGCTGTCATTGCACCGCATCTCCGGGTTCGTGCTGCCGCGAGGGTTGATCACCGTCCGGCTGTCCCCGTGGTTCGACGTCGAGCAGGTGTCGCAGCGCTTCGACGAGCTCGGCGGCCAGGAGTACGGGGTCGGCTCGTTGGTGCACGGGCTGCTCGACGTGGTCGTCGATGGGCACTTCGAAGCAGTCGGCTTCCTGGACGACCAGATCGAGGGGGTCGAGGACGCACTGTTCGCGGACACGGTGCCCGCGGCCCGATTGCAGCGCACGACCTTTCGGTTGCGCAAGGACCTGGTGGAGCTGCGCCGGGTGGTGTTGCCGATGCGCGAAGTGGTCAGCGCAATCCAGCATCGCCGGATGGACGCGGAAATCTCTCCGGAGCTCGACCCGCTGTATGCCGATTTGTACGACCACGTGCTCCGAGCCTCGGAGTGGACGGAGTCGCTGCGCGACATGATCACCACCATCTTCGAGACCAACCTGTCGCTGCAGGATGCCCGGCTCAACACGGTGATGAAGAAGCTGACCGGCTGGGCGGCGATCATCGCCGTGCCGACCGCCATCACCGGGTACTTCGGGCAAAACGTGCCCTACCCCGGATTCCAGTCCGTGGCGGGGTTCGGGGTCAGCAGTGCGCTCATCCTGGTGCTGATGACCGTGCTCTACGTCGTGTTCCGGCGGCGAAACTGGCTCTGACACCACGCTCCACGAGGCGCCGTTAGCCGTCCTCCCACGCCATACCTCGCGTTCGCCAAGACGACCCTCAATGTGTGCTCGGGTCAAGGTCAGCGACTCGAACCGGTTGGTGTTACGGTGAAAACCGCTGGGCAGGTGACGTTGTCACCGACCGCCGGGGTCAAGGTGCACGCGTTCGATGGCGTGGTCGTGCACGAAACTTAAAAACTTCCCCTTCAGGAATCAGCATGTCTCGTTCTCGGCACGACGCCCGGCGCGGCGTCGCCGATGCGGCCCGAAATGCCGGATCGGACGATGTCGGGGGTCAACCCCACCTTCTCGCCCATGCCGCAGTGACCGTGGTATTGCTCATGGCGCTCGCGGCGATGGTGGCGTGGCTACTTCTGCCGTGACCACCACGATGGTCGCCTACGGTCTGTCGGTGCGGTGGCCTGGGCATCTGCGCAAGGGATGGGCGCCATGCTCGTCGTTCACCATTCCGTCTCGAACTGGGTGTCGGAGGTTGCGTTTCACCGGAATCGTTCTCGTTCGAAGGGCTTCAGCCGCATTTCGTGAAGGCGCCGCAACAATGTGGGGCGGTAATACCGGCGACGGGCCCAGACGGTAGAGCGTCGTGACAGGACGGTTCAGACGAACCCGAGCCGTACCCCCGCCGCCACGTTGTCCGTGGGCGGCCTGTCTCATTGCGACCACGAATCAAGGGTCGTTGCACCGTGGAAAACTCCGGAGGGCCTGGCTCGGAGCGAGGCTATTCGCCCACGAGCTCTCGGGCTCGCCACGGGCTGATCGTCAAGAACCTACCGACCTGCCCGACCACGCATGCGCCGGCGACGCCTTCGTCGTCACGACATTCCATTGCGCGCCTCGGCGAAGGGAGGCGGATCCGCTACCCCGATGGGATAGCGGCCGCGGCATCACGTGACGACTCTGGCCGGGCTAGGGCAAGAGGTGGGCAGAGAAGCTGCTGAACTCGAGATGGCCTGTGGGAGGCGGGAGTCCCACATCCATGGCGAGAAGAACTCGTTCAGATGAATTCACGGGTGACGTAGTCGCGTTGTCGTTCAATGTTCAGCAAAGCCTCAGGGCGATGATGCAACGATGTGGCCGTGTCAGCTCGCGCAGAGGGTGCCGTCGCGCTGCCGTTGGTTGCGGTGGTGGGCTAAGTGGGGGCACAGCTGTCGTTGATGCACGGGTGGATCCCGTGGACGCTGCAAGTGGCGACGGTGATCGCCGTCGCGACCGCGGTGAGAGGCACGTTTCTGCGGGGCAGTCGGTGGTGGCTGCCGACGTCGGCGGGAGTCGGTGTCGCGGTGGCCGGCACGGCATACCTGTGGATCCGGTCGGCTGGGATCGCAGAGGATCCGGTTCCGAGTGCGGTGTGGGCCTGGGTCGGGGTCAGCGGTGCTGTGGGGGTGCTCGTATTCGCCGGGTGGCGCCGGAACCGGTGGGGGCATCGCGGTGTATCCACGCTGGCCGTCGTCTCGGCGATGCTGTGCGCGGCCGTCAGCGTCAACGGCTGGGTCGGGTACGTTCCGACCCTCGGCATAGGGTGGGCTCAGCTGACGGCTGCTCCGCTGCCGGGTGAGACCGACCGCGCCACCGTCACCGCGATGCAGCGCACGGGCACCGTCCCGACCAAGGGGAGCGTCGTCTCGGTGAGCATCGATGCCTCGGCGTCGGGGTTTGGGCATCGCGACGAACTGGTGTATCTGCCGCCGGCCTGGTTCCGTAGTGCCCCGCCGCCGCCGCTGCCGGCGGTCATGATGATCGGTGGGGAGTTCAACACCCCGGCGGACTGGGTGCGCGTCGGGCATGCCATCGACACCCTGGACACGTTCGCCGCCGCGCACGGCGGGCAGAGTCCGGTGGTCGTATTCGTCGACTCCAATGGCAGCTTCACCGTCGACACCGAGTGCGTCAACGGGCCCCGTGGCAACGCCGCCGACCACCTCACCAAGGACGTCGTGCCCTACCTCATCGACCACTTCGGTGTCCGCGCGGACCCGGCGCACTGGGCGGTGGTGGGGTTCTCCGCCGGTGGGACCTGCGCGGCGGACCTGGCGGTGATGCACCCCGAGCTGTTCGGCTCCTTCGTCGACGTCGCCGGTGACCTACGTCCCAACTCCGGGACGACCACCGAGACCATCGATCGACTGTTCGGTGGCAGCCGAGCCCAGTGGCAAGCGTTCGACCCCAGCACGGTCATCAAACGGCACACCCCCTATCACGGGTTGTCGGGACTGTTCGTCGTGTCCGGGGCAGGCAAGGACGCACGAGGGCAGCTGCTGCCGGTTCACAACCCCGAATTCGACGCGGCCACCACACTGTGCTCCCTGGGCGCTGCCCGAGGCATCGACTGCGGCATCATCGCCGTCGCGGGCAAGCACGACTGGCCCTGCGCCGCAGCCGCATTCGCCACTACCCTGCCGTGGCTGGCCAGCCAGATCGGCACGTCGGGCGGGGATCGGCCACAACCCATCCGACAACAGTCCGGATCGGTGTTCTCGACAGCGCCCTCCAGCCCTGCCAGCGCAGGGAGATGACGGTGCACGACCTGAGACGGCGACGTTTCCTCACCCTGCTGGCCACCGCGACCGCCGCTGGTCTCGCCGGCTGCACCGACGCAGTCGCCGACTCTCCGGCCGCGCCGTCGGCCGCCAACAGCGCACCATCGGCCGCTCAACCAGCCGTGCCGGCACCGCGGCCGGCGTCCACGCCGCCGGCGGTGTTGGGGCCGCCGCCGCCGAGCGCGCGGATCCCGTTGCCCGGCGGCGGAACACTATCGGTACTCCCTGGTGACGACGACCTTCTGGCGCTGACCGTCGATGACGGCGTCGACACCGAGGTCGTGCGGGCCTACACCCAGTTCGCCTCCGACACCGGTGTCCGACTCACCTACTTCGTCAACGGTGTCTACCGTTCCTGGACCGACAACCTGGCCTTGTTGCGGCCGCTGGTCGACTCCGGGCACATCCAGCTCGGCAACCACACCTGGTCACACCCCAATCTCACCACGCTCACCGCGGCGAGCATCCGGGGGGAACTGACCCGCAACGACCGTTTCTTGACCTCCACCTACGGCATCAACGCGGCACCCTTCTACCGGCCCCCATACGGCAAACACAACGCCGCCGTGGACGCCGTCGCCGCCGATCTCGGGTACACGGTCCCGACGTTGTGGTCGGGCTCCCTGTCCGATTCCACCCTCATCACCGAGGACTACATCATCGCGATGGCCACCAAGTACTTCACCGCGCGCACCATCGTGATCGGACACCTCAACCATCTCCCGGTCACGCACGTCTATCCCCAGCTGGTCGACATCATTCGGTCCCGCAACCTTCGCACCGTCACCCTCAACGACGTCTACCTCACCTAGCGGTAGCGCGGTACCGGCCGTCGGAGCCTTCCGATCACTGCATCGATCATCCCGCCCGGTCAACGTCGCCGCTTGATGCCACTGAGTTGGGCGAGAACCTCAACGCGCAGAATTGGCCTTCCCGCCCCGCCAACGCCGGTCCATGCCGACAAGGGCCACAACCCGGCGAACTGGTCCCGCAGCGTCGTCGAAGATCTTCGACGCTGCGCTCCCCGAGAAACCCTCTCGCCCAGCACCGTTCGCGAGCGTGCGCATCTGACGGACGCTATCGTCAAGGGCATGCTCGGTGCGGTCAGCGACGATGGCGAGAACAACCGCAAAGCGGACGTCGCCCAAGCTGAGTACTACCGGCACGAACTCAGCGGCATCCGCGCGCAAGCCGAGCCAGATCTCGCCAGGAAGTACATCGAAGTGCAGCAGTGCCAAGCGTCCGGGCTTGACGATCGGGCGGCTGACGCTCGCCGAGTCATCCGAGCGCTCGAGCGCGAGATCATCACCCTGGAGCGGCTGGGCGAAGGTCTCAGACGATGGCTCTGATGGCGACGACCGAACCGATCGCACCTCATCGGCGGTGCACCACTTCAACCCGTGGAGGTGCGGACCGGAGTTGACGCCGGTTGTCCGTCTGGATCTGAACGTGTCTCATCAGGTGTTGTCGCCGAATGCCATGACCCGTCGGTCCGCGAGCATGGAAGGGTTCTAGTCAGCGGTCGGTTTGACGCGGCGGCGCACAGTCGTCGCCCATGGGTCCGAAATTAGTTAGCGCCGACCAGTGTCGACGTGGGTTCTCGGCTGACGATCTCGGAGTCAGCCTCGACGGTCTCTCGCCCGCCAAGGGCAAGCGTTCGACGTCAACGCGCGGCTGGCGAGTGAATCCATCCCGCCGTGAACGACGAGTGAACGACGAGCTAATGACGAGATGCGTTGTGGTAGAGGGGTTGTGATGTCGATCGGTTCATCGTTGCGGGGCTTGCGCATCGGCGGACTCCGGTGAGATCGTCGGTATGCGGCGGACGTGCGCGACAGACTTCCGCTTCCGGTCACCGGGCTGCCCGTGTCATCGGCATCGTGGAACCGCGGTCACATGTGCGGGTCTTCAAACCACGGTGATGCCCAACAGGCCAAGCGATTCGATCGACGAAGGGTTCCGATACCAATGACTGCTCGACCACCGATGCGAATGTTCGGCCCTATCGCGCGTTCCGCCTTCGGCGACGACGGGTGGCAGAACTTGGCCCGATGCCGCGGCACGTCCACGGAGACCTTCTTCCCGCCAGATGGTGCACGGGGCAAGGCACGTGGAATCAACGAGCGCGCCGCCAAGCGTCTGTGCGAGTCGTGCCCAGTATTGCTGCCGTGTCGACGGTATGCGGTTCTGACGCAAGAGCCCCATGGTATCTGGGGTGGCACGAATCCAGAGGAGCGCGAGGAGTTGCGACACGGCGAGGGCCGGACGCAGTACGCCTGACCGGACTATCTACGGCACTCGGACGTCCGTGGGGTAGTAGCGACGCAACTGACCGTCAAGGATCCGGTCGAGTAGCCGATCGGGAAGGAAGCGCACCAGCCGGGTGATCATCGCGGCGTCTCGGCCGACGGTGTACCGGGTGCGCGGCCTGCGCGCGGTCACCGATTCGGCGATCACCAAGGCCGCCGCGTGGGCGGGCAGACCCGCGTTCGTTGATGACTCGGCTTGCGCACTGACGGCGTGCAGCACAGCGCCGTAGCGCCGGCTCTGCTCGATCGTCATCGCCGACACCGGGCCGCGTGCCGTCGCGATCGCCCGACCCAGCATTTCGGTCTGCACGGCACCGGGTTCGACGACGACTACCCCTACGCCTGAGGAAGCCAGTTCACGACGCAACGCGTCGCTCACCGCTTCCAATGCAAACTTCGTCGCTGCGTATGGTCCATAGGCGGCCATGGCGATCTTCCCGCCGACCGAGCTGATGTTCACCACACGGCCTTTGCTGCGGACCAACGCTGGCAGCAGCGCCTGGATGACGGCCACCTGGCCGAACAGATTGACCTCGAACATGCGGCGCCAATCGTCCAGCCCGAAGACCTCGACCGGGACGTTGGCCTGTACCGCGGCGTTGTTCACCAGCGCGCGCAGCTCTCGGCCTTGCTCGTCGGTGTCCACTCGCATCATGAGCGTCTCGATGTGGTCGGCTCGGGTGACGTCGAGGATCATCGGCTCGATTCCCGGTCCCCGTATGGCGTCGGCGTCCTGATCGCGCCGAACGCCCGCGATGACATGAAACCCCCGACGAGACAGTTCGTGAGCCGTAGCGGCGCCAATTCCCGTCGACGCCCCGGTCACGACCGCGAGGCCCTTAACTTCAGATGACACTGTCATCTTTTTAAGTTAGCGGCTCAGATGACATTGTCAACTTAGACTGCGCCCATGAAGAATCGCCAGGAAGCCGCCGCCCTGACGCGTTGCGCGCTGGTCGACGCAGCCGCAGTGTTGCTCGACAGTGGTGGCCCGTCGGCAGTGACACTGCGGGAAGTGGGCGCGCGCGCGGGGGTTAGCCGCGGTGCGCCTTACCGTCACTTCCCCGACAAGGAAAACCTGTTGACTGCGGTTGCAGCCATGAGTTGGGACCGCCTCGGCCAGACCATGCATGCCCTTCGCAGCGACCCGCAGCTACTTCCCGGCGAGAGGCTGCGCGCGGCGTTGACTGCTGTCCTCGTGTTGTCCCGCCATCAACCTCATCTTTACCAGCTGATGTTCACCGCACCGGTCGGAGACCCGGACGCGGTGGTGAGGGCCGCGCAACGCACGTGCGACGAGTTCGTCGCCCTAGTCGCCCCCGTTGTTGGTCAACAGGACTCCGCGCGTTCCGCGGCCATCCTGCTGACGGGTGTGCACGGTGCGGCCGGCCTGGCATCAAGCGGCCTGCTCGCGACCGACAAGTGGCACACCACCGCCGACGACCTCATCGACACTCTTGTCGAAGTCGTGATCAAGGTCGAGCGTTCGGACTGACCGCTGCGAAGATCTCCCATCAAAGGGCCGGCCATCCGTCGATTTGCTGCGCTTGGCCAATTGCACATCTCAACAGCACAATTCATCGACTCTTTCGTTCCACTGGCCAAGCGCGCATGCATCAGCTGCCTTCCATGCCGGACGACGTCACCGCGTGCGGCCAACGGCGCACGACTCGTTCCAGCGACGGGGACACGTTTGGTGCCCTGTCGCTATGCGGCTCGTGATTGGTGTTCCGTGGTCCCCTGTCGAGTGAACTCGGTGGCTGTGCGATCACCTCCGGATGTGTGCCCGCAGCCGCTCCCAATTGCCCGACGCCACGAGGTTGCGGTCGTCGGCCGCCAGATTCGAGTTCGCGAGGAAGCTCCTCGCTCCTCGTGACGAGAGCGGCACGAACGGATAGTCGGTGGCGAAGAGGATGCGGTCGGCGCCGAGAACCTCGATGGTCCACCGCAGGTAGCGCTGGCTCAGGATGCCGCTTGGGGTGACGTAGACGTTGGTCCGGAAATACTCCGCCGGTTTGCGGGAAAGCTTTGCGGCGCCGTCTATTTGGTTGATCCGGTCCAAGTAGAAGAGGAGCATCTCGCCCCAGTGCCCGGTGATCACGCGCAACTCGGGGAAGCGGTCGAAGACGCCGGCGACGATCATGCGAAGCAGCTGGACGCCGGTCTCGTAGTGCCAGCCGAGACCGTGGGTGGCGAAGGCGGCGTTGGTCGTCGGGTCGAACCCGTCGTAGTAGGCGGCTCTTACGGCAGGCGGTGGCGACTGTGGATGCAGGTACAGCGGCGCCTTCAGCTCTTCTGCCGCTTCGAAGATCGCCCAGTTGTCGATATGGTCGAGGTTGGTATCACGGGTCCTGCCGAACAGCATGGCACCGTCGAGGCCGAGTGTCGTAACGGCACGTCTCAGCTCCTCGGCCGCCCGTTCCGGAGCCGGCGTGGCCAGCGTCGCGAAGCCCTGAAAGTGGTCAGGGCTGGATTGCACCCACTGTGAGAGAGCGTCATTCGTCTCGATTTGGAGCGCGACCGCCTGCTCGGGTGCGAGATTCTGCACCCCTGGCGTCGACAGGGACAGCACCTGCACGTCGACGCCCACGTCGGCCATGGCCGCACGTCGATCCGATCCGAGGTCGGTGAGGCGATGCCCGGTGGCGCCGTCACGCGACGGCACGAGCGACAGGTCTTGCCATCGGGGTTCCAACGCCTCCCAGGCGGCGAGCACCGGAGCAGTGACGAAATGTTCCTCCAGTCCAATGACTTTCGACGTCTCGATGCTCGACATCACGTGTCCAGCAGATCGGCGGCGAAGATCTCGTCGATGGTCCAACGCCGGGGCGAGAGACCCTGCTCGCGGTGGTAGCGCAGATAGGTGTCGATCGCCGCGCGGTTCGGCGCTACTCCGTACGGGAACCAGTCGTCGTGGAACAGGCTGCGGTTCTCGTCGAACAGGGCGTTCATCCAGGGCACCATGTTGTGCACCTGGTACAGCCGTCGGCCTTGGCGATAGCGTTCAGCGGCGACGTCCTTCGCCGCCAGGAAGGCGCGGTAGATCTGGCCAGCCATCTCTGGTCGATCGCGGAGCAGTTCCCGTTTGGCGACGATGGTATGCATGATCGGGTAGATGCCCGTCCTGCCGAAGTAATCGCGCTCGACCCGCTCGTAGTCAACGAAGAGCCGCTTCACATTCGGCGATCCGTCCAGTACCGGCTGCGGAACGTTCGCGGTGAAGAGTGCGTCCAGTTCGCCCGCGACGAGCATCCCGCTCAGGGTGGAGCCCGCCGGCGCGACCGACACGTCGAGGTCCGGCGGATGAGGATGCGAAATGAAGTCGAATGGCGGCATGGGATGGTCGAGTCCACCGATGACCCATCGGTTCCGTTCGGCTTCGAACCCATACTCGTCGGCCAGAATGCCCTTGGCCCATACCCCCGAATCCTGGCCGTAAGTGCCAAATTCACCGATGGTCTTGTCAACCAGGTCGGCCGGCTCGGTGATCCCGCTGGCGGCGTTGACGAAGACACACGAGTGGCGGAAGACCCGGTTCGGAAACGCGGGCAGCGCGACGAAGGAGTCGTCGCCGCTGTCGAGCAGCCGCAAGTAGAAAGTCATGCCGAGCTCTGAGACGTCGAACTCCCGGCCGACCATCATGCGTTGAAAGATCTCGGGCAGAGTCGCTGCGGTGTGCATCGCGACGTCGGTGTCGTCGACGGTGACGCTGCCGTCGAAGAGAGCGCGAGTCGTGTCGTATTGGAAGCAGGCGATGTTCAACACGTAGTCGACAGTCGTCCTGCCTCACTCCCGACGTCCAAGTCCACCTGCGCGGTTTCGATACCGCCTGGGTATCGTCGCAGCGTGGACCTACGACTGCTGAGCTACTTCATCGCGGTGGCCGAGGAACGCCACGTCGGTCGGGCAGCGGACCGCCTGACCATGACGCAGCCACCGTTGAGCCGAGCGATCCGTCGACTCGAGAACGAGCTAGCCACTCAACTACTTGAACGCACTCCGAAAGGGGTAGAGCTCACCCCTGCGGGTGTGATTCTCTACCAGGACGCGACCGCCCTGCTCGAGCAGGCAGATCGGTTGCGGCGCCGTGTCACGGCCGCTGCTGGCACGGCCATCATCGCCGTTGGCACGCTCGCCGACGCCGCCGAACAGGTCGGCGCCACACTGGTCGCGGCCTTTCGCCGACAGCAGCCAAACGTCCACGTCGTCATCCACGAGGCTGATCTTGGCGATCCGACCGCGGGTCTGCGGGCCGGCCTCGTTGATGTAGCGCTGACCCGAACACCATTCGACGGCAAGGGAATCTCGTCATACGTCCTGCGCTCCGATCCCATCGGTGTCGTGATGCACCACGACGATCCGCTGGCCCGGCGCGAAGCCGTTGCGGTTGCGGAGCTGACCGACCGTCGATGGGTGCGCCTGCCGGACGGCACCGATGCTGCCTTCCGGGCGTACTGGACCGTCCGGTGGCCGCAAGCTGCCGACCTCCCGGTCATGAAGACGATTCAGGAATGCCTGCAATCGGTGTTGTGGAATGGGACCTCGGCACTCGCGCCGCTGAATCAGACACTGCCACCGGGCCTCGTGCTCGTGCCAGTCAGCGATAGGGCACCGAGTCAGCTCGTCGTGGCATGGCGTGGGACCGACCCGAGCCCATTGGTGAGGTCATTCATCGAGATCGCGGCAGCGAGCTACCGCGCGCCGTAGCAACCGTGTGACGACCGTTGTAATGCGGTCGCTACTGTCTGTGAGACGTAGCCCGCCGACTAGCCCATCCTTCCCGGACCCCTCGGCCTGCGACATCATGCGCACCCATTTGCGGACGTCGGGCCGGAACAATGTCGGCCCATGCCGCGGAATCGCCGAGTTCCTCGGCTCCGCTGCGGTCAGGGCTGGTAGTTCACGATGCTCGTCGTGCCATCGGGACGCCTCGCGGTGAAGGCGACTTCCGGTGGCGGGTCACCGGGATTGGCCGGCGTCCAGAGGAAGTGGTACCCGTCCGGCTGCCCGGTGGACAACATGTAGAAACGACCAGATTGGCTGATCGTCCCGGTTTCCGCGGACGCGGTAATCGTCGCTCCCGTTGAGCGCGGCTCGACGGAGAACATCCACGTGCCGTCGGGCAGCCTGAGGTAGCGCCCGCTCATCGCGGACGTCAGGGCCAGGTCGTCGTTGCCGACGTCGGTGATGGACCGCGAGCCGCCGTCGGCCGGTGTCGAAGCGGTGTTGCCGCCGGTCGACGTTTTACCGCCGCCCGCAGGGGGCGCGGTTGGTGGCGACGGCGGGCTGTAGGTGATGGTCGTGGTGCGGCCGTCGGCATAGTGCGCGGTGAGTACGACGATCGGTGGACCCGAGCTGCCGTTCGGCGTCCACAGGTACTCCGCGGTCCCGGCATCCGTACCCGGCCACCGCATCAACGCGCCGTAAGGCGTTGCGGCAGTAATGGTTACGGATGGAGCCTGCAGGACGTCGATCGCCCAACCGCCGGACGTCGGACCCGAGCTGGGCTTGACCTGCATCTCGAGGTTCCTCGGTGCGGTCCCGGAGGCAGGGTATTGATTGGGATCCAGCGGCGACGATGATCCGCTACTACCGGGATTGGCGCTGCGGTACGTGATCGAACTCGTCGCGTCCTCGGCAGTGGTCGCGGTGAAGACGATGTTCGGGTCGCGCATCGACCAGTCCAACCCGTCGTTCGGGGTGAACAGGAACGTGTAGTACGGCAGCCGGACCGCCGGCGCGTCGCGACCGTTGGGGTAGCCGTACGGGGGTCCGCCGGGGTAGTACTCCGACAGGCGACCCTCGGTCGACGAACCCGCGATCGTCGTCCCCGCAGTCTTCGCGTCCACGTTGATCACCCAGCCGCGGAGCTCGGAACTCCACCCCGAGCCGGTGACCGCCATGTCACCGTTGGAGGCGCGCGGACCCTTGGTCGCATCGGCGGGGTCATACGGCGGTGCAGGTGGCGTGGGATCGTTGACCGCCGGCTTCAGGTTGCTGTAGGTCGGCGTGGTTGGGGTGGTCGGGACCGTTGGAGTGGTCGGGACCGTTGGGGTCGTCGAACCGGCATCGGAGGCCTCGGGACGGTAGGTCATGATCGACGTCGTGCCGTCGGAACGCGTTGCCGTGAAGACGATGTCATCCGGGGTGTCACCAGGTGTGGCGGGCGTCCACGTGAAGATGTACCCGTCCGGCGACCCCGAGCTCAGCATGTAGTACCGGCCGGCGGACTCGAGCGTTCCGCTGGCCGCCGCCGCGGTGATCGCGACACCCGGGCTCGGCGCGACTCTGATCATGTACTCACCGTCGCGACGGAAGAAGACGTCTTTCTGGATGTCCTCGAGTTTCATGTCCGCGTTGAAGGGTTGCGGCCCGACCGACGTGCTGGGCTGCGGTGGCGCCACTCGGGTCGTGGTGTTACCGGTGGCCGTCAGGGTGGGGGTCGGGGCGGCACTCATCGCCGCCGTGCCGGTGGGCAAGGTCTCGGCCACTGGCTCCTCGGCGGCCGGGTCCGCTGGTTCGGGCTCACCCGGGTCCGCGAGGTACGGAGGCACGGCGTCGGCAACCGGTGCGCTCGGATCCCCGGTGGACGGCGCCTCGGCGTCGTTCCGGTCGACACCGACGTGGTCGGCGATCGACGAAGTGGGATCCGACCCGATCTTGCTGACTGGGCCCGACGTCGCGGACGAACCACTGGCACTTGGCGATTCAGCGTCGGCCGGCGCGTCGCCGGGCGGCGGTGCGGTGTCGACGATCAAGCCGTCGCTGGCCGTGCCGGACTCGGCGGCGTTGTCGGACGGTTCAGCGCTGGCACCGTCGTCGGCGCGGGCGAACCCCGGCGCGACCGCGATCGACACTGCGATGGCCGCTGCTGCGCCGAGGCTGCTAGCTCGAAACCATGTCACGTGAATCCCCCGAACCTGTCGCGCCAAAGTACGTCACACCGGCAGGACACGTCGTGTAATTGACGGACTGGTAGGTTGCTATGAGCCGGAGCGGTGCACGTCCCTCGTGCTACGGGGTTTCGACCAACCGCTCTACGCGATGGCTCGCAGGTCGCGCCGTCAGGCGAGCATCGGGTCGATGGCCGAGCGGGGTACCAGCACCTGCAAGGGCCCGGCTGAGTCGGGCAACAACACGCCTTCGTCGAAGAAGAAGATCACCCCGTCGTTGACCACCGCGAAGTTCTGGTAGTTGGCCGGGTTGTAGAGCGTGGTCGTCGCGATCGGCAACGGCGGCGGTGGGGGAGGCGGCGTCGTGGTCGGCGTGGTCGGTGTGGTCGTGACCGGCTGTCCGGGTTGCGCCGGCGGGGCGGTGGGCGCGACTGGCGGCGGCGGTGCCAGCTGCTGCTGCAGCTGGGCTCGCACGATCGGCGCGACGGTCGTCAGTGGATCGTCCACCCGCCACAACGGCGTGACTTCCTTGTCGTCCGGTGCAGCCGTGTAGGTGATTGCCTTGCGATAGCTCTGGTCCCAGTTGAAGGCCTTGTACGTCGTCTTCGCGCTCGTGCCCCCGACGTTCTGCTCGACCTTGAACACCACCGCCTGGGTGCCGCGCGGGGGAATCGCCGAGGTGTATTCGGTCGGCGTAATCCTCAGCTCATATGGCGTATTACGGGGCGCGCCGGACTTGGCCGTGTTCAGGAATGCGTCCCGGGTCTGGGAGACGTAGTCGGCGACAGACTTCTGGTCGGGGTAGTCCAGCGGAATGCTGATGTCGACGCTGTACCCGGGGTCCGAGAGCTGGATCTGGCACGTGCTGCCGGTGTTACCGCCCTTGAGGTCGGCGCAGTAATCCTTGGGCGCAGCCACCGCCACGCCAGCAGGACCGAAGGTAGCGGCAACCGCCAAAAGCAGGGCCACGATGACAGAGCGCATGGGCATGTCCTCCAAGCAAACGCGGCACCGCGCCGCGGACGACAGATTAGCGTGCAGCTCGTCAGCAAAGCTCTCGGGGCGGAATTACCGCAGCCCACTGCAGTCCGAGTCGGAGGTTCGTTTGCGGGTCGCGTGGGCTCCGCCTCGTGCACCTAGACCTGAACACAGTACTCGCCAGAATTTGCTCAACTGTCCATGGCGATTCCATCCGGCGTTGGCACGCCAGCGGGACGTCGCAATCCATCAGCAGGTCAGAGAGAGGTACAGCGGTCCCGGATGCGAGTACGATCCAAAAATGCCGTTTCACCAAATACGTAGCTCGCGCTCGGTTGGCAGGCGTCGCCGGCTCGGCCTCCATGCTTCGGTTGTGCTCGTCGTCTCGGCCCCGATCGTCTACGTGGGCGTCGCGCCGACGGCGTCTGCCGGCGACTGCGCAGACGCCGAAGTGATCTTCGCGCGGGGCACCGACGAGCCAGTGGGTATGGGCCGGGTGGGAGATGCCCTCGTCGATTCGCTACGTCAGCAGACCGGCGGGATGAACATCGCCACCTATGCGGTGAACTACAAGGCCACGAAGCTACAACTCCATGGTGGGGACGGCGCGAAGGACGTGATCTCCCACATCGCATCGACTGTGTCCTCGTGCCCCAACACCAAGATCGTGCTGGGTGGCTACTCGCAAGGCGCAAGCGTGATCGACATCGTCGCCGGTGTCCCGATCGGCGGCATCAACTGGGGGAGTGCTCTGCCGAGTCAGTATGCGAAGAACGTCGCGGCGGTAGCGACTTTCGGCGACGTGGCCGACCGCGCCGGCGGGTCGCTGCCAACTCTCAGCGCCCTGCTCGGTTCCAAGGCGATCGATCTGTGCAATCCCGGAGACCCGATCTGTCACGCCGGGCCGGGCAACTCCTGGAAGGGGCATACGGAGGGTTACGTCCCCGATTACACCGACCAGGCGGCGACCTTCGTTGCCGCCGCTCTGCTCGCTGGAGAGGACCCGACGGCGCCCGGGTCCGGCCCCCGCGTCCCGGGGTATGGCGCTGAGTCTGGCAACGGGTACGGTCCGCCGCCCGGCCCGCCGACGGCGTTCGACCCGTCCGCGCACATCGGCCCGCAAGCCCCGGAGGACGTGCCGAGGGTGCCGGGTCCGGACTCGCAACAAACGGGGCCCGGGCCTGGGCCGCTCGGGCCGGGTCCGTCCTCGCCGCGACTCGGATTGGTATGAGCCCTGCACCATCCGCGTGTGGTTTCGCCGACGCCGGGTCGGATGTCGTCCCGCAGGCACGTTGCTGCGGGACGGCACCGTGTCGAGCCGACGGTCACTGACCTGGTGGAAGCACTATCGTCTTGCCAGGCAAGCGGCCAGAGTCGGCGGCCTCGTGCACGGCCGGCAGGTCAGCAAGGGGTCGACGATCGGCGACGTAGGTCCGCAGCCGTCCTGAGTCGATGTGGTCTACCAGGCTGGTGAGTTGAGCCGGATCACTGCGGACGAAGAGTCGCTGGGCGCGGACGTGCCGGGCCGAATCCGGTTGTCCCGCAACCATCGTGCCCAGGTGAACCCCCTCGTCGGCGACGGCACCGACCAGCGCCGCGGTCTGCTCGGAAGTGGTACTGACGAGGTTGAGCACCACGTCGAACGGTCCTGCGTCGACGAGCGGGGTGGCTGCGAAGTCGATGTAGTCGACGATTCTGGCGGCTCCGTACTCACGTAGGCGGTCGGCGTGGCCGGCTTTGGTGGTGGCGGTGACGATGGCGCCGGCTTGGCTCGCGAGTTGGACTGCATAGCCGCCGACTGCCCCGCTCGCACCGTTGATCAACACGGTCTGCCCCGGGGTCAGCCGGGCGATCTCGAAGAGCGCCTGCCACGCTGACAGCCCGGCGGTCGGCAACGCCGCAGCGTCGGCCAGCGGGATCGAGCGCGGCGCTGCGGCAAGCGCGTCGACCGGAGCGACGACGTAGTCGGCAGCCGCGCCGTCGGCGTCCATCGGCAGCAACCCGACGACCTGATCACCCACACTCCAATTCGTCACGCCCGTGCCAATCTCGACGATCGTGCCCGCGACGTCGATGCCCGGCACGTGCGGGAAGGTGATGGCGAACACCTCGGATAGATAGCCGCCACGGATGCCCGCATGGGCTCATCACGCGCCGCACCAGTCCCGAGGATCAGCGCGCCACGCTCGTCACCCTCACCGACTCCGGCCGGGCGCGCATCGCCGGGGTCCTGCCGGGCCACGTCGAGATGGTCAAGGACCTCCTGTTCGATGCGCTGTCCGATCATGACGCGGATGCGCTCGGCGACATCATGAGTCGCGTGCGCGATCACATGCGCAGTCGGCCGCCGCGCTCGGCGAACTCCCGCAGGACCCCTGCCGTGACGGAGGCAAAGAAAGAGTGAGGGAGTCAGTCACCGCGGGGTGGCTCAGTCGAGGTCCGCGAGTGCCCGCCGGGCCGCTTCCAGCTCGGTCTCGAGCGCGGCGACCCTGGCCGCCTGCTGCAAGCGGGCCTCTTCGATGACCGCGTCGATCGGGATCGAGAGGTCCGCGTGCAATTCCCTGGCCGCCCGGGACACGGCGGCGGCCGCGACCGCGAGATTGCGCGCCAGGAAGGCGGTGCCGTGCTTCAGCTCCGCGCGCCATTCACCGTCGGCCGTGCCGGTGACGGTAAGGGTCAGTTCGAGGGTCTTGGTCTTCTTGCCGGCGGCCTTCTTCGCCGGCGCCTTGGTTGGCTTCTCCTCGGCGACGTCATCGATGGTGGTCGGCCGCTGCTCGAACGAGGTCGGTCCTACGGTCGAGTCCGTGGCTGCGCGGATGCCGGGATGGGCGGTGGGAGCTTCTATCGGCATGGTCTCGGTTGTCATGTGTTGTCCCATCTCGTGGTGAACGTTGGCCGCAGGGGCGATGCGGGTTCATTAGAACACACGTTCGACTCGCGTGGCGTCCGGCGTCCCGCAACGGGCACGGCCGACCATCCGCTGCGATCGGGTCGTAAACCGTTGAGCGGCGGTTGAACTGGGCGACTCGGACCCGAGTTACCTCTACCGACGAGGACGGAGTGGTCGGAGTGCCCGACACACGGCTGGGCGAGACCCTCGCCGCGTTCATCGTCGCGACGACCCCGCGTATCCACCCTCCGCAGCGGTGCTGCGCCCGTACGTCCGCGAATCGCTCGCCGGATTCGAGGTCCCCCGAGTACCGGTACGCGATAGCCGAACTGCCGGTCAACGCTGCGGGCAAGGTCCTTCGCACTGAACTACGGGCCGCCCACGTGAGCGCTAGATGAATTGCTGGTAGCGCGCCGAGTTAATTGACGCATTGGCAAGCAGCTGGAGCCGGCGGCGGGTAGCGTCTGGCAAGCCAGGACGCCATCGGCTGTGGAGGTACACCATGTCGGCTACCACGTCGCTGATCGAAGACGTTCTGTTGGCGGCGAGCCTGTCGGACGCCGACGCCTCGGCCCGGGTGAGCGACCTCGGGCCGGACGCGGTCGCCAAGGTGCTGCTCGACGAGGTCGCGTCGCGCGCCGCACTGCTGTTCGGGCCGGCGCAGAAGCTGATCATCCTGTGTGACTTGGGCTTCCGCGCCGAGCGCCTCTGCTATCTCCTCGCCCTGGGCGATGGCGATCCCCGTGTCGAGAGCGGTTCGGACCCGGACGCCGCCACGACGATCCGGCAGGACCTGGTGGACTTGCTGCGAGAGGTGTTCGGTCCGGTCGGACCACACGGGGCTACCCGCGAGCTGTTCGCACGGGAACTGTCCGACGAGACGGTGGTGGTGCTGGTGATCGCGGGGGTCGTTGGTGGTGGGGGTCTGCTGTTCGGCGTCGGGGTGTGGCCGCCTCGGAGGCATCTACGGCGCGATCGTCGTCCTGTACCTGGCGGTGCGAAAGCGACTGGAGCGCAAGGAGGGTGGCTTCAGCCTCGGCCGCTTCGAGGTGCCGATCGCGGTGGCCGCGCTGATCTGGGAGGCGATCGTGCTGTTCGTGCTCGTCACGCCCGGGGGATGCGTCGATTCCGGTGCTCATCGTGCTGGTGCTCATCGTGGCGGGCGGCGTCTACTTCGCCTACCTGCTGTTCTTTCACCGCGAAGTCCTCGACGTCGAACCCGCCGACGACTCCATCGTGACGACGTCTGAGAGGGCCGCATGACATCCACGGCGCTGAACCCCGCGACGCTGACCGGCCGCATCGTCCGTCCCGACGACGCCGACTACCCGGCTGCCCGCCTGAGTTGGAATCTGCTCTACCCCCACACCCCGGCGGTGATCGTCTACGCCAAGGAGACCCAGGACGTGGTCAACGCACTGGCGTGGGCACGGCAGAACGACGTTGCGCTTCGCGTGCGCAGTGGTGGGCACTGCCTGGAGGGCTGGTCGACCGTCGACGACGGGATCGTGATCGACGTCAGCGAAATGAAGTCAGCGACGATCGACGCCGCCCGCGGGACCGCCACGGTCGGGGCAGGACTCAATCAGTTGGAGGCCGTGACCGCCCTCGGTGAGGCGGGCGTCGCGGCGCCCACCGGCACCGAGGGCAGCGTCGGCCTGGTGGGCGCGACGCTCGGCGGCGGCTTTGGACTGTTGACCCGGTACCTCGGGATGGCCTCGGACAACCTCTTGGCAGCCGAGGTCGTCGTGCCGTCGGGAGCTAACGGCGCCGAAGTGGTCGTCGCCGACGAGGGCCACCACGCCGACCTCATGTGGGCGCTGCGGGGAGCGGGCAACGGAAACTTCGGCATCGTGACGTCGCTGACCTACCGGGTTCGGCCACTCGTGCAGGCGACGTACATCACGGCGACGTGGCAGGGCCTGGGTCAGCTGCCGAGCGTCTTCGCGGCGTGGCAGCAGTCGGCCCCTCACACCGATGCCCGGTTGACCAGCCAGCTCGAAATCCACGTCGACGCATTCCAACTCGTCGGCGCGCTGGTGTCCGGGTCCGCGGCGGAGGCGACAGAGCTGCTGGCGCCGATCCTGGCGATCGGTGCTCCCGACGTCTCGATGACCGAAGCCGACTGGGCCGACATCTACGCGGGCTTCCAGATTCCAACGCCAGACGAGCCGGAGAATTGGAAGTTCAACTCGCAGTTCATCTATGAGCCGTTTCCCGGCGAGGCGATCGAACTGATCGCCTCGTTCATGGCAACGGCGCCAACCCCGGAATGCAATTACTTCACCAATGCCTTCGGTGGCAATCTCGCCGAAAGCGAGCCCGCGGGCGGGTCGGCGTTCAGCCACCGCGCGGCGCTGTTCTACGCCGAGCCGGGGGCAGGCTGGGGGCCCCACCGGGGCGGAGCGCCGACTGCCCGCGCCGGCGGCGCCGATCCGATGACCGCGCAGTGTCTGAGCTGGGTCGAGGAGTTCAGTGCTGCGCTGGCGCCCTACGTCGCTGGCGCGTACGTCAACGTCCCCAACGCCGGGGCCTCCGATTGGGCGACCGCCTACTGGGGCTCCAACGTCGACCAACTGCGCACGGTCAAGGCAACCTACGATCCCACCAACGTCTTCACCTACGAGCAGGGCATCTCAGCGGCGCCATGACCGGCTGGTCGCGACGGAGCGGGTAGCCGTGCCGTTTGCGCGCTGTCACCTGGGGTAGCACTTCAGTCGATCGATTGCCGGCACGACACTGCGGAGGAGCCACACCGTGTCCCGAGAACTGTCGCTCGCGCTCGTTCAGGACGTCGCCGTCGGCACGCCGGAGGAATTCGGTCGTCAGCTGCGTAGCCTGGTTGAGCAGTACCCGCAGACGTCGATGTTCGTCTTTCCCGAGCACCACCTACAAGGCGCCTGGGATTCGTGGGACCCGGAGAGCACGGTGCAACACGCCGGACCGCTCGATGGCCCGCTGTGCAACGAAATATCAGGTCTGGCAACCGAACTCAATGTCTGGGTGGTACCGGGAACGGTTTTGGAACGGGCCGATTCGGGCCTGATCTACAACACGATGGTGGTGTTCTCGCCGACGGGTGAGTTGGTGGCGAGCTACCGCAAGGTCTTCCCGTGGCGCCCGGTGGAGACGGTGGAAGCCGGCGGTGACTTCGTCACCGTGGCCATTGACGACGTCGGAACTGTCGGCCTGACGGTCTGCTACGACGCCTGGTTCCCGGAAGTCTCGCGTCAGCTGTCCTGGATGGGCGCGGAGCTCCTCCTCAACGTGGTGCTGACCCCGACGGGGGACCGCGCGCAGGAAGTCGTTCTGGCGCAAGCGAATGCGATCGTCAACCAGGTGTTCGTCGCAAGCGTCAACGCCGCGGCGCCGCGCGGCCAGGGCCGCAGCCTGCTGGTCGATCCGCAGGGACGGATTCTTGCCGCCGCCGTCGGGGCCGAGCCGATCGTGCTGGCAGCCACCATCGACCTCGACGAGGTCCGCCGGACCCGCCGCTACGGTTCGGCCGGCGTGACCAGGCCGTGGTCGCAGTTCGCCGAAACCGACCGCGCCATCGAGCTACCGGTTTACGGCGGCCGCATCACGCCGCAGACCTGGGAGCCGAAGCTCTGACCGACGACCGCGTCAGTCCGCCGCGGCGTCGGGCACGGGTGCCGGCGGAGTCCGCGGCATCGCGGCCACCGCGACGGCGGTTGCGACCGCCACGACGAGAACCCCGATGAACACGGCGGCCGAACCCTCCTGAATGGCCGCCGAACCGACCGATCGGATGTCGCCGGGTCCGAAGATCGAGTTGGCGATCGCGCCGAAGACGGCGACGCCGATCGCACTACCCAGCGAGCGGGCAAACATGTTGTTGCCCGTCACCACGCCCCGCTGGTCCCAGTCGACGCTGGCCTGAGCGGCGATCAACGTCGGCACCGCCAGAAGGCCCATGCCACCACCGATCACGAAGCACGCCGCAGCCACCACGGCTACATTCGGGCGGCCGACCGTCGCCACCAGAGCCGACGCCCCGGCGATCACGAGTGCGACGCCGATGACGGCGGTCCACTTGAAACCCCACCGCAGATAGACCCGGCCAGCCACGCTCGCCGTCGCGGGCCAGCCGATGGTCAGGGCGGCCAGCGCCAGACCGGCGACGATGGGCTCGACCCGAAGCGAACCCTCGAGGAACGTGGGGACGTAGGACGTCAGCCCCATCAGGATTGCGCCCACGCCGAACGCGACGACCGTGGTGGCACACAGCAACCGGCGGGAGAACACCCACAGCGGCAGGATCGGTTCCCCGGCGCGACGCTCCACGAGCACGAAGGTCGCCAGAAGCACCACGCCCACCCCGAACGCAGTGATGCTCGGCACCGAATCCCAGGCCCAGCTCTGACCGCCACCGAGGACACCGAGGACCAGAGCCGTCATCGCCGCCGCGAGGAGCAGCGCGCCAGCGGAGTCGACGGTGCGGTGGCGGCGCGTGATGGTCTCGTCGAAGTGCCGGTTGAACATCCAGCCCGCCAACAGACACAGCGGGATGTTGATCAGGAAGACCCCACGCCAGATGCCCAATTGGGAGAACACCCCTCCGAGCATCGGACCGACGACCGAGGAGACGGCCCACACGCTCGCGAGGTAGCCCTGCACCTTGGCGCGCTCGGCCACGGTGTACACGTCGCCGACGATGGTCATCGCGGTAGGTTGCACGGCGCCGGCGCCTAGACCCTGCACCGCCCGAAAGACGATCAATGCCAGCATGTTCCACGCCGCGGCACACATGATCGAGCCGAGCAGAAACAGTCCGATGCCTAGCAGCAGGATCGGCTTGCGGCCGAAGACGTCGGAGAGCTTCGCGTAGATCGGCGTCGTGACGGCCTGGCCCAGGAGGTATGCGGAGAACAGCCACGGAAACTGGTGAAAGCCGCCCAGTTCGCCGACGATCGACGGCACCGCGGTGGCCAGCACCGTCGAATCGATGGCCACCAGGCCCGTGCTGAGCATGACCGAGATGAGCACCGGTCCGCGCTCGGACCGAAACCCGACCGCGGCCGTCGTGGTCGACGTCACCGTCTGATCGGGTCCGTTGTGAGGCCGCTGATGGCGCGGCCCTCGGGACGACAGCATTCCGTGATGACGATCAACGCCACGACCCCTTCCGCCCGGTGCCGCGACGACTCGCGCCAGCCTCACCGATAGTGCCCGGTGAGTGCGGAAGTTACGCCGCGCGAATGGTACGAATCGGTGACGTCACGTTGCTGCCGCCCCGGCGGCGGTTACCCGCGGGGCACGTACCGGCGCGCGACCTCGAGCCAGTCGTCGAGCTCCGGGGCCGTCTCGTAGGTGGAGTCGAGCAGGTACAGGCTCGGTGCCGGGCAGCTCGCCCCGATCTCGACGAGCACCGGACGCAGGGTCAGTTCGGGGGCGAGTGAATGGGCCGGCGAGCCGCCGAGCATGACGGCGAACGTGGGAATCCGGCCCAGTTCACCGGCGCCGAACTGGTCGAGGAACAGCTTCAGCAGCCCGGTGTAGGTGGCCTTGTAGGTCGGTGAGGCGACGACGAGGAAGTCGGCCGACTTGACCGTCTCCTTGGCCTCGGCCACCAGCGGATCACCCCAACCGAGGAGGCCGCTGCCGAGGTCGACGACGTCGACGACGTGATCGGGGGGCGAGCCGCTCAGCTTGGTCGCGATCAACTCCGCCGCCGCACGGGTGCGCGACAGTGGTTTCGGATTTCCGACGACGACGACGCTCATGGTGCAAGTGAACCAAAGGCTCGCCGACCGGGTGAACCGCACGTCACGCCGACGTGTTGCAATTGGGGCTCGCGAATATGCGTGCAGCACGTGCCGGTGCCAACCGGCTCAGGAGGAAGGGCCGGCCATGGGCAGGATCTATGAAGACGTCAGCGAGCTGGTGGGGCACACGCCGCTGGTCCGGCTGAACCGCTTGACCGACGGACTCGGCGCCCAGGTCGTCGCCAAGCTCGAGTTCTACAACCCCGCCAACAGCGTCAAGGACCGGATCGGGGTGGCGATCATCGACGCCGCCGAGCAGTCCGGTGAATTGAAGCCCGGGGGCACCATCGTCGAGGCCACCAGTGGCAACACCGGCATCGCACTGGCGATGGTCGGCGCGGCGCGCGGTTACCGGGTGATCCTCACGATGCCGGAGACCATGTCGACCGAGCGTCGGGTGATGCTGCGCGCGTTCGGCGCCGAGATCGTCCTCACCCCCGGCTCCGAGGGCATGGCCGGCGCGGTCGCAAGGGCCAAGCAGATCATCGCCGACACCGAGAACGCCGTCGCCGCCAACCAATTCGCCAACCCCGCCAACCCGGCGATCCACGAGGCGACCACCGCCGAGGAGGTCTGGGACGACACCGACGGCAAGGTCGACATCTTCGTCGCCGGCATCGGCACCGGCGGCACGATCACCGGCGTCGGCCGCGTCTTGAAGGCCCGCAAGCCGGGCGTGCAGATCGTCGGCGTCGAACCGATCGACTCACCACTGCTCACCAAGGGGGAGGCCGGGCCGCACAAGATTCAGGGCATCGGCGCGAACTTCATCCCCGAGATCCTCGACCGCGAGAGCTATGACGAGATCATCGACGTCACGCTCGACGACTCCGTCAGGGTCGCCCGGGAACTGGGCACGCAGGAGGGCATCCTCGGTGGCATTTCTTCCGGTGCAATCATCTGGGCCGCACTGGAACTGGCCAAGCGACCGGAGAACGCAGGCAAGCTGATCGTCGCGGTCGTCTGCGACTTCGGTGAGCGCTACATCTCCACGGTGCTCTTCGACCACATCCGGGAGTAGTCGACCCATGACCGTGCTGTCCACCCTGCGGGAAGACCTGCGAAACGCGCGCGCTCACGACCCGGCCGCCCGTGGCGACCTCGAGAACGCGCTGGTGTACTCCGGCCTGCATGCCATCTGGTCGTATCGATTCGCGCACCGGATGTGGGCCAGACCGTCGCTGCGCGGACCCGCCCGGATCATGACGCAACTGACCCGCTTCCTCACCGGCATCGAGATTCATCCCGGGGCGAGCATCGGGCGGCGGTTCTTCATCGACCATGGGATGGGCGTCGTGATCGGCGAGACGACCGAGATCGGTGACGACGTGATGGTCTACCACGGAGTCACGCTGGGCGGCCGCACCATGCAGCAGGTCAAGCGTCATCCCACCATCGGCGACCGGGTCACCATCGGGGCCGGTGCGAAGATCCTCGGACCGCTGACGGTGGGGGACGACAGCGCCATCGGCGCCAACGCGGTGGTCACCCGCGACGTGCCGGCGGAGTCGATCGCGACGGGCATTCCCGCCGTCGTTCGCCCGCGGACCGAGAGGCAACGCGAGCAGGGGGTCGACCCGACCTCCTACATCGATCCGGCCATGTACATCTGAGCGTTTCAGTCAGACGCTCACCGGGATCCGGGCCGCTGCAGCGGAGGCCTGCATGTCGCGGCGCAAGGCCGTGAAGTCCGAGATGGTCTTGGTGGCCACGGTCGCGACCGGCCGGGCGTCGCGGCCGGTGGCTTCCCGCTTGGACACCATCACCACACTGTCGACGTAGGGCTGGATGGTGGTGGCGTTCTGCACGGTGGCCACGATCACCAGCTGGAAGCCGAACTTGCGGAACGCCTGCAGCGCCTGCTGGGCGAACTGCGGGTCTGACTTGGAGAACGCCTCGTCGAGCATCAGCTGCGCGAACACCGGCCGGTTGTCCCCACTCTCGGGGTTCGCCAGGTTGAAGCTCAAGGCTCCGGCCAGGCAGAAGGCCATCAATTTCTCCTGCTCGCCGCCGGAGTTGTCACCGGCGTTGCTGTGCGTGCGGATCAATTCGTCGGACTGGACGTCCCATTCGGCACAGTCGAAGGTGAACCGGTTGCGGACGTCGAGTGCGTCGCGGGTCCACGCCTTGTCCTCGGGAGCGGTGGACGCCAATCGGTTGCGCAGCCGCAGGATGTCGGCGTACTGATCCAGGATCGCCTGCTTGTCGCCGAGTCCGACCTCTGCGATGCGCCGGGAGATCGACTTGACGACGTCGGTGAGTTCTGTGACCGCGGTGAGGCTGCGCGGGGTGGCGCGCAGCGTCAAGCGCGTGCCGCGGTTGAACTCGACGGCACCCAGGCCGGTGTTCACCCTGGCGATCTGCTCGCTGATCCGGCGGGTCTCCTGCTCGGCGACCCGGTGCAGCGTGAGGATCGCGTCCGGCGCCTGTTCGGTGACCAGCCGCATCATCCGCTCGTAGGCCTCGGGAAGCTCCCGCTCGTCGATGTGCCGGCACAGGGCGACGTAGTCGTGGACGCGCTCGTCGAAGGCGTCGCTGTCGTTGGGGGTCGCGTCGGGGAAGGCTGTGTCGAAGGTGTTGAGGATGCGGGCAAGCTCGTCATAGGAACGCCTGCGGCTTTCGCGGAGCTGTTCGCGCTCGCGGCGGATCGCGGTGAACACCGCCTCCCGATGTGGCTCGGGATTGAGGAGTTCCAGGGGCACCGGCACGTCGGCCGCGTAGCGGTCCAGCAGTTCGGTGAGCGGCTTCGACACGAACGGCGGGCTGAGGCGCTCGCGCAGTTCCAGGAGCCGGGTCCGGCGGCCGTCGAGGTCGTCGCGACGACTCCGGATGGCACCGCGACGCGTCATCAGGGTCTGGATCTCCTCCCAGCACTGATCGGCCCGGGCGTTGAGCGCCTCGATGTCGGGATGTTCGGCGAGGAGGAGTTCATACTGCTCGCGCAATCGGTCGGCGTGCCCGTCGGCGGCGTCGACGTCGATCTGGTTCCACTGTGGGAACTGCTCGCAGATCGCCTTGCGAGCAGCGGCCCCGTCCCGGCATCGCTGACGCTCGGCGGCGATGTCGTCGGCGGCGCTCCTGGCCTGGTGGAAAGCCTCCTCGGCTGCCGCGAGATCCACGGTCAGCGCGTCTATCTTGGCGGCGACGTCACCCTGGTAGATGTAGTCGGCCTGCCGAAGTGGGCGCCGGTCGTCCTTGATGGCCAGCCGATCGGAGTCCTTGTACAGACCGGTGTCGGTGACCGCCCGCCGGAAACGAGGGAAGACGTCGGGAGTATCGACGCACAGGTGGTCACCGGCCGCGGCGACGACGTCGGCGGCCTCGGCAGCGCACGCGTGCTGGGGATCGACGAGGAACAGCTTGCCGGCCAACGTGTTTGGCTCTGCATCCGCGGGGGTGGCGTCGACGAACTTGGCTCGCACGTGATGAAGCTGCAGGCGGCCGCCCACGTTGGTCTCGTTGACGAAGCGGAGCACCGCCGCGTAGTGGCTATCGGGTATCAACAGGCGCAGCCCCACGCCGCGCAGCACCTTCTCCACCGCCACTCGCCAGCGACTCTGATCCGGGCGCAGATCCATCAGCTCGGCGATGTAGGGCAGCTCGCGGGCATCCACGCCGACTGCGGCACAGATCTGCTCGCGCATGGTGATCGCCGACTCCGGCAGCGCCGAGCCGACGTGCTCGACGCGGCGCAACTCCTTGCCGGCGTCGTCGCGAGCGATGCGCGCCACCTTCTGCGCGTACTCGGCGTCGGTGGACGCCTCGCGGCCCCGGTCCAGCCGGGCGAGGAGTTCGTTGGCCTGCGTGCTGAGTTCCTCACGCAGATTCCAGAACTCGTCGGCGGTCTCGGGGACGTCGACGTCGTGGGGTTCGAGCAGAGCCTCGTAGGCGGCGCGACGGCGCGACACTTCCTCGGCCTGTGCCTCGGCGGCGGCGACCCGTGACTGCAGCGGTCCGACGCTGGCACTCGAGCCGCTGATCTGCGAGTTGAGCGAATCCGCCTCGGCCTTGGCGATGTTCAGCGACCGGGTCACGTCCTCGTACTCGTTGCCGAGCTGGTCGATGGTGGTGTCCAACGACTGGATCTGCGCCGGGCACTGCGCCAACCGACGGTGGTCGGTGTAGGCCCGCACCATCGGCTGGTCCACCAGGTCGATGATGCCGAGGTCGGACGACTCGGAACCGTAGCGCTGCTGGATCTTCTCGATGTCCCCGAGGATCTTGCGCTTCCGTTGTGCGACGGCGAGCAACTCGCGGGCGTCGACCAGTGGGTCGATCTGCTTGAGCGCATCGGGGAGCCGGGTGAGGCTGCTCGGTTCGTCGAGCATGAATTCGCGGACGAATTGCTCGAGCCCGCCAACGCTCTTCAACGACTTGGCCTTTCCGAGCAGCTGCTGTGCCGCATCGGAGGCCCTGATGCCGATGGTCGCATACAGCTGGGCGAGGTACTGCGACTCGACCTTGGTGGAGAACCGCCACTCCGAATCTGCCCCGTCGCTTCGCTCGCCCCGGACCTTGAACACATTGCCGTCGAAGCGGCTGGCTGCCCACCGGTTGCAGACGTCTTCGACGTCACGGTCACCGTCGGCCAGCACGAATCGGCTCGAGGAGTCCGAACGCGACTCTCCGCTCAGCCATTTCAGTACCAGCCCGGTCACGGCGCGCCCGGTGTTGCTCCGGTAGGTCACGGCGACGGCCGACCAGGCCGTGCCCTCGCCGCGGAGGTACATGACCCTGCTGGACCCGCCCTCGCTGCGTTGGCCCCACGCCCCGCGGACGTACTTGTCCACAGTGCGGCGACCGGCGCTCGAGCCCGCGGCCGAGTTGTCTCCGGACGCGTTGAAGTTGCGACGGTTGAAGGGCAGGAAGCCAAGCGAAATGGCATCCAGCAGTGAGGATTTCCCGCTGCCGGAGGCACCGGCAATGAGTGCCCCGCCCTCGTTGATCGGGATGGAGTGGTAGCCGTCGAACACGCCCCAGTTGACGACTTGGAGACGGGACAGGTGGAATTGCTCAGACATCGAGTGTCGTGTCCCCTTCGCCGTGTACGCCGTTCTGCAGGCCGGAGTTGCCACCGCTGAGCAGCGTCTCGAACTGCTGCTGCAATTCGGTGATGACCGACGCCGTCATGACCGCGGTGATGACCGGGCTGATGGTGTAGCTGTCGTCGTCGTCCCGGCTCTTGCGAAGGATCTCCAACGACGCGAGCCGGGCGATTGCCCCGTCGATCCGGGCGGTGAAGGTGACGGCGTCGCGGTCGACGTCGTTGAGTACTCCGGAGAACACGGCGTGCACCTCCTCGCGACTGATCAGCACGGCGTGGTCGCCGGATGCTCGCATCATCTGCGCCAGATGTAGCGCGAGGATCGAGTCGTAGGTGCCGAGCGGTTCGCGGCGCAGCAGTTTGACACCCCGGGCGGACTCGTAGCGGGCCTGTTCGACGAAGGCGACGCCGCCGTCCTCGAAGGCGCCTTCGACGACCTTCAGCACGAGGTCCAGTTCGGAGAGCCGCACGCTCAACTCGGCGCGGTACTCGAGCACCCATGTGTAGAGGTCCCGCTCGGATTCGGCGCTGAGGTAGCGCCGGGTCAGCAGGTGCTGCAGCGCCCAGCACGCCCGGTCGGGCAGCTCGCTGACATCCCCGTCGAAGCGTGGCTTGCGTCGGTGCGGGGGGCGCGCGGTCTGGTCGACCTCCGGCAGCGCGGAGAACCCGGCGTAGTCGTCGGTAGTGGTCACGACGCCACGTCCAGCAGGCTCGAGATCGGCTCGGTGAACATCAGGTGGGGAACCTCCATCTCGCGGTCGCGTCCGTCCAGGGACTGGAACCGCACGATGACCGATTGGGAGCCGTCGCCGGCGTCCGGCTGCTTGAGGGCCCAGGACCACAGCACGATGACGTGTCCCAGATAGGCGGAGTCGAGGAGCCCCACGGCCTCGGGCAGCGAGATGGGGCCGTCGTCGATGGCACTGTTGATCAATTCCGACATCGCCGACGCGTCGACCTGCGTCGTCAACGCGGCGAAGCCCGACAGGTCGACCTCGTTCCCGGCAGGCCGCACGGGCCGCGGGTTCGAGAGGTCGCCGATGCGGAAGCTCAGCGCACCGACGGAGCTGATGGCATGCCGGGCCAGGGGAAGCTCGAGGTCGATGCGGGAATCGGTCAGAGAGGCTTTCAACAGGGCGCGGGCGGCGCCGATTGCCTCGTTGAGTTGGCGGGCCACGCCGCGGTTCTGTTCGAGGGTGCCGAATGCGGTGAAACGCTTGACGCGCTGGGCGCAGCGCTGCTGGATGCGCTCCACCTCGTCGATCTGATGCCCGACGAGCTCGAAGAACCCGGCCATCACCGTGCGCAGCGCCGGGTCGAGCGCTGGTACTGCGTCGGCGACCGCGGCGACGTCGGCTTCGAACTCGGCGCGTTGGTCCGGGTCGTTGATCATCCGGAGGAAGGCACGGTGGGAGTCGCGGCCCTGCGAATCCCAGGCGGCCTGGTAGTCGGTGTACATCTGGCGCTGCCGGTCGCGGTACTCGATGTTGCCGTCGATCGGTTCGTCGAGGGCGGCGGTGGCCTGCTCGATCATCGAGCCGTACTGGCCGATGTCGGTGATCAACCGTTCCATTTGCAGGGCGATCGCACGCGCCTCGTCGTAGACGTCGGTCAGATCCACGTCGGGGCGCGGGTCGTTCGCCGATCCGACGTCGAGCTCGTCGAGCTCGGCGTGCAGCGCCGCGATCTCGGCCTCGATGCCGGTGCGGATCCGGTCCGGGTCGTTGCCGACGCGCAGGGCGATCTGCTTGAGCCGCGAGGCGATGCCGTTGATGGAGCCGCCGGTGGCGATGGTGTCCTGCCGGCGCATGCTGCGCAGCAGGTCGAGCGCGCGACGCGCCTCCTGGGTGAGGTAGCAGAGGTTGCGTTCGATGCCCGTGCGTTGATCGGCGACCCGGTGCAGCCAACCCTGGCTCGACCACGACTTGATCAGCGCCAGACCGGACTGTTCACCGCCGGGGCGGCCCAGGTCGTCGAGATCGCGTTCGAGCCGGATCACCAGTTCCGTCTCGCCGATCACCCCGGCGCTGAGATGACGCTCCATCAGCGTGGCGTACACGCTCAGGTTCAGCGTCGCGAGCAGGCGGATCGTGGGCGAGGACTGGATGTCGCGAGTGAGTTCGAGGAGCTCGGCCGCCGATGCCGCCTCGGTGTCGCTCACCGTTCCCCCAACCGTGTAGTTCCTCGGAGTCCTCTGCGGACGTCGTCTGCCGACGTCCTCCGTCGACGGTCCAAGATAGGGCACGGCGACGACATCGGATCGCGTGACGCGCAGGCGCTGGGCGTGTCCAGCGTCGGGCTCGGCGCCGCGGAGTCACACCGGTCACACCAGTCGCACCGGCCTCACCCAGGGGCGAGGACGCCGCGGTGTGGTGCTCCGCGCTCGTCGCCCGTCCCGAGAAGTCCGGCAACGCTGCCAGGCGGATCCGGGTGCCCGAACTTTCGCTGCGGCAGCCGCCAAACTTATTGTCGGCGTTGGCCTTTCGCCATCCATGTATTGCGCGGCGTTGGGGTGCCGGGGTATGGTCATGGCAACGAAGGGGAGTAGCCCCCAATCGGGTGATCGACATACTGGTCGCGACGGCAAACGCCAGCGCAACCCGGTCGCCCGGACCGATCCGCCGATCGGTGGGCGAGACCTTCGGCCGACTTGACCACTGAGTTGCCGGCCGGAGGAGAACCACCTCCCACGGCAGCCACCGACCAAGGAGTCTTGGTTGCTCGCCGCCGTGCTGCTCAGTTTCGCCGTCATCTTCGTCGCGGAGATGGGCGACAAGACCCAACTGGTGGCGATGATGTTCGCGCTGCGCTACCGCTGGTGGGTCGTACTCGCCGCAATCACCGCCGCCACCACCGCCGTGCACGTGCTGTCGGTCGCGATCGGCCACTACCTCGGTGCTGCGTTGCCGACCCACCTGCTCGGCATCATCGCCGGCGTGATGTTCGTCTTCTTCGGGCTCTGGACGCTGCGCGGTGACAAGTTGACCGATGCCGACGCCAATCGGGCTCAACAGGCAACGGCCCCAGCATTCTTCGTCGTCTTGTCGGCGTTCATCCTTGCTGAACTGGGCGACAAGACGATGCTCGCCACCATCACCCTCGCCGCCGACCACGACTGGGTAGGGGTGTGGATCGGTTCCACCCTCGGAATGGTGGCCGCCGACGGACTCGCCATCGTGGTGGGCGCCGTCGCGGGCAAGCACCTGCCGGAGCGTTTGATTCAGATCTGTGCGGCCGCGCTGTTCCTGCTGTTCGGTGCGTACATGCTGGTCGAGAGTTCCTTCCCCGCC
The DNA here is from genome assembly GCA_963846985.1 of uncultured Actinomycetota bacterium. Taxonomy (GTDB): domain Bacteria; phylum Actinomycetota; class Actinomycetes; order Mycobacteriales; family Mycobacteriaceae; genus Mycobacterium. The sequence continues at coordinate 38,235 of CAWJYC010000012.1, forward strand.
ATGCCCATCGCCCTGATCACCGCGTGCGCGGTGGCCGCGGTCGCAGTGTTCGCGGGTGTCCTCCGCGCGCTACCCGAGCGACTGCGGCCCGCCGTGCTGCAAACCCCGCCCGAGTCGGGAGAGGCTCCGGGTCCCGACCCAGATCCCAACCCGGATCCCAACGTCGAAGCAGTGCAACATAACTCGTGACGTCAGCCGCGTTGCCTCGCGTCAGAATTCGATCCGGGAGCCCATGACCACGGTGCGGTCGTGGGGTAGATGGAAGAAATCGGCGGCGTCGGCCGTGAGGTAGGAGGTCGCGATGAACAGTCGCTTGCGCCACGGCGCCATCGACGGTTCCGGTCCGGCCTCCAGCTCCAGCTTCGACAGGAAGTACGACGCCTCGTCGACGTCGATCGGTCCCTCGGTCTCCTCGGCCGCCAGCAGTCCCAACGCCGCCGGAACATCGGAGGGCTCCATGTATCCGAACCGTGCCGTGACGTGGACGATCCCATCCTCGGCGTAGCCGAGCGAGTCTACTTCCATCCGTTGATCTTCGGGTATCCGTGGTACCGGCTCGGTCTCGATCGTCATGATCACGACGTGCTCGTGGCGGACGTGGCTGTGCTCGACGTTGGCGCGCATCGCCAGCGGGGCGGTCTCCTTGCCACGATTGAGGAAGACGGCGGTACCGGGAACGCGCGTCAGTGGTGGCTGGTACTCGGAGAGTCCGGTGATGAACTCGGGCAGCGGGCCCTCCGCCCGTTCGCGGGCGTCGGTGACCAGCGCGCGTCCGCGTTCCCACGTCGTCATCACCGTCCACGCGGAGACCGCGATCAGCAGGGGAAGCCAGGCGCCGTGCACGAGCTTGGTCAGGTTCGCTGCCAGGAAGAGCAGGTCGACCAGTAGCAGGGCGCCGCCACCGAGCACGACGATCCAGACCGGGGTGCCCCACCGCGTCCGCGCGAGGTAGAAGAACAGCAGGGTCACGATGGTGATGGTGCCGATCACCGCCATGCCGTACGCGTAGGCCAGCTTCGCCGAACTCTCGAAGGCGAAGACGAGGATGAGCACCGACACCATCAACATCCAGTTGATCGCAGGCACGTAGACCTGGCCGTACGCGGACGCCGAGGTGTGTACGACCCGAAGCCGCGGTAGCAGGCCGAGTTTCGCGGCCTGCGCCGCCACCGAGAACGCGCCTGTGATCACCGCCTGCGAGGCGATGATGGTGGCCGCGGTCGCGAGCAACACCATGGGCAGGCGGGCCCAACTCGGAATGAGGAGGAAGAACGGTGCACTGACGGACTTCTCGTCGCCGATGATCAACGCCGCCTGCCCGAAGTAGTTCAGCACGCACGCCGGTAGCACGACGAACAGCCACGCCAGAGCGATCGGCCGCCGACCGAAGTGGCCCATGTCGGCGTAGAGCGCCTCGGCGCCCGTGACGGCGAGGACCACCGCCGCCAGCGCGAAGAAGGCGATGTGGAAGTGACCGAAGACGAACGACAGCGCGTAGGTCGGCGAGAGCGCCTTGAGTATCTCGGGGTGGTCGACGATGCCACCGACGCCACAGCTGCCGATCGACACGAACCACACGATCATCACGGGGCCGAAGAAACGACCCACCTTGGCGGTGCCGTGTCGCTGAACGGCGAACAGCGCCACGATGATCACCGCGGTGATCGGCACGATCCACTGCTCCAGGTGTGGTGTCACGACCTTGACGCCCTCGACCGCGGACAGCACCGAGATCGCCGGCGTGATCATGCTGTCGCCGAAGAACAGCGACGCCCCGAACAGTCCCAGGCTGGCCAGCACCACCGCCGTCCGACGGCCGCGGGCAGCGGCGCCGTGCTTGAGCATCGTGATGAGCGCCATGATGCCGCCCTCGCCGTCGTTGTCGGCGCGCATCACCAGCGTGATGTAGGTGAGCGTCACGATGATCATCACCGACCAGAAGATCAGCGACACAATGCCGTAGACGTTGTCGGTGCTGATCGGCACCGGGTGTGGATCTTGAGGGTCGAACAGGGTCTGAAGGGTGTAGATCGGGCTGGTTCCGATGTCGCCGAACACCACTCCCAGCGCCCCAAGGACGAGCGCGGCGCGAAACGGCGGGCTGTGATTCGTTCGCGGCCGTGACGTCGTGACTTCGGATTTCAACTGCACCGCGATGTCCTCGCTTCGTCGACCGGGAAAGCACGATGGTAGCTGCGCCGGTGACATCCCCGCGGCACCGGTGACCTCGGTTCACGCCGAGCCGATGTCTGGCCACGAGTCCAATCCTCAGCCACCGCCCGCGACCATGCGCTGGCAGTGGGCGAGACCCACGGGGTGTGGGGTGCGATGTCGGCGCGGGAGCGCACCCGGGCCCTCGCCGCGGGGGCGTGACCTACACCGAGGAAGCGGCCGACCGCACCGGTGCGGGCACGGCGAGACCGAGGTGGTCGCGCAGCGTGGTGCCCTCGTAGTCGGAGCGGAACACGCCGCGCTCCTGCAGCAGCGGCACGACCAGGTCGACGAAGGGATCCAGCCCACCCGGCGTCACATGCGGGACGAGGATGAAGCCGTCGCTCGCGTCGGCTTGGACCAAGTGGTTGATCCGCTCGGCGACGGTGCTCGGCGAGCCGACGAAGGTCTGCCGCCCGGTCACCTCGACGATCAGCTCGCGGGATGTCAGCCCGTTCGCCTCGGCCCTGGCCCGCCATTCGTTCGCGGTGGCGATCGGATCGCGGTACATCCGCACGCTGGCCCGGCCGCGGGCGATCGTGTTCTCGCCGACGATCGGATCGACCGAGGGGAGCGGTCCGTCCGGATCGTGATCGGACAGGTCGCGGTTCCACAGCTGTTCGAGGAACTTGATCGCCGTCTGCGGCGAGACCTGCGCGAGGCGTACCCCGTGGGCGACGTCGGCGGCCTCGGCGTCGGTGTCACCGAGCACGAACGTCGCCGCCGGCAGGATGAGCAGCTGGTCGTGGCGCCGGCCGTACCGGGCCAGGCGTCCCTTGACGTCTGCGAAGAACGCCTGACCGTCCTCGAGTGTGCCGTGCCGGGAGAAGATCGCATCGGCCGAGCTGGCGGCGAACTCGCGCCCATGATCGGAGTCACCCGCCTGGAAGATGACGGGTCTGCCCTGGGGACTGCGGGGCACGTTGAACCGGCCGCTGATGTCGAAGTGGGCACTGGAGTAGGTGAACGCCCCCGCGTCGGGATCACGCAGGAAGACGCCGTCCTCCTTGTCGGCGACGACCTCGTCACCGCGCCACGAATCGAAGAGGGTGTGCGCCGCCTCGAGGAAGCTTTCCGCGCGGTCGTACCGCTGGTCCTCGGCCAGGAAGCCACCGCGCCGAAAGTTCTGACCCGTGAACGCGTCCCACGACGTGACGACGTTCCACGCGGCGCGGCCCTCCGAGAGGTGGTCCAGGGACGCGAACTGCCGGGCGACCTCATAGGGTTCGTTGAAGGTGGAGTTGATGGTGCCGGTCAGCCCGAGCCGGTCGGTGACGGCGGCGAGCGCTGCCAGCACCGTGAAGGTGTCCGGCCGTCCGACGACGTCGAGATCGTAGAGCTCGCCGCCCTGTTCCCGCAGACGCAACCCCTCGGCGAGGAACATGAAGTCGAACTTGCCGCGTTCGGCGGTCTGGGCGAAGTGCACGAACGAGCTGAAGTCGATGTGGCTCCCGGAGGCGGGGTCGCTCCACACCGTGGTGTTGTTGACGCCGGGGAAGTGCGCGGCGAGATGAATCTGCTTGATCGGCCTGGTCATTCGCGGTCCTAGGTGGTAGCGGCGGTCGAGTAGCGATTGGCGGGCCGGGTCAGCCCGAGCGTCTCGCGGAGCGTGGCGCCGGTGTACGCCGTTCGGAACAGGCCTCGCGACTGCAACTCGGGAACCAGCCCGTCGGTGATCTGGCGGAGATCGTGCGGAAGCGTCGCGGGACGCAGCCGGAACCCATCGGCCCCCGCTGCGTGCCACTGCGCGACCAGGTCGGCGAGCTCCGCCGGTGTACCCGTGAAGATCTCTGCGTCGCTGCGGTATTCGCGCCCGGCCACCTGGTCGAGCTGCTCGCGACGCTGCCGCGCGACGTCGGGCGTGGCGTCGAGGAAGACCACCAGGTCGGCGAACACCCGCACCCGATCCCGAGTACCGCGATGGGCGGCGATCGCGGCGACGGTCGCCTCGGTCTCGTCGGCACCGTGCGGCGTGATGAATCCGACGTCGGCGCCCGAGGCGATGAGCCGATAGGCCGCCTCGACGTGCCCGAGCGCGGCGACGATGGGTTGTCCCTGCGGCGGCCTCGGCGTGATGGACGGTCCCTTCACCGAGAACCACCTGCCCTCGAAGTCGACGTAGTGCAGCTTCGAACGGTCGATGAACCGCCCGGTGGCCACGTCGCGGATCTCGGCGTCGTCCTCCCAGCTGTCCCAGAGTCGGCGGATCACCTCGACGTAGTCAGCGGCCTCACCCAGCAGGTCGCCGCCGTCCCCGGGTTCGGGCACGGTGCGCCGTCCGAAGTGCTGGGCGGCGGCCGGATTCGCCGACACCTGAACCCGGACGCCGGCCCGTCCGGAGCTGACGTAATCCAGGGTGGCGATGGCCTTGGACGCATGGAACGGTTCGGTGTGGGTGGTGATGACCGTCGGAAGTAGGCCGATGTGACGGGTGCGGGGCGCGACGCGGGCGGCGACGAGGGTGGCGTCGAGGCGGCCGCGGACGCGATCGGTCCGATCGTCGACCCGCAGCGGATGCTCGGACTGCAGGGCCAGACCGTCTTCGATCGTGACGAAGTCGAGCAGTCCGCTCTCGGCCTCGATGACCAGGTCGGTCCAGTAGCCGGGGGTCAGCAGATCGGCGGGTCGGGCGTCGGCCTCGCGCCACGAGGCGGGATGCCAGCCGGTGCCGTCGAGGGCGACGGCCAGGAAGAGTCGATCGGGGCTACCGGGCACGGACGTTCTCCCTTTCGGTCACGGTCATCACGACAACGTCGGGCTCGATCCGGGTCATTCCTGCCATGGGATCAGATGACGGCCACCTCCGCTCTCCGTGGCCGCCGATCTTGTCGGTCCGCCCAGCACAATGCCCCAGTGTGGGCGGCGGGCTGGCGTGGTCGAACAGATCGGCGCAGGCTGATGCCAAATGACGCAATCCACGCGGCAATCCGCTGATCGGCCGCCGGTGCTGATGGTGGTGCACGCTCACCCCGACGACGAATCCAGCCAGACCGGGGGCACGCTGGCCAGGTACGCCGCCGCCGGATGCCGCACCGTTTTGGTGACGTGCACCGACGGCGCGCAGGGTGACGCCGCGACCGACGGCGCAAAACCCGGGCAGGACGGCCACGACCCGCGCCGGGTGGCCGAGCATCGGGCGGCCGAATTGGACGCGGCGGCGCGCGCGCTCGGCGTCGGGGACCTCGTCATGCTCGGCTATCCAGACTCCGGGGTGTCCGACGCCGGCGACCCGGCGGCGGACTCCTTCAGTGCCCGCGAGCTGGCGCCGATGGTGGTTCGGATGGTGTCGCTGATGCGCCGCTTCGCTCCCGACGTCGTGATCACCTATCCGCCCAACGGGCTGTCCGGGCATCTGGACCACGTCCGTACCCACGACCTGGTCGTGGCCGCGCACCGTGAGCTCATGGCCGAGGGCTGGGCGCCCCGCCTCTACTACATCGCGATGTCGGTCAGCCGACTTCGGGAGGTGCAGGAGCACGTGCGTGCGGCCTTCGGTGCCGAGGCGTGGGTACCGCCCGACGATCTCGGCATCGACGACGTCGAGATCACCACCGTCATCGACGTCGCACCGTTTTGGGCGGACAAGTTGGCGGCGCTGGCGGCCCATGCCAGTCAGCCGGACGCCGCGCTGCTGCTGAGGCTGTTCACGATGGCCGACGATTCCACCGTCCGCGGCGCGAAGCAGGAGGAATACGTTCGGGCGTATCCGCCGACGGAGACACCTGCAGGCTCCGTCGAGCGGGACTTGTTCGACCCTTAGAGACCGCCCAGATCGTCGGGGACGTCGACGGCGTGCTCCTGAAGCACCTCGAGTGCGACGACGTCGAGAGTGCGTTCGTGAGTGGCGGCGAGCACCACCGGTGCTGCGAAGCCGTCGCGTTGCGCGCGAAGCCAATTCGGCGCGGTGACGCACCACCGGTCGCCCGGCACCAGGCCGGGGAACCGGTACTGCGGCATCGGCGTCGTAAGATCGTTGCCGATGCTGCGCTGGTGCTCGAGGAACTCCGTGGTCACGACGGCGCAGATGGTGTGCAGGCCGACGTCTTCGGGTCCGGTCGAGCAGCAGCCGTCACGCTGGAAACCGGTGAGGGGGTCGGTGCCGCAGGCATCGAGGGCGCCGCCCAGCACGTTGCGTTCAGGCATGGCGCCAGTATCTCAGCGCGGGGCGTCGATTGGTGCCCGAGCTTGGGAACCCGCGCGTCTGCGTTCGACTTCCTGCGGCACGACCGGTGCGCGCGCCGACGGGCCACGCGTGATGGCGCTCAGCCTGATCTCGGGCAGGTCGACCGACGGGTCGACGGTATCCAACCAGGCGACGGCATCGGCGACGGCGCCGGCGGAGATCGCGTGCATCTCGAAGGGAACGTCCTGCAGCATCTCGGTTTCGACGGGTCCCGGGGTGACGACGTGCACGTTGATCCCGTCGCGATCGACCTCCAGCGCGAGGGCTCGCGCGAAGGCGTTCATTCCGGCCTTCGACGCCGAGTACGCGGTTCTGGCCGGCATCGGTTCATGGGCCGACGACGACGAGATGAAGACGAATCGTGATCCGGCGTCCATCTGGCTCAGCGCGGCCGACGCCACGACGAAGCACGAGTCCAGATTCGCGCTGATGGTCTCCCGCCACTGGGCGAAGGTCTGCTTGCGAACGTAGGTGCCACCGAGGACCCCGGCCGCGTGCACCAAGAGGTGAATCGGCCCTGCCGCCGTCACGGCGGCGCGGAAGGAGTCGGGATCGGCGGCGTCGGCGACGACGAACCGGGCGCCCAGCTGTTCGGCCGCGGCCCGCAACGGCGGCTCGCGGCGGGCGGTGAGCACGACGTCGTAACCCAGTTCGACGAGTCGGCGGCCGCATGCCCTCCCGATGCCGCCGCTGCCACCGGTAATCAGTGCCGTTCGCACGTTTGAGCCTTCCCGTCGTGGTCGAATGATCGAACATATTCGATGTCGATCTCTTCTGAGGGCGGTCCGCGCGATGACGATGGTGCACCACACGGGGCTCTGTCCGGCGAACATCGAACGCTCCGTGCGCTTCTACCGGGATGGCATCGGCCTGACCGTGCTGGCGGACTTCACCATGGACGCCGACCTCGAACCGCTGCTCGGCCGACGGACCAGCCGCGTTCGGGCGGTCTTCCTGGGTTCGCCGGACGGCCCGCAGGGCGGCACGCTCGAACTCCTGGACCTCGGAGGCGACGACATCGGTTCGGAGCCGGCAGGATCCGGCACGCCGCACCGCGGCGTGTTCCTGCTGTCGTTCGTTGTCGACGTCGTCGAGGTGCTCGGCCGACTGGCGGATCTCGGTGTCGGAGGCGAGCCGCGCACGATGACCACTCCCGGCGGCACAACGGCCACGGTGGTGGACCCCGACGGTGTCACCGTGGAGCTACTGAGCGGTCCGATGGCGATGCTGCCCTCCGGTTGATCGCTCCGGTTGATCACCGGCTCGTCACGCCGTCGAGCCCGTTCGCGGTGCGAAGACCGGAACGAAGACGGTGTCGCCCGCAGTCGGCTGCTCTTCGAATCGCACGGTGACCGGCATCCCGAGGGCCATCGAATCCGGTTCGCAGGCAACGACATTGGCTGCCAACCTGAGATCTTCCTGTTCCACCAGTTGGATGATTGCGATCACGTAGGGCGGTGCGACGGTCGGATTGAACGGATGATGGTTGACCGTGAAGGTGAACACGGTGCCCTCTCCGGAGACGGGCCGCCCACCGAGGGGCGTGTCGCAGCGGGGACACGCGTCCTCCGGTGGCAGCACCCACCGCGCGCATGGCTCGCAGTAGGGAACGTGCAGTCGGCCGTCGGCGCCGCCCGTCCAGAATTCTCGATTGGCCGTCGTGAGTTCGGGGATCATCCGCCCCGGCGCGGTCACCTCACCTGACATGATGGTCAACCTACCCGTCCGCTATTTTTGCAATGATAGGGGACGCGTTGCCGAATGGAGCCAAGCTTGTCGCACTTCGAGAAGGACGCCATCATCAGTGGCATCGGCATATCGCACATCGGTCGCCGAACCGGAACCCCGGGCCTGGAGCTGACGCTCGACGCCGCGCGGGTCGCCATCGCCGATGCCGGTCTGGTGCCGGCGGACATCGACGGCATCGCGACGCTCGGCGACACTCCTCGACAACACGTCATCGACGCACTGGGACTGGTGGCCGAGAACCGTAGTGCGGGCATCGATACCGCAGGTCTGTACAGCCCCCTGCTGTCTGCCTTCCTCGCCGTATCCGAGGGTCGGTCACGACACGTGCTGGTGTACCGCACCGTAGCGATGCTCGGCGGCTCGATCATCGGCTCGTCGGCCGAGTTGCCGCCGGAGCCAAACGCTTTGACGTCGCCGCCCACCGAACCGCAGCGGCCGGGGCGGCCCAGGCGAGTGGGCGCGAACGGTGACATCGGCGAGCTCCTCGCCGCACACGCCTACTCGGCGTCGAACTGGGTGGCGATGCACTGCCGCAGGCACATGGAACTGTATGGCACCACCAAGGAGCAACTGGGCTGGTTGGCCATCAACAGCAGGCGCAATGCAGCGCTGAATCCGCTTGCCGCATACAGTGATCCGATCACGATGGACGACTACCTCACCGCCCGCCCCATCTCATCACCGCTTGGCCTCCTCGACTGCGACGTCCCCGTCGACGGTTCGATTGCCGTGGTCGTGTCACACCGTGACCACTCCGGTGACTGCCCCAACCCGCCGGTGAACGTCGAGGCCATCGGAGGGGCCTACGGGACGGGGGGCTGGTTTCATCGCGACGACTTCCCCAAGATGGCGTCGGTCGAGGCGGCCGCGCAGATGTGGTCGAGGACCGATCTGCGGCCAGCAGACCTCGACGTGGCCGAACTCTACGATGGCTTCACGTTCCTGACCTTCGCGTGGCTGGAGGCCCTCGGCATCTGCGGCGACGGTGAAGCCGGCCCCTACGTCGACGGCGCCGCGCGCATCGCGATCGACGGCGAGCTACCGCTGAACACCTACGGGGGACAGCTCTCCGCCGGTCGGATGCATGGTTACTGGGTGCTTCACGAGGCATGCCTACAGTTGCGTGGTCAGGCGGGTGACCGACGGCTCCCGCGGCGTCCGGAGACGGCGGTGGTGGCCGCCGGCGGTGGCCCCATCGCAGGCTGCCTGCTGCTCACTCGCTGACGGTGAGCGCGTCGGCAAGGTCGTCGACGATCGCCAGGACCTCACCGGCATCGACGGACGACGACTCGATGGCCGGTCGCACCGTGGCGGCGAGGTAGTGGAGGGCATCGGCGCGCCTGTCATCGACGATCAGTGAGCGCAGGCGCTCGACGCCGGCCACCGCATCGCCGAATCCGTGGTACTGGACCATGGTGCTCAGCACGTCCACCAGCTCCCAATCCCGATACAGCGCAAGCGAACGCTCCGAGAATCCGACGCCTCGCACGGGTGTGCCACGCATCGTCCCCTCGAAGACGAACGGGCCCTCCATGTATTCGACGGGCAACGTGTGGGCCGGCGCGGCGACAAGCGGCACACCGGAGAGTTCGAGTTCGAGCGACCTCGACGTCAGCGTGTGGCGGTCCGGCATCCAGCGGGCGGCAACGGGGGGCCGCATCAGCTGGCGCACCGATTCTGGCCAGCGCACGTAACTCTCGGTACGGACCTCGACGTCCTCGACGCAGTCGGGACTCCGGTCGGTGGCGCGATGGGACACCGTCGCGCCGGTGAAGGGACGCTGCGCGTTGTGCTCGCGGCGGTCGAACTGTCGCCAGGACACCACGTCGACACCGTTGTCCAGGTGGATGGTCCGCCACTCATACGAGATGGCCCGCGGATCGCCACCGGTGCCACCACCGCCGGCGGGCAGGGGAAACCACTGACGATCGACGTGCCCCGTGGTGCCCGTGACCTCTTCAGTCACGTTGCCCCACATCAACGTTCCGGTCATGGACATTCCGAGTTGGAAGTAGGAGAACGTCTCCGTCTGCGCAAGACACGGGAATCGGCCGTTGTAGGTCGAGGCGCCGACCGGTACCGGGGCCCGCGTCGGCAACACCTCGAGCCGCAGTTCCATCGCCGCTCCGTGCTGGTCGATCCCCATCAGGGTGACGTCATAGGTGAACGGCACCAAGCGTCCGACGGCCTCGCGGCGCGTGCTCCACCGAGAGGTTCCGGCCCGGCTGTCGAAACGCAGCTCGAGGTGGCCGGTGGCTGCAGTCAGCTTCTGTGGCGTTCCCGGCGCCATGTTCGCGGGCGGCATGTCATAGTCGGTGAACGTTCCGTACGTACCGCCGTCGATGTCGAATAGGGCGAAGGTGTGGAAGTCGGCGACGATCGATCCGCCGGGGCGATTCTGGTTGAAGATCGTGAGGAAGGCGAACCGCCGTTGGCCCCCGCCGCCGGGCCGGTTGGCGGCCAACTCGCCAGCGAGGAACCACGTGTCGGATTGACAGTGCGGGTGGACGCCCTCCGCCCCGGGGAACCTGAACTCCGGATCGCCGGGCACGAGGTCGAACGGTTGGCTCAGCCATGGCGCCGTGGTCACGTCGGTCACTGCGAGCTGCCCGCGCCGGTGGCCGCTGAACCCCATCTGGCTATTATCACAAAGTTAAACTACTACGGCCGTCGTCCTCGAAGCCAGGTCGCTCTGCAAGTCGACCCGGCGTTCAGCCGCGCCGCCGATCCGGGAAGGGCACACTCGACTAGTGCGAACGGTCAGGCCATGACGTCACCGGCGGACACCCCCACCCGATGCGCCACCACGGTGGCCCAACTGGTTCGTGCGCGTGCCGACGACGACAACGTCGGCCTCGTCGTTCACGACCGTTCCTGGACGTGGCGTGAGGTGGTGGCCGAGGCCGCCGCGCGGGCGGCATGGCTACGCGAGGCACTCGACCCGACGCGACCACCGCACGTCGGCGTGCTGCTGCCCAACGTGCCGGAGTACGCGTTTCAGATGTTCGGCGCCGCCCTGGCCGGCGCCTGCATCGTCGGGCTGAATCCGACCAGGCGGGGGAGCGAGCTCGCACACGACGTCGCACACACCTCCTGTCAGTTCGTCGTCGCCGATGCCACCTATGGCGACCTGGTCGCGGATGCCGCCCGCGTCGAGCAGCAGCCGTGGGCGGGACACCGGGGAGCCCCGTTACCCGAGGACGACCCGTCGCCGTCCGTCCTGATGTGCCTGTTGCTGACCTCGGGCTCCACGTCCGCACCCAAGGCCGCGAAACGCAGCCAGGGTCGAATGGCCGCAACTGCGGGCATCGGATTCGGCCCCACCGACACGCTGTACTGCCCGATGCCCCTGTCCCACGGAAATGCGTTGAGCGCAGCCCTCTTTCCGGCTCTCGCGGGTGGCGCGCGTCTGCTGCTGCGCGACCGCTTCTCAGCGTCGGCATGGCTCGACGACGTCCGCACGCATGGGGTGACGTTCACCAACACCGTCGGGCGCGCCCTCGGCTACGTCCTGGCAACGCCACCGAGTCCTCGCGACAGGGAGCACCGGCTGAAGGTGGTGCTGGCCCCGGAGGCATCGCCGCGTGACATGGCCGCCTTCCACGACCGGTTCGGCGTCACGGTGCTGAGCGGCTACGGCTCGAGTGAGGGCGGCATCGTCCTGGTCCCGTCGCGCAAGCCCGGATCGCTGGGGAGCGCGCTGCCGGGCGCCGACGTCGCGGTGGTCGACGCCTCGGGAGCCGAATGCGAGACCGCACGGTTCGACGCCGCGGGCCGGCTGCTCAATTCCGAGCGCGCGATCGGAGAGCTGGTTCGGCGCAATGCGGATGGATCGTTCGAGGGTTACTGGAACAACCCGGAGGCGGAGGCCGATCGCCTGCGCGACGGCTGGTTCTGGTCCGGTGATCTGGCGTACCGCGACGCCGATGGCGTGTTCTGGTTCGCGGGCCGGGTGGGGGATTGGCTTCGAGTGGACTCCGAGAACTTCGCGGCCGCACCGGTCGAACGGATCGTCGGCCGCTACGAGCCTGCGACGGGGGTAGCGGTCGTCGGCGTTCCCGATCCGTTGGCGGGCGATCAGGTCATGGCCGTCTTGGAGATGACGCCGGGACGCGCCTTCGATCCCGACGGGTTCATCGAGTTCCTCGCCGAACAGCCCGATTTGGGCACCAAGTGGGCACCTCGGTTCGTGCGGATCACCGAGGCGATCCCCGCCCTTGGCAACGGAAAGGTGGACAAGCGTCCGCTACGCCGCGATGCCTGGCTGTGCGACGACGCGGTGTGGTGGCGACCGGCCGGCGCGCCGACGTATGCACCCATGACGGACGCCGACCGCGACGCCCTGCGCGACCAGTTTCACGCCCACCATCGAATGGGCGCCTACCCGTCCATCGGCAACTAGGAGGCCAGGTGCCCGTCCACTACGAACTCGGAAGGCGTTCCGAGGCACCAAACGTCGTGCTCATCACGCTGGACCGCCCGGAGGCCAAGAACGCCTGCGACCTCGAGCACTTCCACCAACTCGCGCAGGCGTGGAAACGCTTCGCCGAGGACGACGATGCCTGGGTGGCGATCTTCACCGGCGTCGGTCGCTCCTACATGGCGGGCGCCGACCTGAAGACCTACGTTCCCGAGATCACCGCTTTGTCGCAGAAGATCAAGGACGGTACGGCGACCGACGTCGGTGGCTACTCGCTGTCCGACGGCACGGACGCCGTGTTGCGCGGCAGCAAGATCTACAAGCCGATCATCGCGGCAGTCAACGGGCCGTGTGTGGCCGGCGGCATGGAAATGCTTGGTGGCGTGGACATCAGGGTCGCCAGCGAGCATGCCACCTTCGGGGTGCTCGAGCCATCGCACGGCCTGTTCGCCGGGGGCGGTACCACGGTGCGGCTGCCTCGGCAGGTGCCATTCGCCCACGCCATGGAGTTCCTGTTGTGCGCCGACGTCGTCGATGCGCGACGTGCGGCCGACATGGGGCTGCTCAACGCGGTGGTTCCCGAGGACGCGCTGCTGGACACCGCCTTCCACTACGCCGCCCGAATCACCAAGAACGCCCCGCTGGCGATTCAGGCGACCAAGCGCAGTGTCCTGGAGGGGTTGAAGGTGGACTTGCGGGAGGCCTACCGCAACGAATCGCGCATCTCGCGGGAGGTATTCGCCACCGAGGACGCCAAGGAGGGGCCGCGGGCCTTCGCGGAGAAGCGCAAGCCGGTCTGGTCGGGGCGGTAGATCGCGCTAGTTGACGATGACCGTCCGGAGGCCGCGACCGGCCGTCAGGTCGGCGAAGGCGTCGTTCACCTCGTCGAGTGCGACGCGGCGGGACACCAGTCTGTCCAAGGGCATTCGGCCGCTGCGCCAGAGGTCGAGAAGCAAGGGGAAGTCGCGTCCCGGTACCACCGAGCCGTACTGGCAGCCCACGAGCGTCTTCGCGTTCATGAAGAGGTCGTATGCCGACAGCGTCACCGTCTCGCTCGGCATCGCCGCTCCGACGACGCAGGTGACCCCGCCGCGCCTGGTCGCCTTGACCGCGGTGTCGATGGTGGCGCCGCGGCCCACCGCCTCGAACACCGTGTCGGCACCCCGACGCCCGGTGAGGGCCTTGACCTGCCGGGCGACGTCTCCGTCGGCTGGGTCCAGGACGTGGGTGGCTCCGAACGACTCGGCGGCCTCGCGGCGTGCTGCCACCGGGTCGATCGCGATGACGAGGGCGGCACCGCGCACGACGCTCGCCATGAGCGTCGCCAACCCGACCCCGCCGAGCCCGATCACCGCCACCGAGCTGCCGTGCTCGACCGGTGCGGTGTTGAACGCCGCGCCCGCGCCGGTCGCCACCCCGCAGCCGACGAGTGAGGCGACGTCGAGCGGGATATCACGATCGATCGGAACCACCGCGCGGCCAAGGCAATTGGTTGCGGTGGCGAAGCTCGATACCCCCATGGCCGTATACAGCGACGTGCCGCCGACGTCGGACGCATACGGCATGGCGTAGCTGTCGGCGATCGCGTTCCGACACAGGTGCACCTCGCCGCGAAGGCAGAACCAGCAGTGCTGGCAGGCGGCCGTCCAGGCGATCACCACGTGGTCGCCCTGCTCGACGTGGTGAACCTCGGAGCCGACGGCTTCGATCACCCCGGCTCCCTCGTGGCCGAGCACGCACGGTGCGCCCGCGGGCAGCGCCCCGGTGGCCATCGAGAGGTCGGAGTGGCACACCCCGCTTGCCGCGATCCGCACCCTGACTTGGTCGGGAGCGATGTCGGCGAGCTCGATCTCGTCGACCTCGAGCGGCGCGCCGACCTCGCGCAGGATCGCAGCGCGTTCGGTCATGGTGGGGTTCCTCGCTTCGGTGGTCGGACCCTGATCAGGTGACATTCTATCAACGTTCGAATACATTGGAACACTGATCGAATTCTTGGAAGGCGACAGTCCATGTCAGCGAGCCAGCCCGCCGTAGTAGCGAAGGCGTACGCCTTCGACCGGTTCTTCATCGATGGCGTTTGGGTCACGCCCGCTACCGCGGAGTCCTTCGACATCCGATCTCCGCACGACGCCACCGCGGTCGGGTCCGCACCGATCGCCTCGGCCGCCGACGTCGACCGTGCCGTCGCCGCCGCCCGCCGCGCCTTCGACGAGGGGCCGTGGCCGCGGATGACCGTCGAGGAGCGCATCACCGCCCTGCGCCCCTTCGTCGATGCCTACGCCACCCGAACGTCCGAACTGGCCGCCCTGGTCACCGCTGAGATGGGTTCGCCAGCAACCTTTTCCGAGCATGCGCACGGCCTCGGCCCGCTGCTGCTGATGCAGGCCACGCTCGGCTTCGCCGAGTCGTATTCATGGACCGAGCAGCGCGGGACCAGCATGCTGGTCCGCGAACCCGCCGGCGTGGTCGGCATCATCACGCCATGGAACGTCCCGCAGGTGACCATGCTGGCCAAGGTTCTGCCCGCGCTGGTGGCGGGCTGCACCGTCGTGGTCAAACCCGCTCCCGAGACTCCGCTGGACGCCATGCTGCTCGCGGCACTGCTGGCCGACGCCGACCTGCCCCCCGGGGTGGCAGCGGTCCTACCGGGAGCGACCGCCGCCGGCCGGCGACTGGTCGAGCATCCCGACGTCGACAGGATCGCGTTCACCGGAAGTGCCGATGTCGGCCGGGCCATCGCGAGCACCTGCGGTCAGCGGCTGGCCCGGTGCAGCCTGGAACTGGGCGGCAAGTCCGCCGCGATCGTCTGCGAGGACGCGTCGCTGGGACGCACGGTGGCGGGCCTGCGCTTCTCGTCGTTCCTGAACAACGGTCAGGCGTGCGTCGCGCAGAGCCGAATCCTCGCTCCACGCAACCGTTACGACGAGGTGGTCCACGCCCTGGCAGAGGCCGCCGACGGATTCGTGGTGGGGGATCCACGCGAGCATGCCACCGACATCGGTCCGCTGGTGTCGGCCCGCCAACGCGACCGGGTCAGGGGTTACATCGAGCTCGGCATCTCCGAGGGCGCCACCCTCGTCGCCGGCGGCCCGGATGCCGTCGAGGAGTTGGCCGACGGGCACTACGTGCGCCCAACGGTGTTTCGCGACGTGGACAACTCGATGCGGATCGCGCGGGAGGAGATCTTCGGCCCCGTGATCGTCGTCATCGCGTACGACGACGTCGACGACGCGGTCGCCATCGCCAACGACTCCCCGTACGGTCTCGGCGGGTCGGTGTGGACGAAGGATCGACGGGCCGGCCTCGCCATCGCCCGCCGGGTCCGCACGGGCATGTTCGGCATCAACTCCTTCGCACCCGAATTCAGCGTCCCCTTCGGGGGATTCAAGGCCAGCGGCATCGGCCGGGAATATGGTCCCGAGGCCTTCGACGAGTACGTGGAGATCAAGTCGGTCTACGGGGTGCCGACCGGGGCCGGCGAAGTGACGGGGAAGAACCCGTGACGGCGCCGGCGCGGCGCGCCTATGGGGAACTCGACCGTGAGCAGGTGGTGGCGGCGCTGCAGAGATTGGCGCGGCGGGTGGGCGTCCAGCGCGTGACCATGCGCGAACTCGCCGCCGAGCTGGGTGCCGCCGCGCCGTCGGTGTACTACCACGTGCGGGGCAAGCAGGCAGCCCTGGACCTGCTCGCCGAATCGGTCCTGGCCGCCATCAGCGCGCCACCACCGGGACCGTGGGACCAGCGGATCATCGAACTGTACGCACAGTCGCGGCAGGTGCTGCTCGACGTTCCCGGCATCGCGGGCGTGTTGCAAACCAACGGCGATGGCGAATGCGCCCGCCGCCTCGACCGCCTCAGCCGGGCGCTGATCGGCCAAGCCGGCTTGACGAAAGCCGTTGCCAGCGCTTCTCATACGGTGCTCTACACCTACCTCCTCGGTTCGGTGAGCCTCGAGGAATCACGACCGCCTTCGGTCGCCAGGCCCAGCGATCGGCAGGCGGCATCGCGCTTCCACGCCGGCCTGGCCCTCATCGTCAGCGGAATCCACGCGTCCAGCCAGGCGGGCAGGGAGGGCCGGTGAACGTTCCGAAGCCACGTCCGATCGGCTCGCTGATCGCCGAACACGACGGCGGTGCAGCCGACGTCGACGCCGCGGCGGTGCTGAATCCGGACACCTACGTCGACGGTGCGCCATGGGACGCCCTCGCGCGATTGCGCGCGAATGCTCCGGTGCATCCGGTGACCCTGCCGGGTCTGCCGCGGTCGTGGCTCCTGACCCGCCATGCCGACGTACGGACGGTCAGCCGAGACACCGAGACATTCAGCAGCACCCGTGGCAACACCCTCGTCGAGGTGGAGATGACCGAAACGTCGGCGATGCTGCCCGGTATCGACCCGCCGCGCCACGTCCGCATGCGCAAGCTGATCAACCAGGGCTTCACCGTCCGCAACGTCACGCGCCTGGAACCACACATGCGCAAGGTCGCCCGCGACATCGTCGCCGACGTCCTGGGGAAGCAGGAGTTCGACGCGGTGCCCGACATCTCGGCCGAAATGTCACTGCAGGTGATCGCCGACGTGCTCGGGGTTCCTGCGGCGGACCGCATGGACGTGTTCCGGTGGAGCAACGCGATCGGGAGCCTGGGTATCGAAGATCCCGACTACGCGCCGTCTCCGCAGGCGGTCGGTGAGGCAGCAGCGGAGATGTTCTCCTACTGCGGCGAACTGGTGGCGCACCGACGCAAGTACGGCTTGACCGACGACATCCTCTCGGCACTGCTCGCCGCGGAGGTGGACGGTGAGAAGCTCAACCGTGACCAGCTCAACGAATTCTTCATGCTCTTGGCTATTGCCGGCAACGAGACGACCCGCAACACGCTCAGCCACGGCATTCTGGCCCTGTCGGATCATCCGGATCAGCGTGCCCTGCTCGCGAGTGAACGCGCGGCCGTCCCCCTCGCGGTGGAGGAGATGCTCCGCTGGTCGACCCCCGTCATGCACTTCCGGCGCACCGTCACCCGCGACGTCGAGATCGACGGACGGCTCGTCCCGGCGGGGGACTGGGTGCTGATCCACTACCTGTCGGCGAACCGGGACGAGGACGTCTTCGCGCGGGCCGACGAGTTCGACGTCACGCGCGCCGATGCCGGCCACGCCGCGTTCGGGGGCGGCGGCGTCCACTTCTGCCTGGGCGCACAGCTGGCCAGACTCGAACTTCGCGTGCTGCTCGAGGAGTTGTACCCGATGGTTCCGCAGCTGACGGTGACGGCGCCGCCAGACCGGCTGCGGTCGTCGTTCTTCCACGGCATCAAACGGCTGCCGTGCACGACGGGGTCGCCGGGGTGACACGCCGCGATCGTCGTCGGCTCTGCGTCATCGGAGCCTCCCAGCACACGGTGCGCGACGGCAACGCGCCTGAACCGCTGCTCAGCTGGGCGGAGCGGGCACGCGAAGCCGCTACGACCACGGGCGTCGGACATGTTCTCTCGCAGGTCGATTCGATACAGGTCGTCTACTGCCAGAGCTGGCCGTATGACGATCCGCCGGGGAGACTGGCGGCTGAACTCTGCGCGTCTCCGCGCCACCGCGTCTACTCGGGAATCGGTGGAACCACCCCGCAGGATCTGGTGAACCGCACGGCCGCCGCGATGCAGCGGGGCGAGATGGACTTGGCCCTGGTGTGCAGTGCCGAGGCGCTCGCCACGGTGCGGGCGGCGAAGAAGCGCGGTGAGCGACTGCCCTGGCGTTACCGGAAGTCGTCCCCGTTCCCGTGGGAACCCCCGCACGAGTCGGAGCTCGCCCACGAGGTCGTGCAGGCGTGGGAGACGTTCCCACTGTGGGACACCGCTCGCCGGGCCGCGCGCGGCGCCTCGCTGGCCGACGACGCCGACGAGGCCGCCGCGATGATGTCGGCGATGAGCGTGACGGCCTCGGCCAATCCGCACGCCTGGCGCCGCACGGCGCTGGACGCCCACACGGTGGGCACCCCGACGACGAACAACCGCTATGTCGGATGGCCCTATACCAAGCACGAAGTCGCGGTGATGGACGTCGACATGTCGGCGGCGCTGCTGCTGGCGACCGCGGAGAAGGCCGACTCGCTCGGCGTCGACGAGGCCCACCGGCTGTATCTGAACGGGTGGGCCTACGCGGAGGACCCGCCCAGCATCGCCGAGCGCAGCGACCCGTCGCGGTCGGTCGCCATGGCCGTCGCGGGCCGACATGCACTGACGTCGGCCGGTATTGGCATCGACGACGTCGACGGATTCGACCTGTATTCCTGCTTTCCGTCCTCGGTGCGACTCGCGTGCGACGCCCTGGGACTCGCGATCGACGACCCCCGCGGGCTCACGGTGACCGGCGGGCTGCCCTACGCGGGTGGTCCGGCCAGCGGCTACCTCACCCATGCCATCGCGAGCACCTTCGACCGGTTGGGGCGCGAGCCCGGTCACGCCCTGCTCACCGGAGTGGGTATGCACCTGGCCAAACACGTGGCGGCGGTGTGGTCGAGTCAGGCCGCAGCCTCGCTGGCCGTCACTCCCGACCTCGTCCGACTGCAGGCCGAGGTCGACGGCGAGCAGCAGCGTGAACCGTTGTTGACGTCGTGGTCTGGTGCCGGAACGGTGCGGGCCTACACCGTTGCCCACGGTCGCGACGGCGCTCCGGTTCAGGGCCTGCTGGTCCTCGACACCGTCGACGGCCGGGCCCTGGCGCGAGTGATCGGGCCAAATTTGTTGCTGGACGCAGAGTCCCGCGAAATGGTCGGCGCCGAGGTGACCGTGACCACCGATGGCCGTCGCAACGAGGCACGCTGGTAGTCCGCTGGATCGAGGCGCTACCCGATCAGTTGCGTCGCGACATCGCCTGCGGTGAGTGCGCCAGGATCCGTTGGTCGGATTGGGGCAGAGCGTGCGTGTGCGCATCGTCGATGTGCTTGTACGCCAGGCGGCGAGCGCGATCCACGTCGCCATCGGCGATCGCCTGGGTCATCTTCAGGTGCGCGTTGAGCGCGGCGCGCCGCTTGGCGGGCGTGGGAAAGGCGTTCTCCTGCCTGGCTCGACCGAACCACTCGCCTTCCTGGCTGGTCCACAGCGCTTCCAGACTGCCCATCACCACGACCATGGTGTGGTTGCCGCATCCGCGAGCCAGCACGTGGTGAAACTCCCGACCGATCTCGGAGAACTTCTCGGGATCGTTCAGGTTGTCGGCCAGGGCCTCATTGTTCTGCATCAGTTCCGGCAGCAGCGTGGTGGCCCGGTCGGGCCGTAGCGCTGCCAGCGCCGCGCAGGAGGGTTCGAGTTCCTTGAGCGCGGTCTGAAGGTCGGTGACCGGAACCGAATCGCTCTGCAGGACCAGGCCAAGCATGTATGCGGCACTGGACTTCGCAGGCGCGTGCACCACCGCGCCGCCGCGGTTTCCGCGGCGGACCGAGACCAGGCCCTCCGTCTCGAGGATGCGCAACGCCTCACGCACGGAGACCAGACTGACGTTGAAGTGCTCGACGAGTTGCTTCTGCCCCGGCAGCAAGTCGCCGTCGGCGAGCTTGCCTTCGACGATCTGCTGGCGCAACTCGTCGGCGACGATCTCCGCGGTCCGGCGTGACGACAGTCGACGATGCGCTTCCGCGCCGATCCCAAGGGTGGTCATCTGCTCCCCGCAGCCGAAGCGATGGGTGCCCTTGGCGCTTGCTGCCGCGGACACCGTTTAGTACTGATGTGCGATTTTAACATCGTTGGCCCCTTTGCCGCCCTCCTCGCCGGTCCGGGGCCGACCGTCAATGCCGTCGACTACGCCGTTCAACGGGTTGGATAGGTACGGCTCGAGTGGCGATGGCTGGACTGTCGATGAAAGATGCTTCGTAACAATCACTTCGGCGTAAACGTCGTGTTCAGCCTCCGCGCGCCTGCACCATGGCCGAGCGGCTCACCTTCGTCGCGGCGGTGCGTGGGATCTGGTCGACGAATTCGACGGTCTTGGGCACCTTGTAGCGGGCCAGGCGCGTCTTGGCGTACTCGATGACGTCGCGCTCGGTGACTGCACCGGCGGGGGAGAGCTGCACGACGGCGTGCACTCGGCGGCCCCACTCGGCGTCCTTGAGTCCCAGCACGACCACGTCGACGACGTCGGGGTGGGCGATCAGGGCATTCTCCACCTCGGCGGGAAAGACATTGGCCCCTCCGCTGACGATCATGTCGGTGCGGCGGTCGGCAATGTAGAGATATCCGTCCTCGTCGAGATGCCCAAGGTCGCCTGCGGACCGAAAGCCGTCCGCGGTGGGCGCCGCCGGCGGGGTACCGCCGAGATACCGGTACGCATCGTTCATCGGCGCGCGGAGGAAGACCTCGCCGATGGTGCCCGGCGGCACCGCCGCCCCGTGCTCGTCGAGGATTCGGATCTCCGTCTCGCGAAAACCCCGGCCCACGCTGCCCGGGTGCCGGAGCCACTCGTCACCCCGCAGCGTCGCCAGCCCCAGATTCTCGGTCATCCCGTAGGCCATGATGATCTTCTCCGGACTCAGCAGGTCGAACCAGCGCCGGAGTAGGTCCGGTGGCATCGCCGCTGCCCCCTGCATCACCCACTCCACACTGGACAGGTCGCATCCGGATGCGCCCGGCACGTCGGCGATGCGCCCGAGCATCGTGGGTGTCGCGGTGAAGTTGCTGACGCGGTGCCGCTCGATGGCATCGAGAACCCCTCTAGCGCTGAATTTCTCGAGCACGACCAAGCGGTCGCCACCGAGGAGGTAGAGCAACGGGTTGAAGCCGTTCGTGTGATACATCGGACCGGGCACCAGGATCGTTTGTGGCCGCGGCACGGGCGCCCAGTGCGTAGCGAACGGCTCGCTGAGAGCCGACGTCCACTCCGCCGGGCGGGTGTTGAGAATGATCTTGGGAAGCCCGGTGGAACCGCTGCTGCAGATGCCGCTCTGCATGGGCGACACCACCACGCGGTGCGCATCCTGGCTCTGCTCGCCGGCCTCCGCGGCCACCTGCCCACAGTTGCCTTCGTCGACCACGACCGCGGCCTGAAGGGTGTCGATCAGCCGCCCGCGTTCCCAGTCCGGAAGGTCCCACCGCATCGGCACCGGGATCGATCCGATCTTCCAACACGCCAGTGCCGCCAGGATGAACTCCACCGAGTTCGGCACGGCCAAACCGACCAACGATCCCTCGTGGGCGCCCCGGCCGGCCAGCGCTCGCGCCCATTGATTGGCACCGCGATCCAGCTGATCGAGGGTGAATCGGCGGTCGATGCCGTCGTCCGACACGACGATCAACGCGACGCCGTCGGGGTCGGCTACGGCCAGGCGGTGCAGTTGCGCACCGAAGGGGATGCCCTCCTCGACGGCCGCTGGCGGCGTTGGTGACTCGACCTCCGTCACGAACGTCCGGCCCGTCGACGTTCGGAGATCACCTGCGCGGGAAGTGCGTGAATCAGTTGGCCGGGAGCATCGGCGACGACGTAGGTCTGAGTGTCGCCAGCGTGGCGCGCTGCGAGGCGACGCGCTCGCTCCGCGTCGCCGGCCGCGATGGCCTGCGTCAACTTCACGTGGGCGGCGTGGGCAGCCCGCCGTTCCGCCAGCGACGGGTACTCGCCCTGCGCGGTCGTCTGCTCGGCCCACTGTCGCTCGTGGCTGGTCCACAGTGCCTCGAGGCTTCCCATGACGACCGCCATCGTGTGATTGCCGCAGCCACGGGCGATTTCGTGATGAAACTGCCGTCCGATGTCGGTGAAGCGCGATCCGTCCTCGAAGTGCTCTGCGGCCAGGTCGTTGAGCCGGACGAGCTCGGGCACCACCGTCTCGGCGCGATCGACGCGTTGGGCTGCCAGGGCCGCGCAGGACGGCTCGAGCTCCTGCAGCGCCAGCCCCAGATCGGTCAGCGGAACGGAGTCGCTCTGCAACACCAGCCCCAGCATGTAGGCGGCCGACGACTTGGCGGGGGCGTGCACCACCGCGCCGCCGCGGTTTCCGCGGCGAACCGAGACCAGCCCCTCGGTCTCCAAGATGCGCAACGCCTCTCGCAGCGACACCAGGCTGACGCGGAACCTCTCGACCAGGATGTCTTGGCGGGGCAGCAGATCGCCGTCGGCGAGCTCGCCGTCGAGAATCTGGCGACGCAACTCCTCGGCGACGATCTCGGCCGTCCGACGGGCGGACAGTCGTCGTCGAGCCTCTGGGCCAATCCCGATGGCGGTCATGGGTTTCCGGCAGCGAACGATGGAAGGCGACGCGGCGCTGCGCCGCGGGCGCTCTGACTGATGCGCAATTTTAACAGCTTTAGCCCCTTTCAACGGGACGCGACGACGCTAGCAGCGGTAGATCCGCTCCGCGTTGGCGGCGAATAGCTTGTCCCGGGCGTCGTCGTCGAGGCCGGCGGTGATGGAGGAATACGACGTGTAGAGCTCGTCGAGGGAGCCATGCATCCCATCGACGGGGAAGTTGCTTCCGAACAGACACCGGTCGACGCCGAAGGCCTCGATCGCGTACTCCAGCCAGGGTGCCAGCACGTCGGGGGCCATCGAGCCGAGCGGCATCGCCAGGCCGGAGAGTTTGCACACCACGTTGTCGCCCAGGGTCGCCAGCGCGTCGATCCCGGCCCGCCAGAGGGCCCGCTCCTCGTCGGAGTCGTGGCGAGGCCAGCCAGTGTGTTCCAGGACCACGACCAGGTCGCCGTGCTGCTCGAGCCGGCGGGCGGCCGACGTCAGCTGGTCGGGGTGGATCATCAACTCGAAGATCAGGCCGCGCTCGCCGATGGCGTCGAGCACCTCGGCGGCGGGCAGCGGTCCCTCGGCGGCACCCATCGGACGGACACCCCGAAACCGTTGTGCCTCGAGCTGTTCGTCGAGTGCGGCGATGGCCTCGGCGACCGAGTCGCTGGGCGGTAGGCCGCCGATGATGGCGTCGGGATGCCCGTCGGCATCCGCGCGGCGGTCCAGTTCGAGGGTTTCCTCGATCGAGTGCCGACCGGTGGCGGCCGCCACGTTGACCAGCTTCTCGACGTTCCAGCCCGCTGATTCGGCAAGCAGGGTGGCGAGGTCGAAGCGGCGCGACATCCCCGAGACGTCACCCATGTTCAGCTGATCACCGGCGGTCGAGAGATACGGGTACCAGTCGGTGCGCGCCGGATCCCACAGGTGCACGTGGGCATCGACGATGCGCGCGGGCTTGCGGCTCATCGGCGTCATCGTGGGTGGACCACCTCTCGGAGAGCGTCGTCGAACCATCGTGGCAACTCGGGTCCGCCGAAGCTGATGCTCCCGATGGGACGTGGATGGCTGCGTAGGCCGAACCACCCTGCGCTGCTGACTAATTCAGCACCGGCGAGACCGGCGGCTGCCGGGTGGCACACCAGGTGGGCGACCAGCTCGGCAGGGGCGTCATGGGATTCCGCGCTGACGCTGAAGGCAAGCACCCGGTCACCGGTGGCCTTGCGGCCCGCCCTGGCGAGCTGTGCCGACGCCTGGGCCCTGCTGCGGCCGCCGGCATCGGTGGCGTCGATGACGGTCACGAGGCGGATGGGCCGGTCATTTGCCTCCGCGAGGTCCCCAACGGCCCTCACCCACCGGGCGTCGGCGTGGATCCGCTCGACGATGTCCTCGTGGTCGTCGAGGATGTGCTTCCAGTCGGGATCATCACCGGCACCCGACCGGCGGCCCGCCACGGCGACCACCACCGCATCGATACCGTCGATGTCGGCGAGCGCCGACGGCGAGTCCGCGACGTGACACGTGACGCCCCGCGCCCGAAGGGCGTCCGACATCGAACGAGCGACGTCGGGTTGGTCGCAGGCGACGGCGCAGGAGGTCGCGGTGGCCGCTGGAGGTTCATCGGTCGCCGGCTCGTCGAACGACGATCCGAAGCGGGCGTTGCTTCCGCCCCCACTGACCTGTCGTTCCTCGGCAGGTACTAGGGAGACCGTGGTGGCGACGTCGAGCACCCGCGCCGTCGACGGAACGTCGTCGATGCGCACGACCTCGATCAGGCGCGGCTCGTCGATCACCGCGACTTCCGAACCGCCGGCGAACAGCACCCGTCCGCGACACGACTCGAACCCCGCGCCGACCAGGTGGGCGCCCAGCGGGCCGAGGTCTTCGGGTGCGGGCATCGAGCCGAGTGCCAGCCCTCCGGTAGCCGACCCGCCCGGGCTCCCGGCCCGGCCGAGGGCCGCCGTCACCATCCGGGTGGCGGCGATCGGCGAGATGGCGTTGATCACCACACCATCGGGAGCGTGTCGTCCGAGTTGCCAGGTGAGGGCGGCCACCGCACGCTTGGCGCAGCCGTACGCGCCGGTGTCGGCCGCACGCCAGCCCGATCCGGACGTCACGCCAAGGACGTGCCCATGTCCGGCCGTCGCCATCAGCGGCAGGGCGGCGTTCAGGACGTTGCGGTAACCGTCGAGGTGTACCGCGAGCACGCTGAGCCAGTCGTCGTCGGTCCCCTTGGCGAAGCCGGTGGGACGGCTGATCCCCGCCACGTTGATCACGGCGTCCAGGCCGCCGAACTCGTCGGCCAGCTCGCCGAACAACTGGTGGATACCGGGTCCGTCGGTGACCGACGTCCCGCAGGCCCGCGCGGCCCCACCGGCCGCGACGATGCGACCGGCGGTGGTCTCCTCGGGTGGCGGCAGCTGCTCGGAGCCGTCGACGGAGACCAGTGGGTCGACGGCGACGACGAACGCGCCTGTGCCGCCGAGGGATTCGGCGATCGCCGCCCCAATGCCGCCACCACCGCCGGTCACGACGACGACGCGTTGACGGTCGCTCATCCGAGGTCCAGACCGTCGAGCCGGCCGGCTGCGAGCCAGCCCTCGAGCAGGTCCCGGTAGGCGAAGTAGTCCCCAAAGCCGCGACCGAAGTTGGTGTCGCGCGGGCGGACTCCGCCGGGGTTGCCCTCGTTGTTGATGCGCGACGGCGTGCAGGCCGACATGACGGCGCTGGGGTCGACGTAGGTGTCGACGATCTTCGCGATCCAGTCGGCCTCGGCCTCGGCGCTGACGTCGAACGCGTCGACGCCCTGCTTCTCGAGCAGCGCCACCGTGCCCGCGACGAACTCCGCGCCGAGCACGGCGCCCTGGGTGTAGTTGACGGTGACGACCGACTGTTGGCCCGGCGCGGGCATGACGAACATGTTGGGGAAACCGCGGCTCATCATGCCGAAGAGACTTGCCGCGCCGTCGCTCCACTTCTCGGCGAGCGTGATGCCGCCGCGTCCGATGATGTCGTGCCCGGCACGGCGTGGCAGCGAAGTGAGCTCGGCTTCGAAGCCGGTGCCGTAGACGATGCAGTCGACCTCGTACTGCCGTCCCTGCACGACCGGGCCGCGCTCGGTGATCCGGTCGATTCCGGTGGGGCAGTCGACGAGGGAGACGTTGGGACGGTTGTAGGCGTCGAAGTACTCGTCGTGAAAGCAGGGGCGCTTGCAGAGGTAGCGGTAGTAGGGCTTGAGCGCGGCCGCGACGTCGGGATCGTGCACCAGCGCGTCGATGCGGTCACGGTGCTCCTCCATGATCCCGAAGTCGAGTTCCTCTGCGGTGCGCATGAACTCCTCGAAGGTCGCGCCCTTGCGGCGCGGGGGATTCTGCACCCTGGCGTAGTGGTGCGTCCAGCCGTCGTCGGTGAGGTCGGCCTCGACCGGCTTGCCGAGGATGATCGACTGGAAGTTGTCCATCCGCGCCTTCTGCCATCCCGGTGTGAGTCCTTCGACGAAGGCGGGATCGGTGGGCCGGTTCCCCCGCACGCCGATCGCGGACGGGGTGCGTTGGAAGACGACGACACGCATGGCCGCGTCGGCGAGCGGTGGCAGGCACTGCAGACCGCTTGCGCCGGTGCCGATCAGCGCGACCACCTTGTCGCCCAGGTTGGTCATCGGTTCACCCGGGCCACCGCCGGTGTACCCGTAGTCCCATCGCGCGGTGTGGAACGCGTGTCCGCGGAAGTCGTCCATGCCCGGGATCGCAGGCAGCTTGAGCAGGTTGAGGATCCCCACTGCCAGCACGTAGTAGCGGCAGGAGAGTTCGTCGCCGCGGTCGGTGCGCACCATCCACCGATCGGTGTCGTCGCTCCACGTGGATTGCGTGACGCCGGTGTGGAACAGGGCGTCGGTTTCCAGGTCGAAGCGCTCGGCGATCGCCTGGAGATGGCGCCGGATCTCGTCGCCGAAGGCGTAGCGACGGGTGGGCACGTAGTCGAGTTCTTCGAGGAGGGGCAGGTACTGGTAGGACTCGACGTCGCACATCACGCCCGGGTAGCGGTTCCAATACCACGTTCCGCCGATGCCGCCGGCGTGGTCGACGATGCGGATGCGCTCGATGCCCACCTTGCGCAGGTGAGCACCTGCGAGCAGTCCGGCGATGCCGCCGCCGACGATCACGACGTCCGCGTCGTCGACGACCGGCGGGCGTTCGGTGAACGGCGTGAAGGGATCGGCGCGGTAGCCGGCGACGTACTCGTCGTGGGTGAGATCTCGAATGGCTGCTCGGCCGGGGATCAGGCGCTTGTCCCGTTCGGCCAGGTACTTGGCATGTACGACCTCGGGGTCGAAGCCCATGAAACTCCCTTTCTTCGGCATCACGCCGATGGTGCGAGGTCGTACCCGGACGGCAGGCGTCCATCCCATTCGATAGGGGGGATGATATCGCTATTTTTGTTAAGATAGGCCGCGCTGGTGGCCGATCGCAAGAAACGGCTGCCGCTGCAGAAGGGTGGAGCACCTTGGTCGGCCGCGCGCACGCAGTAGATGGCCCGCCGCTGCCGGTCCCGTGGGCCGTGCAGGCCGTGGACCGCATTCCCAAGCAGCGTTACTACGATCCAGAGTTCTACGCACGGGAGAACGAGCTCTTCTGGCCACGGGTCTGGCAGATGGCGTGCCGACTGGAGGAAGTGCCGGCGCCGGGCGACTTCGTCGAATACGAGATCCTCGACCAATCGATCATCGTGGTCCGGGTCGATGCGGACAACGTCCGCGCCTACTACAATGCGTGTCGCCATCGCGGCATGAAACTCGTCGAGGGCAGCGGATCGCGCCGTCGCTTCGTCTGTCCGTTTCACGGCTGGTGCTGGAATCTGGACGGACGAAACACCTTCGTGCTGAGGCCGGATGCGTTCGCCGCTGGCAGTCTCGGTGACGCCGACCTCGAATTGACCGCCGTCAGATGCGAATCATGGGGTGGATCCGCGTGGATCAACCTCGACGAGCGAGCGGCTCCGCTTCGCGACTGTCTCGAGCCGCTGGCGTCCAAGTACGACGAGTGGAACATCGGCGCCCTCCGCACGGAGTGGTGGAAGTCGTGCGTGCTTCCCGTGAACTGGAAGCTGGCCACCGCGGCGTTCATGGAGGGCTACCACGTGCCGCAGACCCACCCACAACTCATGCCGTCGTCGCACCGTCCCGCGGAGGGGTCCCCCCTGCACCCCGTCATCGAGACGAGTCTGCACTTCATGCGGACGCTCGGCTCGGGAATGGGAGGAATGACGCACGACAACGACGTGCGGATAGCCGAAGGCCTGCAGCACATGTCGCTGCCTGAGGATCCTCGCGCGGCGATGAAGGAATGGCGGTTCGCGGTGAACGACGCCGTCACCGCGTGGCACCGGGCCCGCGGCTGCGACTTCCCCGACCTGAACGACCTCGACCGACGCCGCGTCGTCGACGCGATCGGCTTCTGCTTCCCGCACTACTTCGTCCTGCCGCAGTACAGCAGCGCATCGTCCTACCGGATCCGTCCACTCGGGCCGGAGGAGACGCTGTTCGAGATCTGGTCCCTGACCCGCTTCCCGAACGATGAGTCCCCGGGCAGACCGATCGCTCCTCAGCCGATGGCGCCCGACGATCCGAGTTGGCCGACCATTCCCGCGCAGGACTTCGCCAATCTGCCCAGACAACAAAAGGGCCTGCACGCCAGGGGATTCGAGTTCATGCGGCTCTCGACTCAGATCGAGGGGCTCATCTCGAACTTCGAGCGCGTGATCGACGGTTTCCTCGGCGGACTGCCGCACGAGGCGCTGTTGCCGGCGATTCAAAAGACGAACACCACCATCGACGTCCCGGTCGTGGACCTCGGGCTGACCCAGCCGGTACCGACGTGGTGAGGTGGGACGGATCGGTCGACCTCCTCATCGCCGGTAGCGGTGGTGGGGGAATGGTCGCCGCGCTCGCGGCGATGGACGCCGGTCTCGAGCCACTGATCGTGGAGAAGCAGTCCCTCGTCGGCGGGTCCACCGGACTCTCCGGCGGCATGGTCTGGCTGCCCAACAACCCGCTGATGCAGCACGACGGCATCGCCGACTCCCACGATGACGGCCTTGCCTACTTCGACGACGTGGTCGGTGACATCGGGCCGGCGTCGTCACCCGCTCGCCGGGAGACGTTCCTGCGAGCCGGCGTCGAGATGATCGACTTCCTGCAGCGCGCAGGCGTTCGGATGGTGCGGTGCCCCGGATGGAGCGACTACTACCCGAACAGCAAGGGCGGCAACGCAGCAGGCCGTTCGGTCGAAGGCGTCCCGTTCGACGCCGCTGCGCTGGGGCCATGGCGCACCCGGGTGCAGCCGTCCATGGCGAAGAACTACGGCTTCGTCCTGAAGACCAACGAACTGCGCTCGGTGCAGTACTTCAACCGATCGCCACGGGCCTTCGCCGTCGCGACGCGAGTGTACCTGCGTACGCGGCTCTCCCGACTTCGCCACCGCGAGATCCTCACCAACGGAGCGTCTTTCATCGGTCAGATCCTCAAGGCATTGATCGACCTGGGGGATGGTGATCCCCGGGTGTGGACCGATGCCGCACTCGACGACCTCATCGCGGAAGGCGGCCGGGTCGTGGGCGCGCGCGTCACCCGAGGCGGCGCGACGCTCAACGTGCAAGCGCGCCGGGGAGTGTTGCTCGCCGCGGGCGGCTTCGGCCACAACGCCGACATGCGGCGCCAGTACGGCGCCGATCAACCCAACGAGGGCAGGTGGTCGATCGCCAACGCGGGGGACACCGGCGAGGTGCTGCGGACCGCGATGCGCATCGGGGCGAAGACCGATCTGCTCGACGAGGCGTGGTGGCTGCCCATGGCCTTCATCGCCGATCCGTCCGCCGCGTCGCTCGGGTCCGGGCGTCAGCGGCCCGGCGCCATCTACGTCGACGCGACGGGCCGACGGTTCTGCAACGAGTCGAATTCCTACGTGGAGGTCGGCAAGGCCATGTACGCCCACGACGCCGTGCCGTGCTGGCAGGTGTTCGACCAGGGGTATGTCAGCCGCTATGTGTTGGGCGCCAACCTCTTTCAGAAGCGCCGGGTGCCCGAGGCGCTGATCACCAAGGGAGTCATCAAGCGCGCCGACACGCTGGCCGACCTGGCCCAGCAGATGGGTGTTCCAGCCGACCGTCTGACGCAGACGGTGGCGCGCTTCAACGAGTTCGCCGCCAAGGGTCTCGATCCCGACTTCGGGCGCGGGCAGTCCGCCTACAACGTCTGCCTCGGCGACCCCGGGCATCGGCCGAACGCGGCACTCGGCCCCATCGACCGTGCACCGTACTTCGCCACCAGGATCTTTCCCGGCGACGTCGGAACGTGCGGCGGCGTGATCACCAACGAGCACGCGCAGGTGATCGACGAGAACGATCGCGTGATCGAGGGCCTCTACGCCACCGGCAACATCACCGCCACGGTGATGGGCCGCACCTATCTCGGCGCCGGTGGCAGCATCGCCAACACCATGGTGTTCGGTTACGTGGCGGCTCGCCATGCGGCGGGGATGCGGGGATAGCCGCCGAACCCGCCACAGCCTGCGATGTGCACCAGATGATCCCGTGGCCCTACAGTCCCGGGCGGGCGTCGAACGCGACGGCGCTACGGGCGACGACAAGCGGCAGCCATGCGCCCTTCGCCCACGCCCACGCGGTAAGGCGCCACTCTGCGTCGACCTTGCGAAGCGCGACGGTGAAAACCGATCCCCTTTGTGTGACCTGGTTGCCTCGCAGATCGAATGTCATGGTGGCGAGCGCGACGTCATACGCACTGCCACCCTTGACATCGACGTGCCAGGGCTCGCCGAGCGCTATGCCGTAACCAGAAGCACCAAGGTGCTCCCCCTCGGCAAGCCCGTCGGCCCACCAGTCTTCGGCGGCGGTGGGCCCCTGCCACACGGTTGGCGACAACCCGTCGAGAATGTGCATTGGATCGGCGCAGGCCGCTGCCATCGCCGCCGGAACGCCGCCATTGAAGGCTTCTACGTATTGGCGCACTGCTGCCATTGGGTCGACCGAATCAGACATGACTGGTCCCTGTCTGTTGGTCCTACCGACCCTAGGCGCACGGGCCGCGCACAGCGGGCGAATCCGACCCCGACCCGCCGCCGTTCTAGCCGGGATCGGCCGCGGACTCGTCGGGATCATCGCGAGAGACGAAATCCCGCGGCTTGAGCCCGGATTGGATGAGTTCGGCACGGCGGGCCTGCACGTCGGACGCGGCGCCGACCATGTTGGTGAGCATGTGGCTGACCTGGAGGTGCACTCGCATGCCCATCAGTTCGTAGGCCCGCTTCACGTTGCCCTTGACGGCCATTAGGGTGGTCAGCGGAACCCGAGCCAGCTTCTGAGCCATCTCCTCGACGGTCGACTCCAACTCGTTCCGCGGCACCACCTTGTTCAGCAGGCCCCACTCGAGTGCCTCGGCGGCGGAAAGCGTTGGCGCCAAGAGCAACCAGTCCATCGTCCGGTGCCAGTTCATCAGGAGCCACGGTTCGATCATCGTGTGCCCGCCGGGCTCCCCGAGGCTCTGCGCGAGCGGCATCTGGAAGTACGCGTCGTCCGATGCCACGCAGAAGTCGGTGAGCAGACCGAGGTAGATTCCGCCGCCCATGCAGTAGCCGTGGATCTGCGAGATGGTCGGCTTCGGGAACTCCCACAGGTACAGGGTCGGCCAGAGAAAGAGATCGGCCGTGCCCTTGTAGAGGTCCTCGAAGGTGTCCCCGAATTCGGGATACGGATTCTCGTCCGGACCCCAGCGGGCGACGTGCCCGCCGCAAAACCCGTTGCCGTTCGCCTTGAGGATGACGACCTTGATCTCCCTGTCCCGGTCGGCTTCCCGCAGGCACGCATCGACCTCCTGCACCAGGCTGGCGTCCTTGGTGTTGGCCTTCTCGGGGCGGTTGAGGATGATCCGCGCGACCGGTGGTTCACGCTCGTAGACGACGGACTCCAGCACGCGTCGTTCCGGGCCGGCTGGTGTGGTCATGGCTCCCCCTAGAGGATCGCGCCGTCATCCTTGGCGGCGGCCAAGTCGTCCCAGTCCAGGTCGAGCTCCAGCAGCACTTCCTCGGTGTGCTCGCCGTACTCGGGAGCGCGTGCCGGCGCGGGCGGCGTCTCGTTGAATTGCACTGGCGCAGCGACGATCTGATACTCGTTGCCCTCGGCGTCCACGTTGGTGACGACGTAGCCGTTGGGCCGGACCTGCGGATCGTTGAGCGTCTCCTTGGGCGTGGCCAACGCCGCCCACACGCCCGGTTCGTCGGCGAGCACCTCACGCCAGTGCTCCAGGTCATGCCCGGCGATGGCCGCCGCCACCAGTGCCGTTGCCTCGTCGGCATTGGCGATCAGGTTCCTCGACGGCACGAAACGCGGATCGGCAACCAGCTCCGGCAGCCCGATGCGCGTGCAGAACCCAGCCCAGAAGCGATCGGGCTGAAGGAATACCAGCTGGATGAACCGGTCGTCACGGGTCTTGTACCGGTTGACCAGAGGATTCATCGCCAGCCCCGGCGGCGCGCCGGGAATCCCGTCGAGGTCGAACAGGTCGGCCACCGAAATCGACGGCGCGATCGACCACATCGCCTGGGCGAGCAACGACGAGTCGACGATCGCCGGCTCGCCCGTGCGTTCCCGGTGAAAGAGCGCGGCGCACAGGCCCCCGGCGAGCGTGATCCCGCCCTGCAGATCACCGAAGGCGGGTCCTTGCACCGCGGGATGCTCAGTGCCGTAGGGCGTCAGGGTGTACGAGACGCCGCCGCGCGAAAGATAGGTCGCCGCATCGAAACCGCCCTTGTCGCAATCCGGCCCCCGCACGCCAAGGCCCGTGCCCCGCGCGATGATGATCTTGGGATTGAACGAGCGAATGTCCTCGACCGTGAGCCGCGCGCGCTCGAGGGCGCCGGGCAGCCAATTGGTCAGGAACACGTCGGCGGTGGCAAGCAGCCGACCCAGGTACTCCCGGCCGGTGTCGGACTTGACGTCGATGGCGACGCTGCGCTTGCCACGATTGCCGATCTCCAGGATGAAGTCGACATGGGCGCGGGCCGCCTCCTTGGTGAACGGGCCGATCACCAACGCGCGTCCAGGGTCACCACCGCGGACGTCCTCGACCTTGATGACGTCGGCGCCCCAGTCTGCGAGCGCGGCACCCGCCGCCGGAACATACGTCCACGACGCCAGCTCGACGACCCGCACTCCGCTCAGCATCCCCGACATGTCAATTGCCCTCCGCCAGTTGGCTAACGAGACTTCTGCCGACCGCCTCGAGGTACTGGTCGGAGCCGCCGAGGTAGGCACTCCAACCGAGGAGTCGCTTCAGGTAGAGGTGGGCGTCGTGCTCCCACGTGAAGCCGATCCCGCCGAACACCTGGATCGCCGCGTCGCCGACAGTGGCCAGCCGTCCCGCGAAGGCCCTGGCGCGCAACGCCGAACGATGCCGCTCGGCGGAGTCGGCCGAGTCCGCTGCCCACAGCGCGTGGAGGACGCCGCTGCGCGCCAACTCCACCGTCTCGTACATGTCGACGCAGAGATGCTGAACCGCCTGGAAGCTTCCGATGGGCGCGTCGAACTGCCTGCGCACCTTGGCGTACTCGATGGCGAGGTCCATCACGGCCTGGGCGGCGCCGAGAGCGTCGACCGCCGACATGATCAGCACGTCGTCGGCGAGCCCGCTCAGCGCATCCGCCGACACCGCCCCGAGTCGCCGCGCGGGCGCACCGTCGAGGGCCACGTCGGACGACTTCCTCGTCGGGTCTACGTGGTGGCGCGGTGTCAGGCCCACTCCGGCGGAGGACCGCTCGACCGCGCACAACACGGTGCCCCCGCCATCGTCGGCGAGCACCAGTAGGACGTCGGCCGCGGCGGCATCGGGTACGGCAGGCACCTCGCCCCTGACACTCGTTGCGCCGCTGTGTGAGTCGATCCGCGGTCGGGCGCCGGTCAGTGGTCCGACGGTGGCGATGGTGGTGCCATCGGCGATGCCCGACAGCAGTTCCGTAGCCTCCTCGCCGAAGCGCCGCACGGCGCGCGTTGCTGCGACGGCGCTGGACAGCCAGGGTCCGGGGTATAGCGCTGCCCCGAGCTGCTCGGCGACGGCGCCCGCCTCGACCATGGTCAGGCCCGACCCCCCGTGCTCCTCGCCGACGAGCACCCCGGTGGCGCCGAGCGCCGCCAACCCACGCCACACCTCATCGGTGGTTCCCGTCGGATCGTCGAGAAGCGGACGCACGTGATCGGCGATGCTCGCCTTCTCGGTGAGGAAGCGGCGCACCGTGTTTCGTAACGCGAGTTGCTCATCGGTCAGTTCGAGATTCACGATTCCTCACCGCCTCGGCAGGCCGAGCACGCGCGTTGCCGTGATGTTCTTGCTAATCTGCGTCGTGCCGCCCGCGATGGTCAATGAGCGCGAGGACAGTCGTCGCTCGGCCCACCGCCCACCCGCCCGGTGTGAGCCGAGCACGTCGAAGCCGAAGTTGGCAATCGCCTGACCGACTTCGGCCCACACGCTCTTGGCCAGAGCTGCCGAGCCGAGCGCGTCACCGCCGTGCAGGGCGGCCGAGATCGAGCGCTTGCAGAGCAGCTCGAGGTAGTCGACGCCGACGGCCAGCTCACCCAGTCGGCGCAGCGTCGCGGTGTCCTCGAGCGCTCGACGCCCATCGACGGTGTGATCGGACAGGTCGGCGACCAGATCGGCCAGCTGCAGCTGCAGTCCCGAGTACAGGCGGGCTGCGCCGGCTCGTTCGTGGCTCAGCGTGGTGGTGGCCACCAGCCAACCGTGGTTCACCGGGCCGAGCAGGCTGGCCGTTGGCACGCGGACGTCGTTGAAGAACACCTCGGCGAAGTCGGCGTTGCCGTTCAGGTTCACCAGCGGGCGCACCTCGATGCCGGGCAGCGTCATGTCGACGATCAGGCACGAGATGCCTGCGTGCTTGGGTGCGTCGGGGTCGGTTCGGACGTACAGCTGACACCAATCGGCGCGATCGCCGAGTGACGTCCAGATCTTCTGTCCGGTCACGACGTAGTGGTCGCCGTCTGCCACCGCGCGCGTGCGCAGCGACGCCAGGTCGGATCCGGCTTCGGGTTCGGACATGCCCTGACACCAGATGTCGTCGGCGCGCACCATGCGGGGGAGCAGGTCGCGCTTCTGGGCATCGGTGCCGAACGCCATGATCGCGGGCCCGATGTTGTTGAGCCCGATGACGTTTAGCGGAATCGGTGCCCGCGCGGTCGTGGTCTCCTCGGCGTAGGCCAATTGCTCGAGCACCGTCGCTCCGCGGCCGCCGTACTCACGCGGCCACGACACCGCCCCCCAGCCCGCGTCGGCCATGGCTGCGTCCCAGGTGCGCAGCAGCGCGAAGGTGGCGTCGTCCGTTCGCCGGGCACGGGCCGCCTCCGCGATCTCCTCGGTCAGATTCTCACCGAGCCACGACCGAAGTTCCTTCCGGAACCGGTCCACCTCCGGCGGGTACGAGAAGTCCACGATGTCCTGTCGGGCTCAGTCGAATCGGTATCTTTATAATTTTAGAGAGTATAGCTACCCTGAGGGCTATTGTTAGCGACGAAAATTCGGACGTTCGAAGATGCTGCGGGATAAGGGCATCGACAAGGCGAATGGAGGGTCGACGATGGGCAGGGTCGCGGGCAAGGTAGCGCTGGTCAGCGGAGCGGCGCGCGGGCAGGGGCGGTCACACGCCCAGATGCTGGCCGCAGAAGGTGCCGACATCATCGCCGTCGACATCTGCGCTGACATCGAGAGCAACGAGTACCCGCTCGCCCGGCCAGAGGATCTCGAGGAGACCGCGCGGCTGGTCGAGAAGGAGGGTCAGCGCGCCTTCACCGAAATCGCCGACGTTCGCGACCGAGTGGCACTGTCTGCGGCGATCGACCGGGGAGTGGCGGAATTCGGTCGGCTCGACGTCGTGGTCGCCAACGCCGGCATCGCGCCGCTCACGGCGGGTTCGGGCATCCAGGCGTTCGTGGACGCGGTCGACGTCGACCTGATCGGCGTGCTGAACCTGGTTCACGCCAGCATGAAGCACCTGCAGACGGGGGCGTCGATCGTCATCACCGGATCGATGGCGGCGGCGCTGTCGGCGTCCAACAGCGGTGGAATCGACGCCGGCTGCGGGGGTGCGGGCTACGGCTTCGCCAAGCAGATCGTCTCCCACTACGTCAACGATCTCGCGTTGCAGTTGGCTCCCCAGAGCATCCGGGTCAACGGAGTTCATCCCACCAACGTCAACACCGACATGCTCCATAGCGCGCCGATGTACCGGGCGTTCCGGCCCGACCTGGAGAGCCCCACCCGCGAGGACGCCGAGGTGACGTTCCCGTTCCTGCAGGCGATGCCCATTCCGTACGTCGAGCCCGAGGACATCAGCGAACTCGTCGTCTTCCTTGCCTCCGACGGCGCCCGCTACGTCACCGGCCAGCAGATCGCAGTGGACGCCGGTTGCGGCGTCAAGGCCCGACCGTGGCGAGGCCTGTGAACCGACGACGGGAGATCTGACCGTGCCAAGGGGAATCATGTACGTCGAGACCATGCCGGTGTCAGCGGATCGCGAAGCCGAATACCACGAGTGGTATAACGCTACGCATCTCGCCGAGATCACGTCCGTCGAAGGCTTCGTGTCCGCACGACGCTTCGCCCCCGTCGACGGCAACGGACCCTTCGTTGCGATCTACGAATTGGACTGTGCCGACCTCGAAGGGGCCGTGCAACGGCTGTCCGACCTCGCGGCGGCCGGGAAGATGTCGTCCATCGAGCTGCTCTCGCTGGATCCGCCGCCGGTACCCAAGGTCTACCGCGAGATCGCGTCGACCGAGTCGTGACTCCCCCGGCAGCGGCCCAGAAGCACCTCTACGCGCTGATGGTGCTGATGAAGGCGGCCGACGACCGACTGAGCAAGGGCATCGGCACCGGTGAATTCATGTGCGTCTACTGGCCGTCCCGCGGGCAGGAAGCCATCGCGGCAGCCATGGGCGTGACGTTGCGAACCGACGATCAGCTGGTGACGACCTACCGCGGTCTGCACGACCTGATCGGCAAGGGTGTGCCGCTCGAGGAAATCTACGGCGAGATGATGGGCCGCACCGTCGGCGCCAGCCGCGGCAAGGGCGGCACCATGCACATCGCGAAACCCGAAGTAGGAGTGATGCTCTCGACCGGTATCGTTGGCGCCGGCCCACCGGTCGCCGTCGGGCTGGCCATGTCGGCGAAGCGCAAGGGCATCGACCGCGTCACCGTCGTCAGCTTTGGTGACGGCGCAACCGCGACCGGGTCGTTCCACGAGGCGGCGAACATGGCTGCGCTGTGGGATCTGCCCGTGGTGTTCGTCTGCCAGAACAACCAGTACGCGGAGATGACGCCGACGCACGACACGATGAAGCTCGAACACGTCGCCGATCGCGCGGCGGGCTACGGCATGCCGGGGGTCCGGGTCGACGGCAACGATCCGTTGGCCGTCTCCGAGGCACTCGGCGAGGCGGTGGCCAGGGCCCGTCGCGGCGACGGTCCGACGTTCCTCGAGTGCGTGACGTTCCGATTTCGCGGCCACTACTTCGGCGACCGAATGACGTACATCCCCGAAGAACAACTGGAGGCCGCGCTGGCCGCCGACCCCGTTCCGAGGTTCCGCACGCACCTAGTCGATGCCGGCATCTGCACCGACGAGGAGCTGACCGGCGTCGACGACGGTGCGCGGGAACGTGTCGAGTCGGCGCTGAAGGCCGTCGTGGCCGCCGAGCCGCCGAGCGTCGAGGAACTCGAGCGCGACGTGTACGCCACCCCGATCGCGTTCCCCGACTGAGGAGCACACCGTGGACGAGAAGGTCATGACGATGCGCGAGGCGTTGAACCTCGCACTCGACCAGGCACTGGCAGCCGATGAGCGGGTCTTCCTGCTGGGCGAGGACATCGCCGATCCTGGGGCGTCCGGACCCACCGCCGGGCTGTCGACCAAGTACGGCCACCATCGCGTGCTCGACAGCCCGATCTCGGAGTCCGCCATCATGGGTGCCGCCATTGGGGCGGCGATCGACGGCATGCTGCCCGTCGCCGAGATCATGATCATGGACTTCATCGGCATCGCCGCCGACCAGCTTGTCAACAACGCCGCGAAGATGCGCTTCATGACCGCGGGCCGAACGACGGCTCCGATCACCGTCCGTACCCAGGTTTACGGCGGATTGGCAACTGGCGCAACCCATTCTCAATCGCTGGAGGCGTGGTTCATGCACGTGCCCGGCCTCAAGGTGATCGTCCCGTCCACTCCGCGTGACGGCAAGGGGCTGCTGACGTCGGCGATCTTCGACGACGATCCCTGTCTCTTCATCGAGACAATCCGACTGCAAGGCCAGAAGGGCCCGGTGCCCACCGATCCCGGATTCTCGATTCCACTGGGCCGGGCAGACGTCAAGCGCCAGGGAACCGACGTCACCATCATCGGCTACGGACGTAGCGTGCACGACGCGTTGCGCGCTGCTGACGTTCTCGCCGCCGAGCATGGTGTCGACGCCGAGGTCGTCGATCTGCGCACGCTCGTTCCCCTCGACGTCGAGACCATCGTCGAATCCGTGGGGCGCACCCGCCGGGCGGTCGTCGCGCACCATGCCGTTCGGTTCGCTGGGCCGGGCGCCGAGATCGCGGCCATCCTCGGTGCCGAACTGTTCGGCCGGCTGGAGGCGCCCGTCGAGCGGGTCGGCGCCAGGTTCGTTCCGACGCCCGCCGCGGCAGCACTCGAGGCGGCGGTGCTGCCGTCACCCGCACGCATCGTCGAGGCGGCCTTGAGAACCGTGAACGCCTCCACCTCATCGACGGCGGGTATCAGTGGCTGACTTCGTCATTCGCATTCCGCGGGTCTCGGTGGCGGTCAGCGAGGCGGAACTCACCGAGTTGCTCGTCGAGCAGGGCCGCAGCGTCGAGGAGGGCGACCCACTGTTCTCGATCGCGACCGAGAAGGTGGAGCAGGAGGTAGAAGCGGGCGCCTCCGGCACCGTCCAGTGGACCGGCGAGGTGGGCACCACCTACGACATCGGTGCCGAGATCGGCGTGATCACAAAGTAATTCGCACTGCCCCAACGAGGAGGACACGTGGACCTAGCACCCGACACCCGCGAGCGCATCATCTACGAGAAGACGGGAGCCATCGCCCGCATCACGCTGAACTGGCCGGAGAAGGCCAACGCCCAGGATCAGAAGCTCGCCGAGGAGGTCGACGCGGCACTGCTCGACGCAGACCGTGATTACGACGTCAAGGTCCTGATCCTGCGAGCCAACGGGAAGGGCTTCTGTTCGGGCCACTGCATCGGCGACAACTCGACCGACTATCCGGCGTTCGCCGAGGGGGCCGCGCGTACGGGTACCCCGTGGAAGGCCCAGACCGATCTCTTCGTCAAGCCGACCCTGAACCTCTGGGAGTTCTCGAAGCCGACCATCGCGCAGGTACACGGCTACTGCCTGGGTGGTGGCACGCACTACGGCCTGACCACCGACATCGTCATCGCCTCAGACGACGCCTACTTCTCGTATCCGCCGTTGCAGGGCTTTGGCATGCCATCGGGCGAATGCTCCATCGAGCCTTGGGTATTCATGAACTGGCGGCGGGCCGCGTACTACCTCTACACCGCCGAGGTCGTCGATGCGAACAAGGCGCTGGAGTACGGCCTCGTCAACGAGGTGGTGCCACGCGACAAGCTCGAGGACCGCGTCGAGGCGATCGCGCGGCTGGTGTCGCAAGCTCCCCTGACGACGCTGATGTTGACCAAGGCGAACATCAAGCGCGCCTGGGAATTGATGGGAATGCGGGTCCACTGGCAGACCTCGAATGATCTCGTCGTGCTCGCATCGATGAGCAAGGACGTGCAGGCGCTGATCGGTCAGGTGCTCAGCGGTCAGATCAAGCCGGCCGAGATGGCGGCCCGTCAGGCTGCGGCGGCCGCCTCGGCCGACGGTTCGTCGACCGCTTAGCGCATGAGCATCGCCGCTCACGCCGACGCGGCCGGGCAGTCAGCGGCCCTCGTCCTCGAGGACGGCGGTGTGGTCACCTACCGGGAGCTGTACCGAAGGAGTCAGACGGTCGCCGCCCTGCTGCAGCGAGCGGGCCTGCGGCGCGGCGACGGTGTCGCCCTGGTGCTGCCCAATCGGCGCGAATTCCTCGAAGTCACCTGGGGCTGTCAACTCTCGGGTCTCTACTACAGCGCGGTCAACACCCACTTCACTGCCGACGAAGCGTGCTACGTCGTCGAGGACTCCGAGTCGCGGGCAGTGTTCGTCGACGCCTCGATGGTGGATCTCGCGCAGCGCGTCGCCGATCGTGTCGACGTTCGAATCGCAGTCGGAGGCGAGCTTCCCGGTTGGCTGTCCTACGAGGACGCCATCGCCGACGCCGGAGTCGCGCCGCCCCACTCCGATGGCACCGAGATGCTCTACTCATCGGGCACCACCGGCCGACCCAAGGCGGTGCGGCGGCCCCTACCGACCGACGGCACCGGCTCATGGGCGCAAGGCGTTCTGCAGCAGGCACTCTCGCAGCGATACGCCATGACACCGTCCAGCGTCTACCTATCGCCCGCGCCGCTGTACCACGCGGCGGGAGTCAACTACACCATGGCCGTGCACCGGGTGGGTGCGGCATCGATCCTGGTGCGCAGGTTCGACGCCGAGGCGGTGCTGCGTCTCATCGAGCAACACCGCGTCACTCACGCGCAGTTCGTTCCCACCATGTTCGTGCGGATGCTGAAATTACCCCCGAAGGTGCGAGAGTCCTACGACGTGTCCAGCCTGGAGTGCGTGATCCATGCGGCTGCTCCGTGCCCGGTCGACGTCAAGCATCGAATGATGGACTGGCTCGGTCCCATCATCCACGAATACTACGGCGGCACCGAGGGTTTCGCGGGGTCGACGATCGGGCCCGAGGAGTGGCTCGCTCACCCCGGTTCCGTCGGCAGGCCGCTGCGTCGGGTACACGTGGTCTCGGCCGACGGAGTGGAACTCCCCGTGGGAGAGTCGGGTGAGCTGTTCTTCGAAGGCGGCCCCCGGTTCGAGTACTTCAAGGACCCCGTCAAGACGGCATCCGTCTGCGATCAGCACGGCTGGCGATCACTGGGGGACATGGGACGGCTCGACGAGGACGGTTACCTCTACCTGACCGACCGCTCGACGTTCACGATCGTCTCCGGCGGAGTGAACATCTACCCGCAGGAGGCGGAGAACGTTCTGGTGATGCACCCGAAGATCGTCGACGCGGCCGTGTTCGGCGTGCCGAACGAGGAGTTCGGTGAAGAGGTCAAGGCGGTGGTGCAGCCTGCCGACGGGGTCGCGGTCCTGCCCGAGCTGGAAGCCGAGCTCATCGCGTACTGCCGCCGCCACCTCGCGAGCTACAAGTGCCCGCGCACAGTGGACTTCGAGCGCGAGCTCCCTCGTGACCCGAACGGCAAGCTGTACAAGAGGCGTATCCGCGATCGCTACTGGGAGGGCCGCACGTCTCGCATAGTCTGACGCTCAGGACACGCTGCGAAAGGTCACCGGCAACGTGGCGGGGGAGCGGAACGGCATGCCCACGATCTTGGTGTCGGCGTCCGGAACGAGCTGCAAATCGGTGACGCGATCGAACAGGCTATTCAGCATCGCCGTCGTCTCGACGCGCGCGAGGTGCATTCCAAGGCAGCTGTGGATTCCCCCGGCGAACGAGATGTGCGCGCGTCGGGGGCGGTGAATGTCGAAGCTGTCGGGGTCGGCCCACCGCTTCTCGTCACGGTTGGCCGCGCCCATGCACAGGGTGACGGCCGCATCCTTCGGAATCGTCACGCCGTGCATCTCGACGTCGCGAGTCGTGTTGCGCGCGACCAGAACCAGAGGCGTCTCGAACCGGATTCCCTCCTCGATCGCGGCGGGGATGAGGCTGCGATCCCGGCGCACCGCCTCCAGTTGCTCGGGATGGGTGAGCAGGAGGTACAGAAGATTTCCCGACGACCGATAGGTGGTTTCGAGGCCAGCCGGGAGAAGCAGCCGCAGGAAGGAGATGATCGCCTCGTCGGTGAGCTTCTCGCCGTCGATCTCCGCGGCGACCAGATCGCCGATCACGTCGTTGGTCATCGTGCTGCGACGCTGGTCGACCTGCTCCTGGAAGTAGGTGCCCAGTTCGACCGACGCGTTGAAGCCGGCTTCGACGTCGTCCATGATCGAGATCAAGTCCAGCGAGAGGCGCCGGAACATCTCCAGGTCGTCCTGCGGAAGGCCGAGCAGTGCGGCGGTGACGCGGGTGGGGAACTCGAACGTAACGGCCTCGACCAGGTCGGCGTGACCGTCATTCTTGATCTCGTCGACGAGTCGATCGCAGATCGGGTCGATCACCTCGGGTTCCCACTGCGTGAGCGCGCTCTGTCGGAAGGCCTTCGCCACCAGGCTGCGATGGTCGTGATGCTGCTTGCCGTGCATCCCGAGGATCGTCGGGCCGAACATCAGCCCAATGGTCTGGTTGTACATCTCCG
This sequence comes from uncultured Actinomycetota bacterium, assembly GCA_963846985.1. Classification (GTDB taxonomy): domain Bacteria; phylum Actinomycetota; class Actinomycetes; order Mycobacteriales; family Mycobacteriaceae; genus Mycobacterium. Next base: position 80,522 of record CAWJYC010000012.1, read on the forward strand.
AGGCGAACACGGTGTCCTCGCGGAAGGCCGTGAAGACGCTTTCGAAGTCGAACAACGTCCAGTTCTCCGGAGACTTCAGCTCCTCCGGCATGAGGTTGCTCTCCATGAGCACGCCGCGCCAGACCGGTTCGGTCTTGCGCATGTGATTGAAGAACCCGTACGGATCGTCCATCACGTCCGGGATGGCCGGTCGGTCGTGCGGATCCGTGCTGATCGTCACGTGCGCCTCCAGGGCAACCAAGAACTAGCGGACGCACCTATCCTTGCTATTTTAAGAACAAAGGTCAAGAAGACGGGAAAGACACACGGCCACAACGTGACTCGGATCTGCGGGTGCTCGCCAGCTAGGTGACGCCGGGCATCAAGTCGGTCCACGTCGTGGGACGCTTCGACTCGGCGACGTTCGACAGGTGGTAGAGGTGACCATCGGAACCCATGTACGCGCCCGTGCGGGGGTTGTACTGCGCGACGGCGACCGACGGTGCCGCGTCGACACTCTTGCCTCGGTACGAACTCGGGGCGGCTACCGGCGCGGCGGGGTCGGCCGGTGGCGGCGGGGTGCCCTCGACGGGCGCGTAGAGCGTGTCGCCCCGATCGACCCGCTGATCGGGTGGCACGCCCTGGGCGATCAGGTTCGGATCGAGCGGGTTCGGGCCAAGGACGTGTTGTCGCATGGCCAGCGGCACGAACGGCTTGTCGCTGTCGCACTGTTGCACGGTGGCGGCACGCTTGCCGGGATGCTCGACACACGGATAGTTGCGCGCGCCCCGGACGTCGATCGGCGAGTCCTGCGGCAGCTTGCAGTACAACCCATCCGGAGTGTCCATCTCGGTGGTGTCCGCCGGTGATCGCCACTGCGACGGGGGAAGGAAGCCGACCGTGCACGATGGCGGGTCGGCGATCGTGACGGCGAAGTCGCCCATGGGTTTTCCGGTGGGATTGTTCGCGGGGGCGACCGACTGGATGCCGGCGAGGTACGGCGGGAACAGCACCAGCAGTTGCTCGATCGACGTGTTGTACACCATGAAGACCTGCCCGATCGACGTGAGGTTCGCGAGCAGGACCGGCAGTGTCGGCTTCACCTGGTCGAGCAATCGCGACACCTCCTGCGCAAAGCCCGGACCGGTCTCGAGCAGGGAGCGGACCTGCGGGTCGTGGCTCGCGAACCCATCGGTGATGCCGGCGAGGCCGCGCGCCCACTGGCGGAGCGAGTCGGCGGTCTGGGCCTGGGACTCCAGCAGGGGCACGCTGTCGTCGACGAGGGCGCGGTTGCGCTCGGCGACGGCGTTCAGGTTGCCGATCACCCGCGACGACGAGTCCAGCAGGGAACCGATGTCGTAGCCGGCGCCGTTGAAGGCGGTGAACGACTCGTCGAGCAGGGGCCCGAGCCGGTCCTTCGGGATGGAGCTCACCAAGGCGTTGAGCCGGTCCAGCATCGGGCCGACCGGTTGCGGGATTGCTGTCTGATCGGCCGCGATCCTGGAGCCGTCCTCCAGGTAGGGCGGTCCCTCGCTCGGCGGTTGGAGGTCGACGTACTGCTCACCCACGGCGGAGACGCTGCGCACCCGCGCTACCAGGTTCGCGGGGATCCTCGGCGACGTCGCCAGGGAGAGCGTCGCTTCCACCCGCCGACCGTCGACCGCGCGGACGTCGACCACCTTGCCAACCTCGACGCCACGGTAGGTGACGTTGCCAAAGCGATAGAGCCCACCGGCGGCGGGCAGTTCCATCGTGACGGTGATGCGACCAACTCCGAGCAGGGTGGGCGCCTGCACGTATCCGACGACCATGACCGCGACTCCGATGATCGACACGATCGCGAAGGCGACGAGCTGGACCCGCACCAGACGGCTGAGCATCAGCCACCACCTCCTGACGGCGCGCCGTACGGTCCGGCGAACACCCCTGCTCGCGGCGGTTGGGCGTCCGCAGAGGGTGGCGGGTTCACCGGAAGGATCGGCGCTCCCGGCGGGTCGGCGTCCAACTGCGGTGTGGGCGGGAAGCCGGGCACCGCACCGAGCGGGCCACCCGACGGGGGCGGTGCGATCGGTAACCCGAGCGGGTCGTGGGTGTAGCGCTGGGTGTAGGGCTCGCCGATTGCGGGCACCAGGGTGGCATTCTCGTCGCCCCATCGCGTCCCGAGCAACAACGATCGCTTGAGCCGCGGAACCGTGAAGTCCAGCTCGCCGAAGAAGTTGATGTAGTCGCCGCGGACGCCGCGATCGATGATGTCCTGTCCGAAGGGGAACACCGTCGTGTACGCGAGGGCCGTGTCGATGTCCTTTCCGACGTCCGCCAATGCCTTGAGCGTGGGCTGTAGGTTCCGCAGGTTGGTCACCAGGTTCGCCTGGGTGTCGTCGACCAATCCCCTCACGGTGTTGCTGAATACCCGCAGCCGGTCCAAAGCCGTGGTGATTCGCGGCCGCTCCCGAATCAGCACGTCGAGAGCGGGCGGGATCTTCTGGAGCGCGTCGGAGATGGCGCCCCGTTGATCGGCGAGGGTCGTGGCGAGCCGGTTGAGGGCGCCGACGGAGGCGATGACGTGGTCACGCTGTCGGTCGAGCGTCCCGATGAAGGTGTCGAGCCGGGTGAGCACGTCACGAACGTCGTCTTGGCGTCCCGAGAATGCGACGGTGAGATCGTGGATGACGTCACCGATCTGGCCGAGCCCACCACCGGTGACGACCGCGGCCAGTGCGGACAGCGTCTGTTCCGTTGAGGGATACGTGCCGGTATCCCCGACCCCGATGGTGGCGCCGGGTTCGAGTCGGCCTCGCGGCGGCTGACCGACCGGGGGGTCCAGAGCGACGTGCATGGACCCGAGCAGGCTCGTCTGACCGACATTCGCCACGGCGTTGGCGGGCACCGCCACGTCGGGCCGGACGTCGACGTCGACGTCGATGTGCCAGTTGGAGAACGTCATTCGTCGAACGCTGCCGACGACCACGTCGTCGATCAGGACTGGCGAGTTGGATTCGAGGGTGCCGATGTTTGCGAATTGCAGATGGTAGACGTGGGCGTCGGAGCCGCTGCCGACCGCACCGGGCAGCGGTAGTGAATTCACCCCGTGGAAGCCGCATCCCGCCAATGTCGCAGCGATGCAGACCAGAGCTACCAGCCGCGACGGTGTGGTGAGCCCGGTCATGGTGGTGGCGTCCCATTGGCCGGAGTCGGCGCCGCTTCCGCGGGCAGCAACAGGTCGGGCAGGCTCGGCGGCCCCGGTGGCGGCGCTTGGTCACCGGTGTATGCGGACACCGATGAGGGCACCTCGGGCGCAACGGGTTTCGGACCGGTGCCGTCGGGGGCGAGGTTGGGCTCGGAGTATACGAGCCGGTCCGGGTTGATCGACTTCATCAGCAGCGGATTGACGGGGATGGGCAGTTCGTTGACGCTGACCGAGTTGAGCGCGGGACCCAACGTCTGCGCACACAGCTTCGACGTCTCGGCCGACGTGACGTTCGCGACCGCCGCGATCGCGCCGCAGAACAGAGCCATGGGGTTGGCGAAGTTGTTCAACGCAAACCTACCGATCTGGCTGCCGCTGTCGGGGTCGTAGATGTCGTAGGCGTTGGCCAACGCGTTGGGCGCGGCGTGCAACAGGTTCTCCAGATCGAGCCGGTGGTCGACCAGGTTCTGCGTGACGTTGGTCAGCCGCGCGAGTTGTTCGGCCGTCTGATTGCGGCTCCCGGCGACGAATCGCCGAACGTCACCGACTGCCGACGCCAGATTCGTCAACGCCGAGCCCAGATCCGATTCGTCGTTCACCACGCTGGTCAGGGTGGCGAACCGGTTCTGGAACTCGACGATCTGTGGATTGCTATCCCGCAGCGCCGTGATGAACGTCTGCAGATTCTTGATGACGTCGACGAGGTTGTCGCTACCGTCGGCGAGGGTGCGGCTCAACCCGGACAGTTCGGCGAGTGTCCGACGGAGTTTCTCGCCGTTGCCGTCCATCGCGTTGGCCGCACTGTCGATGAACCGCGACAGTGAGGTGCCCGAGACACCGCTGTGTGGCCCGAGATCGGTTGCCAGCCGGGTCAATTGGGCTTTCACCTCGTCCCATTCGACCGGGATGGCGGTTCGATCGAGGGGGATGTCGGCACCATCGGGCATCGTGGGGCCGCTCGTCTCGTAGGCGGGTGCGAGCTGAACGTATCGGGCGGACACCAGGCTCTGGGCAACGATGACCGCCTTGGCGTCATTGGGGACCGGGACGTCGCGGTCGACGTGCAGCGTCATGATCGCCTGTCCGCCGGCCGGTTCGATGGCGGCAATGGTGCCGACCCGCACTCCGGCGATGCGGACCTCGTCGCCGGGGTAGATGCCGGTGGCGCTGACGAAGTGTGCCGTGATGGTCTTCGGTGCCAGGTAGCGGGTGCCCAGGAGTAACGCGGTGCTGGCGAGGCACAGCGCCACCAACGTCGCGGCGGTGAGGAGGCGCACGCGGCCGGCGGTCATCGAGGACCTCCCGGGATGCCGTTGTACGGCAGGGGAAGCTCGGCCCGCGGGCCTGCGGTGTCGGGTGGCCGTCCCGCATCGACGCCACGGCGGAATCCGAAGGCGTAGTCCAGGAACGGTTGCAGCAGCGTCGACGGAAGCAGATTGGACACGAATGCCTCGTAGAAGTAGCCGTTGGCAACGGCCTCACCCTGGGTGATCTGGTACTTCGCCAGCCCAGGAAGCGCCTTGCCGATGTTGTCGCGGTTCTTCTCCAGCATCGCGGTCACCGAGTTGAGCTTCTCCAACGTGGGCGCCAAGACCTTCTCGTTGTCGGCGACCAGGCCCGAGAGTTCGGTCGACAGCGCCGAGACGTTCGCCAACAGATCGACGATCGCCTGACGTCGGTCGTCGAGCACGGCGATCAGGTCGTTGGCGCTGAGGATCAACGTGTTGAGCTGTTGGCTGCGTTGGGCGAGCACTGTGGTGACCGTGGCCGCGCTCTTGAGCAGGGAGCGCAGGGTCTCGTTGCGGCTGTTGAGGGAGCGCGAGAGGCGGGTGACACCGTCGAACGTCGGGCCCAGTTGCGGGGCGATGCGATCGATGGTGGCCGACAGGGAGTCCAGGGCCTCGTTGATGCCGGCGGTGTCGGTGCCCGCGGTGTTGGTGGTGAGTTCGTCGACGGCCTCGGTCAGCGAGTAGGGCGACGACGTGCGTGACACCGGAATCTCGGCGCGGGGACGCATCTTCCCCGTGCCGCTGGAGTTCAGCGTGAGGATTCGCTGGCCCAGGAGCGTCCCGGTCCTGATGTGCGCGGTGGTGTCCGAGCCGAGCGATATCGCAGCGTCGACGGTGAACGAGACGCGCGCCTTGCCCGTAACCAGTGCGACGTCGGTGACCGACCCGACCTTCATCCCCGACACCCGCACGTCATTGCCGGCCACCAGTCCGCCGGCTTCAGTGAACAGCGCCTGATAGCGAATGTCCGTCGCCCAGCGGGCGATTCGGTCGGGCTGAAGGCCGACGGAGATGATCAACACCATCAGGATCACGCCGATCAGACCGGACCGGACGAGCTTGGCTCCGCGGTACTTCAGCACTATTCCGCGCACCTCCCGTTGGCCTGGTCGAACCACGGGAAGACGGCAGTGTTTCCCTGCAGATCGCTGACCCGGAAGGACAGTGAACAGATGTAGATGTTGAGCCAGCTCCCGTAGGACCCGAGCCGGATGAGTTTCCGGTAGTTCTCGGGTGCCCGTCCCAGCGCCGTGTCGAGCCTGTCCTTGTGGTCGTCGAGCAGCGGCGCCAGTCGGTTCAGCTGCGCGATGGTTCCCGCCAATGGAGCGCGGGCCTGGCCGAGTAGGTCCGAGAGCGAGGCGGTGCCGGCATCCAGGGCGTCGATCGCGTCACCGATGGGGTTGCGGTTCTCGGACAATTCCGTGACGAGGCGTTGAAGGTGATCGATCGCCTCCGAGAACTGCGAACCGTTGTCGGCGAGCGTGGTCACCACCTTGTCGAGGTTGTCGATCAACTGCTCGATGGTCTCGCTGTTGTCGGCGAGTCCGCCTGCGAAGGAGGACGTTTCGGACAGTAGCGAGTCGATAGTGCCGCCCTGACCCTGGAAGATCTGCAGCAGCGCCGCTGACAGGGCATTGACGTCACGCGGGTTGAGGCCCTGAATGACCGGCTTCAGACCGCCGAGCAGAAGGTCCAGGTCCAGCGCGGGAGCGGTCCGGTCGACCGGGATCTGCGATCCGGCAGGGAGGAGCGTGGGGGAGCCGGGTCCGTCGACCAACTCGAGGAAGCGATCGCCGACGAGGTTGAGGTAGCGGACGGCGAGTCTGGTTCCAGTGCCCATCGGCACGTCCCGGTCGGCATCGAATGACACGACGACGGTGTGGTCGGTCCGCATGGAGACGTCGTCGACGGTCCCGACCCGCAAGCCGGCGGCCCGTACCGAATCGCCCTTCTTGAGACCCGAGATGTCCTCGAAGACAGCGGAGTAGGCGATCGTCGATCCGGTGCGGTACTGGCCGAAGACGAGAATGAGCACGCCGGTCAGAAGCACCATCACCACGGCGAAGACGCCGAACTTGACGAGGACCCCTCGCACGGCAGTCACCCCGGCTGCCCGACCTGGGCGCTGTTGCGGGGCGGCCCGTCGATCGGACCGAACAGCAGTTGCTTGAGACCGTCGGAGTTCAGCAGGAGTCGCTGGTTGCCGTAGCGGGCGGGATTGGCGCCCACGTCGGTCACGACGAAAGGTGGACGCGAGTCAAAGGGCACCGCTGGCAGCGTCAGGCAGTGTGCGCCACCGGTGGCGGCGACCTTGGGCAGGTCGCCGGGATAGCGGTAGCGCTCCCGTCCCCATTGGAAACCGATCGAGTCCACGATGCCCGGCTTCTCCAGCGGAGGCGACGTCGCAATCGGAAGGAGGCCAGCCAGCCCGCAGTTGATCGAATCGTGATAGCGGCTGGTCAGATCCGTCGTGGGAACGAGGACGTGCAGCACATCGGTCAGCGCCCGCCGGTTGCCTCCCACGACGTCGTTGCCGATCTCGGCGAGACCGATCGTGCTGACCAGGAAGGCATCGAGGTTCTGCTGTTCGGCGACGAGGGTGTGGCTGATGGTCGTCCCGCTCACGGCGGTTCGCACGAGGTCAGGTGCGGCGTCGGCGTAGGCATTGATGACCTCGGGTGCCACGTCGAGGTCGTGATCGAGGTTCGGCAGGCTCGGCTCGATCGTCGCGAGGTACCGGTCCAGCTGACTCAGGGTGTCACCGAACTCGTGGCCGCGGCCGTCGAACGCCGCGGCGATGGCGCCGAGTGTCTCGTTGAGTTTCTGGGGCTGGATCTTGGTGAGCACCGAGACCAGTTGCTCGAAGATGGTGTTGAACTCGATGGTGACGTGCTCGGAATCGAGCACCTGGCCCGCTCGCAGACCCCGCGGCGAGGGATCCGGTGGTGGCACCAGGTTCACCGACTTGGCGCCGAAGACGGTCGGAGACGAGATGTCGGCGATCACGTTGTCCGGAATCTGAGCGAATTGCTCGGGATCCATCTCCAGGTGAATGGCGGCGCGCCCCTGCGGGCGGTCTTCGATCGAGCCCACCCGGCCGACCGGTACGCCGAGAAGCTTCACCTTGGCGCCCGGGTTCATCACCAGCCCGGCACGCGGGGACATCACCGTCAGGGGAACCGTGTCGGCGAAGCCGTCCTGAAAGGAGGTGACGGCGATGGCCGTGACGGCCGCCACCGCCGCGACTGTGCCGGCACCGACGAGCGCACGGAGCGCCGTTCGCGTCACGGTCGGCCCGTTCGACGCGGCCGGGTGGCCACCTCGGTGGCAGCGGAGTAGTGAAAGTCGCCGCGTGTCAGACCAATACGCTGTGGCGTGGTGGACTGCACACTGCCTCCTCGTATGGTCGTGACGGGGCGGGCCGACGCTTGCCCGGCCAGACGCAGTTAAGAGTCTTTCTTTGCTAAGTTAGCGTTTTACTACCGTACGCCTCGGGCGCCGCCCACGTCACGACTTGCGCGCATCGGGTCGGCTGAGGGCCGGCCGGCGGTGCGGGTCTAGACCCGCGGCGTACCGCAACTCAGCGAGGAAACTGCTGCGGTCGTGACCCCGAACCAGATAATGGCAGATCGCTATGCGCACGACGGCAGCCGCGGCGATGTCGGGATGCTCGCCAGTCATGATGTGACGCATGCCTTCCTGCATGGTGGGAAGTACGCGCATCATCTGGGCCAGCGAGTACTCGGGTTCCATGTCGACGAGGACCGCGAGCGAGTGCGAGAACTGATGGTCGACGATGAACTGCAAGGCTGCGTCGACGCGATCCGGTCCGCGGAGGCCCGCGGTTGCCACCGCTACCCCGGCATTGAAGTCGTCCTGCTCGTAGAGCGCGAAGGCCTCTAGTAGGCCGTCCTTGGAGCCGAAGTACCGGTACACGGTCGGCCGCGACACGCCCGCCTCGGCGGCCACCTCCAGCAACTGAAGCTTCTTGCGGCCCGTTCGCGAAACCACCGTGAAGGTGGCGTCCAGAATCCGCCTGCGGACCGACGGTTCTCGGTCTGACGACACGTCGATGCCCTTCTCCCTTGCTTTACAGAGATACCGCAAAGTGTCACACTGACCGTACCGTGCCGCATCCCGATCGACACCACGATCAGCGGATCGACGAGTGCCGGGCTAGCGGCCCTCATGGAGGTGGTGTTCGATGACCGACCTAGTGGTGCGCAAGATTCGGTGGGAGTTCGACGACACGGTCCCCTTCATGTGGCAGCCGGCGAACCCCAACTTCGCCATCTTCTGCAACGTGTTCACCTTCATCGCCGTGCCGTTCGAGCATTACATCATCACCGCGCTACGTCAGGCTCAGGACAGGTTCGACGAGTTACCCGAGGTTGCCGCCGAGGCGGCCGCCTTCCTGCGTCAGGAGGCCCAGCACGCCGCCGCCCACCGCAAGCACATGACAGCCCTGGTGGCGCGCTACCCGGCGCTGGAGCGCGCCTATGACGACGCCACCGACGCCTTCGACCGGCTCATCGACGACCATCCCGTCGAGTTCCATGCCGCCTACATCGCCAATCTCGAGGCCACCTTCACCCCGTTGTTCAAAGTGGTTCTCGACAACCGGGATTCGCTGTTCGCGCGTTCCGACCCCCGGGTCGCATCATTGATGACGTGGCACTTCGTCGAGGAGATCGAACACCGCAGCTCGGGACTCATCCTCTACCGTCACCTCTGCGCCGACCCCTGGTACCGGGTCAAGCGCGTCCCGGACACGTTCCGGCACATCGGCGACGTCGCGGCGCAGATCGCGAGAACCATCGACGACGTCGTGCCCTTCGACGAGCGTGGTGCCTCGGCGCAGGACCTGATGTCCATCGCGCTGCTCGTCGACGAGTTCAGGTACCGGGGGCCGGGTGGTCGGCGCCGCCGAGTGCGCCGCACCGGCGCTCCAACGTTGTTCAATGCGGTTCCCACGCGGGAGCTCGCGGCAATGGTGTGGCGGCTGGCCCGGTCGCAGGCACCCAATCACGATCCCGGTGATCAGCCGCTTCCCGAGTGGGTCGACACCTGGATGAAGGAGTATGCCCGTGGTACCGACATGACGGCCTTCGCACCTACCTCCGGGGCCGATCGACGCGGGGGAGCGCTGGATGCCTGACGGCCGCAAGCCGACGGTCGCGGTGATCGGTGCCGGCCCCGGCGGCATCGCGATGGGCGTCGAACTCTCACAGCGTGGTTGCGATTTCACCATCTTCGACGGTGCCGACGGCTTCGGCGGGACCTGGCGCAAGAACACCTACCCCGGGGCGGCATGCGACGTGCCGTCGCACTTCTACTCGTTCTCGTTCGCTCTCAATCCCCGGTGGAGCAAGACCTATGCCAACCAACCGGAGATCCTGGCGTATCTGGAGCGGGTGGCGTTCGCGCATGGCCTCGGCGACCACCTAGTCGCGGGCACCCGGGTGGTGTCGCTGCGGTGGTCCGACACCGATCGGCGGTGGACTCTGCGCACCCACCGCGGCGCCACCCACGAGTTCGACGTGGTCGTCAGCGCGGTCGGTATGCTCGACGTTCCGAACGTTCCCGAGATCGACGGAGCCAATCGCTTCGGTGGCCGGGTGTTCCACTCCTCGCGGTGGGACCACTCGACGTCCCTCGTCGGGGAGCGCGTGGCATCGATCGGCACGGGCGCCAGTGCCATCCAGTACGTGCCCGAGATCGCCCGCCAGGCCGAGCACCTCACCGTGTTCCAGCGGACACCGATCTGGGTGTCGCCGCGCTTCGACGAACCGTTCAGCGCCGAGCAGCAGGAACTCTTCGAGCGAGATCCGCTGCTGGCCAAACAAATTCGCGATTCCGCGCTCGAGCAGTACGAGCTGATGAACTTCGCCGAGGACGGCCAGCAGACCACCGACGCCACCAACCGCGCTCGGGAATACCTCCGCCGCAAGATCGCCGATGACGACCTGCGTGCCAAACTCACCCCGTCGTACCCCGTCGGCTGCAAACGGCCGTTGCTGTCCCGCACCTGGTTCCCGACGTTCACCCGCCCGAACGTCACCTTGGAAACGTCGGCGATCGTCGAGTTCACCGCACGTGGCCTCCGGACCGCCGACGGGACCGAGCACATCGTCGACACCGTCGTCTACGGCACCGGTTTCAAGGCCGCCAATTACCTCGCCAGCCTCGACGTCGAAGGTCGAGCCGGGATTCGGCTGCACGACGCCTGGCGCGACGGCGCCGAGGCCTACCTGGGCACGACGGTGCCCGGCTACCCCAATCTGTTCACCCTCTACGGGCCCAACACCAACGGCGTGACGTCCATCATCTTCGTCCTCGAAGCGCAGACGCAGTACGTCTGCCGGCTCCTCGATGCGATGCAGCATGGTGGGTTCGACGTCGTAGAAGCCAGGCGCGACGTGCACGACCGCTACAACGCCGAGATTCAGGCCGCGATGGACGGCACCGTGTGGCTGGCCAACTGCAACAACTACTACCGCCATCCCAACGGCAAGGTCGTCACGCAGTTTCCCTACAGCGGAACGGCTTTCGCACGACGACTGGCCGACGTCCGCCTCGACGACTACCACCTGACGTCGCGGGCGGACGGCAAACGGGAGGTACTGCAATGACGCGCGGAGTCCACCACTCGGCGATCGTGACGACCGACATCGAGCGCTCGCTGCGATTCTGGCGCGACGGCCTCGGGCTCGTCGAAACGCTCGACCACAGCTTCAGCGGCGACTGGCCGACGTTGTTCGGCGCGAACACCGACGTCCTGCGATCGGTCTTCCTCGGCGATCCGCAGCACTCCGACTCCGGGATCGTCGAGCTCGTCGTCTTCGAGGGAGTCGACGGCGGCCCGCCGCCCCGCGGGCAAGGACCCGAACCGGGTTTCTTCCTGCTGTCCCTGCAGCGCGACGTGGACAGCACCCTGGCCACGCTGGCGGAACTCGGCTTCACCGACGGCGTGCGCCGCATCTCGATGCCCGCACCGAGGGGCAGGACGGTGGCGATGGCGGTCATCACGGCCCCCGACGGCGTCCTCGTCGAGTTGATCGGCCCACCCGCGTGAGCACCGTGGTCGTGGGTGGCGCATCCGGCATCGGGCGCGCCGTCGTCGACCGCCTACGAGGGTCGGGCCAGCAGGTGGTGGTCTGGGACCTCGTTGGCGGCGAGATCGCCTGCGACGTCGCCGATCCCGACTCGGTCACCGCCGCCATGCAGGTCACGGTGGCGTCGGCGGGTACGCCAGAGCGCTTCGTCCACTGCGCCGGAATCGGCGCATCGGGTCTGCTGCTGGAGCAGAGCCCCGACGAGTGGCGACGGGTCCTCGACGTCAACCTCACCGGCACCTGGCTGGCCATCCGGGCGGCGGCGGGCGCGATGATCGACGCCGGCATCGGCGGCTCGATCGTCGCGGTGTCGAGCATCAGCGGCACCCTCGCCGACCGTGACATGGGCGCCTACTGCGTGTCCAAGGCCGGTATCGACATGCTCATCCGGGTGGCGGCAGCCGAGTGGGGTGGGCACGGCATCCGGGTAAACGCCGTTGGTCCCGGCGTCACCAGGACACCGATGCTGGCGACACCCGAACGGCTGCCCGGTTGGGTCGAGGGGCTGAGCGAGCGCACCGCACTCGGTCGTCTTGGGGAGGCCGACGACGTGGCCGAGGCCATCGCCAGCCTCCTCGACCTGTCCTGGGTGACTGGCCAGACGCTGTTCGCCGACGGCGGACTGTCGCTGCAGAGTCCCATCGACGCCTACGGGCAGGTGCTACGGCTGACGAAGGGCAAGACGTGACCTACGAGAGCTGACCTACGAGGTGGCGATCGCGTTCGCGAGCAGCTTCGGATCGTGTGCCGAGACGATCAATAGTTCGGGGTCGCGCCGGGCATACAATTCTGCCAATCGAGCGTGGTTGTCGTGCATCATCTTTCGATCGAAGGCCACCATCGTCTCGGACAGCTTCAAGGCGATCGGCACCTTCGAGCGGCCGTCTAGGGTGCCCTCGTAGTAGAACGCGTCACCGCAGTGCAGCACCCAGCGGTGGCCTGCGTCGACGGCGACGCACGCGTGCCCGCGTGAGTGGCCGGGCAGTGAGACGAGCACGATTCCCGGCGCGATGGCGTCGAGTTCCTTCGCGGCGGCGAACCCCCGCCACTTCTCGCCGTTGGGGTCGTGTTCGACCACCTTGGGGCCGTGCGCCCACTGCGCGGAGCGGAAGCGGAACTTCTCCATCCGGGTCGGCGGCCTCATCGCACCGAGCGCCTCGGCAGCCGTGACGTGAATTTCAGCGTCCGGGAAGTCGGCGATCCCGCCGATGTGGTCGATGTCGAAGTGCGTCGTGATGACGTGGCGAACGTCGTCGCGGCGGAAACCGAGCGCCTCCACCTGTCGGGCCGCCGTCTCCTCGACGCGGAATCGCGGGCGCAACACGCGCCGCGACGGACCGATCCGGCGTGGATCCGCGCAGTCGAGGAGTCCGAACCCCGAGTCCACCAGGACCAGCCCGTTTTCCGTTTCCAGCAGCAGTACGTGACAGACGATCGGCGTGCCCGGTGAGTCCATCGTCCCGCAGTTGAGGTGATGCACCTTCATCTCTCGCCCTCCCGATCAGCCCTTCAGCGTCGAGCAACGGTCGCCACGGTAGCGCGCAGGTGACCTCGCGGCGACCTACAGCGCACGCAGATAGCGCTTGCTCACATAGGTCTGCGCCAGCGAGGTGAACGGTCCGGCCAATTTGCTCCACCACGTTGCATGACGCGAGAACGCGCTGATCTCGGCATGCACCGACTCATCGGCCGGATCGAATCTGACGGCGAACAACTCCTCACCCGTTTCGGCGTGCCCCGGAAGGGTGCCGTAGGCGAAGCCGCGGCGGTTCGGTTCGTCGACCACGTACACCACCCGGCAGGGCGCCCGCACCGGGCCGATCCCCACGATCACCTCCGACCCGACGGCGGCCACCTCCGTCGACGCCGTCACCGCCAACCCTGCACCGCGGAGCATGCCCCACCGCATCACCTTCTGGGCCGCCTCCTCGAAGCGGGTCCGCCCGTGCCCGATCACGGCCGAGCCATGCACGTGGTGGTAGCCCGCCGGAGGCGGCCCGGCCGTTGCGCCGATCTCGGAGTAGGTGTACGGAAGCCCGCCGAGGTCGCTCAATCTCACCCGTTCACATTGCCAGTTCTCGCCGCCAGTGCTCCCGCCGGCGTCGGCGTACGGTCGAAGTCGTGACCACTCAATCCGTCGCTCACGCCTCTGGAACGTTCACCATCGGCGGCGATCTCCCCGTCCACCGGCTCGGATTCGGCACGATGCGGCTGACCGGCAATGGCATCTGGGGCCCGCCCGATGACCGTGCCGAGGCCATCCGCGTGTTGCGCCGCGCCGTCGAGCTCGGCATCGACTTCTTCGACACCGCCAATTCCTATGGCCCGTACGTGGCCGAGGAACTCATTTGCGAAGCGCTGCACCCGTACCGCGACGGCCTCGTCATCGCCACCAAGGCCGGGCTCCTTCGGACCGGCGAGAACCAGTGGACGCCGCTCGGCTTCCCGGCCTACCTCCGACAGGAGGTCGAGATGAGTTTGCGGCGACTCGGCACCGACCGCATCGACCTCTTCCAGCTGCACCGCATCGACTCGAAGTTTCCCGCCGAGGATCAGGTCGGTGAGCTCGCCGCCCTGCAGCAGGAGGGCAAGATTCGCCACATCGGGCTGTCGGAGATCACCGTCGACCAGTTGGCCGCGGCCCAGAAGGTGGCTTCGATCGCCTCGGTGCAGAACCGGTACAACATGGCCGAGCGCGCAGCCGACCCGCTGCTCGAGGCGTGCGAATCGGAGGGCATTGCGTTCATTCCGTGGGCGCCGCTGGGATCCGGACCGCTGGTCGCCGACGGTGGACCGCTGCAGCGCATCGCCTCCGAGCACCGGATCAAGCCGTCCCAGCTGGCGGTGGCGTGGCTGCTCAAGCGGTCGCCGGTAATGGTGCCGATCCCCGGCACGTCGCGCGTCGCACACCTCGACGAGAACGTCTCGGCGGCCGAGGTCAGCCTCACCGACGAGGAGTTCGCGGCGCTGAGCGCCACCGACCAGTAGGAACCGGGTCGGCCCCGGCAATCGCCGGGGCAATACGGTGAGCGGGTGGCCCCCGACCCCGAGCACCAAGAGCCCGGCGGGGGTTTCAACCCGCCGGTGCCCACGACGAACGGTGGTCCCGACTACGGGCGATTCGTCGAAGCCGTGCGCACCCTACAAGACCTGACCCGCGGCGCCGACGCGCCCGACGACGTCGTGACCCGCGCTGCCGACCTGATCGAGGACGTCAACCGCCTCCTTGCCCCTCACGACGCCGACGAATGGCATTCCCCCTCGGGACGCCGCATGGATCTGCCCAACCGGGGAAACATCATGCAGGTTCCGGTGAACTTGATGATCACCGACGAGGGCAGGGTCGGCGGGACGGCCCGCTTTCGCCGATTCCATCTCGGCCGCAACGGCGCGGTCCACGGAGGTGCACTGGCGTTGCTGTTCGACTCGCTGCTGGGCTTCGCCGCCTTCAAGCTCAGCGACAGCCCGCGTCAGCGCACCGCGTTCCTGCACGTCAACTATCGCAAGATCGCCCTGGTGAATGAGGAGTTGCGAGTGGATGCGGGCATCGACCGGATCGAGGGACGAAAGATCTTCGTCGAAGGGCGCCTGTTGGACGGCGACGACGTGCTGTGTGAGGCGGAAGCACTGTTCCTGAGACTTCTGCCGGGACAGCCGTGACCAACACCGCCGACGTCAAGCGTCGGTGGGCGCGCTGGCGGGACGGGCTGCGCGAACGGCCCGCGCTGAACCTGGCCTACCGCATCGCCGTCGGAGTCGTCGGCCTCGCGGTGCTCGGACTCGGCATCCTCGCGATTCCCTATCCCGGTCCCGGCTGGGCCATCGTATTCGTCGGGTTGGCAATCCTTGCTACGGAGTTCGAGTGGGCACGGCGCCTCCTGCAGTTCGCCCGTGAGCGCTACGACCGGGTGATGACCTGGTTCAAGGCCCAGGGACTGTGGGTGAAGGTGCTCGGCACCGTGCTGACGGCGGCAGTCGTGGTCGCGACGCTATGGCTGTTCGGACTGGTTGGCTTCGCCGCATCGCTGTTCGGCGTCGACCAGCCGTGGTTGAAGAGTCCCATCGGCCTGGGATCCTGACCGCACTCACCGATAGCATGGTCGCGATCAACTCACCCCACCCCCCGATGATTCGCCCGCCCACCCCCGATCAGGAGCCCCACCGATGACCGCCGTCGCCAGCATTGCCCCCGCAGCCCCGATCCGGGTGGCTGCCGGGACCACGGCGGGTGCGGCGGTACGGGACGCCGGACTGCCCGGCCGCGGAGCGCCCGACGCGATCGTCGTCGTGCGCGACGCCGAGGGCCGCCTGCGCGACCTATCGTGGATTCCTGCTGACGACGCCGAGGTGACACCCGTCGCCGCCGACACGGAAGACGGCCGCAACGTGATCCGGCACTCGGCCGCGCACGTCCTGGCCCAAGCGGTTCAGGGCTTGTTCCCCGAGGCCAAGCTGGGCATCGGTCCGCCGATCACCGACGGCTTCTACTACGACTTCGAGGTGCCCCGCGCCTTCACGCCGGAGGACCTGGCGGCGCTGGAGAAGCGGATGCGCCAGATCGTCAAGGACGGACAGCTGTTCGACCGCCGCGTCTACGCATCGAAGGACGAGGCCCGCGAGGATCTCGCCGACGAGCCGTACAAGCTGGAACTCGTCGACGACAAGTCCGGTGACCCCGACGTCATGGAAGTCGGTGGCGACGAGTTGACCGCCTATGACAACCTCAATCCGCGTACCCGCGAACGCATTTGGGGCGACCTCTGCCGAGGTCCGCACATCCCGACCACCCGATACATTCCCGCGTTCAAGCTGACCCGCAGCTCGGCTGCCTACTGGCGCGGCAACCAGGCCAACGCGAGCCTGCAGCGCATCTATGGCACCGCCTGGGAGTCCCAGGAGGCACTCGACCGACACCTGGAGCTGATCGAGGAGGCGCAGCGCCGCGATCACCGCAAGCTGGGCGCCGAGCTGGACCTGTTCAGCTTCCCCGACGAGATCGGCTCCGGGCTGGCCGTGTTCCACCCCAAGGGCGGCATCATTCGCAAGGAACTCGAGGAGTACTCCCGGCAGAAGCACGTCGAGGCCGGCTACGAATTCGTCAACACCCCGCACATCACCAAGGCACAGCTGTTCCAGACCTCCGGTCACCTGGACTGGTATTCGGACGGCATGTTCCCGCCCATGCAGGTCGACGCGGAGTACGACGACGACGGCACGGTCCGCAAGCCCGGCCAGGACTACTACCTCAAGCCGATGAATTGCCCGATGCACTGCCTGATCTTCCGGGCCCGCGGGCGGTCGTATCGCGAACTGCCGCTGCGCTTCTTCGAGTTCGGCACCGTCTACCGGTACGAGAAGTCCGGCGTGGTGCATGGTCTCACCCGCGTGCGTGGCCTCACCATGGACGACTCGCACATCTTCTGCACGCGGGAGCAGATGCGCGACGAGCTGACGTCGTTGCTGCAGTTCATCATCGGGCTGCTGAAGGACTACGGGCTCGACGACTTCTACCTCGAGCTGTCCACCAAGGATCCGGACAAGTTCGTGGGCTCCGACGACGTGTGGGAGGAAGCGACCAACACGCTCGCCGAAGTGGCCGCCGCGTCGGGCCTCGAACTGGTGCCCGATCCCGGCGGCGCGGCGTTCTACGGGCCGAAGATCTCGGTTCAGGCCAGGGACGCGCTGGGACGCACCTGGCAGATGTCGACGATCCAGCTCGACTTCAACGAGCCGAAGCTCTTCGACCTGGAGTACACCGCCGCCGACGGCAGCCGCCAGCAGCCCGTGATGATCCACCGCGCCCTGTTCGGGTCGATCGAGCGGTTCTTCGGCATCTTGACCGAGCACTACGCGGGTGCGTTCCCAGCCTGGCTGGCGCCGGTGCAGGTGGTCGGGATCCCGGTCGCCGACGCACACGTCGACTACTTGAAAGACGTTGCCACGCAACTCAAGTCGAGAGGTGTTCGGGTCGAGATCGACGCCAGCGACGACCGGATGGCGAAGAAGATCGTCCACCACACCAACCAGAAGGTGCCGTTCATGCTGCTCGCGGGAGACCGCGACGTGGAAGCGGGCGCGGTCAGCTTCCGATTCGGCGACCGCACGCAGATCAACGGCGTGTCCCGCGACGCGGCCGTCGACGCGATCGTCGACTGGATCTCCCGACGTGAGAATGCCGCCCCCACTGCGGAAGCGGTGACGGTGTGACAGCCGATCCCGAGCGCACCATCACCGACCGTGGCATCGGCGACCCCGACCGTCTGCAACGGCTGTGGACCCCGCACCGGATGAACTACATCGCCGAGGCCAAGATGCCCGACGGTTCGGCCGTGTCCTCCGCGCCCTTCAGCGACATCCCAACGATGTCGGACGAAGACGGGCTGGTAGTCGCCCGCGGCACCCTGGTCTACGCGGTGCTCAATCTCTTCCCATACAACCCCGGCCACCTGATGGTGGTCCCGTACCGCAGGGTCTCTGAGCTCGAGGACCTCAGCGACGACGAAAGCGCCGAGCTGATGGCCTTCACGCAGAAGGCAATTCGCGTGATGAAATCGGTCTCCCGACCACACGGCTTCAACGTCGGGCTCAACCTGGGGAGCTCGGCGGGCGGCAGCCTGGCCGAGCACCTGCACATGCACGTCGTGCCGCGCTGGGGCGGGGACGCCAACTTCATCACGATCATCGGAGACTCCAAGGTCATCCCACAGCTATTGCGCGACACCCGTCAGCTGCTGGCCGACGAGTGGGTGGCGCAGTCGTGAGCGACTTCTACCTCATGACCAGGGCGGCGTACGCCAAGCTGAGCCGCCCCGTGGCGAAGGCGTCGCTGCGGATGGGACTCACGCCCGACAGCATCACGATCATCGGAACGGCGGGCACGGTCATCGCGGCGCTCACGCTGTTTCCGGTGGGGCAGCTCTGGTGGGGCGCGTTCGCGGTCTTCGTCTTCGTCCTCGCCGACATGCTCGACGGCGCCATGGCGCGCGAGCGGGGATTCAGCACCCCCTTCGGCGGCGTGCTGGACGCGACGTGCGACCGCATCGGTGACGGCGCGATCTTCTGCGGCCTGCTGTGGTGGGCCACGTTTGGCATGCACAGCGCCTCGCTGACCGTGGCGACCATGATCTCGTTGGTGACGTCCCAGGTCATCTCCTATACCAAGGCCCGAGCTGAGGCCAACGGCCTCAAGGGCGACGGCGGATTCATCGAGCGGCCCGAGCGGCTGATCATCGTGCTGGCCGGCGCCGGCCTGTCCGGAGTGTCGTTCCTGCACGTTCCGTGGCTACTCCCGGTGTCGATGTGGGTGCTGGCGGTCACCAGCCTCATCACGCTGGGCCAGCGCCTGCACTCGGTGCGCACCTCGCCCGGCGCCACCGACCCGCTGACGACCAATCCTCGACCGCCCAACGACTCCGAAGAGGAAGCGAGCGAGCCGTGAGCACGCCTCCCGGGGGCGGGGTGGTGGGACGACTCCAGGCCGGGCTGCCGAATGTTCGCGGACTCCGCGTTCCGCTTGGTGGTCAACTGTCCGACCTCGGCTACGCCGCCGGGTGGCAGCTGGTGCGGGCCATGCCGGAGTTCGCCGCACGCAACGCCTTCGACGCGGGCGCCCTCTATGCGTCGCGCGGCGGTGGTCCGAAGCAGCTGCGCAAGAACCTTGCGCGGGTGCTCGGCGTCGCGCCGGCCGAGGTGCCGGACAGCGTGATTCGTGCTTCGCTGGCCTCCTACGCACGCTACTGGCGGGAGGCGTTCCGGTTGCCGTCGATGGATCATCAGGTGCTCGCCCGTGAGCTCGACGAGGCCGCCATCGGGGACGAGCACGTGACCGCTGCGCTCGACGCCGGCCGCGGCGTGATCCTCGCGCTGCCGCACAGCGGCAACTGGGACCTGTCCGGGGTGTGGCTCACCAACACCCACGGCCGGTTCGCCACCGTCGCCGAGCGGCTCAAGCCGGAGTCGCTGTACAACCGCTTCCTGGCCTACCGCGAGAGTCTGGGCTTCGAGGTGCTGCCTCTGACCGGTGGCGTCCGACCGCCGTTCGAGATCCTCGCCGAGCGGCTCCGCGACAACGGACTCGTCTGCCTGATGGCCGATCGCGACCTGACCAGATCGGGCGTGACGGTGGACCTGTTCGGCGAGCCGACGATGCTGCCCGCCGGGCCCGCCAAGCTGGCCATGGCGACCGGTGCCGCTCTGCTGCCCGTGCATTCGTATTACGAACCGGACGTCGCGGTCACCGCCATCAGCCCGCCGCTGGACACCTCGTCGGGCGACGTCGCTGCGGTCACACAGGCGCTAGCCGATCAGTTCGGCGCCAACATCGCCGCCCATCCCGCGGACTGGCACATGCTGCAGCCGCAGTGGATCGCCGACCTGTCGGAGGAGCGGCGGGCGAGGATCACCGGCGGGCAGGAGACGTAGCCGTGCGGATCGGGATGGTGTCGCCGTACTCCTTCGACGTTCCTGGCGGCGTGCAGGCACACGTTTTGCAACTCGCCGAGGTGATGCGGAGCTACGGGCACCACGTCAGCGTGCTCGCACCGGCGTCGCCCGGAGCGCACCTGCCCGACTACGTCGTCTCGGGCGGCAAGGCCGTGCCCATCCCGTACAACGGATCGGTGGCGCGGCTGCGGTTCGGCCCGGCCACGCACCGCAAGGTCAAGAAGTGGCTCGTCGAGGGGGACTTCGACGTCCTGCACATCCACGAGCCGAATGCGCCGAGTCTGTCGATGCTGGCCTTGATGATCGCCGAGGGTCCGATCGTCGCGACCTTCCACACGTCGACCACGAAGTCGTTGACGCTCACGGTGTTTCAGGGCATCCTGCGACCCTGGCACGAGAAGATCGTCGGCCGGATCGCGGTCTCCGACCTTGCCAGGCGCTGGCAGATGGAGGCGCTCGGGAGCGATGCCGTCGAGATTCCCAACGGGGTGGACGTCGAGTCGTTCGCCTCCGCGCCGCTGCTCGACGGTTACCCGCGGCCCGGCCGGTCGGTGCTGTTCCTCGGCCGGTTCGACGAGCCCCGCAAGGGGATGGCCGTCCTGCTCGGCGCGCTGCCCGCCCTGGTCGAGGCGTTCCCCGACCTCGAGATCCTCGTCGTCGGACGCGGCGACGAGGAGGAGTTGGCGGAGGAGGCCGGCGACCTGGCCGGCCACCTGCGCTTCCTGGGTTTGGTGGACGATGCAGGCAAGGCGTCGGCGATGGCCAGCGCCGACGTCTACTGCGCCCCCAACACCGGCGGTGAGAGCTTCGGCATCGTGCTGGTCGAGGCCATGGCGGCGCGCACGGCGGTGGTCGCGAGCGATCTGGATGCCTTTCGGCGGGTGCTGGAGGACGGTGCGGCGGGCCGGCTGGTGCCGGTCGACGACTCCGCCGCGCTGGCTTCGGCGCTCATCGAGGTGCTCGGCGACGAGGCCGCCCGCCGGCGGTACGTGGAGACGGCGTCCCGCGCGGTCCGGCGCTATGACTGGTCGGTGGTGGCCAGGGACATCCTTCGCGTGTACGAAACGGTCGCCGGCGCGGGTGTGAAGGTTCGGGTCGAGGGCACGGCGGACAACAGCGAGTCGACCGGCAGCCGCAAGCAGCTGAGCAAGGCCAAGCGGGCCAGTGCCAAGGCGACGGCCCAGACGGCCAAGACGGCCAAGAAGGCGGCCAAGACTCGGGCCGCCGATCGGCAAGCCGCCGGTGAGTTGGCATGACGCCCTGGCTCGTGGTCATCGCGCTGGTCCTGCTGGCCGTCGTGTTGCTGGTAGGCGGCATCTGGGCGTTCCAGACCGCTCACCGACTCGACCGCCTGCACGTGCGGTACGACCTGTCCTGGCAGGCGCTCGACGGCATCTTGGCGCGCCGCGCGGTCGTCGCCCGGGCCGTTGCCACGGACGCGTACGGCACCGGCGCGGCGGGGCGCCGCCTCGCCGCGTTGGCCGACGCGGCCGAGCGAGCGCCCCGCAGCGAGCGCGAGGCAGCGGAGAACGAACTGTCGACTGCGCTCGCGGCGGTTGATCCCTCGCTGCTTCCGGTCGCCCTGGTGGCGGAAATGGCCGACGCCGAGGCCCGCGTCCTGCTGGGCCGCCGCTTCCACAACGACGCCGTGCGCGACACGCTCGCGCTCCGGGAGCGGCCGCTGGTCCGATGGCTGCACCTGGGCGGAACTGCCCCAATGCCAACGTATTTCGAGATCGTCGAACGCGCCGCCCAGCGATCGGTCGGCCATCAGGTCTACAAGCGCACGTCGGCTCGCATCGTGCTGCTGGACGAACTCGGCTACGTGCTGCTGTTCTGCGGCTCCGATCCGGCCAGCGAGTCCGCTCCGCGGTGGTGGTTCACCGTTGGAGGGGCCGTGGAGCCGGGGGAGGACCTCGCCGACGCGGCGGTTCGCGAGCTCGCCGAGGAGACTGGGCTCCGCGTCAGCAGAGCCGACCTGGTGGGCCCGGTGTGGAGGCGAGAAGCGGTATTCGACTTCAACGGCTCGGTGATCCGCAGCGAGGAGATGTTCTTCGTCTACCGGACGCTGCGGTTCGAACCATCGACCGCGGGCTTCACCCCGTTGGAGACCAGGACCATCCACGGACACCGCTGGTGCGACGAGGCGGAGATCGCGGCGCTGGTCGACGGGGGGGAGACGGTATACCCGCTGCAGCTCGGGGAGCTGCTCGCCGAAGCGAATGCCCTGGTGGCTCCCGGCTCGAGCGGACCGGCGCGGGAGCTGCAATCGATCCGGTAGTCGTCGGGGCGAGCTGCGGATCTAATCGATTTGGCCGCCCCACTAGACTGATTCGGTACTGATTTGAAGGAGATTGCTGTGGATATCGGTGGCCTGGAGCGAAGCGACCGGGGAATCAACGGTGCCGGTGGGCCCGCACCGACCGGCCAGGGCGTCAACGGCGCCGACACCCCGCAGACCGGCACCGCCCGCGTCAAGCGCGGCATGGCCGAAATGCTCAAGGGCGGCGTCATCATGGACGTCGTCACGCCGGAGCAGGCCCGCATCGCCGAGGGCGCCGGCGCGGTCGCCGTGATGGCACTCGAGCGGGTGCCCGCGGACATCCGCGCCCAGGGCGGCGTCTCCCGCATGAGTGACCCCGACATGATCGAGGGCATCATCTCCGCGGTGACCATCCCGGTGATGGCCAAGGCGCGCATCGGTCACTTCGTCGAGGCGCAGATCCTGCAGAGCCTGGGCGTCGACTACATCGACGAGTCCGAGGTGCTCACCCCCGCCGACTACGCCAACCACATCGACAAGTGGAAGTTCACCGTGCCGTTCGTGTGCGGTGCCACCAACCTCGGTGAGGCGCTGCGCCGCATCAGCGAGGGTGCGGCGATGATCCGGTCGAAGGGCGAGGCCGGCACCGGCGACGTCTCCAACGCCACCACCCACATGCGCAAGATCGGCGGCGAGATTCGTCGACTGACGTCCCTGTCGGAGGACGAATTGTTCGTCGCCGCAAAGGAATTGCAAGCGCCCTACGACCTGGTGGCCGAGGTGGCCCGCGCGGGCAAGCTGCCTGTGACCCTGTTCACCGCCGGCGGCATCGCCACCCCGGCAGATGCCGCGATGATGATGCAGCTGGGCGCCGAGGGCGTCTTCGTCGGGTCCGGCATCTTCAAGTCGGGCAACCCCGAGGAGCGCGGCGCGGCCATCGTCAAGGCCACCACCTTCTACGACGACCCCGACGTGCTGGCCAAGGTGTCGCGGGGGCTCGGCGAGGCGATGGTCGGCATCAACGTGGAGGAGATCGCGCAGCCCCACCGGCTGGCCGAGCGCGGTTGGTAGCCGGCGATGAGCGCCTGCACGGAGAGCAGACGATAGTGTCGATCGAAGAGATCCTCGATCTGGAGCAACTCGAGGTCAACATCTACCGCGGCGGGGTCTTCAGCCCGGAGTCCGGGTTTCTGCAGCGCACCTTTGGTGGTCACGTAGCGGGCCAGTCGCTGGTGTCGGCGGTGCGCACGGTCGATGCCCGCCACCAGGTGCACTCGCTGCACGGCTACTTCCTGCGGCCGGGTGACGCCCGGGCGCCGACGGTGTACCTGGTCGAGCGGTTGCGCGACGGGGGTTCGTTCGTCACGCGGCGGGTCAACGCAGTCCAGCACGGCGAGACCATCTTCTCGATGTCGGCGTCGTTCCAGACCGACCAGAGCGGCATCGAGCACCAGGACGCCATGCCCGCTGCGCCGCCGCCCGACGACCTACCCGGGTTCCGGTCCGGCGGTGCCTTCGACGAAGCGGGTTTCGCCCAGTTCGCGGAGTGGGACGTCCGCATCGTCCCGCGCGATCAGGTCGCGAAGATTGCCGGCAAGGCCTCCCAGCAGCAGGTCTGGTTCCGCCACGCCGACCCGCTGCCCGACGATCCGGTGCTGCACATCTGCGCGCTCGCGTACCTCAGCGACCTCACCCTGCTGGGATCGGCGCAGGTGAACCACCCCGACGAACGCCAGCACCTCATGGTCGCTTCGCTGGATCACGCCATGTGGTTCATGCGGCCGTTCCGCGCCGACGAATGGCTGCTGTACGACCAGGCCTCTCCATCGGCGTGCGGCGGCCGGTCGTTGACCGAGGGCAAGCTGTTCAACCAGTACGGCGAGATGGTCGCATCGGTGATGCAGGAGGGTCTGACCCGCTACAAGCGCGACTTCACCCCGTCCGCCACGTGACTCCTCGGGTGGGAGTCCTTGCGCTGCAAGGAGATACGCGGGAGCATCTGGCCGCGCTGACCGAGGCGGGCGCCGAGGCCATCACCGTCCGGCGGCGCGCCGAGCTGGACGCCGTCGACGCCCTGGTGATCCCCGGCGGGGAATCGACCGCCATGAGCAAACTGCTGCACGAATTCGAGCTACTCGAGCCGCTGCGCGCCCGGTTGGCCGACGGCATGCCCGCCTACGGATCGTGTGCAGGCATGATCCTGCTGGCGAGCGACATCGCCGACGCCGGCGTGCCCGGTCGGGACGCCGTGCCGCTCGGGGGAATCGACATGACGGTGCGGCGCAACGCCTTCGGCCGACAGGTCGACTCCTTCGAGGGCGACATCGAGTTCGACGGGCTCGAGGGGTCGATGCACGCAGTGTTCATCCGGGCGCCGTGGGTGGAGCGCGTCGGACCGTCGGTCGAGGTGCTGGCGCGCGCAGCAGGACACCCGGTCGCCGTCCGCCAGGGCCGGACGCTCGCGACGGCCTTTCACCCGGAGATGACGGGTGATCGTCGCGTGCACCGCCTCTTCGTCGAGTCGCTGTAGTCGGCGCGGCGCCGGGCTGGCAGAGGCGTTCGAGGGCGGTCGCCCCGAGCACGTAGACTCGTCACGCGCAGTTCAGGCGAGAAAGAGGTTGTATTCAATGAGCGGCCATTCCAAGTGGGCCACCACCAAGCATCAAAAGGCCGTCAAAGATGCGCGCCGCGGCAAGGAGTTCGCCCGGCTCATCAAGAACATCGAAGTGGCGGCCCGGACCGGTGGCGGCGACCCCTCCGGCAATCCGACGCTGTACGACGCCATCCAGAAGGCCAAGAAGACCTCGGTGCCCAATGACAACATCGAGCGCGCCCGCAAGCGCGGCGGTGGGGAAGAGGCGGGCGGCGCCGACTGGCAGCCCATCACCTACGAGGGCTACGGGCCCAACGGCGTGGCCGTGCTGATCGAGTGCCTCACCGACAACAAGAACCGCGCCGCCAGCGAGGTGCGGATCGCGATGACCCGCAACGGCGGCAACATGGCCGATCCCGGCTCGGTGTCGTACCTGTTCACCCGCAAGGGCGTGGTCACGCTGGAGAAGAACGGCCTCTCCGAGGACGACGTGCTGACCGCCGTGCTGGACGCCGGCGCCGAGGACGTCCACGATCTCGGTGACAGCTTCGAGGTCGTCTCCGAACCCACCGACCTCGTCGCCGTCCGCAAGGCGCTGCAAGACGCCGGCATCGAGTACGACTCCGCCGAGGCCAGCTTCCAGCCGTCGGTCTCGGTACCCGTCGACGTCGAGGGCGCCCGGAAGGTGCTCAAGCTCGTCGATGCTCTCGAGGACAGTGACGACGTGCAGGACGTGTGGACCAACGTCGACATCTCCGACGAGGTCGCAGCGCAGCTCGACGACGACTGAGCGTTACGCCTTCAGCACCGCCACCGCTTCCTCGATCGACGCGTCACCGGAGATCAACTCGAACGTGACGCCGCGGGTGGAGGGCGAATCCAGCAGGGCGACCAGGATCGCCGCCACGTCGGCGCGCGGGATGCTGCCCCGGCCGGTCCACTCGGCGACGCGCACCCGACCGGTGGCCGGTTCGTCGGTCAGCAGGCCGGGCCGCACGATCGTCGCGTCGAGGCCGGGCCTGCCGCGGACCGCCTCGTCGGCGGCGGCCTTGGCGGCCAGATACGCAGCGAACACCGGGTCACTGGTCTCCCGAGCGTCGCGGCGGTCGGCACCCATCGCCGACACCATCAGGTAGCGGCCCACTCCGGCTGCCTCGGCCGCATCGGCGAGCAGGATCGCAGCGTCGCGGTCGACGGTCGTCTTGCGGTCGATGCCGCTGCCAGGACCTGCTCCGGCCGCGAACACCACGGCGTCGGCACCGGCGAGTCGATCGGCCACCTCGTCGACCGAGGCGTTCTCCAGATCGAGGACGACCGCCTCGGCACCCACGGCCTCGAGGTCGGCGGCCTGCGCCGGATTGCGGATCAGACCCGCTACCGAGTCACCGCGCGCGGCGAGCAACTGTTCGGTGAGCAGGGCGATCTTGCCGTGTCCACCGGCGATGACGACACGCATCACTCAAGTCCCTTCTGTCGCGAACACCTGCGAATCATCGGCGAATGCCTTGAATTCCAAGGCATTCCCCGCGGGATCGGTGAGAAACATGGTCCACTGCTCACCCGGCTGGCCCTCGAATCTCAGGTGGGGCTCGAGGACGAACTCGGTGCCGCTGCCGCGCAGCCGGTCGGCGAGGCGATGGAATTCGGAGACGGACAGCAGGAGACCGAAGTGCGGCACCGGCACGTCGTGGCCATCGACCGCGTTGTGGGCGCGCGCCGGGGCGGCCGGCGCCAGATGGGTGACGAGTTGGTGGCCCTGCAGGTTCCAGTCGACCCACGACTCCGCGCTACGGCCCTGCGGGAGGTCGAGCACCGTGCCGTAGAAGTGGCGTGCCGTGGCCAGGTCGTCGACGGGTATCGCGAGATGGAAGCGGGGCATGGGGGAGTCCGGGACGCTCACCCCGCCACGCTATCTCGACTCGAGGAAGGCACCGATCTCGCGGGCGGTCTGCTCGGGCTGGTCGAGCATGATCAGCACGTGCGCGTCGTCGACGTAGCGCAGGGTTGCGTTGGTCAACTCGGTCAGGCGACGGGCGTGAAGGTCCGGCATGACGGGGTTGTGGCTCCACAGCACCAGGACGTCGCCGTCGAAGCGAGCCAGGCTCTCCGTCGCCCGCACCAGGTCGTCGTCGTCGAACTTGGTCCGGGCGTACCGGACCAGGTCTCGACGGATTGCCTTGTGTTGCAGGGCATGACCGAACCAGTGATCGACGATGGGCTGGGGGATCGGCTTCTTGGCCATCATCCCGAACAGAAGGTACCGCCGTCGCATCCAGCCGATGCCGAGTTGGCGCATCGCGATCGACACCGTCAACGGGCTTCGAGTGACCAGCCAGGTGACCTTGCCGGGGAAGCCCGGCGGGAAGTTCTCGAACGCCTCCGACGGGCAGATGATCAGGCGACCAACGCGCTTGTCGCGGCCGGTGTCGGTGAGGAAGAGCGGGCCGCCCCAATCGGTGACGACGAGGTCGACGTCGGTGAGGTCGAGCGCATCGAGGAAGTCCGCGACGATGCCCACCATGCCGGGCATCGTCAGGTCTGCGTCCGCCCGCATCGGCACCCGGTGTCCGCCCAGGGGAAGGATCGGCAGCAGGTACCGGAAGCCCGATGGCAGCAGGGGCAGCGTCAGGTCCCATTGGCTGTCATTCATCAGGACGCCGTGCAGGAGCACGACCGGGGGTCCGTCGCGATCGCCCTCGTCGCGGTACTCGATGGTGCCCGCTGCCAACTCGACCGACTTCATTCGGCGAACCTTCCCTAGAACGGCGATTCTAGAATATATGCTCTAGTGTGTCGTCAGGAGGCGAACTTGGCAAGGTCCACCAGGGAGTCGATTCTCACCGCTGCCGTTGAACTGATGCGCCGCAAGGGTTTCGGCGCCGTTGGGATGAAGGACGTCGTCGCGGCGTCCGGTGCGCCGATCGGCTCGCTCTACCATCACTTCCCCGGCGGCAAGACGCAGATCGCCAAGGAGGCCCTCGTCAACGCGGGCGCCGCCTACGGCCTGTTGATCCCGACGCTCGTCGCCTTCCACGATGACCTCGGAGAGGCGGTCGAGGCGGTGTTCGCGCAGGCCGCGGCCGACATGGCCGACACCGGATTCGCCAACATGTGTCCGGTCGGGACCGTGGCCGCAGAGGTCGCCGACACCGTGACCGAACTCCGTGAGGCGACGTCGGCGATCTTCGCCGGATGGCTCGACGGCGGGACCGCCTACTTTGCGTCCAGGGGTGTTCCCCGGCGGGCGGCCCGCGACCTGACCGTCGCCGTCATCAGCGGGCTCGAAGGCGGGTTCATGCTGGCCCGCACCCTGCGCGACGTCGAACCCCTGATCGCCGTCGGCAGGGTGCTCGGCCGGCAGTACCGCGGAACGAAGTTGAGCCCAGGCGTGTCCCTACCTGGCACTGTCCCTGCGGAGCACTAAGGTATCGAACAGCTGTTCGGGAACGGGCGGCCTTCACGGTGTGGAGAGCGGAGCGTGGACGTCGGATGGGGAAGTCGCAGTGCGTGTGATGGGCGTCGACCCGGGACTGACGCGATGCGGGCTCTCGGTCATCGAGAGCGGCCGCGGTCGCCAGGTCATTGCGCTGGACGTCGACGTCGTCCGGACGCCGTCCGATCAGCCGCTGCACAAGCGACTCCTCACCATTAGCGACACCGTCGAGCACTGGTTGGACACTCACCACCCGGACGTGCTCGCCATCGAACGCGTCTTCGCCAACCAGAACGCCAACACCGCGATGGGCACCGCCCAGGCCGGCGGGGTCATCGCCCTGGCCGCGGCCCGACGAGACATCGACGTGCACTTCCACACGCCCAGTGAGGTCAAGGCCGCGGTCACCGGGAACGGTCGCGCCGATAAGGCGCAGGTCACCGAGATGGTCACCAGAATCCTTGCGCTGCAGACCAAGCCGACACCGGCCGACGCTGCGGACGCGCTCGCGCTCGCCATCTGCCACTGCTGGCGGGCGCCGATGATCGCCCGCATGGCGGAGGCCGAGGCGGTGGCCGCCGAGCAGCGCCGCAAGTACGAGGCCAAGCTCAAGGCGGCGACGTGATCGCCTCGGTTCGCGGCGAAGTGCTCGACATCGCTCTCGATCATGCGGTCATCGAAGCCGCGGGCGTCGGCTACAAGGTGCTCACCACGCCCACCACGCTGGCGACCTTGAGGCGGGGCGCGGAGGCCCGGCTGATCACCGCGATGATCGTCCGCGAGGACTCGATGACGCTGTACGGCTTCGCCGACTCGGAGTCGCGCGACCTCTTCACGACGCTGCTGTCCGTCTCCGGCGTCGGCCCGAAGATCGGGCTGGCCACGCTTGCGGTATACGACGCCCAGGCCCTGCGCCAGGCGCTGGCCGACGGCGACGTCACCGCGCTCACCCGGGTGCCCGGCATCGGCAAGCGCGGTGCCGAACGCCTGGTCCTCGAACTGCGGGACAAGATCGGATCGGTCGCGTCGGCCGGCACCGGGTCCGCGGTCGGCGGCCATGCGGTCCGCGGATTGGTGGTGGAAGCCCTTGTCGGACTTGGGTTTGCGGCCAAGCAGGCGGAGGAGGCCACCGACCGGGTGCTCGCCGAGGACAGTGAGGCGACGACGTCCAGCGCACTGCGCGCCGCGCTGTCGATGCTGGGGAAGAAGTAGCGCGTGGGCCGCTTCGATTCCGACGATCTCGAGGACACCTCCGACCGCGAGGTGTCCGCGGCGCTGACGGTCGGGGAGGGCGACGTCGACGCCAGCCTCCGACCGCGCTCCCTCAAGGAATTCATCGGCCAACCGCGGGTACGTGAACAACTCCAACTCGTCCTCGAGGGCGCGAAGAACCGCGGCGGCACGCCCGACCACATCCTGCTGTCGGGTCCCCCCGGGCTGGGCAAGACCTCGCTGGCGATGATCATCGCCGCGGAACTGGGGACGTCGCTGCGCCTGACGTCGGGTCCGGCGCTCGAACGCGCGGGTGACCTGGCCGCGATGCTGTCCAACCTCGTCGAGCACGACGTGCTGTTCATCGACGAGATCCACCGGATCGCGCGGCCGGCCGAGGAGATGCTGTACCTCGCCATGGAGGACTTCCGGGTCGACGTCGTCGTGGGCAAGGGCCCCGGCGCCACGTCCATCCCCCTGGAGGTTGCGCCGTTCACGCTGGTCGGAGCAACCACCAGATCCGGCGCGCTGACCGGTCCGCTGCGCGACCGCTTCGGCTTCACCGCCCACATGGACTTCTACGAACCGGCCGAATTGGAGCGGGTGCTCGCCAGGTCGGCGGGCATCCTGGGCATCGAGGTCGGCGCGGACGCCGCTGCCGAGATCGCCCGTCGCTCCCGGGGCACGCCCCGCATCGCCAACCGGCTGCTGCGACGCGTTCGCGACTACGCCGAGGTCCGGGCGGACGGCGTCATCACTCGCGACATCGCCAAGTCGGCCCTCGCCGTCTACGACGTCGACGAACTCGGACTGGACCGCCTCGACCGGGCGGTGCTCTCGGCACTGACCCGCAGTTTCGGCGGCGGACCCGTCGGGGTGTCGACGCTCGCGGTGGCCGTCGGCGAAGAAGCCACGACGGTCGAGGAGGTATGCGAGCCATTTCTGGTGCGAGCTGGCATGATCGCCCGCACGCCGCGGGGCCGAGTGGCCACCGGCCAGGCCTGGACCCATCTGGGCCTGACACCGCCCAGCGGTGCACCCATCCTGGGGCAGCAGGGCCTGTTCGAATGACCAAGGGAGTGCGATGATCACCGCCGGTTTGATCTTTGCGGGGCTGGCCGCCGTGCTACACGTCTACATCTGGATTCTCGAGTCGTTCCAGTGGACGGCGCCACGCACCAGGGCGACGTTCGGAACGACGGCCGAGGAGGCCGAGAGCTCCCAGCTGCTGGCCTTCAACCAGGGCTTCTACAACCTCTTCTTGGCGGTCGTCACCGTGGTGGGGATCGCATTCACGATTTCGGGCGGCACCCGCGTCGGGGCGGCGTTGCTCTTCGCCGGGGTCGGATCGATGCTGGCCGCCGCCGCCGTGCTCTTGGCATCGGCGCCGGACAAGGCTCGGTCGGCGGTCGTCCAGGGGACCATGCCGTTGGTGGCGGTCGTACTGCTGGCCATCGGCTTCTCGACGTAGTCGTCGCTGGGGCGGCCCACCACGTGCACGCGGTCGCCGCCCGAACGCTTGGCGCGGTACATGGCCCGGTCGGCCGACTCGACGAGGTGGTCGACGTGGGCGGGTATCTCCCGTGCGGCGACCCGAAACAGCGATTCGCTCGCCACCCCGATGCTGGCGGTCACGCGGGCCGGGGTGTGGGAGATCTCGCGGCGGATCCGCTCGGCGAGTCCAACCGCGTCGCGGCGGTCGCCCGATAGCGCGACGACGAACTCCTCCCCGCCAATGCGTGCGACCACGGAGTCGCCGCGGCGGGTATGGCGGAGGATCTCGCCGACGGCCACCAGTGTCTGGTCACCGGCCGCGTGCCCAGCGGTGTCGTTGACCCGCTTGAAGTCGTCCAGGTCGACCATCACCACGGTCAGATGCGCGGTGCTGACCCGGCTCGACTCGGCGGCGAGGATGCGCACCGACCGTTGGAATGCGCGGCGGTTGGGCAGATCGGTCAGGGGATCGACGTCGGACTTCTGCGCATCGATGCCGAGGGTGTGCACCAGCACCTGCACGCAGAACGGCACCGCAAGGATGCTGACGAACAGCACCAGCAGCCTGCTGACGGCCAGGGCGACGTCGCCCGCGGCGGCGATCTCCGCGGCACACGCGAGCGCCGTACCGATTGCGGTGGCCAGGGTGAGCACCAGGTACCGACTGGTGTGGAAGAACGCGACATAGCCCGCCAGCGCGGCGAACGCGGTGCAGGTCTGCATTCCCATGCCTGGCCACACGTCCACGAGGCAGACCGTCGCGATCGCGATGTTGGCCACCACTACGAAGCCGGCGGACTGGTCCCGCGAGGGCCATCGGATCAACCACAGCGTCGCCATGACCGAGCAGCACCCGAAGACCACCACCGACAGCGCACGGGTGACGGGTAAATGCGGACCCGCGGGAGTGAACAGCATCAGCAACGGCACCAGACCCAACGCCGCGACGATGGAGGCCATCAAGAGTCGGGTGAAGCGCTGAAGGTTGCGGACGGCGAGATACGCGGACAGCCATTGATAGTTGTCGGGCTGCCGCCACCACAGGCGAATCCAGTCCACGTTGCGCGTTTGCCCTTGCCGTTCGTGTGCCGATGCCGCCCAGGCGTGGTCTTGGCCCGCTGGCGAAACTCCCCTTCACCGGATGGTACAAGACACCTCGGGAGTTTGCCCATGGTCGACGGAACTGCCCCCGGCGAGTTGCCCGGCGCGTCGCCGCGAGCCGCCATGCGGAACCGCGACACCGGCCGCTCGGGCGCTGATCAAACCTGCAAGCGAACGGTTCTGGGGTTGCCGCACACGCGGCTGGCGACGGCTGGAGATTGGCGGAGGCGAGGTCGGCAGCGCGTGGACGCCCGTACCCCGTGACACGAGCTACCTTCGCTGGCGTCGCCAGTGCGACCGCCCCGGCGGCGGGCTGCCGGAGACTCCTGCGGTCGCGTCCGTTACGACCGTCGCAAGCCGGGTACCCCCTCGAGCACACGCAAGGAGGCGATGATGACGAGAGAAGTGTCAGAAGAGCGCACGGCAGGCGGCAGGATGCGCATCCCGCGCAGCCGCGGCGCCGCCAGTGGACTGCTGGTGATCCTGCTTGGACTGTGGGGCGCGCTGGTGCCGTTCGTGGGGCCGTCCTTCAGCTTCGCCTACAACCCGGGCGACGGGTCGGCGTGGAGCGCCACCCGCGGCTGGCTCGAAGTGCTGCCGGGCGTCGTCGCGGTGATCGGTGGGCTTCTCCTGGTGCGCTCTCGCAACCGGGCGACGGCGATGCTCGGCGGCTGGTTGAGCGTGGCCGCAGGCGCGTGGTTCGTCATCGGTCGCGTGATGGCCACCACCCTGACGATCGGCGAGATCGGCGGTCCCGTGGCCGAGAACGAGATCAAGGCCGCGTGGCTGGAGCTGACCTACTTCTACGGCCTCGGCGCACTGCTCGTCTTCCTTGGCGCCATCGCGCTGGGCCGGCTGTCGGTCCGCAGTGTCCGTGACGTCGACTATGCGCAGCGGACGGTGGCGACCCGGCATGCCGATGACGTTGACGACCGCCGGGTAGGCGTCACGGAGCCGATCGGTGAACGAGTGGCCGATCCGGCCACCGGACCGGTGCACGACCCGGCTCGCCACCCGGAGGAGCTAGAGCGGCCGCGCCGGAGTTGGCGCAACCCGCTCGGACGACGTCGTCGCGACGTGACCACGGTCGCCCGCTGAGGGCAGTCGCGCCGCCGACGCTCTCGACGGCGTCGTGGTCAGAGGTCCTTGAGCACCAGCGCCAGCACGTCGAGACCCTCTTCGAGCAGTTCGTCGCCGATGGTGAGCGGGGGCAGGAACCTCAGTACGTTGCCGAAGGTGCCGCAGGACAGCACGATCACCCCGGCGGCGTGCGCGCCGGAACACAGGGCCTTGGTCAGGTCGGGATCCGGTTCCGTGGTGCCCGACTTCACCAGCTCGACGGCGATCATCGCACCGCGGCCGCGGACGTCGCCGAGGCGGTCGTCGTCGGCCTGTAGGCGCCCGAGGCGTTCCTTCATGAAGGACTCGATCTGACGTGCCCGCTCCACCATCGCGTCGGCCTCGATGGTCTCGATCGTCGCCAAGGCCGCAGCGCATGCGATCGGGTTGCCGCCATAGGTGCCGCCGAGGCCGCCGATGTGCGGGGAGTCCATGATCTCGGCGCGGCCCGTCACGGCGGACAGCGGTAGTCCGTCGGCGATGCCCTTCGCGGTGACGATGAGGTCGGGGTCGATGCCGTCGTGCTCGCAGGCGAACATCGCGCCCGTCCTGGCGAACCCGGTCTGCACCTCGTCGGCGATGAAGACGACGTCGTTCTTCCGGCACCAATCGAGCAGGGTGGGCAGGAAGCCCTCGGCGGGAACGACGAACCCGCCCTCGCCCTGGATCGGCTCGATGATGACTGCCGCGAGGTTGCCCGCGCCCACCTGCTTGTCGATGACGGTCAGCGCGCGCTTGGCGGCGAGCTCCCCGTCGGTGGCGAGTTCCTTGCCGAACTCCGCGTCGCGGTACGGGTAGGACATCGGGGCGCGGTAGATCTCCGACGCGAACGGGCCGAAGCCGTGCTTGTAGGGCATCGACTTGGCCGTCAGGGCCATCGTGAGGTTGGTGCGGCCGTGATACGCGTGGTCGAACGCGACGACCGCCTGCTTCCCGGTGTAGGTGCGGGCGATCTTGACGGCGTTCTCGACGGCCTCGGAGCCGGAGTTGAACAGGGCCGAGCGGGCCTCGCCGCGGATGGGCGTCAGCCGGTTCAGGTGTTCGCACACCGCGACGTAGCCCTCGTAGGGCGTGACCATGAAGCAGGTGTGGGTGAAGTTCGCCGCCTGCGCGGCCACGGCTTCCACGACGCGCGGCGAGGCGTTCCCGATCGTGGTGACCGCGATGCCTGCGCCGAGGTCGATGAGGCGGTTGCCGTCGACGTCCTCGACGATCGCCCCGCCGGCCCGCGCCGCGTAGACCGGCATCGTGGTGCCGACCCCGCGCGCGACGGCGCCGCTCTTGCGCTCGGTCAGCGCCTTGCTGTTCGGGCCGGGGATGGCCGTCGCGAGGTGGCGGCTCTGTTCGATGGTGCTCACGTCATGACTCCTGCAAGAGGGTGGCAGTGCCGGGATGGGACGTTCGAAAGGTCCTCCACAACCCTAGTCGTCGCCGCGGAGGACGTGAACGGAAACGTCGGTGGGTAGACCTCTGACGGCGGATTGCGTCGGCGAAGAGCTCGACACTCGACGCATTCGGTGGCCGCCGGCGATTCGGCCGGGCGGCAGGATCCCCACCGCCGGCGCGCTGGGGGCCGGGACCGCCCGCGCAGGCACGTCCTGGACCGTCGTTCGCGACAGGGCCGCTCGGCGGTTCGTCGAGGTGATGGCACACTGGTCGAACAGACGAAGCGCCCGTGTGACCGCATCCGTGCCGGGGCGCCGTGACCGAATCATCGATACGAAAGTCAGAACTGCCATGGATCTCGCCATCTTCGTCCCACTGCTCGTCATCATGGGCGCGTTCATGTTCTTCGCGTCCCGCCGGCAGAAGAAGGCCATGCAGGCCACCATCAACCTGCACGACTCGCTGGCCGTCGGCGACGAGATCATGACCACCGCCGGCCTCTTCGGCACGATCACCGAGGTGTCCGATTCGAAGGTCGACGTCGAGTTGGCTCCCGGCGTCGTCGTCACGATGCTCAAGCTCGCCGTCAAGGAGAAGACCTCGGTCGACGACGACGAATACGAGGACGACGAATACGAGGACGACGGCGATGACGCCACCCAGCAGTCGACGGCGCAGGAGCTCGACGCGCCCGTCGCCGGCACCGAGGTCACGTCCGACCCGGACCGACTCACCAAAGACTGACGGCTGAGCACACAGCGCAACCACGTACTCTTTGCGGGTTGACGTACCGATCTGAGGAGAACCAAGAACGTGGCATCGCCTTCGGCGCCGGTGCATCCCTACCGCTACCTGACGCTCTTCCTGGTCTTGCTCATCGGTGCTTACCTGCTGGTGTTCCTGACCGGTGACAAGCACGCCAAGCCCAAGCTCGGCATCGACCTGCAGGGCGGCACCCGCGTCACTCTCACCGCCCGTACCCCGGACGGCTCACCTCCCACCCGCGAATCACTGGCCCAGGCTCAGGAGATCATCAGCTCCCGCGTCGACGGGCTCGGCGTCTCCGGCTCGGAAGTCGTGGTCGACGGTGACAACCTGGTCATCACGGTGCCGGGCAACGACGGCAACGAGGCCCGCAACCTGGGCCAGACGGCGCGGCTCTACATCCGCCCCGTGATCCACCAGATTCCGGCGGCAGGTCAAGGCCCGCCTCCGGGTCAGGCACCGGCGGGTGCACCGCAGGGAATCCCCGGTGGCGCGCCCGGTCTCCCCGGCCAGCAGCCGGGGCTGCCACCCCTCATCTCGCCGGCCGAGCCCGGCGCGCCGATCGTCCCGCCCAGCCAGGAGGGACCGGGGCAGGCGCCTCCGGCCGGCGCCCCCGCGCCCGGCGCACCGGCGCCGCAACCGCGGCCCTACCCGGAGGAACCCGCGCCGACGCCTGCACCAGCTCCGGGTCCGGCACCCGCCCCCGCGCCGGCTCCCGGGTCACCGGCGCCGGGCCAGCCCGGTCCGGCGAAGCCACCCGGACCGCCCAACCCGCGGGCCGACCTGGCGCAGCGGATCTCCGACGAGAAGGCGCTCCGGCAGAGTGCCGATCAGCAGATCCAGATCCTGGCGCTGCAGTTCCAGGCCACCCGCTGCAACGACAAGGACGTGCTGGCGGGCAACGACGACCCCAACCTGCCGCTGGTGACCTGCTCGCAGGACCACAAGACGGTGTATCTGCTCGACAAGTCGATCATCAGCGGCGAGCAGATCGAGAGCGCGTCGTCCGGCCTCGATCAGCAGCGTGGCCAGTACGTCGTCGATTTGCAGTTCAAGAGCCAGGGTGCCGACGTCTGGGCGAACTTCACCGCCGCCAACGTCGGCACGCAGACGGCGTTCACCCTGGACTCCCAGGTGGTCAGCGCGCCGCAGATCAACGAGGCGATACCGGGCGGACGCACCCAGATCACCGGCAACTTCACCCAGGCCTCCGCCCGGGAGTTGGCCAACGTGCTGAAGTACGGCTCGCTTCCATTGTCGTTCGAGTCCTCCGAGGCCGAAACCGTCTCTGCGACATTGGGTTTGACGTCGCTTCAAGCTGGGCTGATCGCCGGCGGAATCGGCTTGGCGCTGGTTCTGCTGTACTCGCTGCTCTACTACCGCGTGCTCGGCCTGCTGACGGCGCTGTCGCTGGTGGCGTCGGGTGCCATGGTCTTCGCAATCCTGGTGCTGCTCGGCAGGTACATCGGCTACACGCTCGACCTGGCCGGCATCGCGGGTCTGATCATCGGCATCGGCACCACCGCCGACTCGTTCGTGGTGTTCTTCGAACGCATCAAGGACGAGATCCGGGAGGGCCGGTCGTTCCGGTCGGCCGTCCCGCGAGGCTGGGCACGGGCGCGCAAGACGATTCTGTCCGGCAACGCGGTCAGCTTCCTGTCGGCCGCGGTCCTCTACGTCCTGGCCATCGGCCAGGTCAAGGGCTTCGCCTTCACCTTGGGACTGACCACCATCCTCGACGTCGTCGTGGTGTTCCTGCTGACCTGGCCGCTGGTGTTCCTGGCATCCAAGTCGGTGATGTTGTCCAAGCCGGCCTTCAACGGCCTCGGTGCGGTGCAGCAGATTGCCCGTGAACGCCGCGCAGCCGCGACGTCCGCGGGAGGGAGGTAGCGACATGGCCAAGCATGATTCCAAGACCGACACCGACGCCGACGCAGTGACCGACGACGTGGCCGACGCAGTGACCGGCGACGCCACGTCGACCGCCGAGGAACTGGGCGCACCGAACGCCGGGACCCCCCGCCACGGCTTCTTCGTCCGCCTCTACACGGGCACCGGCGCGTTCGACGTCGTCGGCAAGCGAAAGCTGTGGTTCGGCATCAGTGCCGCGATCGTCGCCATCGCGATCGTCAGCATCGCCTTTCGCTGGTTCACCTTCGGCATCGACTTCGAGGGCGGCACCCGGGTCTCGATGCCCGCCACCGGCGCGCACGGGCAGGTGACCACCCAGCAGGTGGAGGACGTCTTCAGCAAGTCGCTCGGGCGGGCGCCCGAGTCGGTGGTGCAGGTCGGCAACGGCGGCTCGGCAACCATCCAGATCCGGTCCGAGGAATTGAGCGAACCGGAGATCGAGAAGCTCCGCACCGGCTTGTTCGACGCGTTCCAACCCAAGGGCGACAACGGTCAGCCGAGCAAACAGGCGATCAGTGACTCGAAGGTGTCGTCGACGTGGGGCGGCCAGATCACCCAAAAGGCGCTCATCGCGCTGGCGGTGTTCCTGGTGCTGGTGGCCGCCTACATCGCCGTCCGGTACGAGAGGTACATGGCCGTCGCGGCGCTGGCCGCGTTGGTGTTCGACCTGCTGACCACCGCGGGGGTCTACTCCCTCGTCGGGTTCGAGGTCACGCCCGCAACGGTGATTGGCCTACTGACCATCCTCGGTTTCTCGCTATACGACACGGTCATCGTCTTCGACAAGGTCGAGGAGAACGTGCACGGGTTCGAGCACACCACCCGCAGGACGTTCGCCGAGCAGGCCAACCTCGCGATCAACCAGACCTTCATGCGCTCGATCAACACCAGCCTGATCTCGGTGCTGCCGATCCTGGCGTTGATCGTGGTCGCGGTGTGGCTGCTCGGGGTGGGCACGTTGCAGGACCTGGCGCTGGTGCAGCTGGTCGGCGTCATCGTCGGCACCTACTCGTCGATCTTCTTCGCCACGCCGCTCCTCGTCGCGATGCGCGAGCGCACCGACCTGGTGCGCAACCACACGCGTCGGGTGAACAATCGGCGCAAGGGCTCATCGGCGAAGGCAGCGGGTTCCCTCGAGGAGGCCTCGACGGAGTCGGCGAGCGACGCCGAACCCGAGAAGGTGTCCGTCGCGTCTGCGCCGGCCGCTCCTGCACCGGAGAAGCCGGCGCCGGGTGCCAAGCCGGTCCGTCCCACCGGAAAGCCGTCGGGTAAGCGGAACACTCGGCGGTAACCCCGGTGACCGTCCGACCTCGGCGAGCAGCACTCCTGGCGGCCGTGGTGTCGCTGGTCGCCGGGACGGTCCTGATTGCGTGCTCGGGCGGCTCCGGCGACGACATCGACTACGCCGTCGACGGCCCGCTGATCACCTACAACACGACCACCGTGGTCGGCGCGGCGTCGGCGGGTCCGCAGGCATTCGCCCGGGTGCTGACCGGCTTCACCTATCACGGTCCCGAGGGCCAGGTCGTGGGAGACCGCGACTTCGGCACGGTCTCGGTCGTCGGCCGGGCCCCGCTCGTGCTGGACTACGCGATCAACGACGCCGCCGTCTACTCCGACGGCAAGCCGATCACGTGTGACGACATGGTGCTGGCCTGGGCGGCCCAGTCCGGCAGGTTTCCCGGTTTCGACGCCGCCAGCCGCGCGGGCTACGGCGACATCGCCAGCGTCGACTGTGCACCCGGGCAGAAGAAGGCTCGGGTCTCATTCGTCCGGGACCGCGGTTTCGTCGACTTCGGCCAGTTGTTCGCCGCGACGACGATGATGCCCTCCCACGTCATCGCCGATGAACTGGGCGCCGGGGACGGGGCCGTCACCGCCGCCCTGCAGACCGCTGACCTGCCCACCGTCGACCGCATCGCGCAACTGTGGAACAGCACCTGGAACCTCACCCCCGATCTCGATCTCAAGCACTTCCCGTCCTCCGGGCCGTACGAGGTGGGCTCGGTGCGCAAGGACGGTTCGGTCGAGTTGGTGGCCAACGACAGGTGGTGGGGCGCCAAGCCGGTGGCGGGCCGGATCACCGTCTGGCCGCGCGGCGCCGACGTCCAGGAGCGGATCAACTCCGGTCGGTACGACGTCGTCGACATCGCCGCGGGATCATCGGGAACCCTGACCCTGCCGGGGAACTACACCCGCAGCGACAGCGCCTCGGCCGGCATCGAACAGCTCATCTTCGCCCCGAGCGGCGCACTGCTGGATCCGGCGGCCCGACGGGCCGTGGCGCTGTGCACGCCGCGGGACTTGATCGCCCAGAACGCCGAGGTGCCCATGGCGAACAGCCGCCTCAATCCCGCCGCGGAGGATTCGATCACGGCCGCCGAGAGCTCGGCGGAGGGCGGCCAGTTCAGCACGTCCAATCCGGTGGCGGCGCGCAACGCCATCGGGGCCAAGCCGCTGACCGTCCGGATCGGGTACCAGAGTCCCAATGCGCGCCTGGCCGCCACCGTCGGTGCCATCGCGAAGGCCTGCCAGCCTGCAGGCATCGCGGTTCAGGACGCGGCGTCGGACGCGATCGGGCCACAGGCGTTGCGCGACAACAGCATCGACGCCCTTCTCGCGGGCACCGGCGGAGCGGCGGGCGGCGGCTCGACGGGGTCGTCGGCGATGGATGCCTACGCGCTGTTCAGCGGGAACGGCAACAACCTGTCCGGATATGCCAGCGAGCAGGTCGACGGTGTCATCGGCGCGCTGGCGGTGACGGCCGACCCGAAGGAGCTGTCGCGGTTGCTGGGGGAGGGCGCCCCCGTACTGTGGGGCGACATGCCCACCCTTCCGCTCTACCGTCAGCAGCGAACGTTGATCGTGTCGACGAAGATGACTGCCGTGAACGGCAATCCGACGCGATGGGGGGCGGGGTGGAACATGGACCGTTGGGCGTTCGTTCGATGAGGGGGACCCGATGAGCGACTCGGGACGGGGCGACGAGGTCGCCGCGGTGATCGAATCGCTGATGCGTGAGGTGCCGGACTTCCCCGAGCCCGGCATCCAGTTCAAGGACCTCACCCCGGTGCTGGCCGACGCCCGCGGGCTCGCCACGGTGACCGACGCGCTGGCCGCGGTCGCCGAGGACGCGGACCTGGTGGCGGGCATCGACGCCCGCGGCTTCCTGCTGGGGGCCGCCGTCGCGACCCGGCTCGGCACGGGTGTCCTGGCGATGCGCAAGGGCGGCAAGCTGCCGCCGCCGGTGTACAGCGAGACCTACCAGTTGGAGTACGGCTCGGCAACATTGGAGATCCCGGCCGACGGAATGGAATTGGCTGGCCGGCGCGTTCTGCTGATCGACGACGTACTGGCCACCGGTGGGACGCTCGCCGCGGCCGTCGCGCTGCTGCGGACCAGCGGCGCCACCGTCAGTGGTGCGGCGGTCGTGCTGGAACTGGCAGCTCTCGGCGGCCGGGGCAAGCTGCCGGACGTGGACGTCACCAGCCTGTATGTCGTCTAGTGAGGGATCGCGCGAAGAATTGACGGGTTGACGGGGATATCCTCGAGCCATACCGGCGTGGGTCAGGAGGTGAGCACGGTGGCGGACGATCACGCGTTGACGCAAACGCAGCCGATGCCGGTCATCAACCCCGATGCCGCCGCGCCCGAGGGCGCCAAGAGTTCGTCGAGCGCGTCGCGACGCGTCCGGGCCCGGCTGGCCCGCCGGATGACCTCGCAGCGCAGCGCGGTCAATCCCGTCCTCGAGCCGTTGGTGGCCGTGCACCGGGAGGTCTACCCGAAGGCCGATCTGGCGCTCCTGCAGCGGGCGTACGAGGTGGCCGAACTGCGGCATGCCGACCAGATGCGCCGCTCCGGTGATCCCTACATCACCCACCCGCTGGCGGTCGCCAACATCCTCGCCGAACTCGGCATGGACACCACCACCCTCGTCGCCGCGCTGCTGCACGACACCGTCGAGGACACCGGGTACACCCTCGAGGCGCTGACCGCCGACTTCGGTGTCGAGGTGGGCCATCTCGTCGACGGCGTCACCAAGCTGGACAAGGTGGTCCTCGGCAGTGCGGCCGAGGGCGAGACGATCCGCAAGATGATCATCGCGATGGCCCGCGATCCCCGAGTGTTGGTCATCAAGGTGGCCGATCGGCTGCACAACATGCGGACCATGCGCTTCCTGCCCCCGGAGAAGCAGGCCCGCAAGGCTCGCGAGACGTTGGAAGTGATTGCGCCCCTTGCCCATCGCCTGGGCATGGCGACGGTCAAGTGGGAGCTCGAGGATCTGTCGTTCGCGATCCTGCACCCGAAGAAGTACGAGGAGATCGTGCGCCTGGTGGCCGACCGGGCGCCGTCGCGGGACACCTATCTGGCCAAGGTGCGCGCCGAGATCGCCAATACCGTCACCTCGTCGAAGATCAACGCGACCGTCGAGGGCCGGCCCAAGCACTACTGGTCGATCTATCAGAAGATGATCGTCAAGGGCCGCGACTTCGACGAGATCCACGACCTCGTCGGGGTGCGGATCCTCTGCGACGAGATCCGGGACTGCTATGCGGCCGTCGGCGCGGTGCACTCGCTGTGGCAGCCGATGGCGGGCCGGTTCAAGGACTACATCGCCCAACCGAGGTATGGGGTGTACCAGTCACTGCACACCACGGTAGTCGGCCCCGAGGGCAAGCCGCTGGAGGTGCAGATCCGGACCCGCGACATGCACCGCACCGCCGAGTACGGCATCGCCGCCCACTGGCGGTACAAGGAAGCCAAGGGCCGCAACGGAGTTCCGGCCAGCAACGCCGCGGCCGAGATCGACGACATGGCGTGGATGCGGCAACTGCTCGACTGGCAGCGGGAAGCCGCGGACCCTGGGGAGTTCCTCGAGTCCCTGCGCTACGACCTGGCCGTGCAGGAGATCTTCGTCTTCACGCCCAAGGGTGACGTCATCACGCTGCCGACGGGATCCTGCCCGGTGGACTTCGCCTACGCGGTGCACACCGAGGTCGGTCACCGCTGCATCGGGGCGCGCGTCAACGGCCGACTGGTCGCGCTGGAGCGCAAGCTCGAGAACGGCGAAGTGGTCGAGGTCTTCACCTCCAAGGCCTTGAATGCCGGCCCGTCGCGGGACTGGCAGACGTTCGTGGTGTCTCCGCGGGCCAAGGCCAAGATCCGGCAGTGGTTCGCCAAGGAACGTCGCGAGGAAGCCCTCGAGTCGGGCAAGGACTCGATCGCGCGCGAGGTGCGCCGCGGTGGACTTCCGTTGCAGCGCTTGATGAATGGCGAGTCGATGGCCGCGCTGGCCCGCGAGCTGCGCTACGTCGACGTGTCATCGCTCTACACCGCGGTCGGTGAGGGTCACGTCTCGGCGCGCCACGTCGTGCAGCGACTGGTGGCCCAGCTCGGCGGAGACGACGAGGCCGAGGACGAGATCGCCGAACGGTCGACGCCGGCCACCATGCCGGTGCGCCAACGCACCAGCGACGACGTCGGCGTCGCGGTTCCTGGCGCGCCCGGTGTGCTCACCAAGTTGGCGAAGTGCTGCACCCCGGTACCCGGGGACAACATCCTGGGGTTCGTCACGCGCGGCGGCGGCGTCAGCGTGCACCGCACCGAC
Source organism: uncultured Actinomycetota bacterium (assembly GCA_963846985.1). GTDB lineage: Bacteria > Actinomycetota > Actinomycetes > Mycobacteriales > Mycobacteriaceae > Mycobacterium. Next base: position 123,419 of record CAWJYC010000012.1, read on the forward strand.
TGCACCAACGCCACGTCGCTGGAGCAGCAGTCCGAACGCATCATCGACGTCAAGTGGGCGCCATCACCGTCGTCGGTGTTCCTGGTGGCCATCCAGGTCGAGGCACTCGACCGTCATCGCCTGCTGTCCGACGTCACGCGGGTGCTGGCCGACGAGAAGGTCAACATCCTGTCCGCGTCGGTGGCGACGTCCAACGATCGAGTGGCGATCAGCCGGTTCACCTTCGAGATGGGCGATCCCAAGCATCTGGGTCACGTGCTCAACGTGGTGCGCAACGTGGAAGGCGTGTACGACGTCTACCGGGTGACGTCCGCCGCCTGATCCCGTCGAGTGGTCAGTTACGTTGCGCTCGTGGCAACTTGGCGTGTCGTAAGTGGCCAGCCGGCGCGGTTGGCGGCGTCGCGACGGTCCTTAGTCGAGCCGGACCGACTCGATGGTTACCCCGATCGCCGGTTTACCATCGTCGCCGCCGTCCTTGACGCCGCCGGCGGCGATCTTGTCGACGACGGCCAATCCCGTGTCGTCGATCGTGCCGAACACCGTGTAGGTCGGCGGCAGCTGCGAATCCTGATAGACGAGGAAGAACTGGCTGCCGTTGGTGCCCTGGCCGGCGTTCGCCATCGCGAGCGTCCCCCGCGGATACACCACCGGAGCCGCGAGTGCGGGGTCGGCGAGCCGGTACTGGTTGGTTGGGTACTCGTTGGGGAACCGGTAGCCCGGCCCACCGCTGCCGTCGCCGGCGGGGTCACCGCACTGCAGGACGCCGAGGGTGCTCGACGTGGTCAGCCGGTGGCACTGCGTCCTGTCGAAGAAGCCCTGCTGCGCCAGGCTGACGAAGTTGTTGACCGTGCAGGGCGACTTGCCGTTGTCCAGACTGACGCCGATGGCGCCGTCGCTGGTGGTGATCGTGGCATCGACGGTTGCGGGCGTGGTCGGCACGCGACCCGTGCGGGGCGGACTGACGGGCTTGCTGGTCGGCTCGGTGGTCGCCGGGTACTGGCAGTTGGCGCCCAGCGTGGCCGACGGTGTGAACGGCGGCAGCGGGCCAGCCGGCTGGGCCGACGTGGTGCCTGGCGAGTTCGGATACCGGCCGCCGTTGAGTTCCTCGGCGAAGCGCACCAGCAGCCCGGCGAAGACGATGGTGGCCACGACCGCCAGCACCGTCAGCACGGCCACGACGTAGCTCACCACCAGTCCGGCGACCGCCAGCCCGTGACCGCCCTCCCTGGTCCTCTTGATCTGCGACAGGGACATGTGCCCGAACACGATGCCGAGGGGGAAGAACAGGAACGCACAGACCAGCGACGCGACGGCCAGCCCATTGGTGCTCGGCGGCCGGGGTGGAGGCGGGTAGCCCCCGGGTCCTGGCATCGGACCGGGCGGCGGTGGGTACGCCCCGTACGGCGGCGGAGGCGGGTAGGTCACGCGGTCGGCCCTGGCCCGGCGTCAGTCGAGCTGGAGCGACTTGATCTGCACCGGCGTCTTCGGGGCGCCGTCGTCCGGCCCGCGCTCACCGGGAACGACGCCGCCGGCGGCGATCTTGTCGAGGGTCGCCAGACCCGTCGCATCGATCGTGCCGAACGCGGTGTAGTTCGGGGGGAGCTGCGAATCCTTGAACACCAGGAAGAACTGGCTGCCGTTGGAGCCCGGTGCGCCCGTGTTGGCCATGGCGAGGGTGCCTCGCGGGTAGACGACCGGCGATTGCAGCGCCGGGTCGTCGGGCCGGTACTGGTTGGTCGGGTATTCGTTGACGAAGCCGTAGCCGGGTCCGCCGGTGCCCTTGCCGGTCGGGTCACCACACTGCAGTACCGATAGGCCGGGTGACGTCGTCAGACGGTGGCACGGGGTGTCGTTGAAGTAGCCCTGCTGCGCGAGGCTGGCGAAGCTGTTCACCGTGCACGGCGCCTTGGCGTTGTCCAGCTGCAGACCGAGGTTGCCCTGCGAGGTGGTCATGCTGGCGCTGATCTGGGCCGGGTCGGTCGGAACCTTGCCCGACCGTGGCGGATTGTTCTTCTTGCTGGCCGGCTCGCTCGGGGTCGCCGGGTACTGGCAGTTGGCGCCGAGGTCGGCTGGGGCGACGAACGGAGGCAGGCCCGGGCCACCGGTCGGCGACTGGGATGGCCGCGCGCCGGTCGACGGAGTGGGTGTGTCGGCCGCTGCGTTGGTGTCGGGACTCTTGCTGGTGAAGATCACCGTCGCGACGACCGCGCCGATCACCACGAGCACGCCCACCACGGAACCGATGATGGTGAGCAGACGGCGCCGGCGCTGCTGGGCGGCGCGACGTTCGAGCTGCCGCTCCAGTTTGCGCTTGGCAGTCTCCCGCCGTTGTTCGTTGGTCGGCACCGCGTGGTCCTCCTCGTCGTTCGTGATCGGCAACGAGTGTGCCAGCAATCCCTGAGAACGGGTGCTGCGACCCTTGAATAGGGTGGAGATGCGGCGGATGGGAAACTGGTCGCGTGTTCATCACTGGTTTCCCGGCAGGCATGTTGCAGTGCAACTGCTACGTCCTGGCGCCCAGTCAGGGTGCCGACGCCATCATCGTCGATCCCGGCCAACGGGCCTTCGGGCCGCTGCGCCGGATTCTCGACGAGAACCGGTTGACGCCGGCCGCGGTGCTGTTGACCCATGGGCACATCGACCACATGTGGTCGGCTCAGAAGGTCGGTGACACCTACGGTTGCCCGGTGTTCGTCCACCCCGAGGATCGCGTGATGCTCACCGACCCCATCAAGGGCTTCGGACCGCGACTGGCTCAACTGGCCATGTCGACGATGTTCCGCGAACCGCGTCAGGTCGTCGAACTGGACCGCGACGGCGACAAGATCGAGCTGGGCGGCGTCACCGTCACCATCGATCACACGCCGGGGCACACCAGGGGTTCGGTGGTCTTTCGGGTGTCCGGTGCTCTGACGCCAGGCGATCCGGAGTTCCTGCCCGCGGGTCCGGCCGAGCTCGCCTTCACCGGCGACACCCTGTTCAAGCAGTCGATCGGCCGCACGGACTTGTTCGGAGGCAGCGGCCGCGACCTTCTGACGTCGATCGTGTCGAAACTGCTGGTGCTCGACGACGCCACCCTCGTCCTCCCGGGCCACGGCCCGACGTCCACGATCGGTGCGGAGCGTCGCACCAACCCCTTCCTCGAAGGACTCTGACTGAAATGCCCCGCGAATGAGTGACTTTCAGGCGCCCAAGGGCGTCCCGGACTACCTGCCGCCCGACTCGGCGCAGTTCGTGGCGGTCCGGGACGGCCTTCTCGAGGCCGCCCGCCGCGCCGGTTACGGCCACGTCGAGCTGCCGATCTTCGAGGACACCGCGTTGTTCGCCCGCGGGGTCGGCGAGTCCACCGACGTGGTCAGCAAGGAGATGTACACCTTCGCCGACCGTGGGGACCGGTCGGTCACCCTCCGACCCGAGGGCACCGCGGGTGTCATGCGCGCGGTCATCGAGCACGGGTTGGACCGCGGGCAGCTGCCCGTGAAGCTGCGGTACTCCGGTCCGTTCTTCCGCTACGAGCGGCCCCAGGCGGGACGGTACCGCCAGCTGCAGCAGGTCGGGGTCGAGGCGATCGGAGTGGACGATCCGGCGCTGGACGCCGAGGTGATCGCCATCGCCGACGCGGGCTTCCGGTCGCTAGGCCTCGACGGGTTCCGGCTCGAGCTGACGTCCCTCGGCGATGAGACGTGCCGACCGCAGTATCGGGAGTTGCTGCAGGAGTTCCTCTTCACGCTCGACCTCGACGACGACACCCGCCGCCGTGCCGAGATCAACCCGTTGCGGGTGCTCGACGACAAGCGCCCGCACGTTCGGGAGATGCTCGCGGAGGCGCCCCTCATGATGGATCACCTCTCCGACGTCGCCAAGCAGCACTTCGACACTGTGCTCTCGCACTTGGAGGCGTTGGAGGTGCCGTACGTCATCAATCCGCGGATGGTGCGCGGCCTGGACTACTACACCAAGACGACCTTTGAGTTCGTCCACGACGGCCTTGGTGCGCAGTCCGGCATCGGCGGCGGTGGCCGCTACGACGGACTCATGAAACAGCTTGGCGGACAAGACCTCTCGGGGATCGGGTTCGGCCTGGGGATCGATCGCACGATGCTCGCGCTGAAGGCCGAGGGCAAGACCGTCGGAGAGACGTCGCGGGTGGACGTGTTCTGCGTGCCCATGGGCGACGCGGCGAAACTGCTGTTGGCCCGGCTGGCGGGACAGCTCCGCGCCGGCGGTGCCCGCGTCGATCTGGCGTACGGCGATCGTGGGCTCAAGGGCGCGCTGCGGGCGGCCGATCGATCCGGCGCGGGATTCGCGGTGGTGGTCGGTGACCGCGACGTCGAGGCGGGCACCGTCGGCGTGAAGGACCTGGCGACGGGGGAGCAGGTCGAGGTCGCCTCCGACGCGGCGGTTGGGGAGATCCTCGCCCGATTGACCTAGCCCGGCGCCGGATGGTCGTCGCCTGCCGCGCGACTCGGTCGCTCCAATTCGATTCGCAGCGTGTGCATCTCGGCTCGTCGTGACGCGCGGCCCCGTCCACGCCGCTGAAGGACAGCGCGCTGGTCGTTACGACGGAGTAGGTGCGCCAACGCCTTTGGCTGCCATCCGGCGCGTAGACCGCCTCGAACGGCGTTCAAAGGCGAGCGAATCCTGTCACGATGAAAAGCCCTGCGTCGAGCGGCCCAGTGAGGCAGTGCGGCCGAGGCGCATGGCAGCATCGGCGAACGTGCGGGTCTTGGTGCAGCGGGTGACGTCGGCGCGGGTGGTGGTGGGCGGCGACGTCGTCGGCGAGATCCGGCCCGTCGGGCAGGGGCTGCTGGCGCTGGTGGGCATCACCCATGGAGACGGCGCGGACACCGCGAACCGGATGGCGGAGAAGCTCTGGCGGTTGCGGATCCTCGACGACGAGCGGTCGGCCGCAGATGTCGGCGCGCCGATACTCGTGGTGAGTCAGTTCACGCTGTACGCCAACACCATCAAGGGTCGCCGGCCGTCGTGGAATGCGGCGGCACCGCGAGCCGTGGCAGAGCCGCTGGTGACGGCCTTCGGCGAGGCGCTGCGCCGGTTGGGAGCGGACGTGGCGACGGGCGTCTTCGGTGCCGACATGGCCGTCGAATTGGTCAACGATGGGCCGGTGACGCTGTTGCTCGAGCTGTAACGAGTGACGGGTGGGGCGGATGTAACGGTCCGGTACCGTTCGGCGATGTGACGATCATGCGAACTGCGACAAGCAAGCTCGGGGCGGCCTTCGGCATCGCGGCTCTGGTGGCCGGCGCAGGTCTGGCGAGCCAGGCCACGTCGAGTGCCGAGCCCGCCGCGCACCAGGTCCGGTACACGCTCGTCTCCCAGGCCGATGCCGACTTCGACCTGTTCTACCTGGTGAAGCAACCCGCGGACAAGGCGGCGTACAACGCCGATTCCTACACCTACCTGAAGAAGGACGAGGTCACCCTCGCGGCGGGTGTGCCATGGGTGTTCGAGACGACGCTCGCCGATCCGCAGTGGGCAATTCTGACCGTGAGCAGCACCACTCACGGCATGCGCGCCGCTCCGAACCCGCACTGCGACATCGCCGTCGATGGTCAGGTAGCCGTGCAACAGGACGCGCCGTACAACCTGCAGTGCCAGCTCGGGCAGTGGTGACGGGGTCCGTTCCGACCCATCCGCCCCCGGAATGAACTATGGGCTGGCAAGGTTTTCACCCTGCCAGCCCATAGATCGTGAAGTTCTTAGATCGCGGTAACTCCGGTGGCCTGGGGGCCCTTCGCACCTTGTCCGACGTCGAACTGAACCCTCTGAGCCTCTTCCAGCGAGCGGTAGCCGCCGCCTTGGATCTCAGAATAGTGGACGAAGACATCCGGGGAGCCGTCGTCGGGGGCGATGAAGCCGAAGCCCTTTTCGCTGTTGAACCATTTCACAGTTCCCTGTGCCATACTCTTTTACTTCTTTCATCAGGAGCGGATGTGTCTTACACCCGCCGGAAAGTCTACTGCACAAACGGCTGCTCATCTCACTAAAGATCGCCAAAGATCATCATTGACTTCCGATCGAACATATGTTCGCATGGATCATGCGATGGGACCGCCAGGGCGTAGCGGTGGAGGACGGCTCGCTGCCTGGCCTTCAACGCATCGGATTCGTGCGATCGGTTCGGACGCCGCAGTTCGATGGGATCACGTTTCACGAGGTGTTGTGCAAGTCCGCGCTCAACAAGGTGCCCAACGCCAGCCAATTGCCGTTCCGCTTCACGGTCAACGGTTATCGCGGGTGCAGTCACGCCTGCCGCTACTGCTTCGCCCGTCCCACCCACGAATATCTGGACTTCGACAGCGGCAACGACTTCGACACGCAGGTCGTGGTGAAGACCAACGTCGCCGAGGTGCTGGGCCGGGAGCTCACCCGGAAGTCGTGGACGCGGGAAACCGTCGCGCTGGGCACCAATACCGATCCGTACCAGCGTGGGGAGGGTCGATATGCGTTGATGCCGGGCATCATTGGCGCCCTCGCGCACTCGGGGACGCCGTTCTCCATCCTCACCAAGGGCACGCTGTTGCGCCGTGACCTGCCGCTGCTGATCGACGCCGCCCACACCGTCGACGTCAGCGTGGCGGTGTCCCTGGCGATGGCCGACCCAGCCCTGCACGCCGAGGTCGAACCCGGCACGCCCGCGCCGCGGGCGCGCCTGGACCTGATTCGGGCCATCCATGCCGCCGGACTGCACTGTCACGTGATGGTGGCGCCGGTGCTGCCCATGTTGACCGACTCCGCCGACCAGCTCGATGGACTGCTCGGGCAGATCGCCGCCTCTGGCGCAACCAGCGCCACGGTGTTCGGCCTGCATCTGCGCGGTTCGACGCGCGGCTGGTTCATGAACTGGCTCGCCCGCTCGAAGCCGGAACTGGTCGACGAGTATCGCCGGCTGTACGGGCGCGGGGCATATTTGCCCAAGGAATACCGCGACGCGCTGCGGGGCCGGGCGGCGCCGCTTCTTGCCAAGCACGGGTTGACGGGTGGCCACCGGTCGTTCCGGATGGCGTCGGCGCCCCCGCTGGTTGCTGCCGAGATGCCGCCGACGCTGTTCTGACATCCGGTAGCGGCGGGGTTGCCCGGGCGTATGGTCCCTGCCAGGTTCTCGTTGGAGCGGAGAGGCACGCGATGACAGTCGTCCTGGTTCACGGGGTGCCCGAGACTGCAGCGGTCTGGGATCTCCTGGTCGATCGGCTGGCCGATCTCGGCGAGGCGGACGTCCGCCGGCTGTCGCCGCCCGGGTTCGGCGCACCCGTCGGCGACGGGTTCGAGGCGACGATCGACGGTTACCGCGACTGGCTCATCGCCGAGCTGGAAACGATCGACGGACCGGTCGACCTCGTCGGGCACGACTGGGGCGGTGGCCACGTGCTGAACCTGGTGATGAACCGAGCCGACCTGGTGCATACCTGGACCTCGGACATCTGTGGGGTGTTCGACCCCGATTACGTGTGGCACGACCTCGCCCAGCAGTGGCAGACGCCCGGTGTCGGGGAGACGGCCGTCGCCGAGTTCGCCGCGATGAGCGTGGCCGACCGAGCCGACTTCCTCACCGGTGCCGGAATGGCGCCCGACATCGCGAGCCGGGTGTCGCCCGGCATCGACGGGGTGATGGGGGCGTCGATCCTGACGTTGTATCGGTCGGCGGCACAACCCGTCGTGGCCGAGGCGGGCCGAGAACTCGAACGCGCCGCGGCACGACCGGGGCTGGCGCTGCTGCCGACCGAGGACTCCTACGTTGGGACCGACACGCAGAAGCGGCGCGCCGCCACCCGCAGCGGAGCCCGCATCGAGGTGCTCGACGGGCTCGGCCACTGGTGGATGACCGAGGATCCCGAACGTGCCGCCCGCGTGTTGATCGACTTCTGGAACGCGCACCGGTAATTAACGCTGCCCTATTGAGCATGTGTGCAAAGGGGCTTGTATCGATCGGTACTGGGGCGTACCGTCTGCCCGGTACCTTTCCGTACCGAACTGGAGGTCAGACATGGGTGAGGCGACGACCGAGCCGGTGCGACTACCGCCAGCGCCGCGGATCCCCAAGGTGATCCAGGGCCTCGCCTTCGCCGTCGACCGCGACCGCGCCATCTCGAGCGTGGCCCGCCGCCATGGCTCGGAGTTCACGCTCAACCTGCCGATCTTCGGTAAGGCTGTCGTGATCAGCGATCCGGCGCTGGTGAGGGAACTCTTCACCATGAACACCGACCTCGTCGCCCGCGCAGGCACGCTCGGGGAGGTGCTCGGCCCCGGCTCCACCTTCAGCCTCGAGGGCCTGGCCCATCGCCAGCGCCGGAAGCTGCTGGTGCCGCCCCTGCATGGTAAGCGGATGCCCGGCTACGAGAAGATCGTCGAAGAAGAGGTGCTGCGGGAAGTCGCGACCTGGTCCGACGGCGAGGAGTTCGCCAGCATGCCGTCGATGATGCGGATCACCCTCAACGCCATCCTGCGAGCGGTCTTCGGCGCCGACGGCGCGGCGCTCGAGGAACTGCGGGAACTGCTACCCACCATGGTGCTCACCTCGTCGCGCCTCGCGGTGCTGCCGCCCGCGGTCCGGCGCGACCTTGGTCCGTGGAGTCCGGCCGGCCGCGCGGCGGCGCTGCGCCGCCGTTACGACGCGATCATTGCCGAGTTGATCGCCGATGCGCGGCGCGACCCCGGGTTCGACGCCCGCACCGATGTCCTGGCCCTGCTGCTCCGCGCCCGCTACGACGACGGCTCGCCGATCTCCGACGACCACGTCGCCGACGAGCTGCTCACCTTGCTCGCAGCGGGACACGAGACCACGGCGACCACCTTGGCCTGGGCCGTCGAACGGTTGCGACGACACCCCCGGCTGCTCAGCCGTCTCACCGAGGAGGTCGATGCCGGCGGGTCCGATCTGTTGCAGGCCACGATCTTCGAGGTTCAGCGAACCCGGCCCGTCATCAACGCCTTCGCCCGCCGTAGCAAGACCCGAATCCGTTTGAGAGAGTGGGTGATTCCTGCTCACCACACCATCATCGTCAGCATCTCACTGGCCCACGCCAACTCGCGGAACTACGCCGATCCCGGCACGTTCGACCCAGACCGCTTCGTGGGCAACCCGCCCGACAACTACTCGTGGATTCCCTACGGCGGCGGTGTCCGGCGCTGCATCGGAGCCGCTTTCGCCAACATGGAGATGATGGTGACGCTTCGAACTCTGCTGCGCGAGTTCGAGATCCGCGGTACCTACGCGGCCGATGAACCGGCCCGCTCCCGCGGCGTCGCGACCGCACCGGGCCGCGGTGGGCTGGCCTGCGTCTACCGCCGGGCCGCACGCGTGCCGGGCACGGCGGCGACGACCGTCGCCCAGGGGGCCTCGGCGTGAGCGCCCCCGAGGAGCACGTGGTCGACGTCGGCCGCGGCATCCAGCTGTGCCACGACGCATTCGGCGACCCGGCCGATCCACCCGTGCTGCTGATCGCTGGCCTCGGCCAGCAGAAGCACACCTGGCCTTCGGAGTTCGCTGCCGACCTGGCCGCGGCGGGGTACCGGGTGATTCGATTCGACAACCGGGACGTGGGCCGCTCGACGCATGCCGAGTTTCCGCCGCCGAAGCCATGGGCGATCCTGCGCGGCGGCAGCGACCGACGCCAGTATCACCTCGGCGACATGGCCCGCGACACCGTCGGTCTGCTGGATGCGCTCGGCCACCGGGACGCCCACCTCGTCGGGGTCTCGATGGGCGGCATGATCGCCCAGACCGTCGCCGCTCAGCATCCTGGCCGGGCGCGGAGCCTGACGTCGATCATGTCGACGACCGGTGCCCCGCGGATCGGCCGACCCGCACCGTCGACCTGGTGGCTGTTGGCGACGTCTCGGCCCGCCCGCAGCCGGACCGAGGCATGCGATGCCGCGGTGAAGACGTTCCGCCACATCGCGTCTCGCGGATTTCCCTTCGACGAGCAGTGGGTGCGGGACAAGGCAGGCCTCGCGTGGGATCGTGACCCCACGTCGGCGGGCACCACCCGCCAGTTGGCCGCGATCTTTGCCTCGGGTGACCGGACCGCCGAGCTGCGGCACGTCGACGTGCCAACCCTGGTGATCCACGGCGACCACGACCGGATGGTCAACCCGACCGGAGGCGCCGCCACCGCCGCCGCCATTCCCGGCGCGCGACTGGAGACCATCGTCGGCATGGGGCATGACCTGCCGGTGGGCGCCTGGGGCCGCCTCCGCGAACTGATCCTCGACCACCTCACCCACTCGACCTCCAACCAGAAGGACAGCCGATGAGAACGTCAGCCGCCACCGTCATCAGTGGCACCACGGTGGTCATCACCGGAGCCGGTTCGGGGATCGGCCGTGCGCTGGCGCAGCGGCTCTCAGCGCACAGCTGTCCGGTGGCCATCGCCGACGTCGACGAGGGCGCGCTGAAGGAGACCGAAGCCACGCTCGCTGGGCCGACGCTCACCAGGGTGCTCGACGTCCGAGACGCGCAGGATCAACTGGCCTTCGCCGAGGAAGTCGCCCAGTGGGCGCCGAGACCGCTGGGCGCGGTGTTCAACAACGCGGGCGTCGCCGTCTCCTCGACGGTGCTCGACACGGTGGTCGAGGATGACCAGTGGCTGTGGGACATCAACTTCCACGGCGTCGTCAACGGCACCAGGGCGTTCCTGCCGCTCCTGGTCGAACAGGACTCCGGAGCGATCGTCAACACCTCGAGCGTGTTCGGTCTGGTCGGCATGCCAACCCAGAGCGCATACTGCGCAGCCAAGTTCGCGGTCCGCGGCTTCACCGACTCGTTGCGCCAGGAGCTGCGTGGCTCGGGCGTCCGGGCCATCAACGTGCATCCCGGCGGCATCAACACCAACATCGTCCGCAATGCCCGGTTCCGTCGCGATCCATCGGGCGAGGGCCGAAGCCACGAGCAGATGGTCAAGGAGTTCGCCGCAATCACGATGACCCAGCCCACGAAGGCGGCCGAGATCATCCACCGGGGGGTGGAGGGCGGTAGGGCGCGGATCCTCGTCGGGCCCGACGCGCACTTCTTCGATGCGCTCGCGCGGCTGGCGCCGACCCACTACTACGACATCCTGACCCGGGTCGAGTCCCGGCTGCGGGGGAGAGCCCGCGCCGAGGTCGCCGCCCAACCGGTGCCCGCGGAGAGCTGACCGTTTCCTACTCGCGCCTGCGTTTCACCTGATTGAACGGCACGCCGCGGTCGGGGGCGTGCTCGCGTGGGAAGCCGAGGATCCGCTCGCCGATGACGTTGCGGGCGATCTCCGTGGTGCCGCCACCGAGGGACGCGGCCTGGCGCGAGGGGTAGCGGTCGCCGTAGGAGAACAGGCCGCTGCCGTCGTCGACGACGCCCGCGGGTCCCGCGATCGCCAGGGCCGTGTCGATCTCGAACTGGACGGTCTCGGCGTGGGTGATGCGGATGATGGAACCGGCTGCCGCGGGCAGGGTTCCGTCGAGGACCCCGTGATAGACGTGATCGACCAACTGCTCCTGGACGGCGCGGCGCACCAACGCGCGGCCGGCCTGTTCGCGGACGCGCTCGTTGTCGGTCTGACCGGTGGCTCGGAGCAGCCCGACGTAGTCGATGGGTTGATCGGTCGCACCCTCCGCGCCGATACCGCTCGCGAACTCGGAACCGCCGCCGACGGCGCGGCGCTCGTGGAACATCTGCCGCGAGGCGACGGCCCAGCCATCGTTGACGGCTCCGACGACCGCGTCGTCGGACAGTTCCAGGTCGTCGAAGAACTCCTCGCAGAACTCGTTGCCGCCGTCGACCTGCATGATGCGGCGCATCGTGATGCCGGGGCTGTTGATCGGCACCAGGAACATCGTCAAGCCCTCGTGCTTGGGCACGGTCCAGTCGGTCCGCGCCAGCAGCAGGCCATAGTCGGCGGCGAAGGCGCTGGTACTCCAGGTTTTGGCGCCGTTGACGACCCACCTGTCGCCGCGGCGGTCGGCGCGGGTGATGACCCCCGCGAGGTCGGAGCCACCGTTGGGCTCCGACAGCAGTTGCACCAGGATCTCGTCGCCACGGATGGCGGCGGAGATGCGGTCCCGCTTCTGCTGCTCGCTCGCGGTGTCGAGAAGCGTTGCCGCACATATGGTGAACGTCGGCGTGTTGAGGATCAACGGTAATTCGTAGTCGCGAGAGACGGTGTCGAAGGCGCGCTGGTAGGCGATCGGAAGGCCCAGCCCGCCGTACTCGCGCGGGAAGCAGATGCCCGCGAATCCGCCCGCGTAGAGCATCCGCTGCAGTTCGCGAGCCCGCTGCCACGGGGCGTCCTCGCCGCGGTCGCACCCGGGCGGATTGGCGGGGTCTACGCGAGGCATGTTGTCGGCCAACCACTTACGAGCCCGATCGGCGAACTCGGTCACCGACTCCGACGTCGCGGGCGCCGAGGTGGTCGCCGCCGTGGTCTCGGTCACGAGGCAGACTCCAGTTCGTCGGTGAGCGCTTCGGTGATGGCGAAGACACGCAGGTTGTGGTCCTCGGGCGTGCCGAACATCGAGCGGTACAGCGTGACCCGGCGCAGATAGAGGTGAAGGTCGTGCTCCCAGGTCACGCCGATGCCGCCGTGCATCTGCACGCACGACTGCAGCATGGCGGGGGCGTGCTCCCCGAGGTAGCTCTTGGCCACGCTGACGGCTAGGTCGGCGTCGTCGGAGCGATCGGCGACCGCGGTGATGGCGGCCCGGGTCGTGGCCCGGGACGCCTCCAACCAGATCTTCATGTCCGCGTACTTGTGCTTGAGGGCCTGATACGACGCCAGCGGACGGCCGAAGGTGTACCGGTCCAGCGCCCACTGAACCGTGAAGCCGAAGACCGTGTCAAGGATGCCGACGACCTCGGCACACTGCAGTACCGCGGCGATCTGGCTTTGCCGGGCGATCAGCGCCCGGGTCTGCTCGGCCGAGCCGACGACGGCGTCGGGTGCGATTTCGACGCCGTGGAAGGTGACTCGGGCGTACCGCTTGAGGAGATCAAGGGAGCGCTGGGCCTCGACCGACACACCGGCGGCGTCGGCCGGGACCAGAAACTGCCGCACCGCCCCGTCGCACTCGGCGACGACGAGGAACACTCCGCTCTCCGGGCCCGCTTCGACCCGATCCTTGACACCGTCGATGCGAAAGCCAGTGCCGCTGGGGGTCGCCGTGACCGTCGTGACGTCGGGCGCCCAGGCGCGACCCGGTTCGTACACCGCCCAGGACGCGACCAGGTCACCGGCGACCAACGCGTCGATGGTGGTGGAGTGCGCCTCGGCATTCTCCGCGTCGACCAGTCCGGCAAGCACCGTGTTCACGGGATGCAATGGGCCCGGGGCCACGGTGTGTCCCACCTGCTCGGCGACGAGGGCGAGGTCGCCGACGCCGTCCCCGGAGACGCTGCCGCCACCGAGGTCCTCGGGAACCAGCATGCTGGCCCAGCCGAGCTCGGCGGCGCGCTGCCACCAGCCGGCGTCGAACGACGTTTCCGCTGCGTGCAACTCGCGCACCCGATCGATCGAGGCTTCCCTGTCCAGAAAGGCCCGAGCGGTCGAGGCGAAGAGCAGCCGCTCCGGTGAGGCGACTTCAGTCATGCGCGTGCACTCCGCTTTTCGCTCGTCGGGAAGTGGAACGTCAGGCCAGGACGAGGGCCGGCACGTCCGGCTTGTGGACGATCTGGTTCGGCACCTTGAACAGGTCGATCATGTTGCCTCCCATGACCTTTCGCACACCGTCGGCGTCGAGTCCGTGGGCCTCGAGATCGTCGACCAGGTTGATCGGATCGGCCAGGCCCTCCGGGTGCGGCCAGTCCGAGCCGAAGATGATGTGGTCGACGCCACACAGGTCGGCCATCTGCTTGAAGTCGTCCTCCCAGAACGGCGCGACGTAGACGCATCGCTTGAATGCCTGAATCGGATCCTCCGGGAAGGCGTCTGGCATCTTCTTGAAGACGTCATTGAACTGGTAGAAGAGGTAGGGCACCCAGGATGCGCCGTTCTCCACCGACAGAATTCGCAGATCCGGGTTGCGGGTCAGCGCTCCGTGGCAGACCAGCGCGGCCATGGTGTCCTCGATGGGGCGCTTGCCCATCGCGACCATCCGGAACGAGGTGGGCGCGAACGGCTTGAACTCGTCGCCGGGCTCCCAGTCGTTGAGGTAGGAGGAGTACCCACTGTCCGACGCGTGCATTGACACCGGGATGCCCGCGGCGACACACGCCTGCCAGAACGGGTCGAACTCGGGAAGTCCCAGCGACCGGCTGCCGCGGTAACCCGGTACCGGTGCCGGCCTGACGAGGACCGTCTTCGCGCCGCGCTGCACGCACCACTCGAGCTCCTCGAGCGCGCGGTCGACGTTGCCGAGGTTGATCACCGGGGTCGAGAAGATGCGGTCTTCGTAGTTGAACTGCCACGTCTCGTACATCCACTGATTCAGCCCGTGGACGATGTCGAGGATCAGGTCGGGATCGTCCTTCAGGCGTTCTTCGACGAGGGAAGCGAGGGTCGGAAACATCAGGGTGTAGTCGAGGCCGAGCCCATCGAGGACCTCGAGTCGCGCCGCGGGATTGCGGAAGGCGGGGATGGCCTTCATCGGCTTGCCCATCACCTCGCGGTAGCTCTTGCCGCCGCTGCCGTTGCGGAAGTAGTCCTCCTGCGCGCCGGGCCGGGCCACCACTTCGAAGGTCGGGTTCGGGATGTAGTCGCTGACCTGATTGCGCACCATGATCTTGGTGCGGCCGCGGACGTCGATGTAGTCGATGACGCCCTTGCGGTGGTCGGGAAGGAACTGGGTCAGCGCTTCCTTCGGCTCGTAGAAGTGGTTGTCCGCGTCGAACACGGGATAGGACAACGTGCGTGAGGGCATGTCCGTCTCCTAGAGAGTCAGGTATGTCGGAAGTGGTAATGACGTTACCACTCGGATCGCCCGGAATGAACCATTGCCGGGGAACGGTCTGCTGACCGTCGAACTCGCAGCTCAGGACGTCTTTGGTGAGAGCGCTCGCAGGCAGAACTCGTAGATGTGACTGCCGTCGAGCGGGGTGCCGTTGAGTTCGGCGCCTAGGACGCGCAGGCGCATGGCACCGAGGACCGATTGCATGATCAGCGTCGCGGTCGGGTCGACGTCGACGGCGGGGTCGAACGACCCGTCGCGCACTCCGCGCTCGATGATGTCCTTGATCAGGACGTTCACCGGCGCCAGCACTCGGGCATACTCGCGCGGCATCGTCTCGGCCAGGTGGTCGTTGTAGAACGTTAGGCCGCGGTTGATGCTGTCCTGCGTGGTCGAGGCCGCGGGTGCGCTGATCTTGGCGATCAGCAAGCGCAACGCCTCGGCGGCCACCAGCGCGTCGGTCTCGGCGCGCCAGCGCAGCGTCGATTCGCTCATGATCCTGTCGACGAGCGCCAAAAGCAGTTCGTCCTTGGTCGAGAAGTGTTGGTAGAACGATCGCAGCGACGTCTTGGACCGTTCGACCACCTCGAGCACCGTGAAGTCGGTTCGGCCGGTCTCGCCGAGAATGGACAACGCCGACCGCATGAAGCGGCTCGCCCGGGACTCCTCCGCGACATCCGCCTCCCCGGCGTCCGCCGTCGGCCGCTCGGTCGCCTTCGCCACGAGAACGACGTTACCGTTTCGGTAGAACCGGCGGTGCGGTTGCCGCTAAGGTGACGCACCGATGACCGAATGGTTTCTGTTCCTGCCCCAGGTGCGGCTCGGAATCCCCGAGATCGTCAGGCGCGCGCGGGCGGCGGAGGCTGCCGGCTTCAACGGCATCGCCCTGATCGACCACCTCGAGGCGCCCGGCGCCGTGCACCAGGGAATCTGGGAGGCGATGACCGTGGCGACGTGGGTCGCCGCGCACACCGAGCGGTTGCGGATCGGGCACCTGGTGTTGTGCGACGCGTTCCGCCATCCCGCGGTGCTGGCCAAGGAGGCGGTGACCCTGGCCGCTGCGTCGGGAGACCGGTTCGAACTCGGACTTGGCTGGGGCTCGTGGCCGCAAGAATTCGAGCGGTTCGGGTTGGCCGACGGCGACGATCCGCCCGCCCGCGTCGCCCGGCTCAGACGCACCCTCGGCCTGCTCCGCCAGTACTGGGGCGAGGCCGACGCCGACGGGGTGGTCCAAGAACCGCGGCCGGAACGTCGAATTCCCTTGGTGCTGGGCGGAACTGGTAAGAAGACGATGGACCTGGTGCGTGAGTTCGCCAACTGGTGGAACGTTCCCTCTCACCAACTCGACCGGCTGCCGGAGTTGTTGCCGACCGTCGGCGACGTCCGCGTGTCCATTCAACAAATGGTCGGATTCATCGGTGCAGCCGCCGATCGCGACGAGGTGACGGCCGTCAGCACCCGCCGCTTCGGGCACCTGGGCAGTGGCCTGGTCTGTGGGGACGCGACCGAACTGGGCGAGCACTTCGCCGCCATGTCAGACCGCGGCGTGGAGCGTTTCTACGTCTGGTTCGCCGATTTCGCCGAACCCGCGACGCTCGCCGAGTTCGCCGAGAACGTCATCGCACGGCACGAATCAACCCGAGAGGCACGATATGTCGATTGACTCCGACCAGGCCGAGTGGACGGTCGAAGGGCTGCTCGAGCTCTTCGACGTGCAGCCCGACGGCGCCGACCGCTTCATCGGTCAGAGCGGCATTGCAGCCGCCGACGAGCGGCAGGTGGTGGAGGGCACCCAGGTGTTGGCACAGGCAATCGTGGCTGCGGGCAAGCGCTTTCCCGAGAAGTCCGTCCGGTCGGCGTCCGCGGTCTTCGCCCGTGCCGTCGTCGTCGGCCCGCCGGTCGAGCTGAGTGTCGACGTCGTCGCCGAAGGCCGAACCACGGCGACGGCGGTCATCGCGGCGTCGCAGAACGGCAAGCGCTGCATCACCGTCACGGTGCTGGCAGACGTGCCGTCGCCGGACGTCATCCGGCATCACCTGCCCAGACCGGACGTCGCGGCGCCCGCCGAGGCCAACGTCTCGCAGATGCCGATGGCCGGACGTCAACTCCGGCTCGTCGACGTGGTCGACGTCAACAGCCCCGACGAGGTCGGACCGCCGGAGTTGCATGCCTGGTTGCACTACGAGCCGATTCCGAGTCGGGACGAACTGGCCAAGGCATTGATCGCGTATTTCACTGGACACCTTGGCATTTCGACGACTATGCGCGCGCACCCTGGCATCGGCACCGCGCAATCGCATTTGACGGTGTCGACCGCACCGATGACCATCTCGGTGAGCTTCCACGAGCCGTTCGCGTGGGACGGCTGGATCCTGTACGCCCACGAGAGCACCCAGGTGGGCGCCGGCATGTCCTACGTCCGGGGCACGGTCCACACCGAGGCGGGTGAGCTGCTCGCCTCGTTCAGTCAGGACGCTCTGATCCGGCCGCTGCGGACCACCGACACGTCGATCGCGGCGGAGTCCCGCCTCTAACCCCGCCTCTAACCCCGCCTCTGGTCCCCGCCGAACGTGCGTCAGGCCGACAGCGGCTTGGCCACGTCCCACGCGTGGTGGACGACGTCGTGCAGGTGATACTGGGCGATCGTCGCGATCGTGAATTCGCTTTCGTTGCTTCGCAATCCGCGTCGAGACCAGGCCGTCTGGCGGCACCGCGCCGTACGCGTCCGCGACGGTTGCGGCGGTCCGTTGGAGTTCCGCCGCGACGACGGCCGGGTCCTGCGAGCCGTAGTCCTCGACGAGTGCGGTCTCGTCCTGATCCCAATCGGGAAACTGCGGATCGTCCTCGGCCAGCATCAGGCGAACGCGCTCGGCGAACACCCGGTGCACGTCGCGGACGTGGCAGCCGTACTCCAGCACCGACCACACCCCCGGCGCGGGTCGGGCGGCCACCGACGCGTCGGCCAGTCTGGCCGTCCAACCGATGGCGTCCTGCCGGATCCGGTCGGCGACGTCGACGGGTCGTACTGCTCCGGCGTCGTAGCCGCAGTCCGGACAGGGTTCCTGCAGCACCCAGGTCCAGTCCTTGGTGTCCGGTTCGATGCCGGTCATCTCACTCGTGCAGATCCTGCGCCGAGAAGGTGTCGCACTGCTTCACGTCGCCGGTGCGATAGCCCTCGGTAAACCAGTACTGCCGCGCTGCGGAGGAACCATGGGTCCAGGACTCGGGGTTGACCTGCCCGGTCGCCGACTTCTGGATCCGGTCGTCGCCGACCGAAGCGGCCGCAGAGAGCGCGTCTCCGATGTCCTGATCGGTCAACGGCTTCAGGTAGGTGACGTCGGTGCCCGGCTGCTTGGTGATCGCCGCGTAGTGCGCCCAGATACCGCCGTAGCAGTCGGCTTGCAGTTCGGTGCGCACGCTGTTGCCCTCCGCGCCGCCGGGACCCTGCTGCGCGCGGCCGATGGTGCCCTGCAGGTCCTGGACGTGGTGGCCGAACTCGTGGGCGACGACGTACTCCTGCGCCAACGGGCCACCGCTGGAACCGAACTTGTCGACCAGTTCGGCGAAGAAGGACGTGTCGAAGTACGCCGTGCCGTCGCCGGGGCAGTAGAACGGGCCGACGTCGGTGGTGGCCGGCCCACACGCGGTCTGTACCTGATTCTTGAAGAGTCGAACCTTGGGCCGGGTGTAGCCGGGCAGCAACTGTGCCCACACGCCGTCGACCGAGTTACCCGTCGCCACCACCCGGCATTCGACGATGTTGTTGGCGTCCGCGCCGGTCTTGCACTGGCTCAGGTCGAATCCCGGTGCACTGACGCCAGGATTGCCGTATTGCCCGGCGCCGGTGCCGCCTTGGGGGAGCACGGTGCCGGGGTCCACGCCGAGGAAGAGGGCGACCACGACGACCAGCAGGCCGCCGATGCCGCCACCGACCGCGATGCCGCGGCCGCCGCCCCCTCCACCGCTCGACGACGAGGTGCTCGTGTCGATCTGCATACCTTCGTTGAAGGTCATCACTCACCCCGTCCGTCGACCCCGCAGATGGTTCCACGCCAGCCGGTTCAGCTTCCCACACTACGATTCGTGCGGTGGCCGCCCAGCGCGAAACCGTGGAAGCTCCGACCGTCGCGCACACGTCGTACGGGGAGTTGCGCGGCAGCACCGACGGCGGCGTCAACGTCTGGCGGGGGATCGCCTACGCCGAGCAACCGGTGGGCGATCGCCGCTTCCGGGCGCCGACGCCACCCGAGCCGTGGGGCGGCATCCGCGACGCCGTCGAGCACGGTCCGCTACCACCGCAGGGCCGGTCCTTCGTCGGCGGTGGACGAGACGACCCGAAGGTGCGCGACGAGGCGTGCCTGACGCTCACGGTGTGGTCGCCGGACCCCGGCGGCTCGCTGCCCGTGATGGTGTGGATACCAGGGGGCGCCTTCGTGTACGGCGCGGGTCAGCTGCAGCTCTACAACGGCAGCCGACTGGCGGCCAACGGCAACGTCGTCGTGGTCAACGTGACCTACCGGCTCGGTGTGTTCGGCGGCTTCGAACTCGGCGACCTCGGCCCCGGGTTCGACGACAACCTCGCCCTGCGCGACCAGGTGGCGGCACTGCAGTGGGTGCGCGACAACGTCCACGCCTTCGGCGGCGATCCCGACCAGGTCACCGTGTTCGGCGAATCAGCCGGTGCCACTTCGGTGTTGGCGATGTTGGCCAGCCCACTCGCCGAGGGGCTGTTCAGCCGCGCGATCGCCCAGAGCCCGGCATTGCCCCTGATCGCCGATCGCGAGACCCGGGCGCGGCAGGCCCGGGCGTTCGTCGAGCGGCTCGGGGTGTCGATCGACGAGGTGCGGTCGCTGCCGCAGCGGCGGCTTCGTCAGGCCGCGGGCCAGCTTCAGCGGGACAGCGTCGCGCATACGCCCACGCTGGCGTACGGGTTGACCCACGGCGTCGACTCCCTGCCGCGACATCCGATCGACGCCGCGCGGCGCGGGACGATCGCGACGATCCCGCTGATCATCGGGAGCAACAGTCACGAGGCCTCGATGTTCGCGTGGGGCAGGCCGCCGATGTTGCCGACCACCCAACCGCTCGTCGACGACTACTTCGCGCGCACGGCACCCGACGCCCGGGACCGGGTGCTGTCCGCCTACCCGGACCATCCCCGGCGCCGAGCCCTCGTCGCGCTGGGGTCGGACGCGATGTTCTGTGCTCCCGCTTGGGCTTTCGCCGACGCTCATTCCGCGCACGCGCCCACCTACGTGTACCGCTTCGACCACGCCGCCTGGAGCTTGCGACTGCTCGGGCTGGGGGCGACGCACGGCAGCGAGATCGTCCACGTCCAGCACAGCTATGGCTCATACCTGGGCCGCAAGGTTCATCCCCTCGGCAGGCGGGTGCAGCCGTCGGTCGGCAGACGCATGCAGCGGACCTGGCTGGACTTCGCGACCGGCGGGCTCGGCGAGGAGTGGCCCCGCTACGAAATGCCGTCGCGACTGACGCGGGTGATCCGGTCCACCCGCGACGACACCGTGCCCGACCCGGACTCCGCCAGGCGATCGGCGTGGGAGGGGCTCTACTGATGTCCTCGGGTTGGGCACCATGCCCGGCACTACACTGAGGCGTTCGTTCGACAGGCCATTCCCAGGGAGTTTTCGTGTTGCGCAGTCATGCCGCCGGTTCGTTGCGGTCCACCGATGCCGGCCAGAAGGTCACATTGGCCGGTTGGGTGGCGCGTCGGCGTGATCATGGCGGGGTGATCTTCATCGACCTGCGCGACGCATCCGGGATCAGTCAGGTGGTGTTCCGCGATGCCGAGGTGCTGGCCCAGGCGCACCGGCTGCGGGCCGAATTCTGCATCGCCGTCGAGGGAATCGTGGAGGTCCGGCCCGAGGGCAACGCCAACACCGACATCCCCACCGGTGACATCGAGGTCAACGCGTCGTCGCTGACCGTATTGAGCGAGAGTGCGCCGCTGCCCTTCCAACTCGACGAGACCCCGGGCGAGGAGGCCAGGCTCAAGTACCGCTATCTGGACTTGCGCCGCGAGGGTCCGGGCAACGCCCTTCGGCTGCGGTCTCGGGTGAACGCCGCGGCACGCGGCGTGCTGGCCGGCCACGACTTCGTCGAGATCGAGACGCCGACGCTGACCAGGTCGACGCCCGAGGGAGCGCGGGACTTCCTGGTACCCGCGCGCCTGCAGCCGGGTTCGTTCTACGCGCTGCCGCAGAGCCCGCAGTTGTTCAAGCAGTTGCTGATGGTGGCGGGCATGGAGCGCTACTACCAGATCGCCCGCTGCTATCGAGACGAAGACTTCCGCGCCGACCGTCAGCCGGAGTTCACCCAGCTCGACATGGAGATGAGCTTCGTCGACGCCGATGACGTCATCGCGGTGTCCGAGGAGGTGCTCAAGGCCCTCTGGGCGCTCATCGGCCACGAGTTGCCGACGCCGATTCCACGCATCACCTACGACGAGGCGATGCGACGGTTCGGTTCCGACAAGCCCGACCTGCGTTTCGGAATCGAACTCATCGACTGCACGGAGTACTTCTCCCAGACCACCTTTCGCGTGTTTCAGGCACCGCACGTCGGCGCCGTCGTCATGCCGGGTGGTGCTTCGCAGCCGCGCCGCACGCTCGACGGCTGGCAGGAGTTCGCCAAGCAACGCGGGCACAGGGGGTTGGCGTACGTGCTCGTCGCCGAGGACGGCACACTGGGCGGCCCGGTCGCCAAGAACCTGACCGACGCGGAGCGCGACGGCCTCGCCGGCCACGTCGGCGCGGCCCCAGGAGATTGCATCTTCTTCGCGGCTGGCCCGGTGAAGTCGGCGCGAGCGCTGCTGGGCGCCACGCGCATCGAGATCGCCAAGCGGCTCGACATGATCGACCCGACGGCGTGGGCGTTCACCTGGGTGGTCGACTGGCCGCTCTTCGAACCCGCCGACGACGCCACGGCGTCCGGTGACGTCGCCGTCGGATCGGGAGCGTGGACGGCCGTGCACCACGCGTTCACCTCACCCAAGCCCGAATCGGAGTCGACGTTCGACACCGATCCCGGCAGTGCGCTGGCCAACGCCTACGACATCGTCTGCAACGGCAACGAGATCGGCGGTGGGTCCATCCGCATCCATCGTCGCGACGTCCAGGAACGGGTGTTCGCGATGATGGGCATCGATCATGACGAGGCTCAGGACAAGTTCGGATTCTTGTTGGATGCCTTCACCTTTGGCGCGCCACCCCACGGCGGCATCGCCTTCGGCTGGGATCGCATCACGGCGCTGCTGGCCGGTACCGACTCCATTCGTGAGGTGATTGCGTTCCCGAAGTCGGGTGGCGGGGTGGACCCGCTGACCGACGCGCCTGCTCCGATCACCGCCCAGCAGCGCAAGGAATCGGGAATAGACGCCAAGCCGAAGGCCTTGACTGAGTCGTGAGCGACATCGACAGAGGGAAACTGGTGGCCGACGCCGACGCGCTCGGGGACTTCAACAAGGCCATCGTGGACGAATTTCGCACCAACGGCGGCAAGGTGGGTGGACCGTTCGAGGGCGGCACGCTTCTGCTGCTGCACACGATCGGCGCCAAGTCGGGGCAGCCGCGACTGTCGCCGCTGGCTTACCTCACCGTCGACGGCAGAATGCTGATCGTCGGGTCATACGCCGGGGCCCCCAGGGATCCGGCCTGGGTGCACAACCTTCGGGCCAATCGGACGGCGCGCATCGAGGTGGGTACCGAGTCCTACGACGTCGACGTCCGGGAACTGCCCGACGACGAGCGCGAGGCGATCTACCCGAAGATCACCGAGGCCGCCCCGGTGTTCGCCGACTACCAGGCCAGGACCACCCGCTCGATCCCGCTCTTCGAGCTGACGCGCGCCTAGCCCGATCCGGTCGGAGACGGCCGGGACGACATGCTGGAGTCGGGCGGCGGCGAGGTCTTCGGCGCGGTATCGGGCGGCGTCGTGCCCGCCGACGTGGTTGGCGCGATGCTGACTTCGTTGTCGTAGTCGTAGTCGTTGTCGTCGTCGTTGCTCTGCTTGTCGCTGGCGTAGCCGGCAAGCATTGCGATGGTGGCGGCGGCGGGGGACAGGGCCAGCAAGCCGAAACGGCCCGCGCGGTGGAGGGTGGTCACCGCCGAGGCACATCCCAGAAGTCGGTGAGCAAATCTCCTATGAGCCACTGGTGACGCGTGTTAGCTAAGCTAGTGGACCCCGAAGAAAAGCTTTACCCGATCTTGACCATGTGTTGAATCAGCTCACCGACGATAGCTAACGTGACTAGCCTTCACCTGGTGGAACTCGGGGTTTTGGGACCTCTTCAGGTCCGGCGGAACGGTGCGCCGGTCTTGATTCCGGGCGCCAAGCCACGTGCCATCCTGACGATGCTCGGGTTGCACGGTGGTGCTGTCGTGTCCGCGGAGACGTTCTTCGAGTTGCTCTGGGGCGAGCATCCGCCCCGCACAGCTGCGAAGGCCCTGCAGACCCACATCTCGTCGCTGCGTCGAGTGTTGGGCGACGGGTTCGTTCTCACGAAGGGGGCGGGTTGGGCCCTGGCCGAGAGCGAGCTTGATGCGTCGCGTTACAGATCGGCCGCCCGACTGGGACGCGATGCCGCTGCCGCCGGTGACATCAGCCAGGCGGCGGCCTGCTTCGAGGAGGCACTTGCCCTGTGGCGAGGGGTCCCCGAACTGCCGGATGGCCGGCGCGGAACGTCGGAGAAGACTAGATGGGTCGAGGGCCATGCCGCGCTGGTGGAGGATCGGGCCGATGCGCTGCTGGCAACGGGCCGCGCCGGAGAGCTGGTCGGAGACCTCGAGGCCGCGGTGGCCGATGCGCCGCTGCGCGAAAGGCGTTGGGGCCAGCTGATGCTCGCGCTGTACCGCGCCGGCAGACAGGGTGATGCTCTCAGCGCTTATCAACGGGCACGGACTTGTTGGCCGACGAATTGGGAGTCGATCCCGGGCCGGAGCTTCGTCGACTCGAGACGGCGATAGTCGCACAGAGTGCCGAGTTGGAAGTCGTTGCAGCACAGAATGTTGCATCTGTGATGCGGGCGGTGACCTTTCTGCTCACCGACATCGAGGGCTCGACAGCCGCGTGGGAGGCAGAGCCCAATGTGATGGCGTCGGCACTGGCACGCCATGACGAACTGGTCGAACAGGTCGTTACGTCGCGGGCGGGACGGCTGATCAAGACGCGCGGCGAAGGCGATGCCACGTTCTCGGTGTTCGAGCGGCCGTCGGCGGCTGCCGCCGCAGCAATCGAGTTGCAAGACGCGGTCGCTCAGGAGCCGTGGACACTACGGGCGCCCATCCGTATCCGGGTGGCCTTGCACACCGGGGAGGTCGAGCTACGCGACGGTGACTACTTCGGTCGGGCGGTCAACCGCGCCGCCCGCCTGAGGTCGCTGGCCGTAGGCGGACAGACTCTGTGCTCGGGCGCAACCGCCGAGCTCGTCATCGACTCACTACCCGAGCACGTCATGCTCGCCGATCTGGGGTTGCGTGAGTTGCGTAACCTCGCCCGTCCCGAACATGTCTTCGAGTTGCGACTGGCAACCGCTGAAGTCCACGCTCAACCGCCGACAAGCGATTCGCCGATCGAACGTCCCGGCCTGCCTACGGTTCTGATTGGTACGGGGCCGTTTGTCGGCCGCGGAAACGAGCTCGAGCGGCTCTACGCCGCCTGGCAGACCGCGCTCGGCGGTGGGACCCGCGCAGCGCTGATCGCGGGGGAGCCGGGCGTGGGCAAGACGCGTCTGGCGGGCGAATGGTCGCGACAGGCCTACGAACACGGTGCGGTCGTGCTCTACGGCCGTTGCGACGAAGACCTGGGGGCGCCATATCAGCCCTTCGCCGAATCGCTGCGGTCACTGGTGCCGTGTGTGGGCACTAACCGGTTACGCGGTCTGCGCGGCGTCGAAGCCCTACTGTCCCTTGTCCCCGGGCTGACCGATGTCGTGCCTGATTTGGCTATGCCGACGCGGGCCGACCCGGACACCGAGCGCTACGCGTTTTTCGACGCTGTCGTTGCGCTGCTGGAAACGGCGTCCAAGGAAGTGCCGGTTGTCCTGGTGCTCGACGACCTGCACTGGGCGGCCAAACCAACGCTGCTGCTGTTGCGACATCTGCTGCGCTTCGGCGAAAACGCCCGGTTGCAGATCGTCGGCACCTACCGCAGCACCGACCTCGATCGCTCCCACCCGCTGGCGGCGATGCTCGCCGACCTGCACCGCGACGGCACGTCCAGCCGTATCAATCTCAGCGGCCTGGATGAGGGCGACGTCACGGCGTACGTCGCCAAGGCCGGCTACGACGACGAAGAGCTCGGCCGCGCGTTGGCGTCTGTCACGGGCGGCAACCCGTTCTTTCTGATCGAGGCTCTGCGGCATGTCGACGAGAGCGGCGGCGTATGGGACCCGAGCACCCTGCCGCAGGGGGTGCGGGAAGCCGTGAGCCGCCGACTATCTCGCCTTCCAAACGAGACCAACAAAGCTCTTGCCGCAGCTGCCGTCGTCGGCAGCCGGTTTGCCCTAGACCTGGTCGAGCGGGTGGTCGGCGACGATTTGGTCGACGCGTTCGACGAGGCGGCCAAAGCCGGCATCGTCATCGAAGAGCCCGGCGGTTACTACCGCTTCAACCACGCGATCGTCCGCCAGTCGCTGCTTGCCGAACTACCTTCGGTGCGGCGCATGCGACTCCATCAGCGCATCGCGACAACGCTGGAGGCCGAACCCGGCGGCGACGAGCTCCTCGCTGAGCTGGCCCACCACTACTTCGAATGTGCCTGGGCTGGGAACGCGGCCAAGGCCGTCGAGTATTGCCGGCGTGCAGCCGACCAGGCGATGACACGACTCGCTTATGAAGGCGCCGCCGATCTTTACGGCCACGCTCTGCACGCGATGGACGAGCTTGACGAGGAGCTTCCTGACCGTGACGACCAGGTCGCCGACCTACTGGTGGCACGCTGCGAGGCTCTCCTGGCCGCGGGCGACGTGGCTTCGGCCGCGGGTACGGTCGCGCAATTGCAACAGGCAACTGTCGACTCCGCGCGGCTGTCGGCGTGGGCGACCTGCTTCGACGGACAGCTGTCGATACTGGTCCATCCCGAGCGACTGGACGACGTGGAAGCCGGGCTAGAAGCCGCCGCACACAAATTGGCCGAAATGGACGATGCCGCAGGGGAAGCGAAGGCACATACCGTCCGCGCCCAGTGCCTGGCACGGCTCGGGCGAATTGGCGACTGCGAAATCGCGTTGGACGACGCTCTCACCGCGGCGCGGCGCGCGCGCGATCACCGCCGGGTCAACGCCGTGCTTGCCGGCGCACCGCTTGCGGCGCTCTGGGGTCCCAA
Organism: uncultured Actinomycetota bacterium; assembly: GCA_963846985.1. Lineage (GTDB taxonomy): Bacteria > Actinomycetota > Actinomycetes > Mycobacteriales > Mycobacteriaceae > Mycobacterium. Next base: position 149,636 of record CAWJYC010000012.1, read on the forward strand.
CCCGGTTCCGCGCGCGGGCGGACGATGCCTGGATGTCGTGCGGCTGTTGAGAATCACGACCGACTCGCCGGCGGTCGAAGCGACGTCGACGCGATGCCAGGCCGTGTTGGAGGCCTTCCGTGGCCGCGACGCGGCCGCCCGCCGGATGATCGACTCAGCTCGGCGGACGGTCACAGAACTCGGTCTGCGCCATGCGGTGCTGGAGGTCGAGCAGTTCGCCGGCATCGTCGAGCTGGTCTTGGACGACCCGGCTGCGGCCGAACCGCATCTGCGTAAGGCCTGCAACGGTTTTCGCCGGATGGGCCTGGATGCCGATACCGCCGAGACCGCTGCGTTACTAGGCCGCGCGTGCCTGGAGCTCAACCGGAATTCCGAGGCGGACGAATTATGCACGGAGAGTGAGCGACTCGCAGGCAACGCGCTGAAGGCTTCGATTGCCTGGCGCACACTGCGGGCGCAATTGCTATCGCATAGTAGTGACCACGTGGAGGCTCGGCGCGTCGCGCAGGCCGCCATTGCCCTAGCCGAGCGGACAGATGGATTGGTCGACCACGGCGACGCCTGCCTGTCATTGGCAACGGTGCTGGGTGCGGCCGGTGACGCGGCCGGGGCGCGAGCCGCCGCGGAGCGGGCGGCGGGCTTGTACGAGCTGAAAGGTGCTGCGGCACTAGCCGAGCGGGCGCGCCGTGCGCTCGACGAACCCAGTATCACTTCTGGCCCCACGCCACCCGAACTACCGCCGGTTATCGAGCTCGACACTGCATGCGTACGAGCGGGTGAACGCGTCGCGGTTGCTGTTAATCGAGGCGACTGGGACGAGTATGAGCGGCTCATTGCTCCCGGGGCTTCCCTCGAGAGTCGGCGGAAGATCATCGGCTTCAAGCCGACCGACGTCCCCTTCGACGACTGGCAACGTCAGAACAGACGAATTCTCGAGACGGGTGAGACGCGGCTCGACTATATGTTTGTCGCTGTGCGAGGTGAGCGCCTCGCCTTGTCTCGATTGAAGGTGGGCACCGGCGATTCGAGCCCCGGTGCGCCAATCGACGAATTCCTCCAGGTGTACGGCATCGACGAGGAGGGTCGGGTTGCGTTCCAGATCTGGTTCGATGTCGAAGACATGGACGCTGCAATCGCCGAGCTCGATGCCGTGCAGGCGCGATTCGAGGAACAACGCTCACAAACGCGGTGCCTGGAGAACACGGCCACGCGCGTATTCGAGCGAGTCTGGTCGCAATTTGCGGCGGGTGACTGGAGTGCCTTGTCTGAAGCCGTATCCGAAAGTTACTCCGGCATCGATCACCGAAGGGTCGTCAACGCAGAGAACCAACATGGCCGAGACGCGGTGGTCAACGATCTGAAGGCCGCCGCCGATGTCGGCTTCACGATATCGATGGTGGGTGTCATTGCGGTTCGCGGCGAGCACCTCGCTCTCACACGTGTCCGTGCGTCGGGCCGCGATCCCGAGGCGATTCAAAACGATGCCCTCAACGTCATCGAGATCGATTCCGATGAAAGGATTCTGGCAGCCGTTACGTTCGATCTGGAGGACTTCGACGCCGCCATCGCGGAGCTCGAATGTTGTTATCTCACAGGCGAAGCTGCCGTCTACGCGCGCACCTGGTCTGTCGTTGCAGCTGCTTATGACGGTTTCAACCGGCGCGAGCCCCTGGCGACTGCGCCCGACTGGGTGAACATTGACCATCGGCGCGGCGCAGGTTTCGCCTCCGGCGACATGATGGCCTACGTCGAAGCGGCCTGGGAAGACTCGCCTGACACCAAGATCTACATCGGGGCGGTGCATCGGCTCAGCGATATCGGAGCGGTCGTCAGCCATGTGGCGCGCGGGATCTCTCAACAGGGCTTCGACGGCGAATGGCGGGACGTCAATCTCTTGGCGATCGAGGGCGATGTGGTCAGCCGCTCCGAGCTGTTCAACGAGGCAGACCTCGACGCCGCGATCGCGAGATTCGATCAGCTCAGCAGGCCGACGCCGCGGTTCGAAAACGCAGCAAGCCAGGTGGCTGACCGTTTTCAGGCACACTTCGCGGCGCGCGACTGGGCCGCCATGGGAACGATTCTGGCTGACGAGTTTTCCAGTGACGATCGCCGTCGGGTGGTGGGCGCGGGAGTCCGCGATGGTCGACATGCCGAGATCGCGGACATGGCCGCAACCGCCGACCTGGGCATCTCGCACGTTAAGTCGACTGTCTTGGCCACCCGCGGGGATCGCCTCACACTTATGCGTGGCAGCTTCTCGGGCCGCGATCAAGGGCCCGGAGCATTTCACTCAGAGGCGCTCGGCATAGTCGAAATCGACCGCTCCGAGCGGATCATCGCATTTGTCACCTTCGACCTCGACGACATCGACGCCGCCCACGCGGAGCTAGATGCCAGGTACTGCGCCGGGGAAGCGGCGCCGTATTCGCGCGTGTGGTCGGTCATCGTGGGGGCTTATGCCGCGCTCAACCGGTGCGAAATGCCTTCGACGACCCCCGATTGGGTGAACATCGATCACCGGCGAGGTGCATCGTTCGCGCCCGGTGAACTGCCTGTGTTACTCGCCAACTGGAACCCGCCTGACCTGAGCTTTTCGATCGAGGCGGTGCATCGGCTGAACGAGCTCGGGGCGGTTTTCAGCTCCGTGTCGCACGAGACCTCCCAGGACGGCTTCGCAGCTGAGTGGCGGACAACCGATATTTTGACGGTCGACGGCAACATGGTTAACCGCTGCGAAATTTTTGAGGAGGCCGATCTAGACGCCGCGATCACGACGTTCGATGAGCTGAGCCGGCCGGCACCGCGGTTGGAAAACACGGCAAGTCGCGTGTACGGACGCCTCCGGGCATACTTCGCGGCGCGCGACTGGGCCGCAATGGCGGCGATTCTCGCCGATGACAGTTCGATGAACGATCGTCGTCGGATCGTGGGCTCCGAGGTCCGTCGCGGCCAGGATGCCACGATGGCCGCATGGCGGGCGATCGCCGAGGTAGGCGTAACGAAAACCACGTCAGTGGTCATCGCCGCCCGCGGGACGCGTCTTGCAATGTGTCGTACTCAGGCCTCGACAAGCGGTGGGTTGAACGCAAATGTGTTCCAGATCGTCGACATCGACGCCGACGAGCGGCTGCTGGCGGTGGTCACGTTCGACCTCGAAGACTTCGATGCTGCTATCGCGGAGCTCGACGCCCGATACCTGGCCGGCGAGGGCGGGGCTTACGCCCAAACGTGGTCGGCCCTCACCATGGCCTTCGCCGCGGTCAACAGACACGAATTACCCAAGCTGACGCCCGGTTGGGTCAATATCGACCACCGACGCGGAGCAACTTTCGCGGCCGGTGACATGACCGCTTACATCCACGACTTATGGAACGACTCGCCGAACATCAATATGTACGTCCAGGTCGTGCATCGCCTAGACAGCCTTGGAGCAGTGATTACCCAAGCGGCGCATGGCACTTCACAACAAGGCTTCGAGGCCGAATGGCAGGAAAACTCGATTTTCATGTTCGACGGTGACCTAGTCAGCCGCTGCGAGCTCTTCGACGAGGAAGATCTAGACACCGCGATCGCGACGTTCGATCAGCTTGGCGTCCCGGCACCGCAATTAGAAAACACGGCGAGCCGGGCCAACGCGCGCTACGTTGCCTGCTTTAATGCGCGCGACTGGGACACAATGGCTTCGATTCTGGCCGACGACTATTACAGCGACGACCGGCGTCGGATAACTGGCACCGGGACCCGCCGCGGTCGGGGTGCCGAGATCGAGAACCTCCAAGTGCTTGCGGATTTTGGAACGACCGTGACGGTCGAAGTCATCGCGACTCGTGGCGACCGAATTATCGTCACGCGAACCCACGCCTCAACGAACCAGCAGCATGGGTCCCATGCCGAGGCGCTCCTGCTCGTAGAGACCGATGTAGACGGCCGTTTCGCGGCGACCATCATGCTCGACGTCGAGGACATCGAGGCAGCCTTTGAAGAACTCGATGCCCGATACCGCACAGGCGAAGCCGCCGCGCACGCGCACACGTGGAGGGTAATCGCGGGTGTTTTCGTTGCGCACAATCGGCGCGAAGTCGCGGCGACGACACCAGATGTGGTGAGTATCGACCACCGCCGGGTGGCCGGATTTGCGCCCGGTGAAGGTTTCGAATACATCCGTGCCGGGTGGGAGCTGGACCAAAGCCTCAACATCTACATCGAGGCAGCGCATCGGGTGAACGACCTTGGCGCGGTTTTCACTTGGGCGGGACATGGAACCTCGCACGAGGGCTTCGACGCCGAGTGGCGGGGTGTCACGCTGCTGACCGTCGACGGCGAAATGGTTTCCCGCATGGAAGTATTCGACGACACAGGTCTCGACTCCGCCATCGCGAGGTTCGATCAGCTCAGTCGCCCTGCACCGCAGTTGGAAAACGCAGCCTGCCAAATAGGTGACCGCTTCATGGCGCATTTCGCGGCGGGCGATTGGGACGCCATGGCAGAAGTTCTGGCCTACAACGTGTCCAATGAAGACCGCCGTCGGGTTATCAGCACCGGAATCTTCGATGGTCGAGACGCCCAGGTGGCGAACGCGCGGGCGATGGCCGAGCTGTGGTCGAGAAATATGACGCGGGCCGTCTTGGCGACCCGCGGCAGGGACCTTTCCCTCGCACGTCTTACTTTGTCGGGCAACGGGGTCGAAGCCTTTCTTACCGAGTTTCTCGTCGTCATGGAGATCGATGCCGACGAGCGGATCACGGCTATTATTGTGTTCGATCTCGAAGACATCGACGCCGCCATAGCGGAACTCGACGCCCGATACCTCGCTGGAGAAGCGGCCGCCCATTCAAGAGCTTGGTCGGCGATTGCAGGGGTATACGCCGCGCTCAATCGCGGTGAGATGGCCGCGACTGCAACAGACTTGGTAGACATCGACCATCGTTCACTCGAAGCGATCGGGTCTGGCGACCTTATGGCGTACCTCCGGGTTGCGTCGGAAGATGCGCCACGGAGCGGCATTTATATTGAGACTGTCCATCGGCTGACGGATCTCGGCGCGGTCACCACCCATGTGGCGAAGTCGACGTCACGAGAAGGGTTCGACGCTGAATGGCGTATAACTAGCTTCTTCATAGTCGGCGGCGATCGAGTTAACCGCTACGAGTATTTCGACGAGGACGATCTTGAGGCCGCGCTCGCCGGCTTCGACGCACTACACCGGCAGACGCCGCGCCTCGAAAACACCGCGGCCCGAGCTTATGAGCGGTTGCAAGAGTGCTTCGCGGCCCGCGACTGGGACGCCCTGGCTGAAACACTGGCCAACGAAGCGTTTCACGACGACCGCCGCCGCGTGGTGGGCGGATTCCGCGAGGGCCGCCATGCCGTGGCCGCCGAATTCTCGGTGTTCGCCGAGATCGGCGTCAAGCGCATTACTTTCGACCCCATTGCCATCCGGGGCAGCAGCCTGGTCCTGAGCCGTTCGCGGGCCTCCGGTCGTGACCGGCGAGCCGACGCCTTCCGCACCGATGTCCTCAGTATCGCCGAGATCGACGCCACCGAGCGGATCAAGGCGCTCATCACTTTCGACCCCGACGACTTCGACGCCGCCTTCGAGGAGCTCGAAAAGCGCTATCTCGCCAGTGAAGCCGCTGCCCACGCGCACGTCTGGTCCGTCATCGCCAGTGGCTTCGGAGCGCTGAGGCGGAGCGAGCTACCGCTGACCACGCCCGAGTGCGTAAGTATCGACCACCGACGGACAGCCGCGTTCGCGCCAGGTGAGCTGAACGCCTATACCCGTGCCGCGTTCGACCTCACGGCAGATCACAGTATCTACGTCGAGGCGGTGCACCGCCTGAACGACGGCGGCGCGGTTTGCACTCATGTCACACATGGGGTTTCACACGAAGGCTTCGCCGCGGAGTGGCGGGAGGTCGATATTTTGATGGTCGAGGGCGACATCGTCGGCCGCTGTGAACTTTTTGAGGAAGCTGACTTTGATGATGCGGTCGCAAAGTTCGAAGAGCTCAGTCTGCCAACGCGGCGGCTAGAGAACGCGGCAAGCCGAGTGGCCGAAATCTATTGGAAGTACTTCGGCACCCGCCAGTGGGGTGTGATGGCGGATATCATCGCCAGCAATTTCGTCAGCGACGATCGTCGGCGCGTGGTAGGCGCGGGTAGCCAACACGGCCTTGAAGCCACGATCGAAGACATGCGGGTCCTCGCTGACATCTGGTTCGAGAACGTCGCCGCGACCGTCATTGCGATCCGTGGGCAGCGTCTCGCCCTTATGCGAATCGGCATTTCAAGCGGCGAGCACGGGCCGGAGTCGTTCGTGACAGAGGTGCTTGCTGTAGGGGAGATCGACGCTGACGAGCGGCTCGTAGCGGGAATTTCTTTCGACCTCGACGATATCGACGCCGCCCTCGAGGAACTCGACGCGCGATACATTGCAGGCGAGTCGGCAGGCCCCGCCCGCATTTGGTCGGTCGTCGCGTCCTCCTACGCCGCGTTCAACCGGCACGAAGTCCCGGCGGCGGACTGGGTCACAATCGACCACCGGCGAAGTACTCCGTTCGAGCCCAGCAATATGACCCCGTCCATCCGCACCATTTGGGACCTCACGCCAAACCTCAGCATCCATATCGAGGCGGTTCATCGGCTCGACAGCTTTGGAGCGGTCATAACCCATGAGGGCCATGGGACCTCTCACGACGGCTTCGACGCCGAGTGGCGGGCGGTGGACATCCTGATGGTGAACGGCGACCGGATAACCGGCTGCGAACTATTCGACGAGGCAGACCTCGACGCCGCGCTCGCCCGCTTTGAAGAGCTGCATCCACGGCCCGGGCGGCTGGAGAACGCCGCAAGCCAAGCGGCCGACCGCTTCTTTTCGCACTTGGCGGCTCGGGAGTGGGCGGCGATGGCCGAGATCCTGGTCGAGGACAGTTTTAGCGACGATCGTCGTCGTGTCGTGAATGCCGGGCTATGGCACGGTCGCGATGTTGTGATTACAGCACTGCGCGATACCACCGCTTTCGGGGTTCTTATCGGAGTTTCAACGGTCATCGCAACCAGAGGGCGCCGACTCGCCCTCGGCAGTGTGCGATGGTCGGCCAACGACCAAGGCGCAGACGCGTTTCAGAGCGAGGCGCTGTGCATTAGCGAGATCGAAAGCGACGAACGGCTCACCGCGATCATTATTTTCGAGCCGGACGACAACGAGGGTGCCATCGCTGAGCTCGATGCTCGCTACCTCGCCGGCGAAGCCGCCGCCGACGCGCATACATGGTCGCTGGTTGCGAACGCTTACGCCGCGTTCATCAGGCACGAATTACCTGAGCTGAGCTCCGACTGGGTCAACGTCGATCACCGGCGTGGCGCAGCGTTCGCGGGCGGCGAGATGACCGCCTACCTCCAGGACTTGTTTGACGACGTGCCCGATATCCATGTCTACGCCGAAGTCGTGCATCGCCTGGGCAATCTCGGAGCCGTCGTCAGCCAGACTGGGCATGGCACGTCGCAGATGGGCTTCCAGGCCGAATGGCGGGAGATCGTGATTTTCGTGTTTGACGGCGATCTGCTCAGCCGTTACGAAATCTTCGACGAGGCGGACCTCGACGCCGCCCTCGCGCGGTCCGACGAGCTGCAATCGCGGCCGCCACGGCTGGAAAACGCGGTAAGTCAAGTGGATCAACGGTTTTGGACGCAGTTCGCAGCCCGCGACTGGGACGGGATAGCGGAGCTTCTCGCCGACGACATATTGACAGAAGATCGTCGGCGGGTGGTGAATGCCGGGGTCCGGCATGGTCGAGATAGCCACATCGCGGAGGTGCGATCTGTCGCCGAGGTGGGCGTCGAGAATGTCACGTCGACCATCGTCGCGACCCGTGGCTCGCGGCTCGTACTGACTCGTATCAGCGGCTCCAACCGCGAAGTTGGGGCCGGTGAACTCAGTGCCGAGGTGCTCAACATTGTTGAAATTGACGCCCAACGACGGATTTCGGGCCGCGTCGGGTTCGACACCGACGACATCGCTGCCGCCTTCGAGGAACTCGACGCTCGATACCTTGCAGGAGAAGCGAAGCCGTACGCGAAAACCTGGACGGCAGTCGCTGGAGCCTATGTGGCGTTCAATCGACACGAAATCCCTGCCGCGCCTGATTGGGTGAACGTCGACCATCGGCGAGGGACAACAGTTGGACCTGGCGACATGGCCGCCAATATCCAGGCCACGTGGGACGTCGCGCCAAACATCAGGCGATCAATCGAGGCCGTCCACCGGTTGGACAACCTAGGCGCGGTCGTCACGCATACGGCGCAGGGGACGTCGCGAGAGGGCTTTGATGCTGAGTGGCGGCTGGTCGCACTTTTGACGTTCGAAGACGACCTAATCAGCCGCGCCGAGCTCTTCGATGAAGCAGACCTCGACGCCGCGCTCGCCCGCTTCGATGAACTACGCGCGTAGGTTCGACTAAAGAAAGCGGCAGGTCGAGCCTGAGACCGGTTTCACGCAAGATTTGGCCACCGGATAGATCGCCACCTCTCTCAAGCTGGGTCAAGGGCTTTCGTAGCAAGGATCGTCGGCGGGCAGTGAACCTCAGTCGTCGAAGACCCCGTGATTCATTGGTGAGAGAGATATTGGCGCTCAACGGCATGGCTCGCAATGGGCGTGATGCAATGCCCCCGTCGGTGGGACAGGGGCGCCAGTCGTCGTTCGAGGATCACAGCCGTTCGATGATGGTGGCGTTCGCCATGCCGCCGCCCTCGCACATCGTCTGCAACGCGAAGCGTCCGTCCCGCTGCTCGAGCGCGTTGACCATGGTCGTCATGATGCGGGCGCCGCTGGCGCCGAGCGGGTGACCGATGGCGATGGCGCCTCCGTTGACGTTGGTCTTGGCAAGGTCGGCTCCGGTATCGCGCGCCCATGCCAGCACGACCGGCGCGAAGGCCTCGTTCACCTCGAACAGGTCGATGTCGGCCAGCGTCAGTCCCGCGCGGGCGAGCACCTTTTCGGTCGCCGGAATGACGCCGGTCAGCATGTAGAGCGGGTCGGACCCGACCACCGTCATGGTGTGAATGCGGGCCAGCGGCCGCAGTCCCAGTCGGCGGGCGGCGGCGCCACTCGTGATCATCACCGCGGCGCTGCCGTCCGACAGCGGCGAGGAATTGCCGGGCGTAATCTCCCAATTGATTTGGGGGAAGCGGGCCGCGTAGGCCTCGTTGAAGAACGCGGGCCGCAGGCCGGCGAGGGTGTCGACCGTCGTACCCGGGCGGACGATCTCGTCGGTCGACAAGCCGGCGATCGGCGCCAACTCGTTGTCGAACAGACCCTCCTTGGTGGCGCGGGCGGCCTTCTCGTGGCTGTTGGCGGAGAATTCGTCGAGTTCGGTGCGCGACAGACCCCACTTGGCGGCGATCAATTCGGCGCTGATGCCCTGGGGAACAAGCCCTTCGGAGTAGCGCTGTGCGAACGCCCTACCGAAGGGATCGCTTCCCGGAAGTACGGAGCTGCCCATCGGCACCCGGGACATCGACTCGACGCCGGATGCGATCACGATGTCGTAGGAGCCAGCCAAGACGCCTTGAGCCGCGAAACTGATTGCCTGCTGGCTACTTCCGCACTGGCGGTCGACGGTGGTGCCGGGCACGCTCTCGGGGAATCCAGCGCCGAGCAACGCGTTGCGGGCGATGTTCACGGATTGGTCGCCCACCTGGGTGACCGCGCCCGCAATCACGTCGTCGACCGTGCCCGGGTCGATCCCGGTGCGTTCGACGACCTCGCGCAGACTGTGGGCCAGCAGGTCGGCAGGCAGAATGTCGTGCAGGGCTCCGTTGGCCTTGCCCTTGCCGACCGGGGTGCGGACGGCGGCGACGATGACGGCATCGCGATCGGAATACTGGGCCTTCGAAGCGGACATGGTGTTCTCCTAGGTGACTCGCCGCTGAGTACTGCTGTCTATACTTAGATGTAACACCCTCGGTCTATCGACAACAACCCAGCTGTGGAGTGATGTACATGACAGTCCTGCAAGGGCCGCTCGCCGATCGCGACTCGTGGTCGGCGGCAGGCCGCTGCCCCATCGAGAAGACGATGGGTCTGGTGGGCACCAAGTCGGCGATGCTGATCATGCGGGAGGCCTACTACGGCACCACGCGCTTCGACGACTTCGCCCGCCGGGTCGCCATCACCAAGGCCGCCACCTCCGCCCGGCTCTCGGAACTGGTCGACGCCGGACTGCTGACCAAGCAGCCCTACCGCGAGCCGGGTCAGCGCAGCCGCGACGAGTACGTCCTCACCGAGCAGGGCACCGCGTTCATGCCCGTCGTGTGGGCGATGTTCGAGTGGGGCAGGGGCTACTTCGACGACATTCCGCTGCGACTGTCACATCTCGACTGCGGCGCCGAGGCGACCGTCGAAATCCGTTGCGCCGCAGGTCATGACGTACCGCCCGACGAGTTGGCGGTCCGGGTGGCCCGGCCCGCCAGGGTTTCGGGTGGCGAGCGCAGGGGATAACGTGCGCCTGTGCTGCACTTGCGTGTCATCGCGCCCGAGGACCTCCGCGACGAGGTGATCGCCACCTTGCGCGATGAGGTCGGTGTGGCGAATCTCCTCTTCTATCCCGGCGCCGCCCTCGACCCGGCCGGCGACGAGATCACCGCCGACGTCGCCCGCGAATGTGCGAACGACCTGATCCGACGGCTCAAGGCCCTCGACGTGCAGCACCGCGGCGCCATCACGCTGGAAGTCCTCGACACCGTCCTGTCGACCCGGGCCCACCGCGCCGAGGACGCGGCGCACGGCGATCCGGCCGACGCCCTGCTGTGGGACGAGCTGATCGGTCGCACCCGCGAGGAGTCGACCCTATCCGTCACCTTCGTGACGTTCCTGACCCTGGCCTGTCTGATCGCCGCCATCGGTGCGCTGACCGACTCGACGGTCACAGTCGTCGGCGCCATGGTTCTGGGCCCAGAGTTCGGTCCGCTCGCGGCGGTGGCGGTGGCGATCGTCCAGAGGAGCTGGGGCCTGGCGCGACGCGCACTGCTGGCCCTGGCCGTCGGCTTCCCGGTGGCGATGGCCATCACGGCGATCGCGACGCTGGCGGGGCACGCCCTCGGCTGGGTGGATCTCGAGACCATCCGCCGGGTCAAGGCGGTGGACTTCATCTTTCAGGTCGGACCCGTGTCCCTCGTCGTCGCGCTGCTGGCCGGCGCCGCCGGCATGCTGTCGCTGGTCTCCGCCAAGTCCGCCGCGCTGGTCGGCGTCTTCATCTCCGTCACCACCGTGCCCGCAGCCGGATTCGCCGTCGTGGCGGCGATCCTGGGGGATTGGGACGTGGCCGCCAGGTCGGCCATCCAACTGGTGGTGAACCTGGTCGGCATCGTGGTGGCGGGCATCGTCGTGCTGGTGTTGCGGCGGCGCAGCAAGCTGATTCCCCGGTTCGCCCAGACCTGAGCCGGGCCCCTTCGACGGTGCACCCCCCGGCCGGGTGTGGTGGGATCAACGCCTATGGGTATCAAGGTGGCGCTGGAGCATCGCACCAGTTACACGTTCGACCGGCTGGTGGAAGTGCATCCGCACGTCGTCCGATTGCGTCCGGCGCCGCACTCGCGCACTCCGATCGAGGCCTATTCGCTACAGGTCGAGCCCGCCGACCACTTCGTCAACTGGCAGCAGGACGCTTTCGGCAACTTCCTGGCCCGGCTGGTGTTCCCGAGCCGGACCCGCGAGCTGACGATCACCGTCGGCCTGATCGCCGACCTGAAGGTGATCAACCCCTTCGACTTCTTCATCGAGGACTTCGCGGAGAAGTGGCCCTTCGAATATCCGAAGGCGCTGCTCGAGGATCTCAAGCCGTACCTGCGGCCGGTCGACGAGGACGGCGAGGGATCCGGTCCCGGCGAGCTCACCCGCGACTGGGTGAAGAACTTCACGGTGCGCCCGGGTACGCGAACCATCGACTTCCTGGTGGCGCTCAACGGCGCCGTCAATGCCGACGTCGGATACAGCGTCCGCATGGAAGCCGGCGTGCAGACGCCCGACCACACCCTGCGGACCGCGATCGGCTCGTGCCGTGACTCCGCCTGGCTGCTGGTCTCCGTGCTGCGCCAGATGGGCCTCGCCGCCCGGTTCGTCTCGGGCTACCTGGTTCAGCTCACCTCCGACGTCAAGGCGCTCGACGGTCCGTCGGGACCGGTCGCCGACTTCACCGACCTGCACGCCTGGACCGAGGTATACATCCCGGGCGCCGGCTGGATCGGACTCGACCCGACCTCGGCGCTCTTCGCGGGCGAGGGCCACATCCCGCTCTCGGCGACCCCGCATCCGGCCTCCGCCGCGCCCATCACCGGCGCGACCGAACCCTGCGACGTGACACTCGACTTCTCCAACGTGGTGACGCGGGTGCACGAGGATCCGCGCGTCACGCTGCCCTACACGCCGGCCGCGTGGGATTCGATCGTCCGACTGGGTGCCGCCGTCGACGCGCGGATGACGGCCGGCGACGTCCGGCTGACCATGGGCGGCGAGCCGACGTTCGTGTCGATCGACAACCAGGTCGACCCCGAATGGACCACCGACGCCGACGGCCCACACAAGCGCGAACGCGCATCGGTGCTCGCCGCCCGGCTCAAGTCGATCTGGGCGCCGCAGGGGTTGGTGCAACGGTCGCAGGGCAAGTGGTATCCCGGCGAACCCCTGCCGCGCTGGCAGATCGTCCTGCACTGGCGCACCGACGGACAACCGCTGTGGACCGACGCAGCCCTGCTGGCAGACCCGTGGGCCGAACCCCCCGCCGAACCCGCCCCCGCCGACGCGGCGCAGCGGGTGCTCGGCGCCGTCGCGGCTGGGTTGGGTCTGCCCGACTCACAGGTCCGGCCCGCCTACGAGGATGCCCTCGGGCGACTGGCCGCCGCCGCCCGTGAGCCCGCCGGGGAACCGGTGACCGATGCCGACGATCTCGCCGTCGACACTCCCGATGCAAGGAACGCGCTGCTGGCCCGGCTCGACCAATCGGTCACCGAGCCCAGTGCCCACGTGCTGCCGCTGCACCGCCGCGAGGACGACTCCGGTTGGGCCAGTGCGGATTGGCAGCTGCGGCGCGGCCGGATCGTGCTGCTCGCCGGCGACTCACCGGCCGGGCTGAGACTTCCACTCGATGCGGTCAGCTGGCAGCCGCCCCGCCCGTCGCACGACGCCGATCCGCTGGCGCCCCGCGGCACCCTGGACGTTGCCGCCGGAGCCGAGGACGCCGAGATCGAAGCAGCCGACGGCGCCCCCATCACGGCGATGGTCGCCGAGGTCCGCGGTGGAGTGCTCTACGTGTTCCTGCCGCCGACCGAGGAACTCGAGCACTTCGTCGACATCGTCTCGCGCCTCGAGGCGGCTGCGGCCAAGGTCGACTGCCCGCTGGTGGTGGAGGGCTACGGTCCGCCGCCGGACGAACGGCTGACGTCGATGTCGGTCACCCCCGATCCGGGCGTCATCGAGGTCAACGTTGCACCGACCGCCAGCTTTGCTGCCCAACTCGAGCAGCTCGAAACCCTGTACGAGGAAGCCAGACTCGCGCGGCTGTCGACCGAGTCGTTCGACTTCGACGGCACCCACGGCGGCACCGGCGGCGGCAACCACATCACCCTCGGCGGCATCAGCCCGGCCCAATCGCCGATGCTCCGCAGACCCGACCTGCTGGTGTCGATGCTGACGTACTGGCAACGGCACCCGTCGCTGTCCTATTTGTTCTCCGGACGATTCATCGGCACCACCTCCCAAGCCCCGCGTGTCGACGAGGGACGCTCGGAGTCGCTCTACGAGCTCGAGATCGCGTTCGCCGAGATCGACCGCCTGACGTCGGGGGAGCCCGGGGACACCGCCACCGACGAGCCGTCGGACACCACTTCCATTCCCTTACATGGTCATTCCGCAAGCTCCATTCCCTTACACGGTCATTCCGCAAGCTCCATTCCCTTACACGGTCATTCCGCAAGCTCCATTCCGTGGGTTACCGATCGGGCCCTCCGCCACCTCCTCACCGACATCACCGGCAACACCCACCGCGCCGAGTTCTGCATCGACAAGCTCTACAGCCCGGACAGTGCACGGGGCCGGCTCGGCCTGCTGGAGCTTCGCGGCTTCGAGATGCCACCGCACTACCAAATGGCGATGGTGCAATCCTTACTGGTTCGCTCGCTGGTGGCGTGGTTCTGGGACCAGCCGCTGCGTGCCCCGCTGATCCGTCACGGCGCCAACCTTCATGGTCGATACCTGTTGCCGCACTTCATCATTCAGGACATCGCCGACGTCGCGGCCGATCTCCGCGCGCACGGCATCGACTTCGACACCAGCTGGCTCGACCCGTTCACCGAGTTCCGCTTCCCGCGGGTGGGCACCGCAGTCTTCGATGGCGTCGAGATCGAGCTGCGCGGCGCCATCGAACCGTGGAACGTCCTCGGCGAGGAGTCCACTGCCGGCGGCACGGCGCGTTACGTCGACTCCTCGGTCGAGCGACTCCAGGTGCGCCTCATCGGCGCCGACCGGCACCGCTACGTCGTCACCGCCAACGGCTATCCGATTCCGCTACTGGCCACCAGCAATGCCGACGTCCAGGTCGGCGGCGTCCGATACCGGGCCTGGCAGCCGCCGAGCGCCCTGCACCCCAGCATCACCGTCGACACGCCACTGCGCTTCGAGCTGATCGACACCGCCTCCGGCACGTCCCGGGGCGGCTGCACCTACCACGTCAGCCATCCCGGTGGCCGGGCCTACGACAACCCTCCCGTCAACGCCGTCGAGGCGGAATCGCGGCGGGGCCGACGCTTCGAGGCCACCGGCTTCACGCCGGGCCGGGTCGACATGTCCGACATCCGGGAGAAGCAGGCCCGCCAGTCCACCGACGTGGGCGCGCCGGGCATCGTGGATCTGCGTCGGGTGCGTACCGTTCTGCGTTGATGGCGTTACGTACCAGCGGCCCACCGGAGCCCTTTTCCGCCGCGACCGGCTTCGACGTCGGTGCCGACGACCTGTTGGCCCAGTACCGCGCCGCCCGCGCGCAGCAGTCGCTCTTCGACGTCCGAGGTGCGGCGGGCAACGGCTACGACGAATTCGTCGACCCCGCAGGCAACGTCCGGCCGGCGTGGCGGGAACTGGCCGAATGCGTCGGCGAGCGGGGCCGGTTCGGTCTCGACCGCTTGCGCTCGGTGGTGCGTGGCCTGGTCGACGACGACGGCATCACGTTCGTCCAGGTCGACCATCCCGCCGGGCCGGGCCGCGGCGACGGGGGCGTGGTGCTGCATGGTGACGCCGTCACCAACGGGGACGGCACCCAGGTGCCCGGGCCGTGGCACCTCGACTCACTGCCCATGCTGGTCTCGGCAGCGGACTGGGACACCCTGGAATCCGGGCTGGTGCAACGCTCCCGGCTGCTGGATGCCGTGCTGACCGACCTCTACGGTGCCCGCCGCTCGATCACCAGCGGGGTGCTGCCGCCGCAGTTGCTGTTCTCCCATCCCGGCTACATCCGGGCGGCCCGCGGCATCGAGGTGCCGGGGCGCCACCAACTGTTCCTGCACGGAGTCGACGTCAGCCGCGATGGGTCGGGGCAGTTCATCGTCAACGCGGACTGGACTCAGGCGCCGTCGGGAGCCGGATACGCGCTGGCCGACCGGCGCGTGGTCGCGCACGCGTTTCCCGACCTCTACGAGCGCATCGCGCCCCGGCCCGCGTCACCGTGGGCCCAGGCCTTGCGCCTGGCGCTCATCGACGCCGCCCCCGAATCGGCCGAGCAGCCCGTCGTCGTGGTGCTCAGCCCCGGCATCCACTCCGAGACGGCCTTCGACCAGGCCTACCTCGCCAGCGTCCTCGGCTTCCCGCTGGTCGAGAGCGCCGACCTGGTGGTGCGCGACGGCACGTTGTTCATGCGGTCGCTGGGCACGCTGAAGCGGGTCGACGTGGTGTTGCGTCGGGTCGACGCCGCCTACGCCGATCCGCTGGATCTGCGGGCAGATTCGCGGCTCGGCGTCGTAGGCCTCGTCGAGGTGCTGCGTCGGGGCGCGGTCACCGTCGTCAACACCCTCGGCAGCGGGATCCTGGAAAGCTCAGGGCTGCAACGGTTCATCCCCGAGCTGGCCGATCTGCTCGTCGGCGAAACGCCGCAGCTGCCGGCGGCGCCGATGTACTGGGGTGGCATCGACGTCGAACGGTCACATCTGCTGAGTCACCTGTCGTCCCTTCTGATCCGACCGGTCACCGGGGGCGAGCCGATCGTGGGCCCCGCGTTGACGGCCGCCGAGCGTGATGACCTGGCGGCGAGGATCGGCGCCAGCCCGTGGCAGTGGGTCGGCCAGGAACTGCCCCAATTCTCCTCCGCGCCAACCGATCACTCGCGCACCGGACTGTCGCCCGGCAGTACGGGCATGCGGCTGTTCACCGTCGCCCAGCGTGGTGGCTACGCACCGATGGTCGGCGGACTCGGCTACCTCCTGGCGTCGGGCGATGCCGCCTACCGGATGAATACCCTTGCTGCCAAGGACATCTGGGTTCGATCGCCCACCAGGGTGACGGCCGAGCGGACGCCCACGCCCGCGGTGGAACTGCCGGCGATGACTCCCAGCCCCACCAGGGCGGTCAGCTCGCCGCGCGTGCTGTCGGACCTGTTCTGGCTGGGTCGGTACTCCGAGCGCGCCGAGAGCATGGCCAGACTGCTCAACATCACCCGCGAGCGATACCACGAATTCCGCTACCGGCAGGACATGGCGGGCAGCGAGTGCGTCCCGGTGCTCCTGGCCGCACTCGGGCGAATCACGGGCACCGACACCGGCGCCGCAGGCGACGACGCCGAGATGATCGCCATCGCCCCGACCACGCTGTGGGCGCTGACCGCCGATCGGCATCGGGCGGGGTCGCTGGCGCAGTCGGTCGAGCGGCTCGGGCTGTCGGCCAGGGCGGTGCGCGATCAGATGTCGAACGACACGTGGATGGTGCTCGCCGCGGTCGACCGCGCGGTCCTGCGTTCGTCGGGCACGCCACCCGATTCCCACACCGAGGGCGAGGGCTACCTGGCAGCCGCGCACAGCCAGACCCTGGCGGGGATGCTGGCACTGTCCGGGGTGGCGGCGGAGTCGATGGTGCGCGACGTTGGCTGGACGATGATGGACATCGGCAAGCGCATCGAGCGCGGCATCTGGCTGACCGCCCTGATGCAGGCCACCCTGACGACCGTGCGCAGCGCGGGCGCCGAGCAGACCATCACCGAGTCGACGCTGGTGGCGTGCGAGTCCTCGGTGATCTACCGCCGACGCACCCTCGGCAAGGTCAGCGTCGCCGCGGTGGCGGACCTGGTGCTCTTCGACGAGGAGAACCCGCGCTCGCTGGCCTTCCAGTTCGAGCGGTTGCGCGTCGACCTCAAGGCCCTTCCCTCGTCGTCGGGATCCACCCGGCCCGAGCGTCTCATCGACGAGGTGGCGGCCCGACTGCGACGGCTCGACCCCGCGGACTTGGAAGACGTCAGCGACGGCACGCGGGTCGAACTGGACGGACTGTTGAGCAGCATTCACGGCAACCTGCGAGACCTGTCCCGCGTCATCTCCGCGACGCACCTGTCGCTGCCCGGCGGCATGCAGCCGCTGTGGGGTCCCGACGAGAGGCGGGTCGTGCCGTGACCTCCACGTCGACGACGAGCCGGGCCTACGAGATCACGCACCGGACGATGTACCACTACTCCGACGACGTCACCAGCTCCTACGGTCGCGGCTTCCTCACCCCGAGGGACTCGCCGCGGCAGCGCTGCCTGGCGCACACGCTGACCATCGAGCCCGAGGCCGCCGACAGTTCGACCAGCCGCGACGGGTACGGCAACACGAGTTCGTACTTCCACGTCACCCAACGACACCGCGCGCTGACCATCACGAGTCATTCGGTGGTGGAGGTGGATTCGCCACCGGCGACGCTGTATTCGACCGGTTCGGCGCTCGCGCCGTGGGAGATCTCGCGGCCGGTGGGCACCGACGGCGCGCTGGCGGTCGAGTTCACGCTGGATCTGCAGCAGCCGGAGATCACCGAGGCGGTGCGGGAGTACGCCGCGCCGAGCTTCCAGCCGGCCCGGCCGCTGATCGACGTGCTGCGCGATCTGAACACCAGGATCAACCACGACTTCACCTACCGCTCTGGGTCGACGACGGTATCCACCCAGGTCGGCGAAGTTTTGGCGGCGGGAGAGGGGGTATGTCAGGATTTCGCTCGGCTCGCGATCGCCTGCCTGCGCGCCAACGGTCTCGCCGCGAGCTACGTCTCGGGCTATCTTGCGACGGACCCACCTCCTGGAAGGGAACGAATGGTCGGGGTCGACGCGACACACGCCTGGGCATCGGTGTGGACACCGCAGAATCAGTGGTTGGGATTCGATCCGACCAACGACCAGATGGTCGACGAACGATACGTGGTGGTGGGTTTCGGCCGCGACTACGCCGACGTCCCGCCGCTGCGCGGCATCATCTACACCGACTCGGAGAGCAGCAAGATCGACGTATCCGTTGACGTAGCCCCATTCGACGGAGGAAACATTCGTGCGTGACTTCATCTGTCCCAACTGCGGCCAGCACCTGGCCTTCGAGAACTCGGTCTGCTTGAACTGCAAGAGCAAGCTGGGTTTCTCGCTCGACGACATGGCGTTCCTCGTGATCGCGTCGGGCCCCGAGAGCGAGCACGGCGGTGCCGTCGACGCCAGCGAGTATCAGCTGTGCGCCAATCTTCATGCGGCAGAATGCAACTGGTTGGTCGAGGTGGCACCGGTGCGCAGGCTGTGCACGTCGTGTGCGCTGACCCGGACGCGACCCAGCGACGCCGACAAACCTGCCATGGCGGCCTTCGCAGTCGCGGAGAAGGCCAAGCGTCGGCTGATCGTCGAGCTGGTCGACCTCAAGCTGCCGATCGTCGGGCGCGACGAGGACCCGAACTACGGGCTGGCCTTCGACCTGTTGTCCAGTCAGTTCGAGAAGGTGTTCACCGGTCACGAGGACGGGGTCATCACCCTGGACCTGGCCGAGGGCGACGACGTGCACCGCGAGCAGCTCAGAGTCGCGATGGCCGAGCCGTACCGGACCCTGCTCGGCCACTTCCGCCACGAGATCGGGCACTACTACTACTACCGCCTGGTCGGTACGGCGTCGGAGTATCAGCAGCAAGCCCACGAGCTGTTCGGCGACGCGGAGTCTGATTACCAGGCGGCGCTGGACCGGCACTACAGCGAGGGCGCGCCGCCCGGGTGGGAGCAGAACTACGTCTCCTCCTACGCAACGATGCATCCCGCCGAGGACTGGGCCGAGACCTTCGCCCACTACCTGCACATCCGCGACACCCTGGACACCGCCGCAGCCTTCAGCTTCGCCCCCGCAGCGGCGACGTTCGAACGAAGGAACCTGGGGCCCAGCGGGTTCGACTCGATCATCGACATGTGGCTCCCGCTGTCGTGGGCGCTCAACATGGTCAACCGCTCCATGGGCCACGACGACCTCTACCCCTTCGTGCTGCCACCGAAGGTGCTCGAGAAGATGCGGTTCATCCACACCGTCATCGACGAGGTGACCTCCGATCCGGCGAAACTCGCCGCAGCGGGCGGCGCGGCGTAACCCCAACCGGTGCTTGACCAGCGACACACCGTGGAGCACCATCACGCAGATGATTCACGTCCACGGTGCCCGCCTCGCGTCCGCACTCCTCGTTGGTGCCGCCGTGCTCGGCCTCAGCGGGTGCAGCCACGTGATCGACGCCGACAGCGCGCAGAAGTCGGTGACCGACTTCGTCTCCCAGCACACCAAGTTCACCCCGCATGACGTCACGTGCCCCTCGGGAACCGACGCCAAGGTCGGCGAGGAGTTCGACTGCACCTTCACCGGTCCCGACGGCGACTACGTCGCGCACCTGAAGATCACCAAGGTCGACGGCTCCGACGTGCTCTACGACATCGAGACGAAGCTGGCGTAGCCCGGTCACCGATCGGTCACGGACCCGGCGCGGCGCGCGGCGAGGATGCCCGACGTTCCTAGGCTTTGCGACGTGAAGGATCGATACGGCTCCGACGTCCTGGCCCGAAACCCGCACGCGCCCAAGCGAGTGCGTTCCACCGAGATGGCAGCCGACATCGGGCTCGTCGTCGAGGACGTGCAGACCGGCTACGTCGGCGCCATCGTGCGCATCGAGTACGGCCGCATGGAATTGGAGGACTTCGACGGGCACCGGCGTCCGTTCCCCATCGGGCCGGGATATCTGGTGGACGGCACGCCGGTCATCCTCACCGCGCCCAAGCGCACCGGGCCGGCCGGACCGGCGCGCACGGCGTCCGGATCGGTTGCCGTCGCCGGCGCTCGCGCGAGGATTGCACTGCCCAGCCGCATCTACGTCGAAGGGCGCCACGACGCCGAACTCGTCGAACAGGTCTGGGGTGCCGATCTGCGGGTGGAGGGGGTGGTCGTCGAATATCTCGGCGGCATCGACGATTTGGCCGCCATCGTCGCGGACTTCGATCCCGGGCCCGGCCGTCGGCTCGGGGTGCTGGTGGACCATCTGGTCACGGGGTCCAAGGAGGCCCGCATCGCCGACGCCGTCCGCGGTGGCCCCGGTGGAGCCCACACGCTGGTGGTGGGCCACCCCTACGTCGACGTCTGGCAAGCGGTGAAGCCCGAACGGCTCGGCTTGTCGCGGTGGCCGGTGATCCCACGCAACGTCGAGTGGAAGCACGGCATCTGCGACGCCCTGGGCTGGCCGCACGACGATCAGGCCGACATCGCCGGCGCATGGCGGCGCATCCGCGGCACCGTCCGGGACTGGAACGACCTGGAGCCCGCCCTCATCGGCCGCGTCGAGGAACTCATCGACTTCGTCACCGCGAGTTCCTGAGGATCTCCGGAGAAAGCGGAGTCCGGGTGCACCGAACGGTGGACGCGGACCGGCGAATGGGACATCATCCGTGGCATGTCCGTGCCTCCACCGCCACCCGGGTCCAACCCGCCGTACCCGCCCCCGCCGTACGGCTCGGAGCCCTCGTCCCCGCCGCCGTACGGGCCGGATCCGTCGTTGCCGCCTCCGGTCGGCGGGTATGACGCACCGCTTCCGCCACCGGGTTACGGACCGCCACCGCCGTACGGCTACCCGCCGCAGTACCCCGGTCAGTTCGGCGTCGACCCCTTCGGCCGGCCGCTGTCGGACAAGAGCAAGCTCGTCGCCGGACTCCTGCAGTTGTTCCTGGGGACCTTCGGCATCGGCCGGTTCTACCTGGGTTACAACAAGATTGCCGTCCTGCAGCTCGTCGTATCGCTGGTGACCTGCGGAATCGGCGCCATCTGGCCCTTCGTCGACGGAATCCTGATCCTCGTCGGCAAGGTGCCGGACCCGCAGGGCCGCACGCTGCGCGAGTGACCGGGTTCGGCAGCGGGCCCCGGCGAGTGGTAAGCCTGTCCCGTGGCCGATGGTCTGTTCGACGTCACGCCCGAACCGGGTGACGGGGCGGGCATCCCCGATGGCGGGCCGTCGGCACCGCTGGCGGTCCGGATGCGACCGAGGGGGCTCGACGAGGTCGTCGGCCAGGACCACCTCCTGCGCGATGGGTCACCACTGCGCCGCCTCGTCGACGGATCCGGAGCGGCGTCGGTCATCCTCTACGGGCCGCCCGGCACCGGTAAGACGACCCTGGCGTCGCTGATCTCGCAGGCGACGGGGCGCCGGTTCGAGGCTCTCTCGGCGCTGTCGGCCGGGGTAAAGGACGTCCGGGCGGTGATCGACGTCGCCCGTCGCGCCGCCGTGCACGGCAAGCAGACCGTGCTGTTCATCGACGAGGTGCACCGGTTCTCCAAGACCCAGCAGGACGCCCTGCTGGCGGCCGTCGAGAACCGGGTGGTGCTGCTGGTGGCGGCGACGACGGAGAACCCGTCGTTCTCGGTGGTGGCTCCGCTGCTGTCCCGCTCGCTGATCCTGCAGCTGCAGCCGCTGGGTGCCGACGCGGTGCGTGTGGTCGTCGAACGGGCCATCGCCGATCAGCGTGGCCTCGGCGGCTCGGTGGCCGTCGACGCCGACGCCGTCGAACTGCTGGTCCAGCTGGCCGCGGGGGACGCCCGCCGCGCCCTGACGGCGCTGGAGGTGGCGGCCGAGGCGGGCGACCACGTGACGGTCGAGGTCATCGAGCAGTCACTCGACAAGGCCGCCGTCCGCTACGACCGGGACGGCGACCAGCACTACGACGTCGTCAGCGCCTTCATCAAGTCGGTGCGCGGCTCCGACGTCGATGCCGCCCTGCACTACCTCGCGCGCATGCTGACCGCGGGGGAGGACCCCCGCTTCATCGCCCGCCGGTTGACCATCCTGGCGAGTGAGGACGTCGGCATGGCCGACCCCACGGCGCTGCAGACCGCCGTGGCGGCCGCGCAGACCGTTCAGTTGATCGGCATGCCGGAAGCGCAGTTGACGCTCGCCCATGCCACGGTGCACCTGGCGACCGCACCCAAGTCCAACGCCGTGACCACCGCGCTGTCGGCGGCGATGGCCGACATCAAGGCCGGCAAGGCGGGACTGGTGCCGCCGCACCTTCGCGACGGCCACTACTCCGGCGCGGCGGCGCTGGGCAACGCGCAGGGCTACTCATACCCGCATGACGACCCCGATGGCATTGTGGCGCAACAGTATGCGCCCGACGAGCTGGTGGGGGTGGACTACTACCGACCGACGACGCACGGCGCCGAGCGCGACATTGCCGGGCGCCTCGACAAGTTACGGGCCATCCTGCGCCGCAGGCGCTAGCCCACCGACGCGAATGGCCGGCCACGCCACGCATTCGAGGTGAGTGCGAGAGGTGACCGGCCATCCGGTGCCGAGTGGACTCAGCGGCGCAGGGCGCCCGTGCGGCGTCGACCCATCAGGCTGGCCACCAGCGCCACGCCCACTGCGGCGACGATCACCTGGACGAGCAGTTCCATCCAGTCGATGCCGCTGGTTGCGGTGGGGATGCCGAGCTGGCGCGCCAGCCACGTGCCGATGAGCGCGGACACGATGCCGACGAGGATCGTGACGAGCAGCCCGATCGGCTGTTTGCCGGGAAGGACCAGCCGACCCAGAAGGCCGATGATGGCGCCAATGATGATGGCGGTGATGATGCCTGTGGGTGTCATCGCAGGTTCACTTTCGTTCGGAGTGAGGGGCATTGAGCTGGCGAGGGAGTACCCGAGGGGCGGTTCTATAAACGTCGGCGTGAATTACCGCGCCACGTAACCTCGTCTGCGTGAACACCGAATTGATCGACGTGGACACCTCCCGGCGCCGGACCGTGGACCTGACCGAGGCCGTCCGCGCCTTCTGCGCGTCGCGTGGCGACGGGTTGTGCAACGTCTTCGTCCCGCACGCGACGGCCGGCGTGGCCATCCTCGAGACGGGCGCCGGTTCCGACGACGACCTCGTCGACGCGCTGGAACGGCTGCTACCCCGGGACGAGCGCTACCGACACTCCCACGGTTCGCCGGGGCACGGAGCCGATCACGTCCTGCCCGCACTCGTGGCGCCGTCGGTGACGGTCCCGGTGCAAGCCGGCGAGCCGTTGCTCGGGACGTGGCAGAGCATCGTGTTGGTCGATCTGAACAGGGACAATCCTCGACGATCCGTGCGAATCAGCTTCGTCGGCGGCTGAACCGCCGTGAGCACGACCGCCGGTGATCGCCGAACCGCGTGCGTGCGGGACGATGGAGAAGGGGCCGGTACTGTGATGCGGTCGAGAACGGCACCAGACCAGAGCTGACACCACGCTCGAGGGACGAAGGACGGCAGTACGTGCAGACACACGAGATCAGGAAGCGCTTCCTCGATCACTTCGTGAAGGCGGGTCACACCGAGGTGCCCAGTGCGTCGGTCATTCTCGACGACCCCAATCTGCTGTTCGTCAACGCCGGCATGGTGCAGTTCGTGCCCTACTTCCTTGGCCAGCGCACGCCGCCGTGGGATCGTGCCACCAGCGTGCAGAAGTGCATCCGGACCCCGGACATCGACGAGGTCGGCATCACCACCCGCCACAACACCTTCTTCCAGATGGCGGGCAACTTCTCCTTCGGCGACTACTTCAAGAAGGGCGCCATTGAGTTCGCGTGGACGCTGCTGACCAATCCGCAGGATCAGGGCGGCTACGGATTCGATCCCGAAACCCTTTGGGCGACGGTCTATTTGGATGACGACGAAGCGATCACGCTGTGGCAGGAAGTGGCTGGGCTGCCGCTGGAGCGCATCCAGCGCCGCGGCATGGCCGACAACTACTGGTCGATGGGCATCCCGGGACCGTGCGGGCCGTCCTCGGAGATCTACGTCGACCGCGGGCCCGAGTACGGGATCGACGGCGGCCCGGAGGCCAACGAGGACCGCTACATCGAGATCTGGAATCTCGTGTTCATGCAGAACGAGCGGGGTGAGGGCACCGGCAAATCGGACTTCGAGATCCTCGGGCCGCTGCCGCGCCAGAACATCGACACCGGCATGGGTGTGGAGCGGGTGGCCTGTCTGCTGCAGGGCGTCGACAACGTCTACGAGACGGACCTCGTCCGCCCGGTGATCGACCTGGTCGCCGGGATTGCGCCACGCGGCTACGGCCAGGGCAACCACGAGGATGACGTCCGCTACCGCATCATCGCCGACCACAGCCGCACTGCGGCGATCATCGTCGCCGACGGAATCAGCCCGGGCAACGACGGCCGCGGCTACGTCCTGCGCCGGTTGCTGCGGCGCGTCATCCGGTCGGCGAAGCTGCTGGGCATCGACACGCCGATCGTTGGCGAACTGATGGCCTGCGTGCGCGATGCCATGGGGCCGTCGTATCCGGAACTCGTCACCGACTTCGACCGGATCAACCGCATCGCCATCGCCGAGGAGACGGCGTTCAACCGCACCCTCGCCTCGGGTTCGCGGCTGTTCGAGGATGCCGCCAACACGACGAGGGCAGCCGGCGCCACGGTCTTGTCCGGCACCGACGCCTTCACGCTGCACGACACCTACGGCTTTCCGATCGAGCTCACCCTGGAGATGGCCGCCGAGACCGGCCTGACCGTCGACGAGGAGGGCTTCCGCGGCCTGATGGCCGAGCAGCGCCAGCGGGCCAAAGCCGACGCCGCGGCCCGCAAGCACGCGCACGCCGACCTGTCGGCGTATCGCGAACTGGTCGACGCCGGTCCGACCGAGTTCACCGGATTCGACGAATTGACCTCCCAGGCAACCATTCTCGGCATCTTCGTCGATGGCAGGCGGGTGCCCGTCGTCGCGCACTCCGGTGGGATGGGCGGCTCCACCGAGCGCATCGAGCTGGTGCTGGACCGGACTCCGCTCTACGCCGAATCCGGCGGTCAGATCGCCGATGTCGGCGCCATCACCGGGACCGGTTCCAGCGTTGCCGCCAAGGCGGCCGTCACCGACGTCCAGAAGATCGCGAAGACGCTCTTCGTGCACCGCGTCACCGTCGAGTCGGGCGAGTTCGTCGAGGGCGACACCGTCATCGCCGCCGTCGACCCGAAGTGGCGGCACGGCGCCACCCAGGGCCACTCGGGCACGCACATGGTGCACGCCGCCCTGCGACAGGTGTTGGGCCCCAACGCCGTTCAGGCCGGCTCGCTGAATCGCCCGGGATACCTCCGATTCGACTTCAACTGGCAGGGCGCGCTCAGCGACGAGCAGCGCGAGCAGATCGAAGTCGTCACCAACGAGGCCGTCGAGGCCGACTACGCGGTCAACACCATGTACACCAAGCTCGACAAGGCCAAGGCGATGGGCGCGATGGCGCTGTTCGGCGAGGCCTATCCGGAGGACGTCCGGCTGGTCGAGATCGGCGGCCCATTCTCGCTGGAACTGTGTGGCGGTACGCACGTGCACAACTCGGCGCAGATCGGACCGGTGACCGTTCTCGGCGAGTCCTCGGTCGGGTCGGGGGTTCGTCGTGTCGAGGCCTACGTCGGACTCGACTCGTTCAAGTACCTGGCCAAGGAGCGTGCCCTGCTGGCGGGTCTGGCGTCGTCGCTGAAGGTGCCGTCCGAGGAGGTGCCCGCCCGCGTCGCCACCCTCGTCGAGCGACTCAAGGTCGCCGAGCGGGAAGTCGACCGGGCTCGGCTGGCCAATGCGCGGGCGGCCGCGGCGAACGCGGCGGCGGGCGCAGAGTTGGTGGGTAGGGTGCGAGTCGTGGCACAGCGCATGGCCGGCGGGATGTCGGCCGCCGATCTGCGCAGCCTGGTCGGTGACGTCAAGAACAAGCTCGGCTCCGAGCCCGGCGTGGTGGCGCTGATCGCCGAGCCGGGCGACGGCGACTCGGTGCCCTTCGTGGTCGCGGTCAACGCCGCGGCTCAAGACCTCGGACTGAGTGCCAACGATCTCGTCAAGCTGCTGGGCGGTCCGCTGAACGGGCGCGGCGGCGGGAAGGCCGATCTCGCGCAGGGCTCGGGCAGTGGAGCGTCGAACATCGACGCGGCGCTGTCGGCGTTGCTGGCAGAGATCAGCCGGAGTTGAGTCGGTTGACCGAGATCGACGACCGCCAGCCGGACCGGCCGGGCGGCGACGACCCCGGGCGGGGACGTCGGCTCGGCGTCGACGTCGGGACCGTGCGGATCGGTGTCGCGACGAGTGACCCCGACGGCATCCTGGCGACGCCGGTCGAGACGGTGGCTCGCGACCGCAGGGACGTCAAGGGCAAGCACATCCGGCGCTTGGCGCAACTGACCGACGAATACGCCGCCGTGGAGGTCGTGGTCGGCTTGCCGCGCACCCTCGCCGACCGGACCGGCCCGTCGGCACGCGACGCGATCGCCGTCGCCGACGCCCTCGCCGCGAGGATCACCCCGGTGCCCGTGCGGTTGTCCGACGAACGGCTCACCACCGTGACCGCTCAGCGGTCGCTGCGCGAGGCCGGTGTCCGCGCGCGCGGGCAGAAGTCGATGATCGACCAGGCAGCTGCCGTCGGCATCCTGCAGACCTGGCTGGACCAGCGGCGAGTCGCCCTGGCAGAGAACCGCGGAGCGGCCGATGACTGACCACTGGGGTCTCGAGCGCACGGAACCGGAAGCGGTCGGGCGGCCACGCAGGACGATGAGCCGCACGGAGCGCGCCCGCGAACGGCGCAATCGCCGCCGGCGTCGCAACGTCACCGCGCTCTCGGTGGTGGCTCTCGTGGTCGTGGTCGTCGTCGCGGTGTTCCTCGGCTCGCGGATGTGGCACGGCATGTTCGGCACGCCGAACGACTACGAGGGCGACGGCGTCGCCGACGTGGTGGTCCAGGTGCACAACGGCGACTCCACGACGGCCATCGGCAAGACGCTGCAGGACGGTGGCGTCGTCGCCACGTCGCAGGCGTTCGTCGACGCCGCAGCCGGCAACGCGACCATCTCGCAGATTCAGCCGGGGTTCTACAAGGTGCGGACCGAGATCCCGGCCGCCAACGCCGTCTCGCGCCTATCGGATCCGCAGAACCGGGTCGGCAAGCTGGTGATCCCCGAGGGCCGTCAGCTCGACGACATCGCAGACGTCAAGACGGCCGCGGTCACCAAGGGCGTCTTGTCGCTCGTGGCCGACGCGACGTGCGTGACGCTCGACGGGAACCAGAAGTGCGGCGTGAGCGCCGACGACCTGAAGAAGGCTGCGGGCACGGCTGATCCGACGGCACTCTCGATCCCGGCGTGGGCGCTGGAACCCGTCAAGGCCCTGGGAGCCGACCATCGGCGCATCGAGGGCCTCATCGCCCCCGGCACCTGGAACATCGATCCGTCGGCGCCGGCGCCGACGATCATTGCGACGCTGATCGCCGCCAGCACCGCGCAGTACGAGCAGGACGGGCTTCTCGCCGCCGGCAACGCCGAGAACCTATCGCCCTACCAGGTTCTGGTGGTGGCCTCGCTGGTGCAGCGCGAGTCGAAGCCGCAGGACTTCGCGAAGGTCGCCCGGGTGATCTACAACCGGTTGATCGCGCCCGATCACCGCCGACTCGAGTTCGATTCGACGGTGAACTACTCGCTGGACCGCCAGGAGATCGCCACCACCGACGCCGACCGCGGCCGGGACACGCCGTGGAACACCTACGTGCGCGACGGGCTGCCGGCCACCCCGATCTGCTCGCCGGGGCAGCCGGCCCTGGCGGCCGCGGAGAGCCCGGAGCCTGGCGACTGGTTGTACTTCGTCACGATCGACATGCAGGGCACCACCTTGTTCACCCGCGACTACCAGCAGCACCTGGCCAACATCGAATTGGCGCGAACAAATGGTGTGCTCGACAGCGCACGATGAGCCGAAGGGCCGCCGTTCTGGGCTCGCCGATCGCGCACTCCCGCTCGCCCCAGTTGCATCTGGCCGCCTACCGCGCCCTCGGGCTGGTCGACTGGACCTACGACCGCATCGAGTGCGATGCAGACGAATTGCCTTCGCTGGTAGGCGGATTCGGTCCTGAGTGGGTTGGGGTGTCGGTGACGATGCCCGGCAAGTTCGCCGCGTTGCGATTCGCCGACGAACGGACCGAGCGCGCTGAACTCGTCGGCTCGGCCAACACGCTGGTCAGGACGGTGTCGGGCTGGCGGGCGGACAACACCGACGTCGACGGCGTCACCGGAGCTCTCGGGCACGTCTCGGGCCTGGGAGCCGCCGCGGTTCTGGGATCCGGCGGCACCGCGCCCGCCGCCATCGTCGGCCTGGCCGCTCTCGGCGTCCGAGACGTCGCGATCGTCGCCCGCAACCGCGACCGGGCGGCCCCTCTGCTGGCTCTCGGTGAGCGGTGCGGCGTCCAGACGAAGTGGGTCGAACTGGGCCAGCCGCTGGGCGCCCTCGGCGTCCGAGACGTCGTGATCAACACGCTCCCCGCCGAGGTGGCCGCCCGTCACACCGCCACCCTCGCAGCGGCGCCGGTGCTGCTCGACGCGATCTACGACCCGTGGCCGACGCCGCTGGCCGCCGCGGTCGCCGCCGCGGGTGGCGAGGTCATCAGCGGCCTGCAGATGCTGCTGAACCAGGCGTTCGCCCAAGTCGAGCAGTTCACGGGTCGGCCGGCTCCCAAAGAGGCGATGAGCGCGGCGCTGGGCTGACCTTAGGCTCGTTCCGTGGCGGAAGTTGGTTTGGCGGCGGCGCTGGCGTGGCTGGCCGCCCTGACTGTCTACGACCTCCGCGAGCGGCGGCTGCCGAATGCGCTGACCGTGCCCGGCGCGGTCGTCGTGCTGGTCGCCGCGGCGCTGGCGGGCCGGGGAATCATGGCGCTGCTCGGCGCGGTTGCGTTGGCCGCGGTCTACCTCGTCGTTCATCTCGTCCGGCCGGCCGCGATGGGAGCCGGTGACGTCAAGTTGGCGGTCGGCGTTGGCGCCCTCGCCGGCGTGTTCGGCGTCGACGCGTGGGTGCTCGCGGCGGTGGGCGCGCCGCTGCTGACCGCGCTGTGGGGAGTCGTCACCTTCAGGACGCGGGGAACGGTGCCGCACGGCCCGTCGATGTGCGTCGCGACGGTCGCTGCGGTGGCCCTGGTGGTCACGTAGCCCTAGCGTTGCGCAGACCATGCCGACACGCACTGCGACACCGGCGGACTTGGACGCCATCGCCGGGATCTACGCGCATTACGTCCGGACCAGCGTCGCGACCTTCGAACTCGAGCCACCCGATCACGACGAGTGGCGACGGCGGTTCGACGCGATCGTCGGAGCAGCCGTCGAGGATTCGGTGTACGTCTCGCCGTCGGCGGTCGGGTCGGGATGCGGGACCGAATTGCTGCGCGATCTCCTCACCGCGTGCGCGGTCGCGGGCATCCGCGAGGTCGTCGCGGTGATCGCGGACACGGGGGATCCCGGCTCTCTTTCGCTGCACCGTCGCCACGGCTTCACCGACGCGGGCCGGCTGCGCCGCGTCGGCTTCAAGCACGACCGCTTCGTCGACACGTTGCTGCTGCAGCGCAGCCTGGCCTGACGGATTACCTCGCGTCGCGCGCGTCGTGGGAAGATGGGACGCGTGTTGCGATGGACCACAGCTGGTGAATCACACGGCCGCGCCCTCGTGGCGATGGTCGAGGGCATGGTGGCCGGTCTGGAGATCACCACGGCCGACATCGCCGCGCAGCTGAAGCGGCGCCGACTCGGCTACGGCCGGGGCGCCCGGATGAAGTTCGAGGCCGACGCCGTCACGGTGCTGGCCGGCGTCCGCCACGGCGTCACCCTCGGCGGGCCGATCGCCATCGAGATCGGCAACACCGAATGGCCGAAGTGGGAGACCGTGATGGCCTCCGACCCGGTCGAACAGACCGAACTGGACGGCGCCCGCAACGCTCCGCTGACCCGGCCGCGGCCGGGGCACGCCGACTATGCCGGCATGTTGAAGTACGGCTTCGACGACGCCCGCCCGGTGCTGGAGCGCGCCAGCGCCCGCGAGACCGCGGCCCGGGTGGCCGCGGGCACCGTCGCCCGGGAGTTCCTCCGTCAGGCGCTCGGCGTCGAGGTGCTCTCCCACGTCATCTCGATCGGGGCGTCCAAGCCCTATGACGGCCCGCCGCCGCGGCCCGCGGATCTCGCCCGCATCGACGACAGCCCGGTCCGGGCGTTCGACGAGGTCGCCGAGCAGTCGATGATCGCCGAGATCGAGGCCGCCAAGAAGGACGGCGACACGCTGGGCGGCATCGTCGAGGTCGTCGTCGACGGCCTGCCGATCGGGCTCGGTTCCTTCACCAGCGGTGAGAACCGGCTCGACAGCCAGCTCGCCGCCGCCGTGATGGGCATCCAGGCCATCAAGGGCGTCGAGATCGGGGACGGCTTCGAGACCGCCCGCCGCCGCGGCAGCGTGGCGCACGACGAGATCTACCCCGGTCCGGACGGGGCGATGCGCACGACCAATCGGGCCGGTGGCCTCGAGGGTGGCATGACCAACGGTCAGGCCCTGCGGGTGCGCGCCGCGATGAAGCCCATCTCGACGGTTCCCCGCGCGCTGGCCACGATCGACATGACCACGGGCGAAGAGGCCGTGGCGATCCACCAGCGCTCCGACGTGTGCGCGGTGCCCGCCGCCGGGGTCGTGGTCGAGACGATGGTCGCCCTGGTGCTCGCGCGGGCGGCGCTGGAGAAGTTCGGCGGCGACTCGCTCGCCGAGACCAAGGCCAACGTCGAGGGCTACCTGGCCACGATCACCGCGCGGGATCCTGCCCGGGCGTCGGGCTGATGGCTCCGAGGGCGGTGCTCGTGGGCATGCCCGGATCGGGCAAGTCCACCATCGGGCGCCGCCTGGCCCGGGCGTTGGACGTGCCGCTTCTCGACACCGACGCCAAGATCGTCGAGACCACCGGCCGCACCATCGCCGAGATCTTCGTCGACGGCGAGGCCGAGTTCCGGCGCATCGAGGCCGACGTGGTGCGGGCGGCGCTCGCCGAGCACGACGGCATCGTCTCCCTGGGTGGCGGCGCAATCACCACGCCAGAGGTCCGCGAGGCGCTCGCGGGACACACCGTGATCTATCTGGAGATCTCGGCCGCCGAGGGCATTCGGCGCACTTCCGGGGGAGCCACGAGGCCGCTGCTGGCCGGCGCCGATGCGGCCGAACGGTTCCGCGAACTGATGACGCAGCGCGTCCCGCTGTACCGGCAGGTGGCCACGGTTCGGATCAACACCAATCGCCGCAATCCCGGTGCGGTGGTGCGCCACATCGTGCAGCGGATGGAGAGCGCCGGCTTCGAGCGGCAGCAGGCGCGGCGGCGCCGACGCTCGGGCTGGCGCAGGCTGCCCACCGTCCTCAATCCCGCCCCCACCACCGAGGCGCCGCCAAGTCCCGCGGCGCTCGCCCGTCGAGCAGAGGCCCGCAATGAGTGACCCCGTGACCGTCGACGTCCTCGTCGACCGGCCCTACCCGGTGATCATCGGGAGGGGGTTGCTCGACGATCTGGCCCGGGTGCTCGACGGACGGCATCGGGTGGCGATCCTGCATCAGCCGGTGCTCAACCAGACCGCCGAGCAGATTCGAAGTCACCTGGCGGACAAGGGAGTCGACGCGCACCGCATCGAGATCCCAGACGCCGAGGCGGGCAAGGAGTTACCGGTCGTCGGCTTCATCTGGGATGTGTTGGGACGCATCGGGATTGGGCGCCAGGACGCCATCGTCAGCCTGGGCGGGGGTGCGGCCACCGACGTCAGCGGGTTCGCGGCGGCGACGTGGCTGCGCGGTGTCGACGTCGTCCACGTGCCCACCACCCTGCTCGGGATGGTCGACGCCGCCGTCGGCGGCAAGACCGGCATCAACACCGACGCGGGCAAGAACCTCGTCGGCGCGTTCCACCAGCCGCTCGCCGTACTGGTCGACCTGGCCACGCTGGAGTCGTTGCCGCGCAACGAGATCGTCGCCGGCATGGCCGAGATCGTGAAGGCCGGCTTCATCGCCGACCCGGTGATCCTCGACATGATCGAGGCCGACCCGGAGGCGGCCCTCGACCCGTCGGGGGCGGTGCTACCCGAACTCATCCGGCGCGCGGTCGTGGTGAAGGCCGAGGTCGTCGCCGCCGACGAGCGGGAGTCGCAACTGCGCGAGATCCTCAACTACGGACACACTCTCGCCCACGCCATCGAACGCCGGGAACGTTACCGCTGGCGCCACGGCGCGGCGGTCTCGGTGGGTCTGGTGTTCGCCGCCGAATTGGGCAGGCTCGCGGGCCGTCTGGACGACGAGACCGCCGACCGGCACCGCTCGGTGCTGACGGCCCTGGGTCTACCGGTGACCTACGACGCCGACGCGCTGCCCCAGTTGCTCGAATACATGGCCGGGGACAAGAAGACTCGTTCGGGAGTCCTGCGTTTCGTGGTTCTCGAGGGGCTGGCCAAACCGGCCCGGCTGGAGGGACCCGACCCGGCATTGCTGGTGGCCGCCTACTCGGAGATCGGAACCCGGCAATGACCATCAACGTGTTGAACGGCCCCAACCTCGGCCGGCTGGGCAAGCGTCAGCCCGAGGTCTACGGCACCACCACGCACGACGACCTGGTCGCGTTGATCGAGCGCGAGGCCTCGGCGCTGCGGTTGGACGTCGTCGTGCGCCAAACCGACAGCGAGGGCGAGCTTCTGGGCTGGGTGCACGCGGCGGCCGACGCGAAGGAGCCGGTCGTGCTCAACGCCGGGGCGCTGACCCACACGTCGATCGCACTACGCGATGCATGTGCCGAACTCACCGCGCCGCTGATCGAGGTACACGTCTCGAATGTGCATGCGCGCGAGGACTTTCGGCACCACTCGTACCTGAGCGGGATTGCGACGGGCGTGATCGTCGGCCTCGGCGTGCAGGGTTACCTGCTGGCGTTGCGGTACCTGGCGAGCCTCGACGGCTGACTCAGGGCGTCTGGTAGCCCTTGTCGGTCGCGGGTTCGGTCCCGGCCTCCTCGGCCGCCCGCGGCTCGGTAGGAGTCGAGCTGATGTTCTCGGTCCTGGCGGCCGCGGCACCCTCGGCGGCGTTGTCCTCCGGGTAGTCCCTGGCGCCGACCGCGGCGAAGACATCGGTGTCGGCACGATCTTCGTCGGCGCCGCGACGCTGAACCGGCGGGGCCTTGCGGTCCACCAGGGCGCGGCCCAGTGCCACGCCCCCGATGGCGAAGACGAACGTCAGCAGCGCGGTGAAGGCCGCGAAGGTCGTCACCTCGTTGAGCAGACCCTGCGCGTACAGGTTCTCGTAGAACAGCGAGATGAACCATGCGACGAGGCCGCTGACGATGCCGGCGAACAGGCCGGCCAGCAGCCACGTCATCGCGAGGTCGCCGCGGCGATCGGGATCCGGGTTGGCCTTGGCGTCGCCACGACCGTCCGACAGGCCCCAGACGAAGGCCGCGATCGCGAACACCGCCACCAGCACGATGCTGATCCACAGCGCCTGACTTTCCATCGTGTTGATCAGGGCTCCCTGAACCAACCGGACGATGACCATCAGTGCCGCGAACACCAGTCCGCGCAGCAACCACTTACCCATGAGGGCATAGCGTAGCGAGTACCGTCGGGCGCTGTGACGATTTCACAGCGCAGAGCCCGCTTGCGTCGCAGACTGGCCGCCGCCGAATTGGACGCCATGCTGGTAACGGACCTGGTCAACGTCCGTTATCTGACCGGATTCACCGGGTCGAATGCCGCGGTGCTGATTCGTGTCGACGACGAGGTTCCGGTGCTGGCGACCGACGGCCGCTACGTGACGCAGGCCGCCCAGCAGTCGCCGGACGCGCAGATCGTCATCGAACGCGCCTGCGCACCGCATCTGGCGGCAGCCGCGGCCACCTTCGGGGTGCGGCGGCTGGGTTTCGAGAGTCACGTCGTCACCGTCGACGGCCACGCGCTGTTGACCAAGGCCGCACCCGGTGTCGATCTGGTCCGCGCGGCCGGTGCTGTCGAGGCGTTGCGCGAGGTCAAGGATGCCGGGGAGATCGCGCTGCTGCGGCTGGCGTGCGAGGCCGCCGACGCGGCGCTCGCCGACGTGGTGGCGGCGGGTGGCTTGCGGCCGGGGCGGACCGAACGCGAGGTCGGGCGGGATCTGGAGTCCCGGATGCTCGATCACGGCGCCGACGGCGTGTCCTTCGAGACCATCGTTGCCGCGGGGTCGAACTCCGCGATCCCGCACCACCGCCCGACCGATTCGGTGCTGGCGCCTGGCGACTTCGTGAAGATCGACTTCGGCGCTCTGGTCGCCGGCTACCACTCCGACATGACCCGCACCTTCGTCCTTTCGCCAATCGCGCAGTGGCAGCGCGACGTCTACGACCTGGTGTCGACGGCTCAGCGCCTCGGTCGGGAGGCCCTGGCGCCGGGCGTGTCGCTGGCCGGTGTGGACGGCGTGTCGCGCGAGTGCATAGCCGACGCGGGGTTCGCCGAGAACTTCGGGCACGGTCTCGGTCACGGGGTCGGGTTGCAGATCCACGAAGCGCCGGGAATCAGCGCGTCATCCGCCGGTACACTGCTTGCTGGCTCTGCGGTGACCGTGGAGCCCGGTGTCTATCTGCCCGGCCGTGGCGGCGTCCGCATCGAGGACACGCTGGTCGTGGGCAGTGATGACGCCCCCGCACCCGAATTGCTGACCCGGTTCCCCAAGGAACTGGCGATTCTAGATTAGCTAGCACTGTGCGCGAATAGCCTCTGAGCTGCATGAACTGCTGAAACTCAGTTAACAAAATCAACGCTGTGCGGCTGATTATGTTGGGGACCGGCTAACTTGCTGTCGGCGAGTCGGGAAGCGCTGTCGATGTGTTGTCGAGCGCCCTCCGCGTTAGAAAAGCCTTCACCGTCGTCCGCGGTAGCGCCGTTCGGAAAGACGCTGAGCCAGGTGACCGTTTCGAGCCGTCCGCCGTCCGTGAGAGATACCTCTATGGTCGTGACTCGGGCGACGAAATGTCCCTTCGGTTCCGCCATCGCTTGAAGGTCGTCTAGCTCCTGGTCGGGCATACGCACTAGGGAAGCACGGGACGGGCGCTAGCGTGCCAAGATAAAGCGGACGCCCGTATGTACCCCTCACGCTGTGGCGACGGCGTTTTTGCGAGCGTTGACGCGGCCTACCGCGCCGGTCCTCAGCCCTGATTCGTCCTGTGTGACACCTTGCCTCCGGCCGTCGTCTAGCGCGTCGGCGGCACTGAGCGGGTTGGTGGCGAGTTCCGCAGGCTGGTTGCGTCCAGCGCGCCCCGCCTTGCGGAGGGATGACGACGGTTTTGAGGCCCCAAGGTCGAGGATGAACAGCACCTGCTTTTGGGCGCGCTTGTACAAACCGTGGGAGGCCCAAGGTTATCTTCTGGGTGACCTTCTAGGCAAGGGCTCTTAATCTTCTGAGCCTTAACCCTTCTTACCCCGTCCGTCTCCCGGTCATGTTTCTCCCTCTTGTCCCGATCAAAATTCCGGGGGGAGATGCTGCTGCCGCATCTACGCCCAAACGGCCTGTGCCAGAACGTATTTAAGGCGACCAGTGGCCGACGAACAATCACCCGAAAGGTCGGACACTGACCTTCACGGCAATGTCCGACCTTCTTCCCGGAGAACTAGAAGGCAGCCCTATCGGCTTCTCCACGCAGGGTGAGCAACTACTAGATGAACTACCACTTCGACTACTACTCCACTACTAGTCCCGGAGTAGCTATCTCTACCAAATAAATCCCTTTGATGGCGCTTCAAGTGTTGTTACACAACATCTTTCACTGTCGACGAAACTTGCGTTCGCTTAGCTGAGCAGTCACACTATGGATGTCGCCGCTCACCGTGGGCGGGGATGACGGAGAGGACGGAACCACGATGTCGACCACGACAACCCTGATTCGCTGCGACAGGTGCAGGCGCAGATTGCGCAACACCGCCGAGGCGTGGAACGCCACGTTCATCGCCGGTCTGGTCGTCGGGTACCTATGCCCGACATGCCAGACGACGGCCGAGGACTTGGAAGCGGAGCTGAACGCGATCACCAACGACTACGCGGTGGTCAGTCCCGGCGCGTCGTCAAGTGGCGAGGACCTCATCGAGCAGGTGGTTCGGGGGTTGGTGTCGACGTACCCGACACCCGAGGTCATGCGGTCCAAGGCGGGCGCACTGCTGGCCGCTCGTAATGACCTCCAGGCCAGCGAGATGGCGCGGCTAATGGGGATGGTTGCCGACGACATGGAGTCGGGCGCACTGTGGGAGGCGTCGGCGTCATGACTACCGATCACAACGGGTTTGTAGACAAGGCGCGGGCCACGGGAATGTTCGACAACCTACGGGCAGGCTTCAGCGAGATCGCGGCGCTTCGAGCCTCGGCGCGTGATGCGGGATTGCAACTGCCAGAGGATATTCAGCGGTCCGTCGCGTCGATGCGCGAGACGCTGAGGGCTGCTGGTCTGCCGCAAGCGCTGATCGACGCCACCCCGGGGCTTGAACCGTGAGAGTGACGACGACCCAAGGGGGAGCAATGACCGTCCACGACCACGCGACCACCTGGCGCGATCTGGCCGACCAGCTCACCGAAAACCAGGTGAAGCGCCTGAAAAGCCTTGAGGATTCGGGTTTTGGAGACGAGTCCCTGCTGGTGGAGGCGCGGGACGACGCCCGCATGAACTCGAATGACGACCTGATGTTCGGGCACCTGCCGGTGCCCGGCGGGGTGGTTGACTTAGATCATTGGGTGGACGCCGGTGGGGGCTTATGGTTCCGGCCGTTCACGGGCACAGTTCGCAAGGTCAGTCGCGCGACTGTTGAGATCGGCGGGGAGCAATACGCTGCTGGCTCCATCCGACGCGGCATCCGCGTCTACACAGACGACGACGATATGACGGCCGCGGAGGCGCGTGGGCTGGCCGCCGCGCTCACCGATGCTGCCGACGAGATCGAGGCCGCGGGATGAACGAAGCCGTTTGGTACACCGCGGGGGCCTGGGGGCTCGCTGCAAAGGGGGAGACAGTTCCAGACGGCAACGAACCGTTGGCCGTTGCCGACTCGCATCGGTTGGTCGTCGCCTGCTCGCGATTTACGCCGTCACGGCCGGTCACCTATTACCGTGTTCGTCCGCTGGCGGAACCCGTGCCAATTGGTGCGGTCCCCGGACTAGCCCTCTGCGGCGGTAGCGCCGAGGTGCAGGAGATCGTTAGCGACGGCTCTGAATGGTCCGACGAGGAGCTATGGCCATTGGTGAAGGAGATGCGTTGGCCAGACGGTAGCCCGATGTACGTCGAGGACGGTCACATCTCCGAGCCGCCATACGTTCCGAGTCACGACGACGCCAGAAGGCTCGTTGAAGAACTGAAGGCCGAGCGCTACGTGCTGCCGATGCTCGTGATTACTAGGCTCGCCACGATCAGCGGCGGTTGGTCGGGCCGAGGTTGGCCTCCGTACGCGGGCTAATCCGCCCACGCACTGAGGTCCGGTAGTGGTGGCGGCTCGAACGTCGGTACCGGTTGGGGCCTGTTGCTGATCCTCCCGTCGGCGGGTCCGCTGCCCGCTCCCATACCGGCGTTTGGAGTCGCCCCGCCGTGGAACACTCGCGGTTATGTCGACGCTCCACCCGGAGATGCAGCGGGCAGCGGAACTGCGAGTGATTGCCACCGAGGTTTGCCTCATGGCAATCGAGAGTATGGCGGCTTCACGCGCTATACAGCAGACAAGCCGGACCCTGATTGCCGAAAGCAAGCGGAGAGGCGGGAGGCAAGCTTCCGCATAATGTCCCGCGCGGGCATCGCGGCTACGCGCCTGCCCGATGTGGTTGCTTTGAGGGGATGGCCGAGAAGGTGCCCAGCCTTCTCGGCCATCCTTAAAGTTCGGGCGCGTATCACCGTAGAAATTGCCCGCCCCCGAACGCCTTGGGGGGCCAGGAGGCGGGGGTGACCCGCCCCCTGGCCTATGCCAGTTAGGCCACCGGGGAAAGGATTAGACCCACACCTAGCTGGATTACCTGCCATCGGCGTGTAATGCCGGAAATGCACCGATGGCGGTAAGTCTTATTTACGACGCGGCGGCGAGACCCGTCACGATACAAATGGCAGCCGGCTTCTGAACGCCAATCGCGATTCTCTCTTCAGCTCGGAAGGAGACCGCGTTCGTCGACCACTGGGTGTCGCCATAACCGTTGATTTCGATTGTGAGGCCCATTCGAGTCCACGCCAATACCGCCTGGCTGCGATCCATGACGATCGCGGTCCCGGCGGCGATCTTGGTATTCGTAATCACCTTGGCTCCCCAAATGGTGTTCACTTGTCCAGTGGCAGGATCAGGTGCCAGCAAGTAGCGGCCCATCGTGTCTTTCTGCGACCGCAGATAAGTCCACGTAGTAGGGTGCATCGCTACCAAGTTCGCTGTCGCGAATGCCGCACCGATACGCAAATCATTGAACGCCAAGTTAATGGTGTCCAATGGCGCTTCGCTGGTGGCGACGGCGCGGGAGAGCGTGCCCGTCGTATGGAGCAACCCCGTCAGGTTCGGCAGCGTCCCATTCCCATTGACCACCTGATTAGTCTCAGCGTCGATAATGGCGCGCTGCAATTCTGACGGCACGAAACTCAAGAACGTATCGAAATCTTGTAACGCTTCCATTGACACGGAAGCCAACGCCGCAATCTTGACGGGGGTCACGATATGTGGAGTGAGAACCATTCCAAGATCAGGCTTCGTTCCCAATTCCGCGACGGTTGCGGCCGGATTGGTATTCGAGCTGTGGACGTAATATTGAATTGCCGGGCTGTCCGTGGTCGAGCCAATGAACTCGTTGAACAATCGGTTCGGTTCATACGGCAGCCCTTGCGTTAGTCCGGGCTGGACGACGGCCGGAAAACCCATCCCGGAATCGGTCAGCGTCTTGGTGTCGACGCCGAATTCCTTTTTGCCGATCTCGACGCTGAAACTCGGCAATTTGTGCTGAGCGGCCTTGTAGAGCCCCTCAAATGCCGCGGGTTCGACGTACAACGGCGAGGCTGGACGCCAATCCCTGGCGGCGGACTTAATATCCGCCGTTGGGTACGGACTCCCGCCGTCGCGGAGCTGGGCCATGATTCGCTCGGACCTCTCAGCTTGGTCGCGGGCCTGGGCCAGGCCGGCCCGGGCGGCCTTGTACTGCTCGCCCTCAGCGATGAGTTTTTCGAGGGCGGCCTTGGTTGTTGCTCCGCCCTTGGCGGACTTGGCGCTGATGAGCCGACTCTTCAGCTCCTCACCCCACTGATCGAGGTCGAGCTGTTGTGTTTCGATTTGTGCTAGCGATGGCATATCTGTTGTGCTGCTTTCATTTTGGTAGTTGGAGCCCTCTTGGGCGGTTGCTACCAGCGGGCACGCCGATTGCGGAGCAGGTGGGAAGTTCACCCATCTGTGCGGCAGGGGGCGCGCCGGGTGGTTCGTGCCGAGGCACTAATCGAGCAGAGTCAGCGGCCATCCATGATGTGCGGGCCAGTCGGCGGGTCAGGTGTTACAGATGTAAGAGCTGAGCGGCGGACCGAGCGGCACGGATGGCGGGAGAGGTCTACTCGTCTGGAACTAGGGCTGATTCCTCAGCCCGGATGCCGTCGAGCATGACGGCGATCAGGTAGGCATTGGAGAGACGCAAATGATCG
This sequence comes from uncultured Actinomycetota bacterium, assembly GCA_963846985.1. Taxonomy (GTDB): domain Bacteria; phylum Actinomycetota; class Actinomycetes; order Mycobacteriales; family Mycobacteriaceae; genus Mycobacterium. The sequence goes on from CAWJYC010000012.1 coordinate 189,616, forward strand.
TCCTCATTGCCTGTAAATGCCCAGTCGATTGCCAACTGAGCAAGGTTGCGCGCCATGTCAGCGCGTTCGCCCTGTTCCATCCTGGCATTCCAGATGAAATCAAAGGCAAGTGATTGGAGAGAATCCCAGTCTGTTGTTTCTGGGCTCTCTACGGCTTCCCCAATAAGTTTTGATAGTCGGCGGGTGCTGCCACCCTCGGAATCCAATTTCGTCGCTCTCCGTGCGATTCAGGGCGCGTAATCTCGCCAGTCGGCTGCGGTGCTCTGCCAAGTCTCATTAGCGATCAAATAAGAAAAATCGCAAGCGAGGAAACCGTCCCATCCCGTGATCCCGGGAATGGTCTCGGGACCGGGGTGGGTCTCGTCGGCTGCGTCCAAACCGAGTTCAGCAGTAAGCGCCCGAAGAATCGGCGTGAGTTCTCGGAACCGATGCTCATCGGCTGGAGCTGATTTGCCTTCATGGATGAGCAATCTCAATTCCTCCCACCGCGCAGCGATGATCGAGTAGCGCCGCACCGTGGCCGGATCGAGTGGTAATTCCATGCGGGCGATGTCGCCGCGGATCACGCTGGCCCGGTTGTCGAGTGCCGCGCTCACTTGACCATCGAATCAATGTAGGCATCGACGCTGGCGCCGGCCAGGTCAGCGTTTCGGTTCGCCAGGGGGACCGCCTTCGCCAGGAGGATAATGGCGGTGCGGGCCTGATTCAGCGGGGTTAGCGCTGGGTTGCGGACCAACTCTTTTTCCGTTCGCCCTTGAACTAGAACGCCGTGATTGTCGATGTCAGATTTGCAGCGGAGATACACTTCGACGGTCTCGGCATAAGTGCACAACATATCGAGATCAACCACTTGCCAGCGTCCCTCCCCGTGGATACGCTGGGCATGTTGATCCCACACCTTGCGGGCCACTATCGAGAGCGGCCGTGGTGGGTCGAATTCGGACACTGAGTCCATATGAAAAAATTCCTTAGACTGACGAGATTTTGCTCGCGCCGGGCGGAAGCGAAAGAGAGCGGCTGATAAGTGGTCGTTCGCCCGGGCGCACCGGAAATGAGACCCACGCCCATACCCCCGGAGGGCTGCTCGACGGTGTAAGGCTTCGGCGTCTGCCGGATGACCGTGTGCAGGATTGACGCGGCGAATCTTGGGGTATCTATCGTTCCGCTCTCGACCTGAAGCGGGAGCGTCTACCGGGGCCTTGGGGGGCACTTCAATGATTGAACGACGGCAACATCCACCCACCACCGACATGCAGCAACTGCTCCGACGACTTCCGGCTGACGTGCTGCTTGGCCGAATGCCTGACCCGGTGATCGGTGTCGGGCACGACGGAGTGGTGGCCTACGCCAATCCAGCCGCAACATCGATGCTCGGTTACGACGACGGGGCGCTCATCGGTCGGCGATTGGAGTCGCTGCTCGCAGGCCGTTCACATTGCTCCGCCAGTGAATGCTTGGCGCTACTGAGATCGTCCGATGGTGTCATCGAGTGGCATCACGCCGAAGGCTTCTCGGTGCGTACGTCGGTGTCGACGCCGCTCCTCCTGCGGGCTACTGACCCGTTTCTGATGATCTGCATAACGGATGTCACTGAGCTGCATTGGAGCCAGAACGCCAGCTCGTCGAACTGCTCGGGGGTTCACGCCGCGGTTACCGGCTGAGCCGACCCTCAATCACGCGGAGTAGCTCGACGGCCTTAGTTCCTTCATGGGGACGCCCGTCTTACTCTCCCCATTGAGTTGTCGCTCGGCACTGTGGGAAATTCGCTTGTGCGCGTTCTGCATTAGGCCATCAAGGTCCATACGGCGTGCAGGGCTGCGTGAACGGGACAACTCAACGAGATCTTTGACGACCTGTTCGGCGATGAGGCGAAGCTTCACGTTGTGGTTCTGTGACTGCGATCGAAGTAGGTCGAACGCCTCGTCGGCATCGATGCCATACGCGAACATCACCATCCCCTTGGCCTGCTCGATGAGGGCATTATGGTGAGCGTGCTCGCGCACGTCATCCCATAGTTGCTGTTCAGACGCCCACAACGAGTCATAAGCAGAAGCGTTCGCGTTCATGTCTGCCCCCTATAGGTGTGGTGCCTAACCACTGCCTCGGGCCGCCGTCACGCTTCTCGCCGGGGACCGGGGCAAGTGCCGAGCTTTTCGGGGTATTCGTCGCTGATAATCGCACGGATGGCAGTCATTTCCCATAGTTGGGAACCCTAGTTTTGGAGCACCGTTCCCTAGGTACGAGGACTGCCAACGAGGGAGGGTGCACCGAGGTTGCGTTGACGAATCCATCGTTAGGAGACCCGGGACAACCCCGTGCCGTTAAGACACCAGCGGTGCGGCCCGGTTCTCCGCATCATCTAGCTGCCCAACGCGTGCGACAGGTGGCGCAGTGCCCGTAGAGCCCGCGACCGGAACGCGTTGCAGCTTGCCGAGCTGCGGAGTCGTGCCAACAAATTGAAGAAGTGCGTCCCACTCGTCCGCCGAGAGCATCACGAAGCTTGTCGCCTGGTTCAAGATCACGCCGCCGCTGTCTCGGCGGGTGGCCGTCGTGACTTTGCGGCCGTCGTCACTAAGGATGATGGAATTACGCCTCATCGAACGCTCTCGCTCCTGTTCGCCTGGTGGGCGTGTGCCAGTAATAGCCCGCCCACGTCGGCGGCTGTGTCGCTGGTCATGGGAATGGTGAGAACCGCTCCATTCGCTGCATTGATTCGGAGGCCTATGGTGGGAAAATGGCCGGTGGTACTGTCGAGTAAGAACTCGAAAGAGTCGGGCTCAAAGGTCATGTTGTTACGAATCTCTCTTGAAGTGTAATTGTCAACCAGTGACATACGAATTGTCATTCGTTGACAATAGATAAGGCCGTGACCAGCGCAAATATTCGTCGCTTCTATGAGTCTCTTACGCGACCGACTGCAAACGGTTCCGTCGACCGCTGCGTTTGCCGTCGTGAACTGCGCATTTGTCGCGTTCGTTGCCTTCTCCACCACTCACTGCGTGCGCAGGGACGACGAGGCAGCGAGGAGTGGACGCATTGTCCAGCCAGCCGGCCTGCCGTGCGTGTGTGATTGCATGCAAAAGCGTAGAAGCCGAAGGTTGCTGCCACACTCCATCCTTGCCAGGCTTGCCCAAGAGCTTTGCGAGTTCTCCGCGCTTGAAGTTGGCATGACCGTTTGCTTTGTGTGAGCCGAAGGCGAGTGCAGCAACACGAATCCACAAGGGGAGCGCGATGTTGCTGGAGCGCTCCTCCCAGACTGACTGGTAGTGCCGCGCCCACGGGTTTGGGATGCTCAGCGTTCGTCCATTTCTACGTAGTTGCACACCGTGCACACCCTGTTGCCGTAGCCCCAGATGTGCGTGTTGTTGTCAGGCTCACCGCGCATTGAGAGCCGATGACCCTTGCGGCAGCGGGTAGCTACTTTGATGCGGCCGTGGGAGCGGTGGGCGTCCAGGTGAGCGGGTAGCCAGCCGTTCTGCCAGCGCTCGGCCCAGCTCGGGACGTGGTGAGGTTCTGCCCACGTGTAAATGAGATTCTCGGGCCGATTGTCGGTGCGGTCCCCGCTGGCGTGAATCGGTTTGTAGCCCATAGGGGGCATTCCGTAGAACGCTCGGGCGATCCATTCATGCAGGTATGCACTAACGGGCTTGCCGTTGACGGAGATTCTCGCGAACTGCCATCCTCCGGGCGCGGTGTGAATCTGAAGCGGTTTATCCTTGCCGACTCGGTAAACTTCACCATTGCTCGACCATTCGTAGGGAATGCCGGGAATGGTTGCCCGTTCGTCTGTCGTCTGTAATTCCATAATACCCGGTACAAACAATTCTTCAGGATTGCCGGCGTCGCGATTGGGCGGACTTGAGCGCGAGGCGGCAGTAATACAACCTGCGCACGTTTTCCACTGCCTTTGCACGCTCGACGGGGCCGAGGACGCCATCGGGGTCGGCCTCACGTTCAAACCGGACCTCCAGACCACGGCGAGCAGCTGCAGTCCTGGCGGCACGGTCCGGCGTGTTTTTTGGGAGCCACGACGTGCGGGCGGCGATGCGGGCTTGCGTCGAGACTTCGCTGGGTGGAATCGGCATGCTGCTCCCGGTTTTGGGCATAGGGCATCCACGTCGGTGGGTGCCCTGATTTTCAGCGAGCCTGGCGATTCGGAAGGCCCGAGCGCGGATTTTTCAGCGCTGTACAAAGGCTATTACGAGACTCCGACGTGGCGTGCCGTGTCAGACTTCGTGTCGCCCGGCGTGTCGTCCTTCGATGTGGATTTGACGCGAGTAACGTCGTGTGGCTCGCTCGCGGCGTACCCGCGGTTTGAGGCTGTGTGGCTAGGTCCAGAGCGCGATACTGTACGAAATCGGACAGTAAGGGCCCGTCCTGCTGCCACATGAAGATGTCGTGGTTCTGGTAATCGTTCGGCGGAGAACTTGGCTTACCCAAAGATCTAGAGCCAGTCGAAGGGGCGTGCTGCTTCAGATGAAGCAGTAGCTGACCGAGCCGGTTTATGTTGGGGTCAGAGATTCCCAAGGTTGAGCCCGCGAGACTCCTCGGCCGCGCGCTCCGAGGCCGAGGCACCCGTATAGCGATCAATCATGTCGCGAGTGCTCCACCCTGCGACGGCCATCAGAGCCGACTCCGACCCGCCAGCGCGCAACCATCGCGTGGCCGCCGTATGCCGGAGCAAATGTAGGTGGAATCTCTCGATACCGGCCGTTTGCGCGCGGTCCTTCATGGTGTCGTTCAGCCCGTAATAGCCAAACTGTTTACCGCCCACGCCTAGCCACAGCGCGTCAGTCCCGGCGAGGGGGTGGGACTTGCGGGCCTGTCGCAGGTAACGGTCCAGCGCGGTTGCGGCCTGCGGACTGAACGGAACGATTCGCCCCTTGGCCCCCTTGCCGCGGATCACGGTCAGGATGCCGCGCTGGAGGTTGACGTCAGACACCTTTAGTCCGGTCACCTCAGATGCACGTAGACCCGTCTCCGCCATCAGTCGAACGATCGCCTCGTCACGGCGGTCTCTGAAGCTGGTGCCCCTACAGGCTTTGATGAGGTCCCGGAGTTGGTCATCACTGAGCGCGTCGACCACCTTGGCGGGAAGCCTCGGCGGTTTCATCCCCGCGAGCGGGTCGGCGGCGAGTTCGCCCTCGTCCACCAGCCACGCTACGAACCTGCGTATGGACGCCAGTCTGATCTTGGCGGTCGTCGCCTCAGCGCCATTCGCCAGCGCTTCGGCGGTATAAGCTTGGACGGCTTCGCGGGTGATTTCCGCAGGCCGACCCGACTTCTCGCACCACGTCAGATAGAGACGCGTGTTGCGGAGGTACGTGGAGATGGTCGAGGCTGACTTGTTCTCGGAGGTGAGGTAGAGATGCCAGCTGATAAGGAGGCTGGGCAAATCTGGCGAACTGTCCGACATAGCGGTTATCTTGACATGAAACACTGTGCGACCTGGTTATTTGGGCAAAATCCCACAAAACCGCAGATCAGAGCAACAATGAATAGAATCAAGTTCCCCAAGGAACTGGCGATTCTCTAGAACGCTAGGAGTAGTACCCCCGTGGCATCGACCGCCGACTTCAAGAATGGGCTCGTCCTGCAGATCGACGGCCAGCTGTGGCAGATCACCGAGTTTCAGCACGTCAAGCCGGGCAAGGGCCCCGCGTTCGTGCGGACCAAGCTCAAGAACGTGCTGTCCGGCAAGGTCGTCGACAAGACTTACAACGCCGGTGTGAAGGTCGAGACCGCCACCGTCGACCGCCGAGACACCACCTACCTGTACCGCGACGGCAGCGACTTCGTGTTCATGGACTCCCAGGACTACGAGCAGCACGCCCTGCCGGAGTCGCTGGTCGGTGACGCGGCGAACTACCTGCTCGAGGGCATGCCGGTGCAGGTGGCCTTCCACGACGGCGCGCCGCTCTACCTGGAACTGCCGGTGACGGTCGAGTTGCTCGTCGCCAGCACCGAACCCGGCCTCCAGGGCGACCGCTCCAGCGCGGGCACCAAGCCGGCGACCATGGAGACCGGTGCCCAGATCAACGTGCCGCTGTTCATCAACACCGGCGACAAACTGAAGGTCGACTCCCGAGACGGAAGCTACCTCGGACGGGTGAATGCCTGAGCCGGGGCGAGCGGAGCGACGGGATGAGTGACCGCCGCGGGGACCGTGGCCGCCACCAGGCCCGCAAGCGCGCCGTCGACCTGCTGTTCGAGGCGGAGGCGCGCGGGTTGACTCCCGCTGAGATCGCCGACGGCAGGACCACGCTGGCGGAGGGCGACTCGGAGGTCTCCACCCTGAGCCCCTACACCGTGACGGTCGCGCGCGGGGTCACCGAGCACGCCGCCCACATCGACGACCTCATCTCGGCTCACCTGCAGGGCTGGACACTGGAACGCCTGCCCGCCGTCGACCGAGCCGTGCTGCGGGTGGCGGTGTGGGAGCTGCTGCACGCCGACGACGTTCCGGAACCGGTCGCGGTCGACGAGGCGGTGGAGCTGGCGAAGAGCTTGTCCACCGACGAGTCGCCAGGGTTCGTCAACGGCGTCCTCGGCCAGGTGATGCTGGTGACGCCGCAGATCCGGGCCGCCTCTCGAGCCGTTCAGGAGGCAGTGCGGAGCGCACCCCCCGAGGGTTGATCGAGAGCGCGGCTGCTGCAGTTCGGCCGCGTGCTCTCGCGGTCGGTCTAGCCGCGACGCTAGTCGGCGGCCGGCATCGCGATGCCCTCGCTCGCGGAGAACTGGGCGTCCTCTTGCGTAGACAGTCCGATCGACACGACCGACCGGTCGAACAGCGCGTCGGTCAGGTAGGCCAGTGACACCGCCCAGCGGTTGACGAACCGCGGGATGGCGTAGAGGTGGTAGGCCCGGGTGACGACCTTGGCGGGGAAACCGGACAGGTGCACGTTGAGCGGGTTGGCCACCGCGTAGTGCGGCCCGAGGTCCACCACCAGTCCCATGTTGCGGTGCTTGTATGGCTTCGCCGTGCCGTAGCCGAGGCTGGCGGCCACGTTGCGGGCCAGCGCTCGACCCTGCCGGGTGGCGTGCTGAGCCGTCGGCGGCGTGATCTTCCCCGGCTGGGTGAGGTCGGGCACCGCGGCCGCGTCACCGGCGGCGTAGACGCCGGGATGGCCGGGCACCTGGAGGTCGGTCTGCACCTTCAACCGGCCGCGCTCGGTGTCGAGCCCGAGCCGTTCGACCAGCGGCGCGCCGGTGACCCCGGTGACCCACGCGACGGTGTGGGTGTCGACGCGCGAATCATCGGTCAAAAGCACGTGATCGGACTCGACGGCCTTGAGGGTGATGCCGAGCCGGACGTCGATGCCGCGTTTCTCCAGCACCCGCCTCGCGGCGTTGCCGAGGCGCTCGCCGACCTCGGGCATCACGTGCTCGGCCAGGTCCAGCAGCACGAACCGCACCGAGTCGGGGTCGAAGCCCATCTGCTCGGCGGCGGCGTCCGCGAGCGCCCGCAACTGCACGACCAGTTCGGTGCCCGAGTACGAGGCGCCGACGACGACGATGGTCCGGCGGGCCGCGGCTCGCGCCGGCTCGTCATCGACGTTGGCCAGCTCGAGCTGTTCGAGGACGTGGTCGCGCAGGTAGAGCGCCTCGGCGGTGGTCTTGAGTCCCCGCGCGTGGGTGGCCAGCCCCGGCACGTCGAACAGTCGCGTCACCGAGCCGGGCGTCAGCACCAACCGGTCCCAGCTCATCACGTGGGTGCGGCCCTCCGGATCGGTGTAGGTCAGGTTGTGACCGTCGAGGTCGACGTCGTCGACCCGGCCGCGCACCGCCCGGACGCCGGGGAGCGAATTGGCCAGGGGGATCGTGACGAAGCGGGCGTCGACCACGCCACCTGCGACGTCGGGCAGCAGCGGGGTGTACAGCATGTAGTCCACGGGCGAGATGATCGTGACGTCGACGGCCGCGTTCTGCTTGCGCAGGGTCCGCACCAGGCGGCGCGCGCATTCGAAGCCCGTGAAGCCACTGCCGACGATTACCACCGAGGTCATCGATTCCTTCTCCATCAGTTGGCTGGCGCACGCTGCTTGACGGCGCGCGGGAAGGGCATACCCACTTCATGACCGTTGAAAGTGCGCAGGTGCGCCAATTGCTCGATGCCGACGACGACGCCGTGCTGGTGCTGCTCGAGGGCCGGACCGAGGTCCTCGCCGCCGACGAACTCTCCGACGACGCCCACCGTGGGGCGCTGCGCATCATCTCGCGCGCGGACCTACTGGAACGCGCCGGGACGGCGACGCCCTCGGACGCCGAGCTGGCCGAGATCGCCGCGGCCCTCGACGTGGAGACCACCGAACTCGGCGGCTGACTGTTAGGTGTCCAGGGCCTGGTAGGTCCGCCGGACGAATCGCGGCTGGGCGGCCTGCAGCTTCGCCAGCGAGGTGTTGCCGGCGACCGCCGCGGCGGCCGCGTCCGAGCTCAGGTCGGGCAGGTTCTGGATGAGGTAGAGGATGATCAGGTTCTCGGCGGGATCGGCCTGCCACCACGTTCCGTAGGCTCCGGGCCAGCTGAACGTGCCCAGTCCGCCAGGACCGTAGAACTGGCGCGACTGCGCGGCATCGGTCACCACGGACAGGTTCAGGCCGAAGCCGCGGCCGCGCCAGAAGGGCATCCCGAGGAATGGGAAGGTCTTCTGCTCGGCGGTCAACCGGTCGGTGCGCATCGTGCGCACCGAGTCCTGCGACAGCACCCGGAGCCCATCGACCTCGCCGCCCGCCAACAGCATTCGCACGAACGCGAGGTAGTCGTCGGCTGTCGACCACAATCCGGCCCCGCCGGTGCAGAAGGTCGGCAGCGTCACCGGTGCCGGGCCCATCACGTCGTCACGCAGGGTGCCCTGCTCGTCGATCTGGTACATGGTGGCCGACCGCCTGCGCCCCTCGGGCGTCACGGCAAAGCCGGTGTCGGACATGCCCAATGGCTGTAGCACGCGGTTGGCGAGCACCTCCGCCAGCGGCTTGCCCTCGATCCTGGACAGGGCGATGCCCAGGACGTCGGTGGAGTGGCTGTAAGTCAGGCGGTCACCGGGCTGGTGGACGAGCGGCAGCGTGGCCAGATCGGCAAGCCAGCGGTCCTGGTCCTGGCGGAACATCAGCTTGCCGTAGGCGCGGCCCAGCGGTGGGCCAACCGAGAACGCGTAGGCCAACCCGCTGCGGTGAGTCATCAAGTCGTCGAAGGTGATCGGGCGCCGCAGCGGCACCGTCGCCTCGAGAGGACCCGAGGGATCGGCCAGCACGCGCACGTCCGCGAGCTCCGGCAGCCAGTCCGCCACCGGATCGTTCAGCCTGAATCTGCGTTCCTCGACCATCGACATCGCCGCAGCCACCGTCACGGGCTTCGTCATCGACGCAATCCGGAAGATGGTGTCGCGCTGCATCGGCAGTCCGGCGTGGACGTCGCGGTAACCCAGTTCGTTGAGCTGCAGCACCCTGCCGCCCTGCCACACCAGCGTCACGGCGCCGGCCAGCAAGCCGGCGTCGATGGCGTCGCGGATGGACGATTGGTTGCCGTCGAGATTCACCGGCCCAGCTTAGTCAGGGGCGTCCGACCTCATCGGGGTCCGGCCGCGGGTGTTAAGCTGCCGCGGAAGTTCGACGTCCTTTAACGATCCGTCCCGAGAGGCGGAGAAGGAGGTCCAGGTCAGTCATGGCTGCCCCCAGCTCAGACCGGGAATTGATGTCCGCCGCAGACGTGAGCCGGACCGTTTCCCGGATGGCTCATCAAATCATCGAGAAGACCGCCCTCGACGGCGTCGACGCGCCACGTGTCGTACTGCTGGGCATTCCCACCCGCGGAGTCACCCTGGCGGCCCGGCTGGCCACCAACATCACCGAGTTCTCGTCGGTGGCGGTCCCCGCCGGGTCCTTGGACGTCACGCTCTATCGCGACGACTTGAACCTCAAGCCGCCCCGCCCTTTGGAGGACACGTCGATCCCCGATGGCGGCGTCGACGACGCGGTGGTCGTCCTGGTCGACGACGTGCTCTACTCCGGGCGGACCGTGCGGGCGGCGCTCGACGCCTTGCGAGACGTCGGCCGACCGCGTGCCGTCCAGCTGGCCGCCCTGGTCGACCGCGGCCACCGCGAACTGCCGTTCCGCGCGGACTACGTCGGCAAGAACGTGCCCACCTCGCGCAACGACAACATCAAGGTGCTGCTGACCGAACACGACGGGCGCGACGGGGTATTGATCGCGTCGCACGGAGGGCCGGTGCGGTGACACGGCATCTACTCTCGGCGGTCGACCTGTCCCGCGACGAGGCAACCGCGATCCTCGACGACGCCGACCGGTTCCGGCTCGCGCTGCTAGGACGTGAGGTCAAGAAGCTACCGACGCTGCGCGGACGCACCGTGATCACGATGTTCTACGAGAATTCGACCAGGACGCGGGTGTCGTTCGAGGTCGCCGGCAAGTGGATGAGCGCCGACGTCATCAACGTCAGCTCATCGGGTTCCTCGGTGGCCAAGGGCGAGTCGCTGCGGGACACCGCGCTCACCCTGCGTGCCGCCGGTGCCGACGCGCTCATCATCAGGCACCCGGCTTCTGGAGCAGCGCAACAACTCTCGGAATGGACCGCTGAGCCCAACGATGCAGGACCGTCGGTGATCAACGCCGGGGACGGCACGCACGAACACCCCACGCAGGCCCTGCTCGACGCGCTGACCATCCGGCAGCGCCTCGGTTCGGTCGAGGGCAAGCGCGTCGTGATCGTGGGCGACGTGATGCACAGCCGGGTGGCGCGTTCCAACGTGCTGCTGCTGGCCACCCTCGGCGCCGAGGTGGTGCTCGTCGCACCGCCGACGCTGTTGCCGTTGGGTGTGTCGGACTGGCCGGTCGCGGTGTCGCACGACCTCGACGCCGAACTGCCCGCGGCCGACGCGGTGCTGATGCTGCGCGTGCAGGCCGAGCGGATGAACGGCGGATTCTTCCCGTCGGCCAGGGAGTACTCGGTGCTCTACGGGCTGTCGGAGAAGCGGTCGGCCCGGCTGGCCGACCACGCGGTGGTGCTGCATCCCGGACCGATGCTGCGCGGAATGGAGATCGCGTCGTCGGTGGCCGACTCGTCGCAATCGGCGGTGCTGCAGCAGGTGTCCAACGGTGTGCACGTCCGGATGGCCGTGCTGTTCCATCTCCTCGTCGGCGCGGGTGACGAATCGCTTGCGCGCCGAGCGGATGGCACGGCGGAGGTGAACGCATGAGTGTGTTGATCCGAGGCGTCCTGCTCTACGGCGAGGGCGACCCAGTCGACGTCCTGGTCGCGGACGGTCAGATCGCCGAGATCGGGTCCGCGATCGACGCTCCGGACGGCGCCGAGGTCGTCGACGCGAGCGGCCACGTCCTGCTGCCAGGGTTCGTCGACCTGCACACCCATCTGCGGGAGCCGGGCCGCGAGTACGCCGAGGACATCGACACCGGCTCGGCAGCAGCAGCTTTGGGTGGTTACACCGCCGTGTTCGCGATGGCCAACACCGATCCCGTCGCCGACAGTGCGGTGGTCACCGATCACGTGTGGCACCGCGGTCAGCAGGTCGGCCTCGTCGACGTGCATCCCGTTGGGGCGGTCACCGTGGGCCTCAAGGGCACCCACCTCACCGAAATGGGACTGATGGCCGCCGGGGTGGGCCGGGTGCGGATGTTCTCCGACGACGGTATCTGCGTCCACGACCCGCTGGTGATGCGTCGCGCGCTCGAGTACGCCAGCGGCCTGGGCGTCCTCATCGCCCAGCACGCCGAAGAGCCGCGACTGACGGTCGACGCGGTCGCTCACGAGGGCCCGAATGCCGCCCGACTGGGGCTGGCGGGGTGGCCGCGGTCGGCGGAGGAGTCGATCGTTGCGCGCGATGCCATCCTCGCCCGGGACGCCGGCGCGCGGGTTCACATCTGCCACGCCTCCACTGCGGGCACCGTCGAATTGCTGAGATGGGCCAAGGCGCAAGGCATTTCGATCACCGCCGAGGTGACGCCGCACCACCTGCTGCTCGACGACGGCAGGCTGGAATCGTACGACGGGCGCAACCGCGTCAACCCACCGCTGCGCGAGGCCAGCGACGCGCTGGCGTTGCGGCAGGCGCTCGCCGACGGCGTGATCGACTGCGTCGCAACCGATCACGCCCCCCATGCCGAGCACGAGAAGATGTGCGAGTTCGCGGTCGCCCGACCCGGAATGCTCGGCCTGCAGACGGCGCTGTCCGTCGTGGTCGAAACCATGGTACGGCCGGGGCTGCTGACCTGGCGTGACGTGGCCAGGGTGATGAGCGAGGCACCCGCGGCGATCGTCGGGCTGCCCGACCAGGGCCGGCCGCTGGAGGTCGGCGAGCCGGCCAACCTGACCGTCGTCGACCCCGAGGCCAGCTGGACCGTCAGCGGTGCCGACCTAGCGAGCCGGTCGGACAACACGCCGTACGAGGCGATGGTGCTCCCGGCCGCGGTGAGGCTGACGACGTTGCGGGGCAAGGTCACGGCACGGGATGGCAGAAGCGCAGCGGCCGGGGAATCAGCACGGTGAACACTCCGACGCTGATCGCGTGCCTGATCATGGCGGCGCTGCTGGCCCTGATGATCGCCTTCTTCATCAGGCAGATGATGCGGGGCTGGCTGCACCGCGCGCAACGTCAGGTCGAGATGATCGGCACGCTGCCGGCCCCGCCCGACACGGTGGGCCCCGCGATCGTCCCGGCCACCAAGGGCCTGTACGTCGGCAGCACGATCGCGCCCAGCTGGCAGGACCGCGTCGCCGTCGGCGATCTCGGCTTTCGGAGCAAGGCCGTCCTGACGCGCTACCCAGAGGGAATCATGGTGCAGCGCACCGGCGCAGGGCCGATCTGGATCCCCGACGAATCGATCACCGCCGTTCGCACCGAGCGGGGGATCGCAGGCAAGGCACTGACTCACGACGGCATCCTGGCGATCCGCTGGACGTTGCCGTCGGGTACCGAGATCGACACCGGGTTCCGCGGCGACGACCGCCGCGAACTCGCCAAGTGGACTGAGGAGGCCGGATGAGCGGCAAGGATAGGGCCGTGCTGGTCCTGGACGACGGACGAACCTTCATCGGCACCACCTTCGGAGCGGTGGGCCAGACGCTCGGGGAGGCAGTGTTCTCCACGGGCATGTCCGGCTACCAGGAGACGTTGACCGACCCGAGCTACCACGGGCAGATCGTCGTGGCGACGGCGCCGCAGATCGGCAACACGGGCTGGAACGGCGAGGACGGGGAAAGCCGCGGCGACAAGATCTGGGTGGCCGGCTACGCCGTCCGGGACCCCTCGCCGCGCGTGTCGAACTGGCGCGCCACCGGAAAGCTCGACGAGGAACTGGTCCGCCAGGGCATCGTCGGGATCGCGGGCATCGACACCCGCGCCGTCGTCCGTCACCTCCGCACCGCGGGATCGATGAAGGCGGGTGTCTTCTCCGGTGCAGCCTTGGCCGACGTCGACGAACTGGTGGCCAGGGTGCGCAGCCAGCCCTCGATGCTGGGGGCCGACCTGGCCGGCGAGGTGACCACCGCGTCGCCCTACGTCGTGGAAGCCCAAGGCTCACACCGCTTCACCGTGGCTGCGCTGGATCTCGGCATCAAGAGCAACACGCCGCGCAACTTCGCCCGGCGCGGCATCCGCAGTCACGTGCTGCCATCGCGCACCACGTTCGACGACATTGCTGCCCTCGACGTCGACGGCGTCTTCCTGTCCAACGGACCCGGTGACCCGGCGACCGCCGACCACGTGGTGCAGGTGACCCGCCAGGTGCTCGACGCGGGCATCCCGCTCTTCGGCATCTGCTTCGGCAACCAAATCCTGGGGCGCGCGCTCGGCCGCTCCACCTACAAGATGGCCTTCGGTCACCGCGGGATCAACGTGCCCGTCATCGACCATCTCACCCGGCGGGTGGCGATCACCTCGCAGAACCACGGCTTCGCGCTCGAGGGCGAGGCGGGCGAGGAATTCGACACCGAGTTCGGCCGTGCGATCGTCAGCCACACCTGCGCCAACGACGGGGTCGTCGAAGGCATCAAACTGCTTCAGGGAAGGGCATTCTCGGTGCAATACCACCCCGAGTCGGCAGCCGGACCACACGATGCCGAATACCTGTTCGACCAGTTCATCGATCTGATGGCGGGGGAGGAGCGCTAATGCCGCGTCGCGCGGATCTCAACCACATCCTGGTGATCGGATCGGGGCCCATCGTCATCGGCCAGGCCGCCGAGTTCGACTATTCCGGTACGCAGGCGTGCCGGGTGTTGAAGGCGGAGGGTCTGCGGGTCACCCTGATCAACTCGAACCCGGCGTCGATCATGACCGACCCCGAGTTCGCCGACTCCACCTACATCGAGCCCATCACCGCGGCGTTCGTCGAGAAGGTGATCATCCAGCAGGCGGAGCGCGGCAACAAGATCGACGCACTGCTGGCCACGCTCGGCGGCCAGACCGCGCTGAACACCGCGGTCGCACTGTACGAGAACGGGGGCCTCGACCGGCACGGGGTCGAGATGATCGGCGCCGACTTCGAAGCCATTCAGCGCGGCGAGGACCGGCAGAAGTTCAAGGACATCGTCGCCAAGGTCGGTGGCGAGTCGGCGAAGTCGCGGGTCTGCTTCACGATGGACGAGGTGCGGGACACGGTGGCCGAACTCGGGTTGCCCGTCGTCGTCCGCCCGTCGTTCACGATGGGCGGCCTCGGCTCGGGCATGGCCCACAGCATCGAGGACGTGGAGCGGATGGCCGGCGACGGGCTCGCCGCCTCACCGACGGCGAACGTGCTGATCGAGGAATCGATTTACGGCTGGAAGGAATTCGAGCTCGAGCTGATGCGCGACCACCGCGACAACGTGGTCGTGGTCTGCTCGATCGAGAACTTCGACCCGATGGGCGTGCACACGGGCGACTCGGTCACCGTCGCGCCGGCGATGACGCTGACCGATCGCGAGTACCAGAAGATGCGCGACCTGGGCATCGCCATCCTGCGCGAGGTCGGTGTCGACACCGGTGGCTGCAACATCCAATTCGCCATCAATCCGTCCGACGGGCGGCTGGTCGTCATCGAGATGAACCCGCGGGTCTCGCGATCGAGCGCCTTGGCGTCGAAGGCCACCGGCTTCCCGATCGCCAAGATCGCCGCCAAGCTCGCCATCGGCTACACCCTCGACGAGATCGTCAACGACATCACCAAGGAGACACCGGCCTGCTTCGAGCCCACGCTGGACTACGTGGTGGTGAAGGCCCCGCGGTTCGCCTTCGAGAAGTTCCCCGGCGCCGATCCCACCCTGACCACCACGATGAAGTCCGTCGGCGAGGCAATGTCGTTGGGGCGCAACTTCATCGAGGCGCTCGGAAAGGTCATGCGGTCACTGGAGAATCCGGGTCGCGGGGGATTCTGGACCGGGCCGGACCCCGAGCTGACCGTCGACGAGCTGCTGACGAAGCTGACGACGCCGACGGACGGTCGCCTCTACGACATCGAGCAGGCGCTGCGTCAGGGCGCCACCGTCGAGCAGGTGGCAGCCGCGTCCGGCGTCGACCCGTGGTTCGTCGACCAGATCGGACAGCTGGTGTCGCTGTGGACCGAGCTTCGCGCCGCCCCCGTGCTCGACGAGGAACTGCTGCGCACCGCCAAGCACAGCGGGCTGTCCGACCGTCAGATCGCTGCGCTGCGGCCCGAACTCGCCGGCGAGGACGGCGTCCGCACGCTGCGCCGGCGGCTGGGCGTCCATCCCGTATACAAGACGGTGGACACCTGCGCCGCGGAGTTCGAGGCCAAGACGCCGTATCACTACAGCAGCTATGAATTCGATCCCGCGGCCGAGACGGAGGTGGCACCGCAGACCGAACGGCCCAAGGTGCTGATCCTGGGATCGGGCCCCAACCGGATCGGGCAGGGCATCGAATTCGACTACAGCTGCGTGCATGCCGCCACGACGCTCAGCGAGGCCGGCTTCGAGACGGTGATGATCAACTGCAACCCCGAAACGGTGTCGACCGACTACGACACCGCCGACAGATTGTACTTCGAGCCGCTGACCTTCGAGGACGTGCTCGAGGTCTTCTACGCCGAATCCGCCTCCGGAGCAGGCGGTCCGGGTGTCGTCGGCGTCATCGTCCAGCTCGGCGGGCAGACTCCGCTGGGGCTCGCCCAGCGGCTGGCCGACGCCGGCGTGCCGATCGTCGGCACCAGCCCGAAGGCGATCGACCTGGCCGAGGACCGCGGCGAGTTCGGAGAGGTGCTGCGCAATGCCGGCCTGCCCGCGCCGCGGTTCGGCATGGCGACGAGCTTCGAGCAGGCCAGGCACATCGCGGCCGAGATCGGTTACCCGGTCCTGGTGCGACCGTCCTACGTGCTCGGCGGCCGCGGGATGGAGATCGTCTACGACGACGAGACGTTGCGCGGCTACATCACCCGCGCCACCGAGCTCTCGCCCGAACATCCCGTGCTCGTCGACCGGTTCCTCGAGGACGCGATCGAGATCGACGTTGACGCCCTGTGCGATGGCAGCGAGGTGTACATCGGCGGTGTGATGGAGCACATCGAGGAGGCGGGCATCCACTCCGGTGACTCCGCCTGCGCGCTGCCGCCGGTCACGCTGGGCCGCCAGGACATCGCCGCGGTGCGGCACGCCACCGAGGCCATCGCTCACGGCATCGGCGTCGTCGGCCTGCTCAACGTGCAGTACGCGCTCAAGGACGACGTGCTCTACGTGCTCGAGGCCAACCCGCGGGCCAGCCGAACGGTACCGTTCGTGTCGAAGGCGACGGCGGTGCCGCTGGCCAAGGCGTGCGCGCGGATCATGCTGGGCGCGACCATCCCTCAGCTCCGCGAGGAGGGCGTCCTGGCCGCGACGGGCGACGGGGCCAGCGTCGCGCCAAACGCGCCGATCGCGGTCAAGGAGGCGGTGCTGCCGTTCAACCGGTTCCGCAAGACCGACGGGGCGCAGATCGACTCACTCCTCGGGCCCGAGATGAAGTCGACCGGTGAGGTGATGGGCATCGACCGCGACTTCGGGACTGCCTTCGCCAAGAGCCAGACCGCCGCCTACGGTTCGCTGCCGGCCGAAGGCACCGTATTCGTCTCGGTGGCCAACCGGGACAAGCGCTCGCTGGTGTTCCCCGTCAAGCGGCTGGCCGATCTGGGCTTTCGCGTCCTCGCGACCGAGGGAACCGCGGAGATGTTGCGCCGCAACGGTATTCCGTGTGACACCGTGCGCAAGCACTTCGAGGAGCCCAGCCCCGACCGACCGGCGACGTCGGCGGTGGAGGCGATCCGGGCCGGCGAGGTCGACATGGTGATCAACACTCCGTACGGCAACTCCGGGCCCCGCATCGACGGCTATGAGATCCGGTCGGCGGCCGTGGCGATGAACATCCCGTGCGTGACGACGGTGCAGGGCGCGTCGGCGGCGGTCCAGGGCATCGAAGCCGGCATTCGAGGCGACATCGGGGTGATGTCGCTGCAGGAGCTGCACAGCCGGCTGGGTGGCGCCGCCACGTGACCGGCTTCGGGGCGCGGCTCGCGGTGGCGGTGGCACGGCGTGGGCCGCTGTGCCTCGGCATCGATCCGCACCCCGAGTTGCTCGCGGCGTGGGGGTTGCCGGTCGACGTCGACGGCCTCACCGCGTTCTGCGACGTGTGCGTCCAGGCCTACGCGGGCTTCGCGATCGTCAAGCCACAGATCGCATTCTTCGAAAGCCATGGCGCAGCGGGTTATTCCGTCCTCGAGACGGTCATCGCCGAACTCCGTGACGCCGGTGTGCTGGTGCTCGCCGACGCCAAGCGTGGTGACATCGGCACCACGATGGCGGCCTACGCGACGGCCTGGGTGGGTGAGTCGCCCCTGGCCTGCGATGCCGTCACCGCGTCGCCCTATCTCGGGTTCGAGTCGCTGCGGCCCCTTCTCGACGCCGCGGCCGATCACGAGCGCGGGGTGTTCGTCCTCGCCGCCACGTCCAACCCGGAGGGCGCGACGGTGCAGCGGGCCGTGGTCGACGGCCGGACGGTCGCACAATCGGTCGTCGACGCCGTGAGCGCCGAGAACCGTTCCTCCGCGGCCGGTTCGGTGGGCGTGGTGGTGGGCGCGACGCTGACCGAGGTCCCCGACCTCCACGAGCTGGGCGGTCCCGTGCTGGTGCCCGGCGTCGGAGCGCAGGGTGGTCGACCCGACGCTCTGCGTGGCCTTGGCGGGGCGGCGCCGGGCACCCTGCTTCCCGCGGTCTCCCGCGAGGTGTTGCGGGCCGGCCCCGACGTGGGCGCCGTCCGCGCGGCCGCGGAACGCCTGCGCGACGCCGTGGCGCACCTGGCCTAACCCCACACACGACGACGGCGGGCCACCGCTGTCGGTGACCCGCCGCCTCGTCGTTGGCTTACAGCGGAATCCAGATGGGACCGAACCAGAAACCCCAGCCCTGACCGTTACCGGCCGGCATTGGGGTCACCTGCTGCCCATTCCAGTTGAACGGCTGGTGGTCCTGACGACCCTGGTCGACGCCCCGGTGCTGCCAGTCGACGGGCGCCCCATTGTTGTTCGGGCCCCGGTTGTCGTCCGGACCCCGGTTGTCGTTGCCGCGACCGTTGTCGTGCCAGTCCTGCCCGCAGGGAGGTTGACCCGGCGCATTGCACTGGCCGGGGTCGGCCGAGGCCGTGCCTAGACCGACGCCGAACAACCCGGCGAGCCCGACTCCGGCAGCCAGCGTCGATGCGTACATTGCCCGCTTGATGGTCATCAGTGTCTCTCCACTCATCTCGTCTACGCGAAGCGGTCTTGCCTCACGCTCACGACGCTAAGCGGCGAGCCTGGGCTGGCTCTATGGCGAGTGTTGGCATCAGCTGTGCATCCGGTAACGGAACGAAAACCCTTCATTCTCAATGGCATTGCGGTCTTCAACCCGGTCGTACGACGACGAAGCGGCCGGTGGGGTGAACCACCGGCCGCCTCATTTGCCCGCGCAAGGAGCACGTCGCCTAGAGCGGGATCCAGATGCCGAAGAACCAGAAGCCCCAGTTGTTGAAGTCGGGGTTGAAGGTGGGCTGCACCCAGCTGCCGTTGTAGTTGAACGGCTGATGGTCATAGCGAGCCTGATCGATCCCTCGCCACGCCAGGTCCGGAGGCGGCGGTCCCCACTCGGGTCCACCGGGTCCGCCGCGGTAATCGGGTCCGCCTCCGGGGCCGCCCGGGCCGCCGAACCCACCCGGCCAGCCCGGTCCGCCACGGTCGTCGGGCCCACCGGGTCTGCCGCGGTCGTCGAATCCACCGGGTCCACCCTGCTGCCCGGGCGGTGGTCCGCCACGGTCGTCGGGACGGCCGGGTCCGCCCTGCTGCCCGGGCGGTGGTCCGCCACGGTCACCCTGCTGTTGGGGCGGTCCACCGGGACCACCGCCCCCGGGACCGCCACCGGGACCCTGACAGGTGCCGCCCAGCGGGCCGCACGGAGGGGGACCGCCAGGCTGCGCCGAGGCCAGTCCGGCTCCTGCGGTGAGGGTCGACAGGCCGACGCCGACGACGATGGCCGACGCCCATGTCGCTCGTCTGAGATGCATGGCTGCTTTCCTTTCGAGGTTTCTTGAAGAGGGCTGAACCCCGACTGCCGCACGCTATGCAGGCAAGCTGTGCGCCAGCTAGCACCCACGTATGAGTGGCGTACGTGACGTACGCAACTGCTGTGACGGACGCGGTCTCGCGGTGGAGCGCGGCGCAACGTCGCCGACACGCCCGACACGTCATGACCTGCGAAATTCTCATCAACCGGGTCCGGTTGAGCAGCGGGCTGGCCCTCGCGGCCGCCGCCCGGCCGGGCCCGAACACCGCCCGGGCTCGCCCGAAACCGCCTCCGAGCAGGCACGACGCCGTTCTCGGCTCGACTGGCCGGGGTGGTGTCGTCAGGTGGCCAACTTCCCACCGATCGCCCTACACGCTGCGGTTTTGACCTGCTGACCCGGGGGGTGGGGTTAGCTTTCGTCAGCGGCCGTGGGTACGGTCGTCGTCGCTGGCTGGTTGTCTAACCAGCCAAGACAAAGTAGATGATGGCCAGTACGAAGATGGCGAGAGACGGAGGAACCCGTGGCCCTTCCCCAGTTGACCGACGAACAGCGCGCGGCAGCGTTGGAGAAGGCTGCTGCCGCACGTCGAGCGCGAGCTGAATTGAAGGATCGACTCAAGCGCGGCGGCACCAACCTCAAGCAGGTCCTCAAGGACGCTGAAAGCGACGAGGTCTTGGGCAAGATGAAGGTTTCCGCGCTGCTGGAGGCATTGCCGAAGGTTGGCAAGGTCAAGGCGCAGGAAATCATGACCGAGCTCGAGATCGCTCCGACCCGCCGCCTGCGCGGGCTCGGCGATCGCCAGCGCAAGGCCCTGCTCGAAAAGTTCGACTTCACGGCAGATTAATGCCGGCGGGGGACCGGGCGGCAGCTGCGATGAATCGAATCGTCGTGCTGTCCGGTCCCTCGGCAGTCGGAAAGTCGACGGTGGTCCGGTGCCTGCGAGAACGAGTCCCCGACCTGCACTTCAGCGTGTCGGCGACCACCAGGTCGCCGCGCCCGGGTGAAGTCGACGGAGTCGACTACTCGTTCGTCGGCGCTGAACGGTTCCAGCAGCTCATCGACGACGGCGAACTGCTCGAGTGGGCCGAGATCCACCGCGGCCTGCACCGCTCCGGCACGCCGGCCGCGCCCGTCAGGGCCGCGGCCGCCGCCGGTTTGCCGGTGCTCATCGAGGTCGACCTGGCCGGTGCGCGCGCCGTGAAGGCGGCTCTGCCGGAGGCGATCACGGTGTTCCTCGCGCCTCCCAACTGGGCGGCGCTGGAGTCCCGACTGGTCGGTCGCGGCACCGAAACCCCGGAGGTGAGGAAGCGCCGACTCGCCACTGCACGCGACGAACTTGCCGCTCAGGATGACTTCGACGTCGTCGTCGTCAATGGGCAATTGGAAATCGCCTGCTCAGAATTGGTATCCTTGCTGACGGGCACGACGCCGGATCCGGCGTAAACCGATCACACGGGTAGCAGGCCCAGCTAAAACGCCAGGAGATAACTTCGTGACAACCCCTGTCGAGAGCACCGACTCCGACGCCGCCAACGCCTACGACACGCCGCTAGGCATCACCAACCCGCCGATCGACGAGTTGCTGTCCCGCGCGTCCAGCAAGTACGCGCTGGTGATCTACGCCGCCAAGCGCGCGCGGCAGATCAACGACTACTACAACCAGCTCGGTGACGGCATCCTCGAGTACGTCGGCCCGCTGGTCGAGCCGGGACTTCAGGAGAAGCCGTTGTCCATCGCCATGCGCGAAATCCACGGCGATCTGCTCGAGCACACCGAGGGCGAGGGCTAGGCCCCCCGCGCCGGCATGAGCCACTCGGGCCAAGAGCGGACATGAGCGAACGCAAGCGGATCGTCGTCGGCGTCGGTGGCGGCATCGCGGCCTACAAGGCGTGCACGCTGGTCCGTCAGCTCGCCGAAGCCGGTCACTCGGTCCGCGTGGTACCCACCGAGTCGGCGCTGCGCTTCGTCGGCGCTGCCACGTTCGAGGCGTTGTCCGGCCAGCCCGTTCGCACCGGTGTCTTCGAAGACGTCGACGAGGTGCCGCACGTCCGCATCGGCCAGGAGGCCGACCTCGTCGTCGTCGCTCCGGCGACGGCGGACCTGCTGGCCCGCGCCGTTTCCGGGCGCGCCGACGACCTTCTGACCGCCACTCTTCTGACGGCGCGATGTCCGGTGGTGTTCGCGCCGGCGATGCACACCGAGATGTGGTTCCACCCGGCGACGGTCCACAACGTCGGCACGCTGCGGCGCCGTGGGAACGTCGTCCTGGAGCCGGCCGCCGGCAGGCTGACCGGATCCGACAGCGGCGCCGGCCGCCTTCCCGAGCCCGAGGAGATCTCGACGCTCGCTCAACTTCTGCTCGACCGGCCCGACGCCCTCCCCTTCGATCTCGCGGGGGTGAAGGTGCTCGTCACGGCCGGCGGCACCCGCGAACCACTGGACCCGGTGCGCTTCATCGGCAATCGAAGCTCCGGCAAGCAGGGCTACGCGGTCGCCCGTGTCGCGGCCCAGCGCGGTGCCGACGTCACGCTCATCGCGGGCCACACCGCAGGCCTCGTCGACCCGGCCGGCGTGACGGTCGTACACGTTGGTTCGGCCAGCCAGCTTCAGGATGCCGTGTCCAAGCACGTGCCAGATGCGCACGTGCTGGTGATGGCCGCTGCGGTCGCCGACTTCCGGCCCGCACACGTCGCGACCACCAAGATCAAGAAGTCGCACGAACCGGGCGCCGTCGCGGCTCCCGCCATCGAGCTGACCCGCACCGACGACGTGCTGGCGGGTACCGTCCGGGCCCGTGCTGATGGGCAACTGCCGAACATGCGGGTGGTCGTCGGATTCGCCGCGGAGACCGGCGACGCCAACGGCGACGTCCTGTTTCACGCCAGGGCGAAGTTGAAGCGCAAGGGGTGCGATCTGCTGGTCGTCAACGCCGTCGGCGAGGGTCGCGCCTTCGAGGTCGACAACAACGACGGTTGGCTCCTGGCGGCCGATGGCAACGACGTCGCTCTGGAGCACGGTTCGAAGACCTTGATGTCTAGCCGTATTGTGGACGCGATCGCGGCGTTCCTCGGGAATGGTGCCGAGTGACCAGTTCGACAGCAGCACGCTGCGCGTAACTGTTGCGCCCCGCTCGCAGGCACGCTTGGCTGCAGCGGGGCACCAGATGTCTCGTAAGACTAAGTTTCGGAAAGGGATGACACCGTGAGCAAAGGTCGGCTGTTTACCAGTGAGTCGGTAACAGAGGGGCACCCCGACAAGATCTGTGACGCGATCAGCGACTCGGTGCTCGACGCACTGCTGGCGCAAGATCCGAAGTCGCGCGTCGCGGTGGAGACGCTGGTGACCACCGGGCAGGTGCACGTGGTAGGCGAGGTCACGACGAATGCCAAGGAGGCGTTCGCCGACATCCCGACCACCGTGCGGGAGCGAATCCTCGAGATTGGCTACGACTCGTCGGAGAAGGGCTTCGACGGCGACACCTGCGGCGTGAACATCGGCATTGGACGCCAGTCGCCCGACATTGCCCAGGGCGTCGACACCGCGCACGAGACCCGCGTCGAGGGTGCCGGCGACCCGCTGGACGCGCAGGGTGCAGGCGACCAGGGCCTGATGTTCGGCTACGCCATCAAGGACACCCCGGAGCTAATGCCGTTGCCGATCGCCCTGGCCCACCGCCTGGCCCGCCGCCTGACCGAGGTGCGCAAGAGCGGCGTGCTGGACTACCTGCGCCCCGACGGCAAGACCCAGGTCACCGTGCAGTACGACGGCACCACGCCGGTCCGGCTGGACACCGTCGTGCTGTCCACCCAGCACGCCGACGGGATCGACCTCGAAGGCGGCCTCACGCCCGACATTCGCGAGAAGGTCGTCAACACCGTTCTCGCCGACCTCAACCACGAGACCATGGACACGTCCGACTACCGGCTGCTGGTGAATCCCACCGGCAAGTTCGTGCTCGGCGGTCCGATGGGCGACGCCGGGCTCACCGGCCGCAAGATCATCGTCGACACGTACGGCGGCTGGGCCCGCCACGGCGGCGGCGCCTTCTCGGGCAAGGATCCGTCGAAGGTGGACCGCTCGGCCGCGTACGCGATGCGCTGGGTGGCGAAGAACGTCGTTGCAGCCGGGCTGGCGGAACGCGTCGAGGTGCAGGTTGCCTACGCGATCGGCAAGGCCGCCCCGGTGGGCCTGTTCGTCGAGACGTTCGGCTCCGAGACCGTCGACCCGGCCCGCATCGAGAAGGCCATCACCTCGGTCTTCGACCTGCGCCCCGGCGCGATCGTCCGCGACCTGGACCTGTTGCGCCCGATTTACGCACCGACCGCCGCGTACGGCCACTTCGGCCGGACCGACATCGAGCTGCCGTGGGAGCAGACGAACAAGGTCGAGGAGCTCAAGGCGTCCGTCTGACGACGATGCGGCGAGGCACGAGCCTCCTGAGGAGTCAGACCGTCGTGCCCGTCTGACGACGATGCGACGAGGCACGAGCCTCCTGAGGAGTCAGACCGTCGTGCCCATCTGGCACGTCACCCGAAGGCCCCCGATTCGTTCGCGAATCGGGGGTCTTCTGCATGGGCGCGCCGATTCCAGCAGGATGAACGTCATGGATCACGTGACCTTCGTGCCAACGGTCGACCAACTCGCCTACACCTTCGGCGGCGCCGCGCCGGTGCTGCGGATCAAGCCGGGCACCGCCCTGACGCTATGGACCGAGGACGCCTACGGCGGCCGCATCACCAGCAGCGCAGACGTCGCCACGACGGCGTTGAACACCGAGGACCTCAACCCACAGACCGGGCCGTTCTGGATCGAGGGCGCCCAACCGGGGGACACGTTGGCGGTGCATCTGGTCGACCTGACCCCGGCGAGAACCTGGGGTGCGTCGACCCTGATTCCGTTCTTCGGCGGCCTCACCAGCATCCCGGCCAGCCCGACGCTGCAGGACCCCCTTCCCGAGCGCACCTACGTCTACGACTACGACGCCGGCACCGACACCCTCGGCTTCTCGGCGGTGGCCAGTGACTTCCAGGTGCGGCTGCCCGCCAACCCGATGTTGGGCACGGTCGGCGTCGCCCCGGCCCGCCGAGAGGTGCGCACGTCGCTGGTGCCCGACTACTTCGGCGGCAACATGGACAGCCCCGAAATGGCGGCCGGCGCCACGTGCTATCTGCGGGTCAACGTCGAGGGCGCCCGGTTCTCCCTGGGCGACGGCCACTACCGGCAGGGCGAGGGCGAGTCGTGTGGCACCGCGGTCGAGGGCGCGATGCACGTGACCGCGATCGTCGACCTGATCAAGGGTGGTGGCCCGGCGTGGCCCCGACTCGAAACGGACACCCACCTGATGTGCATCGGCTCGGGGCGTCCGCTCGAGGAGGCCTGGCGGGCCGGGCAGGTCGAGATGGTCGGTTGGCTGGGTCAGCTGTACGGCCTGGACCGGCTCGACGCCTACCAGCTGCTGAGTCAAATCTCGCAGGTGCCGATCGCCAACGTGGTCGACACCAACTACAGCGCTGTCACCAAGATCGACAAGCGGCTGCTCCCCGTTTCACCGGCCTACGGGGGTATCCACAGCGAACTACGCACCGCTGCAAGGTCTCTCGGCTCGATCTCGTACTGACGCATCCGTCGAAGGGCAGGCACACACGTGGACTTAGGACTCTCAGGCAAGCGCTTCCTCGTCACGGGAGGCACGCGGGGCATCGGCCGGGCGGTGGTCGAGGGACTCCTGGTCGAGGGCGCTGCCGTCGCGTATTGCGCCCGTACGGCCGACGCGGTGGGCGCCGCGCAGTCTGAGCTGGCGGCCGGTGGTGCCACCGCGATCGGGACGGCAGTCGACGTAGGCGACGCTGCGGCCCTCACCAATTGGGTGGCGGAGAGCGCCGCCACGCTGGGCGGCATCGACGGCGTGGTGGCCAACGTCAGCGCCCTCGCCATCCCGGACACCCGGGAGAATTGGCGGACGAGCTTCGAGGTCGACCTGATGGGGACGATCGGCCTGGTGGACGCCGCACTGCCGCATCTTCTCGGCGCCGACGGCGGGTCCATCGTGACGATATCCAGCGTGTCCGGACGCGAGATCGACTTCGCCGCGGGGCCGTACGGAACCATGAAGGCCGCCATCATCCACTACACGCAGGGGCTGGCGTTCACCCTCGCGGGCAAGGGCGTGCGCGCGAACACCGTCAGCCCCGGCAACACCTACTTCCCCGATGGAGTATGGCCGTCGATCGAGGAGAACGATCCGGAACTGTTCGCGACCGCACTCGAGCTGAACCCGACCGGACGGATGGCGACTCCGCGGGAGATTGCCAATGCCGTTGTCTTCTTGAGTAGTTCAGCGGCCAGCTTCATCACCGGCACCAACCTGGTGGTCGACGGAGCGCTGACCCGGGGCGTGCAGTTCTGACCGCTCAGGTGCTGAACTCGTAGTCGGCGATGGGGAAGCGGCGGCTGCGCCAGATCGCCTCCGCGGTGGTGGTGGGCCGAAGTGGGACGTCGCCGTTCTTGTCGAAGTAGTAGCTGTTGGCCAGAGTGCAGCTGTCCTGCCAGAAGATCTGGCGGTGCCGCTTGCGCATCATCTCGGCGAAGAAGCGGTCGTTGGCCGCGGCCGACACCTCGACCCGGGTTGCGGCGCGGCTGGCGGCCTGCTTCAGGCACCGGACGATGTGGTGGGTCTGGGTCTCGATGAGCGCGAAGTAGGACGATCCCACGTAGCCGTAGGGCCCCATCACGGTGAAGAAGTTGGGGAAGCGCGGAATGCTGACTCCCTCGTAGGCCTGCAGTCGTCGCTCGGTCCAGAAGGCGGCCAATGACTCTCCGCCCGACCCGGTGACCGGAAACGTCGGGAGGCTGTCGACGTCCATCACCTTGAACCCGGTCGCCAGGATCAGCACGTCGACGTCGCGGGTGGTGCCGTCGCTGGTGGTGACACCCGACTCGGTGACCGCCTCGATCGGTTCGGTCACCAGTTCGACGTTGTCGCGGTTGTAGGTCGACAGGTAGGTGTTGTGGAACCCCGGCCGCTTGCAGCCGACGGCGTAGCGCGGCGTGAGCTTGTCGCGGGTCTGCGGATCGCGGACCTCGCGCTTCAGGAACGCCCGGCCCATCTTCTCCGCGCGCTTGGCCAGGGGGAAGACGGTGTAGTACTGCGCCGAGATGGTGAAGGTCAGCTCCACGTAGGCCTGGCTGAGCAGTCGCTGAAGCACCTTGCCGCCGGGAATGCGCATCGCCCAGCGCGCGGCCGCGGGTAGCGGGACGTCGAGCTTGGGCATGCACCAGATCGGCGTCCGCTGAAAGACGGTCAACGACGTCACGATCGGAGCGATCTCGGGGATCACCTGAACCGCCGAGGCGCCGGTCCCGATGATCGCGACGCGCTTGCCGGCGAGGTCCTGGTCGTGGTCCCAGCGGGCGGTGTGCATCGTGATGCCCGCGAAGCCGGCGACGCCCTCGATGTCGGGCAGGTTGGGCACCGTGAGCACCCCGCTGGCGTTCACCAGGAATCGCGCGGTGAGGCTGTCGCCGTCGTCGAGATCGACTCGCCAGCAATGGGATTCGTCGTCGAATACGGCGGCGGTCACCTTCGTTCCGAACCGAATCTTCGAGCGGAGGCCGTACTTCGCGACGCAGCGGTCGGCGTAGGCCTTCAACTCCCGTCCCGGTGCATACGTGCGCGACCAGTCCGCGCTCTGCTCGAAGGAGAACTGGTAGGAGAACGACGGGATGTCGACCGCGATGCCGGGATACGTGTTCCAGTACCACGTGCCGCCGGGCTCGTCGCCTGCCTCGATGATCTGGTAGTCGCCGAACCCGGCCCGGTCGAGCTCGATCGCCGTGCCGATGCCGGAGAAGCCCGCCCCGACGATGATCGTGTGGAAGTTCGGTGCGGTCACGTGCTTGCCTCCATTGGCGTCGTCGGGCAGAAGGTTACGCCGGTGCCCCCGGGTGGAGGGCGGCCCTCAGCGCCGCGAGTCCGCGATCGGTCGCCTCGGCCGCCGCGGGTGAGGCCATCGCCAGGCTGACGTAGCCGTGCACCATCGTCGGCTCGTTGCTCCTCTGCACGGGAACGCCTGCAGCCAAAAGCAATTCGGCGTACCGGCCACCGTCGTCGCGCAGCGGGTCGTGCTCTGCGGTCCCGATGAAGGCGGGCGCGACACCGGCCAGAGTGGCCGCGTTCGCCGGGGCCAGGTCGGTCGGTAGGGCCGCGGGATCGGACATGTCGAGGCCCGGCAGATACCAGGTCAGAAAAGCCGTCGTGACGTCCGCGTTGAGGATGGGTGCGTCCGCGTTCTCGATGAACGACGGCAGCGACAGATCGCCGACGACGACCGGGTACCACAGCAGCTGGAACAGCAGCGGGGGACCGCCGGCGTCGCGCGCTCGCAGTGCCATCACCGCGGCCAGATTGCCTCCCGCCGAGTCGCCCGCGACGGCGATCCGGGTGGGATCACCGCCCAGTTCCGCGGCGTGCTCACCCACCCACTGCAGCGCAGCCCAGGCGTCGTCCACGCCGGCCGGGAAGGGGTGCTCGGGGGCCAGTCGGTAGTCGACCGACACCACGATCGCCTGCGCGCCGATCGCATGCGCGCGGGCCACGTGGTCATGGGTGTCGAGATCGCCGAGGGCCCAGCCGCCGCCGTGATAGAAGACGACGACGGGGAGGTCGGTGTGGGCGTCGATGGGCGGCCAGTAGATGCGCGCGGGGACGTCATAGATCGTCCGCTCCTCGATCCGCATGGCGGGCAACATCTCTGGAGGCGGCTTGACCGCGCGGAGCCTGTCCCGTGCCACCTCGACGCCGTCGTCGATTGTGAATTCGAGCGGTACCGCGTCGAGCAGCATCTTGAGGATCGGATCGATCGCGGGACGCGCGGGAGAGGTGTCCGTCATGGCTCTCAGGCTAACGCGCGACGAAGTGCGGCCAACCCCCGCTCGACGGCATCGGTGGCCGCCGGGACCACTCCCGCGTAGCCGAGGTAGCCGTGCACGAGCGTCTCCGCACAGTGCACCTCGACGGGAACGCCCGCAGCGGCGAGCAACCGGCCGTAGTGCACGCCGTCGTCGCGCAGCGGGTCGTACCCCGCGACCGCGACGTACGCCGGCGCCAGGCCCGAGAAGTCCAGCGCGCAAGCAGGAACCAGCGTCGTCGGCGGGTTCGCGAAGTCCTGACCGGGTGCGTACCAGCGGGAGAACTCGGCGACCGCGTCCAGGGCCAGGATCGGCGCATCGGCGTTGTCGGTGAACGACGGCAGCGACGTGTCCCACGTTGTGGCCGGGTACCACAGCAGCTGAAAGGCGACCGGTGGCCCGCCGGTGTCGCGGGCGAGCTGCGCCACGACCGCGGCGAGGTTCCCGCCCGCGGAGTCGCCGGCCACGGCGAGTCGACCCGGGTCGGCACCGAGGTCGGCGGCATGGGCGGCGACCCAACGCGTCGCGGCCCACACGTCGTCGACCGCCGCCGGATACGGATGCTCCGGGGCCAGGCGATAGTCGACCGACACCACCAGCGCACCGGCGCCGACGGCGTGGCGACGGGCATCGCCGTCGTAGCTGTCGAGGTCGCCGACCACCCAGCCGCCGCCGTGGAAGAACATCACCACCGGCACGGGACCGTCGGCTGCCTCGGGCGGCCAGTACATCCGGATCGGGATCGAATCGCCCGGCCCGTCGACCTCGCGGTTTTCGACGCGCAGCTCTTGGTGCACCGGGCGCCGAGGCAGGTCGCGGAACCGTTGCCGGGCGGCCTCGGGACCGCCGTCGGTCGTCAACTGGAACGGCACCGCTTCCAGTACCTTCTGCAAGATGGCATCCAGACCTGGCTTGTCGGGGACGGGCATCGCCTCACCGTACGCATCGCACGTCACGCGAACGCTGTGGGGCGCGGCCGCGGTCGCCGGTGCCGGCTACGGGGTCTTCCTGGTCGTCGTGGCGCTGGAGTCACCCGGAGGCGCTGAGCTCACCGGCCGGTTCGGCGCCCAACCCGCCGTGAAGGCGCTCGCCGCGGTGCTGCTCGCCGGCGCCGCGCTGACCCATCCCATCCGGCGTGAACGCCGCTGGCTGGTCCCTGCCCTGGTGTTCTCCGCCGCCGGCGACGTGCTGCTGGCGATGCCGTGGTGGCAGCCGTCCTTCGTGCTCGGGCTCGGCGCGTTCCTCGTGGCGCACCTGTGCTTCCTGGCCGCGTTGCTGCCCCTGGCGAGTCCGCGACCGGCGACTCGCGTGGCGGCGGCGGTCGCGGTGTGCGCCGCCTGCGTGGCGCTGCTGGTGTGGTTCTGGCCGAACATGGTCGCCGACGGCATGGCGCCTCCGGTGCTCGTCTACATGATCGTGCTGGCGGCGATGGTGTGCGCGGCGCTGCTGGCTCGGCTGCCGACGCCGTGGACGGCGCTGGGCGCGGTGTGCTTCGCCGTCTCCGACGGCATGATCGGGATCGGCCGGTTCGAAGTGCGATCGCAGGCGTTGGCGGTGCCGATCTGGTGGGCCTACGCGGCGTCGCTGCTGTTGATCACGGCCGGTCTCCTCTTCGGCCGGGAGCAACCCGCGTCGGACCGCTCTGCTACACCTCCTGCGTGACCGATAGCAGGCAGGCGGCGGAGTACGAGCCCATCGCTCGGGTGCTCCCGATGCTGTCGGTGCCGCACCTCGATCGTGATTTCGACTACCTGGTCACCGCCGAGCAGTCCGACGACGCGCAACCCGGGGTGCGGGTAAAGGTGCGCTTCCACGGCCGGCTCATCGACGCCTTCATCCTCGAAAGGCGTTCCGAGACCGATCACGTCGGCCGGTTGGGCTGGCTCGACCGGGTGGTCTCAAGTGAGCGGGTCCTGACCCCCGACGTGCGCCGCCTGATCGACGCCGTCGCCGCCAGATACGCGGGCACCCGTGCCGACGTCGTGCGTCTCGCCGTCCCACCCCGGCACGCGAACGTCGAGAAGCAGGTGGTGGAGGAGCCGCCCGCGCCGACCCCCGAGCAGGTCGACCCGGCGGCGTGGGAAGCCTACGGCCGGGGCCCGCAGTTCCTCGATGCGCTCGCCGAGGGCCGCGCCGCCCGGGCGGTCTGGCAGGCGCTGCCGGGGGAGCAGTGGACCGACCGGCTGGCGGAAGCCGCCGCGGTGGTGGTGCGGTCGGGCCGCTCGGCGCTGGCCATCGTGCCCGACCAGCGCGACGTGGATGCGCTGTATGCGGCCGCCGTCGGTCACGTCGGTGAGGGTGCGGTGGTGGCGCTGTCGGCAGGGCTCGGCCCGTCCCAGCGCTACCGCCGGTGGCTCTCGGTGCTGCGGGGGCACGCCCGCTTCGTCATCGGCACCCGAAGCGCGGTCTTCGCGCCGGTCGCCGACCTGGGTCTGGTGATGGTGTGGGACGACGGCGACGACACCCTCGCCGACCCGCGCGCGCCGTATCCGCACGCCCGTGAGGTGGCCATGCTGCGGGCGCATCAGCTGCGGTGTGCCGCGTTGATCGCCGGCTACTCGCGCACCGCCGAGTCGCAGGCCCTCGTCAGCAGTAGGTGGGCCCACGACCTGGCGGCGACCCGGCCGGTGGTGCGCACCCGCACGCCACGGGTGGTCGCGCTGGACGACGACGGCTTCATCCAGGAGCGAGACGCGGCCGCGCACACCGCGAGGCTGCCGTCGATGGCGCTCGACGCGGCGCGCGCCGCGCTGCAGGCCGAGCGCCCGGTGCTGGTCCAGGTGCCGCGGCGGGGTTACGTGCCCGCGCTGGCGTGCGGCAAGTGCCGCACCATCGCCCGCTGCCGGCACTGCACGGGGCCGATGTCGCTTCCGGACCGCGCCGCCGGGGCGGTCTGTCGGTGGTGTGGCCGCACCGAGCCGGCACTGCGCTGCGTGCGCTGCGGTTCCGACGCCGTGCGTGCCGTCGTCGTCGGCGCGCGTCGCACCGCCGAGGAGTTGGGCCGCGCCTTCCCCGGCACCACCGTGCTCACGTCCGGCGGTGACGCCGTGCTGACCGAGGTGCCTGCGGCGCCGTCACTCGTGGTCGCCACGCCCGGGGCCGAGCCCATGACGCCCGGTGGCTACGGCGCGGCACTGCTCCTCGACGGCTGGGCACTGCTCGGCCGACAGGATCTTCGTGCGTCGGAGGACGCGCTGCGCCGGTGGATGGCCGCCGCCGCCCTCGTCCGGCACCGTGGCGAGGGCGGCGTGGTGGTCGTCGTCGCTGAGGCCGCGATCCCAACGGTGCAGGCACTGATCCGATGGGACCCCGTCGGCCACGCCGAAGCCGAGCTGGCCGGGCGGGCCGAGGTCGGCCTGCCGCCGGCGGTGCACCTGGCCGCCGTGGACGGCGCCCCCGTCGCCGTGACGGCGCTGCTTGCCGCGGCGCAGCTTCCTGGCGACGCCGAGGTGCTGGGCCCCGTGGAACTCCCGCCCGGTGCCCGCCGGCCGCCCGGTACCGAACGTGACGCCGAGGTCAGCCGGATGCTCGTCCGGGTGCCGCGAGACACCGGGCTGGGGCTGGCCTCGTCGTTGCGCCGCGCCACCGGAGTGTTCAGCGCCCGCCACGATCAGCCGCCCGTTCGTGTGCAGATCGACCCGTTGCACATAGGGTGAGGCGAACTCCGGGCAGGTCGGTGAGATATCGGACAACTAGAGGAGGCAGGGGAGGTGACGGTGAAGCGGACGTTCGGCTGGCTGATCCTGTTGGCCCTCATCGCCATTGGACTCCTCTGGCCCACCCTGTTCCAGAGCGAGGCCGCCGCCGCGCCCACCGCCGATCCCGTGGTGATCAGCGACTACCAAGCCGACTTCACCGTCGCCGCCGACGGGCAGCTGAGCGCGATCGAGACGATTCGGGGAGAGTTCCCGTCGGGCCGGCACGGCATCTTCCGCTACTGGGACGTTGCGAATCCGAACGTCGACACGGTGCGCCAGGAACCCGAGATCACGTCGATCCGCCTGGACGGCGAACCGGTGCCCTATCAGTTGCAGTGGGAGTCGGGCGAGAGATTCCGCGTCGCCAAGATCGGCAATGCCGACAGCACGCTTGCCCCCGGCACCCACACCTACGAGCTGCGGTACGCCATTCCCGGTGTCCTCGACCCCGGAAGCACCGGCGTAGACCGGACCTTCGCCACCGCTGTCGGTCGTCCCGACGCCCGCTCGGTGTTCTTCTGGAACGTGATCGCGCCGTCCTGGAACAACGAGATCCAGCGGGTCCGCGTACGCGCGACCCTGCCCGCCGGGGTCACGGGCGCCGAGTGCTCCGTCGGCGTCGGCACCGGCCGTCGGTGCGACGGGCTCGAGGTGTCGGGTGACACGGTCCAATTGACCGCCCGGGACCTGGCCCCCCGCACCCCGGTCACCCTGCGGGCCGGCGTGGACGTCCCGACCCCGGAGCGGATCAGCCTGCCGTGGTCCTACCGGTGGGACCGGGTGCTCGGGCGCTCGGTCAGCGGCGTTGCATGGGTGGTCGGCCTCTCGGTGGCGGGCGCCCTGATCGCCTACCTCTGGTATCGCACCACCGTCGAACCGGACCCCGGCTTCCCCGTGCAGTACTCCCCGCCCCCCGGCCTGGGCCCGGTGCAAACGGAGTACATCCGTACCGAAGCGGTGCCCAAGAACGGGTTGACCGCCACGCTGTTTCATCTGGCCGAGCGCAAGCTGGTCGACCTCCGTCAGGTCAGCGACGACCAATGGAACGTCCGCGGCACGGCGGAACCTTCGGCGTGGGCGGACGTCGACCCGGTCGGCGTGGCGGTCGGGTCGGCGCTGAAGGTGATGGGCAAGGGTAAGGAGTTCGCGGCCACGAAGTCGGTCACCGCGGGCAAGAAGCTCACCACGGCCAAGAACAACATGACCACCGCCGTTCGGAAGTGGGCCGTCGACGAGGGGCTGGTGGTCAAGCGCAAGAGGGAGCTGTGGGTGCGGGCGGCCAACGCACTGGCCCTGATCCTCGCCGTCTGCGGATTCTTCCGGTGGGGCTTCCCGGCCACCATCTGGGGGCTGCCGTTCGCCACCTTCTTCATCGTCTCGCGGCGGTCGTGGTCCGAGGGCGTCGGCTCGCGACGCACCCCGGCCGGACGGCAGCTGTGGTCGCAGGCGGGTGGCTTTCATCGCCTGCTATCGACCGAATCGGCCGAGACGCGATTCGACTTCGCCGCGCGCAAGGATCTGTACACGGCCTACATCCCGTTCGCCATCGCCGGTGGTGTCGCGGGGTTGTGGGCGAAGAAGTACAGCGACACCGTGGGAAGTGTTGCGCCGCAACCTGACTGGTATAACTCGTCGTCGACGTCGAGCGGCTGGGGTTTCGGCGGTCACTCCGGCGGGCCCAACTTCGACAGCTTCGAGTCGGCGCTCTCATCGTCGATCGGTGCGTACACCGCATCGCAATCCTCGTCGTCGTCCTCGGGCGGCGGCAGCTCGGGAGGCGGCGGTGGCGGTGGCGGCGGAGGAGGAGGCGGCTCGTGGTGAGTTGGATACTGATCCTGGTCGTGGTTCTGCTAATCCTCGTCCTGGTCTGTTTCGTGATGGGCTACAACAAGATTCGTTCGGCCGACGCCCGCGTGTCCGAAGCGCTGTCGGGCATCGACGTCGAGTTGACGCGGCGGGCATCGCTCATCCCCAGCCTCGTCCAGACGGTGCAGACCTTCGCCGCCCACGAGAAGGGCGTGCTCGACCACGTCACCGACGCCCGCGCCGCGCTGACGACGGCGACCGGTAGCACGTCTGTCGCCCAGCGAGGTGCCGCGGAGCGTGACCTCGACACCGCACTGCGCCCGCTGATGGCCCTGGGCCAGACCTATCCGCAGCTCAATTCGTCGAGCAACTTCCTCAACCTCCAGGAGAACCTCGCCGACACCGAGAACAAGCTCGCGTTCGCCCGGCAGTACTACAACGACGCAGTCGCCACGCTGAACAAGTCCGTCACCACGATCCCGTGGATGTTCGTCGCGCCGCTGGCCGGAGTGTCCGAACGCGAGTACTACCAACTCACTAGGTAAGACGTGCGAATCATCTTTGCGGGCACCCCCGAACCCGCCCTCCCTTCATTGCGACGGCTCGTCGACTCGCCGCACCACGACGTGGTGGCGGTCCTGACCCGGCCCGACGCCGCAGCCGGCCGGCGTGGTCGGCCGGCACCGTCACCGGTGGCCCAATTCGCCATCGAGGCCGGCATTCCGGTGCTGCGCCCGCAGCAGCCCAACGGTGCCGAATTCGTCGCCGAACTGCGCGAGCTCGGCCCCGACTGCTGTGCCGTGGTGGCCTATGGCGCGCTATTGCGCGAGGGCTTGCTCGGCGTCCCGCCGCTGGGCTGGATCAACTTGCACTTCTCGCTGCTGCCCGCGTGGCGCGGCGCGGCACCCGTGCAGGCCGCAATCGCCGCCGGCGACGAGGTGACCGGTGCGACCACGTTCCGCATCGAGCCGAGCCTGGACTCCGGCCCGGTCTTCGGCGTGGTCACCGAGACCGTGCGTCCGACCGACACGGCGGGCTACCTGCTCGAGCGCCTCGCGGTGTCCGGTGCGGTGCTGCTGGAGCGGACGATGGACGGCATCGCCGACGGATCGCTGACGGCGGTGCCGCAGCCGAGCGAGGGCGTCACCGTCGCACCCAAGATCACCGTGGAGGAGGCGCGCGTGCGCTGGGACCTGCCGGCTCAGTTCGTCGACCGACGGATTCGGGCGGTGACCCCCAACCCCGGCGCGTGGACCATGATCGGCGACCTGCGGGTCAAGATCGGACCCGTCACCTTGGACGAAGGAGAAGCCTTGCCGCCCGGCCAGATTCGCGTCGACCGTAGCGGGGTCCACGTGGGCACCGCGACGACACCGGTGTCGCTGGGAGAGATCCAGCCCCCCGGCAAGAGACCGATGCGGGCGGCCGACTGGGCCAGGGGAGCCCGGCTCGACGAGAACACGAGCGCCGAGTGAATCGCCCGCAGGGCGGTCGGCGACCACCGCGCAAGCCGCTCGACCCAGCCCGCCAGGCCGCGTTCGACGTGCTTCGGGCAGTCACGGAACGCGACGCCTACGCCAACCTCGTCCTGCCCGCGCTGCTGCGCGAACGCCACGTCACCGGTCGCGACGCCGCCTTCGCCACCGAACTCGCCTACGGGGCATGCCGTGCCCTCGGCCTGCTCGACGCCGTCATCGTCCACGCGGCGAACCGGCCGCTCGACCGGATCGACCCCGTGCTGCTGGACCTCCTGCGGCTGGGCACCTACCAGCTGCTGCGCACCCGCGTGGACGCCCACGCCGCCGTCGACACCACCGTCGAACAGGCCGCGATCGAATTCGATACTGCGCGAGCAGGATTCGTCAACGGCACCCTGCGGACGATATCCAACCGCGACGAAGCGTCCTGGGTGGCCGAGCTGGCGCCCGCCGCCGACACCGACCCGGTCGGCCACATCGCATTCACCCACGCCCATCCGCGGTGGATCGCGCAGGCGTTCGCCGACGCGCTCGGAGCCGACGCCGCCGAGCTGGCAGCGCTGCTCGCCAGCGACGACGGCCGCCCCCTGGTGCACCTGGCGGCCCGTCCCGGCCGGCTGACGGCCGAGGAGCTGGCGCAGGCGGTCGACGGCGAGGTCGGGCGCTACTCGCCCTACGCGGTGTACCTGTCGGGTGGCGATCCCGGCCAGCTGGAGGCGGTCCGCGACGGCGCGGCGCAGGTCCAGGACGAAGGCAGTCAACTGGTGGCCAGGGCGCTCACCGTCGCACCGCTCGACGGCACCGACGAACGATGGCTGGATCTGTGCGCCGGCCCCGGCGGCAAGGCCGCGCTGCTGGCGGCCATCGCCGCCGGTTCGGATGCACACGTCACGGCGGTGGAGCCCACGCCGCACCGGGCCGAGTTGGTCGAGCAGGCGGTTCGCGGTCTCGACGTCGACGTGCTGCGGGTCGACGGGCGAGCGACGGGTCTGCCGCCCGAGTCCTTCGACCGGGTGCTCGTCGACGCGCCGTGCACGGGCCTCGGAGCGCTGCGCCGCAGACCGGAAGCGCGCTGGCGACGCCAGCCCTCCGACGTCCCCGCGCTGGCGAAGCTTCAGAAGGAACTCCTTGCGGCCGCCATCGCGCAGACCCGCGACGGGGGCATCGTGTTGTACGCGACGTGCTCCCCGCACCTGGCCGAAACAGTCGGGGTGGTGGCCGACGCGCTGCGGCGCCAGCCCGTACAGGCGATCGACGCCCGGCCGCTGTTCGAGGGCGGGGAGTCCACCATGGATCTCGGGCCGGGACCGTACGTCCAGCTGTGGCCGCACCGCCACGGCACGGACGCCATGTTCGCCGCCGCCCTTCGAGTTCAACGATGACGGTCGCCACGTCCGGACCCCCGGGTCGCTGCGCTCCTGCCCGCCGCATCAACCTCCCCGGGTCGCTGCGCTCCTGCCCGCCGAATCAACCTCCCCGGGTCGCTGCGCTCCTGCCCGCCGAATCTAAGCTGGCGGCCATGGCACAACCCCTGATCGCGCCGTCGATCCTCGCCGCCGACTTCGCGCGACTCGCCGACGAGACGGCCGCCGTCGCAGGCTCGGACTGGCTGCACGTCGACGTGATGGACAACCACTTCGTGCCCAACCTCACGCTGGGTCTGCCGGTCGTCGAGAGCCTGCTCAGAGTGACCGACCTCCCGATGGACTGTCACCTGATGATCGACGACCCCGCGCGCTGGGCGCCCCCCTACGCGGAGGCGGGCGCGTACAACGTCACCTTCCACGCCGAGGCCGCCGACGATCCCGTCGCGGTGGCCCGCGACATCCGCGCCGCGGGGGCGAAAGCCGGTTTGAGCGTGAAGCCAGGGCACGCCGATCGAGCCCTACCTGGAGATCCTGCGGGACTTCGACACGCTGCTGGTGATGTCGGTCGAACCCGGGTTCGGCGGCCAGAAGTTCATCCCCGAGGTGCTGACCAAGGTCGCCGCAGTCCGGCGGTTGGTCGACGCCGGCGAACTGACGATCGTGGTGGAGATCGACGGCGGGATCAACGCCGACACCATCGAGGCGGCTGCCGAGGCCGGCGTGGACTGCTTCGTCGCCGGGTCGGCCGTGTTCGGCGCCGGTGACCCCGCGCTCGCGGTGGAGAACCTGCGGCGCCAGGCTGCGGCCGCCTCCAAGCACCTGCTCGCGTGAGCCCGCCATGAACGCCGAGGACGCCATGCGATCGGCGATCGCCCAGGCCGACGGCGTCAAGGGCTCGACGTACCCCAACCCGCCCGTGGGCGCGGTGATCCTGGACCGCGACGGTGCCATCGCCGGCGTCGGTGCGACCCAGCCGGCGGGTGGGCCGCACGCCGAGGTGGTCGCCCTGCGCCGGGCGGGTGAGCGCGCACTCGGTGGCGTCGCGGTGGTCACCCTCGAGCCGTGCAACCATCACGGCAGGACGCCGCCGTGCGTGGATGCCCTCGTGGCAGCTGGTATTTCGTCGGTGGTGTTCGCCATCGCCGATCCGAACCCGGTCGCGGCTGGGGGCGCCAAGCGCATGGTCGACGCTGGAGTCTCGGTGGAGTCGGGCGTCTTGGCCGACGACGTCGCGGGCGGCGCATTACGGGAGTGGCTGCACAAGCAGCGCACCGGACTGCCACACGTGACGTGGAAGTTCGCGTCGAGCATCGATGGCCGCAGCGCCGCTGCCGACGGCAGCAGCCAGTGGATCACCAGCGAGGCGGCGCGGGCGGACGTGCACCGACTCCGCGCGGTGGCCGACGCGATCGTCGTTGGCACGGGCACCGTCTTCGTCGACGACCCGACGTTGACGGCACGGCTGCCCGACGGCTCGCTCGCTGATCGGCAACCCCTGCGCGTGGTGGTCGGCGAACGCGAGATCTCGCAGGAGGCGAAGGTACTCAACGACGACTCCAGAACGATGGTGATCCGGACCCACGATCCGCACGAGGTGGTCCAAACGCTGTCGGACCGGACCGACGTGCTGCTGGAGGGCGGCCCGACGCTCGCGGGCGCGTTCCTGCGGGCCGGCGCCGTCGACCGGATCCTGGCCTACGTCGCACCGATCCTGCTCGGAGGGCCGATCACCGCGGTCGACGACGTCGGCGTGGCGAACATCGTTGCGGCCCAGCGGTGGCGCTACGACGGCATCCTTCGGCTTGGACCCGATCTGCGGGTCAGCCTGGTCCCGGGCTGAGTCCCGTCGGCCGGAAATTCGCCCACCAGTGGTGAGACGTGGAATTCGTCTGTGCCGCAATGTGACTGGTGTCACCGGAAAATCCGGACGTTGGACGACTCGTTACCCGTTCGAGACCTCGTTCGCCCCCGCCAGGGCCCGAATCAGGCCACCGATCGCCGTAGAGTCGAAGGCAGAGTCGAGGCCGAAACCGCGAAACGAAGAAGGCCTCACCGTAGAAAGGCACAGAGCAAATGACTGCACTGCAGGACTGGCTCAGCCTTCGCCCCGTGGAACACAGCGCCATCGGACAGATGGTCTTCCGCCCACTGCGTGCGGTATTGAGCACCTCGGACGTCGACGAACGTACCGAGCTCAAGCTGATCGACCCGGGCGTCGAACGCTGCTGACCCCGCGTTAGCTCCGGGCGCCGATGACTTCGGTCGCGGCGTCCGGTTCTTCGGCACGCTCCTTCTTGCCGGTGATCAGCAAGCCGATGACCGCGCCCACCGCGCAGACGATCATCGTGATGAAGAAGATCTGGCCGTACTGCATGGTGTAGGCGGCCCGGACGTTGGCGGCCAGCTGAGCACCGATCTCGAGCAGGTTGGTGCCCTTGGGCTTCGGCATCGCGGCGAGGTACTGATTGAACTTGTACAGGCCCCATGCGCTGAGCGACGCCAACCCGATGAGCATGCCGATCATCCGCGCGACCACCACCGATGCCGACGCAATACCGTGCTGCGCGCCGGGAACGGCGCGCAGCGTCGCCGACGTCAGCGGCGCGATCACCAAACCGAGGCCGATGCCGGCCAGCACCAGGTCGCTGTCGAACGCCGGCAGCGTAACCAGCACGAGGTCGTGGCGCGCGGACAGCACGTCGACGGTCCAGTGCGACACCAGCCAGTAGCCGAAGGCGGCGATCAGCAGGCCGACGAACGCCACGATGCGATCCCCGATCCGCGTGGCGATCCAGCCGCCCACGACGGCGCCGACGGGAAGCGCGCCAAGGAACCACAGCAAAAGGAACACCGTTTCGGTCTGCTCCTTGCCCAGCACGCCCTGGCCGAAGAGTTCGACGTTGACCAGCGTCACCATCAAAGCGGCGCCGGTGCACAGGGACGCGCCCAGCGCCGCGAGGAACGGCCGGAACCTCACCCCGGTCGGGTCGATCAGCCGGGTGGTGGCGAACTTCTCCCAGACGAAGAAGGCGAGCGCCGCCACCAGGGCGGCGCCAAGGACCGGCAAACCCCAGCTGGGAAAGACCTGTTTCCCGTCGGGCGACGGGTTGTACATGCCAAAGACCATCAGCCCCAAGGCAATTGCGAGCAGCACGCCGCCGACGACGTCGATCTTCTGGCGCGGCTCGTCCCTGTCCCGGGAGGGCAGGCTGAAGTGGATCATCACCATGGCGACGATCGCGAGCGGCACGTTGATCCAGAACACGTCACGCCACGAACTCAAAGCCCACACCACGGCGACGCCGTAGAGCGGTCCCAGGACGGCACCGAGTTCCTGCGCCGCACCGATGCCGCCGAGCACGGTGGCGCGATTCCGCTCGGCCCACAGGTCGGCGGCCAGGGCCAAAGTGACGGGCAGTAGGGCGCCGCTGGCGGTGCCCTGAATGAACCGACCGATGACCATCATGAACAGGTCGTCGGAGAGGGCGGTCACCACGGACCCGGCCGCGAAGCACGCGAGGCTTACCTGGAGCATCAGTTTGCGACCGAACCGGTCCGACGCCCGACCCAGCAGAGGCATCGCCGCGATGTAGCCGAGTAGGTAGACGGTGATGATCGGGGTGACCCGCTGGATCTGGTTCAGCGAGATCCCGATGTCGCGCATGATGTCGTTGATGACGGTGATGACGACGTAGGTGTCGAGCGCGCCGAGAAGAACGGCCAGGCCGCCCGCGGTGATCGCGATCCGCCTGCTGGAGGCATTGGGCGCGGCGATGTTGCCGTAGGCCGCCGACATTAGGCCGCGGGCTTGGTGACGGTGACGCTCTTGCCCCACTCGCTCAGCGTCATCTGCACGCTGTTGCCTTGGCCGGGTTCGAGTTTCGCCTGTACCAGGTCGTGGTCACCGTCTTCCTTGATCCACGCGGTCGCCGGGACGGGACCCGTCGCCCCGACGTCGGCGAGGCTGTTGACGGCCTCGGCGTTGACCGTGCCGGTCACCTTCACGGTGTCGACCCCGTTGATCGTCTCGCGCCCATCGGCCTTGGGATCGGTGAAGTTGGCCAGCACGTTGGCCAGGCCGACGTCCGGGTTGAGGATCTTGGACACGTCGTAGATATCGGACGCGGGTCCGAAGTTCGTGTAGCTGCCGGGGGTGAGGGCGCCGTAGAGGTCGCCGTCGACGACCACGAAGTCGACGTCCTTGAACGTCTGACCGAAGGCGATGATGCTGGCCTTGCCCTTCGCGGCGACGACGGGCACGTTGGTCAGGTCACCGCTGAGCGTCTCGATTGGCAGCTTGGCGATCTTGCCGGTGACGTTCACCTCGACGTGAACGCTCTGCTGCTTCTTGGTGGTGGCGACGGAGTCCTTGAGCAGCGACGCCGCGTCGGGCAGCGGTGCGTCGGACTTCTGTGACGACGAGCTGCATCCCGCGATGAGCAGCAACGTTGCGACGATGGACACCAGGACGGCAATGCGGGGGCGCGTCTGCATGAGTGCATCGTAGAGGGTGCCGATGGATGGACCGTGGGCCCGGCGGCGCGTACAAGTGGAACGGTGCTGGACTTTCGGGTCGTCCCATCGGATGCGGGCGACGCCGCCGCCCTGGTCGCCGCGATGGTCGCCGAGATGCGGGAGCTGTACTGGGACCTCGGCGAAAGCGGTTCGGGCGGTCTGGACCTGGACGCCCCCGACATGCCCAAGGCCGGACCCGCCGAGCTGGGTCCGCCGGCCGGGGTCTTCCTGGTCGGATACCGCGATCGCGTCGCAGTCTGCGGCGGTGGTCTCAAGCGGCTGCCCGACGGTGCCTGCGAGATCAAGCGGATGTACGTCGTGCCCGCCGCCCGCGGACGAGGTGTGGCGCGAGAGTTGTTGCACGCCTTGGAGGATGCGGCCCGAGGGCTCGGCTATGCAATTGCCCGCCTCGACACCGGCCCCCGGCAGCCGCAGGCTCGACGGCTCTACGAGCGGGAGGGCTACGTCCCCATCCCCAACTTCAACCACAATCCGGTGGCCACCTTCTTCGGGGAGAAGCGACTATGAGATCCACCGCACGGCTGCGGCTAACCTGAACAGCATGTTCACCGGCATCGTCGAAGAGTTGGGTGAGGTCGTTGGCAAGGAGGACCTCGCCGACGCCGCACGTTTCGTCATCCGTGGCCCCCTGGTCACCACCGACGCCGGTCATGGCGACTCGATCTCGGTCAACGGAGTCTGTCTGACGGTCGTCGATCTGCTGCCGGACGGCGCCTTCACTGCGGACGTGATGGCCGAGACGCTCAACCGCTCGAGCCTGCAGGCCGTCGGAGTGGGCAGCCACGTCAACCTCGAACGCGCCGCGGCTCTCAACAGCAGGCTGGGCGGGCACATCGTGCAGGGCCACGTGGACGGCACCGGTCACGTGCTGACCCGGTCGCCGTCCGAGCACTGGGAGGTGGTGCGGATCTCCCTGCCCGACACCCTGGCGCGCTACGTCGTCGAGAAGGGATCGATCACCGTCGACGGCATCTCCCTCACCGTGTCCGACCTGGGAGACGACTGGTTCGAGGTGTCGCTGATTCCGACCACTCTGCAGTTGACGACGCTGGGCCGGGCCGATGTCGGCACACCGGTGAACCTCGAGGTCGACGTCATCGCGAAGTATGTCGAACGGCTGCTCTCTCAGAAACGGTGATCTACCAGCGGACTCGCTGGCAATTCGAAGATAACACGGAAGCACAACGGCCATGCAGCTTGCAGACGTCGATCTCGCCCAGGGCGTGGCCGTAATCCGTCGCGGCAAGGGCCGGCAAGGGGCGCGTAGTTCCATTCGGACCGCAGACGGCCTCGGCGATCGACCGCTACGTCAGGATGCGGCGGGCAAGGTGGGACACCGGCCCGCTCTGGCTTGGCGGGGGAGGCCAGCAGTTCCGGTACCACGGCCTCAACATCGCCCTGAAGCGTCGAGCGCAGGCCGCGGGCATCACCGGCTTTCATCTCCACCTGATGCGCCACACCGCCGCCACGCGCTGGCTGCGCGCTGGTGGCTCCGAGGGTGGACTGATGGCCGTCGCGGGCTGGTCGACACGCAGCATGGTCGACCGATACACCGGGGCCAGCGCCTCGGAGCGCGCCGCAACAGAGGCGCGCACACTTGGGCTGGGCGATCTATGAGCCGTTGGCACTCAATCGTCATTGCGGATAAGAGACTCCGGTTGCACACGTTCAACTTCGTCCCCCGCTTCGAGGACCAACAGCGCAGGATTGAGAACCCTCGTCTGGCTTGGCACCAGCAACCAGTAGTCGACAAGGTGGACGTGGGCGGCCAACGGAAGCGCGCGGCCGCGGAAGCCATCTGGCGCCCCGGAATGACAGCCCAAGAGTTTGCGCGGCAGATGGCGCACCACGCGGGATATCGCCGTTACATACCGCAGACGTTCAATGACGTCCCCTTGGAGGACATTTCAGACCCAATCAACATTGCGGACGGCGTCACTCCGAGAGGCAAGGATCTTTCAGGGGCGAGCCGAGGTGCTAGCAGAACCAACCGCAGCGCCGCTGGCGTCCGTCGCGGCCCTGCTGTGGCAGATACCGCGCTAACGGGCTGCGTTGTTGGGTGACGTGGTCATGGCCGGGGGCTGTAGCTGCGGGCACTGACAAGAGCGGCCACACGATCACCGGACGCGCAGCATAAAGCTGAAGGTGCACCCCCATTCAAGGTCACCTGCTAGGTTTGCCAAAAACTTTCGTCATCGTAAATTTTTAGGGGGCTTTTCGTGGGAGAACACCGGAGTTCGGTCGACGGTCGCCGCGCGCACGCGCTGGTCAGCGCGTCGTTCATCGCGGGAGGCATGCTATTGGCGGCGCCCGCTGGCCTGGCCTTGGCGGCACCGCCGAGCGGCCCGGGCGTTGGTGCGCCGGGCGTCTGCACGACGACGGTGCCCGACTGCCTCGGCGGCAACACTGCGGCGCCGCCTCGTCCGCTGATCGGTGCGGCTATCGGTCCGCTGTTCGGGTTGTTCGGCAA
Organism: uncultured Actinomycetota bacterium; assembly: GCA_963846985.1. Taxonomy (GTDB): domain Bacteria; phylum Actinomycetota; class Actinomycetes; order Mycobacteriales; family Mycobacteriaceae; genus Mycobacterium. Next base: position 233,413 of record CAWJYC010000012.1, read on the forward strand.
CGGGCTGGACGCGGCAGCGGATTGCGTCGGCCCAGCTTGCAATGGCGGCAATGGTGGTCTGTTCTTCGGCAGCGGCGGCGCGGGAGCCAACGGCGGCAATGGTGGCAACGCTGGTCTGTTGTTCGGCAATGGCGGCATGGGTGGGGCCGGGGTGGCCGGGGTCAACAACGGCGCCGGCGGCACGGGCGGCAATGGTGCGCTGGTGTTCGGCAGCGGCGGAAGCGGCGGCCAAGGTGTGGCCGCCGACGCCAACGGCGGCATCCCCGGTCACGGCGGCAGCGGTGGCAACGCGGTGCTGTTCGGCAACGGCGGCACGGGTGGCGTCGGCGGAACCGGCATCACCGGCGCGGCCGGGAGGCCGGTCATCCCCAACGGCACTACCGCGGACAGCGGCGCCAGCGTCATCGGCGACTACAACGGGGGACTTCGTTATGGGCAATTCGGAAATGAAGGTGTGACCGGGCGGACCGCGATCGGCGTCGACGCCGGTGCCGGCGCGGCCGGGACGAATGGTCAAAACGGCGGCAACGGCGGCAGCATCGACAGGTGGAACGGCGGACTCGACGAAGTCGGCGCCGACAACACGGCGATCGGAGGCAACGCCGGGAACGGCGGGAACGGCGGGGCCGGCGCCAATGGCGGCAACGGCGGCAGTATCGGTGCCTTCAACGGGTTCATCGTCGTCAGCCGCGGCGGCAACAACACGGCGATCGGCGGCAACGCCGGGAACGGCGGGAACGGCGGGATCGGCGGCGGAAATGGCGGTAACGGCGGCAACATTGGGGGCGACAATGGCAACAACAAGGCCAGTCCCCGCACGAACGTAGCGAAGGGCGGCAACACCGGGCGCGGCGGCGACGGCGGGGCCGGCGCACCCGGAAGCAGCGGCGGCCCGGGCGGGGCGGGCGGCACCGGCGGCGCCGCCGGACTGATCGCGGGTACCGGCGGGGCGGGCGGTATCGGCGGTACCGGCGGTACCGGCGGCACCGGCACCAAGGGCGGCAACGGCGGGTCCGGTGGCAGCATTCCCCAGGAGAACGGGGGGAACGGCGGTGTCGGCGGCAAGGCCGGCAACGGCGGCGACGCCGGCACCGGCGGGGCAGGCGGTACCGGCGGCACCGGCGGCACCGGAGGCACCGGCGGCCCGGGTGGGGCGTTCGGCACAGCCGGCCCCCGCGGTGCGGGCGGCACAGGCGGTACCGGCGGTACCGGCGGCAGCCCCGGCACCCCCGGCGCCGGCGGCACCATCGGCAGATTCAGCAGCGGCTACGACACCCCCGGGCAGACCGGCGCCCCCGGCGACCAAGGACCTAAGGGCGCTACCGGCCCCACCGGCGCGCCCTAATAGAACCCGGCCTCCCCACCTCTGCCGGACGTAGCAACGCTGCAACGCCGGGCGACCCGCGGCGCGCCGGTGCACTCGGGGGCGACAAACCGAAACGAGTTCGGCCGGCACAGGAGAGTTGTGCGGGGCCGACACTAGATAAGGCGCTACGACGTCTCAGTTGGTTTCAACGCTCCGGTTTCGGTTCAGCACGGTCATCGCGCCGCCCACCCGTCGATCTCGTTTGCAGCGTCGTCGAGCAGGTGTGCCGCGAGTTGCCGCGCCTGCGCACTGGTCAAGCCTCGGTCCCTATTCGTCTCGACGAAGACGTGTGGCGGTTCGACCTCCGAGCCGTCGTCGAGGGACCCGTCCTCGAACTGGACCGCCGTCGTGGCGACGAGGACGTCGTCCCGACCGGCGAGCCCGCGGGACACGCCGAAGACGACACGGTAGGGCCGAGTTCGGTCGTGTACCCAGATATCGGCGTCGGTTCCCGCTGGCGGAGCGACGTCGTGGGTGATTGGCATAGTCGTGTTCCTCTCACTTCGACGGTTCCGGAGCGAGTAACCCCGGTCGAACATATTCGGCACTACAACGCTTTGCGCTGGTCAGCGTCTTTGCAGCACGCGTATAGCGCAAGGTCGTTGATTCT
>CAWJYC010000013.1:0-153650 GCA_963846985.1 uncultured Actinomycetota bacterium
GAAGGCGTCGACCGCCTCGAACGGCAGCGGCCCCCGGCTACCAACGTGAAATCCGTTGTGCTGGCACCATTCCCGGATCTCGACGCGCTCGACACCGCTGACCTGTTTGCGCCAGGGGTCGACGCGCGCCAAGTGCCGTCGCCTCGGCGCGTTCACCCGCCGTCCCCGCTCCGCCCACTCGCCGACGATGCGACGCAGCGCTTCGGCATTGGCCGACGACAGGTCGATGGAGTACAGCTGTCCGTCGATGCCGAATTCGACCGTTTCGTGTGCCTCTGTGCCATCCAGGTCGTCGACCGGGTTGGCGCTTCTCTTCTTCCCCATGACGAAAAAATTCCCCTTGCCCGTGGCGCCGTAGTGCGCCAGCCCCCCGGAGGCCGACTGCCGGCCGCCGCCCACGGAAATCCCCATTTCCGGGTACCAAGGTGTATACCACCATCGGCCGAGGTCTACTCCTAGTGCGTGTCGACGTCCACACCACTGGCGAGATCGCTGCACTCGACGTCGAGGACTCCGTCGCATTCCCTCAGGAAGGTGCGCGCCCCCTCGTCGCCGAGCATCGTCGAGTCGAGTGCGGCCCAGTGCCGCCGCGCGATCACCACGGGGTGCCCGGGGCGTCCCCCATACGTGGCCCGGGCCAGCCCAGAGGTCGATGACCCGATCGCACCCAACACGCGTGCGACCACGTCGGCGCCGACGTCAGGCGTGTCGACCACGTGCAGGACGGCCAGGTCGGCCGTGCCTGCGGCCTTCAACCCGGCGCGCACCGACGCGCTCATGCCTTCCGCCCAATCCGCGGCCACCACCGCACGGGCCGTCGATGGCACCTCCACCACGGCAGCGCCTAGCACCACCACCACGTCCTGACAGCCTCCGTCGACCAACGCGCTCACCGCTTTCCGCAGCCAATCCCCTTGTTGGGCAAGCACTTTCGGCTCGCCGTAGCGCGTTCCAGCGCCGGCAGCCAGCAACACCCCGACCGCGGAGCGCGTTCTCGACATGCGAACATTCTCAACCTGGTCGATTCTTGACTGATGTCGACCCCGGTCATCAAGACGTCGAAGAAGCGCGTGCACCCGGTCGACGAGGTGCTGCCACTACCCAAACTCGCCACCTACGGGTTTCAGCACGTCGTCGCCTTCTACGCGGGTGCGGTCCTGGTGCCGATCATCATCGCGGGCGCGATCAAGCTCCCGCAGGAGCAACTGGTCAAGCTGATCACGGCTGACCTGTTCACCTGTGGCATCGCCTCGATCATCCAGGCCGTCGGGTTCTGGAAGGTCGGGGTGCGCCTGCCGCTGCTGCAGGGCGTGACGTTCGCGGGCGTATCGCCGATCATCGCGATCGGTCTGGCACACGGCGGCGGGGCGGCCAGCCTGCTCTACGTCTACGGAGCGGTGATCGTCGCGGGCGTGTTCACCTTCCTGATCGCGCCGATCTTCGTGAAGTTGCTGCGGTTCTTCCCACCGGTGGTCACGGGCACCCTGATCACCATCATCGGGCTCTGCCTGGTCCCCGTCGGCGCCGGCGACGCCGTCACCAATCCCACCACCGGACAACATGATCCGACGAACATCCGCTGGCTGCTCTACGCGCTGGGCACCATCGCGGTCATCGTCGCGATCCAGCGAATCTTCCGCGGCTTCATGGCCACCATTGCGGTGCTGCTGGGCCTGGTCGTCGGATGCGTCGTCGCGTTCGCCCTCGGCGACATGAACTTCGACAAGGTGGCGTCGGCCGCCCCCATCGGCTTCACCCAGCCTTTCCTGTTCGGGGTGCCCAAGTTCGACGTCGTCGCCTGCATCACGATGATCATCGTGCTGCTGATCACCGCGGTCGAGTCCACGGGCAGCACGATGGCGACCGGCGAGATCGTCGGCAAGCGGATCAAGGCCTCCGACATCGGCAACGTGCTGCGCGCCGACGGCCTCGCCACCGTGATCGGCGGGGTGTTCAACTCGTTTCCCTACACGGCGTTCTCGGAGAACGTCGGCCTGGTCAGACTCACCGGCGTCAAGAGTCGGTGGGTGGTGGCCGCCGCCGGCGTCATCATGATCATCCTCGGCTTCCTGCCGAAGGTCGCGGCCATCGTGTCGTCGATTCCCAATCCGGTACTCGGCGGCGCAGCGCTGACGCTGTTCGCCACCGTCGCCGTCGTCGGAATCCAGACGCTGGGAAAGGTGGACTTCACCGATCACCGAAACCTGATCATCGTGACGACCAGTCTGGCGCTGGCGTTGTGGGTGACGAGCTACCCCGACGTCGCGAAGGCCATGCCGCCCGGCATCGACCTCCTCTTCGGCAGCGGCATCAGCATCGGCGCGATCGCCGCCATCCTGCTCAACATCGTGTTCTTCCACCTCGGCATCAGCAAGGGGCCGCGGGTAGCGGGCGGCGGCACCATTAGCCTCGACGAAGTGAACTCGATGACGAAGGAGCGCTTCACCGAAGTGTTCGGGCACGTCGTTCAGGACGTGCCGTGGGCCGTCGAGCGCGCCTTCGAACAGCGGCCGTTCGCCGACACCCGAGCCCTACGCGAAGCCTTCCAGGACGCGGTGTTGACGGGTTCCTCCGAGCAGCAACTGCAACTCATCAACGCCTTCCACGACCTCGGCGCCGAAGACGAGACCGGCCACGCGCTGGCCGTCGACCACGTGGCGCTGAGCAACCTCGCCGAGGACGACCACAACGACGTCGTCGAACTGGCGAGCGCATACCGCGACCACTTCGGCTTCCCGCTGGTGATCTGCGCTCGGGAAACCGAGCACTTCGACCGGGTGATCAAGAACGGCTGGTCGCGGATGGACAACTCGACGCCCGCCGAGAAGGCGTTCGCGCTGATCGAGATAGCCAAGATCGCCAACCATCGGTTCGACGACCTGGTGGCCGACGCCAATCCGATCGCCGCCGCCCGCTTCAGCCGGCTCAACGAATTGCAGTAGATGCCCGGCGCAGGGGTGCCCCGAGAGAGGCTGGGTCTGGACGGCTTCAACGGGCTCACCGATCGGCAGAAGATGAATCTGCTGTTCGGCGTCTGTTCGTCGCCCATCTGGTCCCGCCGGGTCCTCGCGGGCGGCCCGTTCCGCGATGTCGACGCGCTGTTGGATCGCGCAGACCGGGTGCTCGCCGAGCTGCCCGACGCCGAGATCGAGGCCGCCCTGGACGGTCATCCGAGGATCGGGGCGAAGGTCGACAATGCGTCATCGGCGCGAGAGCAGGCAGCGGTGACGACCGCCGCCGACTCGGTGAAGGCCGAACTGGCTGCCAAGAACCGCGATTACGACGAGAAGTTCGGCTACGTCTACCTGGTGTGCGCCAGCGGCCGCTCCGCGGAGGAGCTGCTGGCAATCCTCACCGACCGGCTGCACAACGATGCCGAGACCGAACGCCGGGTGATGCGCAGCGAGCTGGCGAAGATCAACCGGCTGCGGCTCGAGCGGCTGCTGAGCGAGCCACCGCAGGCAAGATGAGCCCATGAGCATCTCCACCCACGTCCTCGACGCCGTCTCCGGCCGACCGGCGAGCGGCGTCTCCGTCACCCTGGCCGACGCCTCGGGCTCGCCCCTGGCCACGGCGGCCACCGACGACGACGGCCGCATCGCCGCCCTGGGTGAGGACGTACCCGCCGGGGTGTACCGGCTGCACTTCGACACCGGTGGCTACTTCGCGGCGCTGGGCGTACCGACGTTCTATCCCGAGGTCGTCATCGTCTTCGAGATCATCGATCCGGCAGGCGGGCACCACGTTCCGGTCCTGCTGTCGCCCTACGCCTATTCGACCTACCGAGGGAGTTGACCGGTGTCCAAGATCGTTCTGGGCGGGAACCAGTATGGCAAGGCAGAGAACCGCGTGGTGCGGATCTATCGCGACAGCCCGCGGCACGAAATCCACGACATCAACGTATCCACCTGTCTGCGAGGCGATTTCAGCGCGGCGCACCTGGCCGGCGATCAATCCGACGTGCTGCCCACCGACACGCAGAAGCAAACCGCATACGCCTACGCCAAGGAGAAGGGTCTGCGCTCGATCGAGGACTACGGCCTGACGTTGGCCCGGCACTTCGTCCACGACGTCGCCCCGGTGCGGGGCGCGCGAATCGAGATCGACGAGTACGCCTGGCAGCGCGCGGTGGTCGACGGCGCTGAGCACGACCACACCTGGATTCGCAAGGGTCAGGAGGTCCGGACCGCCGCCGTCACCGTGGACGACGACGGCGAATGGGTGATCGGCGGGCTCAAGGACATGGTCATCCTCAAGTCGACGGGATCGGAGTTCGCGGGCTTCCTCACCGATCCGTACACCATCCTGGAGCCGACGCACGACCGCGTGATGGCGACGTCATTGACCGCGCAGTGGCGATTCACCACCACCGACGTCGACTGGGAGACCACCTTCGCCGGGATCAAGAGCCAACTGGTCAAGCAGTTCGCCGTCGTGCAGTCACTGGCCTTGCAGCAGACCCTGTTCGAGATGGGCCGGGCCGTGCTCGAAAGTCACCCGGCCATCGCCGAGGTACGGCTGTCCGCACCGAACAAGCACCACTTCCTATACGACCTATCGCCGTTCGGACTCGCGAACGACCGCGAGGTGTTCAACGCCGACGATCGTCCCTACGGCCTCATCCAAACCACCGTGACGCGCGACGACGCCCCGCCGGCGGGTGCCGCGTGGGACGTCTATCAGGGGTGGCTGTCGTAACGCCGGCCGACTATTCGAGCTGGTCCCTGCAGCCGGGTCAGCGACTTCGCGAGGAGCCGCGACACGTGCATCTGCGAGATGCCGACGCGCTCGGCGATCTGCGTCTGGGTCATCGACTCGAAGAAGCGCAGCAGCAGCACCTGACGCTCGCGTTCCGGAAGGCTTGCCAGCAGCGGCCGCAGGGACTCGCGGTTCTCGATCTGATCCAGGTTGAGGTCGACGTCGCCGAGGGTGTCGGCGATGGCGGGCGCTTCGTCGGTCCCGCTGCCCGCTCCGTCGATCGACAGCGTGTTGTAGCTGCTGCCCGCGACCAGCCCCTCGACGATCTCCTCGCGATCCATCTCGAGCTCCGCCGCGAGTTCGGAGGGCGTCGGGGCTCGGCCGAGCCGTTGCGACAGCTCCGCGGTCGCCGCGCCGAGACGCAGGTGCAGCTCCTTCAGCCGGCGCGGCACCTTCACCGACCAGCTGTTGTCGCGGAAGTGCCGGCGGACCTCACCCATGATGGTCGGCACCGCGAACGACACGAAATCCGAGCCGGCCTCCACGTCGAAACGGATCACGGCGTTCACCAGACCGACGCGCGCCACCTGGACGAGGTCATCACGCGGCTCGCCGCGGCCGTCGAACCGTCGGGCGATGTGATCGGCCAACGGCAGACATCGTTCGACGATCGAGTCCCGTTGACGGGTGAATTTGGCGGAACCCTCCGGGAGCTCCTGCAATGTACGGAACATGTCGACCACGTCCGCGTATTCAGAATTCGACCGAGACGTCGAACCCCGCGAGGACGAGGTCGTCACCTCAGCGAGCTCGCTCGTCTCGTCGTCATGGAGATGCCGAAGACCTGCGAGTCCTCCGGGCCATGGCCGTCCTGGAAGGTACTGACCTCGTCGGTCAGCGAACTGAGAACGTGCCAGCTGAAGCTGCCTGGCACGACGATGTCGGGCGACGAGCAGGCGGTCGACACGTCAACCACCAGTTGCTCCTCGAGCGGATGGACGACGAGCACCAAGGTGGCGTCCGGAGTGGCCGAGCGGATCAGCCGCGTGCACGCCTCGTCGACCGCCAGGCGCAGGTCCGCCACGCTGTCGAAGTCCAGGTCCTCATAGGTTCCGACGGCGCCGACGACCGTGCGCAAGACCGCCAGATTCTCTAGTTTCGCCGCTACTCGAACCTCGACTGAACGCGGGCTCCGATGTCCGCTGTCGTGGCCCTGTTGACCGTCTGACACTCGCCCTCCAAGTGATCTCGAAGCGAGATTACCCCGAGCGGGACCCCAGCTAACCACCAGCACTCCGATCACCAGTCGAAGGTGAACCGGAGCAACGGGTATCGGTGCTCACTGCGCGTTTCGTCACGCTTATCGTCACGCCTCCCGCTCGTTTACTGCATTGATTCCGTTGACAAGTGCCCGACGCGTCCGCGCCTAAACCCACCGGCGGTGGTGTCACAGTCGAGCGACCGCATCAAATCGGATAGAAAACAACGCTTTTGGCGACGCCGCAGAGCTCGCCGTAGACGATGGTGGGCAACCTCACCCCGGGTGCGCTGGCCCGGCTCTGCTCGGGGGTGCGGTGAACGCGGTGCTTGACTACCGTCGACGAGTGGACCTGAACACCGTTGAGGCGGTCAGCACGCCCCGCAGCCGCGAGGAGCTGTGGCCCCTCGGCCCGTTCGACGCAATCTTGGCGGGCGGCACCTGGCTGTTCTCCGAACCGCAACCGCTCACCCGGCGCCTGGTCGACGTCACGCAGCTGGGCTGGCCGTCGATCACGTTCGACGACGGAATCGAGTTGGCCGCGACGTGCACCCTGGCGCAGGTGTCGGAACTGTCGGCGCGACTGCCGGCGGAACGCCCCGAGTGGCTGGCCGCCCCGCTGTTCCACCAGTGCTGCACCGCGCTGCTCGCCTCGTTCAAGGTGTGGCGCGAGGCGACGGTCGGCGGCAACGTCTGCCTGTCCTTCCCCGCGGGCTCGATGATCTCGCTGGCCGCCGCGCTGAGCGGTGACGTCCTGGTGTGGCGCGCCGACGGTGCCGACTACCGGATGCCCATCACCGACTTCGTAACCGGTCAGGCCACCAACGTGCTCGCCGTCGGTGACGTCCTCCGCTCCGTGCATCTGCCCGACGCGGCGCTGCGCTGCCGCACCGCGTACCGAAAGTTGGCGCCCTCACCGCTGGGCCGCTCCGGCATCGTCGTCACCGGACGCCTCGAGCCGCGCGGAGAAGTGGTCGTCTCGATCACTGCGGCGACCGTGCGGCCGTCCGTCATCACCCTCGCCGCGGCGGACGACGTCGATGCGCTGCGACGCGCGCATGCGGCCATCCCCCTGGACGCATGGACCGACGATCCGCACGGGGACCCGGACTGGCGCCGCGGGGTGTCGCTGGTGCTCGCGGAGCAGATCTGCGAGGAGTTGGCGTGATTACGACCGTGAACGGTGAGGCGGTGCAAGACGAGCCGCGGCCCGGGCAATGTCTCCGCACTTACCTCCGGGAGCACGGCCACTTCGAGGTCAAGAAGGGTTGCGACGGTGGCGATTGCGGCGCCTGCGCCGTCCTGGTCGACGGGTCCGCCGTGCACTCGTGCATCTATCCCGCCTTCCGCGCCGCAGGCCGCGACGTGACGACGGTCGCGGGCCTCGGCACGCCCGAGGATCCCCATCCAATGCAGCGGAGGTTCGTCGATGCCGCCGGTTTCCAATGTGGGTTCTGCACCGCCGGCATGATCACCACCACGTCGACCCTGACACCCGAACAATTGACCGACCTACCCCAGCAGCTCAAGGGGAACCTGTGTCGCTGTACCGGATATCGCTCGATCGCCGATGCGCTCGCGGGTGCGGTCAACACCAAGAGGTCGGGTGTCGCGGGAGATTCGGTGAGCGCCCCGGCCGGCATGCGGGTGGTCACCGGCACCGAGCAGTACACGATGGATCACACCGTCGAGGGACTGCTTCACCTGGCCGTGCTTCGCAGCCCACTCCCCCACGCGCGGATCGCCTCGATCGATACCAGCGCGGCGGAGGCGATCGACGGTGTGCACCTGGTGCTCACCCACCGCGACAGCCCGGCGGTGGCCTTCTCGACTGCACGTCACGACAACAGACTCGACGATCCCGACGACTCGCTCGTGCTCGACGACACCGTGCGGTTCGTCGGCCAGCGGGTCGCTGCGGTCGTGGCCGACACCGTCGCAATCGCCGAACGAGCCTGTCGCGCAATACGGGTCGAGTACGAAGAACTGCCCGCCGTGTTCGATCCGGAGACCGCCCGGGCGCCGGGAGCCCCGCTGGTCCACGGGGACAAGGGTGCCGACGCCCGCATCGGCGACGCATCACGCAACGTTGTCGCCGAAATGCACGGCGGCGTAGGTGATTTCGACGTTGGAGTCGCGCAGGCGGTCGAATCCGGCGGTGCCGTCGTGAGCGGTCGCTGGAGCACCCAGCGCATCCAGCACGTCCACCTGGAGACGCACGGCTGCACCGGATGGCGGGACGACGCGGGACGTCTGGTGATCCGCACCAGCTCACAGGTGCCATTCCTGGTCCGCGACGAGCTGTGTCACGTCTTCGACCTGGACCGGTCGGACATTCACGTGTTCACCCGCCGGGTCGGCGGTGGGTTCGGCGGCAAGCAGGAGATGTTGACCGAGGATTTGGTCGCACTGGCCGTACTGCGGCTCGGCAGGCCCGTGCGCTACGAGTTCACCCGCTCCGACGAGTTCATCGCCGCCCCGTGCCGTCACCCCTTCCGCGTCGATGCGACCGTCGCCGCCGGTCCCGATGGGGTGCTGACCGCCCTGGCGGTCGACGTGCTAGCCGACGCCGGTGCCTACGGCAACCACAGCCCCGGAGTCATGTTCCATGGTTGCGGCGAATCGGTGTCGGTGTACCGAGTACCGAACAAGCGCGTCGACGCACAAACGGTGTACACCAACAACATTCCGTCGGGTGCGTTCCGCGGCTATGGGCTCGGACAGGTGATCTTCGCCGTCGAGTCGGCGATGGACGAGTTGGCCGAGCACCTGGGAATCGACCCGTTCGACCTCAGGCGCCGCAACGTCGTCGTCCCCGGCGACCCGTTCACCGACGCCCACGTCGCCGACGACGATCTGACCTATGGCAGCTACGGCCTCGACCAGTGCCTCGACCTCGTGCAGAACGCGCTGTCCTCCGGCGACGGCACCGCGCCGCCCGATGGTCCGCAGTGGCGGGTCGGCGAGGGCATGGCGGTCGCGATGATCGCCACCATCCCGCCGCGCGGTCACTTCGCCGACGCGTCGATCTCGCTGGACGCCGACGGGGACTACACCCTGTCGGTGGGTACCGCCGAGTTCGGCAATGGGACCTCCACCGTGCACACCCAAATCGTCGCCTCCGAGCTGGGCATCGACCATCATCGCGTTCGGATTCGTCAATCCGACACGGATGCAACGGGATACGACACCGGCGCGTTCGGCTCCGCGGGCACGGTCGTGGCGGGCATCGCCGTCCTCGCCGCGTGCCGTGACCTGAGTGCCGCCATCGCCGCCACCCCCGACGTGCGTCCGCTGGTCGGTCACGGCCGACACGACGGCACCCCGCGATCGGTGGCCTTCAACGTCCAGGGCTTCCGTGTCGCCGTGGACGTCGAGACCGGCGAGGTACGAATACTGCAGTCGGTGCACGCCGCGGATGCCGGCGTCGTGATGAACCCCGAGCAGTGCCGCGGTCAGGTCGAGGGCGGCGTGGGCCAGGGCATCGGCGGTGCGCTGTACGAGGAGATGCGGACGGGACCCGATGGCGCCGTCACCACGATCGACCTGCGCAACTATCACATTCCGCAGTTGGCCGATCTGCCCGTGACCGAGGTGTACTTCGCCGACACGTACGACACCCTGGGGCCGTTCGGCGCGAAGTCGATGAGCGAATCTCCGTACAACCCGGTGGCTCCGGCTCTGGCCAATGCGATCGCCCGCGCGTGCGGCGCCCGGCTACACCAGTTGCCGATGACGCCCGCACGGGTGTGGCGGGCGCTCACCACTTGATCTCCCCGTTTCCGCGCGAGCGCGCGCGGCGGTACACGACACGCCGATCAGTTTTGGCACTGTGCGCACGCTCGCGCCGCCGAATTGTCAGCTACCGGACCTAGACTTCGGCCGTGTCGCGACTGAAGTGGTACGCCACCCTCGGCCTCGCCGCCGGCGCGACCGCCTACCTGTGGGGCGCGACCCTGCCGTGGAGCGTGGCCGTCGCCGTTCTGGTGCCCGCGCTGCCGGCATTCGTGGTGGGCGTACTACGTGGCGCTCGCACCCCGACCGCCCGTGAGGATCCGGCGCTGGCCAATCAGGCCATGTCGGGCACCGAGTTCGAGGACCACGTCGCGCGGATCGCCCGGTCCAGTGGCGCCGCGGTCATGATGACCGCGGTGACGGGTGATTTCGGTGTCGACCTCGTCGTCGGTCGCCGGCCCAATCGTCTTGCGATTCAATGCAAGAGGCAGTCCCGGCCGGTCGGCTCGGGCGCAGTCCAAGAGGTGGTCGCCGGTGCCGTGATGCACGACTGTGCGCACACCATGGTGGTGACCAACCACGACTTCACCCCCGCTGCACGACGTCTCGCCGAGCGACACGGCTGTGTGCTGGTCGGCGGCGGCGAGCTGACCCGATTGGGATCGACGATCCGCCGGCTGGTGGCACCGGCCCCTTAGCAGGCGCGAGCGTGCGCGGACTGCCATGGATGCGCGGCGTGTCGTGTACCGCCACGCGCGCTCGCGGTTAGAGGGGGCGGGCGGCGGGGCGGGGGTTACCCGTCGGCCAGCGCGGCGCGGACGGCGTCGACGGCGGCGTCGATGTCGTCGCGCGTCGCGGTGAGAGCGGGCCGGAAGCGGACGCTGTCGGTGCCGCTGGCCAGCATGATCACCCGGCGGTCCCACAGCGTCGCGATCAGCGCATCGCGCGTCGCCGCCGTCGGCATGCTGAACGCGCACATCAGGCCGCGGCCACGCGGGGCCGACACCCGGCCCGGGAAGTCGGCGGCCAAGTCCTCGAGCCGACCCAGCAGATGGCGACCCTCCTCGGCAGCCCGGGCGAAGAGCTGCTCTGCCTCGATGGTCTCGAGGATCCGCCGCGACCGGACCATGTCCGTCAGGTTGCCACCCCAGGTGGAGTTGATCCGGGAGCTAACGGCGAACACATTGCCGGCGACCTCGTCGACCCGGCCACCGGCCATCACACCACAGACCTGGGTCTTCTTGCCGAACGCGACGACGTCGGGCGTGACACCGAATTGCTGGTAGGCCCAGGCAGTTCCGGTCATGCCGCAACCGGTCTGCACCTCGTCGAAGACGAGGAGCGCGTCGAACTCGTCGCACAGTGCCCGCATCGCAGCGAAGAACTCGGGCCGGAAGTGGCGGTCACCGCCCTCCCCCTGGATCGGCTCGGCGATGAAGCAGGCGATGTCGTGCGGACTGGCCTCGAACGCGGCGCGCGCCTGCCGCAACGACTCTGCCTCGAGCCGAGCCATGGCGACGTCGTCCAAGCCGGGCCGCAGGTACGGCGCATCGATACGGGGCCAATCGAACTTCGGGAACCGCGCCACCTTGTTGGGGTCGGTGTTGGTCAGGGAAAGGGTGTATCCGCTTCGGCCGTGGAATGCCCCCTGCAGGTGAAGGACCTTGGTGCCGAGGGCCGGATCGAGGCCGCGGCCCTCGTTGCGGCGGCTCTTCCAGTCGAACGCGACCTTGAGGGCGTTCTCGACGGCGAGCGCGCCGCCGTCGACGAAGAACAGGTGCGGCAGCGCCGGATCACCAAGCACGCGCGCGAAGGTCTCGACGAACCGGGCCATCGGCACGCTGTACACGTCGGAGTTGCTCGGCTTGTTCACTGCGGCCGCGGCGAGCTCGGCGCGGAACGCGTCGTCGTCGGCGAGTGCCGGGTGATTCATCCCCAACGCGGACGACGCGAAGAACGTGAACATGTCCAGGTAGCGCTCGCCGGTGCGGGCGTCCACCAGGTGCGAGCCGACCGACCGTTCGACGTCCAGGACGAAGTCCAGCCCGTCGGCCAGAATGCTGCGACTCAGCACCTCCCGCACGTCGGTGGGGTCGACGTCGGATCCGGGCATCAGGGCGGCACGCGTAGGCAAGACAGCGGTCATGCCGGTCATCCTAACGGAATATTTATGCTCTGAAGACTCTCAGGCAGGATTATCTACGGTACGAAGTCGCGACCATCGTAAAATGTCTGTAATATGATGGTGCTTCGAGTGCGGACGTTGGCAGCTGTCCGGATCTGTTGCAGCAGGTCTTCGAGCGCACGCGCCGACCGGACCCGCACCAAGAGGACGTAGCTTTCGTCCCCGGCCACCGAGTGACAGGACTCGATGGCCTCGATGTGTTCGAGTCGCGCGGGCGCGTCATCGGGTTGAGAGGGGTCGATGGGGGTGATGGACACGAACGCCGACAGCATGTTGCCGACTGCCTCGGGGTCGATTCGCGCCTGGTACCGCATCACCACGCCGCGGGTCTCCAGTCGACGGACGCGAGACTGGACTGCCGACACCGACAGGCCGGCGCTGGCCGCCAAGTGGGCCAGCGTGGCGCGACCGTCTGCGACCAACTCGCGCACCAACGTCTTGTCGATGTCGTCGAGCTCGTCGGACGCGTCGGCCATGGCCGGAGACTATCGCGGTCCAGCCGGCTGGAGCGGAGCGACGCGGGGAATCCCAAGCGCCATCGATCATCACGTTCACCATCCGTACGACCTCTACGAGAAGGCAGCCTCATCATGACGACTCTCCCCACCGCCGACGACCTTCGTGACCGGGCCCGCGCGGCTCTGAAGGCCGTCGGCTCGACGATCGAGCTCGGCGAGCCGGGCGGGCCCGGCCTGCATGCCAGCACCCCGCTCACCGGGGACGTGCTGTTCACCGTCGCGGAGACCACTGCGAAGGAGGCCGACGCCGCGATCGCCGATGCTGCGCAAGCGTTCGCTGCGTGGCGCGTCACCCCGGCACCCGTGCGCGGCGCTCTCGTCGCACGGCTGGGCGAACTGCTCGTCGAGCACGAGGCCGCACTCGGCACGCTGGTCACGATCGAGGCGGGCAAGATCACCTCCGAGGCGCTGGGCGAGGTGCAGGAGATGATCGACGTCTGCCAGTTCGCCGTGGGTCTGTCGCGGCAGCTGTACGGCCGCACCATCGCCTCCGAGCGCCCCGGGCACCGACTGATGGAGACGTGGCATCCCCTTGGAGTCGTCGGCGTGATCACCGCGTTCAACTTCCCGGTTGCGGTGTGGGCGTGGAACACCGCCGTCGCCCTGGTGTGTGGTGACACCGTCGTGTGGAAGCCCTCGGAACTCACGCCGCTGACGGCCATCGCCTGCCAGGCGCTGATCGAGCGGGCTGCGTCCGACGTCGGCGCGCCCGCTCGACCTGAGCCGACTCATCCAGGGCGGCAGGGAGATCGGCGAGCAACTGGTCGACGATCCGCGGGTGGCCCTGGTCAGCGCGACCGGGTCGGTGCGGATGGGCCAGCAGGTCGGCCCGCGGGTCGCCCAACGGTTCGGGAAGGCCCTGCTGGAACTCGGCGGCAACAACGCCGCCATCGTGGCGCCCTCGGCCGATCTCGACCTCGCCGTCCGCGGCATCGTGTTCTCGGCGGCCGGTACCGCGGGGCAGCGCTGTACGACGCTGCGCCGGGTGATCGCGCACCGGTCGATCGTCGACACGCTGATCGAACGCATCGCGTCGGCTTACCGCAGCCTGCCGATCGGCGATCCGTCCGTCGAGGGCACCCTGGTCGGGCCGCTGATCCACGAGCGGTCCTACCGCGACATGGTGGGCGCGCTGGAGCAGGCGCGCGCCGATGGCGGCGAGGTGGTCGGTGGAGAGCGCCGTGACCTCGGGGAGGGTTCGTTCTACGTCGAACCCGCCGTGGTCCGGATGCCGTCGCAGACCGCGGTGGTCCACACCGAGACCTTCGCGCCGATCCTCTACGTCCTGACCTACGACACGCTCGACGAGGCCATCGAGTTGAACAATGCCGTTCCGCAGGGTCTTTCGTCGGCGATCTTCACCACCGACATCCGCGAGGCCGAACGGTTCATGGCCGCCGACGGCTCGGACTGCGGCATCGCCAACGTCAACATCGGCACGTCGGGCGCCGAGATCGGCGGTGCGTTCGGCGGCGAGAAGCAGACCGGCGGCGGTCGCGAATCGGGTTCGGACTCGTGGAAGGCCTACATGCGGCGGGCGACCAACACGGTCAACTACAGCTCCGAACTCCCACTCGCTCAGGGCGTCACCTTCGGCTAGCCCGGCGTTCGGTAATATCGCCGCGTGAGCGAGCAGGTCGAGCAAAGAGAATTTCAAGCGGAAGCCCGCCAGCTGTTGCAGCTGATGGTGCATTCCATCTACTCCAACAAGGATTCGTTCCTGCGGGAGCTGGTTTCCAACGCCTCCGACGCGCTGGACAAGCTGAGGCTCGAAGCGTTCCGCGACAAGGACCTGGACGTCGACACGTCGGATCTACACATCGACGTCGAGGTCGACGCGACCGCCCGCACGCTGACCATCAGTGACAACGGCATCGGCATGACCCGCGACGAAGTGGTCGACCTGATCGGCACCCTCGCCAAGTCCGGTACCGCCGAGCTGCGCAAGAAGCTCACCGAAGCCAAGCAGCAGGGTGACACCGAGCAGTTGATCGGACAGTTCGGCATCGGCTTCTACTCGACGTTCATGGTGGCCGACAGGGTGGAGCTGGTGACGCGCAAGGCGGGCGAAACCACGGCGACGCGTTGGGAATCCAGCGGCGACGGCACCTATACGATCACCTCCCTCGACGACGCGCCGCAGGGCACGACGGTCACGCTGCACCTCAAGCCCGAGGATGCCGACGACGCCCTGCACGACTACACGGCGCCGTGGAAGATCAAACAGCTGGTCAAGAAGTACTCGGACTTCATCTCCTGGCCCATCAGGATGCAGGTCGAGAAGACGGTTCCAGCGGCCGAGGAGGGCTCGGAAGAGGGCGCAGACACGGTCACCCTCGAGACCGAGACGCTCAATTCGCGGACGGCGCTGTGGGCCAAGCCGAAGGCCGAGGTCTCGGCCGAGGAGTACGCCGAGTTCTACAAGCACATCGCCCACGCCTGGGATGAGCCGCTCGAGGTCATCGCCATGAAGGCCGAGGGCACCTTCGAGTATCAGGCGTTGCTGTTCATTCCGTCGTACGCGCCGTTCGACCTGTTCAACCGCGACGCGCACACCGGTGTTCAGCTGTACGTCAAGCGCGTCTTCATCATGGGCGACTGCGACGAGCTGATGCCCGAGTACCTGCGATTCGTCAAGGGTGTGGTGGATGCGCAGGACTTGTCGCTCAACGTGTCTCGCGAAATCCTGCAGCAGGACCGTCAGATCACCGTGATCCGTCGCAGCCTTACCAAGAAGGTGCTGTCGGCGATCAAGGACCTGCAGGCCAACCGCCCCGACGACTACGCCACCTTCTGGACCCAGTTCGGCCGGGTGTTCAAGGAAGGCCTGCTGTCCGACGTCGACAACCGCGATGCGATCTTGCGGGCGTCGTCGTTCGCGTCGACGTTCACCGGGGCGAGCGAAGCGACGGGGGAAGTCACCGGGGCGAGCGAAGCGACGGGGGAAGTTGCCGGGGCCAGCGAAGCGGGAACGACGACCCTCGCCGACTACGTGGGGCGGATGAAGGACGGTCAAGACAAGATCTTCTACGCGACGGGCGAGTCGCGGCAGCTCTTGGAACGCTCGCCGCACCTGGAGGCGTTCAAGGCCAAGGGGTACGAGGTGTTGCTGCTGACCGACCCCGTCGACGAGGTCTGGGTGGAGTCTGTGCCCGAGTTCGACGGCAAGCCGCTGCAGTCGGTGGCCAAGGGTGAAGTGGACCTCGGCGCCACCGACGACTCGGCCGATTCAACCGAGCACGGGGATTTCGCCGACCTGCTGAGCTGGTTGCAGGAGACGCTGGACGAGCACGTCAAGGAGGTGCGGCTGTCGACGCGCCTGACGTCGTCACCGGCCTGCCTGATCACCGACACCTACGGCATCACCCCGCAGTTGGCTCGCATGTACCGCGCGTCGGGTCAGGAGGTGCCCGTCGGCAAGCGCATTCTGGAGCTCAACCCCGATCACCCGCTGGTCACCGGTCTGCGCCAGGCGCTCACGGCCTCAGCACCGTCGGAGCAACTGGCCGAGACGGCCGAATTGCTCTACGGGGCAGCACTTTTGGCGGAGGGTGGTGTGCTCGACGATCCGGCGCGGTTCGCAGCACTGCTCGCCGACCGGTTGGCACGGACCGTCTAGCTCGACCGAGTGGATGCCGCCTCCCGGGAGGCGGCGAGTTCGGCAAGCACGTCGGCGGTGTCGGCACCGAGTTCGGGCGCAGGCCCGGCGACGCGTCCCGGGGTCCGCGAGAACCAGGTCGGCACACCGGGAAAACGCACGGGGCCGTGTTTCGAGTCAACGGTTTCGAACAGGCCCACCGCATTGAGGTGCGGGTCGTCGAATAGTTCGGCGGGCGTCTGGATGGCCGCGGCGGGAATCTCCAACTCGCGGAACAACTCCAGCCACTCGGCGGTGGTTCGCTCGAGCATCGTCTGCGCGATGAGTCCGTAGATGACGTCGATCTGCTTGGCCCGCTGCTCGAGTGTGGCATAGGCCGGGTCGTTCCACCGGGGTGCCACCGCGGCGATGAAGGCGTTCCAGTGCTTGTCGTTGTAGATCAGCGCCGCCACGTGGCCGTCCTTCGTCGGATACGGCTTGCGGTTCGGGGCGACGGTGCGGGGGTAGATCGCCGGCCCCAGTGGTGGGGAGAACATTGCGCCGTTGGCGTGTTCGACGAGCATGAAGGTGGCCATCGTCTCGAACATGCTGACCTCCACCTCCTGGCCCTCGCCGGTGCGTTCGCGGTGGAACAGCGCCATCATCGTCGCGTACAACGCCGTAAGCCCGGCGACCTTGTCCGCCACGATGGTTCCGACGTAGGTGGTCTCGCCGGTGAGGAGGCCCTGGACGGCCGCGAGGCCGGATTGCGCCTGGATGACGTCGTCGTAGGCGGGCCGGTCCGCTTCGGGTCCGCGGCGGCTGTAGCCGTAGCAGTTGGTGTAGACGATGGCCGGGTTGATTGCGGCCACCTCGTCATAGGAGAAGCCCAGCTTGGCGATCGCCCTCGCCCGCATCGAATGGATGAAGACGTCGGCCCCGGCGATCAGCTCGCGTAGTGCCTGCGTGCCCTCATCGGTCGTGAGATCGAATACGACACTGCGCTTTCCGCGGTTGACGTTGACGAACACCCCGCTCATCCCGGGTGCCGGTCCCACCGAGATGTACCGCGCGTTGTCACCCGCGGGCGGCTCGACCTTCAGGACGTCGGCGCCCATGTCAGCCATGATCTGAGTGCAGTACGGCCCCATCACCACCGCGGTGAGGTCGACGACGCGGATCCCTGCGAGTGGACCGCTAGCCATGCTCGACCCCCTGTGCCGCCTGTTGGAAGCTGTACCGAATGTGGTCGGCGTGGCCCTCGGGAACAACCGGAAACACCAGGGGCGCAGAGTCATCCCTGATGGCGGCCAACTGCCTGCCGACGTCTTCGATGGTCCAGCTCGCCTGATGGACCCCGGGGGTTTCTGCGATGACCGCACGCGCGACGCGGCCACCGATCGCCACCATCATCTCTCCGGTGATCGAACACGACTCGTGGGCCAGCCATCCCACCGCGGGCGCGACGAGCTCCGGCCCCATCGGGGGATACGCCGAGGTGTCGATGCCCTCGGCCATCCTGGTCACCGCGGACGGCACGATGACGTTCGACTTCACGCCGTGCTCTGCGCCCTCGAGGGCGATGACGTTGGACAGCCCGATCATCGCGGACTTGGCGACGGCGTAGTTGGCCACTCCGTGATTGCCGTAGAGGCCACCGATCGACGACGTGAGCACCACGCGGCCATAACCCTTGTCGCACATCAGCGGGAACGCCGGCCGAACCAGGTGGAAGGCGCCCCGTAGGTGGACGTCGAGGACGGCCTCGAAGTCGTCGTAGGTCAACTCCCGCAAGGAACCGCGACGAACGGTGCCCGCGTTGTGGATCACGACGTCGACCGAGCCGAAGCGATCGATCGCCGCGTCGATGACGGCCCGGCCGCCCTCCGGGGTGCTCACCGAATCGGTCGACGCCACGGCGTGCCCGCCTGCGGCCCGGATCTCCGCCACGACAGCCTCGGCGGGTCCGGCATCCACGCCGTCACCGGTGAGGCTGCCACCGACGTCGTTCACCACGACCTTGGCGCCCCGCGCCGCCAGCAGCAGCGCGTAGGCGCGCCCCAGCCCACGGCCGGCGCCGCTGATCACGGCGACCCTGTCGTCGAACCGAAGTTCGTCGCCGGTCAAGCGAATGGCTCCTCGCCTGCGAGCTTGGTGCGCTGGAGTAGTCGGCCCGAGGTCGGGTCATACGGTGTCGCGCGGTGCATGGTTCCGGTGTTGTCCCAGATCACGAGATCGCCCACCGACCAGGTGTGGCGGTACACGAAGTGGGGTTGAGTCGACCACTCGCGCAACCGAACCAGTAGCTCGGTGCTCATCCGGCGGTCCATACCGTTGACGTGGCCCGCCGTGCACCCGAGGACCAGCGACCTACGTCCCGACCGGTGCGTCCAGACCAGCGGCAGGTCGCGCTCGCCGATGGACATCATCTGCTGCAGCGTCTCGAGCTTGGGCTCCGGCTGGTAGTAGAGCAGCGTCGTCCACGTCGAGTGCGTGACGGTCAACCCGTCGAGTGCGGCCTTGTCCTCGTCGGGCAGGTCGTGGTACGCGGCGTAGGTATTGCAGAACTCGGTGTCACCCTCGCCCTCGTTGCCGAGTGCCTTGCTGAGGAGCAGCGACGCCAGGATCGGTACCTCGTTCATGGTGCCGTCGAGGTGCCAGTACAGCGAGCCCTTCAGGTAGTCCGCCTGCTTGTTGACCGTCTTGTCGAGGGTGACGGCGTAGACCTTCTCGCCCTTGCGTTCGGTCGCCAACGTGCCCAGCGTCTCGGTGAACGCTACCTGCTCGTCGTCGGTGAACGAGATTTTCGGGAAGACCAGTACGCCGCGCTGCTCGAGCAGTTCCCGGATGTCGCTCGCGCACTCGCCCGACAGCAATGTCGCCTTGTCGGCGCGGATCTCGGTGCCGATGCGTGGCGTGAGCTCGCGCGCGGCCAGACCGGTCGTGGCGTCCGCGGCGAGGTTCACGTGCCGAGCTCCAGTCCCGCCAAGTGACCGTCGGATCGCCACTGCTCCAACAGATCACCGAAGGCGTAGAACCCGGGCGCGTACGGCTCGCCGAGATGGCTGCGGATGCCCTCTCCCCCACCGCCGCCCTCGTTGTTGTAGTACCCCGGGGTGCACTCGGAGTCGAAAGCCGAGTTGTCGATGGCCGTTTCGCGCACCGTCGCACACCACGCGTCCTGCGCCTGCTGGGTCGGCTCCAGGGCGGTCACCCCACGCTTGAGCGCCTCGGCGATGACGTAGGCGATGTGTTCGCCCTGCAGTTCGTAGTTCGCCGCGATGTTCGCGCTGATGCCGACTTGCGTGAAGCCGGTGAAGAACTGATTGGGGAAGCCGCGGCTCGTCATGCCGTGCAGAGTCTTGAAACCGTCGGCCCAGTGGTCGTACAGCGACACGCCGTCGCGGCCCTGGATCGCGTCGATCGAGTAGCGCCTGCTGATTTCCGTCGTGATCTCGAAGCCGCTGGCGTAGATGATGCAGTCGACCGGGTACTCGACGCCGTTGGCGACGAAGCCGCCCTCGGTCAGTTTCTCGACGCCCTTGCTCTCCGAAACGTCGACCAACGTGACGTTGGGGCGGTTGAACGTCGGCAGGTAGTCATCGTTGGAACACGGCCGCTTGCAGAGGAATCGATAGTACGGCTTGAGCGCCTCGGCGGTGGCACCATCGGCGACCAGACTGTCCACCCGGCGACGGAGGCGCTCCATCAGCTTGTAGTCCTCCTCCTCGCGCAGGCCCATGAACTGCTCGGGGGTCATCGATGCCGGATCCTCCAGCGCCAGCACCCTGGCGGCGGTGTTGCGGCCGAGTTCGGTCCAGAAGTCGCACACCAGATCCGGCTGACCGAGTGCCATGCCCTCGAACGTCCAGGCGTGGAAGTTGCGCTGGCGCTCCTTCTGCCAACCGGGTTGCAAGGACTTCGCCCACTCGGGATCGGTAGGCCCATTGTTGCGTTCGTCGACGGTCGACGGCGTGCGCTGGACGACGTACACGTGCTTGGCGTACCGACCGAGGAACGGCACGATCTGAACCCCGGTGGCGCCGGTGCCGATGATGGCAACCGTCTTGTCCGCGAGACGATCCAGCACCGGATCCGCCGACGTACCCCCGGTGTAGTCGTAGTCCCAGCGCGACGAGTGAAAGCTGTGGCCGGCGAAGTCATGGATGCCCGGGATGCCGGGCAGCTTCGGTCGGTTGAACGGGCCGGAGGCCATCACCACGAACCGGGCCCGGATGTCGTCACCGCGGTTGGTGGTGATCCGCCAGCGGTGGATCTCGTCGTCCCAGACGAGGTCGCGGACCTGGGTGGAGAAGATGGCACCGTCGTAGAGGCCGAAGTGCTTGCCGATGTTGCGGCAGTGCTGGTAGATCTCGGCGCCGTCGGCGAACTTCTTGCTCGGCATGAAACCGAGTTCCTCGAGAAGCGGTACGTAGCAGTAGGACTCGTTGTCACACTGGATGCCGGGGTAACGGTTCCAGTACCAGACGCCGCCGAAGTCGCCGCCCATCTCGATGACACGGACGTCGTCGACGCCGGCCTTCTTGAGGTATGCCGCCGACAGCAGGCCACCGAAGCCGCCCCCGAGCACCGCGACGTCGATGTCGGCGATGATCGGGTCGCGCTCGACGTACGGCGTGTGCGGGTCGATTTCGGCGAATTCGGCGTAACCGCCGCCTGTTTCGACGTACTGCTTGGAGCCGTCGGCGCGCAGGCGCTTCTCCCGCTCGCGGCGGTACTTCTCCCGCAGCGCGGGAATGTCAACGTCGGTCGGCGTCTGCGTGGGGCCGCACTGACTCCCCCGGTCGCTTCGCTCCTGCCCGCCGCCTTGATTCCCCCGGTCGCTTCGCTCCTGCCCGCCGCACGTGCTGGATGCCGTCACGCGTGCACCACCGCCGGCAGCGCACCGGGATGCAGGGGTGCGGCCATCTCGTGGACGGCGGGCAGCACCTCACGGGCGAACAGCTTGACGCTCTCGATGGCGTCGGCGTACGGCATGGTGCCGAACTGCGGCACGATGGTGACCTCGGAGAACGAGCAGGCCTCCTGCGCGGCCTTGAGCTTCTCGAAGATGGTGTCCGGGGTTCCGATCAGCAGATTGGACGCGTGGTAGCCGGGCATCTTCTTGGTGCCGGGCTCCGGCTTGTCCTGCACGGCTTCGGCCAGGACGGCGGTGGCGCCGGCTTCGCGGGCGGCGTATGCCTCATACCCCTTGACGCCCTTGAAGTTCGAGGCATCGGCGAACCCGTAGTGCACGGTGACGTCCCGGTTGGCCGTCCAGATCCACTCATCGGTCTGCCTCGCATCGGGCTCGTCCGGCGTGCAGTACATGAACATCACGTTCTTGGGCTGACACGGAGCGAAACCCTCCTC
Organism: uncultured Actinomycetota bacterium; assembly: GCA_963846985.1. Lineage (GTDB taxonomy): Bacteria > Actinomycetota > Actinomycetes > Mycobacteriales > Mycobacteriaceae > Mycobacterium. Next base: position 21,345 of record CAWJYC010000013.1, read on the forward strand.
CTGCCGGAAGGTGTTGACCTTCTGCACTTCCAGGCCGGCGTCCCAGATCGGCTTGTTGCCGACGAACAGGGGCACCATGCCGCGACGCGACAGGATCTCCAGTGACTCGGCCGTCGACGACGAGCTGTAGATGCGGGAGAACAGATCCTTGCTGACGGGCTCCGGGCGCAGGGACATCTCGGGGAAGGAGAAGATCTCGCCGTCGTAGGAGAAACGCTCGCCGCTGAACGCCAACTGCAGGATGTCGAGGCACTCGTTGAACCGCTCCCGGCTCTCCTCGCGCGGCACGCCGACGGCGTCGAACTCGGACTTGGACACGCCCCTGCCGATGCCGATGGTGTTGTACCGGCCCTTGGACACGATGTCGAGGTAGGCGATCTGGTGTGCCAGCCGGACCGGATTCCACCACGGCGCCACGGCGACGAACGTGCCCAGCCCGACGTGCTCGGTACGGCCGGCGAAGTAGGTGAGCGCCTGAATGGGGTTGGGGGTCATGCCGTATGGCGTACCACAGTGCTCGGGGAACCAGATGCCGTCGAAGCCCAGCGGTTCGGCGAGGTCACCGAGCGCCAGGGCGCCCTCCACGCATTGCCAGTCGGGGGTCTCGGGTGGGCTGCTGAAGTTGCCCGCCAGCACCCGGTCCCAATCGTGTGAGTTCTGAGCTCCGGTGCCTAGATTGACCTTCATGACTGCTCCTTGGTGTCGGGCTCGAGTTCCACGGGTGCACCTACACCCATGTACTTGGACAGTTGGTAGTGCAGGTTGACGGTGCTGCGCTCGCGGTACGGATTGGGCCGGGTGCCGGGGAAGCCCAGCGACTTCATGCCCTGCTGGACCGCGGCCATGTTCGAGAAGTCCTGCGGTAGCACCGACAGCCAGTTCGGGTCGCCAACCGGGGTGTACACCCATTCCGTCTGCGGCTCCGCGCCCTTCGGGTACAGCTCGAAGACGGCCACCTCGAAGATGCACTTGTTCGGGTCGTATCCGGGATCTGGTCGCGCGCTGTAGCAGAGGGCACTCGTCAGGCCCTGACCGATCTGGAAGTTGGGGAAGATCTGCCACGCCGTTCCGCTCTGCCCCAGGATGTCGGCCGGGATCGTCGGCCACGTCACCCCACGCGCTGCGTCGTCGTTGCGGGCGGAGGTGAGCCAGTGCTCGAGCACCTTGTCGGCGGGCGTGCCCTCGGGCAGTTCGTCGACCAGTCGCTTGGCGGCGTTCACCAGCGTCTGCGTGGTGGTGGCGTTGGTCTCCTCCATCGTGTAGACCTGCATCTCCGCGGTCGAGATGCGGGGGTCACCGGTGCCGAGACGGATCTTGGACTTGGTCTCGTCCAATCCCTTTGGCGCGTCGTAGCCGATGTTGCTGTGCCTGCCCTGCGCCTTGGCCCACCCCTTGAACTCGCCGAACCTGTTGAATTCCGGGTGGGTGGTGAACACGTGGTAGGTCTCGTTGAAGGCCTCCATCGCGACTTTCCAGTTGCAGTCGAAGTTCAACCACTTGCGCCACTTGAAGCGCATGTTCTCCAGACCGAACGGGTCGAGGATCTTGGCGGCCGGAAACAGGTAGTCCGCCAACGGTTCCGGATCGGTGTCCATGTTGATGAAGAGCCAGCCACCCCACGTGTCGACGCTGACCGTGGGTAGATGGGTGTTCTCCGGGGTCAGGACGCCCTGCCAGTCGTCCTGCTCGCGGATGTGGGTGCACGCACCGGTGAGGTCGTAGGTCCAGCCGTGGAAGCCACACACGAAGGACTTGCGCGTCCGGTCGCAGGCGTTCCTGGCGCCGGCCGGCGTGTCGACGAGGCGGCGGCCGCGATGCATGCAGACGTTGTGGTGGGCCCTAAACTCGTTCGCTCCGGTCCGGACCACGATGATCGAGTCGTCGAGGATGTCGTAGGTCAGGTAACCGCCGACCTCGGGGATCTCCTCGACCCGGCCGACCTGCTGCCAGACCTTGCGCCACAGCTTGTCTCGCTCCGCCCTGGCGTACTCGGGTGAGACGTACGCGTCCACCCCGATGGTGGTGGGCGTCGAGAGTTCTTCGGTCACTTCGTCGTCCAGAGCGGTCATCAGGCCCTCCTGATCTCGGCGCGGAAGTCGTCGTCCTTGAGGAACAGCGAGGTGTGGTCCGCTGCAAGGTGGCTCCACTTGAGGTTCATGCCCCCGTCGACCAGGATCGTCTGGCCGGTGACGTAGCTCGACAGGTCCGACAGCAGGAACAGGATGGCGCCGGCCTGCTCCTCGGGGCGGCCCCGGCGTCCCATCGCGATGGCGGCGCGGTCACGTTCCGGGTCGGGGTCGACGTAGGTCGCCGACGCCGAGGTTTCGGTGACCCCTGGTGCAATGGCGTTGACCCGGATCCCGTCGACTGCCAGCTCGAGTGCCATCGTGCGGGTCATCGCGACGATCGCGGCCTTGGCACTGCCGTAGGCGATGTGGAACGGCGCGGTGTTCATCCCGCTGATCGAACTGACGGAGACGATCGAGCCGGGTCTGCCCTGCGCCTTGAGTTCCGCGGCGATCGCCTGGCTGGTGAAGAAGGTGGTCTCCAGGTTCGCCGTGAACAGCTCGCGCCAGTCCGAGCGCGTCACCCTGGTCGACGGCATCCACGTCGATGGCGCTGCGCCGCCTGCCACGTTGACGAGGCCGTACAGCTCACCGTCGGTGCGCCGGACGCGATCCATCACCGCGGCGATGCCGTCATCGGTGGAGGCGTCGGCCGCGACCGGGAACACGGCGAGTCCACGCTCGACGAGCGGACCGACGTGGGCGTCCAGGTTCTCCTGCGATCGGCTGACCGCGATCACCGTGGCACCGGCGCGCGCGGCCATCGCGGTGATCGTCGTTCCGATGCCCCCGCCACCTGCGCCGGAGACGACGACGACGCGGCCGGTCAGCCCGAGCAGACCCTCGATCGCAGTCATCTCCCGCTTTCCTCGTCCGGTGGGCTAGATATTGTCCGGACAACATATGCACTTCTGCCAATTGGAGAACACTATTCCGCAGCAGCGATGCGCGCGTCAAGCATTCGAAGAAACGTTGCCGACGCTATTGTCTGGACCAAGCGAGCTTGCTATCGTCCGAGCCGTGACGCGATACCCGGCCCCGACCCGTCCCGAGGTGGCCGAAGGCTGGCACCTGAACCGTCTGGTGGCCCCGAGTCGACTCTTCGGCGCCAACGGACTCCGCACCGGTACCGATGGCCGGATCTACATCGCCCAGGTCACCGGCAGCCAGGTGAGCGCGCTGAACCTCGTCACCGGAGAGGTCGACACCATCAGCGCCAAGGGCGGCGACATCGTCGCCCCGGACGACATCGCCTTCGACGCCGCCGGCAACCTCTTCGCCACCGAGGTGATGGACGGTCGGGTCAGCGTGCGCGAAGCGGGAGGTGCCACCCGGGTGCTGCGCGACGACGTCCCGTCGGCCAACGGCATCACCGTCCACGATGGTCGGCTGTTCATCGGCGAGTGCCGCGAGGGCGGTCGGCTGATGGAGTTCGACCTGACCGGCGGTCCGCCGCGGATCCTGCTGGAGAACGTGCCGTCGCCCAATGCGATGGAGTTCGGTCCCGACGGCCTGCTGTACTTCCCGGTGATGGGGGCCAACGAGATCTGGCGCATCGACCCCGACGGAGGCGGCGCGCCGGAGATAGTCGCCACCGGGCTCGGCGTGCCCGACTCCGTGAAGTTCGACGGGCAGGGCTTCATCGTCTCGACGCAGGTCGCCACCGGGCAGGTGTTGCGGATCGATCCCCGTACCGGCGAGCACACCGTACTGGCCCAACTCACCGCGGGGTTGGACAACTGCACGTTCGTCGAGGACCGGTTGTTCGTCTCCAACTTCACCGGCGAGATCACCGAAGTGCTCGATGGCGGCGACACTCGGACCGTACTGCCCGGCGCGCTCAACTGGCCGCTGGATCTCGCCGTCGACGACGAGGGCCGCGTGCTCGTCGCCGACGGCACGTACTTCTACACGGTGCAACCGGACGGCTCGCTGCAGACCGTCGGCATGCTCTTCTCCCCCGGATACCCGGGCTTCCTGCGCGGGCTAGCGGCGTGTGGCCGCGGCGAGTTCGTGGTGACGACGTCCGGCGGCCAGATCGCCCGCTACCGGCCGGCCGCTGCCGAATCCGTCTTCCTCGCAGACGGTTTGGACCAGCTCTACGGTGTCGCGATGGGCCCCGGCGGGATCGTGGCGGTCGAGCAGGGAGCGGGCCGGGTGCTGCTGCTCGACGACCGGGGCACCATCGAGACCATCGCGTCGGGACTCGATCGCGCGGTCGGCGTCGCGGTGGGACCCGACGGGACGGTGTTCGTCGCCGAATCGGGTGCAGGCCGCATCGTGCGCGTGACGCCGTCGGGCACCGAGACGGTGGTGGACGGCCTCGGCACGCCGCAGGGCCTTCTGGTGACCGGCGGTCGACTCGTCGTCGTGGACGCCGGCGCGAAGGCCGTCGTGTCGGTCGATCCGACGACGGGCCGCCACACCACCATTGCATCGGGACTGGCCATCGGAGCACCTCCGGGCGTTGAGCCAAAACCGCTCAAGGGCATGCCACCGTTCTCGGGTCCCCAGGGCCCCTTTGCCGGGATCGCCGAGGGACCCGACGGCACGCTCTACGTCTCGGCGGATGGTGAGGGTAGCGTGCTGGCGCTGCGGCGGGAACGCCCGTGAGCACCACTCCCGTCGATCATCGCTATCTGCAGGTGGCACGCACCCTGCGCAAGGACATCGTCGACGGCGTCTATCCGGTCGGATCGCAGCTCCCCACCGAACATGAACTCTGCGAGAGATTCTCCGTCAGCCGCTACACGGTACGCGAGGCACTCCGCCGGCTGCGCGACGACAACCTGGTGTCCTCGCGGCCGCGCGCCGGGACGATGGTGGTGCCGCGCGGTGAGCCCAATTCCTATGCGCAAGAGAACATGTCGATCAACGACCTGCTGGCCTTCGCCAGCGGCGCCGAACTCGACATCGAGTCGGTCCGGATGCTCACCGTGGACGGTGAGCTCGCCACGCGCACCGGGTTGACCGAAGGCGAGGAGTGGCTGGCCGTGTTCGGCTTCCGGCAAGCCGTCGACGCGGAGTACACCCACTGCTGGACCGAGTACTACATCAATCGCGCGTACGCGGCCGTCGGCCGGCTGCTGCAACGGCACACCGGTCCCGTCTTTCCCCTCATCGAGGATCTGTTCGGAGTCAGCGTGGTCGAGGTGCACCAGGAGATCGGTGCCGTCCTCGTCGGCCCTGAGCTCGCCGACCGGCTGCGCGTCGGCGCCGGCACGCCTGCACTCGAGATCTTCCGCACGTACCGGACGTCCGACGGTGACGTCGCGCAGATCACCGTCAACACCCATCCCGCCGGCCGGTTCCGGCACTCGACGACGCTGCGCCGGGTCAAGGGCTGAGCTCGCCATGAGAGCACTCGGCGACGACGCCTACGAACGTGGCCTGTGGGTGACCACGACGCTGGCCGACGCGCTTCGGGACGAGGCGGCCCGCGCTCCCGACCGCATCGTGTTGATCGACGGCGACGTCCGGCTGACGTGCGGGGACCTGTATGGGAGGGCCGACGCGCTCGCCCGCGCGCTGGCCTGCCGCATGCCCGCCGGGAGCGTGGTGTCGTTCATGCTGCCGAACTGGCACGAGGCGGCGGTCGTGTACCACGCGGCGACGCTGGCCGGGATGGTGGTGAACCCGATCTTGCCGTCGCTGCGCGACCACGAGCTGCGGTTCATCCTCGACGACGCGAACAGTCGAATGATCCTCGTGCCGAGCACCTTTCGCGGATACGACTATGCGGCGATGCTGAGCCGGGTGACCACGACGATCGACGACCCACCCGAGGTCGCCATCGTCCGCGGAGACCCCGGCGCGCACACGCGCTACGCCGACCTCTTCGACACCTCGACGCGCCGGTACCCGCCGACGCTCGATCCGGATGCGGTCCGGATGATCATGTACACCTCGGGGACCACCGGTCGGCCCAAGGGGGTGCTGCACTCGCACAATGGCATTCACGCGTTGATCCGGCAGATCCGCGACAACTGGCGGATCGCGGCCGGTGACCGCTTCCTGGTGCCGTCACCGATCGCGCACATCGGCGGCTCCATCTACGCGTTCGAATGTCCCGTCCTCGCAGGCACGACGGCGGTCCTGATGGAGACCTGGGACGCGGCAGCGGCCGTCCGGCTGATGACCTCCGAGCGATGTACTCACATGGCGGGTGCCACTCCGTTCCTGGAGCAACTCCTCGCCGCGGCGGAGGCGGGCGGCACCAGACTGCCCGACCTCAAGGTCTTCATCTGCGGTGGTGCCGGGGTGCCGCCGGCGTTGATCCGCAGGGCGACATCGTATTTCGATGGCGCCGCGGTCAGCCGGGTGTATGGATCGACCGAAGTGCCCGTCACCACCGTCGGCGCACTGGACGACGCCGACCTGGCCGCCGACACCGACGGTCGGCCCGGGATCGCCGGTATCCGCCTCGTGGACGGCGAGATTCGGGCCCGCGGGCCGCAGATGCTGGTCGGGTATCGCCACCCCGAGGACGAGGTCGGTGGCTTCGACGAGAAGGGGTTCGTCCGCACCGGCGACCTCGGCCGGTGGCAGGGCGACTGTCTGGTGGTAACGGGGCGGGCCAAGGACCTCATCATCCGCAACGGCGAGAACATCTCGCCCAAGGAGGTGGAGGACGTGCTGGTGGGTCATCCGGGCATCGCCGAGGTGGCGATCGTCGGCGTGCCCGACGCGCGGACCGGTGAGCGCGCCTGCGCGGTGATCGTGCCGACGTCGGGGTATGCACCGGCGGTCTCCGATCTGCGCGACTTCCTCGAGGCCACCGGCATGGCCCGCTTCAAGGCGCCCGAGCAGGTGGTGATCTGGGACGTCCTACCGAAGAACGATGCCGGCAAGGTGCTCAAGGGATCGATCCGGGCCACGCTGAAGAGCAACGAGGGTGGATGACTGACATGCAGGTAGCGATCGTCACGGGGGCGAGCAGCGGCATCGGCTTCGGCACGGCGGTGAAGCTGGCTCAGGCCGGCATGGCCGTGCTGGGCACCGGCCGCGACGAGGCGCGCCTGGGCGAATTGACCACCGCCATCGGCGATTCCGAGCGGGCGGAGACGCTGGCCGTCGACCTGACGTCCGACGACGGTCCGAGCAGTGTCGTCGCCGCAGCCGTTCGGCGGTGGGGTCACGTCGACTTCCTGATCAACAACGCGGGCGTCGGCAAGCCCTCCCCGCTGCACGAGACCGATGACCAATCGCTGGACTACTTCCTCGGATTGATGTTGCGGGCGCCGTTCCGGCTGGCGCGCGACGTGCTGCCGCACATGGCTGCCGGCTCGGCCATCATCAACGTCACCTCGACCTTCGCCGTCGTCGGCGGTCTGCGCGGCGGCGCCTACTCCGCCGCCAAGGGCGGACTCACGGCCCTGACCACTCACATCGCCTGTCAGTACGGCGCGCAGGGCATCCGGTGCAACGCGGTGGCGCCGGGTGTCACCCAGACGCCCATGGTCGCCGCACGCTTGACCGACGAGCGGTTCCGCAAGATCAACACCGAGATGACGCCGCATCAGCGGCTCGGCACCATCGATGACATCGCGAGCACCGTCGCATTCCTGTGTTCTCCGGGAGGCAGTTTCATCAACGGGCAGACCATCGTCGTCGACGGCGGTTGGAGCTCGACGAAGTACCTGTCCGACTTCGCGCTGTCCTCTGACTGGGTGCCCCGGTGAACCTGTTCACCGTGCTCGACCAGGCCGCAACCCGCTACGGAGACCGCGGCGCGATCTACCTCGGTGAGCGTCAGGTGGCGACGTGGGATGAGTTGCGGGACAGGGCGTTGCGGATCGCCACGTCGATCCGCGACACCGGTGCACCCGGTGACCGGATCGCCGTGGCCAGCGAGAACCGACCCGAGATCGTCGAGTTGATGTTCGCGATTTGGGCGGCCGAGCGCGTCTTCGTGCCCATCAACTACAAGCTGCACCCGTTGGAGATGCAGCAGATCGTGCAGGACGCCGACGCGACGATGGTGTTCGCCTCTCCGAAGATCGCCCCGAAGCTGGCGTCGGTCACCGACATCGCCGTGGAGACGCTGGCCTCACCGGGCTACCGCGAGCGCCTCGCTGCGCCGCCGTCCGCCCGGCCGCGGGACACCGACCCTGGTGCGCTGGCGTGGTTGTTCTACACCAGCGGCACCACCGGGCGGTCCAAGGGTGCGATGCTCTCCCACCGTAATCTGATGGCGATGACCGTCGCGCATCTCGCGGACTTCGACGACCCGGACGAGCACTGCAGCCTGGTGCACGGCGCGCCGATGTCGCACGGCTCCGGGCTCTACGTCCCGCCCTACGTATTGCGGGCGGCCCGCCAGGTCATCCCCGAATCGGCCGCCTTCCACGCCGACGAGTTCCTCGACCTCTGCGAACACCACCCCGGGAGCAGCGCATTCCTCGCCCCCACCATGGTTCAGCGGCTGGTCGAGACGGGGCGCCCGCGACCCGCCAACCTGCGCACGATCGTCTACGGCGGCGGCCCGATGTACGTCGACAGCATGAAGAAGGCACTCACGGCCTTCGGTCCGATCTTCGTGCAGCTCTACGGGCAGGGCGAGGCGCCGATGACCATCACTGGCCTGCGACGCGCCGATCACGTCGACGCCGACGACGCGGTCCTCGGTTCGGTCGGCCAGCCCCGATCCGGCGTGGACGTGGCCGTGGTCCGCGCAGATGGGACTCCAGCGGACGGTGGGGAGATCGGTGAGATCGTCTGTCGCGGTGACGTCGTGATGTCGGGGTACTGGCGCAACGCCGACGCGACCGCCGCCGCGCTGACTCGCGGGTGGCTGCGCACCGGTGACATGGGGTCATTCGACGCGAACGGTTACCTGACGCTGCGCGACCGGTCCAAGGACGTGGTGATCAGCGGTGGGAGCAACGTCTATCCGCGCGAGGTGGAGGAAGTGCTCCTGGAACATCCGGAGGTCGCCGAGGCCTGCGTGGTGGGGGCGCCGGATCCGGAGTGGGGCGAGGTCGTCATCGCCTTCATCGTCGGCACTGCCGCCGAGCCGGAACTCGACGCACATCTCCTGACCCGCATCGCCCGCTTCAAGCGGCCGAAACGCTACGTCTACGTCGACGAATTGCCGAAGAACAGCTACGGCAAGGTGCTCAAGCGCGAACTGCGGGAGCAACTCACGCGGTAAGAATGGGTGCATGCAGATCGAGGGCAGTGTCGCCGTGGTCACAGGTGCCGGTTCGGGAATCGGCCGGGAGCTTGCCGTCGCGCTCGCGGGAGCCGGTGCCTCCGTGGTGGCGGGTGACCTCGCCGCGGCCGGCGTCGAGGAGACCGTCGCGCGAATCCGCGCGACCGGTGCGTCCGCCGTCGTGGCGGTGGCGGACGCGGCGTCGATCGAGGGCATTGCCGGCCTGATCGGTTCGGCGCGTGAGCATTTCGGGCAGGTCGACGTCTTCGTCGCGAACGCCGGCATCATGGGTGCGCCGGGTCTCGGCGACGACGAGCGCGACTGGGACGCCATCATCGACGTCAACCTCCGCGCGCACGTGCGGGCGGCGAAGGCGCTCGTGCCCGAATGGGTGCAGCGCGGCAGCGGCTACTTCGTCAGCGTGGCGTCGGCCGCAGGGCTGCTCACCCAACTCGGAGCGGCGGGCTACTCGGTGACCAAGCATGCGGCGGTGGGCTTCGCCGAATGGCTGGCGATCACCTACGGCGGCAACGGGATCGGCGTGTCGTGCGTATGTCCGATGGGCGTGGACACCCCGCTGCTGAACGGGATCCTCACCTCGTCGGACCCGGACGCTCGGATGGCGGGCGCGGCCGTGGCGACCGCGGGCGAGGTCATCGGCGCCGATCGGGTGGCGACCATGACGGTGGAGGCCGTCCGCGACGAGCGCTTCCTGGTGCTGCCCCACCCCGCCGTCCTGGACATGTACCGCCACAAGGGCGCCGACTACGAGCGCTGGATCGCGGGCATGCGGCGTTACCAGGGCACGCTGAGCTGATCTGCGGCGGCGCAGGTCGTTTCATGATCGGGAGGTCGTGACGGTGGGCCGAGATGCCGTAACCTCCGCCGCTGTTGTACATGTGTCAAGTAGTATGTCGGGGTGGCCGAATCCGACGCTCTCCGCACAACCGGTTCGTCGTCTCGACGGAGGCTGTCTCCCGGCGAGAGACGCAACGAGTTGCTGGCTCTGGGCGCCGAGGTGTTCGGCCAGCGGCCCTACGACGAGGTGCGCATCGACGAGATCGCCGAGCGGGCCGGCGTCTCCCGGGCCCTGATGTACCACTACTTCCCCGACAAGCGCGCGTTCTTCGCCGCCGTAGTCCGCGCCGAGGGCGAGCGCCTGTTCGAGGCCACCAACACCCCCCCGCAGTCCGGGCTGAGCCTTTTCGAACAGCTGCGGGCCGGCGTGCTGGCGTACCTCGACTACGACGAGGCTCACCCCCATGGCGCCTGGGCCGCCTACATGGGAATGGGCCGCTCCGACCCGGTGCTGCGGGGTATCCCCGATGTTGCAGACGTCGACAACGACCGCCAGGCCAACCGCATCATCGACCGGGTCACCGACTCACTCGGTGCACCGCTGGACTCCACGGTCGAGCGGGATCTGCGCGTGGTCGTCTACGGCTGGCTCGCGTTCACGTTCGAGATGTGCCGGTAGCGGTCGTGACTAGACTATGTCGGCGCCGGTGGCCACGACATAGCGCGAGCCGAGCACGCGGCGGACCTCGAACAGCGGACCAAGCTCCGCGGCGAGCGCGATCAGCGACTCCGACGGCTTGTCGGCGTCCATGGCGAAGACGTCACCGAGAATGGGCACTCGTCGGCGGGGATGCGGAAGCCGGAGTACCTGCGCAGCGAACCGGACGAGGGTTTCAACGCCGTCATGACGCCAGCTTCCGCCACTGTTATACATGTGTCAGTAGTATGGCGAGGTGGCCGAATCCGACGCTCTCCGCACCTCCGGCTCGCCGTCTCGACGGAGGCTCTCGCCCGGCGAGAGACGCAACGAGTTGCTGGCGCTGGGCGCCGAGGTGTTCGGACAGCGGCCCTATGACGAGGTGCGAATCGACGAGATCGCCGAGCGGGCCGGCGTCTCGCGGGCCCTGATGTACCACTACTTCCCCGACAAGCGCGCCTTCTTCGCCGCCGTCGTCCGCGCCGAAGGCGAGCGCCTGTTCGAGGCCACCAACACCCCCCCGCAGTCCGGGCTGAGCCTGTTCGAACAGCTGCGGGCGGGCGTGCTGGCGTACCTCGACTACGACGAGGCCCATCCCCATGGCGCCTGGGCCGCCTACATGGGAATGGGCCGCTCCGACCCGGTACTGCGGGGCATCCGATGTGCAGACGTCGACAACGACCGCCAGGCCAACCGCATCATGGATCGCGTCACCGACTCACTCGGCGCACCGCTCGAACTCCACGGTCGAGCGGGATCTGCGCGTGGTCGTCTACGGCTGGCTGGCGTTCACCTTCGAGATGTGCCGGCAGCGGGTCGTCGACCCGACGATCGACGCCGGCGCGGTGGCCGACTCCTGTGCGCACGCGCTGCTCGACGCCGTCGCCCGCATCCCGCACCTACCTGCCCTGGAGTGACGTGTCGGTGGGTCCGGGCACTATGGCTAGATGGCCCGAAAGTCCGCCGACACCGCAGCACCCCTGGCCCGCTTCAGCGAGCTGACCCGGGAGTGGTTCACGGGTACCTTCGCGGCGCCGACCGCAGCGCAGTCCGAGGCCTGGGACGCCATCGCCAACGGCGACAACACCCTGGTCATCGCCCCCACCGGCTCGGGCAAGACGCTTGCAGCCTTCCTCTGGGCGATCGACCGGCTGGCCTCCGCTGAACCGCGGGCCGCCACTGATGGCACCCGCGTGCTCTACGTGTCTCCACTCAAGGCGCTCGCCGTCGACGTCGAACGCAACCTCAGCACGCCGCTCACCGGCATCGCCCGCGTCGCGGAACGCCGCGGCGTCGGGGCGCCGAGCATCACCGTCGGCGTCCGCTCCGGCGACACCCCGGCCAATCGCCGTCGCGAGATGATCGCCAGGCCGCCCGACGTCCTCATCACCACGCCTGAGTCGCTGTTCCTCATGCTGACCTCCGCCGCCCGGGAGACGCTCACCCAGGTCGACACCGTGATCGTCGACGAGGTGCACGCCGTCGCCGCCACCAAGCGCGGTGCCCACCTCGCGTTGTCGCTCGAGCGTCTCGATCAACTCCTGGACGTGCCGGCTCAGCGGATCGGCTTGTCCGCGACCGTGCGGCCGCCCGAGGAGGTGGCGAGGTTCCTGTCGGGTCACTCCCCCACGACCATCGTGGCGCCCATGGCCGCGAAGACGTTCGACCTGTCGGTCGAGGTGCCGGTACCCGACATGGCCAATTTGGAGAACAACAGCATCTGGCCCGACGTCGAGGAGCGCATCGTCGACCTGATCGAGTCCCACCGGTCGTCGATCGTGTTCGCCAACTCCCGGCGCCTCGCCGAGCGACTCACCGCCCGCCTCAACGAGATTCACGCCGAGCGTCAGGGGGGCGAGGTCGTCGAGACGCGGAACCCGAAGGTCGGCGGCGGCGCCCCCGCGCAGATGATGGGCAGCGGCGTGGCGTTGGGCGCCGAACCGCTGCTGGCGAAGGCCCACCACGGGTCGATCAGCAAGGAGCAGCGCGCACTCGTCGAGGAGGATCTCAAGACCGGCCGGCTCAAGGCCGTCGTCGCCACGTCGAGCCTCGAACTCGGGATCGACATGGGGGCGGTCGACCTCGTCATCCAGGTCGAATCGCCGCCGTCGGTTGCCAGCGGACTGCAGCGCATCGGCCGGGCCGGTCACCAGGTCGGTGAGATCTCCCAGGGCGTGCTGCTACCCAAACACCGCACCGACCTGATCGACTGCGCGGTGACCGTGCAGCGGATGCTCGCCGGTGAGATCGAGACCCTGCGCGTGCCCACCAATCCCCTCGACGTGCTGGCGCAACACACCGTGGCCGCCGCCGCGCTCGAACCGCTGGACGCCGACCGCTGGTTCGACGCCGTGCGCCGCAGCGCACCGTTCACCACGCTGCCGCGCAGCGCATTCGAGGCCACGCTCGACCTGCTCAGCGGAAAGTACCCGTCGACGGAGTTCGCGGAGTTGCGGCCCCGGTTGGTGTACGACCGCGACGCCGGCACCCTAACGGCCAGGCCGGGTGCCCAGCGGCTCGCGGTGACCTCCGGTGGCGCGATCCCCGACCGCGGTCTCTTCACCGTGTACCTCGCGTCCTCCGCCGATACCGACAAGCCCTCGCGGGTCGGCGAACTCGACGAGGAGATGGTGTACGAGTCGCGGCCCGGCGACGTCATCTCGCTGGGCGCCACCAGCTGGCGGATCACCGAGATCACCCACGACCGCGTGCTCGTCCTCCCGGCGCCCGGGCAGCCCGCCCGGCTGCCCTTCTGGCGCGGCGACGGGGTCGGTCGGCCCAGCCGAGCTGGGTGCCGCGATTGGCGCCTTCACCGGAGAACTGGCCGGCCTCAGCCGCGCCAAGTTCGACGAGCGCTGCGGCACAATGGGTTTCAACGAATTCGCTACCGACAACCTGTGGACGCTGATCTCGGATCAGCGCGAGGCCACCGGCACGGTACCGACCGACGCCACGTTCATCGTCGAACGCTTCCGCGACGAACTCGGTGACTGGCGGGTCATCCTGCACTCTCCCTACGGATTGCGGGTGCACGGGCCGCTGGCGCTGGCGGTGGCGCGTCGACTTCGCGACCGTTACGGCATCGACGAGAAGCCGACGGCCTCCGACGACGGCATCATCGTGCGACTGCCCGACACCGAGGACACCCCGCCCGGCGCGGAGCTGTTCGTCTTCGACGCCGACGAGATCGACCCGATCGTCACCGACGAGGTGGGCGGGTCGGCGCTGTTCGCCTCGCGCTTCCGCGAGTGTGCCGCGCGGGCCCTGCTGCTGCCACGCCGTCACCCAGGCAAGCGTTCGCCGCTGTGGCATCAGCGGCAGCGGGCGGCGCAGCTGCTCGACATCGCACGGAAGTACCCCGACTTCCCCATCGTGCTGGAAACGGTGCGTGAGTGTCTGCAAGACGTCTACGACGTGCCGATGTTGCGTGAACTGATGAATCGCATTGCGCAGCGGCGGATTCGGATCCTCGAGGTCGAGACGGCCACGCCGTCACCATTCGCGGCGTCGCTGCTGTTCGGTTATATCGGGGCCTTCATGTACGAAGGCGACAGCCCACTCGCCGAGCGCCGGGCGGCGGCACTGTCGCTGGACAGCACGCTGCTCGCCGAACTACTCGGCCGCGATCGAACTGCGCGAGCTGCTCGATCCGCGGGTGATCGAGTCGACCCACGCGCAGCTGCAACACCTCGCCCCCGACCGGGCCGTCCGCGACGCCGAGGGGGTGGCAGACCTACTGCGCCTCCTGGGTCCACTCACCGAGGCGGAGGTGGTGCAGAGATCGACGGCCGACGACGTCGGCGGCTGGCTGGAGGGCCTGCGGTCGGCGCGGCGGGCACTGACCGTGTCGTACGCGGGCCGGACGTGGTGGGCCGCCATCGAGGACGTCGGACTGCTGCGCGACGGCGTCGGAATCGCCGTGCCCGTGGGGGTTCCGGCGAGTTTCACCGAAGCCGTCGACGATCCGCTGGGTGAGCTCCTCGGCCGGTACGCCCGCACGCGCGGGCCGTTCACGACGCGCGACGCGGCCGAGCGCTTTGGACTGGGCCTGCGGGTGGCGGCCGACGTGCTCGGCCGGATGTCGATCGACAGACGCCTGGTGCGTGGCGAGTTCACCGATGCCGCTGCGGTGGCGGGAAACTCGGGCGCAGCGGACGGCGAACAGTGGTGCGATGCCGACGTCCTGAAGATCCTCCGGCGCCGCTCGCTGGCAGCGCTGCGAGCTCAGGTCGAGCCGGTAAGCACCACGGCCTACGCCCGATTCCTGCCCGCATGGCAGCAGGTCGGAGTCGAGAAGAGTCTCGGCATCGACGGATTGGCGTCGGTGATCGACCAGTTGTCGGGCGTGCCGATCCCGGCGTCGGCGATCGAGCCGCTCGTCTTCGGGCAGCGGGTCCGCAACTACCAGCCGGCGATGCTCGACGAACTGCTCGCCTCCGGTGAGGTCACGTGGTCCGGTGCCGGATCCATCAGCAGCGGCGACGGCTGGATCGCCTTCCACAGCGCGGAGACCGCACCGCTGACGCTGAACCCACCGGCCGAGATCGAGCTCACCGACGTCCACCGCGACATCCTGGCCACGCTGGAGCATGGCGGGGCGTACTTCTTCCGCCAGCTGACCGACGCCGCGGCGTCCGGCAATGCGGCGTCGACGGTGAAACAGGCGCTGTGGGAACTCATTTGGGCCGGCCGCGTCACCGGAGACACCTTCGCTCCCGTGCGGGCCCTGCTGGCGGGGTCGGGGCGGCGGGGCGGCGCGCACCGGCAGCGCCAACGTCCTCCGCGGTTGAGCCGCTACAGCGTTGCGCACGCCCAGAGCAGGACCACGGACGCGAGCGTGGCGGGCCGGTGGTCCGCGCTGCCGCCTGCCGAACCGGACTCGACCATCCGGGCGCACTTCTCCGCCGAGCTGCTGCTGAACCGGTACGGCGTGCTGACCAAGGGCTCGTCGGAAGGAGTGCCCGGCGGGTTCGCGATGCTCTACAAGGTGCTCACGGCGCTGGAGGACGTGGGCCGGTGCCAACGGGGTTACTTCGTGGAGTCCCTCGGCGGCGCGCAGTTCGCGGTCGCGTCCACCGTCGACCGGTTGCGGACCTACCTCGACGACCTCGATCAACAGCGCCGCGAGTATCACGCCGTGGTGCTCGCGGCGGCCGACCCGGCCAACCCGTACGGTGCGGCACTGCCGTGGCCCGCGGAGCACGACACCGGTCATCGGCCGGGGCGCAAGGCGGGTGCGCTGGTGGTGTTGGTCGACGGCGAGCTGACGTGGTTCCTCGAGCGGGGCGGTCGCTCGTTGCTGTCGTTCTCGCCCGACCCGGAGGCGCACGCCGCCGCCGGCGTGGCCTTGGTCGAACTGGTCGGGGCGGGCCGGCTCCAGTCACTGCTCGTCGAGCGAATCAACGGCGTCCCCGTGTTGGAGCCCGGCGCGGGTCCGGAGCACGCCGCCGTCCATGACGCGCTGACGGCCAGCGGCTTCTCGCGAACGCCGCGGGGCCTGCGGCTGCGGTAACCTGCGTCGCTCGACGCCATAATGTCAAAAGTGACGAAACTTCGGCCACCGGGGTCGATACTCGGACATGGTCTCGTTGAGTGTTCACGCCATTCTCGGCGTCCTCGTCATCGTGTGGATCGTCCGCGCCAACGGCACGTCTTCGCCCGTCCCGCGGGCGGGCCCGCGTTCTCCGCACTGGAGATCGTCTTCTACGTCGTCGGTGTCGCGTCGATCGCGCCTGGGCTACTACTTCAACCATCAGTTCGTCGACCAGTACGCCGTACTCGGCGGCAACCCGATCTGGGGACCCGGGAAGCTGGCAGCAGTTCATCGCGCTGGGCTACGTCAATCCCGCGGCGGCGTCGGCCAGCCAGGACTACACGATCATCAACGTCGTCCTGCTGCCGCTGTTCACCGTCGTCGACGGCCATCGTCGCGGGATCAGGCGACCGTGGCTGTTCTTCGTCGCCAGCCTGTTCACCAGCTGCGCCTTCGCCTACGCCTTCTACTTCGCGGTCGTCGAACGGCAGCACCGTCACCCAAGGCCGCCACGGCGCTGGACTCGATTCCCGCCTGATCGCCGCAACGCCGGTTGCCTACAGTGCGGGAATGGCCCTGCGGTCGGCGGTGACGGAGATGTTCGCGATCGACCATCCGATGGTGCTGGCGCCGATGGGCGGGGTCGCCGGCGGCCGGCTGGCCGCCGCGGTCGCCGAGGGCGGTGGGCTCGGCATGATCGGCGGCGGTCGGGGCGACCGCGAGTGGCTTGAGCGCGAATGTGCGCTCGCCACCAACGGCACCGACAAGCCATGGGGCATCGGCTTGTTGAGCTGGGCGATCGACGACGCCGCCGTCGAGCTGGCGATCGGGCAGCGGCCGGCCGCGATCATGCTGTCGTTCGGCGATCCGGCGCCGTTCGCCGCGGCGGTTCGCGGCGCGGGGATCCCCCTGATCGTCCAGGTCACGACGATGGCCGAGGCGCGGCGTGCGCTCGACGTCGGCGCCGACGTGGTGGTGGCGCAGGGAACCGAGGCCGGCGGCCACGGCGGTGGTCGGTCGACCCTGCCCTTCGTTCCCGCCGTCGTCGACATCGCCGGACCGTTCCGGTGCTGGCCGCCGGCGGGATCGCGGACGGCCGCGGACTGGCTGCCGCGCTGGTGCTCGGCGCCGCGGGAGCAGTGATCGGCACCCGGTTCGAAGCCACCGCGGAGGCGCTGATCAGCGCCGCGGAGGCGACGGCGATCACGGCGGCGGCGGCTCGGACACCGTCCTGGGCCGTGTCGCGGACATCGCGGCCGACGCGGGATGGCCCGCCACCTATCCGGCGCGGACGCTGCGCAACGCCTTCACCGACGCCTGGCAGGACCGCGAAGACGAGTTGAGCACCGACGTCGAGGCGTTGGCGTCGTTCCGCGCCGGCGTGGCCGCTCGGACACGGACTACCGCCGATCTGGGCGGGCGAAGCCGTCGACCTAATCAGCGGGATCGAGTCGGCGGCCACCCTGGTGGGACGCATCAGCGCCGAGGCGATCGGCGCGATGAACGAGGCGTTCGACGGGAACACTGTCCCGACGGCACACGGGAGGTACTGTGACGGTGACGCTGATCACCACCCCTTTCGGATTCGACTCGACCGCAGCCGAGGTCATCGCGGGCATCGACCTCACAGGGCGCCGCGCGATCGTCACCGGCGCGTCGTCGGGCATCGGGATCGAGACCGCACGCGCCCTGGCCGACGCCGGCGCCGAGGTCACGCTGGCCGTTCGTGACGTGGCCGCCGGGGACCGGGTCGCGGCCGACATCGGCGGTACCGTCGGGGTCGCAGCACTGGACCTGAGCGACCTCGTCAGCGTGGACGCGTTCGTCGCCGGGTGGGACGGACCCTTGCACATCCTGATCAACAACGCCGGAGTGATGGCGATCCAGGAGCTGACCATCTCGGCGAGTGGGCACGAAATGCAGTTCGCGACAAATCATTTGGGCCACTTCGCGCTCGCCGTCGGTCTGCACGACGCGCTGGCCTCGGCAGGTGGAGCGCGCATCGTCTCGGTCAGTTCGGGCGGTCACCTGCGCTCGCCGGTGGTGTTCGACGACATCGACTTCGCCTTCCGCGACTACGATCCGTTCGGCGCGTACGGCCAGTCGAAGACGGCCAACGTGCTGTTCGCCGTCGAGGCCACCCGGCGCTGGGCCGACGACAGCATCGTGGCCAACGCCCTGATGCCCGGCGGTATCGACACGCCACTGCAGCGCCACCTTCCCCGGGAGTACGCCACGAATGCGTTGACGGCGTTCCGGGCGGCGGGCACGAACTTCAAGACCGTCGAGCAGGGTGCCGCGACGTCGACCCTGCTGGCAGCCTCACCGCTCCTGGACGGTGTCGGCGGCCGTTACTTCGAGGACTGCAACGAGGCCAGGGTCGTCAAACGACGGGGGGGCCCGGGCAGGGCGGCGTCGCCCCGTACGCGCTGGACACGGCGAATGCCGAACGGCTGTGGGATCTTTCGCTGAACTTAACGGAAGTTCGCTAGGTTTCACGACATGCCAGAAGGTGACACCGTCTTCCGCGCGGCGGAGAAACTCCGCACGGCGCTGGTCGGCAAGACACTGACGCGCTGCGACGTTCGGGTACCGAAGTTCGCCACCGTGGACCTCAGCGGGCAGGTGGTCGACGAGGTGCTCAGCCGCGGCAAGCACCTGTTCATTCGGGTCGGCGACGCGAGCATCCACTCACACTTGAAGATGGACGGCGCCTGGCTCATCGGCGGCCAGATCCGCCGCGTCCCCGAGCACAAGGTTCGGATCATCCTGCACACGGCCGACTCCCGAGCGGCGGGCGTCGACCTCGGCGTCCTGGAGATCCTGCCGCGCGAGCAGGACATGGACGCCGTCGCTCACCTGGGCCCCGATCTTCTCGGTGACGATTGGGAACCCCGCGTTGCCGCGGCCAACCTGATGGCGGATCCGGATCGGCCGCTGGCCGAGACGCTGCTCGACCAACGGGTGATGGCCGGTGTCGGCAACGTCTACGCCAACGAGCTGTGTTTCGTCCTCGGGCGACTACCTAGCTCGCCGGTGAACGCCGTGAAAGATCCTCTACGAGTCGTGCAACGGGCTCGCGACATGTTGTGGCTCAACCGATCCCGCATCAACCGCACCACGACCGGCAATACCAGGGCGGGCAACGACCTGTGGGTGTACGGACGCGTGGGTCGGCCGTGCCGCCGGTGCGGAACGGCCATCGAATCAGATCGCGCTCAGGTCGCCGGTACCGAGCGGATCTCATTCTGGTGCCCCGCCTGCCAGAGGTGAAGTGTCACCTTCGTCCTTGCACTACCGCTTCGATGTTGCGTTCGGCCAGCGCGGTGATCGACATGAAGGGATTGCACCCGAGGTAGCCGGGTACCAACGATGCGTCGTTGACGTATAGGTTGTCGTATCCGTTGACGCGTCCGAAGCCGTCGGTAGCCACGCCGCGGACACAGCCGCCCAGCGGGTGGACCGTGAAGGGCGCGAAGACCTGCCCTCGGAAGACGTCATCGCGGTACTCCACGCCATTGGCCTGCGTGATTCTGTCGAACACCGGCCGCGCCCGAGCCACCAGATGGTCGGTGTAGTCCTGCGGCCAAGCGATGTCGATGGCGTCGGTCTTGGAATCATAGGTGATGTCGGCCCGGTCGTCGGTCTTCACCATGACGTAATAGCCGAGCGTGTGGGTCTCCGTCGGCAGCGGTATCGAGAACATGCTGGCATATACAGGGTTGTCGGGGTCGTCTCGGCCGTCGACGTTGATCATGCCCAGCAATGACTGCTGCGTCCCGGCGGGGTCGGCGTCGGCCAGTCGGTGAGCCACCATGACGTCGCCATTGTTGCCGTATCCCCGACCGACGTCCTCGCTTAGGTTTCCTAGTGCTCCCGAGTCGCGCGCCCTCAGCAGAATTGTATTCGTGCCGAGCACTCCAGCGCTGAGAAACAATTTGTCGCAACCAATTTCGGCGCGGCTCTGTTCGGCGCCCCACCTGTCGATCGTGCGAGTGGATACCACGTACTCGCCGGATGGTTCGCGCTTGACCCCGGTGACTTCGGTGAGTGCGCGCAATGTGACGTGTCCGGACGCTAGCGCCGCCGCCACGTAGGTCTCGTCGACGCTGCCAATTCGGCCGTAGTTGTTTCCGTACTGCTGCTCGAAGTCGAACGCCGAGCGCGGAACCTCACCCGCCTCCTCCTTCAACATGTAGTCGAACGAGTACGCGCTCCCGTTGTAGTCGACGGCGTAGCCCGCGTTCGCCGCGTACTGCCGTCCGACGCGCGCGTATTGAAACCACGGCGTCTGCTCGAACCAGCCCATATCGCGATAACTGATTCGCAGCATCGCCTGCGCGCGCTGCACGTACGTATTCAGGAATTCACCCGGGTCTATGTCCGGGAATGTTGCGCCTACCTGACCAACGGTGGGAATTGCCGCGATGGCTGCGTTTATGAGGGAACCCCCGCCGACCCCGATCCCGCGAAACACGTTGTGAGCGCCGTAGCCGACCTCCTGGCAGATGCCTGCCTGAACCGGCTGCGGCGACGGTACCTGTTTCACTACGTCCTCGATCGAAATGCCGTCGAAGGAGGGAACCAGGCTGGGCGGGACTTCGGCGAACCATCCTGCCCGGGTGTCGGGGGGCAGCATCTTCGAGAATCGCTTGCCGTCTGTATCCGGCGAATTCCAATGCCGACCCTTCTCGAGGATCAGAGTGTCGACACCGGCTTCTCCGAGTCGGAGAGCCGACACGCCGCCGCCATATCCGCTGCCGACGACGATGGCCGAGAAGTGGTCGCGGTGAACGGTTGCTTCGTCAGTCGGTCGATCGTTCGTGCCGCACGCCATGGCGCCAGTGCCTGCTGCGAGCGCCGCCGCGCCGTGAAGAAAGCGGCGCCTCGACATCACCATGTGAACCACCGCTGGCAACTATGGAGGGCTGCACGGCGACCGATTGATGCGACCAGACATCGAAAGACGGGCGGTGACGAAGCCGCCATGTCGGAGCGATTCAAATTAACTCCTATGTCTAAAATTAGCTGGTTTGCCGTGCGCTCAAAATATCAGCGGGGTCTGCCAACCGTTCGAGAGCCTCGCGCATGTCTAACGGCTCTGTAGGCGGATCGTAAGCCCTTGGGGTGGTCACACCCGCCGACCCACCCTGACAACCAGGAAACACAGGCTGAACAAGATCAAACCATCTCTGACCCGCACTTCCCGCCAACCCCTCGGCCGCAATCCGTTCATAACGATACGTAGACGTTACGCGGACGCCGGTCCTGTCCCTAGCGTATGGTGGGCGCAATATGGGAGGTTAACTGGAACAGGGTGTCGGGCCAGAGTCAGGAGGGGTCAATGCCGCATTTACGGCACACCACACGACCCTTTCATGATCACGGCAAGGGTCCGCAGTGGCAGGATCCCAAACGGTATCTATGGCTATTCGGATTGGTGGCTCCGGCCGTCGTCATCGCATCGTGGTTGTGTGCGCTCGTAACCGGCGTTGGCGCCGCATGGTGGTTCGGTCCCATTCTCACGTTCGGCGTAGTGCCACTACTTGATTTCATGGTAGGTCCAGACGCCAACAACCCTCCTGACAGGGCACTCATCCGCTTGGAGAACGACCCGTTCTACCGCCGGGCCACCTACCTTTACCTCCCCATTCAGTACGTGTCCCTGGTGCTGGCTTGCTGGCTCTGGAGCGGCGGCGGGGGGGTTACTCTGAGTCCTACTGACAAGGTCGGGCTCACACTGACGATCGGCGGCATTGGCGGCGTCGCAATCAACGCAGCACACGAGCTAGGCCATCAACGAACTAAGAGCGAGCAACGACTCAGCAAGATCGCTCTGGCACAAGGTTGTTACGGACATTTCTTCGTATCGCACAACCGAGGGCACCACGTACGAGTCGCTACGCCGGAAGACGCGGCGAGCTCACGCATGGGCGAAAGCTTGTACGCCTTCATCATCCGGTCGGCCACCGGAGGTGCCGTTCTCGCCTGGAGGCTCGAGCGCAGACGATTGACTCGGTCGGGAAAATCGGCGTGGACACTACAGAATGTCGTGCTCACTTCCTGGCTGCT
This sequence comes from uncultured Actinomycetota bacterium, assembly GCA_963846985.1. Lineage (GTDB taxonomy): Bacteria > Actinomycetota > Actinomycetes > Mycobacteriales > Mycobacteriaceae > Mycobacterium. Next base: position 43,664 of record CAWJYC010000013.1, read on the forward strand.
CAGCGCCATGCTATTCATCGCTCTGGTTGGACTCTTCGGCTTGGGCGTCTTGCCATGGCTGATTTGTCAGGCAGTAGTCGCGGTATGCCTGCTCGAGGCGATCAATTACATCGAGCACTACGGACTTCGTCGGCAACGGCGTCCCGACGGCGGCTACGAATCAGTGCGCCCCTCGCACAGTTGGAACAGCAACACCGTTGTGGCCAACGTGTTCCTGTTTCACTTACAGCGCCACTCGGACCATCACGCTCATCCGTTGCGTCGGTACCAAGCACTACGCCATGACGACGAAGCTCCCCAACTTCCAGCGGGTTACGCCACGATGTTGCTGTTGGCCGCGTTTCCTCCGCTCTGGCGTCGAGTCATGGACCCTCGCGTGCTCGCCCATTATGGTGGAGACATTCGTCTGGCAGCACTCAACCCGCGTCGCGAGAAGCGACTGCTCCACCGTTACGCCGTTGCGGCGTGAGCGCCACGCAAGAATCGTGAAGTCATCGGCACGCACTCCCGATCTGGCCATTGTTGGAGCAGGTGCAGCGGGTACTCATACGTTGCGTGCCCTAATCAAGGAGCTTTCCGCCTCAGCGACAAGGCGGCCGCGGCCGGTACACATCGTCGTCATCGACCGCGACTGGCAACCGTTCGCCGGTGTCGCCTACGGCCATCGTTCGAGCCGGACTTCGCTTACGCTGTCTACCGTTCGCGACTTCCTTCCCGACGACGAACGAGCGCGTTTCACGACATGGCTAGCACGGCACCGTGACGAACTGTCGCACGCTGGCGCTTATCGGAACTGGCGCGATCGCCACCGTGCCGACATCACCGCCGGGCGGTGGGACCGACTGTTCATTCCTCGACGCCTCTACGGCGAGTTCTTAGGGGACTGCACGCGAGACGCAATGGGTGAAGCACAGTCCAAAGGCGTCGCCGAGTTTACGCTGGTGACCGCTGAGGTGACATCCATCCGTCGGTCCAACGATCGGTATCTCATCACCGCAGCCGAGGGGAACGGCCGCGCCGTCCACATCGATACCGCCGTCGCGCTCTTGGCACTGGGTTCCCCGCCGACGAGCCGGCTGCCTGCTCGAGATGCCTTGGGCGACGGTGTAATCGATGACATCTACGATCCGGGTTTGGACGCGACTCTGTCAGCGGTACACACACGACTCGTCGGGTTGCCCTCCGAGGACCGCGAGGTGCTCGTCGTAGGCGGCAACGCCGCGGCGCTGGAATTCGTAGTCACCAGCCACGAATTGGTCTCCGATCTTCGCGCGCACGTCACGGTGCTCTCGCCAGCCGGACGCCCACGTCATTGGCGGCGGTCCGAGGCCGGTGAGGTCGTGAAACTCGACGCCATGTCACTTTTGCGATCAAGGGCAGCCGCTAATGAACCGTTAACTGCAGCGGAGTTGTACGACGCAGTCGTCGCAGACTTGGAGGCCGCGATCGCGTCCGGCTCGGATATGGCGGCGGCGCGCAGGATGGGGGAATGGATTCCAGGATTGATCGAATGCGTTCACGACGAGGACCGCGTCGCCCTCGCCGCGCATTACGGCCTCGCCATAACGAAGCTGCTGCGCCGGGATTCAAGTGACACCGTGGACGTACTCGAAGCCTTGGTCCAATCGGGGGTCGTGAGTTTCCGGGCCGGCCGGTACGTCGATGGTCGACCGGAAGGACGGGGCTTTCGTGTCACAGCAATCGATGACGATGGCCGGGAGGAGACCTTCGAGCAGTGCTACGGCGTCATCGTTGGCGCAATTGGCTTCGAGGGCGTGTCCGTAACCCGCGCTCAGCTGGTCCGTCAGATGCTCCGCGACGGCCTCGTCGAGGCATCGAGTTCGAATGCAGGGCTGCGTGTGGACAGTTGCTTCCAAGCCGCGCCACGCGTTTTCGTCGTCGGCCCACTTCTCGCCGGAAATGCGAACCCCAGATTCTTGGTATGGCATGCGGAGAGTGTCCGCCGCATCATCGCGATCGCTCCGGACGCAGCCGCCTGCGTCGCCCGAGAACTCGCTCGAGTGCCGCACGATAGTTCGCTAACTGCATCGCGATCAACGTGAACCTCAGTTCTTGGACCAGACGCACCGATCGACGAGGTTTGCCCAACGTGCCCGTAGGTCTTGCGCATCAACCAGCGCATCGGCAAACTTGTACCAATCGAGAGTTTCGACGCCATCCTTCTTGTTCGCGTCGCCACTTCGTTGCTCTAGAGACCGGGCATCGATCACTGCCACGCCCGCCGGGAGACTCAATGACTATCAACTCTCTCATCGAAGCGGTCACGCGAACGTCGACCGAGTGCGGCTTGGACCAATGAAACTCATGCTCACGGGCGTCCGAGGCTTCCTGGGGTCGGTCCTCGAGCAACAGGCGCTGGAAGCTGGCTGGACGGTTGACGGTGTTGACCTCGACCTCTACGACGGCGTTAGCTCGGCGACGTTGCAATCGAACACCATCGTCACCCCAAGCCGCAGGCGGTCGGACTTCCGAGACTTGCGGACCCGCGACCTCGTCGGTTACGACGCGGTGGTCCACCTCGCCGGAATCTCCAGCGACGCCGCTTGCGATCTACGCGTCGATCCTGCCCGTCGCCTGAACGGCGCCGCCGCCGTCGGCCTCGCTAGGCGCGCACGGTCGGCGGGCGTGACCCGATTCGTGTTCGCATCCAGCTGCAGCGTGTACGGCTCGGCCCCCGGTCGCATTTCGACCGAGCGCTCCGCCTGTGCGCCAATCTCTGCCTACGCGCGTGCCAAGCTTGCTGCCGAGGTGGGAATTCGGGCTGAAGCGACGTCTGCATTTTCACCCACCGTCTTGAGATTTGCCACACTGTACGGCCTATCGCCGAACCTGCGGAGCGACCTGGTCGTGAACGCCATGGCGACGTCGGCCCGGATGCGGGGAGAAATCATGTTGCATGGAACTGGCCGGCAGTCTCGACCGCTTCTCCACGTCCGCGACGCCGCCGCGACGATTCTCGACCTGCTCAAGTCGAGCGACGACGAAGTACGCGGAGAAATCTTCAACGTCACCGACGGGTCGCCGGGGTATTCAATTGCGGACCTGGCCGGGATCATTCGACGGCACGTGCCCGCGAGTCGCGTCGTGCATCAACCCGCGGCCACCGACCGGCGCCACTACAGGGTGGACGGAACTCGTCTGCAACGCCACTGTCGGCGTCCTTCCATCCGCATCGAAGAGGGAGTGGAGGAGGTCGTCAGCGGCCTTCGCGACGCCGATTGGCAGCGCCGCGCTTCGGCGCCGGAAAGCAATCGCGCGCGTCGGCTGCAGCACCTACTGGAGCGCGGTGAGCTGGGCGACGACCTACGGTGGCGTGTGTGACGAACAGAGAAGTACGCGAGTCAGTACTGGTGAGTGTTCTGCTGACTTGTGGCGCGCGACCATACGCGGTCGGAGCCCTCGCCATTCCGTCGGTGCTGGCGCAGACGCATGACAATTGGGAATTGATCGTGGTGAGTGAGTCCGAGGACAACACCCGGATGAAATGCACCGTGGCCGAATTCAAAGACTCGAGAATTCGCTACGTCGAGGTTGCCCGTCACCATGGCGCCTCGCACTCGCGCACCGGCGTTCATGAGTTGCGTGCGCGGGCGCTCAACAGCGCTCTGGAACTGGCCAGCGGTACGGTGGTCGCGTTCCTCGATGAGGACTCCGAGTATTTGCCAGACCATCTGCAAGCGAGTGTCCAAGCCTTGCAGCGGGAATCGGTGGGCATCGTGTACGGCGCAGTAGCAATTCACGATCGGAACACCGGCCACCAAATGGATGATTACGTCGAACCGGCGGAGTTGCCCGGTCGAATGGACGGAATCAACTCGGCGACTGTGTGTCTCAGCCGAGCGTCGAGTCCCAACGGGTTCTCCGAAGCAGGCGACCACGCCCCAACCCACGCGATGATGGCCGCAATGCTCGAGGCGGGGATGCGGTCGGTGGGCTTGCCTACCGCAAGAGTCGTGTCCTACGGAGGCGACGACACGGGCCGGGTACGCGTATCGATGCCGTCCCTGCCGGCGGTCGAGCGCCTTCACGAGCTGGTTGATGCCATCGCCTGGTCACGGCAGCTGTCGAACAATGGTCCGATCAACACGAAACTCGAAGCTGCACTTAGGGATTACACCGGTGCGCGGCACGTCGTCACGGTCGCCAACGGTGACACCGCTCTGGGAATGGCCATGATCTATGCGGCGAGCCAGCACCCGGACAGACACGAGGTCGTACTGCCCAGTTACACCTTCCCGTCGACCGTGAACACCGTCGTAAGAGCCGGGCTGACCCCGGTGTTCTGCGACATCGAGCCCGACAATCTATGCGCATCGGCCGCCACGATGGCTCCCCTGATCACCGAGCGCACACTGGCCCTGGTTCCGGTGTACGCGCACGGAGCGCCGTGTGAGATGAGGGAGCTGGAAGACCTCGCCCGTGACCATGGCGTACTTCTGATCTCGGATGCGGCCGCCGCCTTGGGCGCCACGATCGGTGAGCGCAACGCCGGCACCTTTGGTGACATGGAGATGTTCAGTCTCAGTAGTACGAAGGTCCTGACGGCGGGAGAGGGCGGATTCCTGACCGTGAAGGACGACGACGCCGAGGCTCGACTGCGGGAAATCGGCCGCTACGGACTGGACGGCAAGTTCTCCTGTGTCGCCGTGGGTGTGAACGGGCGGTTGGCGGAGTGGCCGGCCGGGCTGGCACTCGCAGGGGTGGACTCCTTGGAAGGCTGGCTAGCAGCGCGACACAGAACGGCGACTCACTACGAGCAGGGACTCGCCGATCTGGAACACCTGCGCGTGGTCCCCCATCGAATGGGGAACCGAATCGGAACCGCCAAGGACGTAGTCCTCGTCGTGGAGTCGCGCGAACTGAGAAACCACCTAGCGGAACGATTGTTGCGCAATCGAATCGAAACCCGCCCGTACTTCCGACCGGTGCACGCCATGTCACCCTTCGAGCATCTCGAGCATTCGCACCTCGAGGTCACGGACCGGTTGGCCGACCGAATGCTCTCGCTACCGATTACGAACGAAATTCCCGAGTCGACGACCGAACACGTGATCGACGTCCTGAAGCACGAGCTCCAGGACGTGATCACCGCGGCTCGGAGAAACTAACCGGGCAACGTTTCGCGAGCTAGTTCCAGGGCAGTGCCAGCTTGCAGATCTTGCGCACGACCGTGGCGAACTGCTGCGGCAGGGGCCCCTTGTTGTAGGGCACGCCATAGCGCTCGCAGATCTCCTGCACCTCGGGCGCGATCTCGGCATGCCGGAAGGCGGGGATGTCGGGGAACAGGTGGTGCTCGATCTGGAAGGAGAGGTTGCCGCTCATCACGTGGAAGAGCTCTCCGCCGGTGAGGTTCGCCGACCCCAGGATCTGGCGGAAGTACCACATGCCGCGAGTCTCGTTCGCGGTCTCCTCCTTGGTGAATTCCTGTGTGCCCTCGGGGAAGTGGCCGCAGAAGATGATCGCGTAGGACCACACGTTGCGGATCAGGTTGGCAGTCAGGTTGCCGGTGAACACCCACGGCGCGAAGGGACCCGCGAGGAGCGGGAAGGCGACGTAGTCCTTGAGGGTCTGCCGCTTGACCTTGCCCCAGATGCCCTTGAGCGTCTCTCGCTTGTCGGCAATGCTGATCTCGCCGGAGCGGATGCGCTCGGTCTCCAGCTCGTGCAGCGCGACGCCGTACTGGAAGAGCACCATGAGCAGGAAGGCGTAGAGCGGGTTGCCGTAGTAGTAGGGCACCCACCGCTGGTCCTCGCTCATGCGCAGGATGCCGTAGCCGATGTCGCGGTCCATGTCGACGATGTTGGTGTAGGTGTGGTGCATGTAGTTGTGCGAGTGCCGCCACTGGTCGCTCGGGCAGGCCGAGTCCCATTCGAAGTTGCGGCCGGTGAGGGTGGGATCGCCCATCCAGTCGTACTGGCCGTGCATGATGTTGTGGCCAATCTCCATGTTGTCCAAGATCTTCGACGCGGCCAGCATCGCGGTGCCCGCAATCCAGGCCGGCGGAAGGATGCCCGCGAACAGCATGGCGCGGCCGCCGACCTCCAGGGCGCGCTGCGCCTTGATGACCCGGCGAATGTAGGTGGCGTCGCGCTCGCCGAGATCGGCGACGACGCGTTCGCGCAGTGCGTCGAGTTCGGCGCCGAAGGCGTCCGCCATCTCCGGCGTCATCGTCACGGGCTTGCCGCGCACGACCTTGGTGATGGCCTGCTGAACCGGGGTTGGCAGTCCGTCGAAGGTGGGGGCGACGTCGGCCTCGATGGGCTTCTCGAGCATGGCGGTCATGGTGAACTCCTTCTCGGTGGGTGTGGTTCTAGAGGGCGAGCTGCACGTCACCGACGGGGACGGACACGCAGATCTGCACGTCCTCCTCGTCGGCCGTCGACACGGAGCCGGTGATGAGGTTCTTGACCGCGCCGCTGGTCTTGCGGCGGGTGCAGGTGTGGCAGATGCCCATGCGGCACCCGCTCTCCGGCGACAATCCGGCCGCCTCGGCCTGTTCGAGCAGCGACCGACCGTCGTCCTCGACCTCGATGCTGCTGTCGGCGAAGGCAATCGTCCCGCCGGACCCCTCGGCCGGAATCTCGAACACCGGCGGGACGAAGCTCTCGAACAGTGCGTCCGGGAAGTGGTTGCGGACGGCCTCGACGAGGGCCGGCGGTCCGCACGCGAACACGGCGTCGGGACCGTCTACGCCTTCCAGGTGCTCGGGTCCGAAGTAGCCGACGAGGTCGCCTGCCTCCGGTGAGCGCGAGTACCCATGCAGCACACGGACGCCGGACATGGCGGCGAGCTCAGCGCGGTAGCACGCCTCGTCCGGGGTCCTGGCGTAATGGATGAAGGTGACGTCGCGGTCCGAACCCTCGGCCCGCAGCGTGCGCAGCATGGACAGCACCGGAGTGATGCCACTGCCACCGGAGACGAAGAGGACGCGCCGGGGGCGCTCGACCGGCAGGGTGAAGTCACCGCCGGAGCCCTCGAGTCCGACGACCATTCCGGGCCGGGCGTTGCGGAACAGGTGCCGCGAGACGACCCCGTCGTCGTGCACGCCGATGGTCAGCTCGAGGAGCCGCGCACCTTCGGCGTTGGCGGGTGAGTAGCAGCGCGTCTGCCGGCGGCCGTCGACCTCGACGGTCAGGTTGACGTGCTGGCCGGCGCGCAGGGCCGGGCGGGCCGCGCAGGCCGCGTTGGGTTCGAGAGTGAGGGTGACGCTGCGAGGCGTCTGCCGACGGACCGCGACCACCTTGGCGCGGGCATCGCCCAGCGTCCAGGTGGGCTCGACGAGCTCCGTGTAGCGATCGACGCCGTGCGGTCCGGTAAGCAGGTCGACCAGGGGCGACCGCAGCACTCTGTCCCGCAGGCTTAGCGTCTTCGTCTGAGCGGACTTCGTTTGAGTGAACACATGTATACCGTGCGCCCCGCGACACCGAACCGTCAACCGATTCGAGCAGGTTGTGGTAGGTTTCACACAGTGAACGATCGTACGCCCAGTTCACGATCATCGCGATCGGGACGGTCTTCCTCGCGCTCTCGCGACACGCTCTCCCGCGAGGAGCGCAAGGAGGCGACGCGCCGGGCGATCGTCGCAGCAGCCCTTCGACTGCTCGAGGAGCGAAGCTTCAGCGCCTTGAGCCTGCGTGAGGTGACGCGCGAGGCCGGCATCGTGCCTGCCGCCTTCTACCGGCACTTCGATTCCATGGAGGCGTTGGGCCTCGTCCTGATCGACGAGTCCTTCCGTGCGCTGCGTGACATGCTGCGCGGCGCGCGGGCCGGCAAGCTCGACCCTAGCCGCGTCATCGAATCGACGGTCGACATCCTGGTCGCCGGAGTCGCCGAACGACGCGAGCACTGGCGCTTCATCGCCCGCGAGCGAAACAGCGGCGTGACGGTGCTGCGGTACGCCATCCGCACGGAGATCCGGCTGATCACCTCGGAGCTGGCGATCGACCTCACCCGCTTCCCGGGCCTGCATTCGTGGAGCGCCGAGGACCTGAACATCCTGTCGAGCCTCTTCGTCAACTCGATGATCGTGATCGCGGAAGCGATCGAGGACGCTCCCGATCAAGCCGCGCTCGACGAGATCCGGCACACCGCGGTCAAACAGCTGCGACTCATCATCGTCGGGATCAACGGATGGCACAGTAGCAACTGACGTCCGCCAGTCGGGTGGGACGCTACATCGTCGGCCTCGTCGAAGACCCTCACCGAACGCTCGACACCCTCAATGAAATAGGCGACGAAACGACCAAGCAGGTGCTGTGGGCGAACGAGGCGCGAGCCAGCAAGCGGCGAGCAGGTGGAGAACCGCAGCCAAGAGCGCGAACAGAGGAGAAAAGAAGGAGGAAGAGGAAGACACGACAGCGGAGAAGAAGGGCTGACAACGGCGGACGAGCAAGATGGGGACCGCAGCGGACTGGTAAGAAGAGGAGTGGAAAGGGGTGGTGGAAGTAGAAGATGAGGGATGAGAGACGAGGAGAGAGGGAGGAGGGATCCACTGGGGGACCGGGTGCGAAGGTGCACGTGCCGGCGGTGCTCGGCGAGGCGGTTGTCCGCGACACGCCAACGTCACCGCGTCGATGTTGGTCTGCCGGCCGCGCCCAGCGGTTGACGTGATGCGCCTGCGTGCCGTCCGCGCGCCGTGCGCGCGGTCGCCCGCCCCGCTTCTCGCCCACTGCACGGGAGGGCGCTGTGACAATTGAAGCCACTGTTGCACAAGTGATTTGGAGAAGAGGCGCGCGATCAGATCGGCGTACCGCCGCCGTCCACGATCACGACGGTGCCGGTCATGAAACTGCCCGCGTCGGAACACAGCAGAAGCGCCGCGCCGACCAGTTCGTCGGGATGGGCCAACCGCTTCATCAACGTTCCGCCGACCATGCCGTCGATGGCCGCCTGCGGATTGTTGCGCATCATGTCGGTGTCGATCGGCCCAGGCGCAATCGCGTTGACTCGGACGCCGTCGCGGACGAACGCCGCGGCCATCGACCGGGTGTAGGACATCATCGCCGCCTTGCTCGCCGCGTAGAGCGACATGTCCGCCGAGAACTTGAACGCTCCGACCGACACCACGTTCAGCACGGCCGCATGAGCGCTCTTCTCGAGGTGAGGCAGCGCCTTTTGAACCAGGAACACCGGCCCGCGAACGTTCACCTCGTTCGACTTCGCGAAGGCGTCGGCGGTGATCTCGCCGAGTGGCTGCGCCAAGGCATTCGCCGCGTTGTTCACGACGACGTCGATGCCGCCGAACTCCGCGACAGTGCTTGCCACCAGACCGTCGAGGTCCTCGTCGGTGCCCGCGTGGGCGGGGACGCCGATGGCCCGGCCGCCGAGGTCGCGCAGGTGTCTGGCCGCCTCGTCGCAGGCGTCGGCCTTGCGACTGGCCACCACGACGTTGGCTCCTGCGAGCGCGAAGCCCTCGGCGAGCGCCAGCCCGATGCCGCGGGTGCCGCCCGTCACGATGACGGTGCGGCCGGTCATGTCGAACAAGGCGTTCAGCGACGAGCGATCCACGCCCGCCAGTAGAACACGGCTCGATTAGGCCGCTCCGTACGGCTTGGCCGTCACGACCGGCTTGGCGACGATGGGCGCGATGGTCCCGGAGTACGTGATCGTCGTCGTCTCGCCGGTCGACATGGAACCGTCGGACACGATGGCACGCGGCGCGTCGCCGATGCCACCGGTGGCCGACCCGATGATTCCCATCGCAATCAGTGCGCATCCACCCACGACCGCAGCAGTGGTCTTGCCGCGATGAATTGGCCTACGAGTCATCTCGATCTCCGTTCCGCCGTGCCAGCTGTCAGTGGTTCCAGAGGAAACTTCCCCGCTGAGCGCCAATCAACCCCATTTCCAAGCTCGTGAGCGCTGCGCCCAAGGACATTCACGAGAACCTGGCACCCGAATTTCAGCACTCAGCCTGGCTAACGACAGCTTGCCGGTGGACGTCGTCAGAGTCTGCGCGCGCTCTGGAACCTGCGCCGCACTCCGTCGACCGGATCGTCGAAATCCAGACTGTGCGCCAGCAGGTGGAGCGGGGAGGAGAAGTCGTCCGGTGCCACGTCGATCACGTCGGGGTACAGCGAGTCCCCTTGGATCGGCAGCGCCAGTGCGGCCATGTGCACCCGCAACTGATGGGTGCGGCCCGTACGGGGGGTGAGCCGATACAGGCCATCGTTGGACATCAATTCCACCAGCGTCTCGGCGTTCGGCTCACCGGGCTCCTCGACGGCTTGTAAGTTCCCGCGCCGCTTGATGATTCGACTTCGCCGAACCAAGGGTAGATCGAGTGCCGGGTCGACGGCAGCCCGGGCCAGATAGGTCTTGCGCACCTCCCCGCGGGCGAACATCGTCTGGTAGGCGCCGCGCACTTCCCGTCGCACCGTGAACAGCAGCACACCCGCCGTCAGTCGGTCCAGCCGATGCGCCGGCGAGAGCTCCGGCAGGTCGAGCGTGCGCCGCAGCCGCACCAGTGCCGTCTCCGCGACGTGCCCTCCCCGTGGCATCGTCGCCAGGAAATGTGGTTTGTCGACCACCACCAGGTTGTCGTCGCGATACAAAACGGGCATGTCGAACGGGACGGCGACTTCTTCGGGCAGGTCGCGATACAAATAGACGTCCGCATTCGGCGGCAGCACCGTCGCTGCCCCCACTACGGTTCCATCAGCGCAGACGACTTCTCCGGCAAGCACTTTGGCCGCCGCAGCCTCGCCGAATCGGTCGGCGAGTTCGACCAGCACGGAACCCCCGCGCAACCGCACCCGAACCGGTCCGAGGCCATCCCGAATCGGAAGGGGCGCGAATGACTCCCCCATGGCTACGCCCTCCCCCGCACGCGGGGGGACCAGCGACTCACGTCAGGGGCACCGGCTCGAGGATCTCGGCCCGCGCCTCGGGCGCGGCGGCGCGTAAGGCGTCGGCCGACTCGTCGTCGGGTTGAGTCTGTGACCGCACCTCTGCCTCGACGCGGGCACGGTAGGTGGCCACCTCACGATCGACGTCCTCAGCGCTCCAACCCAGCACGGGGGCAACGACTTCGGCTACTTCGCGGGCGCAGTCGACGCCGCGGTGGGGGTATTCGATCGAGATGCGCATCCGTCGCGACGAGGATGTCCTCCAGATGCAGCGCACCCTCCGCCGCGGCGGCGTACCACGCCTCGACCTTGAGGTAGACGGGTGCCTCGGTGATCGGCGTCAACAGGTCCGGACGGCCTTCGGCCATCGCCAGCACCTCGCCGATCAAAGAGCCGTAGCGGTCGAGCAGGTGGCGCACCCGGTAGGGATGCAGGTCGTAGTGCGCGCCAACGTGTTCGGTTTGGTTGATCAGCGCAAAGTACCCGTCTGCGCCCATGAGCGGCACCTTCTCGGTGATCGACGGCGCCACCCGGGTTGGGACGAAGACGCTGGCCGCGTCGATGGCGTCCTCCCCCATCACCCGGTAGGTGGTGTACTTGCCGCCGGCGATCGCCACCAGGCCGGGCGACGGCGTGGCCACGGCGTGCTCACGCGACAGCTTGGAGGTCTCCTCGCTTTCGCCGGCCAGTAGCGGCCGCAGGCCCGCGTACACACCGTCGATGTCGTCGTGGTTCAGCGGGGTTGCGAGCACGGTGTTGACGGTCTCGAGGATGTAGTCGATGTCGGCCTTGGTGGCGGCGGGATGCGCCAGGTCGAGGTTCCAGTCGGTATCGGTCGTGCCGATGATCCAGTGGGTGCCCCAGGGAATGACGAAGAGCACCGACTTCTCGGTCCGCAGGATGATCGCCACTTCACTGACGATGCGGTCGCGCGGCACCACGACGTGCACGCCCTTGGACGCCCGAACCCGGAATCGTCCGCGCTGCTTGGACAGCGCCTGGATCTCGTCGGTCCACACGCCGGTGGCGTTGACGACCACGTGCCCGCGGACGTCGGTGACCGCCCCGTCCTCGCTGTCTCGCACGCGCACGCCGGTCACCCGGTCGCCCTCGCGCAACAGCGACACCACCTGCGTCGACGTCCGCACCACTGCCCCGTAGTGGGCGGCCGTCCGCGCGACGGTCATGGTGTGCCGGGCATCGTCGACCACGGTGTCGTAGTACTGGATGCCACCGATCAGCGAACTGCGCTTGAGCCCGGGCGCCAACCGCAGGGCGCCCGCCTTGAACAGATGCTTTTGTGCGGGAACGGATTTGGCGCCGCCCAGTTGGTCGTAGAGGAAGATGCCCGCCGCGACGTAGGGCCGCTCCCACAGTCGCTTGGTCAGGGGAAAGAGGAACGGCAGCGGCTTTACCAGGTGCGGTGCCAGCGTCGTCAACGACAGTTCGCGCTCGTGCAGGGCTTCTCGCACCAATCCAAACTCGAGTTGTTCTAGGTATCGGAGGCCACCGTGGAACATCTTCGAGGAACGGCTGGAAGTGCCGGAGGCGAAGTCACGCGCCTCGACGAGCGCCACCTTGAGGCCGCGGGTGGCGGCATCCAGCGCTGCCCCGGCACCGACGACGCCGCCGCCGATCACGACGACGTCGAACTGTTCGCTGCCGAGTCGCTCCCACGCCTGCGCACGCCACTGCGGGCCGAGCAGGGTCTGGCCGTTGCCCGGACCGGGAATCGGATCGAAGGTGTCGTTGGGTCGCTCGCGAGCATCGCTCACAGCCACGCACTCCTTGTTACTCGTCGGTAGGCGTACGACTCCGAGCGTACGGGTCGTCAGTCCAGGTCGTCGTGCGCCATCAACCGGCGGGCCGCCTCGACCGTCGAACCCGACAGCGACGGATACACCGACAGCGTTTGCGCCAGGTCGGTCACCGAGATCCGGTTCTGCACTGCCAGCGCGATCGGCAGGATCAGCTCCGACGCGATCGGGGCGACGACGACGCCGCCGATGACGACGCCGGTCGCCGGCCGGCAGAAGATCTTGACGAAGCCGCGGCGCAGTAGCGACATCTTGGCTCTCGCATTGGTGGTCAGCGGCAGCATCAGCGTGCGGGCAGGCACGGTCCCGTCGTCGATCTTGGTCTGCGGCACGCCGACCGCGGCGATCTCCGGTCGGGTGAAGACGGCGGCGGCGACGGTCCGCAATCGGATGGGCGACACCCCCTCGCCGAGCGCGTGGTACATCGCGATGCGGCCCTGCATGGCGGCAACCGAGGCCAGCGGCAGCAGTCCGGTGCAGTCTCCCGCGGCGTAGATGCCGGCGGCCGTCGTGCGCGACACCCGGTCCACCGACAGGTAGTTGCCGCGGCCCAACTCGATGCCGACCTTCTCCAGGCCGAGGCCTTCGGTGTTGGGCACCGACCCGACCGTCATCAACGCATGGCTGCCCTCGACCCGGCGGCCGTCGGCCAGCGCGACCACCACGCCGTCCGCGGTGCGGGTGACCGTATCCGCGCGGGCGTTCTTGACGAGTTCGACACCGCGCTCGTTGAACGCCTCCTCGAGCACCGCGGCGGCATCGGAGTCCTCGTGCGGGAGGATCTGGTCGCGGCTGGCCACCACGGTCACCTTCACGCCCAACTCGGTGTAGGCGCTGCAGAACTCGGCGCCCGTCACCCCCGAGCCGACGATGACCAGGTGCGTGGGCAACTCGGTCAGGTCGTACAGCTGGCGCCAGTTCAGGATCCGCTCACCGTCGGGCACGGCGTTGGGCAGCACCCGTGGGCGCGCACCGGTGGCGATCAGGACCACGTCGGCCTTCAACACGCCGACCTTGCCGTCGGGTGTGGTGACCTTCACCCGGTGATGCGCCATGCCGGGCGTCGCGTCGACGAGCTCACCGCGACCGTGCACGATCGTGACGCCTTCGCGCAGCAGGTTGGAGCCGATGTCGGTGGACTGCGACCGGGCCAGCGTCTTCACCCGGTTGTGGATCTGCGGCAGCGAGATCTTCGCGTCCTCGATCTTGATGTCGAAGCCGAGGCCGTCGGCGCGGCGCAGCTCGGTGCGCACGCCCGTCGAGGCGATGAACGTCTTCGATGGGACGCAGTCCCAGAGCACGCACGCACCGCCGATGCCGTCCGAGTCGACGATGGTGACCTGCGCGACGTCCGAGCCGCGGCCCGCGGCGACGAGTGCTGCCTCATATCCGGCGGGCCCGCCGCCGATGATCACGATGCGGGAAACCACGCCGTCCATCTAACCCCGTGGGCGCAGTCGACCGCCCAGTAGTCCCGCGACCCTCTAGGCTTACCGCCGTGCCGATCTACGCCGCCTACGGATCGAACATGCATCCGGAGCAAATGCTGCAGCGTGCGCCGCACTCGCCGATGGCGGGAACGGGCTGGCTGCACGGCTGGCGACTGACGTTCGGCGGCGCGGACCTCGGCTGGGAGGGGGCGCTGGCCACCCTGGTCGAGGATCCCCTGTCGAAGGTGTTCGTCGTGCTCTACGACATGACCAAGGAGGACGAGGACAACCTCGACCGCTGGGAGGGTTCCGAGCTCGGCTTCCACAAGAAGATCCGCTGCCGCGTGCACCGCGAGACCTCCGACACCAACACCGATCCGGTGCTCGCGTGGCTCTACGTCGTCGACGCGTGGGAGGGCGGGATCCCGTCGGCCCGCTACCTCGGGGTGATGGCCGAAGCCGCCGAGATCGCCGGCGCCCCGGCGGACGCTCGCGAGCATCGCTCACAGCCACGCACTCCTTGTTACTCGTCGGTAGGCGTACGACTCCGAGCGTACGGGTCGTCAGTCCAGGTCGTCGTGCGCCATCAACCGGCGGGCCGCCTCGACCGTCGAACCCGACAGCGACGGATACACCGACAGCGTTTGCGCCAGGTCGGTCACCGAGATCCGGTTCTGCACTGCCAGCGCGATCGGGAGGATCAGTTCCGACGCGATCGGCGCCACGACGACGCCGCCGATGACGACGCCGGTCGCCGGCCGGCAGAAGATCTTGACGAAGCCGCGGCGCAGCAGCGACATCTTGGCTCGCGCGTTGGTGGTCAGCGGCAGCATCAGCGTGCGGGCAGGCACCGTCCCGTCGTCGATCTTGGTCTGCGGCACGCCGACCGCTGCGATCTCCGGTCGGGTGAAGACGGCGGCGGCGACGGTCCGCAATCGGATGGGCGACACCCCCTCGCCGAGCGCGTGGTACATCGCGATGCGGCCCTGCATGGCGGCAACCGAGGCGAGCGGCAGCAGACCGGTGCAGTCTCCCGCGGCGTAGATGCCGGCCGCCGGCGTGCGCGACACCCGGTCCACCGACAGGTAATTGCCGCGGCCCAATTCGATGCCGACCTTCTCCAGGCCGAGGCCTTCGGTGTTGGGCACCGACCCCACCGTCATCAACGCATGGCTGCCCTCGACCCGGCGGCCGTCGGCCAGCGCGACCACCACGCCGTCCGCGGTGCGGGTGACCGTATCCGCGCGGGCGTTCTTGACGAGTTCGACACCGCGCTCGTTGAACGCCTCCTCGAGCACCGCGGCGGCATCGGAGTCCTCGTGCGGGAGGATCTGGTCGCGGCTGGCCACCACGGTCACCTTCACGCCCAACTCGGTGTAGGCGCTGCAGAACTCGGCCCCAGTCACCCCCGAGCCGACGATGACCAGGTGCGTGGGCAACTCGGTCAGGTCGTACAGCTGGCGCCAGTTCAGAATCCGCTCACCGTCGGGTACGGCGTTGGGCAGCACCCGTGGGCGCGCACCGGTGGCGATCAGGACCACGTCGGCCTTCAACACGCCGACCTTGCCGTCGGGTGTGGTGACCTTCACCCGGTGATGCGCCATGCCGGGCGTCGCGTCGACGAGCTCACCGCGACCGTGCACGATCGTGACGCCTTCGCGCAGCAGGTTGGAGCCGATGTCGGTGGACTGCGACCGGGCCAGCGTCTTCACCCGGTTGTGGATCTGCGGCAGCGAGATCTTCGCGTCCTCGATCTTGATGTCGAAGCCGAGGCCGTCGGCGCGGCGAAGCTCGGTGCGCACGCCCGTCGAGGCGATGAACGTCTTCGATGGGACACAGTCCCAGAGCACGCACGCACCGCCGATGCCATCCGAGTCGACGATGGTGACCTGCGCGACGTCCGAGCCGCGGCCCGCGGCGACGAGTGCTGCCTCATATCCGGCGGGCCCGCCGCCGATGATCACGATGCGGGAAACCACGCCGTCCATCTAACCCCGTGGGCGCAGTCGACCGCCCAGTAGTCCCGCGACCCTCTAGGCTTACCGCCGTGCCGATCTACGCCGCCTACGGATCGAACATGCATCCGGAGCAAATGCTGCAGCGTGCGCCGCACTCGCCGATGGCGGGAACGGGCTGGCTGCACGGCTGGCGACTGACGTTCGGCGGCGCGGACCTCGGCTGGGAGGGGGCGCTGGCCACCCTCGTCGAGGATCCCCTGTCGAAGGTGTTCGTCGTGCTCTACGACATGACCAAGGAGGACGAGGACAACCTCGACCGCTGGGAGGGTTCCGAGCTCGGCTTCCACAAGAAGATCCGCTGCCGCGTGCACCGCGAGACCTCCGACACCAACACCGATCCGGTGCTCGCGTGGCTCTACGTCGTCGACGCGTGGGAGGGCGGGATCCCGTCGGCCCGCTACCTCGGGGTGATGGCCGAGGCTGCCGAGATCGCCGGCGCCCCGGCGGAGTACGTCCTCGATCTACGCACCCGCCCCGCGGGCAACGTCGGTCCCGGCACTTGACGGATAGCCCTTCGAGCAACCCAGACTGCACCCCGTTACGTCCGTGCTGGCATGCTCTTTGGGTGTTTCTCTCCTGCGTAATTTCGGTCAACCGCTCGGGTGCTGCGACGTGAGGCTGGTTGTCCACGATTACTCGGGACATCCTGGACAAGTGCACCTGAGCCGCGAGCTCGCACGGCGGGGACACCACGTGGAGCATCAATTCTGCGCCTCCTTCACGTCAGGCCGCGGTGCGACGGAACGGCGTGAAGGTGATCCCGAGTCCTTCGCAGTTCGCCCACTGGAACTCGGCGACGAGTTCGACCGCTACTCGCCCATCCGCAGACTTCAGCAAGAACTGAAGTACGCCCGATTGGCTGCCGATGCAGTCGTCGATGCTCGGCCAGACGTAGCGGTGCTCTCGAACGTTCCGCTTTTGTCGCTGCTACTGCTGTCGGTTTCGCTTCGCCGTCGTCGAGTGCCATACGTGTTTTGGCAGCAAGACATCTACAGCGATGCGATCGGCGTGGTTGCGCGCGAGCGACTCGGTTGGCCGGGCCGCCTCGTCGGATGGCTCGCCCGCCGTGCCGAGCGGAACGTGGCCCGTGGCGCCGCCGGGATCGTCCCGATCAGTGACACGTTCATCGAGCAGCTCGACGCCTGGGGCGTGCCGAGAACCAAGGTCACCGTGATCCCGAACTGGGGCGCGATCGACGAAATGCCCCTGCGCAGTCGCGACAACGCTTGGGCGAAAGCGCACCACCTCGCGGGCGTTCCGACGGTCATGTACGCAGGAACGCTGGGTCTTAAGCACGATCCGTCCGTGCTGGTCAGCCTGGCCAACAAGGCACCGGCACGTTCGCACTTCGTCGTGGTGTCGCAAGGGAAGGGCCGCGAATGGCTGGAGTCCCACGCGGCCGACACCCCCGGGCTGGTCCTGCTCGACTACCAGCCCTACGACCAGCTTCCGGACATGTTGGCGAGCGCTGACGTCCTCGTCGTCGTGCTCGAGAGCGACGCCAGCCGGTACTCCGTGCCATCCAAGGTTCTCAACTACTTCTGCGCCGGTCGGCCCGTGTTGGCCCTGGTCCCCGCCGACAACGCCGTGTCCCGAATGATCGTAGAGTCGGGAGCCGGTAGGGTCGTTGATCCGTCCGATGCCGCGGCGGCTTCCCACGCCCTGAATGAGTTGCTCGCCGATCCAGCGCTTCGCAATGAGATGGGTGCCGCCGCCCGTCGCCACGCCGAAACGACGTTCGACGTGCACACTGTGGGTAGTGACTTTGAGTCGGTCGTTAACGGCGTCTATGATCGGCGAAGTCATTTGCCCAGCGAGCGCTGAGTTCGGCCCGTTCCGATGCCTGCGCAAATGAATGACGTGGGCGTGCCGACGATTAGGAGAACACGACGTGAGTATTGCGCGAACGACGGCACTCGTTGCTGGCGCGGGCGGTTTCATTGGCGGGCATCTCGCAAAAGCGCTGAGCGAGCAGGGGGTGGCCGTCCGCGGCGCTGACGTCAAGCCACTCGACGAGTGGTCACAGATTGCCGACGGCGTCGATGCGCGTCACCTCGATCTGTCCCGCATCGAGGACGCGCGAACCGCCGTCGAGGGAGTCGACACGGTGTACATGTTGGCCGCCGACATGGGCGGCATGGGCTTCATCGAGACGCACAAAGCCGAATGCATGCTGTCGGTGCTGATTAGCACCCACATGTTGATGGCGGCGAAGGAGGCGAGCGTAAGCAAGTACTTCTACTCGAGTTCGGCCTGCGTCTACGCGGCGGACAAGCAGGTGGATGCCGACGTGACAGCTCTCAAGGAGGCCGACGCCTACCCGGCGATGCCCGAGGACGGCTACGGGTGGGAGAAGCTGTTCAGCGAGCGAATGGCCCGCCACTACCTCGAGGACTATGGCTTGCAAACCCGCGTGGGTCGGTATCACAACGTCTACGGCCCGATCGGGAGCTTCGAGGGTGGTCGAGAGAAGGCGCCCGCCGCGCTATGCCGCAAGATCGTCGAGTCGGTGCTTACCGGTAATCACGAAATCGAAATTTGGGGCGATGGTGAGCAGACCCGCAGTTTCATGTTCGTCGACGACTGTGTCCGAGGGACGATAATGGTAACTGCCGGCGAAAGCTCCGAGCCGGTGAATATCGGTAGCTCCGAGCTGGTGAGCATCAACCAGATGGTCAGCATCATCGAGCAAATTGCCGGTATCACCGTCAAGCGGAATTACAAACTCGACGCACCACTCGGAGTGCGCGGCCGAAACAGCGACAACACGATGATTCAGGAGATTTACGGTTGGGAGCCCTCGATCCGGCTCGCCGACGGCTTGGAGCGCACCTACCGGTGGATCTACGACCAGGTCGCCTCTCGCGAAAGATCGGCCGCGGTCGGCTGAACCCCGCGACCGGCCGGACCGCGACCGCGGTCGGCGCCCCTTCGAAAATTAGAAGCCCGCGCTCTGTTCGATGATGTTGGTGAACACCCGCACCCCGACGCCCAACGCCCGCTCGTCGAGATCGAACGTCGGCTGGTGCAGGTCCAGCTGCGGTCCGTGTCCCGGCCAGACGCCGAGCCGCGCCATCGCACCTGGCACGTCCTCCAGATACCAGGAGAAGTCCTCACCACCGCCGGACTGCCGGGTGTCGGTGAGAACGTCCTGCCCGATTGCCTCGATCGCATGGGTGAAGATCCGCGTCGACACCTCCTCGTTGACCACCGGAGGCACGCCGCGGCGGTAGTGCACGCCGTACTCCACCTGCAGCGGTGCCAGCAGCGACGAGACGATCTCGCGGACCAGATCCTCCATCGCCACCCAGGACTCCCGGCTGGCAGTGCGGATGGTCCCGGCGATGCTGCCGGTCTGTGGAATGGCGTTGGCAGCGACACCGGCGTTGACCGCGCCCCACACCATGACGGTGCTGTTGCGCGGATCCACTCGGCGCGACAGCACTCCCGGCACACCGGTGATCAAAGTGCCCAGTGCATAGATCAGGTCCCCGGTCAGATGCGGTCGAGACGTGTGCCCGCCCGGCGAGTGCAGGGTGATCTCGACCTGGTCCGCAGCCGACGTGATGGGGCCGGGCCGGATGGCGACCCGGCCGACCTCGAGCCGAGGGTCGCAGTGCAGGGCGAAGATTCGCGCCACCCCGGTCAGCGCCCCAGCGGCGATCGCGTCGATGGCGCCACCGGGCATCAGCTCCTCGGCGGGCTGGAACAGCAGGCGCACGCCGACGGGCAGCTCGGGGACCGACGCCAGCGCCAGGCCGGCGCCGAGTAGCACCGCCGTATGGCCGTCATGTCCGCACGCGTGCGTGACTCCCGGGCTCAGCGACGAGAACGATAACCCCGTCCGCTCGGCCATCGGCAGTGCGTCCATGTCGGCGCGCAGGGCTATTCGCGGTGCGTTCTCGGGGCCGAAGTCACACGTCAACCCGGTGCCGCCGGGCAGCACCTTCGGGTTCAGGCCGGCATCGGCCAGGTGCGACGCGACGAACTGGGTGGTCGCGAATTCCTGTCGGCCCAACTCGGGGTGGAGGTGAATGTGCCGGCGCCACGCCACCATGTCGTCGTAGTGGGCGGCCAACCACGCCTGCGTGACGTCGGAGATGCTCACGCGCGGGCTGCCTTGAGTCGCAGCACCCGGTCGCGGGCGGCGGGCGTCGTGGCCAGTTCGACGACGGTGCGCGCCAGCATGACGGCTCCCTCGACGACGGCCCGGTCGGCGCTCGGTCCGGCTGCGGCGGCCGCGAACGCCGGCTGGTGAATCGACGCGCCGGCGGCGTCGATGCCGACGATCGGATGAATGCCGGGCATGACGTGGGTGACGTTGCCCATGTCGGTGCTGCCCAGCGGCAAGGCGGCCTCGACCTCCACTCCGACGGGCGTCCTGCCGAACCGCACCATCTCGGCGCGGAACACGTCGGCGAGCCACTGGTCGGGCGTCAGCTCGAGGTATGACGGCTCGGTCGCCTCGACCCGATGGCCGCAACCCGTCGCAATCGCGCCCGCCAGGAAGCAGTCCGACATCCTGCCCTCCAATTCGCGCAGCGATTCAGAGTCGTTGGCGCGCATCGTGTAATGCATCTCGGTGCGGGCCGGGATGACGTTGGTGGCCTGCCCGCCATCGGTGACGATGCCATGAGCCATCTGTCCTGGCGCGAACTGTTGGCGCAGCAGCCCGACCGCCACCTGCGCCACGGTGATCGCGTCGGCGGCGTTGAGTCCGAGGTAGGGAGCGACGGCCGCGTGGGCCTCGCGTCCGGCGTACTCGACGGCCACCTGCGACAGCGCCAGCGACCGCGCGCGAGCGATGTCGAGCGGTCCGGCATGCAGCATCACGGTGGCAGCGATGTCGTCGAAGGTGCCGGCCTCCAGCATCAGAGCCTTGCCGCCGCCCGCCTCCTCGGCGGGGGTACCCAAGAGGACGACGGTCAGGTCCAGCTCGTCGGCGACCTCGGCCAGTGCGAGCGCCGTCCCGACCGCGGAGGCCGCGATGATGTTGTGGCCGCAGGCGTGTCCGATACCCGGCAACGCGTCGTACTCCGCGCAGATGCCGACGACCAGTGAACCGCTGCCGAAGTCGGCCCGGAAGGCGGTGTCCAGGCCGCCGGGTGCGGCGGTGAGCTCGAAGCCACGCTCGACGACCAGCGCCTGAGTCTTGGCGCAGCTGCGGTGCTCGGCGAAGGCCAGTTCCGGTTCGGCGTGAATCGAATGCGAGAGCTCGATGAGGTCGCCACGGCGTCGCTGAACCGCGTCCTCGACCGTCGTCGACGCTGTGGCGGTAGGCATCGGAGCAGTATCTCACCGTCGGTCTGCTCTTCGCGCGAGCGCTCAGTGCGTTGACGTAGCGCTGACAGTCACCACTACTTTCACTCGTCGATCGTGGCCGCTACCTCAACGGCGCGGTCGGCTCCCCGTACGCTTCCTCGGTGTGAGCAGTGCGCCCGAAAGCCCTCGAGACGTTGCCGAGGAGGCCGCGGCGGTACTGCTCGCCCGCACGGGCATGGAGTCCGTCGACGTCGCCGTCGTCCTCGGCTCCGGGTGGGCCCCCGCCGCCGCCGAATTGGGCGAGCCGTCGGCCGTCGTTCCCATGGCCGAGTTGCCGGGCTTCACGCCACCGTCGGCCGCAGGCCACACCGGGCAGGTACTTGCCGTCGCAGTCGGAGACACCGACGTGCTGGTTCTGCTCGGCCGCATCCACGCCTACGAGGGGCACGATCTGCGCCACGTCGTCCATCCGGTGCGCACGGCGTGCGCGGCCGGAGCGCGCACCGTGGTGTTGACCAACGCCGCCGGTGGGCTCCGCGGGGACTACTCGGTCGGCCAGCCGGTACTGGTCAGTGACCACCTGAACCTGACGGCGCGGTCGCCGCTGGTGGGCGCCGAGTTCGTCGACCTCGTCGATGCGTACGCACCGCGGCTGCGGGCGCTAGCCCGGGAGGTCGACCCGACGCTGGTCGACGGTGTCTACGCCGGACTGCCCGGCCCGCACTACGAGACGCCCGCCGAGATTCGGATGCTGCGGACGCTCGGCGCCGACCTGGTCGGCATGTCGACGGTGCACGAGACGATCGCGGCCCGGGCCGCGGGCGCCGAGGTGCTCGGCATCTCGCTGGTGACGAATCTGGCGGCGGGCATGACGGGCCAGCCGCTGAGTCACGCGGAGGTGCTGGAGGCGGGGCGTCAGTCCGCGACGCGGATGGGTTCCCTGCTCTCCGAGGTGCTGGCGCGCCTGTAGGAGATTCGCCGGGTGAACGCGATCAGACTGCGCGCCATCAGGGGCGCCGCGAACAGCATGAGCAGCACCCGCACCACCTGGGCGGCGATGACGAACGTGACGTTGGATCCCGTTTCGACGGCCGTCGCCAGCACGGCGTAGATGCCGCCGGGGCTCGTCGACAGGTAGCCCTCGAGCGGGCTGATGCCCGTCACGTGGGCCAGGAGGATGCCGAGGCCGGCGCACGCAACGTTCAGCAGCACGATCAGGCCGAGCGCCGTGGGAAGCGCCCGCCCGATCGCCCGCAGCGACTCCCTGGTGAACGCAACGCCGGCCTGCCAGCCGATCAAGGCGTAACCCAGCTGGACGAGCGCCACCGGTACCGAAAGCCCGAACGACGTCCCGGTCAACTCCAGGACGATGGTCACCGCCATGGGACCGAGCAGACCGGAGCCGGGCATTCTGGCGAGTCGGCCGGCCGTGGCACCCACGAGGACGACGACAACCAGCAGCCCGATGCTGACGTACCAGGGAGCAGGTCCGCCCTGAGCGGGTGCAGCGGCGCGCCCGCTCTTCTCGGCGTGATGGACGAGGGTGACGACGACGGGCATCGATGCGGTGATCAGCGCCACCCGCAGGTACTGCACGACGGCGACCACGCGATCGTCACCGCCGAGTTCCCGCGCGATCGCGACCAGGCCGGAGGCCCCTCCGGCAACCAATGCCAGAGAACCCGTCAGTGGGCTGATGTCGCGCTGCATGCCCAGCAGGGCGCCGGCGCCGATGCTGAGCAGCAGCGTGGAAACGGCCACGGCGAACACGATCGGCCACGCTGAACCGAGCGCAGTCAACGCGTCCCGGTGCACCATAGTGCCGATGTAGACGCCTAGCACGCCCTGCGCTGCCAATCCCGCCGGGCGGGGCACTGCGGCGGGGGCGAGTGACATCAGAGCGAGCACGATGCCGACGATCAGCGCGCCGAATAGTGCGGCGGAGGGGACGCCGATCAGATCCAGTGGCACGGTCACCGCGACCGTGATCGCTACCAGCAGCGCCCACTTCCACATGAAGACAAGTATGAACTTGCATTTCCATGATCTCAAACGAGCGACTATACGGGTTTTACCAAGGTATAACTTGGTAATGCGCTCGACCACTGCCAATGCGACCGAACTGCGGGAGTCGATCATGGCCCTGACCCGCCAGCTTCGCCGACACCGCAGCGACAACGGCCTCACACTGAGCCAGCAGCAGGTGCTGGGCGAGGTTAGTCGCACCGGCGTGACGACGCCCGCCGAACTCGCCAACCGTATGCACGTGCGGGTGCAGTCCCTGACCGACGGGATCAATCAACTCGAGTCGCGCGGGCTGGTGGCCCGCCGCACCGACGACGACGACCGGCGCCGCCAACTGATCGAGATCACCGCGGACGGGGTGGCGCTTCTCGAGGCCGACCGCGCCGAGCGCGACGAGTGGCTCAATTCGGCGATGCGCGAGTCGCTGACCGAGTTGGAGTTCGACTTGCTGATGCTGGTGGCGCCGGTCCTGCGCAAGCTCGCCGATGGCGATGAGCGCTTGCGCGAAGAGCAGTGAGCACCGATGAGCGCACAATGTCCTCCATGACCGAGCAGCCGTTGACGTTCGGCACGGCCGGGCTTCGCGGTCCGATGCGCCCGGGCCCCGCAGGGATGAACGTCGAGACCGTGACGGCGGCCACCTGGGGTCTGGCCAAGGTGCTCACGGACCGGGGATTGGGCGGGTCGACGGTCGTCGTCGGCCGCGACGCCCGCCACAACTCGGATGAGTTCGCCCTGGCGGCCGCCGAAGTGCTTGCGGCGCAGGGCTTCACCGTCACCCTTCTTCCCGACCCGGTGCCGACGCCAGTGGTCGCGTTCGCCGTCCGGCGGATGGGAGCCGCTGCGGGCGTTCAGATCACCGCTTCGCACAACCCTCCTGCCGACAACGGCTACAAGGTGTACCTCGACGGTGGGATGCAGATCGTTCCGCCGACCGATCGCGAGATCGAAGCAGCGATGGCGGAGGCGCCGCCCGACGCCGCCCGGGACGACGTCACGCCGACCA
Organism: uncultured Actinomycetota bacterium; assembly: GCA_963846985.1. Classification (GTDB taxonomy): domain Bacteria; phylum Actinomycetota; class Actinomycetes; order Mycobacteriales; family Mycobacteriaceae; genus Mycobacterium. The sequence continues at coordinate 68,090 of CAWJYC010000013.1, forward strand.
CCACCGACCTGATTGGCGACTACGTCCGGCGCGCGGCCACCGTCCGGCGCGCCACGGGTGACGTGCGGATCGCCCTCACCGCCATGCACGGGGTCGGCGGGGAACCGGCGCTGCTGACGCTGCGAGAGGCCGGCTTCACCGATGTTCACGTCGTCACCGAGCAGTACTCGCCCGACCCGGACTTCCCCACCGTCGCGTTCCCCAACCCCGAGGAGCCCGGCGCGACCGACCTCCTGCTCGCCCTCGCCGACGAGGTCGACGCCGACATCGCGATCGCGCTCGACCCCGACGCCGACCGGTGCGCGGTGGGCATCCCCACGGCGACCGGCTGGCGGATGCTCTCGGGAGACGAAACGGGTTGGCTGCTCGGGGATTACATGCTGTCGCAGACCGAGCCGGGTGACGTGATGAGGGGCTGCGTGGTCGCCAGCACCGTCGTGTCGTCGCGCATGCTGGCGATGATCGCCGCGGGCCACGGCGCCCAGCACGTCGAGACGCTGACCGGATTCAAGTGGCTGGCACGTGCGGACGAGAACCGGCCGGCGAGCACCCTGGTCTATGCCTATGAGGAGGCGATCGGCCATTGCGTCGACCCGGCCGCCGTCCGCGACAAGGACGGCATCACCGCCGCGGTGCTCGCCTGCGACCTGGTCTCGGTGCTGCGCGCGGACGGTCGAACCGTGGTGGATGCGCTCGACGCCCTCGCTCGGCGCCACGGCGTGCATGTGACGTCAGCCCTGTCGGTGCCCGCCGACGCCGCCTTGATGGACCGCCTGCGCGCCTCACCACCCGTCCGCCTCGGTGCTGAGGCCGTCGACCTCGAGGACCTGTCGAAGCGCCCCGGTCAGGAATCCACCGATGCCCTGATCTTCACCGGCGAGGCGGTACGAGTGGCGGTCCGACCGTCGGGAACGGAGCCAAAGGTGAAGGCTTACTTGGAGATTCGACTGTCTTCCCGCGACGACGTACCGGCCGCACGGGAAGCTGCTGCTCGGCGACTCGAGCAACTTCGAGGCGACGTGGTCGGTCTGCTTCAGCGAGGACCGAACTGACGGTCCCCTGCATCGCCGAGCCCCGGCACGATGTAGGACACGTCGTTGAGCCCGTCGTCGATTGCCGCGGTGTAGAGCTTCAGGTCGGGTGACGCCTTCTCAAGGGCCGCAATGCCTTCGGGCGCACAGACCACGCAGACGGCGGTGATGTCGACGGCGTTGCGGGCGTGCAGCAGGCCGAGGGTATGCGCCATCGATCCGCCGGTGGCGATCATCGGGTCGAGCACCATCACCGGTGTGGCGCTCAGGTCGTCGGGCAGCGACTCGAGGTACGGCGTCGGCAGGGCGGTGGTCTCGTCGCGGGCGACACCCACGAACCCCACCTTGGCCTCGGGGATCAGCTGGTGAGCTCTCTCGACCATCCCCAGGCCGGCGCGAAGGACGGGGACCAGAAGGGGTGGGGTCGCCAGCCTGGAGCCCACGGTGTCGGCCAGCGGGGTGCGGATGGGGACGGGCGTCGAGGCGGCGTCGCGGGTGGCTTCGTAAACGAGCATCAGCGCCAGGTCGCACAGGGCGGCGCGGAATCCGGCGTTGTCGGTGCGCTCGTCGCGCAGCGTCGTGAGCCGAGCGGCGGCGAGGGGGTGATCGACAACGCGGACGTCCATGCGGCGAACCCTAGTGGAACCACGACGTCGGAGACGGCAATGGAACCACGACGTCGGAGACGGCAATGGAACCACGACGTCGGAGACGGCAATGGAACCAAAGCGCTCCATCCGACGTCCTAACCGCATGATCGCCGATACGTCCGACATCCACCGGTTCAGCGTCGCTCAACGTCGGCACGCCGATGACCTCACGTCGGTGGCGGCCCACCTGGCCGCCGCGACAGCAGCCGCCGATGCGTTCGGGGCGGTCGGGGCGCCATTCGTGGCCGCACTCAACCGGGCCCTCGCACTGGAGGCGCACCATGCCACGCAACTCGCCACCCGGCTGGCCGCGGCGCGATCAGCTGCGGACGGCGCCGTCCACTCCTATCGAGCTGCCGAAGATGCTGCAGCTCATGACCTTTCACTGCTGAATACCTAGCCGATGCCCAGCGCCCTGGTCCGTGCACTGGCGGCACCGTTGCACGAGCTTCAGGCGTCGGTGGGCACCGGCACACCGGACGCCACGTCGGCATTGGCCACGGTTCGCGCCACGCTCGACGACGTCGCCCTCGCGGCGGGTCGGTCGTGGCAGGGGACGCAGTGGGTGGGTGATGCGGGTGCGGCTGCAGCCGACTTCACCGAGTCGACCGTCGCGGCGCTCGACGCCATGGCCGCCCGCGCCAGTCAGTTGGGCACCGCCACCACCGACGCCGGCGCGGCAGTCGGCCGCGCACGGTCTCGCTTGCAGGCGATCATCGAAGAGTTCGAGGCACGCGCTGAGGCGCTCGAGTCGACGATCGACGAGCCGGGTGCCGCCGCCGAACTAGACGCCGAGGCGCGGCGAGCCCTCGACGAGGCGGAGGCGGTAATCGAGGAACTGCGCGGCGAGCTTCAGGGGCACCAGTCGGCAGTCGAGGCATCCGCTCCCCCGGGACCGCCGCCCACCCTGCCGATGGGGGCACTGTCGGGTCTCGGTGGCGCGCTGGGGTCCGTCGGCTCGGCGCCGTCCTCGGGCATGGGTGCGGCGTCGAGTCCGGGAGCGGGGGTCGTCGGAGGTGGGCCGTCGCACCTTGCGGCCTCGACCGAGGCGCGCCCAGAGGGTCTGCCGAGCGGTGCGCAGCCGCTCGCCGACCCGGGGACGTTCGGCGCCGGCGTCTCGGTCCACCTCCCCGACGGCAGTGTGGCAACGGCACCCAATGCCGTCGCCGCCAGCGCCGTGCGGCATGCGCTGACCCAACTCGGCGTGCCCTACGACTGGGGCGGGACCACTCCGGGCGTCGGCTTGGACTGCAGCGGTCTCACCCAGTGGGCCTACCGCGAGGCGGGACTGGAGCTTCCGCGGCTCGCCCAGGAACAGGACGTCGGATCAGCGGTCACCCAGAGTACGGTTCGACCGGGCGATCTGGCGGTGTGGGACGGCCACGTCGCGATGATCGTCGGAAACGGCCAGATGGTCGAGGCGGGTGACCCGGTGAAGCTGTCGCCGATTCGAACCACCAACGCTGGGCAGGGATTTCAGGGGTTCTGGCGACCAACTGCGTGAGGACCGAAGGCCCGAGCAGACGATCACGGATTCAGAAATTCCGGATCTACCCTGAAGCCGTACGAGCAGTGCGGCGTCTCTGCGAGGATCCGAGTCATGGGGGAACACTCGGTCAGGCGCGAGGACGAAACGTTGGCCGTCGAGGAACTGTGTGACCGCGTAGTCCGTGAGCCCGCCGGCCTCGTCATCGAGGGCGAGGCCGGAGTCGGCAAGTCCACGCTGATGGAGCACGTCGCCTCGCGAGCGACCGCACGCGGACTGCGGGTGCTTGCGGCGCAGGGTGCTGCCTCCGAGGTCACCTTCGCGTATGCAGCCGTCGCCGATCTGCTGGCCGACATCGACGCCGACCTGCTCACTGAACTGCCCGCCCTCCATCGGATGGCCCTCGACAGAGTGCTCATCGGCGGCGTGGACGGACCAAGCACCGACGAGCGAGTCGTCGCCGCGGCGTTGCGGAACGTCATCTCGTGCGTCGCCGACGAGTCGCCGGTGCTCATTGCCGTCGACGATGCACATTGGCTGGACCCGTCCAGCCGAGCCGTCCTTGGTTATATCTGTCGACGATTGACCGGTCCCGTGGGGGTGGTAGCCGCAATCCGCACCGGCGACCCCGACATCCCCGACGGTCCTCTCTGGCTGAATCTGCCGCGCCCCGAATCCATTCAGCGGATTCGGGTGCGACCACAGACCCTCGGCGGCGTGCACACGTTGATCTCCGACAGACTTGGGAGGATGTTGCCGCGGCCCGCCGTCGCGCGCATCTTCGACGTCTCCGGCGGCAACCCGCTCTTCGCGCTGGAACTCGCTCGGGCCTTCATCAACGATCCGTCCGACGCACTCCGATTGCCCGACGGTCTTGCCGCGTTGGTGCGGGATCGACTCACGGATCTCGACGACGAGGCGACCGACGTCCTGCTCGCCGCTGCCTGCGGCGCCACGCCGACCGTTGAATTGATCAGTGCCGCAACCGCTCGACCGACTCAAAGTGTCACGGCCTCGTTGGAGGTCGCAGAATCGCGAGGGCTCATCCGCATCGAAGGCAACCGCGTCCACTTCGGTCATCCGCTGTTCGCCACCGGCGTCTACACGCTGGCCGCCCCCGCCCACCGCCGCGACATGCACCGCAAGCTGGCCACGTGCGTTGAGAGACAGGAACTTCGGGCTAGGCATCTTGCGCTCGCAGCCACGACCGCCGACCCGGCAACACTGGAAGCGCTGGACACCGCGGCCGACGCGACCGGAGCTCAAGGCGCACCGGCAGCCGCGGCCGAGCTCACAGAGCTCGCGATCAACCTCGGCGGTGACACGCCAGAACGTCGAATCCGCGCTGCAGAGCAGCATTTTCGATCGGGCAATGCGCCCCGCGCCGAGGCGATGCTCGACGAGCACACCATGGGTCAGCTGGCCGGGCCGATGCGGTCGATCGCACAAATCATCCGTGCCGGGATGCGCATTCACGCCAGCGACTTCCAGGATGCCGTCGACATCCTCGTGGAGGCCCGCACGGATGCCGCGGGGATCGGCACCATCCTGGTGCCGATCCTCCTGTTCCTCTCCTACTGTCAACTGAACTCCGGCCACTACGCAGCAGCTCTCGACACCGCCGAGGACTGCGTTCAGAAGGCAGAGGCAATCGGTGCGTCGGCACTCATCAGTCAGGCGTTGGCAGCCCGGGTCAACGCCCGGTTCTTCAACGGATACGGTGTCGACGAAGCGGAAGTTCAACGGGCGCTTGCCCTTCAGGTCTTCGACGCAGACGTGGTGATTCCGTTGAGCGCCGACGCCATCGACACGATGATCTTGGCGTGGTCGGGGAAGCCCGACGAGGCGCGCGCCCAGATGCAGGCCGTCCGGCGCCGATGTATCGAGCGCGGCGCTGACACGGAGATGCTGTGGGTGGAGATTCACAGCGCGAGCATCGGCATCTGGCGCGGAGACCTAAGGGAAGCGACCGTGGCGGCAGAGGAAGCGGTGCAGCGGGCGCAACAGCTTGGCGGCGACGCCGTGCAATCCATGGCGTTCACCGCGATGGCGGCTCCTCGTGCGTTCGGCGGCCGAATCGCCGAGGCGCGCGCCGCACTGGCCACCGCCGCCGAGGCCGGTGAACGGTGCGGCGGAACCGAGGAGGTCTACCGAACCATCGAGTGCAAGGCCTTCCTGGAGACCTCGTTGGGCAACTACGCGGAGGCGCTAACCATCATGGCACCGCGGCTGGAGAGGTTCGCCGACATGCCGAGCACCGAACTCGCGGTCGCGGCGTTCGTCCCGTATGCAGTGGAAGCGATGACGGCCCTGGGCCGGTTGGACGACGCCGAACCGTTGATCGTTGCGCTCGAGCGCAATGGCACACGCCTCGATCGACCGTGGATGCTCGCGACCGGTGCGTTCTGCCGCAGCCTGATGCTGTCGGCACGCGGCGAGCTCGCCGCGGCCGAGCAATCGGCGCTCGAGGCGTTGAACCACCATGCGCGGCTGCAGATGCGGTTCGAATTGGCCCGGACGCAGCTGCTTCTCGGTCAGATACAGCGCCGTCGCGGCCACCGCCAGGCTGCCGGCACCACACTGGCGGCCGCGGTCACGGCCTTCGATGGCATGGAGATACCGCAGTGGTCCACGCGGGCCCGCGACGAGCTCGCCCGGCTCGACCCCGCGGCAGGCAGTGTCGGATTGACGACCACCGAACAGAGGGTCGCCGGGCTCGCCGCGCAAGGGTCGTCGAACGAACAAATCGCGGCCCAACTGTTCATCTCCACGAAGACCGTCGAGGCCAATCTCAGCAGGATCTACCGCAAGCTCGGGCTGCGGTCTCGGGTCGACCTCGCCAACAGGCTCGCCGCCGTCAAGATCGAGGGTAATCCCTGACGCGGTTCGGCCTCGCGCGTCATAGCGTCGACTCAGTGTCAGGGTGACAGTGCCGCGTTGCGGTGGTTGGGTCCTGATCACCTGGTGTCTGGCTCGTAGCGTCGATGCCGCCTTCGGGTTGGCGAACATGCGTTTTGTCGGCACCAGGTGTGAAGGACCGGCCGGCGTGACTTGATAGGAGCGTGGCATCGCCCCCACTGAGATGTGTCCGCCGACCGGCCCAACCCATCACCTCTCATGTGAAGGAGGCAACCACCATGGTTGTCGTTGGAGCCGATGTCCACAAGCGCACGCACACCTTCGTCGCCGTTGACGAGGTCGGTCGAAAGCTCGGCGAGAAGGTGGTGGCTGCCACAACGGCTGGTCATCACCAGGGGATGTGCTGGGCCCGCGCTCAGTTCGGCTCGGAGCTGGTCTGGGCAATCGAGGACTGCCGGCATCTATCGGCGCGCCTGGAGCGCGATCTGCTGACCGCAGGTCAGCAGGTGGTACGGGTGCCACCGAAGTTGATGGCGTTGACCCGCAAGTCTGCGCGGACCCGCGGCAAGTCCGATCCGATCGATGCGTTGGCCGTCGCGCGGGCGTTTCTGCGCGAACCCGACTTGCCGATCGCGTCGCATGACGAGGTGTCCCGGGAGCTCAAACTCCTCGTTGATCGTCGCGAAGACTTGGTGGCACAACGCACTTCGACGATCAACAGGTTGTTGTGGCGAGTCCACGAGCTGGACCCCGCCCACGCCCCGAAGAAGGCGTCGCTGGACTTGGCGAAGCACCGCGAGCTTCTGGGAGCGTGGCTGGATACGGTGCCTGGCCTGGTCGCCGAACTCGCGCGTGAGGAGCTCGCCGACGTCACCCGGCTCACCGAGGCGATCAATGCGTTGGCCAAACGCATCGGCGAACGGGTTCGCCAGGTTGCCCCGGCTCTGCTCGCGATGCCGGGTTGTGGAGAGCTGACGGCGGCCAAACTGGTTGGCGAGACCGCTGGGGTGAACCGCTTCAAGAGTGAGGCGGCCTTCGCCCGCCACGGTGGTGTGGCACCGATCCCGGTGTGGTCGGGCAACACCGCCGGCCGGGTCCGGATGACCCGCTCGGGCAACCGCCAACTCAACGCTGCCCTGCATCGCATCGCCGTCACCCAGATCCGCCTGGACGGCCTCGGTGCCACGTACTACCGCAAGCGCCTCACCGCCGGGGACTCAAGCACTGAAGCCCTGCGTTGCCTCAAACGCCGCCTTGCCCGCGTGGTCTTCCACCACCTGCACACCGACCACCAAAACCGACAAACGCCATGCCAACCGGCAGCGGCTTGACATAGGAGAAACGCATGTGCACTGGTGCGGTGCCGGCGATCCACTTCCTCGTCGAGTGGTACGGCCCCGATGCAGCCGCGGTCGGCGCCGAGGACATCGCCCGCCGATTCGACGCCGCCTCCGTCGTTCGACCGAACGGCATGAACGTCCACCTGCTCGTCGCGCTGACACTCCCCTGCGAGGACTTCACGTTCGCCGTGTTCAGTGCGCCCTCCGCGGACGCCGTGATCGACACCTGCAATCGGCTCGGCTGGCCGGCCGACCGGATCACGGTGGGCGCCCGCCTCGTCATTGCCGAAGCTCTACCGGCGCTACTCCCGCCGCGGATCGATCAGCGTGACTCCGACTGGAGCGGCGGTGTCGACCATGGGTAGCAGCTGGGCGCCCTCGGTCAGGCCGACCACCCGCTCGACGAGGTCCTGCGGACGGAGCGTGCCCGTCTCGACCAGCCGCATCATGTCGGGGTAGTCCGCTCCCGCCATGCCGTGGCTGCCGAGAACGTCCAGCTCCCAAGCAATTACGCGAGCCATCGGCACGGCCGGGTAGCCGCCCGCGCTGGGGAGCAGCCCGATCTGGACGTGCCGGCCGCGGCGACGCAGGCTGTGAATCGCATCCGCGCAGGTGCCCGGGGTACCGACAGCATCGATCGCGACGTGGCTGCCGCCGCCGGTGAGCCCGTGCACCTCGGCCGCGACATCCGACACGTGTCCTCCCCCGTTGCTTCGCTCGCCCTGATCACCGGCGAGCACGGCATGCTCCGCACCGAGATCGACCGCCAGCTCCAAGGCCGCCGGTGTGCGATCCACCGCGACCACCCTGGCGCCCGCGGCCACGGCGACCTGCACCGCACTGAGACCCACACCGCCGACCCCGACGACCGTCACCCACTCCCCCTGCCGAACTCCGGCCCGGCCATGCAGGGCCCGATAGGCGGTGGCGAACCGACAGCCCAGCCCGGCTGCTGCGGCGTCCGCCACGACGTCGGCCACCGGCACCAGGTTGGCGTCGGCGGCATGCAGCGCCACGTACTCGGCGAAGGAGCCCCAGTGCGTGAAGCCGGGCTGCGTCTGGTCCGGGCACACTTGCGCCTGACCGCTGCGACACCACTGGCAGGCACCGCATCCGCACACGAACGGAGTCGTCACGCGATCGCCGACCGACCACCGGTGCACGTCCGCGCCGACGTCGACCACCGTGCCGACCAGTTCGTGACCGGGAACGTGCGGCAGCGCCACCCCGTCATCGTGGCCGGCCCAGGCGTGCCAGTCGCTGCGGCACAGCCCCGTGGCCTGAACCGTCACGACCACCCCGCCGGGCGACGGCACCGGGTCGGCGACCGATCTGACCGTTACCGAACCGCCGAACTCCTCGAAGACCACAGCGCGCACCCGACCATCGTCGCGCGTCGTTTGGCATGCTGTGACCCATGGCGCGCTGGTATTCGGTCGAACCCGCTGACGAAGGTGTCTTCACGTCGGCCCCGTACGTCTTCCGGTACTCGAAGATCTTCGCGGCGCCGCCGGAGAAGGTGTGGGAGTCGCTGGCGTCGGACGAGTCGCTGGCCGCGTGGAGCACGACGGTCAAGTCGGTGAGCTGGTCGAGCCCGCGTCCATTCGGCATCGGCACCACCCGCGAGGTCGTGCTCGCGCCGGGGCTGGCGCGGGTGCGGGAGCGGTTCATCCGCTGGGACGAGGGACGCGGCTACGCGTTCACCGTGTACGAGGCAAGCCTGCCCGCGTTCAAGCACTTCGCCGAGGACTACGTGCTCACCCCGGAGGGCCAGGATGCGACGCGGTTCGACTGGACCGTCGCCATCGAACCAACGAAGGCGTTCGCGCTACCCTTCGTCGCCCTCGCGCCGGTGCTCAAGCTGGCCTTCGGCCGGATGCCCGCCGATGGGCAGCGCTTCTTCGACCGCACCGGGTGACGGCAACCCGCCCAGACGCCGTCGCTACGCTGTGCCGCATGGCTGCTGACATCGTGCCGGTGAGGCTCGGCCTGACCAAGGGCGATCTGTACACACTGTGGGCTCCGTCGTGGCGTGACGCCGACGACGAGTGGCAGGCGTTCCTGGGCAAGGATGACGACCTCTACGGCTTCGATTCGGTGGCTGACCTGGCTGCCTTCATTCGGACCAGTGCCGAGAACGACCTTACCGACCATCCCTCCTGGGCGGCGCTCACGGAGTCGTCGGCGCACCGGCTGGAGCCGAGCGAGGACCATCGGCACGACCTCATCGGCGTCCCAGAGGTGGCCGCCGAGAAGCCGACCGAGGAGTCGGTCGCCACGCTGCTCCACGCGCTGGCGGTGGTGCAGGCCATCGGTTCGGTCTGCGATCTGCCGGAGGTGTCCAAGTTCTACAACGGCAACCCCGTCCTCGGTTCCCTCGGTGGCGGCCTCGAGGCGTTCGAGGGTCGCGCCGGCCGCAAGCGCTGGGCCGAGATCGAGGCGGTGATCGCCCGCAGCTGGGACGGCGTCGTCGACGCAATCGACGCGATCGTCACCACCCCGGACGTCGACGCGGCCGCGTCGGAGAAGGCCGCTACCGAACTCGCCGAACCGGCTCCGGAGCCTGAGGTCGTAGAAGCCGACGCCGACGACGACGTGGTGATCGAAGACGAGGTCGACACCGACGAGGAGGAAGCCGCGCTGACGGCGCAGGCGACGGATCAGGTACTCGGCAGCGACGAGGACTTCTGGGCGCACGTGGGGATCGACCCCATCCGCCTGCTGACCCGTGGCGGCACGTACTACACGCTGCGCTGCTACATGGACGACCAACCGATCTTCCTGGGCCGCAACGGACGCATCAGCGTGTTCAGCTCCGAGCGAGCGCTGGCGCGCTACCTCGCCGACGAGCACGAGAGCGACCTGTCGGACCTGGCGACCTTCGACGACATCAAGACCGCGGCGACGGACGGATCGTTGCAGATCGACGTCACCGACGACAACGTCTACGTGCTGCGAACGCTGTCCGACGACATCGCCGACGGCCCCGAGGCCGTGGACGTCGAGCAACTGGAACTCGCCGTCGAATTGATCCGGGACGTCGGCGATTACGCCGAGGACGACATCGTCGAGGAGGCCCTCGACGCCGACCAGCCGTTGGGCCGGTTCGTCGCGCACCTGCTGTCGCCGGACAAGGTCGCCAAGCCGCCCGCGCCGTACGCGAAGGCGGTGGCTCAGTGGGAGAAGGTCGAGAACTTCGTGGAGTCCCGCCTGCGCGAGGAGTGAGCGGACCCTAGAAGTCGGCCGGGTCCGGCCGAACGACCGATCGCGGCTCCAGGCCGAGCCCGCGGACGTGCTCGGCGATGGCCCCCAGATGTGACACCCACACGTCGTCGTGGGAGCAGACGTAGTCGATCAAGCCCTCGAGCGCCGCCGCCCGCGATGGCCGCCCGGACAGGAACGGGTGATTGGTCAGCACGAAGCAGCCGCCGGCCTGCCGGAGACCGTCGAATTCCAGCCGCCACATCTCGGCGACCTTGACGGGGCTCTCGATGAGCCCGGTCCCGGTGAAGTCCGGGACGAAGCAGTACTGCTCCCAGTCGTCGAGCGCCCACTGAATCGGGATCTCGACCAGCGAGCCCGATCCGACGGCGAGCTCGTAGGGATGGTCGGCGTCCATCAACGAACTGTCGTACAGGAAACCCCTGTCCAGCAACAGTTTCGGTGAGTGCCAGTTCAGCTCCCACATCGGCGCTCGATAGCCCACCGGCAGCACCCCCGTCACCCGCTCCAGCACCTCGCTGCCGCGGTCGAGGATGTCGGCCTCCGCCTCGGCCGACAGGCCCGCCATCGCCTCGTGCAGGTACCCGTGGTGGGCGATCTCGTGCCCGCCATCGACGATGCTGCGAACGACGTCCGGATAGCGCAGTGCGGTGTAGCCGGGCACGAAGAACGTCGACGTGATGTCCTTGCGCGCCAGCATCTTCAGCAGTCGCGGCACCCCAACCAGGGGACCGTACGCCTGGTGACTGATGGCCGACATGCGGTCGGCGTGGCGGTGGTCGACGGCCAGCATCGCCGACTCCGCATCGACGTCGAAGCTGAACGACGCCGCACACCGCGCGGTCCCTGGCCACTCGACGGGGCCGGCCGGAACACTCACGATTGCGCCCTTCTCGCGAGCAGCGACACGAATTCGTAGGCCACGTTGGCCGCGGCGACGCCGGTGATCTCGGCGTGGTCGTAGGCCGGCGACACCTCCACGACGTCGGCCCCCACCAGATCGAGGCCGTCGAGACCGCGGATGATCGCCAGCAGTTCGCGGCTGGTCATCCCGCCCGCCTCCGGCGTACCCGTCGCCGGTGCGTGGGCGGGGTCGAGGACGTCGATGTCGACGGACACGTAGAGCGGGCGATCGCCGATGGAGGTGCGCAGCTGCTCGACCACGTCGTCGGTGGTGCGGCGTTCGAATTCGGCACAGTGCACGACGGTGAATCCGAATCCGGCGTCCTCGGCGAGATCGTTGGGACCGTAGAGGGATCCACGGATGCCGACGTGTGCGCTGTGGCCAGGAATGAACAGTCCCTCCTCGGCCGCCCGCCGGAACGGCGTCCCGTGCGTCACCGGTGCGTCGAAGTAGGTGTCCCACGTGTCGAGGTGAGCATCGAAGTGCAGCAAGGCAACTGGGCCGTAGCGCCGATGGTGCGCGCGCAGCAGCGGATAGGCGATGGTGTGGTCCCCGCCGAGCGTGACCAGGCGGGTACCGGCGTCGATGAGTTCAGTTGCCTGGGCGTCGATCTCGGCAACCGCCGCCGCGATGTCGAACGGGTTGGCCACCATGTCACCCGCGTCGACCACCTGCTGATGCGCGAACGGCGACACGTCCAACTGCGGGTTGTACGGCCGCAGCAGCCGCGACGCCTGCCTGATGTGCGACGGCCCGAACCGCGCGCCGGGCCGATAGGTGACACCGGAGTCGAACGGGACGCCGACCACCGCCACGTCGCACCGGGCCACGTCCTCGCGGCGCGGCAACCGCGCGAACGTGGTCAGGCCGGCGTACCGCGGGATCACCTGCCCGTCGGCCTGACCCCTGATGTCGTCGTTCACACTCGGCATCGCGTCGATCCTCCATTGATCTGAAGCGTCTGACCCACCATGGCGCCGACGTCGGTGCGTGCCAATAGTGCTACCGCAGAGGCTATTTCCTCCGGATCGCCAATTCGTCCCATCGGGATGTCGGCACCGTACCGTTGCCGCATCTCGGCAAGGCTGAGCGAGGCGGCCGCGGCGTCGACCTGAAGTTGCGGGGTGTCGATCACTCCAGGCGCGACGGCGTTGACGGTGATGTTCTCGCGGGCGAGTTCGCGGCCGAGCGTCTTCACCAACGAGATCAACCCGGCCTTGGAGGCCGAGTAGGCGCTGGCTCCCGGCCACCCGATGACGCCCCACTCGGAGGTGATGACGACGATGTTGCCGCCGCCCGACCGTCGCATCCCGGGCAGCACCGCCTGGATCGAGGCGAACGTGCCCGCCAGATTGGTGTCGACGACCTTCCACCAGTCGTCCTCGTCGTCGTCGAACTGCTCCTCGCGCAAGCGCTCGCCGTCCACGAACGGGGCCATGGTCATGTACGCGGCGTTGCAGATCAGGATGTCGACGGCGCGTCGCTCGCGCTCGATGCCCTCGACGAGTTCCGCGAAGGCCGGATCGGTGATGTCACCAACGGCCGGGTATCCGCCGGTCGCCGCGACCACCTCGGCGAGTCCCGCGCTGTCTAGCAGGTCGTTGACCGCGACGTCGGCGCCGTCGGCGGCGAGCCGACGGGCGATGGCCGCGCCGATGCCCTGGGCTGCGCCGGTGACCAAAGCCAGCCGTCCTCGTAATGGTTTGTCGGACAACTAGATCACCGCTCCGCCGTTGGGTGAGATGACTTCGCCGGTACAGTACGCGGCGTCGGGATCCAGCAGGAAGGACACGATGCGGGCGATCTCGTCGGGACGCGTCAGCCTCCGGTTGGGCAGCGTCGCAAGGTAGTCGGGCGCCCGCCACGGGGAATCGGCGGCGAGCAACGGGGTGTCCGTCGGACCAGGCGCGACGGCGTTTACCCGCACGCCGTGACCGGCGACTTCGGCGGCCAGACAGCGCACCAGTCCGATGATGGCACCCTTGGCCGCGGCGTAGTGCGCATCGCCGTCGCCCCCGCCGATGGCGAGTTCGGACGTGACCGCGACGATCGCGCCGGAGCCGCGGGCCAGCATCGACGGCAGCACGGCGCGGACGGTGTTGCGCAGCCCGCCGAGGTGCACGCGAAGCATCCGGTGCAGCGCGTGCGCAGAGATGTCGGACACCGGGGTGATGTCGTAGTGCCCGGCCGCCGACACGACCGCGTCGACGTCGCCGAGATCGTCCTGAATGCCGCGGATCACGGCGTGGACGGCCGCGGGATCGGACACGTCGGCGACGTGCTCGGCGCGCTCCGACAGATCGATGCCCGCCACCGTCCAGTCCTCGGCGCGCAGCAGTTCGGTGATCGCGGCACCGATGCCGGAAGCGGATCCGGTGACGATTGCAAGCCGGGACATCAGAGGCCGGGTTCTGCCTTCTCGCCCTCGCGGGCGAACCGTTCCCCGACGGGAGCCTCGATGTTGCGGCGCACGGTCAGATAGATGGCGATTCCGACGACGAAGAGCACCGCGGTGGTCAGCACGCTGGCCCAGTTGATGTACCACGGCTGGCCGGGTTGGGTCCGCGGCCATGCGACGTTGACCGTCTCGAAGATGATCCACACCGACGCGAGGTACGTCACCGGCGCACCCCACCTGCCGAGGTTGAACGGGCCGGGCGTCCACTTGCCGGTCAGCCGGGCGATGGCCGCGCCCACGACCGGGACGCCAAAGGCGATGTAGAAGCCGATGATGTTGAAGTTCACCAGGATGTTGTAGAACTTCGACCCGGCCAACAGGATGAACACGACCGCCACGATGGCCGTCAGCGCAATGGCGTTGACGGGCAAGCGTTCCGGGCCCGCGAGCCGGCCGAGCACCTTCGAGCCGGGCAGGCTGCGGTCGCGGGCGGCGCCCCAGATGCACCGGGAGACCGCCGCCTGGACGGCCAGGAAGCTCGAGATGAAGCCGATGACGAACATCGCCAGAAGCGGCTTGGTCACACCGGCGCCGAGGTGGGCGGTCAGCGTGTCGGAGACCACGTCGCCGGACTGCGCTGCAACCACGTCGTTCAGATTGGGGATGGCGAGAATCAGTGCAGCGCTGGAGAACATCACGACCAAGCCGACGAGGAGCAGACCGAGGATGATCGCCTTGGGCACGTTGCGCTCCGGGTCGTCGACCTCCTCGGCCACCGATCCCGCCGCCTCGAACCCGAGGAACGACCACCCCACGAAGGCGACCGCCAACAGCATCGGGCCCGACGTCCACGTCGCGGCGTCGGGGATGCCCGCGCTGGAGAACAGCGCCGAGAACGGGTTCTCGCGATAGAACAGCAACAGTATGACCCCCAGCCCCACCGAGCCGATGACCTCGCAGGTGATGCTGGCGATCACCATGACCTTGAGGACCTGTCGTCCAACGATGTTCACCACCGTGCCGAGGGCGATGATCCCGATCGCGACGGCGGCCGTCAGCCACCGCGACGGCTCGACGATGCCGAAGATCTGCAGCAGGAATCCGCTCGCGGCGTACGACAGCGTGCCGAGCGCGATCGTCAGACCCCACATGTAGGCCCAGGCGGCGGCCCAGCCCGCCGTCGTCCCGCGGACGTGTCGCGACCACTGGTAGACGCTGCCCGCGTATGGCCAGCGGGAGGCCAGCTCGCCGAACACGCCGGCCACGAGCATCTGACCGATCAACACGATCGGGAACGCCCAGAAGAACTTCGGGCCCGCGGCGAACAGACCAAGGGTGAAGATGGCGTACACCGCGGCAATCGGCGACACGTCCGCGAAGGCCAGCGCCAGCGCCGACCGGAAGCTGAAGCCGCGACTCAGCCGCGACGGCGGATCGGTGTGGGATACCGCGGTGGTGGGGCCGGGCTCTGTCATCGCTGCTCCTCGTGACGGGTTGCAGCGACCATCCACCCGATCGCGCCGGAGCGAAACCCGTCGATCGTCTGAACTTCCTGCCGGAATCTAGACGATCATCTAGATTCGATGGCAACTGCGTCGGCGCGTCGTCCCGCTTCACCGGCCCCAGCCGTCTCTACCGCTTCTGACCTGGGGTTCCCCGCTCCACGGACGACACACCCCGCGGTGTTACGGGCGGGTGAAGTTCCGCCCCGGATGCGGAGGGCTGCGTGGCGTACCGGTTGGCCGACCTGGTGGACACCCCGCACCTGCGGCTGACGGTGCGGGCGGGGGCGAGCGGGCTGGACCGCCCGGTGTCGTGGGCGCAGACCTCCGACCTCGACGAGCCGTGGTCGTGGCTGGCCGGTGGCGAGCTTCTGATGAAGAACGGCCGCACCCTGCCCGAATCCGGCCGGGGCCAGGCCGCGCTCGTTCGCGGCCTCGCCGAGAAGGGCATCTGCGGCGTGGTGATCGGGTTGGACTCGGCGACGCCCGACCTCACCTCGACCGCGACGGCGCTCGCCGACGACCTGGCGTTCCCGGTGCTGCTGGTGCCGTACTCGGTCGGCTTCGCGGCCATCGGCCGAGCGGTGGCCGCGGGCGCCGAGGGCGACGACGGCCGGCGGATGGCGGTGACCGAACGGGTTTACCAGGTGATCCGCGAGTCGGTCAGCCGGTCGGTTCCGCAGGACGCGCTCAGTCAACTCGGTCGCGACGTCGCGTGCCGACTGGCGGTTCTCGACGCCGCGACGGGCGAGGTCGCCCTCGACTCCTCCGACCCGGTGCCCGGTGCCTTGCGACGGGCGCTGACCGACGAGATCGCCGGACGTCGGGGGGCGATCCCCGGTGTCCTGCACGTCGCCGCGGGCGAGGACCGGGCGCTGGTCGTCGAGGTGCCCGACGAGGAGCCAACGGTGTTGGTGGCGTACGGCTTTCGGGCCAGCGCGCCGGACATCGTGCAGCTACAACACCTGGCGTCGGCCATGGCGGTGCTGCTCGCCCAGCAGAACGTGCGCCGCGAACACGACCGCCGCATCGGCGCAGAGCTACTGGCCTCGCTCTGCGACGGGCGGCTCACCACCGGCGAGTCGGGCCGCATGCTCACCGATCGGGGTTTGCGGCCGTCGGCGACCGCACTGATCGCGCTCTTCGGTGGCTCGCAGACCGCCGAACGGCACCTGCACGTCAGTCTCGGCCGTCGCCAGGTCCCGCACCTGCTGCTGCGGCGCGGACCGGTGCTCTACGCGCTGCTGCCGACGGGCGACGGCCCGCTTGCCGCCCTGCGCCACCGCGTCGGGGCCGACGCGGCGATCGGCGTCAGCGACGCCCTGCACCATCCGCGCCGCGGACCGGCGGCAGTCCGGGAGGCGACCTGGGCCATGCGCGCCGCCGAGAGCACCCCGGACCGGACCGCCCACTACGGCGGCGTCACGATGCTGTCGGTGCTCCGCGACACCGAGGAGGCCCAAGTGGTGGTGGACCGGGTGCTGGGCGCACTGGTCGCCTACGACGCCGCCCATTCCGGCGACATGGTCCGCACGCTCGACGCCTATCTCAGATGCGACCGGTCCTGGGTCAAGACCGCGGCTGCGATGGGGGTGCATCGGCAGACGGTGGTGTACCGCATCCAGCGGGTCGAGGAGATCACCGGTCGCCGGATCGCCGACACCGCTGCGATCGCCGAGTTCTGGCTGGCGCTGCGGGCCAAGGATCTGCTCAGTCCACCGGGTGCCGATGACTTTCCCCGGGGTCACCGGTCAGCATCGGCATGACCATCACCGACGGCCTCGTGTCCCGCTCCATCGACGTCCCCGGCGCCTCGCTACACTACGAGGTGCGCGGGCGTGGACCCCTGCTACTCGTCATCGGATCCCCGATGGCCGCAGCGGACTTCGCCCCGCTGGCCCACGCCATGGCCACCGACCACACGGTGGTCACCTACGACCCGCGCGGGTTCGCGGGCAGTCCGGTCGACGACCCGGACGGACCGTCGAATCCCGACGTGCGCGCCGACGACGTCGCCGCGATCCTCGATGATCTTGGCGCCCAGTCCGCCGACGTGTTCGGCTCCAGCGGCGGAGCGGTCACCGGTCTGGCACTGGTCACCCGCCACCCCGGCCGCGTCGGCACGCTGGTGGCCCACGAGCCGCCGCTGCTGGACCTGCTACCCGACGCCGACGAGCAGCGGGTCGCCACCCAGGCCATCACCGACACGTTCCTCACCGAGGGGTTGCCGGCCGCGTGGCTGAAGTTCATGGTCAATGCCGGCTTCGACGTCGCCGCCTTCGGGGACGGTCCGTCCGAGCCACGGGGTGAGCCGGTGAACCCCCAGCAGGCGCTGGCCGAGGGCGCGCGGTTCTTCGTGCACGACCTGGCGCCCACGACGCAGTACCTCCCCGACTTCGAGGCGCTGCGATCGTCGGCGTCGCGCATCGTCGTCGGCGTCGGCGCGGAGTCGGGCCAGCTGATCACCCACCGGACGTCGGTCGCCGTGGCCGAGCGACTCGGCTTGGACACCACCGAATTTCCCGGCGATCATGGCGGATTCCTGGGCGCTCCAGGTGCATTCGCCGACCGCCTGCGCGCCGTCCTCTAGCGATTCGTGCCACCCGCGCCCGCGCCCGCCGCGGGTGCACGAATCGCGCATCGGAGGTGAGGTCAGCCGATCAGGACCGCGTATCGCGGCTTGATGATCTCGTCGATCAACGCCAGCCGCTCCGGGAACGGGATGAACGACGACTTCATCGCGTTGATGGTGAACCGCTCGAGATCACTCCAGCCGTAGCCGAACGCCTCGACCAGGCGCAGCATCTCCTGGCTCATCGTGGTGTCGCTCATCAACCGGTTGTCGGTATTCACGGTGACCCGAAACCGGAGCCGGGCCAGCAGCGCGAAGGGATGCTCGGCGATGCTCGCGACCGCACCGGTCTGCACGTTGCTGCTGGGACACAGCTCGAGCGGAATCCGCTTGTCCCGCAGGATCGACGCCAGACGGCCCAGCGTGGCATCGCTGTCGTGGTGCACCTCGATGTCGTCGACGATTCGCACCCCGTGGCCCAGGCGATCGGCACCGCAGAACGAGATCGCCTCCTGGATGGACGGCAGTCCAAACGCCTCCCCGGCGTGAATGGTGAAGCGGGCATTGTTGTTTCGCATGTACTCGAAGGCATCGAGGTGGCGCGTCGGCGGATACCCGGCCTCCGCCCCTGCGATGTCGAAGCCCACCACGCCGCGGTCCCGGAACCGGATGGCCAGCTCGGCGATCTCCCGCGAGCGGGCGGCGTGCCGCATCGCGGTCACGAGGCACCGCACCGTGATGGTCTTGCCCTCGGCCGCGGCGGCCTTCTCCCCGTCGGCGAAGCCGGCCAGCACGGCGTCGACGACGGCGTCGAGCGACAACCCGGCGTCGATGTGCAGTTCGGGGGCGAACCGGATCTCGGCGTAGACCACCGAATCCGCCGCCAGGTCCTCGACGCATTCGAGTGCCACCCGGTGCAGCGCCTCCGGAGTTTGCATCACACCGACCGTGTGGGCGAACGGCTCCAGATAGCGGACCAGCGAGCCGCTGTGGGCCGCGGTGCGGAAGAACGTCGCAAGCTCGGCGACGTCGGTCGTGGGCAAGCCGTCGTAGCCGAACTCGGCGGCCAACTCCACGACCGTGGACGGGCGCAACCCGCCGTCGAGGTGGTCGTGCAGCAGCGCCTTGGGAGCCTGCTTGATCATGTCGAGCGTCAACGGCGTCGTCATGGTGCACTCCTCACTCAGATGATCCGGTCGATGATCAGGGGGCGGGCCTCGGGAGCCTCGTCGCTGACGGTCCAGCCACCGTCGAGTTCGGCGAGCGCCCCGGCCAACCGCTCCGGAGTATCGGTGTAGAGGGTGAACAGCGTCTCCCCCGCGGCGACCGGCTCGCCGGGCCGACGGTGGATTCGCACGCCGGCGCCAAACTGCACCCGGGCCCCCGGAGCCGAACGCCCCGCACCGAGTCGCCACACCGCCAGTCCCACCGCCATCGCATCGATGTCGCCCATCGTGCCACCTCGAGACGCCGTCACCGTCTCCGAATGTGCGCCGACCGGGAGGGGCTGGGACAGGTCGCCACCCTGGGCGCCGACGAGGGCGCGGAAGCAGTCCATCGCCGTGCCGTCGCGCAAGGTCTGCGCCGGGTCCACGCCGTCGATTCCCGCGGCGGCCAGCATCTCCCGCGCCAACGCCAACGTCAGCTCGACGACGTCGGCCGGCCCACCGCCGGCCAGCACGTCGAGGGATTCGGCGACCTCGACGGCGTTGCCCACCGCCAGGCCCAACGGACGGTCCATGTCGGTCAGCAGGGCGCGGGTGTCGACGCCTTGGGCCGTGCCGAGCGCGACCATCGTCGACGCCAGTTCCCGTGCCTCCGCCTCCGAAGTGAGAAACGCCCCGCGGCCGACCTTGGTGTCCAGCACCAGCGCTCGCGCTCCCTCGGCGAGCTTCTTGCTCATCACCGAACTCGCGATCAGCGGCAGCGACTCCGTCGTCGCGGTGACGTCGCGCAATGCGTAGATCTTGCGGTCGGCGGGCGCCAAGTCGCCTGCGGCGAAGATCGCGGCGCCGACGTCCTGAAGCTGTTGCCGGATTTGCTGTTTCGATAGTTCGGCGGTGAAGCCGGCGATGGCTTCGAGCTTGTCCAGGGTGCCGCCGGTATGCCCGAGCCCGCGCCCCGCGGCTTGCGGAACCGCCGCCCCGCAGGCCATCACGACCGGCACCAGCGGGATGGTGATCTTATCGCCGACCCCTCCGGTGGAGTGCTTGTCGACCAACCGCAGGGGCTTGCCGTCGCGTCGGAGATCGGCGAAGTCGAACCGCTCCCCGGAGTCGATCATCGCGACCGTCCAGCGCGAGATCTCGGCCGGCGTCATCCCGCGCAGGAAGATCGCCATCAGCAGGGCCGACATCTGCTCGTCGTGCACCGCGCCGCGGGTGTAGCCGTCGATCACCCAGTCGATCGCCGCGTCGGACAGCACGCCGCCGTCGCGCTTGGTTCGGATGACCGTCGGTGCGTCGAACGTGAACTGGGTCACTGCCTTTGACGTCACTGCCGTCGACTCCAGTCCCGGACCGCATCGACGTCGTCCGGACCGAAGGCATCCGGCAGCAGATCGCGCAGTGGGCGCGGACCGGACGGGTGGTCGATCAACATGTCCGGTCCGCCGTGTTCGAGGAGCACCTGACGGCACCGTCCGCAAGGCATCAGAAGGGCTCCGGTGGCGTCCACGCAGGCGAGTGCGACGAGCCGTCCGCCGCCGCTGGAATGCAGGGCGCAGACCACAGCGCACTCGGCGCAGAGACCCAGGCCATATGAGACATTCTCCACATTGCAACCGGTCAGAATTCGGTCATCTGCGGTGACGGCCGCCGCTCCGACGGGGAACTTGGAGTACGGCGCGTAGGCATGGTCGCGTACCTCGATTGCCCTGGCGCGCAATGATTCCCAGTCAACGTCGAGCATATGACCAGACTCCTCGCCACGTCTCTGAATGCATTTAGAAGCTCCAGTTCCACTGCTGCGATTCCGGATTAGGGCACCCTAAGACCGTGGTAGGGCCACCTTCAACGGTTCCACGCTAGTTCTTTCCATGCGCCGATTGGGATTAGAGTCGCGAACAGGTTTGGGCAACGATTTGGCACCACGACCCGCCGTCCCCCAAACCGTCCACCGAGGGTGTTGGAGGCGATGAAGTGAGTACCCGGACATGACGCAAACAACGGCGGGCCCCGCGATCCCCGCCCCGCGGGCGCAGCCACCGCGTCGGCGCACCCTGTACCGCGGAGACCCGGGCATGTGGTCATGGGTCCTGCACCGCGTCACCGGTGCCACGATCTTCTTCTTCCTCTTCGTGCACGTGCTCGACACCGCCCTCGTCCGGGTCAGCCCCGAGGCCTACAACGCGATCATCGACACCTACAAGACGCCGATCATCGGTCTGATGGAGATGGGCCTCGTGGTGGCGGTCCTCTTCCACGCCCTCAACGGCATCCGCATCATCCTCATCGACTTCTGGGAGAACGGTCCGCGGTACCAGCGCCTGATGCTGTGGATCGTGCTGGCCGTCTGGATCAGCGTCTTCATCGCGGCCCTCGGCGTGATGGGCCTCCACATGGCGGAGCGTTTCCTGTGAGCCCCTCGCTGGAGAACCCGTACGACCACGTCAGCGAACGAGGTGGCCCCGCGCCGGTCCTGCAGCGCAGCCACGACCGGCCGGCCGGCCTCGACAACCCACGCTCGCCGCGCGGCCGCAGCGCCATGCCGAACTTCGAGAAGTACGCGTGGCTGTTCATGCGCTTCTCCGGCGTCGTGCTCGTCGTCCTGGCGCTCGGTCATCTCTTCATCGGGCTGATCTGGGATGGCGGCGTCTACCGGATCGACTTCAACTACGTCGCACAGCGCTGGGCGTCGCCGTTCTGGCAGACGTGGGATCTGGTGCTGCTGTGGCTGGCGCAACTGCACGGCGGCAACGGCATGCGCACGATCATCAACGACTACGCCCGCAAGGACTCGACGAAGTTCTGGCTCAACTCGTTGCTGGTGCTGTCGATGCTCTTCACCTTGGTGCTCGGGACCTACGTGTTGCTGACGTTCGACGCGAACATCTCGTAGCGAGGCGACGGTTCATGGAGAAGATGGAGTTCAGGACATGTTGATCGAACACCGCTACGACGTCGTCATCGTCGGCGCCGGCGGCGCAGGCATGCGCGCGGCCGTCGAGGCAGGCCCCCGGGTGCGGACCGCCGTGCTGACCAAGCTCTACCCGACGCGCAGTCACACCGGCGCCGCGCAGGGCGGTATGTGCGCCGCGCTGGCCAACGTCGAGGACGACAACTGGGAGTGGCACACCTTCGACACCGTCAAGGGCGGCGACTACCTCGCCGACCAGGACGCCGTGGAGATCATGTGCAAGGAAGCCATCGACGCGGTCTACGACCTCGAGAAGATGGGCATGCCGTTCAACCGGACGCCCGAGGGTCGCATCGACCAGCGCCGCTTCGGCGGCCACACCCGTGACCACGGCAAGGCGCCCGTCCGCCGGGCCTGCTACGCCGCCGACCGCACCGGCCACATGATCCTGCAGACGCTGTACCAAAACTGCGTCAAGCACGACGTCGAGTTCTTCAACGAGTTCTACGCGCTGGACCTGGTGCTGTCGGACACGCCCGGCGGCCCGGTCGCCACGGGAATCGTCGCCTACGAACTGGCCAGCGGTGACATCCACGTCTTCCACGCCAAGGCCATCGTGTTCGCCACTGGCGGTTCGGGACGCATGTACAAGACCACGTCCAACGCGCACACCCTGACCGGCGACGGCCTGGGCATCGTGTTCCGCAAGGGACTCCCGTTGGAGGACATGGAGTTTCACCAGTTCCACCCGACCGGCCTGGCGGGCCTTGGCATCTTGATCTCCGAGGCCGTGCGCGGTGAGGGCGGACGACTGCTCAACGCCGATGGCGAGCGCTTCATGGAGCGCTACGCCCCAACGATCGTCGACCTCGCGCCCCGCGACATCGTCGCGCGGTCCATGGTGCTCGAGGTGCTCGAAGGCCGTGGCGCAGGCCCCAACAAGGACTACGTCTACATCGACGTCCGCCACCTGGGGGCCGACGTGCTCGAGGCGAAGCTGCCCGACATCACCGAGTTTGCGCGCACCTACCTGGGCGTCGATCCCGTCACCGAACTGGTACCGGTGTACCCGACGTGCCACTACGTGATGGGCGGCATTCCCACCACCGTGCACGGACAGGTGTTGCGGGACAACGATTCCATCGTGCCGGGGCTGTACGCCGCCGGGGAGTGCGCGTGCGTCTCGGTGCACGGCTCCAACCGGCTGGGAACCAACTCGCTGCTGGACATCAACGTGTTCGGTCGTCGGGCGGGCCTCGCCGCCGCGTCCTACGCGTTGGGCCACGACTTCGTCGACATGCCGGCGACTCCGGCGGGCATGGTGACCGACTGGGTCGGTGACATTCTCTCCGAGCACGGCAACGAGCGCGTCGCCGACATTCGTGGTGCCCTGCAGCAGTCGATGGACAACAACGCCGCCGTGTTCCGCACCGAGGAGACCCTCAAGCAGGCGTTGACCGACATCCACGCCCTGAAGGAGCGCTACGCGCGAATCACCGTGCAGGACAAGGGCAAGCGTTACAACAGCGACCTGCTGGAGGCCATCGAGCTGGGCTTCCTGCTGGAGCTTGCCGAGGTCACCGTCGTTGGGGCGTTGAACCGCAAGGAGTCTCGCGGCGGCCACGCCCGCGAGGACTACCCCAACCGCGACGACACGAACTACATGCGCCACACCATGGCCTACAAGCAGGGTGGCGATCTGCTGAGCGACATCCGGCTGGACTACAAGCCCGTGGTCCAGACCCGGTATGAGCCGATGGAACGGAAGTACTAACCGATGAGTGCCCCTGCTGTCACGAAGGAAGAAGCCACCACCCCACCGGTGCCCGAGGGCTCGGTCATGGTCACGCTGAAGATCGCGCGGTTCAACCCCGAGGATCCCGACGGCACCGGCTTCCAGAGCTTCCGGGTGCCGTGCCTGCCCACCGACCGGCTGCTCAACCTGCTGCACTACGCCAAGTGGTACCTCGACGGCACGTTGTCGTTCCGCCGGTCGTGCGCGCACGGAGTATGCGGCTCCGACGCGATGCGCATCAACGGCGTCAACCGGTTGGCCTGCAAGGTGCTGATGCGCGACATGCTGCCGAAGAAGCCGGGCAAGCAGCTGACCATCACGATCGAGCCGATCCGCGGGCTGCCAGTGGAGAAGGACCTCATCGTGGACATGGAGCCGTTCTTCGACGCCTACCGCGCGGTCAAGCCGTTCCTCATCACCAGCGGGAACGAGCCGACGCGGGAACGCGTGCAGAGCCAGACCGACCGCGCCCGCTTCGACGACACCACCAAGTGCATCCTCTGTGCGTGCTGCACGACGAGCTGCCCGGTGTTCTGGAATGAGGGCTCCTACTTCGGGCCCGCCGCCATCGTCAACGCCCACCGGTTCATCTTCGACAGCCGCGACGAGGCGGCCGCCGAACGCCTGGACATCCTCAACGAGGTCGACGGGGTGTGGCGCTGCCGTACCACGTTCAACTGCACCGAGGCCTGCCCGCGCGGCATCCAGGTGACCAAGGCGATCCAAGAGGTCAAGCGCGCTTTGATGTTCGCGCGCTAATCCCCTTCCCCTGCGCGAGTGTGCGTGTCGGTACGCCAACACGCCACTGCGCGTGTACCAACGCGCACGCTCGTCACCCACTCGATTCACCGAGCGTGCGCGGAGTGCCGGTCCCGAACGGCGTGTCGACGTGCGAACACGCACGCTCGCGCCATGGGGGTGTCACACAATCGCGGGCTGTCTCGTCCTTGAGACATGACCACTCCACAACCCCGCATCGCTCCCCTGCCACCACAGAAGGCGTCCCTGACGGCGCGTCTGATGTACCGCTACGCCAAGCGCCGCTTCGGTGAGGTGCCCGTGCCATTCGCGGTGGGCGCCAACCACATGCCGCTGCTCGTCGCCAACGCAGTGCACGAAACCCTGCTCGAACGCGGCTCGACGCGACTGCCCGCCGCCGTGCGCGAACTGGCGGTGTACCGGACTGCCCGCACCGTCGGCTGTTCCTGGTGCGTGGATTTCGGCGCCATGCTGATCCGGCTGGACGGGTTGGACGTCGAACGGCTGCAGCACATCGACGACTACGCGACCTCACCGCTGTTCACCGATGACGAGCGAGCGGCGATCGCCTACGCGGATGCGATGACCACCGACCCGCACCAGGTCACCGACGAGCAGGTGACCGATCTGCGGCGGCGCTTCGGCGATTCGGGGGCGATGGAGCTGACCTATCAGATCGGCGTCGAGAACATGCGGGCGCGAATGAACACCGCACTCGGAATCACCGAGCAGGGCTTCAGTTCTGGCGACGCGTGCCGGGTGCCGTGGGCCGACTCATCGAGTGTGCAGTGAGATCGTGTTCGACGCCGATCGTGCGATCTCCCAGCACACTCGATGCGGTCAGGGGCCGAGCGGCGAACCGGTGAACTTGTCGGGGTTGGCGATGTCCCAGATGGCCCAGACCCGTCCGTCGCGGACCGTGAGAGCCTGGACGTGCGGCGCCATGGCCGGACCGTCGTCGTCGGCCGGAAACCCCGCGGTGATCATCCCGAGGTCACCGTTGACCAGAGCCAGCTGAGCGGACTCGACGAACCTCGACCCGTACCGCTGCGCCAAGCCGAAGATGAAGCGGGCCACCCTGTCAGGACCGTGGATGACGCGGGCGGCCGTGGGCGCCTTGCGGTTCGAGTCGCCGGTGAAAGTCACCTCGGGGTGCAGCAGGGCGACGACGGCCGCAATGTCGCCCGCCGCCATGGCCTCCATCAGCCGCCCGACGACCTCGTCGTGGGACGCCTCGCGCGGGGGTGCGCCGGCGTCGCCCACGGTCCGCCTGGCCCGGGACGCGAGCTGACGAGCCGACGCCGGGCTGATGCCCAGCACGTCGGCGACTTCGCCGAACGGCACGGCGAACCCGTCGTGCAACACGAACGCGACCCGCTGATCGGGGCCGAGCCGCTCGAGGACGACCATCGCGACGAAGCGGGCGTCCTCCTCGGCGACCACGGCCGCGAGGGGATCGGATCGATCCAGCGGGGTCACCACCGGCTCGGGTAGCCACTGCCCGTAGTACGCCTCGCGACGGTGCGCGGCCGACCGCAGCCGGTCCAGACCGATCCGGCTGACGACCGTGGTCAGCCACGCGCGCGGGTCCACGATGTCGGCGCGGGCGGTTCCCAACGACTCCCACCGCAGCCAGGCGTCCTGTACGGCGTCCTCGGCGTCGGCATACGTGCCGGTCAGTCGGTAGGCCACGGCCAGCAGATGCGAGCGGAGGGGCTCGAAGTCATCGACCCGGGTGGTCACGTGGCCAGCGTAGATGCGACGCATTGGCAACGTCCCGCGCTTCGCTTTACCGATGTCGGCGATAGCCGGAATGACTAATTTCGTCGTCAGTGAGCGGTTTCGCGACTGAAACCGTATTCTCCAACGGTTCGACTACAGGATCTGGGAGATGCGCATGACCACCGTTGACACGGGAAGTTCCGGTACCGGCGGAACCGTCGACAGCAAGGGCCTCAAGGGCGGATCGCTGGGACTGCTGTCCAGCGTCGTCGTCGGCATGGCCTCGACCGCGCCGGCGTACAGCCTCGCGGCCGTCCTCGGTCTGATCGTCGCCAGTGGCGCCGGCGTGAAGGCGGCATCGATCGTGCTGCTCGCGTTCGTCCCGATCTACCTGATCGCGGTGGCGTACCAGGAACTCAACAAGGCCGAGCCCGACTGCGGCACCACCTTCACCTGGGCGTCGCGCGCGTTCGGACCCCTGATCGGCTGGATGGGCGGCTGGGGCATCATCGCCGCCGACGTGATCGTGATGGCCAACCTCGCGCAGATCGCGGGCGCCTACTCGTTCACCTTCGTCGGCGACCTGGGTTGGACGGCAGCCGCCGATCTGGCGAACAGCACGCTGTGGTCGACGGTCGCCGGTGTCATCTGGATCGTCGTGATGACCTACATCTGCTACCGCGGTATCGAGGTCTCGGCGCGGCTGCAGTACTTCCTGCTGGGCTTCGAGGTCATCATCCTCATCGTCATTTCGATCTACGCCCTGGTCAAGGTCTACACCAACCACGCCCTACCCGAGTCGATACACCCGTCGCTGGCATGGTTCTGGCCCGCGGGTCTGGACTTCGGCACCGTCATCGCCCCGGCAATCCTGATCGCGATCTTCATCTACTGGGGCTGGGACACCGCGGTCGCGTGCAACGAGGAGTCCGACGATCCGGGCTCCACCCCGGGTAAGGCCGCCGTGCTCTCGACGTTCCTGCTGCTGGCCACCTACGCGATCGTCACCGTCGCCGCGGTGTCGTTCGCCGGCGTTGGCGAAACCGATGCGGGACTGGGCAATCCGAACAACTCGGCCGACGTGTTCGCCGCCATCGGCCCGGCCCTGTTCGGCGACAGCGTGATCGGCCACATCGGCCTGCTCGCGCTGTCGGCGACCATCCTCACGTCGGCCTCGGCGTCCACCCAGACGACCATCCTGCCGACGGCGCGCACCACGCTGTCGATGGGCGTCTACAAGGCTCTGCCGCAGTCGTTCGCGAAGATCCACCGCAAGTACCTGACCCCGACGGTCTCGACGGTCGTGATGGGCGCGGTGTCGATCTTCTTCTACGTACTGTTCACGCTGATCAGCAGCAGCCTCCTGCTCGCCCTGATCGGGTCGGTCGGTCTGATGATCGCCTTCTACTACGGCATGACGGGCTACGCCTGCGTCTGGTACTACCGCAAGACGTTCACCAAGACGCCGCGGGACTTCCTGATGCGCGGCGTGGTGCCACTGCTGGGCGCCATCATGCTGACGGTCGTCTTTGCCTACGGGTTGATCTCCTACTCCAAACCCGATTACCTCGTCGACGACAACGGCAACAACGTCACGATCCTCGGCTTCGGTGCGGTCGCCGTCGTCGGCATCGGGGCATTGGTACTCGGCGTCATCATGATGTTCGTCTGGTGGGCGATCTCCCCGAGCTTCTTCAAGGGCCAAACCCTGCCCCGCCGTTCGGATCTGCTGCTGGAACCCGCGATCGGTTCGGTCGCCCGCTTCGGCCTGCCCGACTCCGGTGACATGCCAACGGTCATCTCCCCCGATCTGTCGAATCTCCCGGCGGGCGAGACGGCCGTTAACCCGAGCACCGGCGAGGAGTTCACCAAGAAGGGCTGACGCGTCCCCCTAGAAGTTGAACCCCAGTTGGGCGGGCACGTCGCTGCGGAACGCCGCATCCAGGGCGGCCAGAACGTCGGGCGGCCCGCCGCGGAGGCGGTTCGCAGCGGCCAGCGTGGCGACGCGGTGCACTCCTAGGTACACGCTGCCCAGCACGTCGAGGTTCAGCGCGACGTCGGCCGCCGCCTCGGTGCGCTCGCAGCGGGCCACCCCGCCTTCGATCCGGAGGGCGAATCTGCCTCCGTCGCAACGGAAGTCGTCGGCCACGTCGATCACCAGCTCGACGTCGGCCGAGTAGGTCCTGGCCTCGAGCACGGTGGGCACGTCCATGGTTCGCAGCCATAGCCCGTCCTCGGCGCCCACGGTGCGCACCAGTCGTGAATCGGTCAGCAGGTACGGCAGCGGGTCGGCGGGATGGCTCGTAACCGAGATCGTCTCGACCAGGTCGAGGCCGATCAGCGCGCGGCAGAGGGCCGCGTGCGCCTCCGGCGTGACGGCCGCGAACTCCTCCACCCGAACGGTTCTCGACGAGCCGCGGTGCGATCGGTAGAGCAGGTAGCCGTCGGCATGCAGGAAGCAGTTCCACGGCGTCCCACCGCGACGGGAGTCCTCCCAGTCGGCGAGTAGGTCGTCCCACAGCGGCGTCGGCCGCCTCAGGCCGCCCGGCGTGCTCAACCGGAAGCGGTCGTAGATCGCCGCGAGTTCGTCGCGGTGCTCGCGTGGCCGCACGATGCGCACGCCGCCGGGATCGATGGCATCGCGGTGGAATTGGGCGAAGCGCCGGTCGAGCACGAGCTCGGTGTCGATCGTGGCCGGACCGTACCCGAAGCGGCCGTAGATGCCGCCCTCGGTGGCGGTCAGCGCCGCAAGGGGATACCCCGCGTCCGCGATCCGTTGGTGCAGTTCGGTGTACATGTCCCGCAGCAGCCCGCGTCGGCGATGCGTCGGCGCCACGCCCACCCAGGTGATGCCTGCGGCCGGAAGGATGCCGCCGCCCGGGACGGTCAGCTCGAGTTCGACGTAGTGGGCCATCCCCACCACGTCGCCGCCGTCCTCGACGATGACCGAGCTCCGCGGGGGCATCAGCGCTCGCCACGCCTCGAACGTCTCGGCGTGCCAGAAGGAGCCGTAGCTGGTCGCGGCCAGCAGCCTGATGCCGGGCCAGTCCGCCTCGGCGGCGTCGCGCAGGGTGGTCATCGCTTCGTGACGGCGCTCATGATTCAGCTCCGCTTCGCTTCGTGAAGATGATCCTGTGCCAATTCTTTTCGGCCGTGGCGGTGATGTCGCTCATGACGTGCTTGATCGTCAGGTACTCCTCGAAGGAGTAGTCGCTCATGTCCTTGCCGAACCCGGAGGCGCCGACGCCGCCGTGCGGCATCTCGCTGATGATCGGAATGTGGTCGTTGATCCACACGCAGCCGGCCTTGATCTCCCGCGACGCCCGCTGCGCCCGGTACACGTCCCGCGTCCACGCCGACGCCGCCAGACCGTATTCGGTGTCGTTGGCCTGCCGGATCCCGTCGTCGTCGTCGGTGAAGGGTCGGGCCACCAGGACGGGACCGAAGATCTCGCTGCGGTAGACCTCGGACCGTTCGTCGACGTCGGCGATCAGCGTCGGCCGGTAGAACGAGCCGGGACCGTCGGGCGCACTGCCGCCGGTGACGATGCGGCCGCCCTCGCCCGGCGCTCGCTCCACCATCGCGGCGACCTTGGCCCGGTGCGCGTGGGTGATCAGCGGGCCCAGGTCGGTGTCGGGATCGTGCGGGTCGCCGACGACGATCGCGCTCATCAACTCCGCGACGCCCGCCACGAAGTCGTCGTACAGCTCGCGCGCGACGATGGCCCGCGTCGCCGCCGTGCAGTCCTGCCCTGTGTTGATCAGTGAGGCCGCGACCGCGCCGTTGATGGCGGCGTCCAGATCGGCGTCGTCGAACACCAGGAACGGCGCCTTGCCGCCAAGCTCCAGCTGGGTGCGGTGGCCGTGCAGGGCGGCAGCCGCCATCACCTTGCGTCCCACGGCCGTCGAGCCGGTGAACGTCACCAGGTCGACGTCGCGATGCCCGGCCAGGGCCGACCCGACGTCACCGCCGGCGCCGGTGACGACGTTGAGCACGCCGTCGGGTAGGCCGGCCTCACTCGCCAGCCGCGCCAGGGTCAGCGTCGTCAGCGGGGTCACCTCGGCGGGCTTGATCACCACCGAGCAGCCGGCCGCCAGTGCGGGGATCACCTTCCAGACCGCCATCTGCAGCGGGTAGTTCCACGGCGTGATGGTTCCGACCACGCCGATGGCCTCGCGGCGGATGCTGGAGGTGTGGTCGGCGGAGTACTCCGCGGTCGCCTTGCCCTCGAGGTGGCGGGCGGCCCCGGCGAAGAAGTCGATGTTGTCCACGCTGCCGGGGACGTCGAACTCCGTCGCCAGCCGGACGGGCTTGCCGGTCTGACTGACCTCCTCGGCCACCAGCTTCTCGGCGTGCTCGCCGGCGAGACGGGCCAGCGTGGCCAGTACCGCCGACCGTTCGGCGGGCGTCGCGGTGGCCCACCCGGGCAGCGCCGCACGTGCCGAGGCCACGGCGGTGTCGACGTCGGCGGGCGTCGCCAGCGCACAGTCGGCAACCACGTTTCCGGTGGCGGGATCGACCACCTGATGCATGCCACCGCCGGTGCTCACCTCGGCGCCATCGATCCAGCTACTCGCGATCGTCATGACTTTCACGCTAGCCGACCGCCCTGCGACCGGCTACGCATTCCCTCCGTGACGCCGGGTCCAAACGAACGATTTCATGGCATTAGTTGCCCGAGACGACGGATTCCGTGCACAATCGTCGTCATGGTGGACAGGGATGCTCAGCCGAGCGCCCAAGCTGTCTCGCTGCGGATCACCCATTCGCGCCCGGGTGCTGCGTTCCAACTCGACGAACTCTCCAAGGCGATCATCGAGAAATTGCAGCAGGACGGCCGGCGGTCGTATGCGGGCATCGGCAAGGCCGTCGGATTGTCCGAGGCCGCAGTGCGCCAGCGCGTCCAACGCATGGTCGACGCGGGCGTGATGCAGATCGTCGCCGTCACCGATCCCATGCAACTCGGCTTCGCCCGCCAGGCCATGATCGGCATCCGCTGCACGGGCGACACCACCAAGATCGCCGACAAGCTCGCCAACATCGAATCCGTCGACTACGTGGTACTCACCGCGGGGTCGTTCGACGCCATCGTCGAAGTGGTCTGCGAGGACGACGGCGACCTGCTCGACCTGCTCAACACCAAAATCCGTGCCGTTCCAGGAGTGATATCCACCGAAACCTTGGTCTACCTGAAACTCGTTAAACAGCAATACAATTGGGGCACACGATGACACTCGTAGAATCAGATCCAACCGTGACCGCGGACCTCGCCGCCACGGCCAAGCGACACCTGTGGGGGCACTTCGCCCGCCACGGCAACGACATCACCCCGCCGATCATCACGCGCGGCGAGGGCATTCACATCTGGGACAGCGACGGCAAGCAGTTCATCGACGGACTGTCGGGACTGTTCGTGGTGCAGGTCGGACACGGCCGCGCCGAACTGGCCGAGGCCGCCGCCAAGCAGGCCGAGACCCTGGCGTTCTTCCCGCTGTGGTCCTTCGCCACCCCGCCCGCCGTCGAATTGGCCGAGCGCATCGCCAATTACGCGCCGGGCGACTTGAACCGCGTCTTCTTCACCACCGGCGGCGGCGAAGCCGTCGAGAGTGCGTGGAAGCTGGCCAAGCAGTACTTCAAGCTGACCGGCAAGCCCGGCAAGTACAAGGTGATCTCGCGGTCCATCGCGTACCACGGCACCCCGCAGGGGGCCTTGGCCATTACCGGAATCCCGACCTTCAAGGCGCCGTTCGATCCGCCGACCCCCGGCGGTTTTCGCGTGCCCAACACCAACTTCTACCGGGCTCCGGAGCAGTTCAGTACGGACCCCAAGGCGTGGGGGCGCTACTGCGCCGACCGCATCGCCGAGGCCATCGAGTTCGAGGGTCCCGACACCGTCGCCGCCGTGTTCCTGGAGCCGGTGCAGAATGCGGGCGGCTGCTTCCCGCCGCCCCCCGGCTACTTCGAACGGGTCCGCGAGATCTGCGACGAGTACGACGTGCTGCTGGTCTCCGACGAGGTGATCTGCGCGTACGGGCGCATCGGCTCGATGTTCGCATGCGACGACTTCGGCTACGTTCCGGACATCATCACCTGCGCCAAGGGACTGACGTCGGGCTACTCCCCGATCGGAGCGATGATCGCCAGCGACCGGCTGTTCGAACCGTTCAATGACGGCTCGACGGTGTTCGGACACGGCTACACCTTCGGCGGGCATCCCGTCTCGGCGGCGGTGGCGCTGGCCAACCTCGACATCTTCGAGCGCGAGGGCATCAACGACCACGTCAAGGAGATGGCGCCCGCGTTCAAGTCGACGCTGGAGAAGCTGTACGACCTGCCGATCGTCGGCGACGTCCGCGGCGAGGGCTTCTTCTACGGCATCGAGTTGGTCAAGGACAAGACCACCAAGGAAACGTTCAGCGACGACGAGTGCGAGCGGCTGCTCCGCGGCTTCCTCACCCCAGCGCTGTTCGACGCCGGGCTCTACTGCCGCGCCGACGACCGCGGTGACCCAGTTGTGCAGCTGGCTCCCCCGTTGATCTGCGGGCAGAAGGAGTTCGACGCGATCTACGACATCCTGCACGGCGTGTTGAGCGAAGCGGGAAGACTTCTCTAACCACCCCCGGTAGCCTCTCGCGGGTGACTCCGGCAACCAAACCGTCGATCGATCCCGTCCGCTGGCAGCCGCCGCCGTCGACTCCGCTTCCACCGCCCGATCTCGTGCGGCGGTTGAGGATCGTCGCGCTGCCCGGTCTGGGCCCGGAAGACGTCGTCGCCGACGGCCGCGGTGCCATTTACACCGGGGTCATCGGCGGCGAGATCATGCGCATCGACGCAGAGTCCGGCTCGCACGAGGTGATCGGTGACACCGGTGGGCGGCCGCTCGGTCTGGCCGTGGCGCGCGACGGCCGGCTGCTCATCTGCGACAGCCATCGCGGACTGCTCGCGATGGACGTCGCCACCGGCGAATTCGACACGCTGGTCGACCAATTCGAGCAACGGCCGCTGAAGTTCTGCTCGAATGTCGTCGAGTCGTCGGACGGGACGATCTACTTCACGGAGTCCACCGACCGGTTCCACTATGAGTTCTACAAGGCGGCCGTGCTCGAGGGGCGTGGCTCGGGGTCGCTGTTCCGCCGCGCGCCCGACGGCAGGGTCACGCGGTTGGCGTCGGGTCTGCACTTCGCCAACGGCGTGACGCTCACCGCCGACGAGTCGGCGGTGGTCTTCGCCGAGACGACCGGTGCCAGAGTGTCGAAGTACTGGCTCACCGGACCGCAAACGGGCACCATCACCCCCTTGGCGCAGGCGCTGCCCGGCTACCCGGACAACATCTCGACCGGCCCCGACGGCCGGATCTGGGTGGCGCTGGTGTCCGGGCGCAACGCGGTCACCGAATGGCTCATTCCCAAGGCGCCGGCTTTGCGAAAGGCGTTGTGGCGGTTGCCCTATGGCACCCTGCCAGACGTCAAGCCGGGCGTGTGGGTGCTCGCGCTCGATCCGGATGACGGCCGCGTGCTCACGCAGCTGCACGCGCGGCACTCCGCCTTCGGGTCGACGACCGGGATCGTGCAGGACGGCGACCGCGTGTGGCTGGCAGGCATCGGCGCCCCGACGATCGCGTACTTCGACCTCTAGCTCCCCCGAGTGCACGGTTGTCGTACCCATCGCCCGAGTAGCCCCGCGAACAGCAGTGCAGTCGGCGCACGAGCGATTCCCACCAGCCACTCTAGCAACAGCGTGGCAACCGGGAAAACGCGGCCGCGTCGCCTAACCTGCAGACACCATGGCGACCTTTCGAACCGTGTCCCAGCGGATTGCTGCGCTGGCGGCGACACCGTTCCTGGCGTGCTTCTGCTTCCTGGGCAGCCCGACGGCCCATGCCGACGACGCCTGCCCGTTTCGGGTGGTGACTCCGCCAGCAGTTGACTCCTCCGAGGTTCCCCAGGCCGGCGACCCGCCCGCGCCGCTGCCCGTCCCGGCCAAACCGCTTGGCGGTGAAGCGATGTCGGGCTGCGGGACCATCACCGCGCCCGACACGCCACCGCTGCCCGGCGACGTCTCGGCCGATGCGTGGGTGATCGCCGACCTCGACTCCGGTGACATCGTCGCGGCGAAGGATCCGCACGGCAGGCACCGGCCGGCCAGCATCATCAAGGTGCTGGTGGCGATGCAGTCGCTGCGCGAGCTCCCCATCAACAAGCAGGTCATCGGCACCGCTGACGACGCGGCCGCCGAGGGCACCCGGGTCGGGGTGGACGAGGGCGGCAAGTACACCGTCAACGACCTGCTGCACGGACTGCTCATGCACTCGGGCAACGACGCCGCGCACGCCCTGTCCCGTCAGCTCGGTGGCATGGACGCCGCCCTGCAAAAGATCAACGACCTCGCCGGCAAACTAGGAGGCCGCGACACCCGCGCCGCCACCCCGTCGGGCCTCGACGGGCCCGGCATGAGCACGTCGGCCTACGACCTCGGTCTGTTCTACCGCTACGCCTGGCAGAACGCCGTCTTCGCCAACGTCGTCGCGACCAAGACCTTCGACTTTCCTGGTCACCCGGCCCGCGGCGGCGGCGAGGACAGCCCCGGGTACGAGCTCGAGAACGACAACCAGCTGCTCTACAACTACCCGGGCGCGCTCGGCGGCAAGACCGGCTACACCGACGACGCCGGCCAGACATTCGTTGGGGCGGCCGACCACGACGGCCGGCGGCTCGTGGTGATCATGCTGCACGGCACCCGGCTGCCGATCGCGCCGTGGGAGCAAGCTGCGCACCTGCTGGACTACGGTTTCGCGACCGCTCCCGGCACCAAGGTCGGCACCTTGATCGAGCCCGATCCGTCCCTCGTCGTCAGGGCCGCCAACCCGCTGGGCGACAACGTTCCCGCCCAGGACGTCGCCGCGTCGCCCCTGCCCGCGGCCGACGCGGTCCCCGTCCGGGTGGGCGTCGGGGTGGTCGGCTCGATCGTCGTGTTCGGCTTGATCATGGCGGCGCGGTCGCTGAACCGTCGGCCCGGCGACTGATCGTCAGCGTCGCCGCGTTAGCCGCGAAAGTCCAAGGGCACCAAGGGCTCCGACCCCGGCCGCGGCGATCGCACCGCGGATGCCGATACCCTCGTGGACGTCGACCCGCGTGGTGATCTCGGCGGAACCGGGTGGCGCCACCGGAGCCGCGGCCAGACTGTCCGCCGACGTCGCCGCCCACGCCGTCGCGAAGAGGATCAGGCGTGCGGTGATGTAGGCGAACACCATGAGCCCCAGGACTGGCCCGAAGGTGGCGCCCGCTGGGCCGCGGATGACCGAGCTGAGGTAGACCGCGGCCACCAGCTTGAAGATCTCGAACGCCACCGCCGCGAGCAGGCCCGCCCTGGCGGCGCTGCGCAGGCTGACCGACTCGCGCGGAAGGCGGGCGATGACCCAGGTGAACAGCAGCCAGGAGATGCCGAGCGACACCACCAGCGACACGATCCGCAGCAGGACGCTCAGCGCGGGGAAGTCGGCGATACCAAGAAGGTCGAGCACGTGGCGCATCACCGTTCCGTTGCCGAGGACCGTCAGCGCGACGGTGACCGCGATCGCCACGAACGCCGACAGCAGCGCCAGCAGATCCGACACCTTGGTGCCCACGAAGCCGGCGGGCTCACCGCGCTGCATGCCCCACATCTGACTGAGCGCCTCCCGCAGGTTGGCCATCCAGCCAAGCCCAGCCCACGCGGCGGTGGCCAGGCCGATGACGCCGACCGACGTGCGCGAGTCGATCGCGGAGTCCATCAGGCTGACGAGTTGCTGCCCGAGGTCACCGGACACCGCGCCCCTGATCTTGCCCTCGACCTCGGCCAGCAGGTCGGGTCGGCTGGCCAGCACGAAGCCGCCCGCCGCGAAACCGACCATCAACAGCGGGAACAGCGCGAATATCGTGAAGTAGGTGATGCCGGCGGCGTAGAAGTCGCCCTTGTTCTCCTCGTACCGGCCCTGGGCGACCATCACGCGATCCAGCCACGAAAACCTGGTGCGGAGCCGGTCGATCAGGCCAGGCTCAGCCGATTCGGTCACGCCGGCCTCCTGGTCGCTAGGAGCACTGATGTCCCTATGTGCTCGTGGCGCGGCCGCCGATCGGAAGCAACCCCAACCTGTCGTATACCCGGTGCAGCGTCTTCGCAGACACTTCGTTCGCCCGTTGCGCGCCGGCGGCCAGCACGGACTCCAATTCTGCGGGGTCGGCCATCATGTCGTCGACCCGGGCCTTGATCGGTGTGACGAACTCGACGACCGCCTGCGCGGTATCGGCCTTGAGGTCACCGTAACCGCGGCCCGCGTAGCCCTCGACGAGCGTCTGGACGTCGGTGCCAGTGACCGCCGACTGAATCGTCAGCAGGTTCGACACACCGGGCTTGGCGTCCCGGTCGAAGCGGATCTCGCGCTCGCTGTCGGTGACGGCCGAGCGAATCTTCTTGGCCGTCTTCTTCGGATCGTCGAGGAGGCTGATCAGGCCCGTGTCCGTGGCGGCCGACTTGCTCATCTTCGCGGTCGGATCCTGAAGGTCGTAGATCTTCGCCGTTGCCTTGGGGATCATCGGCTCCGGCACGACCAGGGTGTCGGGGAAGCGGGCGTTGACGCGCTGGGCGACGTCGCGGGCCAGTTCGAGGTGCTGGCGCTGGTCCTCGCCCACCGGCACCAGGGCGGTGTCGTAGAGCAGGACGTCGGCGGCCATCAGCACCGGGTAGGTGAACAGGCCCACAGTCGTGGCGTCCGCGCCTTCTCGTTGCGACTTGTCCTTGAACTGCGTCATCCGCGACGCCTGACCGAACCCGGTGAAACAGCCCAGCACCCAGGCCAATTCGGTGTGGGCGGGCACGTGGCTCTGCACGAAGACGCACGCCTTGGCCGGATCGATGCCCAGCGCCAGGTACTGCGCCGCGGTGATCAGGGTGCGTTTGCGCAGCAGCGCCGGATCCTGCGCGACGGTGATCGCATGGAGGTCGACGACGCAGAAGTAGGCGTCGTAGCCGTCCTGCAATCCAATCCACTGACTCACCGCCCCAAGCGCATTGCCGAGGTGAAGGGAGTCGGACGTGGGCTGCACGCCGGAGAAGACGACTCTCTCGGGCGCGCCACCGTGCTCAGTGCTCATGATGGGCTCAATACTTTCACTACCGACTTTCGCTGCCGTCATCCCGTCCGATCACGGTCAGCCGACGGAGCGCCGCCAGGAACACCCGGCGCTCCTCGCCGCTCAGTTCGCCGAGCCATCGTTGCTCACCGCGCTGGATGTCGCGTTGCGCGGCATCCTTGATTGCCCGCCCGGAGTCGGTGATGGCCAGCAGTCGAACCCGACGGTCGTCGGGGTCGGGTCGACGCTCGATGTGCCCGCTCGCCTGCAGTTCGTCGAGCGTCCGGATGATGCGTGTCTTGTCGGCGCCGATCGCCTCGGCCAGTGCGGCCTGGGTGCGCATCGGCGTGCGGTCCAGCGCCTGCAGCACCACGTAGCCCCACATGGTGAGTCCGTGGGCATAGAGGACC
This sequence comes from uncultured Actinomycetota bacterium, assembly GCA_963846985.1. Lineage (GTDB taxonomy): Bacteria > Actinomycetota > Actinomycetes > Mycobacteriales > Mycobacteriaceae > Mycobacterium. Next base: position 105,925 of record CAWJYC010000013.1, read on the forward strand.
GGCTGCTCAGCGGCGATCAGCTCGCGCAGCAGCGGCGCGAGCATCGCGGCGAGATCGGGTCGACGGGGTGCAGCTGGCACCGCGCCATGATAGGTCTTGCATTATCATATGCATGTGCATACGATATGCATATGTCTACCAATATCGTGTCCCTGCTCGACGTCCACCGCACGGCGGTACTCGCCTCGATCGACGTGGTCGATCAGGTGCGGCGCGAGCACCTGACCCTTCCGACGCCATGTGGCGACTGGACGCTGGCCGAACTGCTGGCCCACATGACCGCTCAGCATCTCGGATTCGCCTCGGCGACAAAGGGTCTGGTCGACGCGCACGTGTGGGACCCGGCGACCGTACTGGACTCGGTCACCACCGACCCGGGCGGCAGCTATGCCGCAGCCGCCCACGACGTCTTAGCGGCGTTCGCCGCCGACGGTGTGGCCGAGGTGCAGATCGCGCTTCCCGACCTGGGGCCGGACGTGACGGTTCCCGGCGACATGGCGTTGGGATTCCACTTCGTCGACTACGTCGTGCACGGCTGGGACGTCGCCGTCACCATCGGCGCCCCGTACCGACCGCCGGCCGACGTCCTCACCGCCGTGCTGCCACTCGCGTTGGCCGTCCCCGATGGCGAGTTCCGCGAGCAGCCCGGCGCGCCGTTCGCGCGGGCCGTCGAGCCGACGGGCGCGGGCGACTTCGAGCGAATCCTGACGCACCTGGGCCGTCGACCCGGGTGGACTCAGGCGTAGGTGACGGTGACCGGGGCGTGGTCGGACCACCGCAGCGCATACGCCTCGGCGCGTTCGACGCGCGCCGAGACCAGGCGGTCGGCCAACCCGGCGCTGGCAAGCTGATAGTCGATGCGCCAGCCGGCGTCGTTGTCGAACGCCTTACCGCGCCAGGACCACCACGAGTAGGGCCCCGCGACGTCGGGATGTAGCACCCGAACGACGTCCACCCACCCGCTCGAGAGCACGTCGGTGAGCCACTGCCGCTCAGCCGGCAGGAAACCGGCCTTCTTCTGGTTGGCCTTCCAGGCCTTGATGTCGTTGGTGGTGTGTCCGATGTTCCAGTCGCCGCACACGACGGCGTCCCGACCCTCACTGCGCAGCACGGCCATCCGCGCGGCGACGGCGGCCATGAAGCGTTCCTTCTCGCGCTGCCGGTCGGTGTCGGCCTCCCCGGTCGGGAAGTAGACGCTCGCGACGGTGAGGTCGCCGGTATCGACCTCGAGGTAACGGCCGTGCGCGGCGAACTCGTCGGCGTCCGGACCGATCAGCGTGCGGGTGACGGGACGCCGGCTGAGTACGGCAACACCGTTGCGGCCCTTGAGGTGTGGGTCCGCCGAGGCCAGCAGCCAGCCATCGGCGAGAGCGGGCGCCAGGGCCTGAGCCAGTTGCTCGTCGTCGGCCCGGGTCTCCTGCAGGCAGACCACGTCGGCGGGGGTGGCTAGCAGCCACGGCAGCATGCCCAGATTGTCGGCCGATCGTTGCTTGACTGCGGCCCGGATCCCGTTGACGTTGATGGTGCTGACGATCACCGTCGAGACTGTAGCGGCCATTCTTGCGGTACCGCCGGTATCACCTTAGGGTCGGCGACATGACGACCCGCGATCCGATCCACCTCGGCGACTCCGGCGGCGAACCGATCGTGCTGCTGCATCCGTTCCTGTGCTCGCAGGCGGTATGGCGGACCGTTGCCGACCAGCTCGCCGACACCGGCCAGTACGAAGTGTTCGCACCCACGATGGTCGGCCACCACGGCGGCGCCCGGTCGACGTCGTGGTTCATGCACACCTCCGACCTGGTCGACGACGTCGAACGACGCATGGACGGACTCGGCTGGGACACCGCGCACATCGTCGGCAACTCGCTGGGCGGCTGGGTGGCGTTCGAGCTGGAACGCCGCGGACGCGCCCGCACGATCACCGCGATCGCACCCGCGGGCGGTTGGTCGCAGCACTCGCTCACCAAGTACGAGACCGTGTTGAAGTTCCTGCTCGGCGGCCCGGCGTTGGCCGCCGCCCGTCTGCTGGGTCCGCGCATCCTGGATCTCCCCTTCGTGCGGCGCATCGCGACCCTGCCCGTCAGCGGCCCCGCCGACGGACCGAGCCACCCGGACCTCGTCGCCCTCATCGAGGACGCAACGCACTGCACCGCCTACTTCCAGCTGCTGGTCAAGACCCTGCAGCTGCCCGGCCTGCTCGAGCTCGCCGAAGTCGCCGTGCCGACTCAGCTGGTGCTCTGCGAGAAGGACAGGGTCTTCCCCACTCCCCGCGGCAACCAGTACCTCGTCGAGAACCTGCCCGCCGGGACGCAGATCACCCGGCTTGAAGGGCTCGGCCACATTCCCATGCTCGAGGCGCCCGGTCGCGTCACCGAGCTGATCGCCGACTTCGTCGGTCAGCACGTGGAGCCGCGCCGGCAGGTACCGCCGGCGGGCTAGCTGCGGGCTCGCCCGGTCGGCGAGCGTGCGCGAAACGCCGAAACCGCCCGGTGTGTCGCCGTACCGACGCGCACGCTCGCGGCAGGAGGGGAGGGCGGCTGTGGGCGGGGCTAGCTGCGGACGTCCCCCAGCACCTCGTTGAACGTCTTGCTCGGTCGCATCACTGCCGTGACCTTCTTGGGGTCCGGGTAGTAGTACCCGCCGATGTCGACCGATTCGCCCTGCACGCCGTTCAGCTCGGAGACGATGGCCTCCTCGTTCTCGGCCAGGCTCTTCGCCAACGGGGCGAAGTGGTTGGCCAACTCCTCGTCCTCGGTCTGGGCGGCGAGTTCCTGCGCCCAGTACATCGCGAGATAGAACTGACTGCCCCGGTTGTCCAGCTCTCCGGTCTTGCGCGAGGGATTCTTGTTGTCGTCCAACAACTTTCCGGTCGCTGAGTCGAGCGTCTTGGCCAGCAGCGTGGCCTTCTTGTCGCCGGTCTTGGAGCCCAGGTCGTCGAGGCTGGCACCCAGCGCGAGGAACTCGCCGAGGGAGTCCCAACGCAGGTGGTTCTCCTCGACCAGCTGACTGACGTGCTTGGGAGCCGACCCGCCCGCGCCAGTCTCGTACAGGCCGCCGCCCGCCATCAGCGGCACGATGGACAGCATCTTGGCGCTGGTGCCGAGCTCGAGGATGGGGAACAGGTCGGTCAGGTAGTCGCGCAGGATGTTGCCGGTCGCAGCGATCGTGTCCTGCCCCCGCATCGCGCGCTCGATGGTGTGCCGCATGGCCCGCTCCTGGCTCATGATCGAGATGTCCAGGCCCTCGGTGTCGTGATCGGCGAGGTACGTGTTGACCTTGTGCCGCAGCTCGTTCTCGTGCGGGCGTTCCTGGTCGAGCCAGAAGACCACCGGCATGCCCGAATGGCGCGCCCGGGTGACCGCCAGCTTGACCCAGTCCCGGATCGGGGCGTCCTTGACCACCGGCATGCGCCAGATGTCGCCCTCCTCCACGTTCTGGGTCAGCAGCACCTCGCCGGAGTCGACGTCGACGATGTTGGCGACGCCGTCGGTCGGGATCTCGAAGGTCTTGTCGTGGCTGCCGTACTCCTCGGCCTTCTGCGCCATCAAACCGACGTTGGGCACGGTGCCCATCGTGGTCGGATCGAACTGGCCGTGCGTCTTGCAGAAGTTGACGATCTCCTGGTAGATCCGCGAGAAGGTCGACTCCGGGTTGACGGCCTTGGTGTCCTTGAGCTTGCCGTCGGCGCCGTACATCTTGCCGCCGGCGCGGATCATCGCCGGCATCGACGCGTCGACGATCACGTCGCTTGGCGAGTGGAAGTTGGAGATGCCCTTGGCTGAGTCGACCATCGCCAGCTCGGGACGGTGCTCGTGGCAGGCGTGCAGGTCGCGGATGATTTCCTCGTGCTGCGTGGCCGGCAGCGACTCGATCTTGTCGTAGAGATCGGACAACCCGTTGTTGACGTTGACGCCGAGTTCGTCGAACAGCTCCTGGTGCTTGGCGAACGCGTCCTTGTAGAACACCTTGACCGCGTGGCCGAACACGATGGGATGGCTGACCTTCATCATCGTCGCCTTGACGTGCAGCGAGAACATCACGCCGGTCTCGTAGGCGTCCTGCATCTGCTCCTCGAAGAACTCGCAGAGCGCCTTCTTGCTCATGAACATGCTGTCGATGACGTCGCCGGCGTCGAGCTTGACCTCTGGCTTGAGCACGACGGTCTCACCATTCTTGGTCTCCAGCACCATCTTCACGGTGCGCGCGCGGTCCAGCGTCATCGACTTCTCGCCGTGGTAGAAGTCGCCGTGGGTCATGGTCGCGACGTGGGTGCGTGACGCCTGGCTCCACTTGCCCATGCTGTGCGGATGCTTCTTCGCGTACTCCTTGACCGCCTTGGGGGCGCGGCGATCCGAGTTACCTTCGCGCAGAACGGGATTGACCGCACTGCCGAGGCACCTGCCGTAGCGCTCCTTGACCGCCTTCTCTTCGTCGGTCTTCGGGTCGCCGGGATAGTCGGGCAGCTGGTAGCCCTTTGCCCGCAGTTCCTTGATGGCCGCGAGCAGCTGGGGCACCGAGGCACTGATGTTCGGCAGCTTGATGATGTTGGTGTCGGGCAGCTGGGTCAATTCGCCCAGGGTGCCCAGGTTGTCGGGCACGCGCTGGTCTTCTGGCAGGTAGTCGGCGAACTCGGCCAGGATGCGGGCACCAAGGGAGATGTCGCTGGTGGTGACGTCGATGCCGGCAGCGTCGGCGAAGGCCCGCACCACCGGCAGGAAGGCGTAGGTCGCCAGCAGCGGCGCCTCGTCGGTCAGCGTGTAGATGATGGTCGGCTTCTCAGTCACTTATCTGTCTCCCGGCATCACGGTAGGTCACGGTTCGAGGGCAAGTATCGCGTCGAATACGAACCTACGCGCAGCACCGGCTCCCGACGTGGCTTGGGTTCCATGCGCCTTCTACCCATTCGCGGCCGGTCAACCCACTGGCACCCAGATCGGGCGCAGACACCCCCGGTCGCTTCGCTCCTGCCCGCCGATGAGATACGCTGCCTCTCGGTCATGAGTGCCAGCGTCAAGCCCCGGCTCGCTGGCCGGCAACCCTCCAACCGCGGTGGGGTGCCCCGGGTGATTGACCAGGTTGGGTAGTCGGCTGGACGTTGGACAGTCGGCTACACGGCAAGCGCGGGCCCGCCATGACGGGCCCCAGAGTAGACAGGGAAACCTGATGCGGAGGCCCATGTTGTGCAGCTGTACCTGAACCATCCCCACACCTGATTCGTGCCCGCGTGGGCACCCCCTTCCCCTTTCCAGGAGACATCAGTCATGAGCAACGACACCGACATCACCGCCGACACGCCGGCCAACCCGACGGCCAACTGGGCCTTCGAGACCAAGCAGGTGCACGCCGGCCAGACCCCCGACATCGCCACCAACGCGCGCGCGCTGCCGATCTACCAGACCACGTCGTACGCGTTCCGCGACACCGACCATGCGGCCGCCCTCTTCGGCCTCGCCGAACCGGGCAACATCTACACCCGCATCATGAACCCGACGCAGGACGTCGTCGAACAGCGCATCGCCGCGCTGGAGGGCGGTGTGGCCGCCCTCTTCCTGTCCTCCGGCCAGGCCGCCGAGACCTTCGCGATCCTGAACCTGGCCGGCGCCGGCGACCACATCGTGTCCTCGCCCCGGCTGTACGGCGGCACGTACAACCTCTTCCACTACACGCTGCCCAAGCTCGGCATCGAGACCACCTTCGTCACCGATCCCGACGACCTGGACTCCTGGCGCGCCGCCGTCCGACCCAACACCAAGGCCTTCTTCGGCGAGACCATCTCCAACCCGCAGATCGACATCCTGAACATCCCCGGCGTGTCCTCGGTGGCGCACGAGAACGGCGTGCCGCTGATCGTCGACAACACCATCGCGACGCCCTACCTGATCCAGCCGATCGCGCACGGCGCCGACATAGTGGTGCACTCGGCCACCAAGTACCTGGGCGGCCACGGCACCGCCATCGCGGGCGTGATCGTCGACAGCGGCAACTTCGACTGGACCCAGGGCCGCCACCCCGGATTCACCACTCCCGACCCCAGCTACCACGGCGTGGTGTTCGCCGAACTGGGTCCGCCGGCCTACGCGCTCAAGGCGCGGGTGCAGCTGCTGCGCGACCTGGGGTCAGCGGGCGCACCGTTCAACGCGTTCCTGATCGCGCAGGGCCTCGAGACGTTGAGCCTGCGCCTGGAGCGGCACGTCGCCAACGCCCAGCGCGTCGCCGAGTTCCTCAGCGCCCACGACGGAGTCGTGTCGGTCAACTACGCGGGGCTGCCCACCTCGCCGTGGTACGAGATCGGGAAGAAGCTGGCGCCCAAGGGAACCGGTGCCGTTCTCGCCTTCGAACTGGCCGGTGGCATCGAGGCGGGCAAGGCGTTCGTCAACGCCCTGACCTTGCACAGCCACGTCGCCAACATCGGCGACGTGCGGTCGCTGGTCATCCATCCCGCCTCGACGACGCACGCGCAACTGTCCCCGGCCGAACAACTCGCGACCGGCGTGACGCCGGGCCTGGTGCGCCTGGCCGTCGGAATCGAGGGAATCGACGACATCCTTGCCGATCTGGAGCAGGGCTTCGTCGCGGCCAATGCGGTGGCCGGGGCGCCGCAGACCGCGGTCTCGGTCTGAGATGAAGCTCGTTGTGAGAGAAGAAGAGTGACGATCATCGAAGCTCCAGACACTCCCCTAGCGACGCTGCCCGAGGAGGGCGTCGTCGGAATCGTCGACATCGGTTCGCTGACGTTGGAGTCCGGAGCCGTCCTCGACGACGTGCGCATCGCGGTGCAGCGGTGGGGTGAACTCTCGATCGACCGCGACAACGCGGTGATCGTCTTGCACGCACTGACCGGTGACTCCCACATCACCGGCCCGGCGGGCCCCGATCACCCCACCCCGGGTTGGTGGGACGGAGTCGCGGGACCCGGTGCACCCATCGACACCGAGCGGTGGTGCGCGATCGCCACCAACGTCCTGGGCGGTTGCCGCGGCTCGACGGGACCCAGTTCCCTTGCGCCGGACGGCAAGCCGTGGGGCTCCCGATTCCCGGCGATCACCGTGCGCGATCAGGTGAACGCCGACCTCGCAGCGCTCGAGGCGCTCGGCATCACCCGGGTCGCCGCGGTCGTCGGCGGCTCCATGGGCGGCGCCCGCGCGCTGGAGTGGATCGTCGGGCACCCCGACACCGTCCGGGCCGCACTGGTGCTGGCGGTCGGAGCCCGTGCCACCGCCGATCAGATCGGCACGCAGTGCACGCAGGTGGCCGCGATCAAGGCCGATCCCGACTGGCAGAACGGCGACTACCACGGGACGGGACGCTCGCCCGACGCCGGCATCGAGATTGCGCGGCGCTTCGCCCACCTGACGTACCGGGGCGAGGCCGAACTCGACGAGCGGTTCGGCAACGACGCGCAGGGCAGCGAGGATCCGACCGTCGGGGGACGCTACGCCGTGCAGAGCTACCTCGAACACCAGGGCGGCAAGCTGGCCCGGCGGTTCGACGCGGGAACCTACGTCGCCCTGACCGACGCGCTCAGCAGTCACGACGTCGGGCGCGGCCGGGGCGGCGTGGCCGCGGCGCTGAGCCGGGTGACGGTCCCGGTGATCGTCGGCGGCATCACCTCCGACCGGCTATATCCGTTGCGGCTGCAGCTCGAGCTCGCCGAGCTGCTGCCGACGTGCTCGGGATGCAACGTCGTGGAGTCTGAGTTCGGCCACGACGGCTTCCTCGTCGAGACCGAGGCGGTCTACGAATTGATCAGGCAGACACTGGGGCTCGCGTCGACGTGACCACCAACGACGAGCACGCCAACTCGGCGATGAAGCAGTCCCTGTCGTTCGGGGTGGAGGCGGCGGCCTACGAGCGTGGGCGGCCGTCCTACCCGCCGGAGGCCATCGATTGGCTGCTGCAAAAGGGTGCGCGCAACGTTCTCGACCTCGGCGCGGGCACCGGCAAGCTGACCGTCCGCCTGGTCGAGCGCGGGCTGGACGTCGTCGCGGTCGACCCCATCCCCGAGATGCTCGAGGTGCTCACCCGGTCGCTGCCGGACACACCCGCGCTGCTCGGCAGTGCCGAGGAGATCCCGCTGCCCGACGACAGCGTCGACTCGGTTCTGGTGGCGCAGGCCTGGCACTGGTTCGACCCCGAACGGGCGATCCGAGAGGTGGCACGGGTACTGCGTCCGGGCGGCCTGCTCGGTCTGGTGTGGAACACCCGAGACGAACGGCTGGGCTGGGTCAAGGATCTCGGCCGCATCGTGGGCCACGAGGAGGACCCGTTCAGCCGACAGGTCACACTACCCGCACCCTTCGTCGGTCTGGAGCGCGAACAGTTCGAGTGGACGAGTTACCTGACGCCACAGGCCCTCATCGACCTGGTCGCGTCGCGCAGTTACTGCATCACCTCACCGGCGGCGGTCCGCTCGAAGACCCTCGATCAGGTCCGCGAGCTGCTGGCCACCCACCCGGCACTGGCCCACGCCTCCGGGCTGGCCCTGCCCTACATCACGGTGGGCGTGCGGGCGACGCTCGCCTGACGTCGGTTTCGCCATCCAGGTAGCGGCGACGGTCGCCACGTGCGCGTGCATCCGACTGCCAGCGCGATCTCAACCGGGCGGGGCTAGCTGGTGCCCAGCGGGTCGATGGTCAGCGCGATGTAGATCAGCGCCGCGCTGACGGTCGCGGTGGTGGCGATGTCGATCGTGCGCGACCGGACCACCAGCAGGCCCGCCCGGTCGTCGGTCAGCGCCAGTCGCATGGCAGCGGCCACGCCGACGCCGATCGCCAGCACCAGGGCCCCGCGGCGCCAGTAGCCGGCGACCACCAGGCCGAACGCGACGAGCAGGAACGCCCCGACGGTCAGGATGGGCCACTGCCCGGCGAACACCTTGCGCGCGAACGTCCGCATGCTCAAACCACTTTCGCCTCGTCGAGCTCGACGACGTTGGTGAGCAGGAACGCCCGCGTCAACGGTCCGACGCCCCCCGGGTTCGGGGACACGTGGCCGGCGACGCTCCACACATCCGGGTGGACGTCGCCGACGAGCTTGCCCTGCGCGTCGCGGCTCACTCCGACGTCGACGACCGCGGCGCCGGGCTTCACCATGTCCGGTGTCACCATGTGCGACACCCCGACCGCTGCGATGATGACGTCGGCCTGCTTCGTCAGCGCGGAGAGATCGCGAGTGCCGGTGTGGCACAACGTCACCGTGGCATTCTCCGTGCGGCGCGTCAACAGAAGGCCCATCGGCCGCCCGACCGTCACGCCGCGACCGATGACGACGACGTGTGCGCCCGCGATCGGAACGTCGAACCGACGCAGCAGGTGCACGATTCCGCGTGGCGTGCACGGCAATGGTGCCGCCTCGTTGAGCACCAGGCGTCCGAGATTGGTGGGATGCAGACCGTCGGCGTCCTTGGCCGGGTCGATGCGCTCGAGCGCCGCGTTCTCGTCGAGGTGCTTGGGCAGCGGCAGCTGCACGATGTAACCGGTGCACTCCGGGTTCGCGTTGAGCTCGTCGATGGTCTCGTTCAGCGTCTCCTGGCTGATGTCGGCAGGCAGATCGCGGCGGATCGAGTTGATGCCGACCTTCGCGCAATCGGCGTGCTTGCCGCGCACGTAGGCCTGCGAGCCGGGGTCGTCGCCGACCAGCACCGTGCCCAAGCCGGGCCTCGGCCGTCCCGCAGAGGTCAACGACGCGACCCGAAGCCTCAGATCGACGAAGATCTCGTCACGCGTGGCCTTGCCGTCCAACGTGATAGCACCCACGCAAAATTCTCCCGTCGCAGAAAGCCAAACCCGACGAACTCCGTCGCTTCGCTCGCCCAGGGGACATTCCCCGTCGCTTCGCTCGCTCAGGGACATTCTGGCATCACCCTCGTTGACACCATGCCCGCCCGCGTGTTGGGCTGCGGCAATGAACAATGTTCCCGATGTGTTCAGTCCGGCCAGGCTGGGCCCGGTGACCCTGCGCAATCGCATCATCAAGGCGGCCACGTTCGAGGCCGCGACCCCCGATGCGCTGGTCACCGACGACTTGATCACCTACCACCGGCTGCCGGCCGCGGGCGGAATCGGGATGACGACGGTCGCCTACTGCGCGGTGACCCCCGGCGGACGCACGGACGGCTGGCAGCTCTGGATGCGGCCCGAGGCCGTTCCGGGACTGCGCCGCCTGACCGACGCCATCCACGCCGAGGGCACCGCGATCAGCGCCCAGATCGGCCACGCCGGGCCGGTCGCCAACGCGCGAACCAATGGGGCCCCCGCGTTCGCCCCGGTGCGGTTCTTCAACCCGCTGTCGATGCGGTTCGCCAGGAAGGCCACCCGCGACGACATCGACGACATCACCGCCGCGCACGCCAACGCCGCCCGCATCGCGATCGAGTCGGGATTCGACGCCGTCGAGGTGCACCTCGGCCACAACTATCTGGCCAGTTCCTTCCTCAGCCCACTGATCAACCGCCGCGCCGACGAATTCGGCGGATCGCTGGAGAACCGCGCCAAGGTGGCCCGCGGAGTCGTCCGGGCCGTGCGGCAGGCGGTCGGCGACCGGATCGCGGTGACGGCCAAGCTCAACATGTCCGACGGCGTCCGCGGCGGCATCTCGATCGAGGAGTCGCTGCAGACCGCCTCGTGGCTGGAGGAGGACGGCGGCCTCGACGCGCTCGAACTCACCGCGGGCAGTTCACTGCTCAACCCGCTGTACCTGTTCCGCGGCGACGCGCCCATCAAGGACTTCGCCAACGCGTTCAAACCGCCACTGCGGTGGGGCATCCGGCTATCGGGCAAGAAGTTCCTCCGCGAGTACCCGTACCGCGAGGCCTATCTGATGGACCAGGCCAAGCAGTTCCGCGCCGAACTGAAGATGCCGCTGATCCTGTTGGGCGGCATCACCAATCGCGAGACGATGGACCTGGCGATGGCCGAGGGTTTCGACTTCGTCGCGATGGGCCGCGCGCTGCTGGCCGAACCCGACCTGATCAACCGCATCAGGGAGGACGGCGCCGCGAACTCCGTGCGTTCCATGTGCACCCACTGCAACAAGTGCATGGCCACCATCTACAGCCACACCCACTGCGTCGTGACGGGTTCGCCGAACTAGTCGGGCTAGTGGCCCCCGATTTCCGCGGGCAACGGCGGCGGCAGCGGCGTCGTCGGCGTTACGGTGTCGGGCACCGCGCTGGGCTGGGTCGGCCGAGCGGACGACGAGGGGGCCGGGGACGCCGACGGGGACGAGCCGGGGGACGACCCGGGAGCCGAGCCGTGGAAGTCGAGCATCGGCTCGCGGCGAATCTGTTGGCCACCACTGGTGATGACCAGAGCGGCGGCCGTCACCGTGTAGGTGATGCCCTGGTTTTCGGCGACGTAGCCACCGCTGGTCGACGTCGCCGCGAGGATGAGCCGGGCGCCGTCGGCAACGCGCACGCCGCGGTATTGGTACTGGCCCGAGGACTCGTCCTTGCAGATCGCCACCCTCGAGTTCGAGGTATAGCCGAAGGCGACCGCCTCACTCGGCGCAGCGCACCGCGCGGTGGAATCGACGAAGCCGCGCTGGTCGGTCGAGGGTGGCGCGGCCGTGCTCGTCGCCATCGTGCTCGTCATCGACACCGTGACGAAGGCGGCCACTCCAACCGCGGTGAGCCCCGCTGCCGCCAACCTTCCGCACTGCGACGATTGACCGTTCACGATGACGTCCCCTTCGATTGCCCGCTTCACCCCCTCCCATCGTCGCATCGGAGGCAGGTGTTGCAGCCGCACCGCGATCGCGCGTCGCGGTCTCAGCGGAACTGTCGGTTGGCCGCCTGCTGGGTCGCGGGCGCCGCCGCTACGCCCGCTCCCGCCGCGGCGGCGGTGCCGGCCGGTGGGACGCGGTAGTCCCGGAACTGGACCATGGTCTCGTCGCGCATCACGCGAAGCCCAGACGTCAGAAGGAGTTTTCGTTCCGAGACGGTGTAGTCGACGGCCTCGGTCCGCGCGCCGAAACACCCGTTCGCCATGACCTTGGCGGGCAGCGTGAGAACGGCGCCGTCACTCAGGCGAATCCGCGGTATTCGTAGCGGCCGCCACCGGCGGCGCAGATGGCGACCAGCGACAGGCGGTGCGGCCCACCATGACGGCGCTCTGGCCGGGGCCACACCGAGCCGGGGAGTCGAGGTAACCCTGGCTGGTCGGTGGGCACGGCCGGCGGCACGGCCGTGGCGGTGGGCAACGCAGAGGTGGTAGCCACCGATAGCAGGGCCGATGCGGCGACGAGCATGGCGGCAACCAATGCGCAGGCCCAATGCCGCGGTCGGCCGGGCGCGGTGCTCATCGCCAACATCGTCCTACGACACCACGCAGGGCGGCGAAGACCAAGGACAACCGCCGTTCCACCGCCAAACGTTAGCCGTCCGGGACCTCGCCAGCAGGCACCACGCGCAACCACCCGCGGCGGCGCTCGACCGACTTGCAATTGATTTGCCGCGCAACCGCGTTGCGGGTACCGGGCCGCACCTAGCTGGCGCGCGGTGCGGTTACCGATACAGTTGGTCCCGATGACGCGACCCGCCCCGCCCGCGCTGACCGTCCGGTACGACGGCTCCCCCCGCACCTTCGCCCCCGGTAACGACGTGGTCGTCGGCCGCGACCTGCGGGCCGACGTCCGCATCGCCCACCCGCTGATCTCCCGTGCCCACCTGCTGCTCCGCTTCGATCAGGGCCGCTGGATGGCCATCGACAACGGCAGCCTCAACGGCCTATACGTCCACGGCCAACGCGTGCCGATGGTGGACATCACCGACGGCATGGGCGTCAACGTCGGCAACCCGGACGGTCCCCACCTGACCTTCGAGGTCGGTCGGCACCAGGGATCGGCGGGCACGCCGCCGCAGACCGCCCAGGTGCCGATCGCACACCGGCCGAGCACCTCCTGGCCCAGCCAGACCCCGTCGACGGGCTATCCGCGGACCCAGCCCCCGCCGCGCCCGCAACCGACCTACCCGTCGCATCAACCGTCGTCGCGCTCGCAACCGATGTACCCGTCGGGTCCCGCGCCGGCGACCAGTGGGTCGCAGGGCTACCGACCGGTCAGCGCACCGCAGGCCGCGCACTCGGGCACCATCGGCGGTCCGGCCCCCACTCAGATGGGTCCGGCCGCGAGTCCGCCTGCGCCCGAAGGCAATCTCGCGACCAGCATGCTGAAGATCCTGCGGCCCGGGCGAACGCCGGACGTGCCCGCGGGCGGCATCAAGATCGGTCGCGCAACCGACAACGACATCGTCATCCCCGACGTGCTGGCGTCGCGCCACCACGCCACCCTGGTGCCCGGCGCCGGCGGTACCCAGATCCTGGACAACCGCAGCATCAACGGCACGTTCGTCAACGGTCAACGGGTCGACTCGGCGATGCTGCACGACGGCGACGTGGTCACCATCGGCAACATCGACCTCGTCTTCGCCGGGGGCACGCTGGCCCGCCGCAACGAGACCGACGTCGCCACCCGTACCGGTGGGCTCGACGTGTACGGCGTCACGTGGACCATCGAGGGCAACAAGACGCTGCTGGACAACATCTCACTGACCGCGCGGCCGGGCACCCTGACCGCGGTGATCGGGCCCTCCGGCGCGGGCAAGTCCACGTTCGCGCGGCTGGTCGCCGGCTATACCCACCCGACGACGGGCCGGGTCGCCTTCGAGGGCCACGACGTCCACGCCGAGTACGCCTCGCTCCGGTCCCGAATCGGCATGGTGCCCCAGGACGACGTCGTGCACGGCGAGCTCACCGTCCGGCAGGCCCTTATGTACGCCGCCGAACTGCGGCTGCCGCCCGACACCAGCAAGGCAGACCGCGAACAGGTCGTCAACGAGGTGCTCGAGGAACTCGAGATGACCAAGCACCTCGACACCCGCGTCGACAAGCTCTCCGGCGGGCAGCGCAAGCGCGCGTCGGTCGCCCTCGAACTGCTCACCGGCCCGTCGCTGCTGATCCTCGACGAACCGACGTCCGGGCTCGACCCGGCCCTGGACCGCCAGGTGATGACGATGCTGCGCCAGCTCGCCGACGCGGGCCGCGTGGTGCTCGTCGTCACCCACTCACTGACCTACCTCGACGTCTGCGATCAGGTGCTTCTGCTAGCCCCCGGTGGCAAGACGGCGTTCTGCGGTCCGCCGAGCCAGATCGGCCCGGAGCTCGGGACCACGAACTGGGCCGACATCTTCAGCACGGTCGCCAACGATCCCGAGACCGCCAAGCGGCACTACCTCGAGCGCCACGGACCGCCACCGCCGCCGCCCGCCACCCAGGCCCCACAGGACCTCGGATCGCCGACGCGCACCAGCGTCCCCAAACAGTTCTCGACGATCGCCCGCCGCCAGATGCGGCTGATCGTCTCCGACCGCGGTTACTTCCTGTTCCTCGCGTTCCTGCCGTTCATCATGGGCGCGCTGTCGCTGTCGGTGCCGGGACACGTCGGATTCGGTGTCCCCAAGACCGCGATCGAGGGTGGCGCAGCGCCCAACGAACCCGGACAGATCCTGGTGCTACTGAACGTGGGCGCCATCTTCATGGGCACCGCGCTGACGATCCGGGCGCTCATCGGCGAGCGGGCGATCTTCCTGCGCGAGCAGGCGGTCGGATTGTCCACCAGCGCATACATGTTCGCGAAGGTGTTCGTCTTCGCCGGCTTCGCCCTGCTGCAGTCCGCAGTCGTGGTCGCGATCAACATCATCGGAAAGGGTTGGGGCGCCGGGGCGGTCACCAGCGGCGCCGTGATACCCAACCGGTCCATCGAGTTGTACGTCGACGTCGCGGCGTGCTGTGTCGGAGCGGCCATGGTCGGTCTGGCGCTGTCCGCGCTCGCCAAGACCAGCGAGCAGATCATGCCGCTGCTGGTGATTGCGATCATGTCGCAGTTGGTGTTCCAGGGCGGCATGATCCCGGTGACCGGTCGCATCGTTCTGGACCAGATGTCGTGGGTGACCCCGGCCCGGTGGGGCTTCGCCTCGACCGCATCGACGATCGACCTGCTGCGGCTGGTGCCCGGCCCCCTGACACCGCAGGACTCCCATTGGAAGCACGCAGCGGCCACCTGGTGGACGAACATGGCCTTCCAGGGCGCGATCTGCATCGGCTATCTGAGCTTCGTGCGCTGGAAGATCCGCCTCAAGGGTGGCGGCTAGCTCGTCGTCCTCGGCGCCCAGTGTGGGGTGTCATAGGCGACAAGCCGCTGCAGACGCTTGATTCCGCACGCTCGCGGCCCGGCGTCATTCGCCGTTGACTTCCAACCCGTGCGCCGCCGCGTACGCCAGCGCCTGATCGACGGCGATCTTCGCGCCGCGCACCGACGCGGTGGTCCAGAGCGTCGCGTCGACGAGCGCACCGCGCAGGTCGGCCTCGTCGAGCCGTAGGTTCTGCGTCCGCGCGCCACGCAGGTCGGCTCCGCGCAGCACGGCCTTGCGCAGGTCGGTGCCAACGAGGTTGGCTTCGCGCAGCCGGCAGTCCGAGAGGTCGATACTACGAAGGTCGCACCCGCCGAGCACCGCCAGGGTGAGGTCCACCTCGACCATCGTCACCGGTCGCAACCGGCACTCGGTGAATGTCGATCCGAGCAGGGTGCAGTGCCGGAACACGGTGTGCATCAAGGAGGTATGACGGAACACGCAGTTGCGAAAGGCCGAGCCATGGTGCTCGGACTCGGACAGGTCGACGCCGCTGAAATCGCAGTCGGTGAAGACGACGCGCTCGGTACGGAGGCGGCTCAGGTCGTCGTCACGGAAATCGCGGCCGGTGAATTCGCGGTCGATCCACTCCTGGTCGAAGCTGGTCACCGTCAGCCGGGCAGCGAACTGAGGTTCATCAGCGCGTACTCGGTGATCGCGATCAACGCCGCGCGCGCCGAGCGCCGATCGCGCGCGTCGACGGTCATCACCGGGATCTCATCGCGCAACGCCAAGGCCTTGCGGACGGCGTCGGGCGGGTAGCTCGGGCCCCCGTCGAACACGTTGACGGCGATCAAGAAGGGCAGCCGTCGCGCTTCGAAGAAGTCGACGGCGGCGAAGCTGTCCTCCAGCCGGCGCACGTCGACCAGGATGACGGCTCCGATCGCTCCGCGCACCAGGTCGTCCCACATGAACCAGAATCGGCGCTGCCCGGGCGTGCCGAAGAGGTACAGCACCAGGTCATCGGCCAGGGTGATCCGGCCGAAGTCCATCGCCACCGTGGTGGTGTTCTTGTTGGGCGTGCCGGCCAGACCGTCGACCCCGTGGGAGGCATTGGTGACGATGGCCTCGGTGCGCAGGGGCATGATCTCCGACACGGCACCCACGAACGTCGTCTTGCCGGCGCCGAATCCACCGGAGATGACGATCTTCGTTGACGCTGAGCGCTTGCGGCCCTCAGAGTGCCCGTAGGCCACGCAGTGTCCTTCCTATGAGCTCACGTCGTTCATCGGTGCTTGCCGAGTCGGCCAGCGTGACGTCCACTCGAAGATAACCCTGTGTCACGAGATCGCCGATCAACACACGCGCAACGCCGAGCGGCAACGCCAGCCGGGCCGCGATCTCCGCCACCGACGGACTGTCGACACCGAGCCCGAGAATCTTGGCACGCACATCGCTCGCCGGCCACTTGGGCGCCGGCGCGAACTGCAGGGTTCGGATCGGCGCTTCGAGTGGAAGGTCGACGCGCGACCGGGTTCGACCGGCGGTCAACGTGTACGGCCGCACCAGGCTCACCTGGTCAAGCGGTTCGCTGGGCTCCCAGGCGTCGGGCGGCGGTTGGTCCATGATGGCTCACGAGTGCTGAGCCGTGCGGCGCGCCGACTGGATGACGGTGCCGACGCGTTCGACCAGGATCGCCATTTCGTAGCCGATCTGGCCGATGTCACACGACCGGGTGGCCAGCGTCGCGAGATTCGAGCCGTCACCGACCCGCATCAGCAGCAGGTAGCCGTTCTCCATCTCCACGACCGACTGCAGCACGTACCCACCCTCGAAGAGTTGAGCGGCTCCGGTCGACAGGCTGGCCAGTCCCGACGCCACCGCCGCCAGTTGATCGGCCCGTTCGATGGGCATGTGCTCGCTGGCAGCCATCAGCAGGCCGTCGGCCGACACCAGGATGGCGTGCGAGACGCCGGAAACCTCGTGGGCGAACTTGGACACCAGCCAGTCGAGTGAAGCGCGCTGGGTCGGGCGGGTCATTCTCGGATCAGTCCTCGTCTGTCGATCTCGTGTCGCGGGCGTGCGCACGACCCGCGTGCACTCCGCCGAAGTGACTACCGATGCTGCTGCGCACCGCCTCGGGGTCGCGCGGGACGGCGATCGGTCCGGTGTCGAAGGTAGCGCCGGCGTCGTCGGGCACGTCGGTGGCCTCGGCACCGCGGTGGGCGCCGCCCCCGTTACGGCCGTTGTGGCCGTTCTCGCCGGTGGCTGCGGCACCCGGGACCAGGCGCGCCCCCGGCTGACGAACCGGCAAGCCCTCCTCGGTGTGCTGCGCCACGGGCGCTTCCTCGGCCGCTGCGGCGGCCGACCAGCCGTGGTCCCAGACGGTCTGCCAGTCGAGGTCGGCGCTGTTGGCTAGCTTGAAGGGATCGTCGATGAGCCATTCCGAGAGCATCGTGTCGAAGATCGAGCCGCCACTGGACGCGGGTGCGGACTCGAGCTCGGGCGTGGGTGCGGGCGGCTCGGGCGGCTCGGGCGGCGTGGGCGGATGCACCCCGTTGGTCGCGGGGGCTGGCGGCGGGCTGCCTTGAGCCGTCCTGGCGAAGAACGACGAGGTGTCGGTCGGCCGTTGGTTCGCGAGCGCCGGCGTCGGGTCGGCGGGCCAGCTCTCCTCCGGCCACTCCTGCTCGCCCCAGTGATCGTCGGTCTCGGCTGCGGCGTCGACCGGCTCGATCGGTGCCGACGGGATGTCCGAGATGCGGCTGGCACCCGGATTGCGTTGCGGCAGAAGCGAAACCGGGACTTCGGCGAACCCGTTGCGGTACTCAGGCGCGGTGACCTCGTCGGTGTGGTCCGGCTCGTCGGCGTACTGGTGCCCGTAAGCGTCTGTGTCGTCATTGTCCCTGTCGTCGTTATCGGGAACGTATGCGGGGACGACGGCGAGGTGCGGCTCGGCGGGCGGCATGGCGTCGTCGACTGCCGGGGCGTAGTGGGGTTCGTCGAGCGCCGGGCCGTCGGGACCGTGCAGCAGCGACTCGGCCGGGACGAACACTCCGGCGGTGGTTCCCGAATGCGGTTCGGCGGCAACCGTACTGCGCAGCCGGACGACCAGCCCATGCTGCGCCGCGAGCCTGCCGACCACGAACAGCCCCATGTGGCGGGCGGTGTAGGGGTTGACCTCGCCGCCCGACTGCAGACGCGCGTTGGACACTCGCAGATCGGCGTCGGTCATGCCGAGGCCGTCGTCGCTGACCTCGATGACCAACCCACCGTTGCCGGTGTGCACCGCCGACACGCGCACGTCGGAGTTCGGTGGCGAGTACCGCAGCGCATTGTCGAGGAGCTCGGCGAGCAGGTGGACGAGGTCGCCGGCGACGCTGCCGGCGACCTCGCTGTCCGGAACGATCGCGGTGACAACCCGGGTGTAGTCCTCGACCTCGGATGCCGCGGCGTTGATGAGTGAGGCGACGGCGACCGGCTCGGCCTGCTCGCGCGGCACCCGCGAACCGGCAAGCACCAGCAGGTTGGCGCCGTTGCGCCGCATGCGGGCCGCGAGGTGGTCGAGCTTGAAGAGGCTGTCGAGCCGTTCGGGATCCTGCTCGTCGCGCTCGAGCCGGTCGATGAGGCCCAGCTGCTGGTCCACCAGGGAGCGGCTGCGGCGGGACAGCGTCTCGAACATGTCACCGACCTGAAGCTGCAGGCGGGCTTGCTCGCCGGCCAGGAAGACGGCCTGCTCGTGCAATTCGTCGACGGCGTGCGCGACTTGCCCGACCTCCTCGGTGGTGTTGACCGGGAGCGGTTGCACCGCTCCCACCACCCCACCGGTGCGGACCTGTTCCAGTTCGCGGGCGAGGTCTTCGTGGGCGACCTTCAAGGCGCCGTCGCGCAGCGTGCGCAGCGGTCGCACCAGGGACCGGGCGACCAGCAGCACGACCGCGAACGCCAGCAGGATCGCGATGCCGACGATCACCGAATCGCGGATCGCCTCCCGACGTCTCGCGTCGGCCTGGTCGTTGACGGTCTTGGTGACCGCGATGGTCGCGCTATCGATGATCTTGCCGGCGATCTGATTGGTCACCTGAAGGGACTGGCTCAGGTCGGGGTTGGCGACCAGCGCTACGCCGGGATCGGACATCAGGGCCATCCGCTGGACCATCTCGCCCTGAAGCTTCTGAGCGTCGGGTGAGCCGACACCGAGGACCTGGGCCATTCCGAACAACGTCGACGGCTCCGTGCCGGCGAGGGTGATCATCGACGTCCGCAGTTCCGGCTCGGGCAGGTCTCCGCCGAGGTTGAGCAGTAGCTGCTGCATCATCATCTGGCCGCGCGCGCCGACCGCCCGGCTCAGCCCGAGCGTCTCGGCGCGGATCTCCTCGTCGTCGACGCGGACGGAACCGTTGATGACGTCCTCGGCGGACAGCAGGATCGGCGCGTACGCGGTGATGCGGCCGCGCAGGTCGATGCCGTTGGCCGTGATCTGATCGAGCAGCGCCTGGCCACCCTTGAGGAGGCCCGTCACGCCGGTGCGGACGTCCGGCACGACGTCGGTGTTGGCGAGTTGCCGCTCCAGATCGTTCTTGCTGGTGTCGAACGCACTCAGCGATGCCTGCGCGTCGCCGCCGGTGGAATTGGCCAGCATGGCGCCGTCGAGAGCCGCCATGTAGTGCTCGATGGCGGGGACCATGTCGGCCCGGTCGGCGGCCAATCGAAGATCGCGCGCCTCGGTCCACCCCGTATACACGCGCAACCCGCCAAATGCACCGGCCAATAGCAACGGCACGAGGACGATCGCCAAGACTTTCCAGCGAACGGGCCAATTACTCAGTGACCACCGCGACGGACGCGTGGTCCGCCGTGACGAAATGTCGACGAATTCGGGTTCTGCACCCACGTCCGGCGGCTCGACGAATGCCGTCATCGCGCGGCCCAACCACGGGTCGCTCGTTGGCATTTCACTGATCGCGCGTCGTTCATAAGGGCTTCCTGCAGCAGTACGCCCACGTATTGGCAGGCACCGGAAGATCTAGTCCGACCGGCAATTTGTCGAGTATGACAGCGATGCGCGAGCGTTTCTACAATTCTTACTGAACAGACAGAGTTCGTGACCGTGCCGTTGCGCAGTCGTGTGCTATGCGAGCAAATGTCGTTGCGCTACTGAGATCATCGTCGAATGTTCCGCGTCATGTTCAACTCGCCACGCATTGCGCCGAACACCGGCAATGCGATCAGGATGGTCGCAGCTACCGGGTGCGAATTGCACCTCGTCGAACCGCTGGGATTCGATCTCTCGGAACCCAAACTGCGCCGGGCCGGTCTCGATTACCACGACCTTGCCTCGGTGACGGTGCACGCGGACCTTCCGGCGGCATTCGAGGCGGTGATGCCCGCCCGCGTCTATGCCTTCACCGCGCACGCCGACTCGCCGTTCGCCGACGTCGCCTTCCGGCCCGGCGACGTCCTGCTGTTCGGCCCGGAACCCACCGGACTGGACGAAGCGACGTTGGCCGACCCGCACGTCACCCAGCGGGTGCGCATCCCGATGCTGGCGGGTCGCCGCTCGTTGAATCTGTCGAACGCCGCCGCGGTGGCGGTCTACGAGGCGTGGCGCCAGCAGGGCTTCACCGGCGCGGTGTGACGTGTTGGCTACCTTCCGATGGGCGCTTGCGCGAAGAGCCTTACCAGCTGTTCCAGTGGCTGAGCTGCTCGGCGGGCAGCCGCTTGGCCTTCTTGAAGTCGGTGCCCTTGGTATAGGCGATGGGAAAGAGGCCGCCCTGGGCGTACCTGTCGAAGGGGATGCCGAGCACCTCGGCGGCTTGCTTCTCGCCGTCACCGATCAGATGCAGCGTCGTCCACGCCGAGCCGAGTCCGCGAGACCGTAGCGCGAGCATGAAGCTCCAGGCGGCGGGCAGCAGTGAACCCCAGTAGGAGGCGCTCATTCCGGCGGGGGCGCCGTCGGGCCGGCCTTCGAGGCACGGAATCAACATCACCGGAACCTCGTGTAGATGATCGTTGAGGTACTTCGCGGAGTCGACGACCAACGAGGACCGCTCGTCACGGCTGTCTCCGAAGGTGGGCTTCGGCGCATCCAGGTAGGGCGTCGCCGCGGTCCGGTAGATGTCGGCGATCGCCTTCTTCTTCTCCGGATCGTCGACGAAGACGAACTGCCAGCCCTGAGCATTGGATCCGGTGGGCGCCTGCAACGCCAGTTCGAGGCATTCCATCACGATCTCGCGGGGCACCGGCTTCTCGAGATCGAGACGTTTGCGGACCGACCGCGTGGTGGTCAGCAGTTCGTCGAGGGTCAGATCGAGGGTCTCGGAAGTCATGTTCGGAGACTACATTCGCGATCATGACTGCCACGCTCACACCAGAGGTCACCGATCGCCTGATCGACGGGCACTACGCCTGGCTCACCACTGTCGCGAAGTCGGGCCAGCCGGTGCCGAAATTGATCTGGTTCTTCTTCGACGGCGTCGCCCTGATCGTCTACACCGAGCCCACCTCGGCGAAGGTCGGACACGTCAGGCGGCATCCGCAGGTCAGCCTCAACCTCGACTCCGACGGCAACGGCGGCGGGATCGTCGTGGTGGGCGGCACGGCGGCCGTCGACGCCGAGGGCGTGGACTGTCGCAATGACGAGCTCTACTGGGCGAAGTACAAGGCGACCGCCGACCAGTTCGGGTTGACCGACTCGATGGCGAACTACAGCACGCGCCTGCGGATCGCCATCGACAAGGTGTGGACCACCCCGACGGCCTGACCGACACGCCACGTACACCAGGCCCTCCCCCGGGGATTGGTTGGGGAGGGCCTGGTGGGTTCGTGGGCCGTGCGGGCCTTACTTGCCGGTGAGGTGGGCGATGTAGGCGGGGCCGTGGTTGTCGTGCCAGCCGGGCTTTGCGGTGGGCGCCGGGGTGGCGTAGGTGTCCGGGCTGTAGGAGTAGCCCGGGCCCTGGGGGGTGGTCGTCGTAGTGGGGGCCGCGCTGGCCACGCCGGCCAGTCCGAGGGCGGCGCCGCCGATCATGGTGGCGGTGACGAGGCTGCGGGTGATGGCGTTCATGATGTCTTCCTTTGTCCGAGTGTCGTTTTGGCGATGTGATGACTATGTCGGGTTGCGGCGACGGTGTCTGTCGGGTGACCGGTTGATGGACCGGATGAACACCGGGTCCACCGATCAGGGGACGTACGCTCGCAGGCGTCGACTGTGCGGTGTCATCCGCGACTCGCCGATCGGCGCGGATGGGATTGCACACTCGGCGTGCTCACTGGAAGTCGCGCGACTTGGACCGCACTCTCAGATCGATGGGTCCCAACCGGTCGGCCGCCACGGTCACCGCCCCCGTCGCATTCTGGACGATGCCGCGGATCACCAGCGCCGACGCCGTCTGGGCCAGCTTGCGGTGCCGCGCCCACACTCCCCGCGAGCACATCACGTTGACCATGCCCGTCTCGTCCTCGAGGTTCAGGAACGTCACCCCCTGCGCCGTTGCCGGCCGCTGCCGGTGGGTAACCGCCCCGGCGATGAGCACTCGGGTACCGTCCGGCACCGACAGCAGCCGGTTGGCGGGGACGACGCCCAGCTCGTCCAGCGATTCGCGCAGGAACTGGACGGGGTGACTGTCCGGGGAGACGCCGGTGGCCCAGACGTCGGCGGCGGTCAACTCGAGTTCGGTCATGCCGGGCAGGGACGGCACGTGCGACGAGGATCCGACGCCGGGCAGCCGGTCGGGACGTTCGGTGGCCGCCGCCCCCGCCGCCCACAGCGCTTCCCGGCGGGTGATCCCGAAACAGCCGAGCGCACCCGCGGTGGCCAGCGCCTCGGTCTGCGGCACCGACAGTTGCACCCGGCCCGCCAGGTCGACCAGAGAAGTGAACGCGCCGTGCGCCTTTCGGTCATCGACGATCCGTTGCGCCAACTCGTCACCGATGTGGCGGACCGCGCCGAGCCCCAGCCGGACCTCGAGGCCGCGGTTCTCCAACGTGGCGTGCGCCAAACTGGCGTTCACGTCCGGAGCGTGGACCACGACGCCGTGCCGGCGAGCGTCGGCGACCAGCGACTGCGGCGAGTAGAAGCCCATCGGCTGCGCCCGCAGCAAGGCGGCGCAGAACACCGCGGGGTGATGCAGCTTGAACCACGACGAGTAGAACACCAGCGAGGCGAAGCTCAGCGAATGGCTTTCCGGGAAGCCGAAGTTGGCGAACGCCTCCAGCTTTTCGTAGATCCGGTCGGCGATGTCGCCGGTGATGCCGTGGCGTTCCCGCATGCCGTCGTAGAACCGGCTGCGCAGCCGCTTCATCTTCTCGGTGGACCTCTTGGACCCCATCGCCCGGCGCAACTGGTCGGCCTCGGCGCCGGAGAAGCCCGCGCAGTCGACCGCCAGCTGCATCAATTGTTCCTGAAACAGCGGCACGCCCAAGGTCTTTCGCAGCGCCTGCTCCATCGACGGGTGGTCATAGGTCACCGGCTCCTCGCCGTTGCGGCGCTTGATGTACGGGTGCACCGACCCGCCCTGGATGGGCCCCGGCCGAATGAGCGCCACCTCGACCACCAGGTCGTAGAACACCCGCGGCTTGAGCCGGGGCAGGGTGGCCATCTGGGCGCGGGACTCCACCTGGAACACCCCGACCGAGTCGGCCCGCTGCAACATCTCGTAGACGGCCGCCTCGGACAGGTCGAGCTTGGACAGGTCGACCTCGATGCCCTTGTGCTCGGCGATCAGGTCGATGCAGTAGTGCAGCGCCGAGAGCATGCCCAGCCCCAGCAGGTCGAACTTCACCAAACCGATTGCGGCGCAATCATCCTTGTCCCACTGCAGCACGCTGCGGTTCGCCATGCGTGCCCACTCCACCGGACAGACGTCGGCGATCGGCCGGTCGCAGATCACCATGCCGCCGGAGTGGATTCCCATGTGCCGCGGCAGGTCCTTGATCTGCAGCGCCAGATCGATCACCTGCGCGGGGACCTCCTCGACGTCGGGCGAGTCGGCCAGGCCGTTCCACTTGCTGATCTGCTTGCTCCAGGCGTCCTGCTGCCCCTGGGAGAATCCCAGCGCCCTGGCCATGTCGCGCACCGCGCTGCGGCCACGGTAGGTGATGACGTTGGCGACCTGGGCGGCGTAGTCCCGGCCGTAGCGCTCGTAGACGTACTGAATCGCCTTTTCTCGCAGGTCGGATTCGATGTCGATGTCGATGTCCGGCGGTCCGTCGCGCGCCGGCGAGAGGAACCGCTCGAACAGCAACTCGTTGGCGACTGGGTCGACGTTGGTGACGCCAAGGGCGTAGCAGACCGCCGAGTTGGCCGCCGATCCCCTTCCCTGACAGAGGATTTCGTTCTCCTTGCAGAACCGGGTGATGTCGTGGACCACCAGGAAGTAACCCGGGAAGTCGAGGCGGGCGATGACCCTCAGTTCGTGCTCGATCTGGGTGTAGGCCTGCGGGGCCCGCTCCGGAGGTCCGTAACGATTGAGAGCGCCGGTCATCACGAGCTGCCGCAGCCAGCTGTCCTCGGTGTGCCCCTTCGGGACGTTGAACGGCGGCAGCTGCGGGGCGATGAGCGCCAGGCCGAACGAGCACTGCTCACCGAGCGCCGCCGCCGCCGTCACCGCCCCGGGGTGCTGGGCGAACAGCCGCGCCATCTCCTCCCCCGACCGCAAATGCGAGCCGCCCAGCGGCGCAAGCCAACCGGCCGCCTCGTCCATCGAGTTGCGGGCCCGGATGGCGCCCATCGCCATGGCCAGCCGGCCCCGGGACGGCTCGGCGAAGTGCGCCGCGGTGGTGGCGACGACACTCACCCCGAACCGGGGCGCCAGCGCGGCGAGTACGGCGTTTACCTCGTCGTCGCGCGGGTGGCCGTGGTGGGTGAGCTCGATGCTGACCCGGTCGGCCCCGAACCGGTCGACGAGGTCGGCGAGCGCGACCTCGGCCGCTACCGGTCCACCCGTCGAGAGTGCTTGCCGCACATGACCTTTGCGGCATCCGGTGAGGACGTGCCAGTGCCCGCCCGCAGCCTCGGTCAGCGTGTCGAAGTCATAGCGCGGCTTGCCCTTCTCCCCGCCGGCCAGGTGCGCCGCGGCGAGCTCGCGCGACAGTCGCCGGTACCCCTCGGGCCCGCGGGCCAAGACCAGCAGGTGGGGCCCCGGCGGGTCGGGTACCTCGGTGCGGGCGACGTTTCCCAGCGAGAGCTCGGCGCCGAATACCGTCTGCACGTCGAGTTCCCTGGCGGCCTCGGCGAACCGGACCACCCCGTACAACCCGTCGTGGTCGGTCAGCGCGATGGCCCGCAGATTCAGCCGGGCCGCCTCCTCGACGAGTTCCTCCGGCGTGCTGGCTCCGTCGAGGAAGCTGTACGCCGAGTGCGCGTGCAGTTCGGCGTACGGCACCGACGTGCGGGTGGGCGTGCTCCGCCTGGGCGGCTCGTAGGCGCCGCGCTTGCGCGACCAGGCCGGGCTGTCGCCCCCGTCGCCGGTGGGCTCGGGCAGGCGCGACCCGGCGCGCCGGGGCTTGCTGGTGAGCACGCGCTCCATCTCGCCCCAGGTCGACGGTCCGTCATTCCAGCCCACCCGGCCCACTCTATCGAACATAGGTTCGACACGCGATGGCGATGACTTCCGGGCGCCGACCGAGTCATCATCGTCACGCAAACGCCAACCGCGAGGAGACTGCCATGACCACGTCCGCCCTGCCACCGGTCGTCGACCAGGCCACCTGGCGCAGCGCGCTCGACCACCTGCGCGCCCGGGAGAAGGCAGCCACCCGGGAGCTCGACGCGATCGCCGCCCAGCGCCGCCGGCTGCCCATGGTGGAGCTGCCGGAGTACACCCTGATCGGCGCGGACGGCCCGGTCCGGCTGGCCGACGTGTTCGAGGGCCGCTCCCAGCTGATCGTCTACAACCACATGTGGTCCGACGGTGCCGAGTGGCAGTGTCCCGGCTGCACCGGCTTCACCTCGCAGTTCACCCGGTTGCACTTCCTGGACGACTACGACGCGCGCTTCGTGATCGTCACCAACGGGCCCATCGACGAGGCGCTGGCGTACAAGGCCAAGGTCGGGAACCAGATGCAGTGGTACTCGTCGTCGGAGAGCAGCTTCGGCGCCGACATGGGCGCTCCCCCGGGAGCGGGCTTCGCGGTGAACGTCTTCATCCGCGACGGCGAAACCGTGTACCGCACCTGGCACACCGACGGCCGCGGCACCGAACAACTCAGCCACAGCTTCGCGCTGATCGACCTGCTGCCCTGGGGCCGCCAGGAGGAGTGGCAGGACTCGCCGGAGGGCTGGCCGCAGTCGCCCACCTACTCGAGGTGGGCCGGCTCGCCCGACATCGCCAAGGCCTACGGCACCGGTTAACCGTCAGTCCTGCGGCGGCTCAGTCGAGGTACTCGGCGGTGCCGTCGTCGAGCACCACGCGCGCATTCGACCCGTCGACCTCCGCGGCCTCGGTCCGGAACACCGCGTGCCCCGGCTCGGTGCGCCAGACCGACGTCGTCAGCGTCTCGCCGGGGAACACCGGTGACGTGAAGCGCGCCCCGACCGCGGTCACCTTGGTGGCGTCCCCACCCCCGAGTTCGGCGACCAGCACGCGTCCGGCCACCCCGTAGGTGCAGAGACCGTGCAGGATCGGCCTGGGGAAGCCGGCCAGATTCTTGGCGAACCACGGGTCGCTGTGCAGCGGGTTGCGGTCACCCGAGAGTCGGTAGATCAGTGGCTGGTCCTCGGTGGTCGGCAGCGCCACCTTGGCATCGGGCTCGCGGTCGGGAATCTCTGGCTTGACGGGCCGCTCCCCTGGCTGACCGCCGAAACCGCCCTCGCCGCGGATCACCGCGGTGGACACCGTCTCGGCGACCACGTCGCCCGTGTCCGGGTCGGTGCCGACTCCCTTGAACACCAGGATGGCGTTCTTGCCCTCGCCCTTGTCCTGAATGTCGACCACCTCGGAGTGCACGTTCAGCCGGCCCGACGGCGGCAGCGGAGCATGCAGCCGGATCTGCTGCGACCCGTGCAGCAGCATGGCCCAGTTGAACGAGCCGACCTCGGCCGCCGCGCCCCACGCCGCGCACGCGATGACCGCGTACGTCGGCAGCACCTGCTGCTCGATGTCGTGGCTGTTCTCCGTGGTGAACGCCAGGTCCTTGGTGCCGGCGCCGACCCCGAGGGCGTAGAGCAGGGTGTCGCGCTCGGTCCATTCGAACGGTTGAGGCGCGGTCGTGGCTCCGATGGCGTCGGGGTTGATCGGCATGCTTTCTCCCTTGAAGGCGGTGGCGGCTCAGTCGGACGATAGCGCGGCTGCCCGGCCGACCCGGGACGACCCCGCGAGTGAAAGAGATTGATGGGGCCCGACGTGTCAGCGGGCCGTGACCGCGCGCCGCAACGTCGTCGTCGACGTCCTGGCCTGCTCGCCCACCGCCGGGAACTTCGGGGCGACGATCGCCGCCGACATCGCGACCAAGATCTCGCACGCGCCCTGACACGCGGGCATTGACCTTTGCCGAAGCAGCGGCGACGATGGCTCGCATGCGCTATGTCGTTACCGGCGGTACCGGGTTCATTGGCCGCCGCGTCGTGTCAGCACTTCTGGCCCGCACCGACGATCCCGAGGTCTGGGTGCTGGTCCGGCGAGGGTCGCTGTCGCGCTTCGAGCGACTCGCCGAGGAGTGGGGCGCGCATGCTCAACCGCTGGTCGGAGACCTCACCGCGCCGGATCTCGGGCTCTCCGACGAGGCGGTCGCCGACCTGGGACCCATCGACCACGTGGTGCATTGCGGGGCGGTCTACGACGTCACCGCTGACGACTACGCTCAGCGCGCCGCGAACGTCGACGGCACCAGGGCGGTGATCGACCTGGCGTTGCGGTTGACCGCCACGCTGCACCACGTGTCGTCGATCGCGGTGGGCGGCACCTTCCACGGCGACTTCACCGAGGACGACTTCGACGTCGCCCAGGACTTGCCCACGCCGTACCACCAGACCAAGTTCGAGGCCGAGATGGCGGTGCGCGCGGCCAAGGGGTTGCGCTTCCGGGTGTACCGTCCCGGCGTCGTGGTCGGCGACTCGCGCACCGGCGAGATGGACAAGGTCGACGGCCCGTACTATTTCTTCGGACTGCTGGCCAAGCTCGCCGCCCTGCCGAAGCTCACCCCGCTGATGCTGCCCGACACCGGCCGCACCAACATCGTGCCCGTCGACTTCGTGGTCGATGCCCTCGTCGCGCTGATGCACCTCCCCGGCCGCGATGGCGAGACGTTCCACCTGACCGCGCCGAAGTCGATCGGGCTGGTGCAGATCTATCGCGGCGTGGCCCGCGCGGCCGGCTTGCCGGCGCTGCGCGGCTCGCTACCGGGCTCGCTGGCAACGCCGTTCCTCAAGGCGACGGGCCGGGCGAAGGTAGTGCGCAACATGGCGGTCACGCAACTCGGCGTCCCGGCGGGGATCCTCGACGTCGTGGACCTGGTTCCCACATTTGCCGCCGACAACGCGACCGAAGCGTTGCGGGACAGCGGAATTCGGGTGCCGGAGTTCTCGTCGTACGCGCCGCAGCTGTGGCGGTACTGGGCCGAGCACCTCGACCCCGATCGGGCCCGTCGCGATGATCGGTCCGGCGCCCTGGTCGGCCGCCACGTCATCATCACGGGAGCCTCGAGCGGTATCGGCAGGGCGTCGGCCATCGCGGTGGCCGAGCGCGGCGCCACCGTGTTCGCGCTGGCCCGCAACGCCGACGCGCTCGACGACCTGGTCGCCGAGATCCGTTCCGCCGGGGGTGGCGCCCATGCATTCACCTGCGACGTCACCGATTCGGCCTCGGTGGAGCACACCGTCAAGGACATCCTCGGCCAGTTCGGACACGTCGACTACCTGGTCAACAACGCGGGTCGGTCGATTCGACGGTCGGTGTCGGCGTCGACGGATCGGCTGCACGACTACGAACGGGTGATGGCCGTCAACTACTTCGGTTCCGTGCGGATGGTGCTCGCGCTCCTTCCGCACTGGCGCGAGCG
The DNA here is from genome assembly GCA_963846985.1 of uncultured Actinomycetota bacterium. Classification (GTDB taxonomy): domain Bacteria; phylum Actinomycetota; class Actinomycetes; order Mycobacteriales; family Mycobacteriaceae; genus Mycobacterium. The sequence continues at coordinate 135,044 of CAWJYC010000013.1, forward strand.
CCGCTTCGGGCACGTCGTCAACGTCTCGAGCGCGGGCGTGCAGGCCAGCAGTCCGAAGTACAGCGCCTACCTGCCGAGCAAGGCGGCGCTCGATGCATTCGCCGAAGTGGTTGGCAACGAGACACTTTCAGACCACATCACCTTCACGAGCATCCACATGCCGTTGGTGTCGACCCCGATGATCGCCCCGTCGCGCCGGCTCAACCCGATGCCGCCGATCACCGCCGACCACGCCGCGGCGATGGTAGTTCGCGGCCTGGTGGACAAACCGGCGCGAATCGATACGCCCGTCGGGACTTTGGCCGAGGCCGGGTTGTACTTCGCGCCGAAGCTGTCGCGGCGCATCATGCACCAGGTCTACCTCGGCTACCCCGATTCGGCGGCCGCCAGGGGGGTCACCGCCGAGTCGGCCGAGGGCCAGCCGATCCGGCGTCCGCGTCGACCCGCTCGCGTCGCCGTCCCGCGGCTTCGGGCACCCGGACCGCTCAAGCGCGCGGTGCGACTGGTGCCTGGTGTGCACTGGTAGCGGGCCCGTCCTAGGGTTGGCGGCGTGACGGAGGTCGTACCCACTGCTCGAGACGCGACCACGCGACTGCCCGTCTTCGTCGACGTCGACACCGGCGTGGACGATGCCATGGCGCTGGCCTATCTGCTGGCCAGCGAGGACGCCGAGATCGTCGGGATCGCGTCCACGGCGGGCAACGTGCCCGTCGACCAGGTCTGCACCAACAATCTGGGCCTGCTCACGCTCTGCCGGGTGACCGACATCCCGGTGTCGCGCGGTTCGGAACGCCCGTTGGCGATCCCGTTGCGCACGGCCGAGGACACCCACGGCCCGGAGGGTCTCGGCTACGCCCAGCTGCCGGCCGGCACCGGCCGGCTCACCGACTACGACGCCGCGACCGCCTGGGTGCGAGCGGCACGCAAGCACCCCGGCGAACTGATCGGGTTGGTCACCGGTCCCCTGACCAACCTGGCGCTGGCGATCCGGATCGAACCGAGCCTGCCGCGGCTGCTACGGCGGCTGGTGATCATGGGCGGGGCGTTCGACTATCGCGGCAACACCACACCGGTGGCCGAGTGGAACATCAGCGTCGACCCCGAGTCCGGCTCGGAGGTGTTCACCGTGTGGAGCGCGGCCTGGGGCCTGGACGAGCCGACCCATCTACCAATCGTGTTGGGGCTCAACCTCACCGAGAACGCCGCGATGACACCGGCGATCCTCAGCCGGCTGGCGGCGGCTGCCGGATCGGCGACCACGCCGATGAGCGTGCTCGACGACCGGGGCGCCCGGTCAGCGGCGTCCAATCCGCTGATCCGCGTTCTCGAAGACGCCATGCGCTTCTACTTCGAGTTCCACTTCGATCAGGGCGAGGGCTATCTCGCCCATCTGCATGACCCGCTGGCTGCAGCCGTGGCACTGGACCCCCAGTTGGTCGGCTACCGGAAGGCGACCGTCGACGTCGAACTGACCGGCACCCTGACCCGCGGCATGACCGTCGCCGACTGGCACGGCCACTGGGGCCGGTATCCGAATGCGCTCGTCGGCATGGAGGTCGACCCGAAGGTGTTCTTCGACCGGTTCATCGCTCGGGTGGGGCCGTTCGCCGCCACGCTCGGTTGAGCGTCAGTCGTCGGTCACCACGAGGGTGACGTCGATGTTGCCCCTGGTCGCGTTCGAGTACGGGCAGACGTGGTGGGCCTTCTCGGCGAGCGCCTGCGCGGTCTCGTGGTCGAGATTGGGCAGGGTGATCTCCAGTTCGACGGCGAGGCCGAACCCGCCGCTGTCGAGCGTGCCGATCGAAACCCGTGATCCCACAGCGGAATCCGATACGTCCGCCTTTTCCTGGCGGCCGACGAGGCGCAGTGCCGAGTGGAAGCAGGCGGCGTAGCCGATGGCGAACAACTGCTCGGGGTTGGTGCCGTCGCCGGTACCGCCCATCTCCTTCGGAATGGCCAACTGCAGGTCCAGCCTGCCGTCGGCGCTGCGGGCATGTCCGTCGCGCCCGTCTCCGGTGGTCAATGCCTCGGCGGTGTAGAGGGTCTTCACGGTGGTCACCTTTCTTCGTTGGCCGATGCGTTGAGCGCATCGGTGAGTCGTCGGATCGCGTTTCGCAGGTCGGCGGCAGCTCGTTCGGTCATCCCGGTGGACGATAGGAGTCGCTCCGGAATGCATTCGGCGCGGCGCTCGAGGTGGCGGCCGGCCTCGGTGAGGGTGACGTCGACGAGGCGCTCGTCCTCGCGCGATCGTTCGCGGCGGACGAAGCCGTTGGCCTCCAACCGCTTCAGCAGCGGTGAGAGCGTCCCGGAGTCCAGCTGCAGGCGTTCGCCGAGTTGGCCGACGGTGACGCGCCCCTCCTCCCAGAGCACCAGGAGGACGAGGTACTGGGGATAGGTGAGGTTCATCTCGGACAGGAGCGGTCGGTAGGCCGCGGTCATCGCCCGCGATGCCGAGTACAGGGCGAAGCACAGGTGCCGGTCGAGGCTCATGGTGGCCATGCCCGAACTGTAGTGCACAATTCAATCGTGCGCAATTGTTTATTCGTAGACGCCCTCCAAGAACCACTGCCGCTGGCGGTAACACAGCAGCAGGGCCCGATCGGCGACGTCGCCCCGCATCCCGCGCTCCTCCAGCAGCACCTGCACCCGCGCCGTCCGGCCGGCCCGACCAGAGCCCTTCCCGGATTCATCGGGCTCCCACCATCTTTCGTCGACGGGCCACGGGCCTGCCCACCATCTCAATGTTCCCGACCGGCCCTCTCCGGTCAGTCGCACGGGGTCTGCCGAGAACAGACCCCGGCCCGTCACCCGCACCGGGTTGCCCTCGGCGTCGAGTAGTTCGACCGGATCGTCGAGCAGCACGGCCGGCGACGGTTCGGGGAGTTGTCCCGGCCACGGCTGGCTAGGGTCGGCCAGCGGTACCGTCTCGTCTCCCAGCGGAGTGAAGGTGATGCGTTCGGCGGGTCCGCGACCACCGCTGAGCACCGGCACCTGCACGGATTCGGGCCCGAGCAGTCCCTGGACGCGAACCAGAGCCCGACGGGCGCGCAATCGGTCGTCGTCGCCGGAGGAACCCCACAGCGGCAGCTGCAGTGCTGCGGCGGACACCACCTCCACCGGGTGCAGACGCAGCGTGGTGATCGCAGCGGTGGGTCGGTCGTCGGGGTTGCGGCGGTTCAGCCAACCGTCGAGCTGCCAGCGCACCCGGTCGGCCGTGGCGTCCTCGGTCAACGGCTCGGCACACCGCCACACCCGTTGCATCTCTTCGCCATTGGCGGTGACGGCATGGATCGCCAACCGCGTACAGCCGACGCCCGCCGCTTCCAGGCTGCGATGCAGTTCGCCGGCCAACGATCGGCCGGCGAAGGCAGCGGCATCCACCCGGTCCACCGGTGGATCGCAGTCCATGACGGCATCCAGCTCCGGCGGGGAATCCACGCCCGACGGCCCACGCGTGGACTCGCCCCTGGCGAACCGGTGGGCGGAGATCGCATCGGCGCCGAACCGGGAGGCCACGTCGGTGCGCGACAGCGCAGCGAACTGACCGATGCTCCGAATCCCCATCCGCCACAACAGATCTGCCAGATCGTCACGGCCGGGGGCGGCCAGGCTCGGCTCGGTGGCGAGCTGCCGGATCGACAGGGTGGACAGGAAGGGCGCGTCACCTCCCGGCTCGACGATGCAGCCGGCACGGGCGGCGAATACCGCGGTGGGCAACTGGTCGGCAATGCCGACCTGACACTCCGCGCCTGCCGCGGCGACCGCGTCGACGAGCCGCTCCGAGGCGGCCTGCTCGGATCCGAAGTAGCGGGCCGCGCCCCGCACGGACAGCACCAGCAGACCCGGACGCAGCACCTCCGCGCGCGGGACGACCTCGTCCACGGCCGCCGTCACGCCTTCGAAGTGCCGGGCATCGCGACCAGGATCGGCGGTGGCGACGTGAACGTGCGGGCAACGCGCCTGAGCCTCCCTACGGCGCAACCCCCTGCGCACCCCGGCCGAGCGAGCCGACGCAGAACACGCGACGACCCGGTTGGCCAGGGTGACCACTACGGGATCGGTCGCGGGCAGACCCGCCGCGGCCGCCGCCGCCACCGCCGGCCAATCCATGCACCAGATGGCCAGTACTCGGCCGGGCACGTCATTCGCCCACTACTCGCGCATGACCGACGGACCGACCGGAGGCCCTGGTCGCCAGCCGCACCCGGCTGATCCGTCCGCATCCGGGAACGGGGGCACCGCCGCCCGCACCCGTCACCTCATAGCCCTGAACCCTCGATTCCAGCCGGGCCGAGGCCCCGTGCCAGTCGCCGTCGACCACCAGCAGGGTGCATCCCTTCTGCCGGGCCCGGGCCGTCACGGCCCGCGCCCTGGTCGGCGCCACCGACCGCCCGCCGAGGCCGAGCACCACCAGATCCAGTCCGTCCATCAGCACCGCCGCCACTTCGACCGGATCAGCGCCGGGGTTGGGGATCACCGCAAGCCTGCTCAGGTCGGCGCCCATCTCGACGGCGGCGAGCAGACCCACGTCGGGCTGACCCACGATCGCCGCGTGCCCACCCGCCGCGGTCACCGCTGCCACCAAGCGCAGCGGCAGCGAACGGGCCCCCGACAACACCGCGACCGCACCCCGAGGCAACGAGTCGGGAAGGAGTTCGGCCAGTGATTCCGGGACCGGCAGCAAAGTTTCCGAGGTAGGCAGCGAGGCCCGTGACGGTAGTGTTGTGCGAGGCGCCGAACCCACGGTGGCCGACGCCCTACCGGACACCTCGGCCATCTTGCGGCGAAGGCGTTCTACCTGTTCAGCGCGGTGCGACGCGGTGTGGTCAACATGCGTCACGGCTGTCACAACTGCCCCTTTCGCATCATCCGGCCAACACCTTCATTCGAAAGTATGTTCGATAGGACGAGTAAACACTCACCCTCCGACACCGTCAAGCGGGTCCCATGTCCCGGAACGGCCTCCCTACGCCGCCAGAGAAACGCCTGGGCGGCCGTTGGCCGGTGCGTTAGAGTTCGGTCACCGGAACCCGCTTCGGGATGGGGCTGGTGCGTGCGCCCAGCATCCGGGACGCGCGGGATCGCCTGGCGATTCGCCGAAGACCATGCAATGGCAATTCGGGGATTAGTAAGGACGGCATCATGAGGTCACATCGTCTGGCTCGCCGTGTCGCGGCCTACGCGGGAGGTGCCGCCATCGTCGCAATGGTCGGCCTGACGGCGGCATGTGGCGGCAGCTCGCAGAAGGCACCCGAGACGTCCACCACCAGCACGACCACCAGCACCTCCACCACCGCGCCGTCGGTGACTCCCACCGAGAAGTCGATCAACCCCACGGGCGGAAACCTGTTCACGCCCCCGGTCAAGGCGCCGCCCGCGCCCACCGCCATCCCCGGCGACAACTGACGACCCGCGGTCTCCGAAGTCCCACCCGGGACCGTCTCACCACCCGCCCGTCTACCGACACCATGTCGTCACCACCAATGTCACCAATGTCGTCACCGACCGTGACAGCACCCCGGACCAGGCGCACCAACGCCTGGCCGTGGGTGCTGCCAGTCATCGTGGTCGCCGCGCTGGCGCTCGCCTCAGATCTGCGGATCACCCCGCGCGACAGCCCCGACGTCATCGGCGGGCCGTTCGCGTCACTGTTGGCCGCCTCCACCGATCTCGGCCCGGCACGTGGTGACCACGTCCAACTCACCGCGATGCTGACCGACCACCGTCGGCCCGACGCCCTGATCAATTGGGCAGGCCAGCACGACCTTTCGGTGCAGTGGCGTACCAGCGACGGCTGGGCGGTGGTGCAGGGTCCGCCCGACCGGGTGGCGAGTGCATTCGGCGTCGAGGTGCACGACTATCGCGGACAGCGCGGGCAGGAGTTCTACGCCTCGCCGCAACAGCCCGAGGTGCCGTCGGAAATACGCGGCGAGGTCACCCAACTGGGCCGAATCCTCAGTTACACACCGCATCACGACTCGCGACCGGCCTTCGTGCCGCTCGACGTACCCGATCGCGGGCTGACACCTGCCGCGCTGCTCAACACCTACAACGCGGCAGGCCTGGCCCGCAGCGGGTTCACGGGCAAGGACACCACGATCGTGATCTTCGCGTTCAACGGCTTCGCCCAGTCCGACCTCGACACCTACACCAGCATCAACGGGCTACCCCGATTCGTCCCGACCGTCGTGGGCAACCAACTGCCCGAGCCGTACGGCGAGACGACGATGGATCTCGAAGTGGCCCATGCCATTGCGCCCGATGCGCGCACTGTCGTCGTCAACGCCCGCCCAACCGTCGAGGGCGACGGTGCCTTCCAGAAGATCGGGCAGATGATGGAGGACACCGACCGCCAGTTCCCGGGATCGATCTGGAGTCTCTCGATCGGCTGGGGTTGCGACAAACTGCTCACCGCAGCAGATCTCGCGCCGGTCCGCTCCGCCCTCGCCGCCGCGCACACTCGCGGCACCACGGCCTTCAACGCCAGCGGCGACCTTGCCGGACTCGAATGCAAGGGCGGTGACGACTGGGACTCGCCACCGGGGCCGTCCGACGTCGGCCTCGACTCCATTGCGTCGATTCCCGAGATGACCAGTGTCGGCGGCACCACGCTGTCCACCGACGCCCAGGGCGGCTGGCTCGCCGAACAGGCCTGGTTCGACGTCCCGCTCTCGCAAGGCACCGGAGGCGGTGTCTCGACCCTCTTCGACATGCCGCCGTGGCAGCGGATCGCGGCGGGACAGATTCCCGCCGACCGCCGAACGGGCAAGCGGCTGACCCCCGACATCTCCGCCGTGGCAGACCCGTTCACGGGGGTGAAGATAGTGCTCAACGGCGAGAACGTGGTCGGCGGCGGAACTTCGCAGTCGGCACCGATCTGGGCGGGTATGGCGGCCATCATGACGCAGTTCCTCCGGGCCAACGGCGGCGGAGCCATCGGCGACATCAATCCCCTGCTGTACCGAATTGCCGAGGGCGCACCGCTTCCCGCGTTCCGCGACGTCACCCTGGGCGGCAATGCCGTCGACACCGCCGGACCCGGTTACGACCTGGTCACCGGGCTTGGCACGCCCGACGTCGACAACCTGGCCCGCAACCTGCTGACCCTGCAAAGGATCATCCAATGAGCCCACGAGAGAGGACCGGAGCGAGCGGGAGTCGAGCCATGAGTCCGCGAAGGCGATCGCGAGTGAGGATCGCAGCGAGGAACGAGCGAGGACCGGAGCGAGCGGGAGTCGAGCCATGAGTACCGAATCCGAGACCGACGATCCCGCCCCCGGCATGGTCGAGTGCAGGGTCTGCCGGACCGACGTCCCCGACGGTGAGTTCTGCGGCCTGTGCGGCATCCACCTGACCGAGCACAGCGGCGACGGGCCAGGATGGTTGCGCCCCAAGGCCTATAGCGCATCGCCCGGTGAGCACCTACTGCGGCCCAACATCGTCAGTTCCCTGTTCCCGCATCTGGCGCCCAGTTCGCGTCGGCCGTTCCTGGCGGGGTTGGCGCTGATCGTCGCCGCCCTGATCGTCACCAGCATCTTCCGGCTGCCCGCCGCGCTGATCACCGTCGCCGCACTGGGCCTGCCCCTTCTGTTCCTGATCTACCTGCAAGAGTCCGACGTCTACGACGACGTCCCCACCGGGACGCTGGTGGCCACGGCCGGCTTGGGCATCGGGCTCGGCGTCGGCTGGGTGCTTCTGACCGGCGCCGTGGTCGCCCGGGCATATGACGTCGGGCTGGGCATGGGCATCGCCGGATCCCGAATCCTGCGTGACGGGCTCGGCGTGCCCATCGGCGGGGTGATCCTCATGCTCGTTCCCGCCCAGTTGGTCCGGCTGGTGAAGCCGGGGGCGCGAGAAGCCTTGGACGGCTTCGCGATTGGCGCACTGGGCAGCCTGATGTTCACGGCCGCGGCTCAAATGACCCGGCTGTCGCCGCAATTCGCCGGCGGCATGATCGCCAAGTCGCGGCCGATGAGCGGGCTGATCGTCGAAGCGGGCATCCGCGGCATCGCCGTGCCGCTGACGGCGGCCGCGGTCGGCGGCCTCATCGGTACGGCGCTCTGGTTCACCCGCCCGGCGAACAAGAAACATCAGCACCGCAGCTACGTTCGCCTCGCCCTGGGGCTGTTCGCACTCGTCGTGCTGGTCCTGTACGCCGGTCTCGGGTTGGTCGACGTCGCCCGGATGCCCCAGATCCTGCAGCTGACACTGCATCTCACCGTGGCGGCAGTCTCATTGCTCGCGCTGCGCGTGGGCCTGCACCTGGCGCTACTGCACGAGGCTCACGACGAGATCCTCTCCGACCAGCCGCTGCTGTGTCCGCACTGCGGCCACGTCGTACCCGACATGGCGTTCTGCGTGGCCTGCGGAGCAGCCACCAGGGCGTCGTCCCGGTCGTCGCGCCAGGCCCGGCGCGACACCCGGCCGGTGCGCGTCGACGCCACTCCCGAGCCGGGACCGGACAGCCCATGACGACGCTGGTCCAGGGTTACTCGACGCACGCCGGAACGTACACCGCGCCAACCCTTCCCAAGACGTCGCACCGGCGGCTGCTGGTGGTCTGGGTGGCTGCGATCGGCGTGGTCGCCGCGGGACTCGTCGCCATGTCGGGAGCCATCGAGAAGCCGTCGGCCAGATACGTCTGCCCGCCCGAATGCGGGCGCCCGCCAATGGGTCAGCCGGTCACCATAAATCCTCGGTTCACCGCACCCGACGGCGCGTTCTCGGTGGCCTATCCCGCGGAGGGAACGGCGTACCGGGTGACCACCGGCGACCGCGGGGTCACTGCCGATCTCCTGGCCGGCGACGGTGGCACCATGCGTCTCTTCAGCCAACCCGCTGATGGCCGCACGCCCCAGCAGATCGCCAATGAACTCGTCCGGGCCACCTTCCCCGACACGAAGGTCGCCTACGAGATTCCCAATGCCATGGTGGGTTACCAGCCCGGCTACGGCCTGGTCGCCGACTGCTGGCCGCAGGGCTCCAACGCGAGCTACAGCCGCATGCGAGTGGTGGTGATGGTGGCGGTGAAGAACGACCTGGCGCTGGTGGCGGGCGCGGTCGGGCCGTATCACGCGTTCGGGCCCGACTTCGGCTCCGGCAAACCATCGGCTGCCAACCTGCAGCTGGCCCTCGACATGGGCAAGTACGTCAACAGCTTCAGCTGGCGCGGGGACCCCCTGCGCTAGGCCATCCCGCCCTGGCGGTGTGGCGCGGACTTCTCACGGTCAAATGTTGACATTGACAAATGTCACCAATCGCTGTTGTACTTCGATGGTGACCATCGACACGATGCCAGCGCGGGGATCGAGGCGATCGCGGAGTGCCGCCGCGGTCAGCGGCCTGACCCTGCGACAGCTCAGCGCGGTTCTGCCGCCCGAACGCGCGTGGGGGTTGTGGACCTCGCGCCAGATCGTCGCGCGGATCATGGACTCCTTCGGCCCGTCGCTCGCCGGCACCGAAGCCGAGAAGGTGGACGTCCGCCTGCGTGACGGTCGGCGCGTCGTCGGCGAATGGGTCCGCGGCGCCGGCGTCGCCAACGCCGCTGATCAGTGCATCTACTTCCTGCACGGCAGCGGCTTCGCGCTGTGCTCAGCGCGCACCCACCGCAGACTCACGGCCTGGCTGTCACGGCTGACCGGACTTCCGGTGTTCTGCCTCGACTACCGACTGGCCCCCCGGCACCGGTTCCCCACCGCGGCGGTGGACGCCCGCTCGGGCTGGGACTGGCTCTGCCAGGAGCAGGGCTTCGACCCGGAGCGCGTCGTCATAGCCGGCGACTCGGCGGGCGGGCACCTTGCCGTCGATCTGTTGCTTCAACCCCAGGTCGCGCACCCGGCGGCACTCGCGCTGTTCTCTCCGTTGATCGATCTCACCTTCACACTCTCGCGGACCAGGGAGGACCTGCGCCGCGACCCCGCGATCCGCGCCGTGGACGCCGCGAAGCTCGTCGGTCTGTACTGCGCGGGCACCGACCTCGCGCATCCCCGGCTCACCCTCGACGTCGCCGGCGGGCGCCGACTGCCGCCGACCCTCGTCCAGGCCGGCGGCGGCGAGATGCTGGTTTCCGACTCCCGACGACTGGCCGCCGACATCACCGCCGCGGGCGGCGAGTGCGAGCTACAGGTCTGGCCCGACCAGGTGCACGTCTTCCAGGCGCTGCCCCGACTCACCCCCGAAGCCGCCCCTGCCATGCGGCAGGTCGCGGCGTTCGTTGCGAAGTCGTTGCGGGACAACGGAACCAATCGGGTAGCGGGCTGATGATCGGCTTCGGCTCCACCCCCAGACGCAGCCACGACGCACAAGCGGTCATCACCGGTGCGGGCAGCGGGATCGGCCGGGCCTTCGCCACCGAACTGGCCCGCCGCGGCGGGGCGATCGTGTGCAGCGACGTCGACGAGGGGTCGTCGCGTGCCACGGCCGAGTCGATCGTCGCCGCCGGTGGTCGGGCCACCTCCGTGCGGTGCGACGTCTCCCAGCTCGACGACGTCCGTCAGCTGGCCAAGGAGGCGCAGTCGTGGCTGGGCGGACCGCCGACGCTGGTGATCAACAACGCCGGCGTCGGTGCGGGCGGGGCACCCATCGGCGAGATCGACCTCGAAGACTGGAACTGGGTTCTCGGCATCAACCTGTGGGGGCCGATCCATGGGTGCGAGGTGTTCACGCCGATCCTGCGCGACGGCGGCCGCAGGGGCGGCATCATCAACGTCGCGTCGGCCGCAGCCTTCGGTGCCGCCCCTGGCATGGCGGCCTACAACGTCAGCAAGGCCGGCGTGCTGTCCCTGTCGGAGACACTGGCCGCTGAACTCTCCGGCACCGGCATCAACGTCACGGTGCTGTGCCCCACGTTCGTCAAGACGAACATCCTCGTCTCGGGCGGCAAATCCGGCGCTATCTCGGCCCGCTCCTCGCAGCTGGCCGACACGCTGATGCGCTGGACCGGTTTCTCCGCAGACCGGGTGGCCCGCACCTGTCTGGACACCAACGACCGTGGCGGCCTGTACTGCATGCCGCAGCCCGACGCCCGGATCGGCTGGGGCATCAAGCGTTTCACCCCGACGGTGTACACCCGCGCCGTCGGACTGACCACCCGCGCAACCACCTAGGAGACAGCCGTGGCAATCGACATGGATGCAATGCTCGCCAAGATCAAGGACCGCCAGTGGGCGCTGGCCGACATCGACTGGGAGGCGCCGGGTGCCGAGACCATCAGCGACGAGTTCCGGCCCAAGCTCAAGGCGTTCATGGCCGACCTGTGCTGGATCGAGAACGTCGGTGCCCGCGGGTTCGCCGCGTTGGCCAAGAAGGCGCCGACACCCGTCCTGGCGGAGATCTACCGCTACTTTCACGCCGAGGAGCAGCGCCACGCCAATGCCGAACTCGCGCTGATGAAGCGCTGGGGCATGCTCGAGGACGGCGAAATGCCCGAGCCCAACATCAACATTCGGCTGGCCATCCAGTGGCTGGATCGCTACTCCGACGACATGTCGCTGTCGATCCTTGGCACCGTCATCCCGATGCTCGAGGTGGCGCTGGACGGAGCGCTGCTGAAGTTCCTGCTCGAAGAGGTGCACGACCCGGTCTGTCACGAGGTATTCGAGAAGATCAACAACGACGAGTCGCGCCACATCGCAGTCGACTTCGAGGTCCTCAACATGATCGGCAACGCCACCGCCCGACGGCTGGCGGTGCAGTTCGTCGGCAACATCGCCTCTCCCGGGGTGATCCTCGGCATGCTGATGTATGCACCGCTGCTGAACCGGATGCGCAACAACATCGTCGGCATGGGTCTGGAACCCGAACGGCTGTACAACGCCATGAAGCGCTTTCGGCAGCTGGGCGAGCGCGCCGAGTTCACCCGCCGGGTGCCCACCTATCAGCTTCTGAAGTTCCATTCCCGGCTGGTGGTCAACCCCGACAACCCGTACCACTACCTCGCCAATTCGATGGTGTGGCTGTCCGACCGCTACCCGAGCCCGCTCCTGAGCCCCATCCCCACCTGGTTCAAGGAACTGACCTACGAGCCGGCGGCCTGACGTGGCGGCCCTGCACGTCTACGACACCCTCGTCGTGGGCACCGGGTTCACCGGCATCGGCGCAGCGATCAAGCTGATCCAGGCGGGCGTCGACGACCTCGTCATCGTCGAACGCGACCAACGGGTCGGCGGGACGTGGCGCGACAACACCTATCCCGGTGCGGCGTGCGACATCCCGTCGCTTCTCTACTCCTTCTCCTTCGTCGCCAACCCCACCTGGTCGCGGGCCTACTCCCACGCCGACGAGATCCGCCGACACCTAGAGGACATGGTCGACCGGTTCGACCTGCAGCGCCGGATCGACTTCGGTACCGAGGTCAACGGACTGGCGTTCGACGAGGACGCCGGCGTGTGGGACGTCACGACCACGGGCGCCAAGCGCTACCGTGCCCGCACCGTCGTCCTGGCGTCGGGACCGCTGCCCGATCACGGCTGGCCGGACATCCGCGGCTTGGACACCTACGAGGGCCATAAGATCCACAGCGCACGTTGGGATCACGATTACGACTTCACCGGCAAGCGGGTGGCGGTCGTCGGCACCGGCGCGAGCGCCGTGCAGATCGTGCCCGAGTTGGTCAAGCAGGCGGCGTTCGTCAAGGTGTTCCAACGCACTCCCGGCTGGGTGATCCCCCGACTCGACGTCGCGACCCCGGCCCGTGCCCAGGAGCTGTTTGCCAAAGTGCCTGCAGTACAACGCGTTGCGCGCCAGGCGTTGTTTTGGGGCCACGAAGCCAGTGCGACCGCGCTGGTGTGGAAGTCGCCGCTGAGCGGGCTGGTGGCCCGCCTGGGCAAGGCGCACCTGAAGCGACAGGTGAAGGATCCATGGCTGCGGCGGCAGCTGACCCCCGACTTCACGCCCGGATGCAAGCGGATGCTGGTGTCCAGCGACTACTACCCTGCGCTGCAGCGGGACAACTGCAAGCTCATCGACTGGCCGATCGCCACCATGAGCCCGGTGGGCATCCGCACCAGCGACGGCGTGGAGCACCACCTGGATGCCGTCGTCTTCGCCACCGGGTACGACGTCCACCTCACTGGACCGCCGTACCCGGTCACCGGCCTCGGCGGCCGATCGCTCGCCGCGGAGTGGACCCGCGGCGCCCAGGCGTACAAGAGCATCAATGCCAGCGGCTACCCGAACCTGTTCTTCATGACCGGACCCAACTCCGGGCCGGGACACAACTCGCTGCTCGTGTTCGTCGAGGGTCAGATCGACTACGCGGTCGCGGGAGTCACCGCGATCCTCGAGAACGACCTTCGCTACCTCGACGTGCGCGCCGACGTTCAACGGCGCCACAACGAGGACCTGCAACGGCGGCTGACGAAGACGACGTGGATGAGCGGGTGTAGCAGCTGGTACCTGACGGCCGATGGATTCAACGCCTCGATGTACCCGGGCTTCGCCACGCAGTATCTTCGACAGATGCGCGACTTCCGGTTCGGTGACTATCAGGCCGTGGCCCGCCACGTGCCCGCCGTGAGCATCAGTTCGTCGGCCTGAGATGCCGCCGGGCAAGCAGCCGCGGCAACAGGCGGGCGCCATTTCGACCATCCTCAACGGGCTGCGTCGGGCGCCGCGGCAGATCCGGCGAGGTTCTCGCGATGTCATCGAGAATGCGGTGTCACAGCTGTTCGACGCGGCCGTCCAGCCCCACGGCGTCGAAGCCTCGGGCGAATACCGCATCGAGGAACTGGCGCGGCTGGCGGGAACGACGACTCGCAACATCCGCGTCTACCGGGACCGCGGCCTGCTGCACCCGCCGCTGCGGGTCGGTCGCATCGCACTGTTCAACGACACCCACCTGACCCGGCTTCGCCTCATCACCTCGATGCTCGACCGCGGGTACAACATCTCGCACGTGCACGAGATGCTGAGCGCCTGGGAGCAGGGCAAGAACCTCGGCGACATGCTGGGGCTGGAGTCGGCGATCGCCGGCAGCTGGGCGTCGGAGAAGCCCGACCGGATGTCGGTTGCGGACGCCAGACAGTTGATCGGCGACGATGCCGGCTTCGATCGGATGGTCGGTCTCGGCGTCATCACGGTCGACGGCGATCGGGCAACGGTGTTGCGCCCCAAGCTGATCGAGGCCTTCAACGAGATCCGTGAATACGGCGTCAGCACCGACAAGCTCATCGACATCCACGAGCAGACCGCGCCGCTGATCGACGAGATCAGCGGCATCCTGGTCCGCGCCGGCGTCGAGCACGTACTGACCCGCATTCAGCCGGGGGCGGCGCTGCCGCCGGATACCGAGGTGGCCGAACTCATCACGATGCTGGTGCGGTTCCGCACGCAAGCGGTCGCCGCCGTGTCGGCCACCCTGGCGTTCTCGATCGAGTCGACCATCGAGTCCTCGGTGAGCCAGATCCTCGGTCAGTTCATCGAGACGGCGGCCGACTCGGCGGAGGCCGCCGAGGACGAGGACGAGGAAGAGGGCTGATTACTCCCACTCGATGGTGCCCGGCGGCTTGCTGGTGACGTCGAGCACCACGCGGTTCACCTCGGGTACCTCGTTGGTGATCCGGGTGGAGATCCGCTCCAGCACCTCGTACGGAACGCGGGTCCAGTCGGCGGTCATCGCGTCCTCGCTCGACACGGGCCGCAACACGATCGGGTGACCGTAGGTGCGGCCATCGCCCTGCACCCCCACCGACCGGACGTCGGCGAGCAGGACCACCGGGCACTGCCAGATCTGATCGTCCAGTCCGGCGGTCGTCAGTTCCTCGCGGGCGATGGAATCGGCCCGCCGCAGGGTGTCCAGCCGCGCCGCGGTGACCTCGCCGACGATCCGGATGGCCAGGCCAGGTCCCGGAAACGGTTGGCGCCCAACGATTTCCTCGGGTAGGCCGAGTTCGCGGCCCACGGCGCGGACCTCGTCCTTGAACAGCAGCCGCAGCGGCTCGACCAGCCTGAACTTGAGATCGGCGGGCAGGCCGCCGACGTTGTGGTGGCTCTTGATGTTCGCCGCGCCCGTGCCCCCGCCGGACTCGACGACGTCGGGATAGAGGGTGCCCTGCACCAGGAAGTCGACGTCTTCGCCGTGGTCGCCGGCCACCTCGCGCACCGCACCCTCGAACGCGCGGATGAACTCCCGGCCGATGATCTTCCGCTTGCCCTCGGGATTGGTCACCCCGGACAGCGCCTCGAGGAACCGCTCCTCGACGTCGACCGTGACGAGGTTGGCGCCGGTGGCGGCGACGAAGTCGCGCTGCACCTGTCCGCGCTCCCCCGCCCGCAGCAGCCCGTGGTCGACGAACACGCACGTCAACCGGTCACCGATGGCCCGCTGGACGAGTGCCGCGGCCACCGCCGAGTCCACGCCACCGGACAGTCCGCACAGCGCCCGGCCGTCGCCGATCTGCTCGCGCACCTGCTCGACGAGCGCGTCGGCGATGTTGGCGGCCGTCCACGTGGCGCCGATTCCGGCGAACTCGTGCAGGAACCGGCTCAGCACCTGTTGACCGTGGGGAGTGTGCAGCACCTCGGGGTGATACTGCACGCCGGCCAGCCGGCGCGCCCGGTGCTCGAACGCCGCCACCGGCGCCCCGGAGCTGGTCGCGACGACCGCGAATCCCTCGGGCGCCTCGGTCACCGCGTCGCCGTGGCTCATCCACACCGGCTGACTCACGGGGAGATCCGAATGAAGCTCTCCACCACAGACTTTGAGTTCCGTGCGGCCGTACTCACTGGTGCCGGTGTGCGCGACGGTACCGCCGAGCGCCTGAGCCATCGCCTGGAACCCGTAGCAGATGCCGAACACCGGGACGTCGAGGTCGAAGATGGCCGGATCGAGTTGCGGAGCCCCCTCGGCGTACACGCTCGCCGGGCCCCCGGACAGCACGATTGCACTGGGATCCTTGGCCTTGATCTCGTCGACCGTCGCGGTATGGGGGATGACCTCCGAGTACACCCGCGCCTCGCGGACGCGCCTGGCTATCAATTGCGCGTACTGCGCGCCGAAGTCGACCACCAACACGGGCCGGGGTGATGCGGTTTCCACCTGCCCAGTCTAGGGGCGGCCGTCGACCTACCCCTCCACAGCGGGGGCGGCCGGCTCGGTCGGGTCGGGGCTGAGCCTCACGCAGTGGTGCACGGCGGTCGTGAGTTCGAGGATCTGCTGGGACAGAGCCAGCAGCTGGCAGTTCTGCTTGTCCTCCAGCTGTACCAGTTGCCACTGGTGATCGGCGATGACCTGGCGCTTGGCGTCGGCCCGGTTCTGACTGATCATCACGAACGTCGACAGGAAGATCGCCTCCAGCGAGACGATCATGGTCAACAGTCCGAACGGGTACGAGTCGAACCCGATCAGGGTGCCGAACAATATCCAGACCACGAACCAGACGATGTGCAGGTAGACGAAGGCCATCGACCCGGCGAAGGTGGTGATCTTGTCGGCGGCGCGGTTCTGCAGACTGTTCGCCCGCTCCTCGGCGTGTTCGATCAGGGCCGGGCTGGCATGCGGGTGCAGATGTTTGCTATCGGCGATTGACATGCCTCACCGTAGCGAGGGTCGGCCATCAAGATCGCTCTCGAGCAGCGATTCACAGCCACGAGACAGGAGGACAGTCAGACCGGCTGGGCTCGCCAGAGCACCGAGACGCCCTGCTCGGTCACGGCCATGGCATGCGCAGGAACGCATCGTTGTCGAAGCCGGGCAGCCCTCGCAGCTCGAGCAGGACGTCGTCGCAGTTCGGGATGGGAACCGCCGCCAGATCTGCAGCGGTCTTGATCACCAATCGGTTGCGATCAGCCCGCCGAGCTGACCGGCTCGATCGGCAACCGGCGCAACGCCGCAGGTGCATCCGCCGGAACGACGGGATGACGGGGAGCGATCGGGGCCAGCCGTTCGTAGGGCAGGCCCTGCGGGGGCCGTTGGTCGACCTCTCCCTTGTTGGGCCACAGCGACGCCGCCCGCTCAGCTTGAGCGGTGATGCTCAGCGAGGGATTGACGCCCATGTTCGCCGAGATCGCCGCACCGTCGACCACCGACAGCGTCGGATAGCCGTGCACCCGATGATACGCGTCGATGACCCCCTGCTCGCGCGTCTCGCCGATGGCCGCGCCACCCAGGAAGTGCGCGGTCAGCGGGATGTTGAACAGCTCGCCCCAGGTACCGCCGGCGACGCCGTCGATCTTCTTGGCGATGCGCCGCGTGACCTCGTTGCCCGCGGGGATCCAGGTCGGGTTCGGCTCGCCGTGGCCCTGCTTGCTGACCATCCGGCGGAAGCCGAGTTTGCTGCGCTTGGTGTAGGTGGTGATCGAGTTGTCCAGGTGCTGCATCACCAGGGCGATCATCGTGCGCTCGCTCCAGCGGCGCGGGTTGAGCAGGCGCAGCGTGCCCTGCGGATCGGTCCGAGCGGTCTGGATCAGCTGCTTCCACCGCGGGACGCCCGTGCCGTCGGGTAGTACGCCGTCGGTCATCAGGGTCTGCAACAGCCCCATCGCGTTGGACCCCTTGCCGTAACGGCAGGGCTCGATGTGGGTGTCGGCGGTCGGGTGGATCGACGAGGTGATCGCCACCCCGTGGGTCAGATCGAGATCGTCGCGGACCCGCAGTCGGCCGGCGCCCACGATCGACTCCGAGTTGGTCCGGGTGAGCACGCCGAGCTTGTCGGACAGCTCGGGCAGCCGGCCCGTGTCGCGCATCTTGTGCAGCAACTGCTGGGTACCCCAGGTGCCGGCCGCGAGGATCACGTTGGTCGCGGTGTAGGTCTTCTTCTTCTTGCGCAGCCACCGACCCGTTCGGACGGTGTTGACGTTCCAGCTGCCGTCGGGGCGCTGCTCGAAACTGGTGACGGTCGTCATCGGAATGACCTGCGCACCAGCTGATTCCGCGAGTCCGAGGTAGTTCTTCAGCAGGGTGTTCTTGGCGCCGTAGCGGCAGCCGGTCATGCAGGAACCGCACTCGATGCAGCCGGTGCGCGCCGGCCCCGCACCGCCGAAGTAGGGATCCGGCACTGTCTTGCCCGGCGTCTTCTGCCCGTCGGGTCCGAAGAACACCCCAACCGGCGTGGGCACGAAAGTGTCGCCAACGCCCATGTCGTCGGCCACCTCCTTGAGGATGCGGTCGGCGTCGGTCATGGTCGGGTTGGTTACGACGCCGAGCATGCGGGTGGCCTGGTCGTAGTGCGGCATCAGCTCCGCGCGCCAGTCCGTGATGTGCGACCACTGCCGGTCGGCAAAGAACGGTTCCGGCGGCACGTACAGCGTATTCGCGTAGTTCAGCGAGCCACCACCGACGCCGGCGCCAGCCAGGATCATGCAGTTGCGCAGCAGGTGAATGCGCTGGATGCCGTACATGCCGAGCTTGGGCATCCAGAGGAACTTGCGCAGATCCCAGGACGTCTTCGCCATCTCGTGATCCTCGAACCGGCGGCCGGCTTCGAGCACCCCGACGCGATAGCCCTTCTCGGTGAGACGCAGTGCGCTCACGCTGCCACCGAAACCGGAGCCGATGATCAGGACGTCATAGTCAGGACCCATGCCGACATTATGAACTTACCGACCGGTAACGTGCTAGACAGGCGACCCTAACTTGTAAAGTCCCAATTCCTCCAGCAGGCACGACGTC
>CAWJYC010000014.1:0-92691 GCA_963846985.1 uncultured Actinomycetota bacterium
TTCCATCGCCGACGGATCACCCAGCGTGGCGGGATCGAAGCCCTGGGCGAGGTTCTCGATGCCGCTCATGTCGACCTTCATGCCGCGGGCGAAGGCCTCGACTGCGTTGAGCAACTGCGTCGCCAGCCACGGCACGTGGCTGAACAGGCGGTGGTGGGCGGCCTCGCGGGCGGCGAGGAACATCATGATCTCGCTGCGCGGCTGCTCGAGCCCCTCGGCCAACGACTCGATGGCCTCCGGCATCAGTGCCGCCACGCCCTTGGGGCCCAGCGGAAGCCCAATGTCGGTGGAGGTCAACACTTCTCGCGACAGCGTGCCGAGGGCCTGGCCCAGCTGTGAGCCGAAGGCCATGCCGCCCATCTGCGTCATCATCGCCAGCAGCGGGCCGGCCATCGCCTTGGCCTCCTCGGGCAGCGCCGATGCCCACACCGTCGACATCTGCTCGGCCACCGGGTCGCACAGACGCTTCCAGGTGCCGAGCGTGTGGTCCACCCAGTCGCTGGGCGTCCACGCCACGGCGGTCGTGGTGCCGGCCGGCAGGGGAGTGACTCCGTCGAGCCACGTGTCGGCCAGTCGTACGGCGTCGGCGACCGCGGCGCTGGTCTGCTCGGGTACCGGCTTGACGAATCCGATCGAGCTGGAGGCGAGTTGGCGGGCCAGGTCGTAGTTCACGGGGCCGGCCGCCGCCCCGCCCGCCATCGAGGTGCCCGCGCCGCTGAACATCTCGCCGAGCTTGGAGAAGATCTGCCCGAGGTTGTTCATGTCGAAGTCACCGCCGCCGAATCCGAACGGATCCGATGGCGACCCCTTGCTCGGGTCCTTCTTGCGGTCGTCTCGTTCGGGGTCGTCTCCCGAGGAGAAGCCGAAGGGCAGGTCAGACATGGCTTCCACGGTACTCACCCGGCGTCGTCGGCGTGGGTTCGCGGGTCACGCCGAGAGTGAACTGCGTGACTGGGCGAGCGCAGCGAGGGGGACCGGGCTCGCCCTACTGTGGGCACCGTGATGGGTGGATTGAACAGGCGCGTCATGACGCTGGTGGTGGCGCTGGTGCCGATCGTCGCGTTCGGTCTGCTGCTGTCGGCGGTGACGGTGCCGTTCGTCGGGCTGGGTCCCGGTCCGACGTTCAACACCCTCGGCGAGGTCGAGGGCAAGCAGGTCGTCGACATCAAGGGCACCGAGGTCCATCCCACGTCGGGCAACCTCAACATGACGACGGTCAGCCAGAGCGACGGCCTCACTCTCGGCCAGGCGTTGCGGCTGTGGATGTCGGGCAACGAACAGCTCGTTCCGCGGGACATGGTGTACCCGCCGGACAAGTCGAAGGACGACATCGACAAGGAGAACACGACCGACTTCAAGCAGTCCGAGGACAGCGCCGAGTACGCCGCGCTGGGGTACCTCAAGTACCCGCAGGCCGTCACCGTCCAGAACGTGACTGACCCCGGGCCGTCGGCGGGCAAGCTGAAGGACGGCGACGCCATCGACCTGGTCAACGACAAGCCGGTGGCCAACCTCGACGAATTCACGGCGATCCTCAAGAGCACCAAGCCGGGTGACCAGCTGGTGGTCGACTACCGCCGCAAGGACGGATCGCTCGGCACCGCGACGATCACGCTGGGCAAGAACGCCGACCGTGACTACGGGTTCCTCGGCGTGGGCGTGCTCGACGCGCCGTGGGCGCCATTCACCATCGACTTCAACCTGGCCAACATCGGCGGCCCGTCGGCGGGCCTGATGTTCAGTCTGGCGGTCGTCGACAAGTTGACGACCGGCGATCTCAACGGCGGAAAGTTCGTGGCGGGAACGGGAACCATCACCGGCGACGGCAAGGTCGGACCCATCGGCGGCATCACCCACAAGATCTACGCGGCCAAGGAAGCCGGCGCGACGGTGTTCATGGTCCCCGCGGAGAACTGCGACGAGGCCAAGACCGCGCACGAGGACGGCTTGCAGTTGATCAAGGTCGAGAACCTCACCGGCGCCATCGACGCCCTGAAGACCTATTCCGCCGGTGGCGAACCGCCGCATTGCTGACCGTTGTCTTCGGAGGGCAGGAGCGCAGCGACCGGGGAATGTCTTCGGAGGGCAGGAGCGCAGCGACCGGGGAATGTCCGAATCGCAATGCGTAGAGTTATGGCACGCCGATTCGCGGCGTGACGACCGACTGGAGTTGACGAGTGGGGATGCGGCCCGCGGCACGAATGCCGAAGCTGACTCGACGTAGCCGGATCCTGATTGGGCTGGCACTTGCGGTCGTGCTACTGCTGCTCATCGGTCCGCGGCTGATCGACACCTACGTCAGCTGGCTGTGGTTCGGTGAGCTCGGGTACCGGTCGGTGTTCACCACCACCCTGATCACCCGGCTGCTGGTGTTCCTGGTCTCGGCGCTGCTGATCGGCGGAGTGGTGTTCGCCGCGATGGCGCTGGCCTATCGCAACCGCCCGGTCTTCGTGCCGACCGCGGGACCCAACGACCCGGTGGCGCGCTATCGCACGTCGGTGATGGCCCGGCTGCGCCTCTTCGGCATCGGCATCCCGGTCTTCATCGGACTGCTCGCGGGGATCGTCGGGCAGACGTACTGGATCCAGGTTCAGCTGTTCCTGCACGGCGGCTCGTTCGGCGTCGCCGATCCGCAGTTCGGCATGGACCTCGGCTTCTATGCCTTCGACCTGCCGTTCTACCGGCTGGTGCTCAACTTCCTGTTCGTCGCGACGTTCCTGGCGCTGATCGCGAACCTGCTCGGCCACTACCTGTTCGGTGGCATCCGGTTGGCGGGACGCACCGGTGCGCTGAGCCGCTCGGCCCGCATCCAGCTCATCACGCTGGTCGGAACGCTGGTGTTGCTCAAGGCGTTCGCCTACTGGCTGGATCGGTACGAACTGCTCAGCCACACGCGCGGCGGCAAGCCGTTCACCGGCGCCGGCTACACCGACATCAACGCGGTACTGCCCGCCAAGCTGATCCTGCTGGCGATCGCGCTGATCTGTGCGGTCGCGGTGTTCTCCGCGGTGGTGCTCCGCGACTTGCGGATCCCTGCCATCGGTGTGGTGCTGCTGCTCCTGAGCTCGCTGATCGTCGGGGCGGGCTGGCCACTGATCGTCGAGCAGTTCAGCGTCAAACCCAATGCGGCGCAGAAGGAATCCGAGTACATCAGTCGCAGCATCACCGCGACCAGGCAGGCCTACGGGCTGACCGACCAGTCGGTGACCTACCGCGACTACAGCGGTGACGCCCAGACCACGGCGCAGCAGGTCGCCTCCGATCGGGCGACGACGTCGAACATCCGCCTGCTCGACCCGACCATCGTCGGTCCCGCCTTCACGCAGTTCCAGCAGGGCAAGAACTTCTACTCGTTCCCCGACCAGTTGGCCATCGACCGCTACAACGGCGGCGACGGCAGGCTGCGCGACTTCGTGGTCGCCGCACGGGAACTCAACCCCGACAGGCTGATCGACAACCAGCGCAACTGGATCAACCTGCACACGGTCTACACCCACGGGAACGGCTTCATCGCCTCGCCGGCGAACACGGTGCGCGGCGTGGCGAACGACCCCAACCAGAACGGCGGCTACCCGGAGTTCCTGGCGAGCGTCGTCGGAGCCAACGGGGGCGTCGTGTCGCCGGGACCCGCGCCGCTGGATCAGCCGCGCATCTACTACGGACCGATCATCTCCAGCACGGCCGACGACTACGCGATCGTCGGCAAGAACGGCGCGGACCGCGAGTACGACTACGAGACCAACACCGAGACCAAGAACTACACCTACGGCGGCAGCGGCGGTGTGCCGCTGAACAATCCGATCTCGCGCAGCGTGTTCGCGGCCAAGTACGCCGAGTGGAACCTGTTGTTCAACACCACGGCGATCGGTGACAACAGCAAGATCCTGTTCAACCGCGATCCGGCCAAGCGGGTCGAGGCCGTCGCGCCGTGGCTGACCACGGACACCACCGTGTATCCGGCGATCGTGAACAAGCGGATGGTCTGGATCGTCGACGGCTATACGACGCTGGACAACTACCCGTACTCGGAGTTGACCTCGCTGTCCTCGGCGACCGCCGACTCGAATGAGGTGGCGCTCAACCGGTTGGCGCTCGACAAGCAGGTGTCCTACATCCGCAACTCGGTGAAGGCGACCGTCGACGCCTACGACGGCACGGTCACGCTGTACGCGCAGGACGAGGCCGACCCGGTGCTCAAGGCGTGGGAGTCGGTGTTCCCCGGCACGGTGAAGCCGAAGAGCGAGATCAGCCCGGAACTGCAGGCGCACCTTCGCTATCCCGAGGACCTGTTCAAGGTGCAGCGCCAGCTGTTGGCGAAGTACCACGTCAACGATCCGGTGACGTTCTTCTCGACGTCGGACTTCTGGGACGTGCCGCTCGATCCGAACCCGACGGCCAGCAGCTTCCAGCCGCCGTACTACATCGTCGCCAAAGACATTGCGTCCAATGACAGTTCGGCGTCGTTCCAGCTGACCAGCGCAATGAACAGATTCCGGCGGGACTTCCTGGCCGCCTACATCAGCGCGAGTTCCGATCCGGCGACCTACGGCAAGATCACCGTGCTGACGATCCCCGGCCAGGTCAACGGTCCGAAGCTGGCGTTCAACGCGATCAGCACCGACACCGCGGTCAGCCAGGACCTCGGCGTGATCGGCCGGGACAATCAGAACCGCATCCGCTGGGGCAATCTGCTGACGCTGCCGGTGGCCCAGGGCGGTCTGCTGTACGTGGCGCCGGTCTATGCCTCACCGGGCGCCAGTGACGCGGCGTCGTCGTACCCACGGCTGATTCGCGTGGCGATGATGTACAACGACAAGGTGGGCTACGGCCCGACGGTCAGCGTCGCGTTGGACGAGTTGTTCGGTGCCGGCGCGGGTGCGACGGCCACCGGACCGGCGCCGACGGACCTGCCGAATGGACAGCCACCGCCGGCGGCGAATCCGCAGCCGGGTCAGCCTCCGGCCGCGCCGCCACCCGCCCAGCAGGGGCGGGCTCCCGAGGTGCCCGTGCCCGTGGGGGCGGTGCCCGGTGGGACGACTCAGCTGACCGCGGCGAAAGCGGCTGCGCTGCAGAGTGTTCAGACGGCTCTGGACGCCATTCAGCAGGCTCAGCAGAGTGGCAACTTCGCCGAGTACGGCCAGGCGCTGCAGAACCTGGACGACGCGATGACGAAGTACCGGGACACCAAGTAGGCGGATGTGTCGGCGCGCCTTTCGCGGCGCGCTGACCACCCGATTTGGGATCCGCCAACGCCTTCGGTAACCTTTCGTTTACCCGTCGCGGGGTGGAGCAGCTCGGTAGCTCGCTGGGCTCATAACCCAGAGGTCGCAGGTTCGAATCCTGTCCCCGCTACCACGTGAAACGGCCCTCGGAGATCTTCCGGGGGCCGTTTTCATGGGCGGGTGCGTCGGAGTACCGCTACGTGGGATCGCCGCGTGGGTCGCACGGGGCGGCATGTCCGTCGTCGATGAGCCGCAACGTCACTCGCATCTGATCGGGCTGAAGGCTGCCCGACCAATCGTCGTAGGGATGGTCGAGGAACGCCACGACGAGCAGCGCCGAGGTCACCAGCGCCGAGACGAACGCGATGGGTAAGGCTTGGACGACGGCGCTCTCGCGACGGTCGGCCTGTACGCACATGAACGCGAGGATGGCCGTCGCCCCGATGCCGAGGACCACCCACAGCGGCATCGGGACCGAGGGCGCGGCTTCAGCGGACCGGGCGCGGCGGCCGTCGCGGCGCTCGGCTTGCTGGTCGAACCATTGGCCATACGCGGCTTCCTGCTTCGCAGTCGTCGGGTTGGTCGCTCCGAAGTCGGTGACCATCGTGTCGACCCAGTGCTGCACCGACGGTGCCGATTCGTGGCGTTTCATGGCGGGCCACTCCTCTGAGATCACGGCCCGTGAGTAGCAGATGAGGTCGCCGTGCAGGCGCGTGCCCGCGCGTCCCTCTAGTACGTCGGCCACATTGTGCAGTTCGGTGACCGAGATGGCCTCCACGCTGCCGCCGTCGCGGGCACGCTGATAGTTCTGCAGCGCGTAGAAGATCGTGAAGGCGAGTAGCACCGCGAACATGGTGCCGATGAGTGTGAGGGCTCCTGCCGCCCGGGTGCTGTCGAGGAACCAGCCCGGGTCGGGAGCGCGTTTGCGCACCACGAGCTTCACCGCCACGGCACTCGTCACCACGACTACCAGCACGCCCGCCGCCAACCAGGTCAGCACGGGTCGGCCAGTGAGAGCTTCATGCAATCCCATCGGTGAAGGCGGTGGCATCACCGCTCGCCGATTGTGCAGGACGACTGGCCCTTTGGCGCCGTGACGCGCCCGTCGATCACCCCGTGGGATTCACCGTTGCCACGCGTTCCCCCGAGGGAGTTCGAGTGCCCAGCCAGAACGCGGCGCCGAGCAGAGCGACCAACAGCACCCCGACACCGAAGACCTCCGCGTCGAACGGTCCTGCGTTGGGGCCGCCCGCCTCTGAGCGTGCCGACCCGCGCAGGAACGGGACGATGACGAGAACGCCGGTCGCGAGGACGGCTTCCGCCGCCACCACCACGGGGAAGTGGTGGACGGCCACCTCGAAGGCCGTGCGCGCGTCACCGCGGTCGCGGGCGGCCCGGATCCGCGGAATCAACACCCGCACGTTGTAGGCGCCGGCCACCACGAGCGAGACGACCAGGATCAACTTCACCGCGAGGTAGCGACCGTAGGCGGTCGTCACGAGCTGCGCCGGGGCACCCACGTGGCTCCACGCCAGCCACGAGCCGCTCACGATCAGTGCACCCACGGCCAACAGCGCGGCGACGCTGAACCTCTCCCATACGCGCCGCCACTCGTCGGCGAGCACCCCGGAGAGTTCGGCTGTCGCGCTCCGTCGGCCCTGGAGGCCGGCCGTTGCCAGCACCACCAGACCACCGATCCACACCGTGGCCGCCAAGACGTGCACGCTGGTGAGCAATTGGCTCGCCACGCGGCTGGCCGGTGGTGGCAGTCAGCGGCAGTTCGGGAAGCATGGCGGTGAGCGCTGCGCAGACCGCCGCGGCGGCGCCGGCCACCCGAGATCCCCGCAGCCGCAACCACATTAGACACCCGATCGTCAGCGCGTAACCCGCGAGTTGGGCCAGCGCGATCGTGCCCTCGGACGGACCGCTGCCACGGGCGGGAGCGCCGACGTATGCGGTCAACGCGTGCCAGCTCAACCCCTCTGCCAGGCCGTCATCCGACGATTCGGCGACCGCGAACCCCAGATGCACCAGCGCAGTGACTGCGACGAAGCCCGCGACGGCCGGCGCCAGGCGGCGCAGCCGTCCCAACAGGACGCCGTCGCGGTCGGCCGGGAGCACGAATGCGGCAACGACCATGCCGAGCCCGAGCGCCACCGACAGGCCGAGGTAGTACAGCACCTGAGTCGCGTCTTCGACGAAAGATGGTGCGGCAGGCGATGATGCGGGCACGGCTCAGCTCCTTCCATCGCGGGTGGGCGACGTGCGGCGGCGCGCTCGGGCCATCGAGAGGTAGGCGACCAGGCCGAGGACGGGCGCCGCCCAGAGGGCAGCGACCAACGGCGCCCCGACACCGAGTCCGCCGTGAGCGGTCGGCGTGCCCATCCAGTCGGCGAACGAGGCGCCCAACGGTCGGGTCAAGACGTAGGCGACCCAGAATCCCGCCACCGCATCCAATCTCAGCCACCGTACGGCCGCGGCCGGGACCACGATGAGGGCGGTGAAGATGACACCGGAGGCAAGGTTGCCCCAGCCCCAGCGCGTCGGCGGTCAGATCACCGACGGCCGTCCCGAAAATGAAGGTGGCGAGCACCGCAGCCCAGTAGAAGCCTTCCCGCCCTCGCGTGTCGATCGAGGCGAACGACAGGGTGCCTTCGACCCGGTGCCACAGCACGAACACCCCGATCGCTGCGAGCAGGTACGCGATCGAGGTCAGCCACAGCGGCGCTCCGAGCGCATGCGGGATGTCCGCCGCCATGGTGCCGAACACCGCCACCATCGCCACTGCCGCCCAGTAGAGCGCTGGGCGGTACCGTGTCGCCCGGAACTGGCAAACGAGCGCCACGACCAGGACGAGGCCTGCGGCAATTGCGCCTCCCACCCCGACGCTGCGCATCAGTGCGTCGGAGGCCGCCTCGCCGAAGCCGGTCGTCAGGATCTTGAGGCCCCAGAAGAGCAACGTCACCTCGGGCACCTTGCTCGCCGCCGAGCGTGCCGTCTCGTGGTGGGGTCTCGCTACGCAAGTGGTCGCGGGCATCCGAGTGCCCCTTTCGTTTGTCTGCTCGAACCCGATGTCGGGATGGGCCTGTGCCCAGCGTCGCCTGCTTCACTGAGGATGTTTTCGGTCTCCGTTAAGTGCTCGCTGTGCGGCGCTCGACGGGCCGACGTAGGTAACGGAAGCAACTACGATGGCATGGATCACTCCCGCCCGACGGCGGGGACCCGGCGAATGTGGGGAGCCCGTGGCCGATCTGCTCGACGTCTTCCACCAATTGGTCCGGTTCGAGACGGAGCTGTGGAACGCCGTAGACGACCGCCTGCGCGCCGATTTCGATCTGCCCCTCAGTCGGCTCGAGCCGATGCAGGTGATCGGCCGCCACCCGTCGTGCCGGGTCAACGACATCGCCGAGGAACTGGCGATCACCATCGGTGGCACCAGCAAGCTGGTGGACCGGATCGAGGCATCGGGTTACTGCGTCCGGCGCGCCAACCCCGACGATCGCCGGTCGTCGATCATCGAGCTGACACCGTCCGGTCGGCGAATGGTGGCGAAGGCGACCAAGGCGATGCGGGACGAGCTCGAGATCCGCATGGGTTCGATGGTGTCGCCGCGGACCCTGGACCAGTTGCATTCCACCCTGACCCGGTTGCGCTCCGCCGGGCGCGACGCCGACACGGCATCGTCGGCCTGACCAACGAGTGCGGTGCTAACGTAGTAAATTCCATGGAATGCATCGAGTGCCCGACGAAGGGCCCTATTAGAGAGGCCCTTTGCGATGATCGCGTCATGGTATGAGCGCCAGGGCCCAGCTGGGGACGTCCTTCTCGTGGGTGAGCTACCCAACCCGGCACCAGCGCCGGGGGAGGTCCGGGTGCGGGTTCACGTCTCAGGGGTCAATCCCGGCGACACCAAGAAGCGCGCGGGGTGGCCCGGCTCGCCGATGATCTTTCCGCTCGTCATCCCCCACAGCGACGGCGCCGGAGTCATCGACGCCGTCGGTGAGGGCGGGGACCGGCGACGCATCGGCCAGCGGGTGTGGACGTACGGTGCGCAGTCCTATCGGCCGTTGGGCACGGCCGCCCAATTCACCTGCGTACCCGACCGGCAGGCGGTGGCACTACCCGACGACGTCCCCGACGAGATCGGCGCGTGCCTGGGCATTCCCGGGATCACCGCGCACCGGGCAGTTTTCAGCGACGGTCCGGTGGCGGGGCAGACGGTGCTGGTGCACGGCGTGCATGGTTCGGTGAGTTCCCTTGCCGCGCAACTCGCCCGGTGGGCTGGAGCCACCGTCATCGGAACCGTGCGCCATGGCGCGGGCACGTCGCACGACGTCGGTACCGATGTTCCGACCGTCGCGCTCGACGGTGACGCCGCGGACGCCATCCGCCGCCTCGCTCCAGCGGGTGTCGACCGGATCGTGGACGTGGACTTCGCGGGCAATGTCGAGTTGGACGCAGCGGTGGTCGCCAACGGCGCGGTGATCGCCGCCTTTGCGAGCCATGCCGATCGGCCGACGCTGCCGTTCTGGCCGCTGTTGTTCGCCAACGTCACCCTGCGGCTGCTGGGCAGCGACGACTTCACCGCACAGGACAAGGAGAAGGCCGGCGCTGACCTGACGGCGGCCGCCCACGAGGGTGCGCTCTCCATTGCGGCGGCTCCGGCGTTCGAACTCGAACGAATCGCCGCAGCACACGACCAGGTCGACGACGGCCCCCGCACCGGTCGCGTCCTCGTCGCCATCCCGACCTGAGCCGGCCAGGTGCGACGAACGTACCTGCGCTGCTTAAGACTTCGGCCGAGTCGGGGCGACGATCTCCTCGAGGAGACCGGTGTCCACGTCGTAGACGTACCCGGACACCGCGATCGACGACGACGCGTGAGGACTCGAGAGCACCCGCGCGACGTCGTCGCTCACCGTCACCGCGGGATCGGTGACTGCGGTTGCCCGCAAGTGCGATTCGTCGAATCCGCGACGGGCGAAGCCATGGCGCAGGTCGTCGTCGGCCATCAGCGCCGACCCGCAGTCGGTGTGGTGGACGACGACGAGTTCGAACCAGTCGGCCAGGGGTGTCTTCACTTCGTGGAGGAAGCTGATCCAGGCCAGGTCCTCGAGCACCGCCTCGGTCACCCGACCACCGACGTTGCGAGCCACGATGGCGTCGCCGAGGTCGAGTCCGAGCAGTTGAGCAGGATCGACCCGCGGGTCGACGCACGTGACGATGTACACCTGCTGGTGAGGGATGAAGGGGATCTTCGGCGCCTCCGTCTTGGCGTCGGTGGTCGCGAAGCGGGCGTTGTTCTCCAGTAACCGATCGAGGTGGCGCATGCCGTCCACAGTGGCCGCGTCGTGCGCCGGTCGCCATGGCGCAACGGCCAAATCTCGTCGAGGTCGTGCCATCTGGACTGCGCGCGGGGTGCGGTCAGGATGGGCGCCGCTGATGGCGGAGCCGGTACTGCGTTGGCGTCAGCCCGGTGTGGCGAGCGAGGTGTGCGCGCAGTACACCGGCGTTGCCGAACCCGCAATAGTCGGCGACGTCGTCGATGCTCAGCGTCGTCGCTTCGAGCAGGCGCCGTGCCTCCAGCACGCGCTGGGTGCTCAGCCACGTCATCGGTGCGGTACCGATCTGATCGGAGAAGCGCCGCGCGAAGGTGCGCGGCGCCATGCCGGCATGGCGGGCGAGGTGACGCACGGTCAGCGGCCGCTGCATCTGGCTGATCGCCCACTCGAGGGTGGGCGCGAGTCCGCCATCGGTCGGCAGTGGCCGTTGCGAGTACTGCAACTGACCGCCGGTCCGGTGCACGGCGACCACCATGCGCTGGGCGACCTCGGCGGCGGCGCTGGCTCCGTAATCTGCCCGCACCAGGTACAGGCACAGGTCGATTCCGGCGGACAGCCCGGCACTGGTCAGGTACTGATCTTCGTCGGTGTAGAGGATGTCGGCGTTGAGGCGTACCCGGGGGAACATGCGTCGGAAGTCGTCGGCCTTCTGCCAATGCGTAGTAGCCGTGCGCCCGTCGAGCAGTCCGGTGGCGGCGAGGGCGAAGGCTCCGATGCACACGGTGGCGATGCGGGTGCCGCGGGCCGCGGCGCGGCGCAGCGCGTCGACCGCGAAATCCGGCGGTCGTTGGTAGGGATGAAATCCCGGCACGACGATGGTGTCGGCGGTGTCGAGGGCTTCAAGCCCGGCCGGCGCAGTGATCGAGAACCCGGTCGACGTGGGGACGTCCCCGGCACGCCGGCTGCACACGGTAAAGCTGTAGCGGTCACGCTCGTCCGGGTGGCCGAACACCTGCGCGGGAATCGCCAGATCGAATGCGACCACGTCGGGGATCGCCAGGGCGACGACGTGGTGGATGGTCATGGGCATGCTCTCGGTGCGGTGAGGAACGACACGGCGGCATCGCCCGACTGACCGTCATTGTCGCAGGCGCAGGCCCGACGTCGTCAGCTCACGGCCCGGCGCATCATCGCCGCCAAGCCGGAACGTCCCGTGACACCGGCCTCGTGCCCTCGAATTGGTCTGAGACGACGCCGACTTCGCCGGCCTCGTCGTCGGCGAGCGTTCAATCAGTGACGCATTGCCGGATGCAGGGTCGGTCGGTAGGTGAGCTCCAAAATGTCTGCGTCGAGAACGCGGCTCTCCAGTAGCTCGAGGTCGAAGTCGGCGGCATCCTGGAAGATCCGGCAATCGCCGGTCTGGCCGGTGATGACCGGGAAGAGCGTCACCTGAACGCGGTCGACGAGGCCGGCGGCCATCAGCGCCCGATTCATGGACAGGCTGCCGTGGGACCGCAACGGCACCTCGGAGGACTCCTTGAGACCGGCGACCACGTCGACGGCGTCACCGCGGACGAGCGTCGCATTCGGCCAGTCGAGAGGCTCCTCCAGGGTGTTCGACACCACCGTCGCCGGCATGTTCCTCATCCGCGTCACCCATGGGTCGCGCACCGCCTCATTGGCGTCATCGGCCAGCATCGCCGTGAAGTCCTGAAACGTGTTGCGTCCGAACACCATTCGCAGCTCGTCTTCGTACAGCGCGAGGCGGTGGTCGAGCAGTTCGGGGCCCTGTTTGCCCCAGTAGCCGCCCCAGTCGCCACCGTTGACGCTGCCCCAGCCGTCGAGACTGGAGAAGACGTCGAAGGTGTAGGTGGCGGTCATGGTGCTCTCCTCGATTGCGGTCGTCCGTACGCATGTGCAGACGGACCGCCACGACGAAACTCATCGCCGTTCGTACGAGCAGCTGGCTCCTCAGCCGCCGAGCCCGGCCGTCAACTTCGCGTCCTGCTTCTTGGCGACGTCTAGGACGAACTCGGCCGGGACGGCATCGCCGGGGCCGCCGTCGAACTCGAGCGTGGTGAAGGCCGTGCCGCGGGTGAAGACCAGCACGGTGATGGACTTCGCGCCATCCGGCGAGGTTCCCGAGACCATGGTCCCGCTGGTTCCGACGTCCGCCGACTCGGGGGTGCCGGTCACCGTGCTGGCGAAGGCGGCCACCGCGCCCTGCAGGGCGGTGTTCGCGGCCGCGGCATCGGGGAGTACGAAGATGGTGTCTCCGATTTCGCGGGTGTCCTCGGCGTTGGAGAAGACCGTCGCCACCCCGGGCTTGCCGCCCGGGTTGAGGGTCGGCTCTTGAGCAGTGAACACGTCCCCCGGGGCGGCGATCTCGTCGGCGGAGATCAGCAGCTTGCTCAAGTCCTGTTCGCTGGCCGCCGGACTTTTGGACGTCGAGGTGGACTTCGAGGTGGCAGACGCGCTCGTGCTGGACGAGGACGATGAGGATGCCGACTTGTCGCCGCAGCCCGAGACCAGCAGCAGCGCGGCGGTTGCCGTGCATAGGGCGAGCGATGCGGTCGTCGCAGATTTCATGTGGGACTCTCCTGTCGCGAAAGGCAGATCGGGCCTGGATCGGCTGGTGTCCAGCTCACCGGTGAACTGACTGCTCGCCGTCAGCCGGACGGGCGGACGCTAGCGGCCAGGCATTGGAACCTCGTTGGAAGCGGCGCCGGACCTCTCGGTCCCCGGCCGGGAAGCGAAACCTGGGGTCGGCGAGCGAAGATTAAGAAACGATGAGACGATTCATCCGTGTTCGATGATCCCGAGACGGCGCAGGCGCGGGCCCTGTTGAAGGAGCTCCACGATCAGGTGGAGGAGATCTCGCGACGGATCGACGTCGTGGAACGGCGGCACCGTCGTACCTCGGTTCGCGGGATCGCCGACATCCACCGCCAGAGGTCGGAGTTGCGGCGTCAGCTGTACGAGGTGCACGCGTTGATCGATGGGCTCCATCGCCGGTACCCCGCCACCAACCCGGTGCGCGGATCGGTCCGAAGGAGTACTTCGGTCGGACACCATACGACCCAGGACCTCACGACGACTGCCTGACATAGCGGCCCGCTTGACCTCGAGGTACCGCCGTCACGACGGGGCGAGGACCTCGTAGCTCGCCAGCGACGACAAATCGTGAATCATCCACACGTTCGGTTCGAGGT
Source organism: uncultured Actinomycetota bacterium (assembly GCA_963846985.1). Classification (GTDB taxonomy): domain Bacteria; phylum Actinomycetota; class Actinomycetes; order Mycobacteriales; family Mycobacteriaceae; genus Mycobacterium. The sequence goes on from CAWJYC010000014.1 coordinate 13,717, forward strand.
ACGTGCACTGGTCGGTCTCCCGATCGACCGCGAGCGGGGACAGCCCACCCGGGAAGACGTACTCGCCTGACTCGGGAAGCGCCATTCCGAGCCAGGATTCCCCACTCCGCCACCGTTCCGGCAATCCGGTAGGACGCCGTCATGGCCGGCCCCATCCGCGCGCCGATGCGTTCGTGCAACCGGAGCCACGGATCGAACAGTGATCCGTCGTCGCGGCGCCACGTCATGTAGCGGTCGATCGGCGTGATCGGATAGCGGTCCTTCCACGTCGGACGGACCGGCGCAATCAGATGGCTGAAGCCGTGGCGAGTCGCGATGTCTCCCATCGACTTCAGGATCTCGGCTGCCAGCCCGGTCCCACGGGCGCCGGCCGGGATCTCCGCGGCAATGGCGCACACCGTGTTGAACGGTTGACCCGACTCCAGCCGATGAAAGGCCTCGGCGATCGTTTCGTCGATACCGTTGGAGAGACCGGCGTCCGTGCCGTCCCACCAGCACGGCACCGTGTGCGCCTCGGCAGCGACCTCGCGGGTGTGCTCGTCGCACATCGAGAACTGGAAATCTGGTAGGTCCTCGGTGAGCCGCGGCCACAGCGTGCGGTAGGTCTCGCCCTGCAGGTTGAACTCCGGCCAGATGTCTCCGTCGGGAATTTCCTTGTCCCGCAGGTCAGGTTGCTCGGCCACCGTCACCGCCACGTACGTCACGCGCGAAGCGTACTTCTCGCCAACCCCCCGTTCGGGTTATGGCGGTTTGGCTCCGCGAGCCCGGGCGCTACGCGCGAACGACGCGGTAGCGCACGTGCACCACGCCCGGCGCCTCGAGCACGCGGGCGAGTTCCAGCGTCGGAGTGCCGGCGTCGAAACCGTCGAACAGTCGCTCGCCGGACCCGAGGATCACCGGGCTCACCTGAAGATCGATCTCGTCGACGATGCCCGCGGCGATCGCCTGCCGACCGCAGGACGCTCCGCCGGCGATCGAGATGTCGTGGTCGCCGGCAACCGCCTTGGCCTGCGCGTACGCGGACTCGATGCCGTCGGTGACGAAGTGGAACGTCGTTCCGCCCTGCATCTCGATCGGATCGTGGGCATGGTGGGTCAGGACGAAGACGGGGCAGTGATAGGGCGGCTCGTCACCCCACCATCCGCGCCAGTCCGAGTCGCCCCAATCGCCGCGGATCGGACCATACATGTTGCGGCCCATGATTGTTGCGCCCATCCCGTCCATCATGTCCGCGACCACCTGGCGGTTGACCGGGTGCTCCGCGGCGGCCCCCATGTGCCATTCGTGCAGGGCGGGCCCACCCACGCCGAGCGGGTTCGCCGTGCTCTGGTCCGGTCCGGCGACATAGCCGTCCGCGGACATGGACATGGACAGGTTGGTTCGGGTCACCGCTACTCCGTCTCGTTGGCGTCGACTACGCGTGTACCGACTGCCGCACGACAAGTTACTCATCGGTGGACGCCGACGGGGATCTTCCGGGAAGGCGCGGTGGCCGGCCGCTTATGGTTGGGGCATGACCGGCAACGAGTTGCTGGGCGGACGGTACGAGGTGCGCGGGGTCCTGGGCCACGGCGGAATGGCCGAGGTTCGCGACGGTTGGGATACGCGCCTGGCTCGCGCGGTCGCCATCAAGCTGCTGCATCCCGCGCTCAGCGCGAGGCCGGACGTCCGGTCCAGGTTCGAGGACGAGGCCCGCGCGGCGGCGCGGCTCGCGCACCCCAACATCGTCGCCGTGCACGACTACGGCCATCACGGCGGTACGCCGTACATCGTGATGGAGCGGCTGCCCGGAACCACCCTCGACGACGAGATCAAGCACGGCCCGCTTTCTCCGCTGCGAGTGCGTTCGGTGCTCGACGACGTCCTTGCGGCGCTGTCCGTGGCTCATGCCAACGGAATCGTGCACCGTGACATCAAGCCGAGCAACATTCTGACCTTCGGTGGTGGGGGAGCGGTGAAGGTCGCCGACTTCGGGATCGCCAAGACCACCGACGTCGCACACACCGCCACCGGCCAACTGGTCGGGACGATGGCCTACACCAGTCCCGAACGGTTGGCAGGGGCGACGTCATCGGTGGCGGACGACCTGTATGCGGTCGGCGTGGTCGGGTACGAGCTCATCGCCGGTCGCCGACCATTCCCGCAGCAGGACGTGGCTGCCGTCGCCCTGGCGATCATGAACGGGTCGCACACCCCGCTCGCGTCGGTTCGTGCCGACGTCGACCCCGCCCTGGCGGACGTGGTCGAACGAGCCATCGCCAGGGACCCCCGGGCGCGTTTCACCGGTGCGGATCAGATGCGCGCCGCGCTCGCCGGCGTCGGAATGGCGGCGCCCGCAATCGCAGTGCCGAACCAGCCGGGGCGACCGGCGACCCGCATGTTGACCGCGCCCTTCGCGCCGGTCGCATCGATCGTCTATCCAGCGCCGCCGGCGCGGGCGTTGCGGCCCAGGAGCCGACGACGGCGGGTGATCGTCGCGATCGGCGTGGTCGGCGCCGCGGTGATCACGGCACTGGCGTTCGCGCTGGAGCCGACACCGACGCCGATTGCCCCGTCGTCGACCAGCACCGCCGTCACGACCCCTTCCTCCACCACGACGCCGACGACGACGCCGACCGTCATCACGACAGTCGACGGGCCGACCGGGCCGCCGGCTGGCCCACCGGGTTGGGGGAACGGAAAGGGCAAGGGGCCCAAGAGGAATGACGACTAGCCGCGCCAGCTAGTCGTGCGGAGACCAGTCCTGCGGCGGCGCGCATCGGTCACGGTCAGCCAGAGCGCCGAGATCAGGAAGTAGAAGGCGCCGAACGCCGCGTAGGGTGCGATCGCGGCGATGGTGGGCACGTCCGGTTCGCTTGCTTGAACGAGGAACATGCCGCCGACCGCCGGCGCGGCCGACGGATTGCGTTAGCTTGGCGCTTGGGCCGATCACTCGGGTCAGTTACCAGAGTCGCCGGAGCCGGCTCCCGCGCCTGCCTCGGTCAGTGTGATGGTTGGCGGCGGATGGCCGGCCTCGTCGACGGCGCGACGCACTGCGCGTGCGACCTCCTCCCACCGATGCGTGGGCGCCAGGGCGATGACGCAGCCACCGAATCCGCCGCCGGTCATGCGTGCGCCGAGAGCACCTGCTGCGACGGCGGTGTCGGCGATCACATCGAGGTGATCGGTGGTGATCTCGAAGTCGTCGCGCATGGACGCGTGCGACGCGGTGAAGATTCGGCCGACGTCGTCGAAGGCCGAGATCTCCAAGGCAGCAACGACATCGGCGACACGGCGGTTTTCCGTGATGATGTGACGCGCGCGCCGCGCGTCGACCGGGTCGGTGACCGCGTCCAGAACCGACTCCCCGCGCTCTTGAAGGTCACGCAGTGACGTGACGCCGAGGGCGGTGGCAACCCGCTCACAGGACGCCCGCCGGGCGGCGTACTCACCGCCGGCGTGGCGGTGTGGTGCGTTCGAGTTGATCAGCAGCAGCGAAATTTCGGAGGCGCCAGGATCGAACGGCACCGGCTCGACGCTGAGTTGCTGGAAGTCGATGAGCATCGCCCGCCTCGGCTCGCCGCACAGCGATGCCAGCTGATCCATCAAACCCGTTGGCGCGCCGACGTACTCGTTCTCCGCGCGCTGCGCGATCCGCGCTTGCTCCAAGCGGTCGATGCGCACGTCCGCGGCGGTGGCGAGGGCGCCCAGAACGGCACATTCGAGTGCCGCGGACGACGACAGTCCCGAACCCATCTCGACCCCGCTGGAGATGGACATCCGGCCGCCCGGCACGCGATGGCCGGCGCACTGTAGCGCCCAGATGACGCCGGCCACGTAGGCGGCCCATCCCGTGACGGCGCCGGGCGAAGTGTCCAGCGAGATCGACACGTCGCCGTGCTCGCGGTCGCTGCGGACGGCGATCAGCGTCCCACCGTCGGGCTCGAAGCTCACCTCGGTGCGCTCCGGTAGGGCGATCGGCAGCGCGAAACCCTGGTTGTAGTCGGTGTGCTCGCCAATGAGATTGATGCGTCCCGGCGCGGCATGGTGGATGATGCTGGTCATGCCAGCTGCCGCAGGCGCTCGGCCACCGACTCTGGCGTGACGTCGCTGATGAACGCGTCCATCGCCGATTCCGAGCCCGCCAGGTACTTCAGCTTGGTGGCGCTGCGGCGCACCGACATCAACTCCACGTGGAAGTAGCCCTCGCGCTGTCTCTCGGTGTCGCGGTACTGGTGAAGAGCCGAGATGTAGGGCAGGGCAGTGCCATACATCCGGTCGAACCGCCCCAGCAGCTCCCGGTAGGTCGAGGCGAACGCGTCGAGTTCGGCGTCGTCGAGCTCGGTGAGGTTGCGGACGAACCGGTTCGGGTAGAGGTGCACCTCGACGGGCCACCGGGCTGCGAACGGCACGAAGGCGGTGAAGAGGTCGTTGCGCGCCACGATCCGGCTGCCCGCGGCCACCTCGCGCGCCAGGATGTCGGCGAAAAGGTTGGTGCCGTGGCGTTCGGCGTGCCGATCCGCCTCGGCGAGCATGTGGGCGGCCCGCGGCGCCAGGAATGGGTAGCCGTAGATCTGACCGTGCGGATGGGTGAGCGTCACTCCGATCTCCTCACCGCGGTTCTCGAAGCAGAACACCTGCTCGATGCCCGGCCTGCCCATCATGTCGGCGGTGCGGTGACGCCACGCGTCGACGACCAGTCGGGCGTGGGCGGGGTCGAGATCGGCGAAGGATGCCGTGTGACTGCTCGAGAACGAAATCACCTCGCAGCGGCCATGTCCCGGCGCGCCGACGAAGTCGGCGACGGCGGCCGGGTCACCGGGGGAGGGCAGTTCGAAGGGGCGCCCGTCAGCGCCGGAGAGGCTGGGAAAGCGGTTCTCGAAGACCACCACGTCGTAGTCGCCCGCGGGCACTTCGCTGCGGTCTCCCGACGGGCTCGGACACAGCGGACACCGGTCGGCGCTGGGCTTGTAGGTCCGGTCCTGGCGCAGCGCGGCGATGACCACCCACTGTCCCGTCTGACGGTCGAATCGCACCTGCGATTGCTGCTCGGAGCGGGGAGGTAGCGGCCGGCGGTCGGGCACTGGTGCCGGATGGTGTCCCGGCAGGGAGAAGAACAGGAGCTCCCGGCCGTCGGCCAGGCGCCACGGCAGGGGTTCGGTCGCCATCGCGGTCACGGGCCGACCCCGGGCGCGATGACGAGTTCGCCGACGCACGCCTCGAGTCGGGTCCGGTCGGGCGTTCTCAGACCGTGATCGACGATCAACGTGTCGATTTGATCCAGTCGCGCAAAGACGCAGGCACCGACCTCGCCGTACTTCGTGTGATCTGCCAGCACCAACAGTCGGGCACCGACGGTGATCAGTGTCCGATTCGTCTGTGCCTCAGCGATGTTGGGCGAGGTGAGGCCAGCGGTGACATCGACGCCGTGCACGCCGAGGTAGGTGGCGTCGACCCGGAACGACGCGATCGCCGCATCGGCGACCGGACCGACCAAGGCATTCGACGGAGTGCGTACCCCGCCGCTGAGATAGACCAGGGGAGCGTGTGCACCATCGGCCCTGGGGTCGGTCAGCTCCTGGAACACGTTGATGGAGTTGGTGACCACCGTGATCGAGGGCCGTGCCCTCAGGTGTCGGGCCAGTTCGGTGGTGGTGGTGCCCGCGCCGATGGCGATGGTCATGCCGTCCTCGACCGTGGCGGCGGCGGCCGCGGCGATCGTCGCCTTCTCCGCCCGCTGCTGGGCCGCCTTCTCGTCCGAGCGGGGTTCCTCGCCGCGGTTGTGGCGCGTGACCGCACCGCCGTGCACCTTGCGCAGGAGGTCCTGGGCGTCGAGGGCGTCGAGGTCGCGCCGCACCGTCATCTCCGACACGGCGAGGTCGGCGGCGAGGTCGGCGACGCGCACCGCACCGTCGGACTGCAGGGCGCGCAGAATGGCGCCTCGCCGTTCAGCGGCGAGCATCGTCGGCGACCTCCTTCGGACGGCAATCGCACATTAACAAACAAATCCGTGCTTCGTAATCGGTTCTACCCGAAGATTCCTGGATGATCTTGCGCGATTCTGTCCGATCATGTTAGGACTGGTGCACATCGTTCAACGAGGAAGTTGGTGGCGGCTGTGGTGACCACGCTGATGGCGGACGACGTACTACGGCTCAACGTCGGCGCGGTCGACTACGCCTTGATCGCCGTGTACTTCGTGTTCGTGCTCGGCATCGGCTACCTCGCCAGGAGTCAGATCTCGTCGAGCCTGGACTTCTTCCTGTCCGGCCGTCGCCTGCCCGCGTGGGTCACCGGCATCGCCTTCGTCTCGGCGAACCTCGGCGCAGTCGAGATCATGGGCATGGCCGCCAACGGAGCCCAGATCGGGCTGGCGACCATGCACTACTACTGGATTGGCGCCGTCCCGGCGATGATCTTCCTCGGGCTGGTGATGATGCCCTTCTACTACGGATCCAAGGTCCGTAGCGTTCCCGAATTCATGCGCCGGCGGTTCGGCACCGGCGCCCACCTGGTCAACGCCATCAGCTTCGCCGTCGCGCAGGTATTGATCGCCGGGGTCAACCTGTTCCTCTTGTCGACGGTGATCAACGTGCTACTCGGTTGGGCCACTTGGGTTTCGCTTCTGGTGGCAGCAGCAATCGTGCTGACCTACACCGCGCTGGGCGGGTTGTCGGCCGCGATCTACAACGAGGTGTTGCAGTTCTTCGTGATCCTGGCCGCGTTGGTCCCGCTCACCGTCTTCGGCCTGTACAAGGTGGGCGGCTGGACGGGGTTGAAGGACAAGGTCGTCGACACCGTCGGTGCGAGCGAGAAGGTCACGGCCACCGTGCACCAGCAACTGACGACGTGGCCCGGCCAGGCGCTCAGTGGCTTCGACAGTCCGTTCTGGTCGGTCGTCGGCATCGTGTTCGGTCTCGGCTTCGTGCTGTCCTTCGGGTACTGGACCACCAACTTCGTCGAAGTGCAGCGCGCGATGGCGTCGAACTCGATGTCGGCGGCGCGACGGGCACCCATCATCGCGTCGTTCCCCAAGCTGTTGATCCCGTTCGTGGTCGTCGTGCCCGGCATGATCGCCGCCGCCGCCATCGGCGACATGATCAAGCTGAAGTCAACGGGCGCAGGCGATGTCACCTACAACGACGCGATGCTGCTGATGATCCGCGACATCCTGCCCAACGGTCTGCTCGGGGTGGCCATCGCCGGCTTGATCGCCTCGTTCATGGCGGGCATGGCGGCCAACATCTCAGCCTTCAACAGCGTGTTCAGCTACGACATCTGGCAGCAGTACGTCGTCAAGGACCGCTCCGACGACTACTACATCGGCGTCGGCCGGTATGCGACGGTCGCTGCGACGGTGTTGGCGATCTTCACCGCACTCATCGCGTCGGGCTACTCGAACATCATGGACTACCTGCAGACGCTGTTCGGCTTCTTCAACGCACCCCTGTTCGCGACCTTCATCCTGGGCATGTTCTGGAAGCGGATGACGGCGACGGCCGGTTGGGTGGGCCTGGTTGCCGGAACGCTCTCGGCGATCTTCGTCTTCATCCTGTCCAAGGTCGGTGTCATCGACCTTCCCGGACAGGGCATGCCGTTCGTCGCCGCCGCGTCGGCCTTCCTCGTTGACATCCTCGTCAGCGTGGCGGTCAGCATGGTGACCACGCCGAAGCCTCGCGAGGAACTGGTCGGCTTCGTGTACTCCGAGACGCAGGTCGACATCCTCTCCGACCCCGCCGAATCGGGCCGGCCGTGGTATCAGCGTGCGGTGCCACTGGGAGCGGTCATGCTGGTGCTCGCCGTCGCCTTCAACATCATCTTCCACTGAGTCATCCTCACTAAGCCAACTTCCACGAGAACCGAACAGGAGCGCCGAAAGTGGCCGTCCCCCATCAGAATCGGGTGCTCTCGCACCTGTTCGACATCCGCAACATCATCGGTGCGCTGCTGGCGATCTACGGCGTCGTGCTAACCGTCGCCGGGTTCGCGCCCGGGGTGCTCCGCGATCACGCGGATCCGGCCGCGACGACCAACCGGTCGGATCTCTACGTCGGTACCGACGCCAACTGGTGGGTCGGGTTGATCCTGCTGGCCGTGGCCGCGGGGTTCTTCGGCTGGGCGCTGCTGCGCCCGCTGCGGGCCGACGAGGTCCGGGCCGACGAATCGCACTGACCGCGCGGTCCGTCACGTTTGCCGTCAGACGTCGATGACGGCCCGCTCCGCACCGTCGACGGCACTGCCGCGGATCGGTCGGCGCGGTCATTCATGATCGAAATGCCAGCGGTAACGCCACAACAGGCCCGCCGAGCGGTCGGGTTCCTCGCCCCCGGATGCGGCTGATAGATTGACCTCCGGTTCCTTTGCTCTCGGGAGCCACCTAGACATCTTGGGGGTCGGCCATGGGGCGGCACAGCGCACACCACCTCGCCCGGAGGGGCCCGTCCACGCTCGGTGCGGCGACGTACGTCGGCCGCGTCGGCGCCCTGGCCTTCGCGCTCGGCGTCGGGGCAGCCGTGATCGGCGGCACCGGGCTGGCGTCCGCGGACGGCACTGACCCCAGCGGCGCCACGACCACACCGGACAATTCGGTAGCACACGACACGACACCGAACACGACACCGAACGCCACTGCCGAGACGACCACCTCAACAGGCGCTGCGGTACAGCCCACCTCGAGCGTCCCCGACCCACCGAAGATGTCGTTCAGCGGCGGCGTGCCGACGAACCGGCCGGCCGCTGCTGCTGCTGCCGATCACGGTTCGCTTCCAGAGCTCCTGCTGCGGATCCCGAGCCAGATCGTCGCTTCGTTCGGCGCCGGCGCGCCGACGGGTGTGCACACCGCATCAGGTCCCGCCCCGCACGGGACCGGCCGACCGACGAGCGACTCGCGGCCCGCCCCACAGGCGACCACCACCGTCGACGACGTGACGAGCCCGGCCGTGCACACGGCGACCGCCCATGCAGCCGTGACGGCCCAGACCCCCGCGACGCCGGCCGCCGTCGAAGCGTCATCGACCGCGGAGTCGAATGTCGCACGGCGGCTTGCGGTATCGCCATCCGCGGCCGCAGTATTGGCGCCTACCCTCGACCCGGTCGCGCCACGCGTGGTCAATCCGATCGCCACGGTGGTCGCGACCGTATTGAATGCCCTTGGGTTCTCGCCGTCGGCGACCTCGGGTGGCTCGCCGGTCACCCCGTTCCCGATTCTCACCGCGGCACTGCAGCTGATTCATCGCGAGATCGAACGCTTCGTGACGAATGCGGCGTCGGCCGGGGCCTACTACTCGACGTCGCAGATGCACGTCACCCCGGTGACTTCGCCGGGAGTTCCCCAGCCGGGCGACGAGGTTGCCACCGCCTACGGCAACATCGGCGAGTGGATGCTGGCGCCCGGCGGACAAATCTCCGACTACGGCGGACAGCCCTACGGCGGTCGGACCCTGCTGGAACCGGTCAACGTCATCATCGTCGACCCGTCGTCGACGAGTCCGACCGAGGCGACCGCACGACTCAACGCCGCCATGTTCTGGGCGGGGTTCCCGGCCCAGCCGATCCACAGCACCGGTTTCCAGGGCGAGATCGACGAGGTCGTCTACCGACAACAGCCCACGGGTCTCCTTCAGGGCTTCTCCGACAACCTGTTCATCTTGCCCAACGACCACGGTCGCATCTTCGGACCCGACCCGGTGCAGACCAGCAGCGGATACGTGTGGAGCGGAGCGTTCAGCACCGAAACGCTGTCGATCTACAACTTCCTGCCCGCGCACTCCTACGTGTCGTCCAACATGGCGCGCACGGCGTTGGCGGTGCGGCTCATCTTCAGCGGCCAGGCCACCTACGTCGGCATGGTGCCCCTGAACAACGCCGTCGACACCCCCACCACCACCACTGGCGACCACGACGGTTACGCCGTCGTCCTTCGCTTGACCTAACGCCCGCTGGTGAAGCGCTGCAGGAACTGACGCGTCCGGTCCTTGGCCGGATCGGTCAAAAGCCGTTCGGCAGGGCCGGATTCGACGATGCGGCCGCCATCGAGGAAGCACACCTTGTCCGCGACGTCGCGCGCGAACGCCATCTCGTGGGTCGCCATCACGATGGTCCGCCCGGTGCCGGCGAGTTCGCCGACGAGGGTCAGCACCTCGCCTACCAGCTCGGGATCCAGCGCGCTGGTGATCTCGTCGAGCAGCAGTAGGCGCGGCTCGTAGGCCAGGGCCCTGGCGATCGCCACGCGTTGCTGCTGACCGCCCGACAGCTTGTCCGGGTAGGCGTCGGCGTGCCCGGCCAGGCCGACCCTGGTCAGCAGTTCGCGGCCCCGATCCCGTGCGGCCTGGCGCGTCGACCCGTGCACGACCCGCGGGGCCAGCGCCACGTTGGCCAGTGCCGTGAGGTGGGGAAAGAGATTGAACGACTGGAACACCATGCCCATCGCCCGGCGTGCTACGTCGGCGTCGATGCGCGGGTCGCTGATGTCGCGGCCATCGAGCAGGATCTGGCCGTCGTCGATGTCCTCGAGGAGGTCGATGCACCGCAGCAGCGTCGACTTGCCCGACCCGGACGCGCCGATCAGGACGACGACTTCGTGCTCGGCGACGTCGAGGTCGATGCCGGTGAGCACCGGTCGATCGTGATACGCCTTCGTCAGGCCGCGGACCGACAACACCGGTTCGCCTTCCCGGGTCGCTTCGCTCCTGCCCTCCGGTGCGTTTTCCCGGGTCGCTTCGCTCCTGCCCTCCGGTGCGTTCACAGCGCGCCCTGCCGGGTCGCCGCGCGCTTCGCCGCCCAGTCGGCCAGCCGTGCCGACGGCACCGCCAGCGCCACGAACAGCAGACCCGCCACGACGTAGGGGGTGAAGTTATAGGTGGTGGCCGCCTGAATCTGGGCGGCGCGGACGGCGTCGACGGCGCCGAGCACCGAGATCAGTCCGCAGTCCTTCTGCAGCGCCACGAAGTCGTTCAGCAACGCGGGCGTCACCCGACGCGTCGCCTGCGGCAGCACCACCAGGCGCATGGTGCGCCGGTGGTTGAGGCCAAGGGACTTCGCCGCCGCCAACTGCGAGGGGTGCACCGATTCGATGCCGGCCCGAAACACCTCGGCCACGTACGCCGAGTAGATCAACACCAGGGCCAACCCGCCCAGGAGCACGGGGTCGGTCGGCACGCCCGACAGTCGAAGCCCCGGCAGGCCGAAACCGACCAGGTAGAGGCAGATCAGCAGTGGCAGCCCGCGGAACAGGTCGACGTAACCAGTTGCCAAGGCGCGCAACGGGAACCACACCGGGCCGCGGAGCGTCCGCACGGCGGCCAGACCCAGCCCGAAGACCAGGATCAGCACCTGGCAGACCACCAGCACCCGGACGTTGAGCCACAACCCCTCCAGCAGCGCGGGCAGGCTCTCCCACCCGACGCGCAGGTTGAAGAAGGACTCGCGGACCCGCGGCCAGCCCGGCGACGTCGTCACCGCGAACAGCAGCACCGCGGCGAACACCACGGTCGACCCGAGAGCCACCACGATCGACCGCCGCGCCCGGGACTGCCGGTAGGCCACCCGGTCGAGGGCGGCCGTTGTCACGACAGGACCGGTGCGTTACCCGCGCCGGTGAGCCACACCTTCTGCAGCTTGAAAAGCTCACCGTCATTGCCCAGATCGTCGACCGCCTTGCTGACGCAGGACGTCAGCGAGCTGCCCTTGTCCAGCACGATGCCGAACTGCTCGGCCTTCTCGGTGCCGGCCGGCAACTGGCCGACGATGACGCCGTCGGTCAGCTCGCTCTGCACCTCGAAGGCGGTCGGCAAGTCCAGCACGAGGGCGTCGATCTGGCCGTTGGTCAACGCTGCCTTCGCATCGTCGTTGTTGTTGAACACCGCGACGCCCGGATCGATGGCCTTGGCTGCGGTGTAGCTGGTCGTGCCCACCTGGGCGCCGAGCTTGAGACCCTTGAGTCCGGCGAGGTTCTTCACCGCGGCGGCCGGCGAGGACTTCACGGCCACGACCGCCTGGGTCACGTCGAAGTACGGCGACGAGAAGTCGACGGCCTGCTTGCGCTCGTCGGTGATGGAGAACTCGTTGAGGTTGGCGTCGAACGTCTTCGGGCCCGGCGCGATGGCGGCGTTGAACGGCACCCGCACCCACTTGACGTCCTGGTTCGCGTAGCCCAGCTTGCCTGCCACGGCGTACGCCACCGCCGATTCGAAGCCCTTGCCGTTGGCCGGGTCGTCGTCGACGAACCACGGCGGGTACGCCGGCTGATCGGTGCCGAACGTGATCGACCCCTTCGACAACGTCGCCAGGGAATCCTTGGTGCACTGGCCCGCGGCAGCCGACGACGACGGGGCGCTCGCCGTCTGGTCGGCAGGGGCACAGGCCGCCGCGGAACCGACGAGAGCCAGCAGGGACACGAAGACCGACACATTGCGCATGGGCGGCATCATCGCGCACCCGGGTCGGTGCGCGCCATCCTTCTGGTCGTCGCGACTACTCGCCCCTTCGGTCGCCAATGTTGGGATCGGTAGCCCGGGCGGCGCCGTGTACTCGTGCCAACGGCGACGCCACCGAGGCGACGCCCAACGAAAGGCACCCCAGCTCATGAACATCGTCCCCACCGCCATCGAGGAACAGATCAACCGCGTCGACCGTCAGCGCAGCCGGGTCATCGGCATCAGCAGTGCCGTTCTCGCCGCGTGGTGCGCGTACCGCCTGATCTGGCTGTTCTACGTCGCGGTCACCTTCGGTGGCTTCTTCGGCACCCTGCTCTTCTCGTTCGTCCTGTGGGGCGTCATCGGTGCCGCGGCGGCCGTGACGGCCGTCGCCTTCCTCGTCCGCGCCAAACGACCCTGACCGTCACCCGACCAAGACCGCGCCCACGGCCCTCGGATCGCGTCCGGGGGCTGTGGTCGTGCGGACGGTCGTGCGGATGGTCGCGCGGACGGTAGCTGACAGTGGCCCTATCGTGGCGAGTGTGTCCGAGAACCACGCCGTCGGGCGCCCGCCAGGAGTAGTGCAGCGATTGGCCGAACGGCTGGCGGCGCGACGCTTCGACCTCGAGCCTGCAACGACGTCCTACCGGATCAGTCGGCGGCTGCCGGTGCCGATGCGCGACGGCGTCCGGCTGCTGGCAGACCACTACGCGCCGGTGACGGACTCACCCCGGGGCACCCTGTTGCTGAGGGGGCCCTACACCCGCGACGCCCTTCCGACCAGGGTGCTGCTCGCGCTGTATGCGGCCCGCGGCTACCACGTCGTGCTGCAGAGCACCCGCGGCAGCTTTGGGTCCGGCGGCGTCTTCGAACCGGGCTACGGCGAGGTCGAGGACGGCGCGGACACCGTTGCCTGGCTGCGTCGACAGCCGTGGTTCACCGGCACGTTCGCCACTGTCGGTGGCTCCTATCTGGGCTTCACACAACTGGCCCTGCTGGCCGACCCGCAACCGGAGTTCGACACCGCCGTCGTGACGATGGGTCCGCACGCGATCGGCCACGCGGCCTGGGGCACCGGCTCGTTCGCCCTGTCGGACTTCCTCACTTGGGGCTACCAGATGGCGTGGCACGAGCGGGGCGGCTTCTTCCGGCAACTGATTCGCAACGCTCTGACACCGCGCCGTTTGCAGCCGGTCTTCGGCGACCTTCCGCTCACCGCGGCGGCGGACGCGGTTCTGGCGGGGGGTTCGCCGTTCTATGAGTCCTGGATTCACGAGGCCGATCCCACCGGCGCCTACTGGAGCGGGCGGGCCGTGGCCTTCGACAACGCCCGGCGGCCGGTGCTGCTGATCGGCGGCTGGCAGGACCTGTTCTTCGACCAGACGATGGCGCAGTATCCGAGGCTGAGGGACGCCGGCGCGGACGTCGCGCTCGTCATTGGACCGTGGACGCACGGCGAGGGCGGTGGGGCCGCAATCAAGGAGTCGTTGGAGTGGATCGCCGGCCGGCGCCGCGCGCTACCGGTGCGAATCTTCGTCACCGGCGGCGGCGGCTGGCGGGAACTGCCCGACTGGCCCCCGCCCGCGGTGCCCGCGACACTGCATCCGCATCCCGGCGGTGGGCTGTCCGACGAGCCGCCGCCCGGCGACTCGCATGCGACGTTCGTCTACGACCCGGCCGATCCCACGCCCACCATCGGCGGGCGCCTGCTCATGATGGCGGCGGCCGGCTACCGCGACGACGGAGCACTCGCCGAGCGTGGCGACGTGCTGGCCTTCGCCGGGGCCCCACTGAACCATGACCTGGAGGTGATCGGGGTGCCCTACGTCGAACTGGCCCATCGCGTCGACTCGGCTTCGGGTGACCTAGCCGTCAGGATTAGTGATGTCGACCCAGATGGCAACTCGCGCAACGTGACCGACGGCTACCTGAGAGTCGCACCCGAGTCGGCGCAAACCGCGCGCATCGAGTTCGACGCGATCGGCCACCGGTTCCGCGCCGGCCACCGGATCCGGCTGACGATCGCCGGTGGCTCGTTCCCGCGGTTCGCGCGCAACCTCGGCACTGGTGAACCCGTGGCGACGGGTGCCGACTTCGTCCGCACCACGCACGTGATCGACTGCGCGCACTCGACGCTGGTGCTGCTGCCCGTGGCGCAGCCGCTCACGACCGGAGCGTGACGACCACCTTGCCCTTGGCCGTGCGGTCCTCGAGCGACGCGATGGCCTCGGCGGCCCGCTCGAGCGGGTAGACCACCGGCTCGGGCGCCGACACCGCCCCGGACGCCAGCAGCGGTTCGAGTTCGGCCCACTGCTCGGCCAGGTAGCCAGGGTGGGTCGCGGCCCACGCGCCCCAGCCGACGCCGATGACGTCGACGTTGTTGAGCAGCAACCGGTTCACCTTGACGGTCGGGATGTCGCCACCGGTGAACCCGATCACCAGCAGCCGGCCGCCCGCCGCCAGCGAGCGCAGCGAGTCGGTGAACCGATCACCGCCGACGGGATCGACGACGACGTCGACGCCGCGGCCGCCGGTCAGTTCCTTCACGTTGTCCTTGAAACCGTCCGCGAGCACGACGTCGGTGGCACCGGCGGCGCGAGCGACGTCGGCCTTGTCCGCGGTGCTGACGACGGCGATGGTGCGCGAAGCGCCCCACGCGGTGGCCAGTCGCAGGGTGGAGGTGCCGATGCCGCCGGCCGCGCCGTGCACCAGTACCGTCTCGCCCGCTGCCAGCCGACCGCGCGTACGCAGGGCGCAGTGCACCGTCAGGTCGTTGAACAACAGTCCGGCGCCGGCCTCGAACGACACCGCGTCGGGCAGCTTGAACACCCGATCCGCGGGCAGCGCAACGACTTCCGCCATCGCGCCGGACAGCATCGTCAGCGCGGCGACCCGGTCACCCGCCGCCACGTGGGCGCCGGCCGGGGCGCTGCGCACCACGCCGGCGATCTCGGCGCCCGGCACGTAGGGCAGCTCGGGCCGGTGCTGGTACAGCCCGCGGGTCTGCAGGGCGTCGGGGAAGGCGACGCCCGCGGCGTGGACGTCGATGAGGACGTCGTCACCGGCGCTGGGTTCGTCGATGTCGACGACCTCCGCAGCCGAGGGACCGTCGAGCCGGGGGATCTGAATGGCGCGCATCGTGACCATTTAACATCGCCCGGTGGTGGACGCTGGCGGATGGTTACTATTTCCACGCCGGGGCAATGGTGCTGCGGCAGATCGGAGTACAGGTGAAGACCAGCTCGAGGCGGCTGGCCGTCCTCGACGCGATGCCGACCGGGCGACCGGTCGACGTCCGCTCGGCCGACGGCACGATGCTGCACACGGAGGTCTTCGGTCCCGACGACGGCTACCCGATCGTGTTGGCCCACGGCATCACCTGTGCCATTCGGGTGTGGGCCCACCAGATCACCGACCTGGCCGGTGACTACCGGGTCATCGCCTATGACCACCGCGGCCACGGCCGCAGCGCCGTCCCCAGGCGTCGGGGCAACTACGGGCTGAACTACCTGGCGGCCGACCTCGACGCCGTACTGGCCGCCACGCTGGCACCGGGTGAGCGCGCCGTCATCGCCGGCCACTCGATGGGCGGCATTGCCATCTCGTCGTGGTCTCAGCGCTACCCCCAGCGGGTGCGGCAGTGCGCCGACGCGGTGGCGCTGATCAACACGACGACCGGCGACCTGCTGCGCAACGTCGACTTCCTCGGGGTGCCGCGCCCCCTGGTCGGCGGGCGGGTGCTAGCGGCGGGGTCGCTGCTGAAGACCTTCGGCGCCGCCCCGCTGGTGCCGGGGTCGATCCAGCAGAGCCGGCGGCTGGTGGCCGCGCTGGCGGTCGGTCGCCACGCGGACCCGGCGATCGCCGACTTCGTCTTCGAGCTCTTCGTTCAGACTCCCCCGGCGGGCCGGGGCGGGTGGGCCAGGGCGCTCGTCGATTCCCTTGGGCCGCGGCACATTTCGTTGCAGAACCTGACCGTACCCACGCTGGTGATCGGCAGCCGGGAGGACCGGCTGCTGCCCATCGGCTCGTCGCGCCGGATCGCCGCGGACGCTCCCAACCTGACGGCGCTCCTTGAGTTGTCCGGCGGCCACTGCGCCATCCTCGAGCAACCCGACGAGGTGAACCGGCAGCTCCGCGGGCTGATCGAGGCCACCCGCGAGACGCGCCGGATCAGCTCCTAGCGCCGAGGTGGGCGGCGACCTCGGCCGCGGCGCGGTGACCCGACCGCACTGCACCGTCGAGGAACCCCGTCCACTGGTCGGCGGTTTCGGTGCCCGCCCAGAAGACGACCCCCACCGGCTCGCGTAGCCACGGCCCGTAGGTCGTCCACGCACCGGGCGGGACCGCCGCGGTCGGGCCGCCGGGCGCGAACGACTCGGCGCCCCAACGGTGGTCGACGTAGTCGATCGGATGCCGCGCGTCGTCGCCGAAGAGGCTCGCGAAGCAGTCCAGTGCGCGGGCGCGGCGGGCGTCGGGTTCGAGCGGATCGAACGAGCGCGCATCGGTGAAGCCGAGCAGGACACCCGGTCCGTATGCAGAGTCCGAGGAGTCGGGGCTGACGTCGAAGGTGATGAACACCGGGCCGTCGTCGGACAGCGCCTCACCCGACTGGCCCGCCCGGCGCCAGAACGGCGTCTCGTAGGCCGCATACGCCTTGCTCAACCGGCCCTGCGGCCAGCGGCCCGGCAGCTCGGCGTGCCCGGCGGGAAGTGCGGGGTCGAAGGTGATGGCCCCGCGATGCTCGGGGGCGATCGCGACGACGACCGCGCGGGTGGTGATCGTCGCGTCGGCGGTGTGGACGGTGGCCCCGGACTCGGCATACTCGATGCGGTCGACTGCGGCGCCCAGGTGCACCCGCTCGCCCAGGGCGTCGGCCATCCGCACCGCGATCTGCTGGGTGCCGGCGGGGAAGCGGTCCTGCTGCGCACCGCCCGCGACGTCGAGCATGGGTCCGATCCCGCCTGCGGCCTTGACGTAGTGCACGGCGTGCAGCAACGACACCTCGTCGGGTTCGCAGCCCCACGTCACCCGCGACATGATCGCCATCAGGTCCCTGGTGCTCTTGCCGGCGTGCACCGACCGCAGCCACCCGTCCATCGTCTGCCGGTCGAGGCGCTCGGCCGTCGGCGCGGTCCACGGCGCCCCCAGCGGGACCAGCTTGCCGAGGCGCTCGAAACGCCACTGGATGCGGGACACGTCGAGCAGCTCGAGGATGGACAACTTGGGGATCGTGCTGCGGTAGGACCGGAGCCGACCGCGCCAGCGGATCAGGTTCTTGCCGTGGTTGTACGTCGGTGTCGTCGCGCAGCCGAGTTCCGCGGCGAGCGCGAGGACCTCGGTCTGCGTCGGCCCGACGAACGTGCCGCCGAGGTCGACGTGCACGCCGGCGAGCGTGGTGGTGTGGGACCGGCCGCCGACGCGGTCTCGGCCCTCCAGCACGGCGACGTCGTATCCGAGTCCAGTCAGCCGGCGCGCGGCCGTCAGTCCGGCAAACCCGGCGCCGACGACGACGACGTCCGAATCGCGCTGAATGGTCACCTGACTAGGCTCTCACGGGTGAAGGTCATGACAGCGTTGTTCGGACCGACGGACGCGATCGAACGGACGCACGCGCTGCGCGAGGCGGGTGCCACCGGGGTATTCACCTTCGAGGGACCGCACGACGTGTTCGCCCCCCTGACCCTGGCGTCGACCGTCGGCGGCCTCGACCTCATGACCAACGTGGCGATTGCGTTCCCGCGCAACCCCATTCATCTGGCCCACCAGGCGATCGACCACCAGTTGCTCGCCGACGGGCGATTCACCCTCGGCCTCGGGACGCAGATCCGCACGCAGATCGAGAAGCGGTTCGGCGCCGAGTTCATCCACCCCGTGGCCAGGATGACCGAGCTGATCGGCGCGCTGCGCGCGATCTTCGAGGCGTGGACCACCGGCGAGCGGCTGAGCTTCCACGGCGAGTACTACCGACACACGTTGATGACGCCGAACTTCACCCCCAAGTCCATTCCGCACGGCCCGCCGCCGATCTACGTCGGCGCGCTGGGGCCGCGCCTCACCCGTGCCACCGCCGAGGTCGCCGACGGGCTGCTCGTCATGCCGTTCGGCTCCAAGCGCTACCTGCACGACGTCACCATGGCCAAGGTCGACGAGGGATTGGCGGCCGCGGGGCGCAGCCGCGGCGACTTCACCGTCGTGCCCGAGATCATCGTGTCGGTCGAGGACGAGGACCCCCGGCACACCTCGACCCGCCAGCTGCTGGCGTTCTACGGCTCGACGCCCGCCTACCGTCCGGTGCTGGAGGCCCACGGCTGGGGCGACCTGCAGCCGGAGTTGCACGGACTGTCCAAGCAGGGGCGATGGCAGGAGATGGGCGGCCTCATCGACGACGACGTCCTGCACACCATCGCCGCGTGCGGCACGCCGGCGGAGATCGCCGCGCACATCCGCGATCGGGTCGCGGGCGTCAGCGATCAGGTGTGCGTCTACCAGCCCGCACCGATCCGGGTGGAGTCGTTGGCCGGGATCGTCGACGCGCTGCAGGGCTGACGCCCTATCGTGGGGTTGGTACGGAGCAGGACCAAGGGAGGTTCGCAGGTGGACGACCAGGCTGAATACTCGGACGTGCTGATCATCGGCGCCGGTATCTCGGGTCTCGGGGCGGCGTACCGCATTCACGAGAAGAACCCGAGGCTCGGCTACACCATCCTGGAGCGGCGCGAGCGCATCGGCGGGACGTGGGACCTGTTCCGCTATCCCGGCATTCGCTCAGACAGCGACATCTTCACCCTCAGCCTGCCCTTCGAGCCGTGGACCAGGCCGGAGAACGTGGCGGACGGTGGCGACATCAGGGACTACCTGACCGACGCGGCGCGCCATCACGGCATCGACCGCCACATCCGCTTCGGCACCCACGTCATCGCGGCCGAGTGGGATTCCTCGACCGATACCTGGACGCTGCGGACGGCGACGGCCGACGGCACCGAGAAGCTGTACCGGGGTCGGTTCGTCTTCTTCGGCACCGGCTACTACGACTACGACAAGCCGTACCTGCCGGAGTTCCCCGGCATCGAGGACTTCTCCGGCGACGTGGTGCACCCGCAGTTCTGGCCCGAGTCGCTGGACCACGCGGGCAAGCGGGTGGTGGTGATCGGCAGCGGCGCCACGGCCATCAGCCTGGTGCCCGCACTCGCGAAGACGGCCGCGCACGTGACGATGCTGCAGCGGTCGCCGACGTACATGATGTCGATGGCCCGGATCGACCCGATGGTGCAGGCCATCCGGCGGGTGTTGCCAGATGGTTTGGCGCACAGCGTGGTTCGGCTCCGCAACGCAGCCTTCTCCGTGCTGTCGTACTTCCTGTTCCGCAAGGCGCCGAAGTTCGGCCGGTGGCTGATCAGGAACCGCACCATCGCGGCCCTGCCCAAGGGCTACGACGTCGACCTGCACTTCAAACCCCGCTACGACCCGTGGGACCAGCGCATGTGTCTGGTGCTCGACCACGATCTGTTCGACCACATCGGCGAGGGCCGTGCCGAGGTGGTCACCGATCACGTCGACCACGTCGACGCCACGGGCATCGTGCTGGCGTCCGGCAGGCACCTGGACGCCGACGTCATCGTCACCGCCACCGGGCTGCAGTTGCAGGCCCTTGGCGGTGTCACCCTCACCGTCGACGGCACCGAGATCACGCCCACCGATCGGTTCGTCTACAAGGAATACCTCCTCGAAGACGTCCCGAACATGGCGTGGTGCATCGGGTACACCAACGCGTCGTGGACCTTGCGCGCCGACATGACGGCGCGTGCGGTGGCGAAGTTGTTGGCCTACATGGAGTCTCGCGGCTACACCCATGCCTATCCGCACCTGGGTGGCGTGCCGATGGCGGAGAAGCCGACGTTCGACCTGAAGGCCGGCTACATTCAGCGGGCCCCGCATGCCTTGCCCAAGTCCGGCATTCACCGACCGTGGAACGTGCGGCACAACTACGTCCTCGACCTGATCGACCACCGGTTCGACCGCATCGAGGAGTCGATGGTCTTCGGTCGCGCTCCTGCGCCCGCAGCCACGACGCCCGACGCCGCCGAGCAGGCGCAGACCGCCTAACTCACGCGTTCGCGGCCATGTGACCTGCCTCGCGGTGATTCCTGCCAATTGCCGTTCAATCACTGCCAAGGGAAATGAAACCGCTGGCGCCCCCCGTTACACCCCTCGGACCGGCCGGAGAATCGGCCAGAGGAAGAGGGAACACCATGAAGAAGTTCGGAATCGCCAGCGTCACCAGCATCGTCGCCACCGGGTTCGCCGCCGCACTGTTCGGCTTGGCCGCTCCCGCCGGCGCGGACGTCGCCCACCACCAGTGGATCAACGACATTCAGCAACACGCCACCGTCGGCACGGTCACCTCGACCGTCGGCAACGGCCGCTGACGCAGCAGCACCACGAAGGGGCACCCGAACGGGTGCCCCTTCGTCGTCTGTCATGCGGTCAGTCCGCGACCGTCAACCAGTCCGTGAAGCCGGAGGGGTCGTGCCGGCCGAGTGCGCCGTGCTCGAACAGCCCCCAACCCTCGACCGGAGCGCCGTTGCCCTCCGTGCAGACCGCGCGGCCCACGTGGTCGATGACGCCGAAGGCGGTCCGGCCGACGACCGCCGGGTCGGTCATGTCATAGGTCAGCCGCTCGATGAACTGCTCGCCCCGCCACACGCCGTGGAGCCAGTCCGAGTCACCGCCGTAACCGCCGCCGACGTGGATCGGCACCGGCAGCTTGGATTCCACGTCCAGGTGCACCGGTGACCCGTCGAGCGCGGTGGCGTCGATGCTCGCGCCCGTCGGAATCCGCGTACCGGAGCGGTAGTGGATCTTCACCCGCGGCCAGCCGAGCTGCTCGACGCGGCCGTCCTTCCAGATCCGCGTGCAGTCGTTCACCGATCGGAAGCCGCTCGGGTCCTCCTGGATGATCATCACGATCGAGAAGTCGTCGAAAGCCATCGGCACGTACAGCCACCACATGCCCTCGAACGGCGGATCCGCCGGCCGCCCAGCGGGTTCCGCCTCGCCGATGGGCCGAATGCCCCACGACCGGTCGCGGGTCCCGATCCACACCGATGGGTCGACGGTGATCTCGTCGCCGTCGATCACCAGGTGACCGCTCCACGACCCGAGCTGCGCGAAGCGCTGGGCGTCGAGGGTGACCCGGTTGCCGGTCCGCATGACGTGCGGTTGCTCCTGTACGACGTCGAAGAGCCCGGTCCAGGTGAGATCGACGGCCATGCCCTCGGTCTCGTCCATGACGACCCGAAGCCGGTGCAGCGGCTCCTGGACCTCGACGCGATACCCGAGGACGTGCTGGTTGAGTCGGTCGGCGTCGATCGCGTCCGAGACGTGCACGGCGGTCTGCACGTCACCACGCCTCACCAGGACGAACGCGTCCTTGACTCCGAGGTTGGGGTAGTACCCGATGCCGGTGATCAGGAAGACGTCACCACTACGGTCGTGGGCGTTGAAGTAGGACCGGTCGTAGAAGTTGCGGTCCGACGGTCCCGGCCACGCGATGGGCTGGGCGATCTGGTGGACCGGATATTCGTCCATGGGACCCAACATCACTCGTCTCCAATCAAACGCTTCAGCAGCGAGGCGTGATAGAACAGCGACTCGACGTCGGTGGGCTTCTCGATCTCGCCGAAGCGCACCCGCCGGGCACTCGTCCGCATGAACACGCAGCACCAGATCACCCCGGAGTAGACGTAGAACCAGTCCAGGCCGCCAAGCGCGACGCCGGTCAGCTCCTGGTACGTGGCGCGGACGTCGTCCTCGCGCATCACGTCGGGCAGGCCGGGTAGGCCCGCCAATCCGGCGAGCTCCTGAAAGACCATGTGCGCGAATATGATCCACGCGACGTCGAGCTCACGCGGACCGACGGTCGCCATCTCCCAGTCGAGCACCGCCACGGGACGGAAGTCTTGGTAGAGCACGTTACCGATCCGCGAGTCGCCCCATGCCAGCACCGATGGCGACGCCGCCACGTCGTCGGGGAAGTTCTCCTCCAGCCACGCCAGCGCGCGTTCCACCAGATCCGAGCGGCCGATGTCGGGCACGGCGAAGTCGTACCAGTCCTTGAGCCAGCCGAAATGCCTGCGCAACGGCGTGTCGCCGGGCGGGTCCAGCTCGGCGAGGAATCCGAATGTCTTGTCGGCGTCCGGAATCGAGTGCAGCTTGGCCAGCACGTCGACGGTGGCGTCCTGGAGTTCACGCTGCTTGCCGGCGGGTGCGTCGGCGAACCAGTTGCCGCCGAACGTGTACGGCATCACGTCGGGCGGCACGATGCCGTCGACGTGGTCCATCAGGAAGAACGGCGTCCCCAGCACGTCGCCGGAGTTCTCCATCCAGCGGACGCGGGGAACCGGCACGTCGGTGAGCTCGCCGACCAGTCGGATGACGTCGAACTGGTGGTCCAGCCGATAGGTCGGGAACACCGGCACGTCGGCGGTGCTGGGCGCCACCCGCGCGACCCACTTCTGCTCCTCGGTGTGCCCGTCGTGCTCCCACTTCCCGGTGAGGATGATCGTCTCCGAGGACATGCCGTTGGCGTCGACACCGCTCTCGACGGTCACCTCGGGTGCCGTCCCGCCGGGCAGCAGGGTGGACAGCCACTGCGACATCAGCGACGGAAGGGTGCTGTTGTCGCGGGAGGTGTGCTGGAGGCGGCTGACGTCTTCGACAGCCGGTTCGTTGGTCACGGTTTACCCCTTCGAGCAAATACGATACGGTGAGTAGCGTTATGAAAGCAGACAAGGGGGACGTTGTCGAGACCCCCACGGTCGGGCGTCCGCGAGACCCTCGCATCGACGCTGCCATATTGGCGGCGGCGGCGGATCTTCTCGTCGAAATCGGCTACGCGAATCTGACGATGGCTGCGGTCGCCGAGCGCGCAGGCACCACCAAGACGGCGCTCTATCGGCGGTGGTCGAGCAAGGCCGAACTCGTGCACGAGGCGGCCTTTCCGGTGGCGCCCACGGCGCTCACGACGCCGGAGGGCGACATCGTCGGAGACGTGCGCGCCATGGTCGCGGCCGCTCGGGACGTGTTCACCACCCCGGTCGTGGCGGCCGCCCTACCCGGGCTGATCGCGGACATGGCCGCCGACGCCGACCTCAACGCCCGGGTGATGAGCCGCTTCGTGGGACTCTTCGGCATCGTCCGCGACCGCTTGGTCAACGCCGTTTCCCGCGGTGAGGTGCGCGCCGAGGTCGACCCCGACCGGCTCATCGAGATCATCGGCGGTGCAACGCTTCTTCGGCTGCTCCTCGACCCGTCGGGTTTCCTGGACGACACCTGGGTGGAACAGACCGCGGCCATCATCAGTCATGGTGTGACGGCCTGAGCGGCTACCGTTGGACCCATGTACGTGCAGCTGACCCTGAACGACGAGGACGGGGTGCCCGAGGTGTATTCCACCCCACCCTGGACCGACGACGCCGACGGGCGGGCCGAGACCGCCAGAGTCGTCGTCGACCCCGTGGGCAGACCCGACGGTGATCGGGCCGGGGTTCTGCTGACCATGACGATCGGCGAGGCGCTGGTCCTTGGACGACGCATCACCGAGGTGGCTGAGCGGGCCGCCGAGGGGCAGTTCAGCCAGCGCGGGACGCGGTGGCGCAAGGAGGTCCAGGACCGCAAGCGGCGCGAGGCCTGGAACGTCCTGATGGCCGGCTCCGACGACGACGACCCCGGTCGGGCCTAGCCCTCGGCGGGCGGTGCGAAGAACTCCAGCGCCGAGCCGTCCGGGTCGCGGAAGCTGAGCCCGGAACCGTACGGGGCGTCGACGATACCGCCGTGGGTGATGCCGAGCTCGTCGAGGCGGTCGACCCACTCCTGCAACTCCGCCCGGGAGGCGCACGCGAACGCCACGTGGTCGAGCCCGACCCGGAACTCACTGAACGGCTCGTCGGGCGCTGACGTCGTGTGCTGGTGCAGCCCGAACAGGGTGTCGCCGGGCAGGGCGTACACCACGTGCCGGTAGCCGGCGTCGGTGTCCTCGTCGATCACCGGATCGACCCCGATGAGTCGGCGGTACCAGGGGGCGCTGACGGACAGGTCCCGCACGGTGAGCGCGACGTGGGTCAAGGCAGGAAAGGCGGGCATGTGAACGTCCTTGTTCGGTGGTCGATTGATCTTGACACGACGCGGTACCGGCAATGGTTCAGTTCGCACTGACAGACAGGCCTGCTACGGGTTGCTGGTGCCGATCTGCGACTTGTTGGCGCGCATGACGTCGAGGCGGCGCTGGTCCAACCCGGCGAGATCGGGCGCGTGGCCACCGGCGATCTCGTCCTCGGCGGCCAGCGCCGGGTCGACGACGGTGGCGGCGCCGCGCACGTAGATCTCCTTCAGTCCAAGCATGGTCGGCTTGGGTACCACGGCGATCTGGCCGGCGAGGTCGATCGCCCGGCTCAGCACGTCGCCGTGGGGGACGACCTCGGTCACCAGACCGATGCGCGCGGCGCGCACCGCGTCCACCACCTCACCGGTCATCGACATCCGCCGGGCCATGGCCGCGCCGACCACCTGGGGCAGCCGCGCGGTCATGCCGCCACCGGGCAGGATCCCCACGCGGGCATGGGTGTCGGCGAACACGGCGCGTTCCGACGCGATCAGGAAGTCGCATCCCAGCGCCAGTTCGAGGCCACCGGTGAAGGTCGACCCGTTGATCGCCCCGATGATCGGTGTGCGCATCTGGGCGACGGCGGAGATGCAGCTCTGGGTCGTGAACTCGTCGAAGTAGGCCAGTCCGTCGCGCGCCGCCTCCTTCAAATCGATGCCCGCGCAGAACGCCGGGTCGGCGCCGGTGAGCACCACTGCGTGCACCGTCGGATCGACGTCAGCCGAGGTGAGCTCGGCGTACAGCGCTCTGATCAGGTTGCGGTTCAACGCATTTCGCGCCTCGGGACGGTTCAACGTCAGCACCCGTACCGCACCGTGGTCGGTCCGGATCACCACCGCGTCATCGGTCATGTCGCGAACGCTAACGCACGAAGTGGTCCGCGGAGTTCACCAGGTCGAGCACCGGTTGCGGGAGGGCGCCGAGCGCGAGGGTGATGGCCGCGGTCAGCGTGACCGTCGCGGTGCTCAGCACGCTGGGCACCACCACGGTCGGTCCGTTCGCGGGCGGATCGGTGAAGAACAGCAGAACGATGACGCGCACGTAGAAGTACGCCGCCACCGCGCTGGCGCAGACACCGACGATGACCAACGGCGCGGCACCGCCCTCGGCCGCCGCCTTGAAGACCGCGAACTTGCTGACGAACCCACTGGTCAACGGGATGCCGGCGAACGCCAGCAGGAACAGCGAGAAGACGACGCCGACCAACGGATGACTGCGGCCCAGGCCGGCCCACCGCGACATGTCGGTTTCCTCCTCGCCGGCCGCGTTGCGGACGACGCTGACGACGGCGAAGGCGCCCAGGGTGCTGAACCCGTAGGCGAACAGGTAGAACAGCGTCGCGGCCACCCCGCTGTCGTTCAGTGCGATGACGCCGGTGAGGATGAACCCGGCGTGGGCGATCGATGAGTACGCGAGCATCCGCTTCACGTCGGTCTGCGATACCGCGGTGACCGTGCCGACCACCATCGTCAGGATCGCCACTGCCCACATCAACGGTCGCCAATCGTCCTTGAACCCCGGGAGTGCGACGTAGAAGATGCGCAGCATGGCGCCGAACGCCGCGATCTTCGTGGCCGAGGCCATGAAGGCCGTCACCGGGGTGGGGGCGCCCTGGTAGACGTCGGGGATCCACGAATGAAACGGCACCGCGCCAACTTTGAACAGCACGCCGACCGACAGCAGGCCGATCCCGACCAACGCCAGGCCGGCATCGTCGGAGGTCGAGGCCGCGTGCTCCCGGATGCCGCTGAGGCTCAGGCCGCCGGAGTAGCCGTAGAGCAGCGCGATGCCGTAGAGGAAGAACGCCGACGAGAACGCTCCAAGGAGGAAGTACTTCAGCGAGGCCTCCTGCGAGAGCAGTCGCCGCCGCCGGGCCAGCCCGCACATCAGGTACAGCGGAAGCGACAACACCTCGAGTGCGACGAACATCGCCAACAGGTCGTCGGAGGCGGGAAACAGCATCATGCCGGCGAGCGCGAACATGGTCAGCGGGAAGATCTCCGTCTGGGCGATGCCGGCCCTGCTCGCCTGCTTCTCCGCGACGCTGCCCGGCACGGTCGACGCCATGGGCGTGAAGGCGTCCAGCCCGGTGGCGCCGGCCGACCCCTCCGCGGCCTCGACCTCCGAGCCGATGCGCCGCTCGGCGATGAGCAGGGTGGCGAGCAGGCCGATCAACAGCAGCGTGCCCTGGAGGAACAGGGTTGGCTTGTCGAGGGCGACGGCGCCCATCACGGCGGTCCGGCCGGCGGACCCGCCGAGGTGGAGCCACTCGACGACGACGGCGACCAGCGCGGCGATCTGTCCACCGAGCGCCAACGTCAGGTGAATCGGGTAGCGCAGCGCGCGCGGCAGGAAGGCCTCGACCAGAACACCGAGCACGGCGACGCTCAGGATGATCAACATCGGTGAGACGAGGCCGTATTCGACCGATGGCGGGGTGAGGGTCACTTGGCGGGTCCTCTTCCGAATTGCACCTCGTGGGCGCCGTCCGCAACGCGGGGTGCGGGATCCTGGTGGCCGATCGTCGTCAGGGTGTGCCCGACGGCGGGATCGATGACGTCGAGCACGGGTTTCGGATACACCCCGAGCACCAGCAGCAGGGCGAGCAGCGGCGCCACCACCACCAGCTCCCGCGGGACGAGGTCGCGCACCGTGTCGTTGTCGGGCGCGACGGGCCCGGTCATCATCCGCTGGTAGGTCCAGAGGATGTAGATCGCCGACAGCACCAGCGCCGACGACGCGAAGACCGCCATCGCGGGGTAGGCGGTGAAGGTGCCGATGAGGACCAGGAACTCGCTGATGAACGGCGCCAGGCCGGGCAGTGACAGGGTCGCCAACCCGGCGATGAGGAACGTCCCCGCGAGCACGGGTGCCACCTTCTGCACACCTCCGAAGGAGGCGATGGCACGACTTCCCCTGCGCGACACCAGGAATCCGGCGATAAGGAACAGGGCGGCCGTCGAGATCCCGTGGTTGACCATGTAGAGCGTCGAGCCCGACTGACCCTGGCTGGTCATCACGAAGATGCCGAGAATGATGAAGCCGAAGTGCGAGATCGAGGTGTAGGAGATCAGCCGCATCACGTCGGTCTGGCCGATCGCCACGATGGCGCCGTAGACGATTCCGATCACCGCCAGCGTGATGATCAACGGACGGAACGTCATCGACGCCTCCGGGAACAGCTGCAGGCAGTACCGCAGCATGCCGAACGTGCCAACCTTGTCGACGACGGCCATCATCAGGACGGCCGTGGCGGGCGTGGACTCGACCGCGGCGTCGGGCAGCCAGCGGTGCAGCGGCCACAGCGGGGCCTTGACCGCGAAGGCGAACATGAATCCCAGGAACAACGCATTGAGCACGGCGGGGCTGATGTTCAGCGATCCGTTCTGTACGGCCGCCACGATCGCCCGGAAGTCGAACGTGCCACCGGCGAAGGCGTCGCTCTTGGCCGTCGCGACGTACAGTCCGATGACGGCGGCCAGCATGATCAACCCGCCAAAGAGGTTGTACAGCAGGAACTTCACGGCCGCTTTCGGAGCCGCCCCGGCGGCGACATCGGGGTGGGTCCGGCCCTTGCCGCCGCCGAAGCCGCCGATGAGGAAGTACATCGGGATCAGCATCGCCTCGAAGAACACGTAGAACAGCAGCACGTCGAGTGCGGTGAGCGAGATCAGCACCATGCCCTCGACGGCGAGCGTCAGCGCCAGGTAGGCGTGTACGGACCGGGCCTGGTCGGTGGCGTCATTCCAGCCGGCGATGATCAGCAGGGGGACCAGCACCGCGGTGAGCACGACCAGTGCCAGTGCGATGCCGTCCAAACCGAGGATGTAGCCGGTCCCGAAGGACGGGATCCAGGCGTGGTTTTCGACGAACTGGTACTGCGCGCCCGTCGGGTCGAACGTGACGGCCAGCACCACCGCGATCGCCAGGACCGCCAGCGACAGCGCCAGCGCCAGGTACTTCGCGAGATGCCGTGCGGCCGAGGGCAAGACGATCACCACGCCGGCGCCGACCATCGGCACCGCCCACAGGAGTGACAACCACGGCATGCTGCTCACCACACCCTCACCGCCAGGATCGCGGCGATGACGAGTGCGGCGCCACCGAGCATGGACAGGGCGTACGAGCGGGCGAAGCCAGTCTGCAGCTGCCTGAGGCTTTCGGACGCGCCGCCGACGACGGCGCCCAGGCCACGGGACACGCCGTCGATGCCTTCGTCGTCGATCTCGACCAGTCCCGCGGTGACCCGCTGGCCGGGCCGCATCAGCACCTCCTCGTTGAACGCGTCCCCGTAGAGGTCCCGGCGGGCGGCGACCGTCAGTGCCGACACCCGGTCAGGGGCGATCTGGGGGATCGGCCGCATGGCGTACATCCGGTAGGCGATCCCGATTCCGACGGCGACGACGGCCAGCGTCACGACGGTCATCATCCAGACCGGGATGGCGTGCGCGACGTCGTCGGGAGTGCCGACGACGGGCGCCAGCCAGTGCTCGAGGGTGCCGCCGATGGCCAGTAGGCCGCCCGCGCCCACCGATCCCACGGCCAGCACGATCATGGGTATCGTCATGCTCGCCGGTGACTCGTGGGGATGCGCCCCGGTCATCTCCCCCGTCGCTTCGCTCGCCCGAGCCCAGCGCCGCTCCCCGAAGAACGTCATCAGCATCACCCTGGTCATGTAGAAGGCGGTGATGCCCGCGCCCAGCAGCGTCGCCCCGCCGAGCAGCGCGCCCTTGACTCCGCCTGCGGCGAAAGCGGTTTCGATGATCGCGTCCTTCGAGAAGAACCCCGCGAATGGCGGCACGCCGATGATCGCCAGGTAGCCCAGGCCGAACGTCACGAACGTGATCGGCATGACGGTCCGCAAGCCGCCGAACCGGCGCATGTCGGTCTCGTCGTCCATCCCGTGCATGACCGAGCCCGCCCCGAGGAACAGCCCCGCTTTGAAGAAGCCGTGCGTCAGCAGGTGCATGATCGCGATGGCGTAGCCGGCCGGGCCGAGTCCCGCGGCCAGCACCATGTAGCCGATCTGGCTCATCGTCGACGCGGCCAGGGCCTTCTTGATGTCGTCCTTCGCGCAGCCGATCACGGCACCGAAGAGCAGCGTCACGGCGCCGACGACGACCACGCCGAGCCGGGCGTCCGGCGCGAGGTCGTAGATGGGCCCGGAGCGGACGATCAGGTAGACACCGGCGGTGACCATGGTCGCCGCGTGGATGAGCGCCGACACGGGCGTCGGACCCTCCATGGCGTCGCCGAGCCAGGACTGCAGTGGCACCTGGGCGGACTTGCCGCACGCCGCGAGCAGGAGCAGCAGTCCGATCGCGGTCAGCGTGCCCTGGCTCATCCGGTCGGCGGCGCCCAAGACGCCGTCGTACGAGACGGTTCCGACGCTGGTGAACATCACCATCAGAGCCAGCGCGAGCCCGACGTCACCGACCCGGTTGACCACGAAGGCCTTCTTGGCGGCGGCCGCCGCGGACGGCTTGTGCGACCAGAACCCGATCAGCAGATACGACGCCAGACCGACGCCCTCCCAGCCCACGTAGAGGCCCAGGTAGTTGTTGGCCAGGACCAGCAGCAGCATGGCCGCCACGAACAGGTTCAGGTAGGCGAAGAACCGTCGCCGCGCGGGATCGTGGGCCATGTAGCCGACGGAATAGACGTGGATCAACGAACCGACCCCGGTGATCAGCAGCACGAAACATATTGAGAGCTGGTCGAGTTGGAGGCCGAAGTCGACCCGCAGCTGGCCGACGGGCACCCAGCTGAAGAGGTGCTCGGACATTCCGCGTCGATCGGCTGGTTCGTTCACCAGGCCCATGAACAGCACCGCACCGACGACGAAGGACGCCAGCACGGTCGCGCAGCCCAGCAGATGGCCCCACGCATCGGTGGCCTTGCCACCCAGCAGCAGGACGACGGCACCGAGGAGCGGGAGCGCGATGAGCAGCCACACCGGAAGGGTCACTAGTGCCTCAGCAGGTTCGCCGCGTCCACCGAGGCGGACTGCCTGGCCCGGAAGATCGTCATGATGATCGCCAGGCCCACGACCACCTCGCAGGCCGCGACCACCATGGTGAAGAACGCCACCACCTGGCCGTCGAGGTGGCCGTGCAGGCGGGAGAACGCGACGAAGGCCAGGTTCGCGGCGTTGAGCATCAGCTCGACGCACATGAACATCACGATGGCGTTGCGCCGCAACAACACTCCCGATGCACCGATGGCGAACAGCAGGGCCGACAGGTACAGGTAGTTGTTCGGGTTCACCGCGGCACCCCGTTCGTGGTGGCGATCATGCTGCGCGGCGGCAGGATGCCGCTGACCGACGTCTCGGCGTCGGAACCGTCTGGCAGGCGCGCGGCCACGTCGACCGCGTTGTGCCGCGCGAAGACACCCGGGTTCGGCATGGGAGTGGCGTGCCCGCCCGGCGCGAACCGTTCCGTCGCAAGTTCGCGCTGCGTCTTGCGCCGGTCGATCCGCTCGCGGTGGGTCAGCACCATCGCACCGAGGGTGGCCGTGATGAGCAGGGCACTGGTGAGCTCGAACGCCCAGAGGTAGCGGACGAAGATCAGCGCGGCCAGGCCCTCGACGTTGCCTCCGGGAGCCAGTTGGCCCGCGGTCCCGGTGACGCCGGCGACGGACACGTTGCCGATGCCGGCGATGATCAGCACGCCGAAGGCGGCGCCCGCGCCGATCCCCGCGCGCCGTTGGCCGCGAATGGTTTCCACCAGTGAGTCGGCGGAGTCCACGCCGATGAGCATCAGGACGAACAGGAACAGCATCATCACCGCACCGGTGTAGACGACCACCTGGACGACGCCGAGGAACAGTGCGTCCTGAGCGATGTAGAGCACGGCGAGCACGATCATTGTCAGCGCCAGGAAGATCGCCGAGTACACGGCCTTGGGCGCGGCGACCACCGCCACCGCGCCGAGGACGGCAAGTGTGCCGAGCACCCAGAACGTCACCGCCTCCATCGTCGAGGTGCGAACGACGGCGTCGGCCGCGAGCAGCGTCAAATGTCCTGTCACAGAATCACTTCCTCGACCAGGTCCGGCTCCTTGGGCTGTGGCCGCACCTTGGGCATGCCCAGTGAGGTGGCGAGCCCGTCGGTCCTGATGTTGCCGCGGTAGTAGTCCTCGTCGGTGCTACCGGGCGCCATCGCATGCGGCGGCGCGGTCATGTCGGCCTGCAGGGGGGCCAGCAGCTTGCCCTTGCCGTAGATCAGGTCGGCGCGGTTGTCATCAGCCAGTTCGTAGTCGTTGGTCATGGTCAGCGCCCGGGTCGGGCAGGCTTCGATGCACAATCCGCAGCCGATGCACCGCAGATAGTTGATCTGATAGACCCGGCCGTAGCGCTCGCCCGGCGAGAAGCGTTCGGCCTCGGTGTTGTCGGCGCCCTCGACGAAGATCGCGTCGGCCGGGCAGGCCCAGGCGCAGAGCTCGCAGCCGATGCACTTCTCCAGGCCGTCGTCGTAGCGGTTGAGCTGGTGCCGCCCGTGATACCGCTTGGCCGTCGCCCCGGGTTTCTCCGGATACTCCTCGGTGACGGGCTTCTTGAACATCGTCTTGAACGTCACGCCGAAGCCGGCGAGTGCATCGATGATGTGCGGACGCTTAGGCATCGGCAGGCTCCTTGGCAGGAATGGGCGGTACCGGGAAGGCGCCCGGTGCGGTCGAGGGCGGGTCGGCGAGCCGCTGGGGCCGAGTTCGCTTGTGCTGCAACGTGCGCCACAAATAGACCACCAGCAGCAAGCCGACGAACGCACTCGTGGCGATCAGGACGACGGCCAGACCGTCGTGACCCTGACTGCGCAGGGTCCGCACGACGGCGACCGTCATGATCCAGCCCAGCGAGATCGGGATGAGGATCTTCCAGCCCAGGTTCATGAACTGGTCGTAGCGCAGTCGCGGCAGCGTGGCCCGCAGCCAGATGAACATGAACATGAACGTCCACACCTTGGCGACGAACCACAGCAGTGGCCACCACCCGGAGTTGGCGCCGTCGATCATGTCGAACGGCCATGGCGCCTGCCAGCCGCCGAGGAACAGCGTGGTGGCCAACGCGGCGACGGTGGTCATGTTGACGTACTCCGCGAGCATGAACATCGCGAACTTGAGCGACGAGTACTCCGTGTGGAACCCGCCGACCAGTTCACCTTCGGCCTCGGGCAGGTCGAAGGGGGCCCGGTTGGTTTCACCCACCATCGAGGTCACGTAGATGACGAACGACGGCAGCAGCAGGAAGACGTACCAGAGGCCCCGCTGCTCGGCGACGATCTCCGAGGTCGACATGGTGCCCGAGTACAGGAACACCGCGGCGAAGCACAGCGCCATGGCGATCTCGTAGGAGATCACCTGAGCACTCGAGCGCAGCCCGCCGAGCAGGGGATAGGTGGAGCCGGACGCCCAACCCGCCAGCACGATTCCGTACACGCCGATCGACGTCACCGCCAGGACGTACAGCACGGCGACGGGCAGGTCGGTCAGTTGCAGGGCGGTCTGGGTGCCGAAGACGCTCACCAAGCCGCCCATCGGAATCACCGCGAACGCCATGAAGGCAGGGATGACGGCGATCACCGGGGCGGCCAGATAGATCGGCTTGTCTACCCCCGCCGGGATCAGGCCCTCCTTGAGTGCGAGTTTCACGCCGTCGACCAGGCTCTGCAGCAGACCGAAGGGCCCAACGCGGTTGGGGCCGTAGCGCAGCTGCATCCGGCCGAGGACCTTGCGTTCGATGAGGATGGCCACCAGAACGGTGAGCAGGAGGAAGACGAAGATGCCCAGCGCCTTGCCGATCACCAGCCACCAGGGGTCGTGGCCGAACGAGCTCAGGTCGGGGTACTTCACGACGATTCACCTCCAACGGAGATGGACGCGGAGATTGACACCGTGGCCCCCGGCGCGGCGCCCAGCGTGGGGCCGACCCGGGAGTGCGCGGAGTTGAGCGGCACCCACACCACGCCGTCCGGCATCTCGGTGATCTCCAGCGGCAGCGTGATGGCTCCGCGGTCCGTGGCGACGGTGACCGGTTCACCGTTGGTGGCGCCGACCTCGGCTGCGGTGGACGCGGACAACCGTGCCACCGGGGGCCGTGCCGTTCCGGCCAGGTGCGGCTCCCCGTCCTGCAGGCGACCGTCGTCGAGCAGCATCCGCCAGCCCGCCAGCACCGCCTCGCCCTTTTCATGTCGAATGGGTTGTGGCACTGGAAGATTCGGAACGGCGGCCAGCGTTCCCTGCCAGCTGCCGAGACGGTGGAGTTCGGCGCGGGCGGCAGCGGCGTCGCGCAGACCGAGGTCGACGCCCACCTCCTCGGCCAGGGCGGTGAGCACTCGGGTATCCGACGTGGCCTTGGGTGGCAGCGCGGCCTCGAACGTCCGGGGACGACCCTCCCAGTCGACGAACGTGCCCGGCTTCTCGGTCACGGGTGCCACCGGGAACACGACGTCCGCGCGCTCGGTGACGGCACTGTGGCGCAGTTCGAGGCTGACGACGAACGCCGCGGCGTCCAGCGCCGCCAGGGCCGCCGCCGGATCAGGCAGGTCGTCGATCCCGACGCCGCCGATCAGCAAGGCGCCCAACGTCCCGTCCGCGGCGGCCGCCAAGATGGCCGACGTATCTCGACCGGCGGTTCCGGGCAACTCGTCGACGTTCCAGACGGCGGCGACCTCGGCGCGGGCGGCCGCGTCCGACAGCGGTCTGCCGCCGGGCAGGAGATGCGGCACCGCACCGGCTTCCAGCGCACCGCGGTCACCGGCCCGCCGGGGAATCCAGCCGATGCGGGCGTCGCAGCGCTCGGCGAGGCGGAGCACCGCCGAGTACGACCCCGCCGACGTCGCCAGCCGCTCACCGACCAAGACGATGGTTCCGGCGGTCAGGCCGTCGAGTCCGTCGAGGGCGGCGGCTTCCCCGCCGGGAGCCGCGGCGACCAGCGTGCCGCCCATCTTCTCCAAACCGCGGGTGGCGAACGCGGCGATCGAGGTGACCTTCAGCCCGCGCTTGCGGAATGCCTTCCGCAGCCGGAGGTAGACGATCGGCGACTCCTCCTCCGGTTCGAGGCCCACCAGCAGGACGGCGGGCGCGGCTTCCAGGTCGGCGTACGTCACGGCCATCGGACGTCCCGCCACGGCGGCTGCCAGGAACTGAGCCTCCTCGTCGGAGTGCGACCGACTGCGGAAGTCGATGTCGTTGCTGCCCAGCACCATTCGGGTGAACTTGGCGTAGGCGTAGGCATCCTCGAGCGTCGACCGGCCGCCGACGAGCACGCCGGCGCGTCCGCCGCCTGCCGCGGTCAACCCGCGGACCGCCACCGCCACCGC
The DNA here is from genome assembly GCA_963846985.1 of uncultured Actinomycetota bacterium. Classification (GTDB taxonomy): domain Bacteria; phylum Actinomycetota; class Actinomycetes; order Mycobacteriales; family Mycobacteriaceae; genus Mycobacterium. The sequence goes on from CAWJYC010000014.1 coordinate 48,587, forward strand.
CTCCGACCAGGACGCCGGGCGTTGGGTGCCGTCGGCGTCGCGCACCAGCGGGGTGGCGACGCGGTCGCCCTGGGTGGCGTAGGTGAACGCCCAGCGGCCCTTGTCGCAGTTCCACTCCTCGTTGACCGCGGGGTCGTCACCGGCCAGCCGGCGCAGCACCCTGCCGCGGCGGTGATCCGTCCGCTGTGCGCATCCCGACGCGCAGTGCTCGCACACGCTCGGGGTGGAGACCAGGTCGAACGGCCGGGCCCGGAACCGGTAGGCGGTGCCCGTCAAGGCTCCGACCGGGCAGATCTGCACGGTGTTGCCGCTGAAGTAGGAGTCGAACGGTGTCCCGTCGGCGATGCCGACCTGCTGCAGGGCGCCGCGTTCGACGAGGTCGATGAACGGGTCCCCGGCGATCTGATTGGAGAACCGGGTGCACCGCGCGCAGAGCACGCACCGTTCGCGATCCAGCAGGACCTGAGCGGACAGGTTGATCGGCTTCGGGAAGGTGCGCTTGACGTCGGTGAAGCGAGTGTCCGCCTGCCCGTTGGACATTGCCTGGTTCTGCAGTGGGCACTCGCCGCCCTTGTCGCAGACCGGACAGTCCAGCGGGTGGTTGATCAGAAGCAGTTCCATCACGCCGTGCTGAGCCTTGTCGGCGGCCTCGGAGGTCACTTGCGTGCGGACCACCATGTCGGGTGTGACGGTGATGGTGCACGACGCCATCGGCTTGCGCTGTCCCTCCACCTCGACGAGGCACTGCCGGCAGGCGCCCACCGGCTCGAGCAGTGGGTGGTCGCAGAACCGCGGGATCTGGACACCGATCAGCTCGGCGGCGCGAATGACCAAGGTGCCCTTGGGAACGCTGATCTGATGGTCGTCGATGGTGAGCGACACCATCTCGACGTCGGTAGCGCCTCTGGTCGGCTCGGCCAGCGTCACGCTTCCACCCCCCTCATCGCGGAGTGTGCGGTGTCATCCGCGGCTCGCCGTGGCCGGCGTATCGAATCGCACACTCGACCCGGATCGACCATGGTCACGAGAGCACTCCTTCCGGCGCGGCGAGCATCGAGGCGTGCGGATCGAACGGGCACCCGCCGTCGAGGTGCGCGACGTACTCCTGGCGAAAGTGGTTGATGGAGGACATGATCGGGCTGGCCGCGCCGTCGCCGAGTGCGCAGAACGACTTGCCGAGGATGGCGTCGGCGATGTCGAGCAACTTGTCCAGATCCTCTCGTCGGCCGTGTCCGGTCTCCAGGCGCTCGTAGATCTGCGCCAGCCAGTAGGTGCCCTCGCGGCACGGCGTGCACTTGCCGCAGGATTCGTGGGCGTAGAACTGCGTCCAGCGGCGAACCGCCCGCACCACGCACGTCGTCTCGTCGAAGATCTGCAGCGCCTTGGTGCCCAGCATCGAGCCCGCCTTGGCGACGTTCTCGTAATCCAAGGGGACGTCGAGATGTTCGGCGGTCAATATGGGGGTTGACGATCCGCCGGGGGTCCAGAACTTGAGCTGGTGACCCGCGCGCACCCCGCCCGCGTAGTCGAGCAGTTCGCGCAGCGTGATGCCAAGCGGTGCCTCGTACTGGCCCGGGGTCGTGACGTGCCCCGACAGCGAGTACAGCGTGAACCCGGGAGACTTCTCCGACCCCATCGACTTGAACCAGTCGACACCGCCGCGGACGACGGCGGGCACGCTGGCGATGGATTCGACGTTGTTGACCACCGTCGGGCACGCGTACAACCCGGCGACCGCGGGGAACGGCGGGCGCAACCGCGGCTGGCCGCGCCTACCCTCCAGTGAATCGAGCAGCGCGGTCTCCTCGCCGCAGATGTACGCGCCCGCGCCAGCGTGCACCACCAGGTCGAGATCGAAGCCCGAGCCGAGGATGTCGGTGCCCAGGAACCCCGCGTCGTAGGCCTCGGCGACCGCGGTCTGCAGCCTGCGCAGGACCGACAGGACTTCCCCGCGAACGTAGATGAAGGCGTGCCGCGCCCGGATGGCGTAGGCCGCGATGATCGCCCCTTCGACCAGGACGTGCGGGGTGGCCATCATCAGCGGCATGTCCTTGCACGTGCCCGGTTCGGACTCGTCGGCGTTGATCACCAGATAGTGCGGCTTGGCGGCCGCTCCATCGGTTCCCTGCGGGATGAACGACCACTTCTGGCCCGTCGGGAAGCCCGCCCCGCCCCGCCCCCGCAGGCCCGAGTCCTTCACCAGCCCGATGAGCGCGTCGGCGTCCATGCCGAGCGCGATGCGAAGCGCCTGGTAGCCGTCATGGCGCCGGTAGGACTCGATGGTCCACGACGACGACTCGTCCCAGTAGCTGCTCAGAACTGGAGTCAGGGTCACGACTGCGCCCCGTTCCTGGGCGGCAGGTCGGCCGATGGCGCAGGCGCCGCTTGGTCGCGGGCCCGGTCTTCGGTGATGGCCTCGTCGTCGGGACCGTCTGCGGTCGAACGGGATTCGGCGGGAGTCGGTGCGGTCAGGCCGCGCTCGTGGGCGATCCGCAGGCCGGCCAGGGTGGCATCGCCCGCGGTGGCGCCGTCGTTGGCTCCCGAGCGCTGGTCGGGGAAGCCGGCAAGGATCCGCGCGGTGTCCCGGAAGGAACACGGCGACGCACCCCGGGTGGCCGTCACGGGTGCGCCCGAGCGCAGGTCGTCGACGAGTCCCCGGGCTGACGTCGGCGTCTGGTTGTCGAAGAACTCCCAATTCACCATGATCACCGGTGCGTAGTCGCACGCCGCGTTGCACTCGACGTGCTCGAGGGTCACCTTTCCGTCGGCGGTCGTCTGGCCGGCATGCACGTCGAGGTGGTCTTCGAGGACCTCGAGTATCGCGTCACCGCCCATCACCGCGCACAACGTGTTGGTGCACACGCCCACCAGGTACTCGCCGGTGGGCGTCCGGCGGTACATCGAATAGAACGTGGCAACCGCGGTCACCTCGGCGGGCGTGAGGTCGAGTTGTGTTGCGCAGAAGTCGATCCCGGCGGGGGTCAGGTAACCGTTCTCGGACTGCACCAGGTGCAGGAGGGGCAACAACGCCGAGCGCGCCTCGGGATATCTGGCGATCACCTGCGCCGCATCACCGGCAAGTCGGGCCTCCACCTCGGTCGAGTACGAATGCGGGCCGCGCGCGATCGGCGGTCCCGGTTCGTCCGGCCGCGGGCCAAGGTGGAGGTCTATCGAAGTCATCTGTGCCGTCTCCTCTTCGCGCGAGCGCTCATCTGTCCACCCCGCCCATCACCGGGTCGATCGACGCCACCGCCGCAATCGCATCCGCCACCATCCCGCCCTCGCACATCGCCGCGACCGCCTGCAGGTTGGTGAACGACGGGTCGCGGTAGTGCACCCGGTAGGGCCGGGTGCCGCCGTCGGACACCATGTGCACCCCAAGTTCGCCCCGCGGCGATTCGACCGCCACGTACACCTGGCCGGCGGGAACGCGAATGCCCTCGGTGACCAACTTGAAGTGGTGGATGAGTGCCTCCATCGAACCGCCCATGATCTTGGCGATGTGCTCGGGGGAGTTGCCCAGCCCGTCGGGCCCGAGCTTCAGGTCGGCGGGCCACGCCAGCTTCTTGTCGGTGATCATCACCGGGCCAGGCTTCAACCGGTCCAGGCACTGCTCGACGATCTTCAGCGACTCGCGCATCTCGCGGACGCGAATCATGTAGCGGCCGTACGCATCGCACTCGTCGGTGGTGATGACGTCGAACTCGTAGGTCTCGTACCCGCAGTACGGCTGGGCCCGGCGCAGGTCGTGCGGGAGCCCGGTGGACCGCAGACACGGACCGGTGATGCCCAGCGCCATGCAGCCGGTGAGGTCGAGGTATCCGATTCCCTGCGTGCGGGCCTTCCAGATGTAGTTCTCGTTGAGCAGGTCTTCGAGGTCGGCGAGCTTGGCGGGCATCGTCCGCAACAATTCCTCGAGTTGCGGGATGGCCTCGTCGGGCAGGTCGGCGGCCAGCCCACCGGGCCGGATGAAGGCGTGATTCATCCTCAGTCCGGTGATGGTCTCGAACACCGACAGCACCTGTTCACGACCTAGGAAGCCGAAGAACATCGCCGACATCGCGCCGAGTTCCATGCCGCCCGTGGCCAACGCCACGAGGTGACTGGAGATCCTGTTCAACTCCATCAGCATGACCCTGATGACGCTCGCCCGCTCCGGGACGTCATCGGTGACGTCGAGCAACTTCTCCACGCCGAGGCAGTAGACCGCTTCGTTGAAGAACGGCGACAGGTAGTCCATCCGGGTCACGAAGGTGACGCCCTGCGTCCAGTTGCGGAACTCGAGGTTCTTCTCGATTCCTGTGTGCAGGTACCCAATTCCGCAGCGGATCTCGGTGATGGTCTCGCCCTCGATCTCGAGGATCAACCGCAGCACACCGTGCGTCGACGGGTGCTGTGGGCCCATGTTCACCACGATGCGCTCACCGGCGACTGAGCCGTCGCGCGCGGCCTTCACCACTTCTTCCCAGTCTTCGCCGCCCACCGTGACCAAGGTCTCTGCGGGCGGGTTGTCGGGCATGGTCATCAGTTGTAGGACCTCCGCTGGTCGGGCGGTTGAATCTCGGCGCCGTGGTACTCCACCGGGATGCCGCCCAACGGATAGTCCTTGCGCTGGGGATGCCCCACCCAGTCGTCGGGCATCTCGATGCGGGTGAGCGACGGGTGGCCATCGAACACGATGCCGAAGAAGTCGTAGGTCTCGCGCTCGTGCCAGTCGGTCGTCGGGTACACCGAGAAGACCGACGGCACATGGGGATCCGCGTCGGGCGCGGCCACCTCCAGTCGGATCCTGCGATTGTGCGTGATCGACATCAACGGATACACGGCGTGCAGCTCGCGACCGGGGTCATTCGGGTAGTGCACGCCGGAGACGCCAAGGCAGAGTTCGAATCTGAGCGCGGCGTCGTCCCTTAGCGCCTGCGCAACGGCGACCAGATGGTCGCGCCTGACGTCGAGGGTGAGTTGGTCACGGAACACCACCACGCGCTCGACGGCCACGTCGAAGACGTCCTCGCCGAGAACGGTGGCCAACTGGTCGACCACCTCGTCGAAGTAGCCGCCGTAGGGTCGCGGTGAACCACCCGGCAGCGCAACCTCGCGTACCAGCCTGCCGTACCCGGAGGTGTCGCCACTTCCCTTGACGCCGAACATGCCTCGACGCTCGCCGATCCTCTCGGGTCCGTCCGGTCGGGCGCCGTCGCCGTTGGGGCCCGTCATGACCGCAGCAATCCCTTGAGCTCGATGGTCGGCCGGGACGCCAGCGCCGCCTCCTCGGCCGCCGCGATGGCGTCGGCACGGTTGACGCCCAGCGGCATCTCCTGGATCTTGGCGTGCAGCATCAAGATCGCGTTGAGGAGCATCTCCGGTCGCGGGGGGCAGCCGGGCAGGTAGATGTCGACCGGAACGATGTGGTCGACACCCTGCACGATCGCGTAGTTGTTGAACATCCCACCCGACGAGGCGCACACACCCATCGCGAGAACCCATTTGGGCTCGGCCATCTGGTCGTACACCTGGCGCAGCACCGGCGCCATCTTCTGGCTGACGCGGCCCGCCACGATCATCAGGTCGGCCTGCCGGGGGGTCGCCGAGAACCGCTCCATGCCGAAGCGGGCGATGTCGAACCGCGGTCCCGCCGTGGCCATCATCTCGATGGCGCAGCAGGCCAGTCCGAACGTCGCCGGCCAGAGCGACCCCTTGCGCACGTACCCGGCGACCTTCTCCAGCGTCGAGAGCAGGATGCCACCGGGAAGCTGTTCTTCGAGTCCCATGATTCAGATCAATCCCAACTGAGTCCGCCGCGCCGCCAGACGTACGCATACGCGACGAACACGGTGAGCATGAACAGGAGCATCTCGACCACCGCGAACAGGCCCAGTGAGTCGAAGGCGACGGCCCACGGGTAGAGGAAGACGATCTCGATGTCGAACACGATGAACAACATGGCGGTGAGGTAGTACTTCACCGGGAACCGCTGACCGGTTTGCAGGTCACCGGGGGAGCCGGGGGCGACGGGCTCGATACCGCATTCGTAGGCCTCGAGTTTGGCCCGGTTGTAGCGCCGCGGCCCGATCACGACCGCGATGCCGACCGAGCCGACTGCGAAGGCAGCGGCGATTGCGCCGAGAACCAGAATGGGCAGGTAAGCATTCATGCCGCTGTGTCGCTCCCTCGTGGGGCCGTCCGTCCATGTGAGCTAAGACACAGCTTAGTCACGTTAACGGTTGGCCCGGCGCGTTTTGGATAGGATCTGGCACAGCAGCTGCGCACCGCTTCCTCGCGACGAGACCACTGCGAGAAGTGAGTGGCGACAGCCTGTTTCGTGCTGGTTACCGGCTGATCGAGCGCAGCAGTGATGCGACGGCCTCGCCCAGCAGAATCGGGTCTATTGGGTGCGAGACGGCCGCCTCGGCCCGTGACCAGGAAGCCAACCACGCGTCGTCGGGTCGGCCCGTCAGCACCAGGATTGGCGGGCAGTTGGCCACCTCGTCCTTGAGCTGCTTCGCCAGTCCCAGTCCGCCCGCCGGCGTGGCCTCACCGTCGAGGATGGCGAGGTCGATGCCGCCCTTGTCGAGGTTGGCGACGACGACGGGCGCGGTGGCGACGTCCAGGTACTCCAACTCGGGTAGGTCGGGGTGGACCCGTGTCCCGAGCGCGCTGCGCACCTGGTCGCGGGTGCGGGCGTTGTCGCTGTAGACCAGGATCTTGCACGGCGACTCGGTCACGGTGCCGATGCTACGACCTAACGCCGCCGGTCAGGTCGGGTTCGGCCGAGAACACGTAGTGCGCTACGCGTGACGGAGGTAGTGCGTCGTTCATAGCCTTTTGGCATCACTTCGCCCGGATTCCCGGCAGCCAGGAGGCGGCAATGCTTCGAACGGCTTCGACCGCCAACGCCGTCGATCCGTCGCGCCGCCGGCAGCCGATCTACGCCGCCGAGCCCGGATCGTCGGCCTGCGGACTTCTCATTCCCTACCGCGCCAGCAGCGGTGTTCGGCGATCGAAGGGCAAGCCGATGACCTGGACCGACGACGTCGATCACGTCTCGTCCTTTCTCCACTCGGCGGCACGCGGGCCCGTCGCCCTGTTGATCGAGGGCGACGTCGGCATCGGCAAGACCACGGCCTGGCTGGCGGCGACCGAGTCGGCGCGGCGGGCGGGCTTCCGGGTGCTGTCCGCCAGGGCCAGCCAGGATGAGAGCGAATACGCCTTGGGTGTCGCCTCCGAACTGATCGGTGAGGTCGAAGCCGAGGTCCTGGACTCGTTGCCCCCGATGCAGCGGACGGCCTTGGAACGCCACCTGCAGCTGGTCTCCGACGCTCCGTCCGCCGACGATCAGCGGGCCGTCGTCGCGGCGTTCACGGCGGTCGTCAAGAAGCTCTCCGACGTGGGTCCCGTTCTGATCGCCGTCGACGACGTGCAGTGGATCGACGTCGCGAGCCGCAACGTGCTGGCCTTCGCCGCCCGCCGGCTGCGCGGCCCGGTCGGGTTGCTGCTCACCGAACGTGCGGTTTCCGACGGTGCTGGGGCGTGGTTGCGGCTCGACGCCGCCGATGCACTGTCACGGATGCGGATCCGGCCGATGGATCACGCCGGCCTGCAGCGATTGGTCACCGATCGAGTGGGACGGGCGTACTCGCGACAGACGATGACGCGCATCGCCGAGGTGTCCGGCGGCAATCCCTTCTTCGCCTTGGAACTGGCCAGGGCGGTAAGCAATCCGACGTCCTCGGCCTCGGCGCTCCCGCCGGCGCTCGCCGACATCATGCGGCGCCGGGTCGGCCGATTCGACGACGAGGTCAAGCGCGCGCTGCTCGCCGCGGCGTGCGTCAGCGACCCGACGGTCGACGTGATGGCGGCGATGACGTCGACGTCGGTCGATCGGCTGGTGCGGCTCCTGGAGGAGCCCGAGACCCACGGGATCGTCACGATCGACGGCAACCGGGTCCGCTTCACCCACCCGGTGCTGGCGTACGGCGTGTACAGCCAGGCGCTGCCCGCACATCGCCGTCGCATGCATCGCGCGCTGGCAGACCTGGAGTCGACGCCGGAGCAGCGGGCCAGGCACATGGCCCTTGCCGTCGTCAGCGCCGATCCCGAGACGCTGGCCGCACTGGACGTGGCCGCGACACTCGTCGACGACAACGGCGATCCCGTCGCCGCAGCGGAACTGGTCGAGCTGGCCATCGGTCTGGGCGGGGGCACGCCGGCCCGGCGGCTCGACGCCGCCAGACACCACCTCACCGCGGGCAACCTCGACCGGAGCCGCGCCCTGGCGCAGTCGGCCGCCGCGTTCCTGCCCGCGGGTGAGCAACGGGCGGTCGCGCGGTTGGTGATCGCCCGCAGTCACCTGTGCGACGGCGACTTCCGTGCTGCCGCAGAGGTGCTCGCCCAGGCGATGACTGACGCGGCCGGCCATCCCGCCCTGCTATTGCAGGTGAACCTGTCCACGGCGATGGCTCGCTCCTCGCTCGGTGACGGCGACGCCGCCCACCGTCGTTCGGTGCAGGCGATGACGCGCGCCGAGCAACTCGAGGATCCGCACCTGATCAGCCAGGCGCTCGCGGTTCATGTTTGCGTGCAGTACCGCCGGGGACTCGGCCTGGACCGCGCATCACTCGATCGGGCCATGGCACTCGAGGATCTCGACGCGGACACCCCCGCGTCGTTCAGCGCGCGGGTGGTGAACGCCCTGGCACTGGCGTGGGCCGGGCAACTGGCTGAAGCCGACGACAGGCTCGCCGCCGTCGTCGAGCGCAGTGCCGCCCGGGGCGCCGACTCGGAGCTGCCGCGGCTGCATTTCCACGCCGCCATGGTGGCAATCGGGCTGGGCCGTTATGCGGATGCCGCCCGCACCGCGGAGGACCTCCTTCTGCGTGCCGACCAGCTGGGCAGCGCGCACGCGCGAAGGCTGGCGACCGTGCCGTCGGTGCTCGTGGCCGTCCTCACGAGCGACGAGGAAAAGGCTCGCGAGGCGATCGAGAGCGTGCTCGTCGAAACGTCGACCGGCGGATCTCGGACTCCGACGTGGCCGACCACCGCTCTGGGGTTTCTGGAGGTCTCGCTGGGCAACCATGGGGAGGCGCTAAACGTCTTGCAGCCCTTGATCTCTCGATGGCAAGGGGCGGCCGATGTAGACGTCGCCGGCTTCTACTTCCTGCCCGATGCCGTCGAGGCAATGCTGGCGACGAATTCCCTCGACGAGGCCGAGGAATTGGTGATGTCGCTGGAGACCAACGGTGCCCGGCTGGACCATCCGTGGATGTCGGCGGTCGGCGGGCGCTGCCGAAGCATGTTGCTGGCATCCCGCGGTGACCTCGAGGCGGCTGAGCGTGCGGCGGTGGCGGCAGTCGCGGACCTCGCGGCGCTGCCTGCGCCGTTCGAGTGCGCCCGTACCCAACTCGTTCTCGGGCAGGTGCGGCGGCGCCTGCGCCGTCGGCAGGCCGCACGACTCGTGCTCGAAGAGGCGCTACGGACGTTCGAGGATCTCGGCACGCCGATCTGGGCAGAACGGGCCGCCGCCGAACTGGCCCGGGTCACTCTGCTGAAGGGACGCGAGTCCGACCTGACTCCCGCCGAGTTGCGCGTCGCCGAACTGGCCGCCACCGGCATGACCAACAAGGCCGTGGCTGCCGCGTTGTTCATCAGCCCCAAGACGGTCGAGTGCAATCTCGGTCGCGTCTACCGCAAACTCGGCATTCGGGGGCGCGTCGAGTTGAGACGCAGCCTGAACGCCGACCAACTGGGATTGGCCGACGGCTGACTTCGCGTCACCGCGCCAGCAGTGGCGCCATGTCGGCGGGATCGAAGTACTCGTCGATCCTGACGATCAGCCCATCGGCGTCGATCTTGATGACGATGCACACGCGCAGGGTCATCGAGCCCCCGTTGGTTCCGGCGGCGCGCAGCACGTGCTGCTGGACGAAACCGCCGTCGAAGAACTGCCGATCGAGGATCTCGTAGCTGCGTGTCGTGCTGGCGCGGATGAACCACCTGATCACCTTCAGTGCGCGGACCCGGTCGTTGTCCGCCTCATCACCGCTGTGCCACACCGTCACCTCGGGCGCCCACATGGCCTCGACGGCGTGGCCGTCCCCCCGCTCGATGGCGTCGAACAGCCGGTCCGCCACGTCGGCGTAGCGCTCTGATTCCACGATGCTCCTTCGGGGATTGACCTCAAGCGTGGTTCGGGTACGACACTGGCGTCATGACCACACCAGCGAGGGAATTCTTCGACGACGCGTACCGAACCGGCTCTCCACCTTGGGTTATCGGCGAACCTCAGCCGGCGATCGTCGAACTCGAGCGGACGGGGATGATCCATGGCCAGGTGCTCGACGTGGGATGTGGGCTCGGCGAGCACACCATCTTGCTGACTGCCCTGGGCTACGACGTCGTGGGCGTCGACTACGCGCCCCATGCCGTGGACCAGGCCCGCGAGAACGCGCGGGCAAAGGGCCTCGACGCCCGCTTCGAGGTGGCGGACGCCCTCGCGCTCGACGCCGATCCCGGCTACGACACCGTCATCGACAGCGCCGTCTTCCACATCTTCGGTGACGACGAGCAGCGGGCCCGCTACGTCTCGAGCCTGCACCGGGCCCTTCGGCCAGACGGCGTCCTGCACCTGCTGGCGCTGTCGGACGCGGGTCGCGGCTTCGGTCCCTCGGTCGGTGAGCAGACCGTGCGGACCGCCTTTGCCGATGGCTGGCAACTCGAGGCACTCGACACCACGACGTACCGCGGGGTCGTCGGACCGGCGCACGCCGACCTCCTCGGCCTGCCGGTCGGCACGGTCGTCGACGAACCCGCCTGGCTGGCGAGGATCCGTCGAGCCTGAGCGGTCAGTCACGGTCGTAGCCGGGATGCGAGACGGCCAGCCGGTGCGCGACGAGCTCGTGCAGCGTGGCGATGACCTCGTCGCCGCGCTCGTCGAGGGTGCCGGCCCGGATCGCGGCGGCCAACGAGCGCTCGTCATCGAAGCCGAGCAGGGTTGGCGCGGCGCCATCGTCCAGCAATTCGCGCTCGACGGTGCGCAAGACGTTCGCCGCGACGCGGGCGTGGAAGTTCACTGCTCCCGATGTGCCTGCCCTGACGTCGGTTTCGAGGAACTCGGCCACGGCGACGACCAGTTCGGCGGCGGTCGGCCGACCGTGCAGGCCCGTCACGCCGCCTGCTCCAACAGCACGAGGAGGTCGAATTCCGTTTCACAGACGCGGCGGCCGATGGCGGCCAGCTCCACCGACCTCGGCTGCCCCGACAGGTGCCGTTCGGCCTGGTACCGGCAGATCACTCCCCACCGCAGGGTGGACAGCACCAGCCACCAGTGCATCGCGGAGCGGTCGAGATCGGTGCCGGAGGCAGCCTCGTAGGCGCGCAGGAAGTCGTCGATGGCTCCGAGACCGCCCGCGCCGAGCGCCTTCGGCGCACCGAACCGCCAAGCCCGGATGCAGAACCACGCCAGGTCCTCGTAGACCTCACCGGTGTGGGTGAGCTCCCAGTCCAGCACCGCTGCCAGCCGGGCCGGGTTGGCGTCGACGTCGATGATCAGGTTGCCCATCCGGAAGTCGCCGTGCACCAGCACCGTCGGAGACCGCGGGAGACGGTTCGCGGCCAGCCAGCGGAACGCCCACTCGAAGGTCGCGGTGGTGTCGCCCATCTCGTCGAGTTGGGCGTGCCACTCGTCGAGCTGATCGGACTCGTCGAGTCCGATGCCGGTGTGATCCGCCCGGTGGATCGCCGCCAGAGCGCGGGCGCACTGGCCGACGAGGTCCGCCCGCGATGCGTCGTCCACGGCCCGCTGGATGCGTCGCACGATGGTCTCGCCAGCGACGAAGTCGCAGATCAAGAACGGGTTGCCCAGTGCAACAGTGGAGTTCGTCGCGACGAGCACATGGGGCACCGGTGCGCCCTGGGCGGCCGCCCGCCGCACCGCCGCGGCCTCCAACTCCATGCCGGCGTGGATCTCGTCCGACGGACCGATGCGCAGGATCAGGTCCCGTGGGCCCACGTCGGTGACCGCCGTAAAGGCCCACGTCGCACGGCTGGCGCCGCCGGTGAGGACATGCAGATCCGTCACCCCAACCGCACCGAGGGTCGGTTCCAGCACCGCCTGCAGGGCGGCGGGCTCGACGGTCACGCTCCGGACCGACCGAACTTGAACAGCCGCTGCGCCACCCGTCGGATCTGAATCTCCTCCGCTCCCTCCGTGATTCGATACCGACGGTGGTGGCGGTAGATGTGTTCGAACGGTTCGTGGCGGCTGTAGCCGAGTCCGCCGTGCACCTGCATGGCGCGGTCGGCGGCCTCGCACACCAGTCGGTTGGCCCGATAGTTGGCCATCGAGACCTTGTCCGATACCTCCATGTGGTGGTTGCGCACGTGAGGAGCAGATGGATCGGGGCGGTCCAGGTGCCAAGCGGCGTAGTAGACGAGCAGTCGCACCATCTGAGCCTCGGTCTGAAGCTCGACCAGGGGCCACTGCACGGCCTGGTTCACCGACAGCGGCTTGCCGAACACGATGCGCTCCGAGGCATAACGGGCCGCCCTGTCGATGCAGTACTGGGCGGCGCCGAGGCTGCTCGCTGCCTGACGAATCCTGTTCTCGTGCAGAAACGTCTGACCCACCTCGAGGCCGTGGTCGACCTCGCCGAGCACGGCATCGGACGGCACCCGGACGTCGGTGAGTTCGACCTCGCCGTGATCGGTCGGCATGTTGAACGTCCACCAGTAGAACGGCACGTGGAACCCGGGCGCATCGCAGGGCACCAGGAACGCGGTGATCCCGGTGGCCTGCCCCGGCTGGCCGGACGTGCGCGCGAACACGAGGTCGTGGCTGGCCCGGTGCACGCCGGTGTTCCACCGCTTGGTGCCGTTGATCACCCAGGTGTCGCCGTCGGCCACGGCGGTGGTCTCCAGCCAGGTGGCGTCGGAGCCGTGATCGGGTTCGGACAGCCCGAAGGCCATCGAACGTTCCCCGGTCAGCAGGGCCTCGACCCACTCGGCCTTCTGCTGATCGGTGCCGAACCGGTCCATCATGATGACCTGCGGGAAGTTGCCGACGATCGACGACTCGTCCTGCAGGTCGTTGTGCAGCCCCAGACCCCGGTGCGCCAGGTGCTCACGAATCACCGCCATGTCCAGATTGGTGCCGTCGCGACCGCCGAACCGCGACGGCAGCCCGTAGCGCAGCCAGCCCGCCGCGTCGGCCCGTCGCCGCATCTCGTCCAACAGGTCCTCCCAGGCGCGCTGCGGGATGCCGCCGTTCTCCCAGTCGGTGCGGGCGTATTCGCGACGACGGTCGAAGTACTGCTGGTGGTCGGCCTGCAACGGCTGGATCTCCGCTTCGATGAAGGCGTCCATCTCGGCCAGCAACGGTGGAAGGTGTTCGGGCAGGGCGAAATCCACGATGATTCCTCTCCGGTCGGGTGCTGCTCAAAAGCCGTACAGGGTCTTCTTCCAGATCGTCGACAACGTGCGCACCGCATCCTCGTCGGTGCTCTGCACGCCCAGCGTCGCAGTGTCGGCACGCAGGTAGACCGTCGTGAATCGTTCGAACAGAAGCGAGATGGCCAGGGCCGTGTGCTCGGGGTCGAGGTCGGCGCCGTAGCCCTGGTCCTGCGCCCGTATCACCGAGGACCTGACGATGTCCATGCCGAACCGGCGGAATTCGTTCTGCAAGGCGGCGAACCGGGGTTGAGCGGCAGCGAGTTGGTCGACGGCGACCATGATGCCGATGTTTTGCTTGAACATGTTCCAGTAGCCGGTGACCGCGGAGACGAAGAACTGGGTGTCCTGCGGTGACTCGGGAAGGTGCAGCTGCGGTCCGAGCGGCGCGACCACGTTGCGTAGGAACGACTCGGCCAGTACGGCCAGGAGATCTTCCCTGTCGGAGTAGTACCGGTAGAACGCGGCGGGCGACCGGCCCGCCGCCGACGTGATGTCGGTCAGGGTGGTGCCATGAAAGCCGCGTTCCGCGAACAGTTTTCGGGCGGCGAGCTCGATGGCGTCGCGGGTCTGCCGACCCTTGGCGGTGAGTGACTCGGCGGGCATCCTGGTGTTCAGCCCAGGATGCGATCGCCGGCGCGCAGCAGCGCGCTGGGCAGGTCGTGGCCGACGACGCGGCGGGCGACGTCCGCGGCGTGGATGGCGGCTTCGAGGTCGACGTCGACGCCGATGTCACTGTCGCGCAACAGGTAGACGAGGTCCTCGGTGGCGATGTTGCCACTGGCGCCCGGGGCGAATGGGCAGCCACCGAGCCCCCCGACCGACGAGTCCAGTCGCGTGACGCCCGCGACGACGGCGGCGTACGCGCTGGCCAGTCCGGCGCCGCGGGTGTTGTGGAAGTGCGCACCGAGCGGGAGGTCCCCGATGAGCGGTCGCAACAGGTCGATCAGGGCGCTCACCCGCCCTGGCGTGGTGGTGCCGATGGTGTCGGCGATGGCGATCCGGTCGGCGCCGAGTTCGACGGCCGCCGTGACGACGTCGAGCACCCGTCGGGGATCGGTCGGCCCGTCGAACGGACAGTCCCACGCCGTTGCGACGATGACCTCCACCGTCGCGTCGCCCTCGTGGGCGATCCGGGCGATGTCGGCGATCAGATCGGTGGACTCCGATGTCGACCGGCCGACGTTGGACTGGCTGTGGGAGTCGGCGGCCGAGACGACGTACTCGATCGAGCCCATGCCCGCCGCGATCGCGCGACCCGCCCCGCCCGGTCCAGCGACCAGTGTGGAGAAGTCGACGCCGTGGGACTCGCGGAACCGCGGCAGCTCCGCGGCGAGGGCAGCCGCGTCGGCCAGAGCGGGCACCTTCGACGGCGAAACGAACGCGGTCGCCTCGATCTCGCGCACGCCGGTGGCGACGACGGCGTCGAGCAGTTCGAGTTTGGCGGCCAACGGAATCGGATCCTCGATCTGCAAGCCGTCGCGAAGGCACACCTCGCGGATCGTCACGCGGTTCGGCAGGTCCGTCACAGCACGCCCTCCGATCGCAGGGTGTCGAGTTCGGACGCGGTCCGGCCCAGCAGCTCGCCATATACCTCGTCGTTGTGCTGGCCGGGGCGGGCGGATCCCGCACGCCGGATGGTCCCCGGGGTCTGCGACAGCACCGGTACCACGCCGGGGCCCTTGACGTTTCGACCGATCCGCTCGTCCCAGTGGTCGGCAATCATGCCCCTGGCCACCAGTTGGGGATCGTTGACCACCTCGGCGACGGTGTTGATCGGTCCACTGATCACGCCTGCCTCGCCCAGCGTGGCGATGATGTCGGCGGGCTGACGCGTGGCCGCCCACGCGGCGATGATCTCGTCGATCAGGTCTTGATTGCGGCCGCGGCTGACGTGGTCGACGAAGCGGTCGTCGGTCGCGAGTTCCGGTCGGCCCATCGCCGCGCACAGTCGCCGGAACACGGTGTCCTGGTTGGCCGCTATCACCACCCAGCTGCCGTCGGCGGTCGGGTAGATGTTCGACGGCGCGATGCCCTCGAGGCGAGTGCCCGACGGGCCGCGGACCACGCCGCCGACGTCGTAGTCGGGGATGGTGGACTCCTGCACCGCCAGGCATGCCTCGGTCAGTGCGGCATCGACGATCTGGCCCTCACCGGTCACCGTCCGGCGGTACAGCGCGGCGAGCGCACCCTGGGCGGCGAACATGCCGGCCAGGCTGTCGCCGAGGGACAGGGCCAGGCGCGGGGGAGGGCCGCCGGGGAAGCCGTTCATGTGCCGTAGGCCGCTGGCCGCCTCCGCCACCGAGGCGTAGCCAGCCTTGTGCGCCTGCGGACCGGTCTGCCCGTAGCCGGAGACGCGCACCAGGATGATGCCGCGATTGCGTTCGCGCAGAACGTCATACCCCAGGTTCCACTTCTCCAACGTCCCGGGCCGGAAGTTCTCGACGATGACGTCGGACTTCTCGACCAGGTCGAGGAAGAGGGCACTGCCGGCTTCGGTCCGCAGATTGAGGGTGGTGGCCTTCTTGTTGCGGGCATGCACCGTCCAGAAGAAGTGGTGTCCATCCACTTCGGCTTGACCCCAGGTGCGCAGCGGGTCGGGGGCCCCCGGCGGTTCGATCTTGATCACCTCGGCACCCATGTCGCCGAGCAGGCGCCCCGCGAACGGCCCCGAGATCAACGTGCCGATCTCGATGACACGGATGCCGTCGAGCGGGCCTCGACAACTCCCCGAGCCGCTGCGCTCCTGCCCGCCGGTGATGGCGGTCATACCGAGAAGCCGTGTCGCTCAAGCCAATCCGTGACCACACCGACCGCCTCACGCAGCGTCTCGCGCTGATCTGGTCCGGCGTAGTAGTGGTTGGCGCCCGCGATCTCGCGCATCTCCTTGTCGGGGTGACCGATGGCCTCGAACAGTCTGCGGGTGTGGCTCGGGGTGCAGGCGTCGTCGGCGAGGTTGCCGATCACCAGGGCAGGCACCGCGATGTCGGGCCCGCACCGCACGGCGTCACCGTTGGCGTCGTCGTAGCTCCACTGGGAGAGCCAACTGCGCAGCGTGCAGAACCGGGCCAGGCCGACCGGTGAGTTGTTCACCACCCGAGGGTCGCCCAGATAGCAGGTGCCCGGGGTGCGATCGTTGGGATCGACCGTCGGATCCAGCCAGCGGGGGTCGGCCATCGTGCCGTGCACCACGAACGCGAACTCGTCGTCGGGCCGGCCTGCCTCGGACAGCTCGGCCAGTTTCTCCCTGACCCACGCCGTGATTCGGCGGTTGCGGGCGACCTGGGCCGCCCGGTAGCGCTCGAGGAACTCCGGGGAGTACGGCGGCTGGTTGGGGTTCTCGGGGTCGTACAGATCGAGGTCTAGATCGCGTCTGGACGGATCGGACTCGTCGACGATCGAGGCGTCCAGCCACTCGGTCATGGTGCCGTGGCGGCTCACGTGGGCGGCGAGCAGCATGATGCCGTCGGCGGGGATCAGCCCCAGCTTCGTCAGATCGGGGCCGTCGCCGGACGGGCTGGCCGTGACCGTCGGGTGCTGGGCCTGCTGCTGGTAGAACACCGACAGCGAGCCGCCTCCACTCCAACCGGCCAGTACCACCTTCGAGTAGCCGAGCCGATTCTTGGCGTCCTTGATGCACTCGCCGAGATCCTCGACCACCTTCTCCATCAGCAGAGCCGAGTCGGTGCCGCGGAACCGGCTGTTGCAGTAGATGACGTGCTGCCCGGCGCGGGCCAGGCCGTTGATCATCGGCAGGTACGCGCCACCGCCGATGGGATGCATGAACACCAGGACGGTGTCGCTGGGACGGTCCGGCTTCAGCAGGTAGCTCTCCAACACGACCAGTTCGGCGACTCCGCCGTACACGTCGCGCACCGCCGAGGTGTTCTGGTAGGCAACCAGAAAGGGGATGCGCTGATACTCGTGCCTCACGCGTGCTGGCCCAGGTCGTTGGCCAGCACCTCGGCCGACGGGACCAGCCGGCGCCGGGTGTCGACCGCGATCACCGACCAGTCGACGCGGTCGTACTCGTCGAACTTTCGGCGGGCACGCTCGCGGGCCTTCTCGGGTGCACCGTGGTGGATTCCTTGGGGCGCATGGGAGACCAGACCCGCCGGCATCGGGATGCCGTAGAGCGACCCGCTGTGGAAGAACGCGATCTCGTCGTAGTCGACGTTGCGGTGATACCAGGGCGTGCGCTCGGTACCGGGCACGCCCTCGGCAGGCTTGGGCAGGAAGTTCATCACGTAGACGCCGGTCGCCTGCATGAACAGGTGCACGGTCGGCGGCAGGTGCACGCTGTCGGAGGTCACGACGTGGTAGTCGGCGACGTTGAACGTGAATGGGAAGTTGTCGCCCTGCCAGCCCTCGACGTCGAGCGGATGGTGTTGGTAGAAGAGCTTCGTCGGACCGCCGTCGTGGACCAGCCGGACCTCGTACTCGTCTCGTCCGTCGTCGTCGATCGGTGCCGGGTTGGGGATCACGGTCTGCGACGGGTCGAACGGGAAGTGCCTGCCCAACTGCCCGGGCGGCGGCACCCGGAACTCGTCGGTGGCCTGGATCATCAGCAGCGTGCTCTGCCGCTCAGGGATCTGGCGCCAGGTGCAGGCCTTCGGGATGTACACCCAGTCACCCGTGCGGTAGCTCAGCGGCCCGAACTCGGTTTCGAGCAGCCCCGATCCCTCGTGGACGAAGGAGAGTAGGTCGCCGTCGACGTAGCGGACGAAGTACGGCATGGGTTCGGTGCGCCGCGAGAGCAGGACCTGGCAGTCGGCGTTGGAGAACATCAGCAGTGGTCCGCCGTCGGCGTCGGTGGCGTCACTGGGCTTCAGCTCGCTCGACAGCACGTCGAGCGGCCGCAGCGGGCCGGCCGAGCGGAAGGCGGTCGGATCGTTGCGCCGGTAGACGCTGGCGGTACGACCGGTGAATCCGCCCCTGCCGAGTTCGTCGTCCTTCAGGCCGTCGAGGTCGGCGTGCAGCCGCCGCGGAGTCTTGCCCTTACGTAGGTGGACGAACGATTCCATGGCTGTCTCCAATGACGTCGCGGCACGGGTCGGCGGTCGAACTGAAAGTGACGTTACTTTTATTTGTGGCGGGTGGCAACACCCGGATGCAGGGCAATCAGTCGAGGTCTACGCGCACGGTGAGCAGGTTGGTCCCGAACGTACGCACGCCAAAGCTGTTGAACCGCGGCAGTTCTCGAAGGCGCGCCGTTGGGTCGTCATCGGGCACCAGGTGGGCGATGCCGCTGCGCCACCGGCCGCGCAGGCGCACCCGGACGCGCGGATCGGCCTTGATGTTGCGCACGTACTGCGACTGCTCGCCGAACTCCGAGACGAACCAGAACTGGTTCGCGACCAGCTTGCCGCCCAGCGGCGTGCGGCGCGGCTCTCCGGACGTGCGGCCGGTGGTCTCGAGCAGCGTCTGCAAGGGGTTGCGGCGCATCAGCGGGTTCGCCACCCGCTTCTGGACGAAGTTCGTGAGGGACGCCTTGGGCATGGGTGTCATCTCACACCATTGACGTGCGAGGAGTCCCCAATTCGACGTCGAAGACGACGTGGCCGGGGGATGCGGTCGACGTCGCGCTCGACCGCTGCAGAGAGAAGCGCCTAGCCGACCTGATTGCATTCGTCAAACCCGAGCCGGTTGCCAGCAGGGCTCCGCGAACTCGACACGACCAGCAGTTTACGGCTCTGAAATGCTCTGCGGTCGCGCGCGCAGCCACTCGCGCGGTGGCTGCCGGGGTGGCTGGCGACACTGGCCCCATGTTTTACTTCGTACCGACAAGTGAAAACTGAGGTCCGCCAGCTCGTGCTGCGCGGGCGCGGTCGGCGGTGATCCCGCTGCCGCTTTGGGCGATCTCGCATCGCATCGCAGACGGTCGACGGTTTACCCGTAACAGGAACTGGATGGATTCGTAGATGTTGGTTGACGGAATTCTCGGGCGCTGGGCGCGCCGGCTACTGATGGCGACCATGGCGGTTCTTCTGCTGCCAGGCATGATCGGCGCGGTAGGGGGCAGCGCGACCGCAGGCGCATTCTCGAAGCCGGGTCTGCCAGTCGAGTACCTGATGGTTCCGTCGGCCTCGATGGGCCGCGACATCAAGGTGCAGTTCCAGAGTGGCGGTGCCAATTCGCCCGCGGTCTACCTGCTCGACGGCCTGCGGGCTCAGGACGACTTCAACGGCTGGGACATCAACACCCAGGCGTTCGAGTGGTACCTCGACTCCGGTCTCTCGATCGTCATGCCCGTCGGCGGCCAGTCCAGCTTCTACTCCAACTGGTACAAGCCCGCGTGCGGCAAGGCAGGCTGCCTGACCTACAACTGGGAGACGTTCCTGACCTCGGAGCTGCCGAGCTACCTGGCGTCCAACAAGAGCGTGAAGTCCACGGGCAACGCGGCGGTCGGCCTCTCGATGGCCGGTGGCGCCTCGCTGGTCCTGTCGGCCCACCACCCCGGCCAGTTCTCCTACGCCGGCTCGATGTCGGGCTTCCTGAACCCGTCGGAGGGCCAGTGGCCCGGCCTGATCAACCTGTCCATGGGTGACGCCGGCGGTTACAAGGCCAACGACATGTGGGGTCCGGCGGAGACCGACCCGGCCTGGCAGTACAACGACCCGATGGTTCAGCTGCCCACGATCGTGGCCAACAACACGCGCATCTGGGTGTACTGCGGTAACGGCACGCCCAGCGAGCTGGGTGGCAACAACCTGCCCGCCAAGTTCCTCGAGGGTCTGACGATCCGCACCAACCGCACCTTCCAGGACAACTACATCGCGGCGGGCGGCAAGAACGGCGTCTTCAACTTCCCGGACAGCGGCACGCACGACTGGCCGTACTGGGGTGCGCAGCTTCAGCAGATGAAGCCCGATCTGATCAGCCACCTGCTCTGAGGTCGAGAGGTGGCGGGCGGGTCAGAACCCGCCTGCCACCTTCACCACCGCGCGGCCGGAGAACGCGCCGGCCCGCACTCGGTCGATGACCTCGACCACGTCCTTCACGTCGACGTCCGCGGTGATCTGATCGAGCCGCCCGGGCTTGAGGTCGCCACCGAGCAGCGCCCATAGGTCGCGGCGCGGGCCGATGCGCATCATCACCGAGTCCATGCCCAGCAGGGCGACGCCCCGCAGGATGAACGGCATCACCGTCGTGTTCAGCGCTGGACCGCCGGTCAATCCGCTGGCGGCGACCGCACCGCCATAGGAGATGGTGCTCAGCACGTCGGCCAACGTCGCCCCACCGACGCAGTCGACGGCGCCGGCCCAGCGGGTCTTGCCCAGTGCCCGCGGCTTGGCGTCGGGATCGGCGGGCAGTCGTGGGATGACCTCGGCCGCTCCGAGCGCCTTCAACCGCTCGGCCGCGTCGGCCTTGCCGCTCGATGCGATTGTCTCGTAGCCCGCGGCTGACAGCAGGTCGACGCTGACCGAGCCGACCCCTCCGGTCGCGCCGGTTACCACGATGGGGCCGTCGTCGGGCCTGAGGCCCCACGTGATCAGAGCCTGCACGCTCATCGCTGCGGTGAACCCGGCGGTGCCGATGGCGGCCCCCTCGTACGGGCTGAGCGCGCCGAGGGCGACGACCTCCGCGGCGGCCACCCGCGCGTATTCGGCGTAGCCGCCGTGTCGTCCGGTGCCGATCTCGTAGCCATGCGCCAGCACGGCGTCACCGACGGCGAACTCGTCGGACGACGATGCGACGACCTCACCGGTGAGGTCGATTCCCGGCACCAGCGGGTAGTTGCGAACGACGCCGCCCTTGGGCGTGAGGGCGAGCGCGTCCTTGAAGTTGACGCTGGAGTACGCGACACGGATCGTCACGTCGCCGGGCGGCAGCTCCGATTCGGTCAGCGTCTCGACCGCCGTGGTGATGCGGTCGCCGTCCTGCCGTGCGACGAGGGCTCGAAAGTCATCCATTCCGACGACGTTATCGTGCTCCCGAGGGCGACGGCAGCTACTTCAGCTCAGCCGACGACAGCCCGAGCAGTCGACGCGCCACGACCAGCTGCTGTATCTGTTGGGTGCCCTCGAAGATGTCGAGGATCTTCGAGTCCCGCGCCCACTTCTCCAGCAGCGTGTTCTCGGAATAGCCGGTGGTTCCGGCCAATTCGACGGCCTTGAGGGTGACGTCGCTGGCGACGCGGGCGGCCTTGGCCTTGCCCATGGAGGCTTCCTTGGAGTTCGGGATCCTGTTGTCGGCCTGCCAGGCCGAGCGCAGCGTCAGCAGGTAACCCGACTCCCACTCGGCTTCCATCCGGAGGAACTCGGCGGCTGCCGCGCTCTGGGCGTGGGCCGGCCTGTCGTAGGAGATCTCCACGCCGGCGTCGGTCAGGATGGCGCGCAACTCCTCCAGCGATGCCCGGGCGACGCCGACGGCCATCGCGGCCACGATCGGCCGGGTGTTGTCGAACGTCTCCATGACACCGGCAAAACCCTTGTCCACCTGGATGTCCGGGTTGCCGAGGAGGTTCTCCTTCGGAATGCGGGCGTTGTCGAAGCGGATGGCCGCGGTGTCGGACGCCTTGATGCCAAGCTTGTGCTCGAGGCGCTCGACGGTCACGCCGGGGTGATCGCGCGGCACGATGAACGACTTGATGCCGGCCCGGCCCTTCGTCTTGTCCAGCGTCGCCCAGACGACGATGTGGCTGGCCCGGGACCCGGCGGTGACGTAGATCTTCTCGCCGTTGATGACGTATTCGTCGCCGTCGAGTTTCGCGGTCGTCGACACGGCCGCGGAGTCGGAGCCGAAGCCGGGTTCGGTGATGGCCATCGCGGCCCACACCTTGCCGAGGCGCTCGAGTTGCTCGTCGGTCGCAACACCGGACAGCGCGGCGTTGCCGAGGCCCTGGAAGGGCACCGACAGCAGCAGTGCGACGTCGCCCCAACTGATCTCGAGGGCATTGACCAACGCGGACATGTTGGCGCCGTTGACGTTCTCCTTGGGCCCGTCCCCGCCACGGAAGGCGTCGGTGCCGGCGAAGGAGATGGTGTTGGCGGCCGTGATGCCCTCGAAGAGGTCGGCGAGCGTGTCCAACTCGACGGGGTAGGCGTGCTCGTCGAGGTCATACTTGCGGGAGATGGGCCGCAGCATCTCCGCGGCTCCGTCGTGGGCCATGTCGATGACGGCCTGCAGTTTGCGCGGCATTTCGAGATTGATTGCCATGACTGGGTTTCCGTTCGTGGTTCGGGAGGCTGGGTGGGTTCGGGAGGCTAGCGAACGACGCGACTCATAGAACGACGACACCCTCGGCGACGCCGAGAGCCCGCAGATCGCGATACCAGCGTTCGACGGGGTGTTCCTTGGTGAAGCCGTGGCCGCCGAGCAACTGGACGCCGTCGAGGCCGATCTGCATTCCCTTGTCGGTGGCGAGTCGCTTGGCCAGCGCGGCCTCGCGGGCGAACGACAACCCCTGCTCGGCACGCGACGCGCCGCGCCAGGTGACCAAGCGCAGTCCGTCGAGCTCGATGGCGATGTTGGCGCACATGAACGCGACCGACTGCCTGCGGGCGACGGGCTCGCCGAACGCCTCGCGCTCCTTGACGTAGGGCACGACGTAGTCGAGCACGGCGTGAGAGGTTCCGACTGCCAGTGCGGCCCAACCCAATCGGGCCAGGGCGATGGCCTCGGAGTAGTTCTGGGCGTGGTCGGCCTCGGTCGAGTCGTCGGCTCCGAGCCGGTTGTGCAGCGGCACCGCGACGTTGTTCAACTCCACTCGCCCGAGGGCGGCGGCGCGGATGCCCATGCTCGGGTCGGCCGTGACGGTGAGTCCCTCGGATCCCGACTCGACGACGAAGAGGGTGGGCTTGCCGTTGAGCTGCGCGCCGATGACGAACAGTTCGGCGGTGGCGGCAGCGGGCACCAGGGACTTGACCCCGGTGAGCCGGTAGCCGCCCGGGGTGCGCACGGCGACGGTCTTCAGCGACGTCGGATCGAACAGGGCGTGCGGTTCGGCGATCGCGACGCATGCCTGCGGCACGTTCTCGCCGGCGAACTCGGGCAGATAGGTGGCCTGCTGGTCGGCGCTGCCCCAGTGGGTCAATGCGGCCGCCACGCCCCCGGGGGCGAGGATCGGCAGCGCCAGGCCCATGTCGCCGTAGGCAAGGGCCTCGGCGACGAGGGCGTTGGTGATCGTGCTGCGATGCGCGGCGATCCCGTCGAAGTCCTCGGGAATGTTGATGGCGGTGACGCCGATCTCGCTGGCCTTCGCGACCAACTCGGCCGGGAAGGTGGCGGCGGCGTCTGCATCACGAGCGACCGGGCGCAGCAGTTCCTCGGCGAATTCGGCGACGGTCTCGACGATCATCTTCTGCTCGTCGTCCGGCGTCAGGTCGAAGTAGTCGGAACCCTTGGGCCGGTTTGCCTCGAGGCGGGTCGGCGGCTTCCCGATGCCTTGAACCCGCTTGAACTGACGGGACGACGCGCCCAGCGCAGAGAACGCCGTCTTGACGCCGAACCGCAGGCCGCGGTTGAGCGGGTCACGGAGGCCGTACTTGTCCAGGAATTGTTGGCCGAGAAGGGGAGTGAGCAGGGCGAGTCCGACGGCGGTCGGGGAGCGCTTGTACTTCTGCAGACCCACCGCGCTCTCGTTTCCGGTGCGCTTGGGGCGCTGCTTCGAGCCGGGTGTCGTCGGTTTCGATGAGGGCAATGTGTCGGTCATGTCTGCAGCCTCGCGTCGTTGGGGCAGTGCTTCATGACCGTATCTTACTCCTGAGTAAGATAACGGAGATCTGTAAGCAAGATCACGCCGTGGCGGTTACTCCCAGCCGCCGGCGCCGACCTGGGGGTGCAGGGGAACCGATACCGGAACGAACGGCACGGTGATCCTCGGATCCGCGACTGCCGCCGGAGCGACGATCGCTGCCGCCAGTCCGGTCAGTGCGGTGGCAGCGAGGATCGTCGACTTCTTCATGGGGACTGACGCTAGGCACCCGAGCGCTGGAGGGAATCAGGGATTCCCCTATTCTTTCGAGCCCGTCGATCAGCCACCATCTCGATCGCCGGCATTCAGCCTGTCAAGCACCACGTCATGCAGCAGCCCGTTGGTCGCCAGGGCACTACCGCCGTGCGGGCCGGGTGCGCCGTCGACGTTGGTGAATCGGCCGCCGGCCTCCCGGATGACGATGTCGAGCGGAGCCAGGTCCCAGAGCTTGACCTCGGGCTCGGCGACGATGTCGACCGCCCCTTCGGCCACGAGGCAGTAAGACCAGAAGTCGCCGTACCCGCGCACCCGCCATACGGCGTCGGTCAGTTCCATGAAGTTGCCCCGGCGCTCGTCCCAGCCGGTGGTGAGATCGGAGAACGACAGGCTGGCCGAACCCAGGTCGGACACTCCCGACACCGAGATGCGTCGAGCAGCTCCGTTGAACGACGTGAACGCGCCGGCTCCCGCGCTGGCCCACCAACGTCGGGCCAGCGCCGGCGCACTCACCACACCGACCGTGGGAACGCCGTCCTGCAACAGGGCGATGAGCGTCGCCCATACGGGCACGCCGCGGACGAAGTTCTTCGTGCCGTCGATCGGGTCGAGCACCCACTGGCGTCCGGTGAAGACCGCGGTGCCGCCGAACTCTTCACCCAGCACCGCGTCGGCCGGCCGATTGGCCGCCAGGAGGCCGCGCAGCAACTCCTCGGCCGACTCGTCGGCGTCGGTGACCGGGGTCAGGTCGGGCTTCGTCTCCACGTGAAGGTCCAGCGCGCCGTACCGCGCGAGGGTCAACGCATCGGCCTCATCGGCCATCTGGAGCGCGAGGCTGACGTCGTCGGAGACCGTGCTCATCGCTGGACCTTCATGGGAGCAGTCCTACCATGGTGCTCGTGTGGGAGATCCTGGTGCTCGTGTTGTTGGTCGGTGGGATCGTGCTGTTGATGGGGCCGCGCATCAGGGGGCGCCGCGGATCGGGCACGGCCGGCGGCCAGGGGGCGTCCGGCACCCTCCTCGTTACCGGAGTCAGCGCCGGCGCTGAATCGGACGGCTCTCAGTTCATCACGATCACCGGTGTCATCAACGGTCCGACCGTTCGCGAACACGAGGTCTACGCGCGCATGACGATGCCCGTGGGTACCGCCCCGAGCATGGGTCAGTTGATGCCGGTCGTCTACTCCACGAAGAATCCCGACAAGTGGGGCTTCGCTCCGAACCAGGCACCCGGGGCCCCGGGCACGGCCACCGAGTACACCTAGGCGGCGAACCTCACCAGGTCGATGCTGAGGTGCAACTCGGTCGCACTAAGATTTGGCGTCGCCTCGCCGGGAAGCGGAGGCGCGGTGCTTCGATGCCGGGCACCGGTGGGCGTGACGAATTCCGCTGTGTGGACGCCCTTTTCGTTGGTGGCCGTGACGATCCAGCCGGGTGCTTCCTTGACGTAGTTGCACAATTCGCATTCGCCCAGCGCGTTGGTGGCCGAGGTCGGACCATCGCGGTGGTGGGGCGTCGCGTGATCGTGATGGCGGATCGGCGCGTCGCAATACGGAGTTCGGCAGGTGTCGTCCCGCAGGTCGATGAACTTCGCCAGTGCCGCCGGGAAGAGTCGCGCCCGCGATTCCATCGCCACCAGCGCGCCGCTTCTCGGATGCTTGTACAGACGCCGCAGCAGCACCCGTGAGCGCTGGTCCTCGGCGGCGGTCTTGACCAACTGTCGGGCCACTGCCGCTGGAATCGGTCCGTACCCCGCCAATCGGGCGGGGACGGTGCTGTCCGAGAGCAGGGTCTCGTCGGTCAGCACGAGGTTCACCGTCACCGGGACCGGCACGTCGGCCGGGCTGCCGGTAACCCGCTCGACCAGGGTGTCCGCCATGACTTGGCCGCGGCCCCGGCCATCGGCGCAGATGTCCGCCTCTCGCTTCAGTGAGGCGTACATCGCGACGCCCTGCGTCATCGGCACCAGCGCCGTCAGGTAGGTCATGGCGTCAGGTGCCGGACGAATGGTCACGGTCCGTTCGGCAGGTGCCCGCACCGCTCGGTCGACGACGGCATGCGGGTCCAGTCGGTAGGCGATCTTCTTCGCGTTCGCCTCGATCCGGCGGTCACCGAGCCCGGCCAGCTTCGCCATGTCGGCGCACATCTCGGCGTCGAGTGCCCGGCGATCCTCGACGTCCAGGCACGCCGATTCCCGCACGATCAGTGTCGCGCGCCACTCGGATAGCGCTCCGGCCGCTAGCGCCGCCAGGGTGTGCGGCATCTCGTGCACCAGAGCTCGTGCGAACCCGAGATGGCGACCGCCGCGCGTCGGCGAGTCGTGCCGCGCCAAGGCGATCTCACTAGCGAGTCCACGGCCGCGCTTGGCCGCGGGCACGCCCGCGTCGGCCTCGGCCCTGCGGCGCATCTCGTCGAGCGCCGCTGCGGTCCTGGCCTGATCTGCGGCGGCCGCGGACTTCAATCGCTCCATCCGCGTCAACCGGGCGACCAGAGCTGCCTCGTCGGCCGGGTGTGTCACGGGTTCGGGCGCCAACAGATCATCGAACATGTGTTCGAACGTACTACGGGTGTATGACAAGCCCATGCCGCAATCACTGCCCGAAGGCCTGCTCGATCTGCTCCGCAAGCCCAGCCCGTGCTTCGTCGCCACCCTGATGCCCGACGGATCTCCGCAGCTGACCGAAACCTGGGTCACCACCGATGGCTCGAACGTGGTGCTCAACATCGTCGAGGGCTCCCAGAAGGCGAGGAACGTCGACCGTGACCCACGCGTCGCGGTCAACGTCGCCGACCCCGACGACGTCCGCCGCTTCTATGCGGTCCGTGGGCGGGTCGTCGCGACGACCACCGAGGGCGGACGCGAGAGCATCGACGAGATCTCGCACAAGTATTTGGGCATTCCGTACCCCAATTTCAGTGGCAACCCCGACGAGATCCGGCTCATCGTCACCATCGAGGCCGACAAGGTGACCCTGCCCGCAGGCGAGTGATCAGGCGTGACTCGATGGCCTGCCTCCTCACGGCTCGTCCCTCGCGGGATCGTCGTCAGGCGTGACTCGATGGCCTGACTCCCCACGGCTCGTCCCTCGCGGGATCGTCGTCAGGCGTGCCCGATGCGCAACATCTCCGCCACGCTGGCCAACTTCACCCGCGGCCGACCCGTCGGCCCACCGGTGTTGCGCTCGTGGTCGTCGATCAACTTCCAGTGATCGTTGGTGACGAGTGCCGGTTGCCGCGACAGCAGCCACTCCAGCGTGTCGTCGCGGGCGTCCCCGGGCGCCGCCTCGAGGTCCGCCACCAGGGTGTCGACGGTGGCCGCGGAGTCCTTCTTGTTGCTTCCGATGACTCCCGACGGGCCACGCTTGATCCAGCCGACGACGTACTCGTTGCGACTGCCGTCGATGCGGCCGTCGGTGTGCGGAATGGTGCCCGACCGCTCGTCGAACGGCAGCCCGGGCGTCGGCACGCCCCGGTAACCCACGGCTCGGACGACGAGTTGGGCGGGTAGCTCCTCGCGCACGCCGGTGTCCTTGGCCACCAGCCGACCGCCGTCGTCGACCAGTTCGTTGCGGCCCAGGACGATCGAGTCGACCCGGTCCTCACCCTTGATCTCGATGGGGGAGGTGCGGAAGCGAAAGACGATGCGCCGCTTGGCTCCTCGCGGAGCCTTCGAGGCATACCCACGCAGCACCTTGACGTTCTGTTTGACGGTCTTGCCGGCGGTCTCGAGGTCGTCGTCGGAGATGTCGGCGAAGTCCGCGGGATCCACGATCACGTCCACGTCGGCCATCGCCTCGAGGTCGCCGAGTTCGCGCAACTCCAGCGTGGTGAACGTGGCCTGCAGCGGACCGCGTCGGCCCAGCACTACCACCTCCTCCACGCCGCGGGCATGCAGGGCGGCCAGGGCGTGGTCGGCGATGTCGGTGTCGGCGAGGGCATCGGGGTCGCTGACCAGGATCCGCGCCACGTCGAGCGCCACGTTCCCGTTGCCGACTACCACCGCCCGGCCCGTCGACAGGTCGGGTGACATCTCCTCGAAGTGCGGGTGGGCGTTGTACCAGCCGACGAAGTCCACCGCCGCGACGCTGCCGGGCAGGTCCTCGCCGGGGATGCCCAGCGGCCGGTCGGCCTGAGCGCCGACGGCGTAGACGACGGCGTCGTACCGGTCGGCCAGCTCGGCCGCCTGGACGTGCTCGCCGACCCGAATGTTGCCGAAGAAGCGAAACCGCGGGTCCATCGCGATCTTCTCGAACTGGGCGCTGATGGTCTTGATCTTCGGATGGTCGGGCGCGACGCCGGATCGCACCAGACCCCAGGGAGTCGGCAACATCTCCAACATGTCGACGCGCACGTCCTTCGGCGCGTCGGAACCTTCGGTGGAGTCCGCGAACTTCAGCAGCGAGGCGGCGGCAAAGTAACCCGAGGGCCCGGAACCGACGATCGCCACGTGATACGGACGCATGTAGGAGCCCTCCAATGGGAAGCCGTCGCTGGCGGTAACGCGCAAGAGGCTGTCGCGTCGTCACCGGCCTGGTTACCAAGGCGATGCTAGACCCGCGCATCGGTCGGTACCCTGATCTCCCGTGGATCCCGACCGGCAAGAAGACATCGCTGCACTCGACACCACTCTGACGACGGTGGAGCGGGTGCTCGATGTCGACGGCCTGCGCGATCGCATCAAGACCCTGGAGGACGCGGCGTCCGATCCCAAGCTCTGGGACGACCAGACCCGCGCGCAGAAGGTCACCAGCGAGCTCTCGCACACCCAGAGCGAACTGCGCCGCGTCGAGGAGTTACGGCAGCGAGTGGACGACCTGCCGATCCTTTACGAACTCGCCGCCGAGGAGGCCGGGGCCAGCGGGACCGAGGCCCTCGAGGACGCAGATTCCGAACTGGCCAAGCTGCGCGAGGACATCGCGGCGATGGAGGTCCGGACCCTGCTGTCGGGCGAGTACGACGAGCGCGAGGCGGTCGTCACCATCCGCTCCGGCGCCGGTGGCGTCGACGCGGCCGATTGGGCCGAGATGCTCATGCGGATGTACATCCGCTGGGCCGAGAAGCACGACTACGGCGTCGAGGTGTTCGACACGTCCTACGCCGAAGAGGCGGGCATCAAGAGCGCCACGTTCGCAGTGCACGCGCCGTACGCCTACGGCACGCTGTCGGTCGAGCAGGGCACGCACCGTCTGGTGCGGATCAGCCCGTTCGACAATCAGAGCCGGCGTCAGACGTCCTTCGCCGACGTCGAGGTGCTGCCGGTGGTCGACACCGCCGATCACATCGACATTCCCGACGGTGACGTGCGCGTCGACGTGTACCGATCCAGCGGTCCCGGCGGGCAGTCCGTCAACACCACCGACTCGGCGGTTCGTTTGACCCACATCCCCACGGGTATCGTCGTCACTTGCCAGAACGAGAAGTCGCAGTTGCAGAACAAGGTTTCTGCGATGCGCGTTCTGCAGGCGAAGTTGTTGGAGCGCAAGCGATTAGAAGAGCGTGCCGAAATGGACGCGCTGAAGAACGACGGCGGCAGTTCGTGGGGCAACCAGATGCGCTCCTACGTGCTGCATCCGTATCAGATGGTCAAGGATTTGCGTAACGACTACGAAGTCGGGAATCCGGCCGCAGTACTCGACGGCGACATCGACGGATTCCTGGAAGCGGGAATCCGTTGGCGCAATAGGAAAGATGACGACTAACACGACGTACCTAGCCTTTTCGATGACGCAGCGCTGGCACGACTTCTGGCGCGGCGGAATTGGCGAGTGGATCATCACTCGCGGACTGAAGATCGCCCTGCTCATCATCTTTGCGGTGCTGGCCGCCCGGTTCATCAACTGGACCGCGCAGAAGATCACCCGTCGCATCGACGCGGATTTCCAGGAGACCGATCAACTGGTGCGCACCGAGAGCGCCAAGCACCGGCAGGCGGTCGCCTCGGTGATCTCGTGGGTGTCGATCGCCGTACTCCTGGTGGTCGTGCTCGTCGAGATCACCGACGTCATCGCGATCCCGGTCGGATCGCTGGTCGCCCCGGCGGCCGTGCTGGGCGCCGCGCTCGGCTTCGGGGCGCAACGCATCGTGCAGGATCTGCTCGCGGGATTCTTCGTCATCACGGAGAAGCAGTATGGCTTCGGTGACCTCGTAGCCCTGACCGTCGCGGGAATCGCCGCTCCGGCCGAGGGCACGGTGGAGGACGTCACCCTGCGCGTCACCAAATTGCGCTCCACCGAGGGTGAGGTGTTCACCATCCCAAACGGACAGATCGTCAAGACGATGAACCTGTCCAAGGACTGGGCCAGGGCGGTGATCGACATTCCGGTGCCGACCACCGCCGACCTCACCCGCGTCGACGACGTTCTGCACGCCGTCAGTGACAGGGCGATGGACGACGACAGCCTGCGGAAGTTGCTGTTGGACGCGCCGCAGGTAATGGGTGTGGAGAGCATCGAGGTCGACACCGTCAATCTGCGCATGGTCGCGCGCACGCTTCCGGGTAAGCAGTTCGAGGTTGGTCGCCGACTCCGCTTATTGGTGGTCGCGGGGCTGGCCCGAGCGGGAATCGTGACGCCCGCCGAGGCCTCGCCCGTGGTGAACACCATTCCCAGCCCGGCCGACGTAACGCCTCCGCCGGATCAGCAGGACGTGCGATGAACTTCTGGAATTGGGTGACTCGCAGACGTACCGACCGGGGCTGGCCCGGTTATATCGTCAATGGACGGATCCGTACCTCGACGGCCGCTCTGGTGTTGGCATTCTTCGCCGTCTCGTGGGTGCACAACACCTACCAGCCCCACGCAGCGCAGCCCTCTGCACCCGAAACCGCTCAGGTCGTCCCGCCCGGGTTCGTTCCAGACCCGGACTACACCTGGGTGCCCCGCACCAACGTCGAGACGCGCCCCAGAACGACCTACAGCACGCCGACGAGGACGACGACCACCACGACCACGCCGACCGACACGGAGACGACGAGCGCGCCGGCGACCACCGTGCCGACCACCAGCGGCCCGCCGACCGCGACGACGGTGATCGACCCGGACGGCCCCGGACCGCTACCTCCGACGACCGTCACGCAGACGCCGGTGACGTCGCCCGGGGCGCCCGTTCCCAACCGTTCCGGCACGTCGACCACGACGACGACGGGGATCCTTCCGGGGCTGGCTCCGTTCGCGCCGGCACCCCCGCCACCCGGGTAGTCCGGGCGTCCCCGTCGACCCCGCTACACTGGCGTGCCGTGATGATCACCCTCGACCACGTGAGCAAGCAGTACAAATCCTCGGCACGCCCAGCTCTGGACAACGTCTCGCTGAAGATCGAGAAGGGTGAGTTCGTCTTCCTCATCGGGCCCTCCGGGTCGGGTAAGTCGACGTTCATGCGGCTGCTCCTCGCCGAGGACACCCCGACCGCCGGCGACATCCAGGTGTCGAAGTTTCACGTCAACAAGCTGCCCAACCGCCACATCCCCGGTCTGCGGCAGGTGCTTGGCTGCGTGTTCCAGGACTTCAGGCTGCTGCAGCAGAAGACGGTGTTCGACAACGTCGCCTTCGCGCTCGAGGTGATTGGCAAGCGCTCCGACGTGATCAACCGGGTGGTGCCCGACGTGCTGGAGATGGTGGGGCTGTCGGGCAAGGCCAACCGGCTGCCGAGCGAGCTGTCCGGTGGTGAGCAGCAGCGCGTCGCCATCGCGCGGGCGTTCGTGAACCGGCCGCTGGTGCTCCTGGCCGACGAACCGACCGGCAACCTGGACCCCGAGACCAGCAAGGACATCATGGATCTGCTCGAGCGGATCAACCGCACCGGCACGACGGTGTTGATGGCGACCCACGACCATCACATCGTCGACTCGATGCGCCAGCGAGTCATCGAACTGGAGCTGGGCCGACTCATCCGCGACGAACAGCGCGGTGTCTATGGAATGGACCGTTAGTGCGCTTCGGCTTTCTCGTCAACGAGGTCCTCACCGGGCTTCGTCGCAACGTCACCATGACGGTCGCCATGATCTTGACGACCGCCATCTCGATCGGCCTGTTCGGTGGTGGCCTGCTGGTGGTCCGGCTCGCCGACAGCTCCCGCAACATCTATCTGGACCGCGTCGAGAGCCAGGTGTTCCTCACCAATGACGTGTCGGCGAACGATCCGTCGTGCGACGCCGATCCGTGCAAGGGGCTTCGCAAGCGGATCGAGGACCGGACCGACGTGCGTTCGGTCCGGTTCCTCAACCAGAGCGATGCCTACGCGGACGCGATCAAGAAATTCCCCCAGTACAAAGACGTTGCGGGCAAGGACGCATTTCCCGCATCGTTCGTGGTGAAGCTCGACAATCCCGAACAACACCGGGACTTCGACGACGCCCTCAAGAGTCAACCCGGCGTGCTCAACGTGCTCAACCAGAAGGACCTCATCGATAGGCTCTTCGCGGTGCTCGACGGGTTGAGCGCCGCGGCGTTCGCCGTCGCCCTGGTGCAGGCGGTGGGGGCAATCCTCTTGATTGCCAACATGGTTCAGGTCGCGGCCTACACGCGACGAACGGAGGTGGGGATCATGCGGCTGGTCGGCGCGAGCCGGTGGT
Organism: uncultured Actinomycetota bacterium; assembly: GCA_963846985.1. Taxonomy (GTDB): domain Bacteria; phylum Actinomycetota; class Actinomycetes; order Mycobacteriales; family Mycobacteriaceae; genus Mycobacterium. The sequence goes on from CAWJYC010000014.1 coordinate 81,511, forward strand.
ACACGCAGCTGCCCTTCCTCGTCGAAGCCATGCTGGCCGCATTCATCGGCGTCGTGATCTCGATCATCGGACTGATTCTGGTGCGGGCGCTGTTCCTGGAGAAGGCGCTCAACCAGTTCTACCAAGCGAATCTCATTGCCAGGATCGACTACCAGGACATCCTGTACATCGCGCCGGTCTTGCTGTTCGTCGGCGTGGCGATGGCGGGTGTCACGGGGTACGTCACCCTCCGGCTGTACGTGCGGCGGTAGCGGTGGCGAAGAAGTCGGCCGCGGAGGTCAAGAAGCACCGCAACAACCAAGTGGTGGCCACCAATCGCAAGGCGCGGCACAACTATTCGATACTCGAGACCTTCGAGGCCGGGGTGGCGCTGATGGGTACCGAGGTCAAGAGCCTTCGCGAGGGGCAGGCGTCGCTCGCGGACTCGTTCGCCACCGTCGACGACGGGGAAGTGTGGCTGCGCAACCTGCACATCCCCGAGTATCACCACGGTTCGTGGACGAATCACGCACCGCGGCGCAACCGCAAGCTGCTGCTGCACCGCAGCCAGATCGACAATCTGATCGGCAGGATCCGGGACGGCAATCTGTCGCTGGTGCCGCTGTCGCTGTACTTCACCGAGGGCAAGGTGAAGGTCGAACTCGCGCTGGCCCGCGGCAAGCAGGCCCACGACAAGCGACAGGATCTGGCCAAGCGTGATGCCGACCGTGAAGTGATCCGCGAACTGGGCAGGCGCTCCAAGGGCATGAGCTGATCGGGGTCGTCTTCGCCCTGGTGTCGGGAATCGGCTACGGGGTGAGCGACTTCGTCGGTGGGGTGGCATCACGGCGGGTGGCCGCGCTTCGGGTCGTGTTGGTGTCCTACCCGGTGGCGTTCGTGCTCCTGACTGCGGTGTGCCTGGTCGTCGGGGGACACGTGTCGACGCCGGCGATCGTGTGGGGAGCGCTGTGTGGACTGGGCCAGGCCTTCGGCGTGTGGTGGTTCTACGCCGCGCTGGGAGCGGGTCCGATGTCGCTGGTGTCACCGCTGACGGCCATCCTGGTCTCCGGGGTACCTATCGTCGCGGGCGTGGCGCTGGGGGAGCGACCCAGTCTGCTTGCCTACGCCGGCATCGCGCTCGCTTTGGTCGCGGTCGTGATGGTGAGTCGCGAAGAGCGCGAACCAGAATCGACCGCCAACCGCTTCACCCCGAAGGTGGCGTGGCTGACGCTGGGGGCGGGCCTGGCCTTCGGCATGAACTTCGTCCTTCTCGACCAGGCGCCGACGGATGCCCAGCTCTGGCCCCTGGTGTTCGCCCGGCTGACCGCCAGCCTGGTGGTCGTGGCGGTCGCCGCGTTCTCCGGCAACCTGAGGGCACCGTCGGGAGTGCCGTTGAGGTTGGCCCTGGCGGCTGGGGCGCTGGACACCGTGTCGAACGTCGCTTTGCTGCTGGCGCTGCACGCGTCAATGCTCTCGCTGACGAGCGTGCTCATCTCGCTGTACCCCGCAGCCACCGTGGGACTGGCGTTCGTGGTGCTCAAGGAGCGGGTGACGCGGTGGCAGGCGGCCGGGATGGTGTTGGCATTGACGTCCGTGAGCTTGATCGCGGCGAGTTAGATCCGCAGTGGTCAGTAGGATCGAGGCCGCGGAGGACGGAGGACGTGCGCGATGGCGAGTGAGGTCGTGATCCGTGAGCTGACGGCGGCGGTGGAGCGCAGTCCCGACGCGGTCGAACTCCGGTTGCACCTCGCCGACCTCCTCATCCAAGCCGGCAGCTACACCGAGGCGCTCACCCACTGCAGCACCGCGCTGGCGCAGGATTCCGGCAACTCCACTGCCCTGAGCCTGCTGCAGCGGTGCACCGCAGCCTTGGCGGCGGGTGCTGCCGACGACGTTGCGGTCGACGAGCCGAAGCCGGAGTTCAACTGGTCGGCCGCGGAGGAAGAGGTGTCCGACATCATCGGTCCGGCCTTCGTCCACGGTGACGGGGACGTGTCCGACGGCGTCAGCGCGAGCGACTTCGACGTGGTCCGCCGCAGCGACATCACCCTCGCCGACGTGGCGGGCATGGAGGCGGTCAAGCAGCGGCTCGACGTGTCCCTGCTCGGGCCCATCCGCAACCCGGCGCTGATGAAGGCCTACAAGGTCAACGCCCGGGGCGGCCTCCTGATGTACGGGCCGCCGGGTTGCGGCAAGACCTACCTCGCGCGAGCGGTGGCCGGTGAACTCGGGGCGAACTTCTACGGCGTCGGGATAGCCGACGTCTTGCAGCACTGGCTCGGCGACAGCGAGCGCGCACTGGGTCGAATCTTCGACACCGCGCGCCGCAATGCGCCGTGCGTGCTGTTCTTCGACGAAGTCGACGCACTCGGCCAGCGGCGGGCGGCCCTGAGCAACAGCTCTGGCCTGCGTGTCGTCGTCAATGCGCTTCTCGCTGAACTGGATACGGCAACGTCGTCCAACGACGGGGTGTATGTCCTGGCCGCGACCAACATGCCGTGGGACGTCGATCCGGCGCTGCGCCGACCGGGCCGTTTCGACCGGATGATCTTCGTTGGCCTGCCAGACACCAAGGCCAGGGCCGCGATCGTCACGATGAACTTGCGCGACCGACCGATCGAGCGGATCGACCCCGCATCGGTCGCCAAGCGGACGGACGGCTTCTCCGGCGCGGACATCACCCATGTCTGCGACACTGCAACGCAATTGGCGATGGCGGACTCGCTGCGGGCGGGCGAGGTGCGGCCCGTCCGGATGAGCGACATCGACTCTGCCCTCGCGCAGATCCGACCCAGCGCCGGCCCGTGGTTCGACACCGCACGCAACGTCGTCGAATTCGCCAACGGCGACGGCACCTATGACGAGTTGGCGAACTACCTGCGCCGCAAGAAGTTCCGTTGACCGCTGCCGATTCTGCGGCTGGTGACGTCGACGGCGCCATCGTCCTCGCCAGCGCGTACGTCGAAGCCCGCAACCACGGCCGCGCCGAAGAGGTGCTCAGGGACGCCCTGAGTGCCAACCCGCAGAGTGCGGTGCTGCTCGCGAATCTGGCGCGGGTCCAGGTACTGGCTCAGCAGCACGCGGACGCGGTGCAGACCGCTCATGCGGCACTGACCATTTCGCCAGAGGACGCGTTCGCCATCCGGATCTACGCCGTCGCCCTCGATGGCGCGGGATGGGTGGAACAGGCTTTGTGGACGGCGTGGCGGGGGGTCACCCTGCACCCCCAGGATCGGCTCGCGCACTTCGTCTACGCCGAGTTGCTGCTGAAGGTCGGGCGGCCGCAGGACGCCTACGTCGTCATCGGCGAAGCGCTTCGGCTCGACCCGGCCAGCGCGGACAGCCACGTCCTGCGCGGTCAGATCCTGGCGCGGTTGGGTCGATCCGACGAATCGACTGCTGCCTATGAGCAAGCGCTGCAACTGGATCCGGCCAATGCCTCCGCGGTGCACAACATCGGCGTCAACCGCCTTGCCGGTAGCAAGTGGTCGGCGGCGCTGAACGGGTTTCTCGGAGCGGCGCGCCTCGACCCCGACCTGGGTGACTTGGCCCGCCGCAACATCGGCATCGCGCTGGCACGGCTGCTGCGATTCGCGACGGTGGGCGTGGTGCTGTTGGCGTGGCTGATCATCCTGAGCATCCCCGGCGTCGGGCAGGGTACGTCGCCGTCGCTTGGACACCGGATCGCCGTCGGCATCTGCGCTCTGGCGCTACTGGTCTACGGCGTGTGGCTGAGTCGGGTGGTACCCATGCGGACGTGGCGGTCGGTGCTGCGCAGCCAGCGGGCGCTCGCCCTGCGTGCCGGGCTGGTGATGGGCGCCGTCCCGCTCGGTGTTCTCGCCGCCGTGTGCCGTGGAATCACCGTGGTCGAGGTCTTGGGTCCGGTGCTGCTGGCCACAGCCGTGCTCGTTACGTTGATCGGCCGGTTCGCCGGCGGCTAGCATCGCCGGGTGACCGAACGAGCCCGCACGCTGCTCGACAAGACGGAGATCCTCGCCGGGCTGTTCGGGTCATGGGACGCCATCGACCGCCTGATGACCGACGTGCCCGAGGAACGCTGGCACGATTCGACGCCGCTTCCGGGGTGGTGTGTCCGCGACGTCGTCGCCCACATCATCGGGACGGAGTCGATGCTCTCGGGCGTCGCGACCCCGGAGACCGACGTCGACGTCTCGACCCTGGACCACGTGCGCAACTCCATCGGGGCCATGAACGAGTGCTGGGTGCGGCACCTCGAGCGCGATACTCCGGCAGCCGTCCTGGAGCGCTTCCGTACCGTCACCGCCGATCGCCGGAACGCGTTGACCGCGATGAGCGACGACGACTGGAGTGCCGTCACCGCGACTCCCGCGGGCCCGGACTCCTACGGCCGGTTCATGCGCGTGCGTACCTTCGACTGCTGGATGCACGAGCAGGACCTCCGCGAGGCGCTGTCGCGACCGCCGTCGGATAGTGAACTCCAGACGCCCGCCGCGCGATTGGCGCTGGACGAGATGAGCACCAGCATGGGCTTCGTCGTCGGGAAGCTCGGCAAGGCGCCAGATGGAGCCCGGGTGGCCATCGAATTGAGTGGGCCGCTCGAACGCACCATCAGGGTGGCCGTCGACGGCCGGGCCAGCTTGGTCGATGCCTTCGACGCAGCGCCGACCACGACGATTCGGCTGGACGGCGTGCAATTCACCCGGCTGGCCGGTGGGCGGGCGATGATTGCCGGCCGGTCGACGGCGGTCGAGATCGATGGAGACGCCGAGGTCGGACGGCGAATCGTCGACAAGCTGGCGTACGTAATCTAACTGGGAACAAATGGTCGTTGGTCGTTGTCATACTCGTGCGTAGAATCAATGTTCCTGCTGAAGTTCGGCAGGGGTGCGAGGGGCTGAACGGTTTCGACTTCGCGCATCGAATCAAGGGAAGCGTGCCGGTGCAGGCAAATGACCACCGTAAGCGTCGTTGCAACCAATTAAGCGCCGATTCCAATCAGCGCGACTACGCCCTCGCTGCCTAAGCGACGGTGTGTCCGTCAGACCGGGAGAGCCCTCGACCCGGACCCTGGCGTCATCAAGAGGGACAAACCCATACGTCCGGTCGCGGGACGTACGGGGACATCAAACAGCGACTGGGATCGTCATCTCGGCTTGTTCGCGTGACCGAGAGATCCAAGTAGAGACATAGCGAACTGCGCACGGAGAAGCCTCGAGGGAATGCCGTAGGACCCGGGTTCGATTCCCGGCAGCTCCACCGGAGAAATGCAGGCCAGGGACACAATCCCTGGCCTGTTTTTCGTCCGTATCACCATCTCATCGACAGCCACCCGTTATGCTCGCCGGACGGCGTCCCTCCGCTCGGGCACACGCAAAGACGGCAGGGACTGCCCCCGATTGGGTTGACTCCTGACCTGTGAGGATTCGTCCTCGCTGGAAGGATCAACTCCCGTGCCGAATGCGTTTCCCGCCGAGTTCCGCGCTGAAGTGATTGGCGTGGCCCGCAAGGGTGAAGGCGCCGCTGCGTCAGATCGCCAAGGACTTCGGCATCTCCGAGGCCTGCCTGCATCGCTGGCTGAAGATCGCCGACCGCGACGATGGGGTCGACCGATCCGGGTCACCAGTCGCTCGAGATGAGTCCGCGGAGCTGCGCGAAGCGCGCAAACGGATCAAGCTGCTCGAGCAGGAAGCCGAGGTGATTCGCCGTGCTGTCGGCTACCTCAGTCGGGACGTCAACCCAAATGACGTACCCGCTGGTCCTCGACCTTGCCGCTGACGGTGTGCCCGTCACGGTGACCTGCCGGGTGCTTGGGTTCTCCACCCAAGCGTTCTACGCGTGGCGCAAAAGTCCCCTGACACAGCGCGATTGGGGTGACGCAGTCTCTCATGCCCTCAACACCAGGCCACGTACGACACTCGACTGGAAGACCCCCGCCGAAGCATTCAACGAGCAGATGCTGTTGCTTCAACAAGCCGGTGTTGCATCCACTGGTTGAACCCGGCCAATTTCGCTCACGGAAGTTCGTGCATGTGTTGTCGGACAATGGCTTACGGGGCTCGATGGGTCGCGTCGGAGCGTGCGGTGACAACGCGGCGATGGAGTCGTTCTTCGCTCTCCTGCAACGCAAAGTCCTACACCGGAAACGGTGGGCCACCCGGGCGGAGTTACGGTTGCGATCGTCATCTGGATCGAGCGGACTTATCACCGCCGGCGCCGGCAGAGTGCCCTTGGAAAGCTCACCCCAATAGAGTTCGAACTGCTCCACACCGCAGTCCCAACCGCGGCCTGATATTCACACCTTACGAGTCAACTGAAGTAGAGGCAGTCCAAACGTTAAGCGTCGAGCTGCTTCTGACCAATGATGGTGAACCGGCAGGTCCACCGCACGGGGCGGATGTAGCTCCAGAGCAGCGCTGCAAGCGTGTACGTGATCGGCACGTACACCGGCCGCCAGCGTCTGGGCACGGTGTCGACGCGATACCAGCTCTTCCACGACGGTTCATCGACCCTTCCTATCCGTTTCGACGACACCATCGCGGACGAGAAATATTTCAGTCGCCATAGTTCGTATCGCGTCGATTCAACACGTAAACATTCTTGGTTCCTAGGTCGAGGAACCGTGTTCAACGACCACCGATCGCCGATACCGCCTTCTGTCAGCCCGATGCACCCGAAGACGAAACCGTTGTCACCATTGCGAGCGGTGCGAAAGCGACTGCTGGCGGTGTGGCCCAGGCATCTCGTTGCTTTGCCCCCAATAGTTGGGAAGTCCGCACAGGCGAGATTCCCAGTCTGGTGTAATCCGGCGAGCGAGTCGGCGATACAAAGAGGAGGAGGAGTGATGGCAGAACACCATGGCGGACATCACGGTCCGGTGAGTCGAAACTCCCTCGGGCAGAGCCACACAGAGTCGTTCATCTTCATCGCCATTGCGACGATCCTCCTTACTCGGCTGTATCTGAAGGTGACCGGCTATCCCCAGGTCGGCGGCGGCGATCTGCACATCGCCCACAGCCTGTACGGGGAAGTGCTGATGATGTTTGCGCTGGTGGTCGGCTGGCTGCTGTTGGGGGCGGGAGCTCGCAATCTGGCCGTCGTGCTGGGTGGTATCGGGTTCGGGCTGGTGCTCGACGAGGTCGGAAAGTTCGTGACCAAGGACAACGACTACTTCTTCGGTCCATCGGCGGAGATCATGTTCGCCGTGCTGATCGTGATCCTGTTGAGCACCCACGCACTGCGGGCGTTACGACCGCTGAGCGCGCACGAGTCGCTGGCCTCGGCGAGCTTGATCGCCGCCGACGGCGTGGCGAAGGGGTTGGGTGCGCACCGGCGGGAACTCGGTCTGAGACTCGTCGAGCGCGCCCGCGGCGGGGGTGTGGATCCCCAGGACGTCGAGCATGTGCGGGCACTGCTGCAGTCGGCTCGCCTGGATTCTGATCACCTCCACGCCATCCGCAAGCGGCTCGCCCGATTGGTTCCCGCCTGGGTCGAGAACCCGCGGTGGGTTCCGGTCGTGGGTTGGCTCATCGTGGTCGTGGCCCTCGCCAGCCTGTGGTTTCATTTGCTGGGTGTCGCGCTAGGAGGCTACTTCTACCGCGACGCAAATGTGACGTATCACCTCGCCGGGATGGAGGTGGGGACCGCGATTCTGGTGATCGGCGCGGGATTGACAGTAGCGATGGCGCTCCCGGCGATGATCGCCCTGCGGCGCACCGACCGCATCTGGCCGCTGCGTCTGCTGCGGGAGGCGGCGCTGTTCTTCACGTTGTGCAGCGCAGTCGTGCATTTCGCCACCCAAGGCTTCGCGGCGCTGATCGATCTGTCGATCGGACTGCTGGCGACGGGGATGCTCACCTACCAGCTCGATCTCCGCGAACGAGCCGAGACGCCCACCCACGCAAACACCGCGGCACCCACTAGCTGACCGGTGGCAAATGGCGCGCCGCCCCGGGCGAGGAAGTCTCGTTCGGGACCCCGGCGGGAGTACCCCAACCCCTACCGTCGTTGATCTTCGCTTGGGGCCGCACGCACCCTGCCAGGTTGGTAGCTATGTAACAGCGAAGCCAATACATATTGACAGGATCCGCTCGCTCAATAGACGTAACACCGCAACGCATAGTGCCGATGAGCCCTTTGTGAAGAAGATCATCGCAACGGTGGCCGTATTTGCCGCCATCGCTCCCAACGCCCTGCTGAGTGCTCAAATATCCCAGGCCGCCCCGAGTGATCCCACCACCACGACGGTCGCACCCGCACCCGCACCCGCAGGCGGTGACGGCTCTGGTGACCCACAGCAAGCCCCAGCCAACACGCCGACCGCCCAGGCCCCGCCCGTCGTGGCCTCCGCGCCGCCTCCGGTTCCTGCCGCGCCGGTGCAGACTCGTGACCCGGTGACCACCTCCGAGGCCCCGTCGCCGGTGCAGACCCCGACCCGGACGGTGTCTCCGTCCACGCCGACCGAGGTACCGACGACCACGACCACGGTTGAGGCTCCCGGCACGCAGACCTCAGCTGTGCCGACTCCGACGAACCCCATCACGACTGGGCCTCCGACGGCCTCGGTCTCGGTTTCCGCATCGACGCCGACGACCTCGGCGCCGACCAACGGTGCTGCAGTGCCCGCCATCGCCACGTCGTCGAGCAGTTCCCCCTCCGCGGCGTCGGCGTCGCCTGCCGAGTCCACTGCGCTGAACACTCCGTTGACGTCGGCGCCCCCGGTGACGACCACGCTTGAACCGACGACCGTCGTCACCAACGGCACGACGGTCACCGAGGTAGCGCCCGCCATCGCAGCATCCGCGTCGGTGTCGGTGCGCGCCGGGACGCCGGTGGTGCCCCAACCTGCCGCAGTCCCGGTGAAGTCTGTCGAGGCGATCCAGGCTGCCAGGACGGCCCCGGCAGTCGTGGTCGACCCGGCCGCCCCGCCCCCGCCGCCGGTCACCGTCACCAACGTCACCAACATCAACACTCAGATCACCAACATCCAGCAAGTCAACATTCAGGACAACACGAACCTCACCGTCAACACCTGGCGACCCGCCCGGTGGGATTACGTGGACTACGACCGTTACCGCCGCCCGGTCTTGTACAACCCGTCCGACGAGGACGTCCGCTACCGCTACTACTACGACGGGGACTACCGCGAGGCATGGGTGCCCCCAGGCCAGCGCATCGTGCTCGACATCATCCAGGCCGCGGTGTTCCCGTTCGTCGCCGTCGGGGCCAGCTTCGTCTCCAGCGGTTCCTTCAACGGCGGCGGCTGGACTCCGCCCAGTGAGGACTACACCGGGCCACCGCCGCCGGACTGGCAGCCCTACGCCCCGGTCACCTACGACAACGCCTACGTCAACGTCCCTGCGGCCAATCAATCCCTGTTCGTCAACCAAGTGACCGCGATCGGACACGACGACACTCAGCCCGTCGGGCAGCAGGACTCCTTCCTGCTCGATGGCACCACGCTCGGTCGTGGGCAGATTAGCCCCGACGGCACGTCGATTACCTTGGCCACCGCGCAGAAGACACCCGGGGTGGGTCCAGTCACCAACGGAGTAGACCTGGTCAACATGGCCACCCCGCTCCCTGCTCCGGCGAGCGACAACACGCCCTACTACGTCGGTGCTGCGTTGGCGGTCGCCGCCCTGATGGGTGGCGTCTTCTGGTGGGTGTGGCGCAGGCCCAGAGCCGTCCACAGCGCAGGCGGCCACGACCCGCTCACCTAACCTCCCCCTGCGTGCAATCCCCGGGACGGCACGCACCGACCTCCCAAACGATCGTCTGCGGTGTGACGTGATTGCCGAACCGCGCCTTCCTGGGATGGCGAGTGCACCGCTGAGAACTATCTTGAACCTGCGCGCATCGAGGGCATGCGAGCGCTACCTCGACCAGTACGTGAACGCGCGGCGATGTGAACCTGATCGCGACCAAGTTGGTGGACGCGAGAGGGCCGCTGATCAGGTGGAAAAGTCCATCTACCCGGCGGAGTACCAGCAGCTGTGCGAGCTGCTGCGTACCCTTCGTCGGGAGGCTGGGCTCACTCAGGACGAGGTCGCGAGCGTCTGGCTGTTGCGCAGTCATTCGTCAGCAAGTACGAGACCGGGGAGCGTCGGTTGGCTTTGCCTGGGCCAGGCTGACCCCTGTCTGCCGTCGATCAACTGTGAATGCGTCACGAGACAGACGCACGAGCGCTACGCTTCGGCGCCGGCGACGCGACATTGACCACGGTCCGCGGCGAAGCCGGGCCCGCGCGGTACCTTCGTCCAGTGCTTGAGCCACACCGCGCCGGGGCGATCTGTGTCTGACATGGCCCGCCGCCGCTTCCTGGCGTCGCTGGCCGCGGTAACGCTCGGCGGCGTTGGGCTGGCTCACTACAGCGTCGATACCACCACCCGCCGAGCGCGCCAGTTGCGAGTGCCGACTGTCCCTGCCGCGTCGGCCAAGTCCGCTGACCTGTTGCCCCCGCCTCCGCCCGGAGGCCGCGTCCGGTTGCCCGGCGGCGGTGTGCTCAACTCGTTGCCCGGCGACGGGGACATGATCGCCCTCACCGTCGATGACGGGGTCAATGGCGAGGTCGTACGCCTCTATACGCAGTTCGCCAGGGACACTGGTGTGCGGCTCACCTACTTCGTCAATGGCGTCAACCAGTCGTGGACCGAAAACCGGGACCTGCTGCGGCCACTGGTCGAGTCCGGCCAGATCCAACTCGGTAACCACACCTGGTCGCATCCCGACCTGACCACCATTTCAACTTCCGCAGGCGCCGAACAGATCAGCCGCAACGACCGGTTCCTTGCCAACGTGTACGGCGTTGATGCCAAACCATTCTTCCGGCCCCCCTACGGCAACTACAACGCCGCAGTCCGCGCCAGCGCCGCCGACCTCGGCTACAGCGCGACGACGTTGTGGAACGGCTCGCTGTCGGACTCGACGGTGATCACCGAGGACTACATCAAGCAGATGGCCGACAAGTACTTCACCCCACAGTCGATCGTCATCGGCCACCTCAACCATCTGCCGGTTACCCACGTCTACGGCACGCTGGTGGACCTCATCCGCTCCCGCGCCCTTCGAACCGTCACCCTCAACGACGTCTTCACCCCATGAGGTCACGGATGCCGCGCTCCGAAAGGCGAGATAGTGGGTGCCATAGTGGGTGCCGTGGTGGCGCAGCTTAATTCTTCGTCAGCGCTGTCAACCAACGCCGGGGTGGACGCCGAGTAACGG
>CAWJYC010000015.1:0-41562 GCA_963846985.1 uncultured Actinomycetota bacterium
GCCTAGTCCAGGTAGTCGCGCAAGACCTGCGAGCGGCTGGGGTGACGCAGCTTCGACATCGTCTTGCTCTCGATCTGCCGGATGCGCTCCCGGGTCACGCCGTAGACCTGCCCGATCTCGTCGAGCGTGCGGGGCTGGCCGTCGGTCAGACCGAAGCGGAGCCGAACGACGCCCGCCTCGCGCTCCGAGAGCGTCTCGAGCACCGACTGCAGCTGATCCTGCAGCAGCGTGAAGGACACCGCGTCCACCGCCACGACGGCCTCGGAATCCTCGATGAAGTCACCGAGTTGGCTGTCGCCTTCGTCGCCGATCGTCTGGTCCAGCGAGATGGGCTCGCGCGCGTACTGCTGGATCTCCAGCACCTTCTCGGGCGTGATGTCCATTTCCTTGGCGAGCTCTTCCGGCGTGGGTTCGCGACCCAGGTCCTGGAGTAGCTCACGCTGGATGCGGCCGAGCTTGTTGATCACTTCGACCATGTGCACCGGGATGCGGATGGTGCGCGCCTGGTCGGCCATCGCGCGCGTGATCGCCTGCCGGATCCACCAGGTGGCGTAGGTCGAGAACTTGTAACCCTTGGTGTAGTCGAACTTCTCGACCGCGCGGATCAGCCCGAGGTTGCCCTCCTGGATGAGGTCGAGGAACGCCATGCCGCGGCCGGTGTAGCGCTTGGCCAGCGAGACCACCAGGCGCAGGTTCGCCTCCAGCAGGTGGTTCTTCGCGCGGTCGCCGTCGCGGCAGATCCAGATGTAGTCACGACGCTGAGCGGTCGTCAGCTTCTCGCCCGCCTCGGCGAACTCGGTCATCTTCTGCGTGCAGTACAGGCCGGCTTCGATGCGCTTGGCGAGCTCGACCTCTTCTTCGGCGTTGAGCAGTGCGACCTTGCCGATCTGCTTCAGGTACGCGCGCACCGAGTCCGCGGAGGCGGTCAGCTCGGCGTCCTTGCGGGCCTGGCGCAGCGCCTCGGACTCCTCTTCGTCCCAGACGAAGTCGCCGGAGGCCTTGTCCTTCTCGGACGGCTCGGCGATGTCGTCGTCGCCGGCGGCGTCCTCGCCGTCCTTGGCGACCTTGTCGACCACGACTGCGGCACCGTCCTCGACGGTGTCGTCGACCTCGACGGCCTCCACTACCTCGAGGTCCTCGAGCTCGATGTCGGCATCGACCTCGAGCTCCTCGGGACCGGCTTCGAGATCGTCGCCCGTTTCGACGGGATCGACTGTCGTAGTGGCGTCGTCCGCGTCGGCGGGGCCCTTCTTGCCGCGGGTACCGGGCGCGCCGGCGGCCTTCGCGGCGGCCTTCTTGGCCGGGGCCTTGGCGGCCCGCTTGGCCGGCGCCGTGCCGGTGGCAGCCTTCGCGGCTGCGGCCTTCTTGGCGGGAGCCTTGGTGACGGCGCGCTTCACCGGTTCTTCGATCGCCGGGCTTACCTTCGTCGCTGCCACGTGCACCCCTTCGGTCTTGCAAATCGGTGGCGTGGGCGTGCGCCACCGTGAATCGTCGGCTGTCTGTTGATGGCGTTGGATATCAACTCGGATACTTGCCGCCATCCGTGATGCGGCCGCCGTTGACCATTGTAACGACAGTGTGCGCAACTGCCCCTACGAGCGGCAAAATCATCGCCCGGCGTGCCGTGCCGGCCGCTCGCGGCTGACGGGCCGTGGGCGTCCCGGCGCAATTCGACGGTGCCCGTGGCGGACCGTCGACGGAATCGCGGTCGCCTCGGTATCGGGCGATCGACGCCCTCGGACATTCGATTGCCAAGATCAAACCCGTCCGTGAACTGCTTCAATGAGTGAACGACGCGTCGACGGCCGTGATGATGGTGAATTCGATCACTCCGTCGACTTCTACAAGCTCCATGTTCCTGCGCCAGCATTTGCTAGCTGCAATGATGGAGCGGTGCCAGTGGCAACGGTGAGTCGCTCGGGCGAACGCCAGGCGGTCGATGACCTGCTTGCGTTCACCGACGCGCACCCGCGTGCCCTGGTGCTCGCCGGCGAGCCGGGAATCGGCAAGACGACGCTGTGGCTCGGCGGGGTCGAGCGGGCGCAGGAGCTCGGCTACCGCGTGCTGTCGGCACGGGCGGACGAAGCGGAGTCGGTTCTCGCGTACGCCGCGGTCGCCGACCTGTTGCAGGACGTCGAGCCCGAGGTGCTCGACGACCTGACCGATCTGCAACGGGTGGCCGTCGACCGGGTGCTGCTCCGGACCGGGGCCGGGGGACCTCCCACCGACCAGCGGGTGACCGGCTCCGCGGTCGCGTCGGTCCTCTCTCGGCTGGCCGCCCGCCAGCCGATCCTGCTCGCGGTCGACGACGTGCAGTGGCTCGACGTGTCCAGCCAGGCGGTGCTGGCCTTCGCCGCGCGCCGGATGGTGGGCAGGGTGCGGCTGCTGTTGACCGGTCGGGCGCACGCCACCGAACCCGACCCCGCGGAATGGCTGCACCTCAAGGAACCCGACGCGGTCAATCGGGTGCGGGTGGGCCCGCTGAGCCTCGGCGCGTTGCACGCGATGATCCTCGACCGGTTCGGCAAGGCCTTCCCGCGGCCGACGATGATCCGGATCGCCGAGGTGTCGGGCGGCAATCCGTTCTACGCACTGGAATTGGCGCGCGGAGTCGACGGTCGGTCGACGGTCGCCGACGCCGTGCTGCCCAGCACGCTGACCGAGCTGGTGAGGCTGCGAACCGCGCACTTCGACGGTCGCGTTGGGGACATGCTGCTGGCGGCGTGCTCGGTCACCGACGCCACGGTCGACCTACTCGCCGAGGCCACCGGCGTGCCGGTCGAGCGGGTCGTGGAACTGCTGGAGGGTCCCGAGCGCGAGGGCATCGTCCGCATCGACGGCAACAGCGTGCGCTTCGCGCACCCGCTGCTCGCCCGTGGCATCTACACCCATGCCGGCCCGGCTCGGCGCCGCCGGATGCATCGGGCGCTGGCCGCAGTCGAGGCGCAACCCGAGCTGAAGGCGCGGCACATGGCGCTGGGGGCGGCGAGCGCCGAGCCCGCCACTCTGCACGCGCTCGACGACGCCGCCGCCGCCGCGGTGGGCCGTGGGGCCGCGGCGGCCGCCGCCGATCTCTACGAATTGGCCATTGGCCTGGGTGGCGACACGCCGACCCGTCGGCTCGGCGCCGCCGAACAGCACCTGCGGGCCGGCGATACGCGGCGTGCCCGCCGGATGCTCGAATCGTCCGTCGACGACTTCGGGCCGGGCTCGTCGCACGCCGCCTCGCTCAACCTGCTCGGAGCGGCCCGGATTGCCGAGCACGACTATGCCGGGGCGGTTCCGCTGCTCGCCGAAGCGGTCGCCGAGGCCGGCGACGACCTGGACCTGCTGGTGAGGACCCAGCTGTTGCTCGCCCGCGCGCACTACATGACCGGTCGCCACCGCGAGGCCCGTCGGGAGGCGCAGCTGGCCGTGGTCCGCGCCGAGCTACTCGGTGATCCGAAGGTGATCAGTCAGGCACTGGCGCTGCACGTGATGGTCGACTGCTCACACGGCCTCGAGCGCGACGAGTCGGCACTGGCTCGCGCGCTGGAATTGGAAGTACCGGATCCCGACGTCTCGGCACCGTTCCGGGCCAGTGTCACCGACGCGGTGACCAAGGCGTGGACCGGCCGCCTCGAGGAGGCCCTGGCGGGATTGATCGCCGCTCGGCGTCGCTGCGTGGAGATGGGCGCCGACGCCGACATGGTGTACGTCTCGGGACATCTGTCGATGGTCTACACGTGGCTGGGCCGCTACTCGGTGGCCGCCGACGTGGCTGAGGACATGTTGCGGCGGGGCGAGAACAGCGGCGGTGCCTACCCACTGGTCGTCGGCAGGAGCCAACGCGCCATCGCCCTCGCGCATCTGGGTCACGAGCACGCGACGCGGGAAGATGCTCGGGCGGCGATCGCTGGGGCACGCCAGTGTGGCGCACCGTTCCTCGCCACGTGGCCGCTGATCGCCCTCGGCTTTCTCGAGGTGTCGCTGGGCAACTACGAGCAGGCTCTGATTGCGTTGGAGCCCTTGCTGTCTCACCGTGGTCGCGTGGACGTGTGGAACGGCTATCCGGCGTTGCACGAGCCCGACGCCATCGAGGCAATGGTCGCGCTCGGGCGACTGGCTGACGCGGCGCCGTTGGTCGAGTCGCTCGAACTGTATGGTGCGCGACTGGACCGGCCGTGGATGCTGGCGGTGGGCGCCCGCGGCCGAAGCATGCTGCAGGCCGCGGCGGGTAACCTCGCCGACGCCGAGGCCACGCTGCGCCAGGCGCTGGTGCACCACGACCGACTCCCGATGCCGTTCGAGCGGGCGCGCACCCAGCTGTTCCTCGGTCAGGTGTTGCGTCGGCAGCGCAAGAAGAATCTGGCGGCCACCACGCTGCGAGAGGCCTTCGGCACCTTCTCCGAGCTCGGTATGCCGTTGTGGGCCGATCGTGTCGGCGCCGAGCTGCAGCGGACTGACGCTCCGCGCAACCACGACTCGGACCTGACGCCATCGGAGCTTCGCGTCGCACGGTTGGCGGCATCGGGCAAGACCAACAAGGACATTGCCTCGGCGCTGTTCATCAGCCCGAAGACCGTCGAACACAACCTCAGTTCGGTCTACCGGAAGCTCGCCGTCCGTACCCGGGCCGAATTGGCCGGCCGCGCACGCGAACTCGACGACGAGTAGCGGTACACCGGTCGGCTAGCTGGCGACGTCGGCGGCCATCGCGGCCCCGACGATGCCCGCCTCGTTCTGCAGCGCAGCCGCCACCACCGGAGTCCTGTTCTGCAGCAACGGAATCCACTTCTCGGCCTTGCGGCTGATGCCACCGCCGGCAATGAAGAGGTCGGGCCAGATGGCGTTCTCGATCGCGACGAGGACCTTGGTGACCTCCTTGGTCCAGCGCTCGTAACTCCACTCCTTGGTTTCCTTGATGGAGGAGGCGGCGCGGTGTTCGGCTTCCTTGCCGCCGACTTCGAGATGTCCGAACTCGGTGTTGGGGAGCAGCACGCCGTTGTGGATCACCGCCGATCCGATGCCGGTTCCGAAGGTCAGCAGCACGATCACGCCGGTGTTGTCCCTGCCGGCGCCGAACTTCTCCTCCGCCAGTCCCGCCGCGTCGGCGTCGTTGAGCACGGTGACCGACCGGCCACCGAGATCGGCGCCGATGACCTCTTGGGCGTTGGTCCCGATCCAGCCCTTGTCGACGTTGGCGGCCGTGCGCACGATTCCGCCGGTGACGACGCCGGGGTACGTGACGCCCAGTGGGCCTTCCCAGCCGAACTCGTTGACCACCGCGGCGATGGTCTTGCTGACCGCGTCAGGGGTCGACGGCTGAGGGGTGGCCAGCTTGAACCGCTCCCCGATGAGTTGGCCGGTGTCGAGGTCGACGATGCCGCCCTTCACCCCGCTGCCGCCGACGTCGACGCCGAAACCACGACGCGGTGAACCCCCGTCGATCGGGGCGGGGGCAGGGGTTTCGGTCATGAGCGCTCCTCTGTGAGCGGTCGGCAGGTGCGACGCCAACCACACACTAGTGCCTCGCCAAGCCCGATGTGTTGCGATGGGAATGTGACCGACGACAGCGATCCGGGCCGCCTACGGGCCGTCGCGGAGCTCCTGGCATCAGAAGCCGCCGACTTCGTTCGGCGCCGCAGGATCGAGGTGTTCGGCGCAGATTCCGCCCCGTCGCAGGCGGCTTCCGCGGTGAGCGCCAAGAGCACTCCGACCGATCCTGTGACCATCGTCGACACCGAGACCGAGCGGCTGATCCGCGATCGGCTCGCCGACCTGAGGCCCGACGACCCGATCGTCGGGGAGGAGGGGGGCGGCGCGCTGCTCGGCCACCGCGGTCGGCCCACCTGGGTGCTCGACCCCATCGATGGAACGGTCAACTTCGTCTACGGCATCGAGGCCTATGCGGTGTCGGTGGGCGTGCAGATCGACGGCGTCTCGGTAGCCGGTGCGGTCGCCAACGTGCCGACCGGAGAGGTGTTCTCCGCCGCCCGCGGGCACGGCGCCAATCTGCATCGCGACGGTGAATCGGAACCGTTGCGCTGCAACCCGATCGAAGATCTCGCGATGGCCTTGGTCGGTACGGGCTTCGGCTATTCGCCCGAGCGGCGTCTGGTGCAGGCCGAGGTGCTGGCCCGGCTCATCCCCGGTGTCCGGGACGTTCGCCGCATCGGGTCCTGTGCGCTCGATCTGTGCATGGTGGCGGCGGGCCGGCTCGACGCCTATTACGAGCGCGGCGTGAACGTGTGGGACTGGGCGGCGGGCGCATTGATCGCCGAGGAAGCGGGCGCCACGATGCTGCTGCCGGACGTGGGGGGTGAGACCGCCGGGTTCGGTCTCATCGTCGCGGCGGCGCCGGGAATTGCCACCGAGTTCGACGAGGCGTTGCGGGCAGCCGGCGCCCATTAGCTCCCGCGCGGATCGGTCAGCAGCCGGTGGAGTGGACCTTCTTGATGAGCGCCGGGTCGGCCGGTTGGGTGGCATCCGGGCGCAGGCTCGCGAGCACCGCATCGATGTCGTCGTTGTGGCCGACGGCCGAGAACTCGGTGCCGATCGCCAGATCGACGGTGTCGTCGGGTCGTTGGTCCTGAAACAGCTCCGTGCATGGGGCGACGAGCCACAGCGCCGCAGCCGCCGCGCGACCGGACGGCCCGAAGCGGATCTGCCCCTGGCAGGCCAACCGGGTGTTCTCGTAGACCGTGTCGTTGCCCGCGGTGGGCGGGGCGTATCCGAGGTCGCGCAGCGCACCCGCCACCTCGGCGGCCTGGCCCCCTTGGCCGCTGGCGTTGAGGACGCGGATCTTGGTGTCGGCGAGCTTGGCCGGCGTGACGTCGAGCATGGTGGCGGCGGACACCGGCTCGCCGAGAGCGGTCTGGGTGGCGTCGGCCACCGGGGGCGGCGGATTACAGGCGGCTTGCTGGGTGACGTCGGCGGTCTGGTTGAACGCCACGACCCACACCACGAGGGTCACGAGCGCGAGCGCGACCATGACGGCGATGCCGGGGATGTAGTTCCGCCGCCGGAACGGCCGACCGTGTTTGTCGAACGCCGTGCCGGAGGTGATCTGCGCTACCACCCCTGCACTGTAAGGCCAGCCGCCTCCGCCGGTCCCTACCAGCCCTTTTGTGATGTGATATAACTCACATCCAATCCGGTGCCATCCGGGGCACGAATCATTTGGCGGATGCGTTCTGCGCTGGTACAAAGCTCTGTCGCTCCACGACGGAACGACAAGGAGGGGACGAGGATGGCTACTGACTACGACGCTCCACGGCGCACCGAGACCGATGACGTTTCCGAAGATTCGCTCGAGGAACTGAAGGCACGGCGCAACGAGGCCCAATCAGCGGTCGTCGACGTAGACGAGTCCGAGTCCGCCGAGTCCTTCGAACTCCCCGGCGCCGATCTGTCCGGCGAGGAGCTCTCGGTGCGCGTGGTCCCCAAGCAGGCCGACGAATTCACCTGCTCGAGCTGTTTTTTGGTGCATCACCGCAGTCGGCTGGCCAGCGAAAAGGGCGGCCTGATGATCTGCACCGATTGCGCGGCCTGACGGCTCAGCTGCGCAGCGCGGCAAGGACCCGCTCCGGCCGCCGACAACTCACCAACCAGTACGGGGTGGGGTCGTCGGGGTCGTCCAAGACGAGCAGGATCATCGGCGAAATCCAGGCGCGGTGCACGACGTACGCGGCCGGATCGAGCTGACGGCCCAGCGCCGCGGACTTCGCCGACCTGGGCACCTCCGCCGATCGGGAGATCACGTTGGTGGGCAGGTGGGCTCCGCCGACCCATAACTCGGTCTCGTCGCCGTCGCCGGTGGACGTGCTGACCACCCGCAGCTCCAAGCGTCCCAGCCAGACCAGCGCGGCTGCCGAGACTGGTAGCAGGATTGCGAACGGCAGCCAGCCGGGGAGCGAGCGGATGCCGAGGTCCACTTCGTAGGCGATCACGGACCCCAGCACGAACCCGGGCAGGTACCACCACCACGGAACCGCGAGCCGCTCTCGGTAGCGCGTCGTTTGGGTGGCTGCGCGCGTGTCGGACACGCGGTCAAGAGTAATCTCCGTGGTCGTGTCCACCTCTCTGGCGGTCGTGCGGCTGGACCGCGACCTGCCTCTGCCCGCCCGGGCCCACGCCGGCGACGCCGGCGTCGACCTCTGCAGCGCAATCGACCTCGCACTCGCGCCGGGCCGACGCGCCCTCGTTCCCACCGGTATCGCCGTGGCCATTCCGTACGGGATGGTGGGGCTGATCCATCCGAGATCGGGATTGGCCACGCGCGTTGGGCTTTCGATCGTGAACAGCCCCGGTACGGTCGACGCGGGCTACAGAGGCGAGATCAAGGTGACACTGATCAATCTCGACCCGGAAGAGGCGATCATCGTGCGACGTGGGGATCGCATCGCGCAGCTTCTGGTGCAGCGGGTCGAGCTGCCCGAGCTCGTCGAGGTCACGTCGTTCGACGAGGCCGGACTGGCTGACACTTCCCGTGGCGCAGGCGGCCACGGGTCCTCCGGCGGACACGAGAGTTTGTAATGGCATTCGGCAAGCGCAAGACCGGTGACCACGGCGACGAGGCGGGCACCGCAGAGGGCACCGCAAAGCACACCGTGGCGTCCGAGGAACTCGGCACCGAGGACGAGGAGATCGACGGTCCGTTCGACATCGAGGACTTCGACGACCCGGCGGTCGCCACGGAGGGCCGCCACGACCTCGGCGCGGTGCTCATCCCGGAGAACGAGTCCGCCGAACTCGCCGTCGAGGTCAACCAGCAGGGCGTGCCGACCATGGCGTGGATGGTGACGTCCAACGGCCGCTACAACGTGACCGCCTACGCGGCGCCGAAGGCGGGCAGCCTCTGGCGGGAGGTGGTCACCGAGGTGGCCGAATCCCTGCGCAAGGAAGCGGCCGAGGTCAGCATCGAGGACGGGCCGTGGGGGCGTGAGGTCGTCGGGCACATGACGAACGGCCCCGAGCCCGTCGTGATGCGGTTCATCGGCGTCGACGGTTACCGCTGGATGGTGCGCGGTGCTGCCGTCGGATCACCCGAGACCGCCGAGGCCATCGCGCGCGACTTGCGAAATGCGTTGTCCGACACCGTGGTTCGACGCGGTGATACGCCGCAGCCGGTGCGCAACATGCTGCCCCTGCAGCTGTCGGAGTCGCTGGTCGCACGGTTGCGGGCCAGGGCCGAACAGATGATGGCCGAGCAGGCCCAACAAATGGGTCAACAGCAGCCACCGCAGCCCCCGCAGCCGGCGGCCCGCCGCAGTGAGCAGGGCTCCGCGATGCAGCAGCTCCGCACCATCACGGGCGGATAGGGTCCTCAGAGCTCCATCAGCGCGGACACGCACGCCGCACCCAGAACACCGGGGTCGGCGCCCAGTTCGGCCAGGGTGAAGGTGCGCAACGCCGCGCGAGGCGCGGCGGCCACCCATTCCACCGCCACCGCCAACGGGTGCACCGGATCGTCGATCGCGGCCGCGACGCCCATGGGGGTCCGCAGGGTCTCCAACTGCTCGCACGTGGGTGCGACGTATCCGGCGGCGGCGTCCATGGCGTCGGGCAGCGCGGGCCACTGACCCGACCAGGAGCGGGCCAGTTCGGCGCCGAGCCACGGCGGACTCGACGCCCGCATCTGCTCGATCGCCGAGGCCAGTCCGTCGCTCCGCAGCACCTGCGCGGAGTACAGCGCGGCCAGCGCGGCGGTCGCCGACTCGGGTGATCCGGTCCAGGCGGGCAGGGCGGCCAGCACGGCGAGGACGGCCGTCGGATGGGCGAGAGCCCAGGACGTCGCCACCGCGGCGCCGATCGAGATTCCACCGACCGCGATCGGTTCCAGCCGCGCGGCGTCGTCGAGCGCGCGGAGATATCCGGCGACGAGGTGTGACGGCTCCGGCGCCGGTGTGATCACGCGTGCCCCCACGTCGTGCAGCGCGGCCGAGAACGCGCGGTAGGCATAGTCGTCGTCGGATCCCGTGCCCGGCAGCAGGACCACCGCGGCTCCGCGCAGATCGACCGACATCCGTCGATCGTGCCCGGTGCGTCGAATGACGTCGGACACGGGGGAGTAAACCGGCCCGCGGCAGGGTAGACGACCTGCCTGTGCGCCGCGTGGCAAAACGGAACCAAGAGGTCTACCGTGGCGTTGGTTAAGAGGTGGGTCAACGGTTGATTCACCACTTGGGTAGGAGAGACCATGGCTACGGCCGAAGGTTATCTGCGGAGGTTGACGCGTCGACTCACCGAGGATCCCGAACAGCAGGACGTCGAGGAACTCAGTGACGAAGCCGCGAACACCGGTGCGCAGAAGGCCATCGACTGTCGGCGCGGCCAGGAAGTGACGATGGTCGGCACACTGCGGTGTGTCGAGACCAACGCCAAGGGCTGTGCGGGCGGCGTGCGCGCAGAATTGTTCGACGGCACGGATGCCGTCATGCTCGTGTGGCTCGGCCAGCGCCGAATCGCCGGCATCGAGTCCGGTCGCACCCTGCGGGTGCATGGGCGTCTGGGCAAGTTGGAGAACGGCACCAAGGCGATCTACAACCCCCACTACGAGATCCAGAAGTGACCCACCCCGACAGGGGCCCGGCAGACGACGTCGAGATAGCGCCCGAGGCGCCCGACGAAATCGAGAACGAATCCGAGAACAAGCTCAGTGCGCAGGCCATCCTCGAGCAGATGGGCGGCATCAGCGGCCTGATCTACTCGTCGCTGCCCGTGCTGGTGTTCGTCCCGGTCTCGTCGCTGTTCGGGCTGGGCTGGGCGATCGGCTCGGCGCTGGGGGTAGCCGCCCTGATCCTGGTGTGGCGCCTGTTCCGTCGAGAGACGTTGCAGCCGGCGGTGTCCGGCTTCTTCGCTGTCGGCGTGAGTGCGCTGATCGCCTACCTGGTCGGCCAGTCGAAGGGGTACTTCCTCCTCGGGATCTGGTCGTCCCTGATCTACGCCGGGGTGTTCGCGCTGTCGGTCCTCATCAGGCGTCCGATCGTGGGCTACGCCTGGGGCTGGGTCAACGGCCGCGACCGGGATTGGCGCGGAGTCCGCCGGGCGCGGACCGCCTTCGACGTCGCGACGTGTGTCTGGGCATTGGTGTTCGGCGCCCGGTTCCTGGTTCAGAACCGCCTTTACGACGACGATCAGACCGGGCTGCTGGGGGTCGCGCGGATCGCAATGGGGTGGCCGCTCACCGCCGTCGCCGCCCTGGCGACCTACCTCGCGATCCGGACCGCTCAGCGCGCCCTGCACGAGGCCGAGGAATCGGCCGGGCAGGTGCTGGAGGCGCAGTCAGACTGACGCCGAGACCGCGGGTCGACGCGCCCGACCGCGTCGTGGTCGCGGTCGCGGTGCTCGCATCGTTCGTGGCGTTCCTCGACGGTTCGGTGATCAACCTGGCGCTGCCCGCCATCACCGCGGAGTTCGGCGGCGGTCTGGCACTCGCCCAGTGGGTCGTCGACGGCTATCTGCTGGCGCTGGGCGCCCTCATCCTGGTCGCCGGCGCGGTGTCCGATCAGTTCGGCAGGCTGGCCGTGCTGCGCGCCGGGCTGGCCGTGTTCGCCGTCGCGTCGCTGCTGTGCGCGGCGGCGCCGACCGGGTGGGTGCTCGTCGCGGCTCGGGCTCTGCAAGGGCTCGGCGCGGCGTTCCTCGTTCCGAGTTCGCTGGCGATGATCAATGCCCGCTTCTCGGGCGCTCGGCAGGCCGCGGCCATCGGCACGTGGACGGCGTGGACGGGTACCGCGTTCATCGTGGGACCGCCTTTAGGCGGGCTGCTGGTGGACGCACTCGACTGGCGGTGGGTGTTCGGCATCAACGTCGTGCCCCTGGCGGTCACGCTCTACCTGACGACGAAGCTCGGATCGGAGGCGGGCGGCCGCGAGCGGTCGGCGCGCATCGACGTCGTGGGCGCGGTGCTGTGTGCGGTCGGGTTGACCGCCACGGTCTACGCGCTGATCGAGCAGCAGCGACTCGGTCCGTCACATCCCGCGGTGATCGTGGGCTTCGTGCTGGGAGTGAGCTGCCTGATCGCATTCCCGCACTGGGAGCGGCGGGTGCAGAACCCGATCATGCCTCTGCAGCTGTTCGCCTCGCGCAACTTCGCCGCCGGCAACCTCGCGACGGTGTTCCTCTACGCGGCAGTGTCACTCGGCACGCTCTTCGTCGCGCTGTTCCTGCAGCAGACCGTCGGCATGACGGCCTCGCAGGCGGGTCTTGCCACGTTGCCGCTGCCGGTGCTGTCGTTCTTCTTGGCCCGACCGTTCGGCACACTCGCCGGCCGTCACGGCCCGCGTCTCTACATGGCCGTCGGCCCGGTGATCGCCGCCGTGGGATTCCTCCTGTTGACCACGGCTCGCGCGCCGTTCGACTTCTGGACGCAGATGCTGCCCGGGCTCGTCGTGTTCGGGGTCGGGCTGTCCATCACCGTGTCGCCACTGACGGCGGCCGTCCTGGCCGCGGTGGACCCGGCGCAGAGCGGCATCGGCTCCGCGGTCAACAACGCGGTGTCCCGGGTGGCGGGTTTGATCGCGATCGCGTTCACCGGGGTGCTCGTGGGCCTCGGCCAGGACGACGGCGCGGTGGGGTCCAGCGCGATGACGTTCGCCGGTTTCCGGTACGGCGCGATCACGGTCGCCGTGTTGTTCGCCGTCGCTGGGGTCGTCTCGGGGGTCGGTATCACCAACCGGGAGTGTGACGTTGGACGCGTGTCGGCGGACGCATCGGCGCGCTGCCACGATCGGGCGACACCACCGCCGGCCCTCGCGGCGTCGGACTGAGGCCCTCAGCGAGGGTGCAGCAGCAGCTCGCGCAGCTCGTCTTCCACCTCGTCGGTGGTGACGAACAACAGCTCGTCCCCACCTTCGAGCGGCTCGTCGTTCTCGGGGACGATCACCCGGGAACCACGCAGGATCGTGACCAGGGCGGCATCGCGCGGTAGTTCGAGCCGCTTGACGGCCTTGCCACCCCACGGCGTGTCGTCGGGCAGGGTGATCTCCACCAGGTTCGCCTGACCCTTGCGGAAGCTCATCAGCCGGACGAGGTCGCCCACCGAGACCGCTTCCTCGACCAGGGACGCCAGCATCCTCGG
Organism: uncultured Actinomycetota bacterium; assembly: GCA_963846985.1. Classification (GTDB taxonomy): domain Bacteria; phylum Actinomycetota; class Actinomycetes; order Mycobacteriales; family Mycobacteriaceae; genus Mycobacterium. Next base: position 13,061 of record CAWJYC010000015.1, read on the forward strand.
CGTGGAGACCGCGACGTCGACTCCCCACGCCTCGTCGAACAGCCACTCGTTGCGGGGATCGTTGACCCGGGCCACCACGCGGGGGACCGCAAACTCGGTCTTGGCGAGCAGGCTCAGCACGACGTTGGCCTTGTCGTCACCGGTGGCGGCGATCACCACGTCGAAGTCCTCCAGCCCGACGGCTTCCAGCAACGTCAGCTCGCACGCGTCACCGAGTCGCCACTGCGCGGCCGGGATCGCGTCGGTGTCGACGTGGTCGGGATTGCGCTCCAGAAGTGTGACCTGGTGGCTGTCGACCAGTTCCCTGGCGATGGAGCGGCCGACGGCGCCGGCACCTGCGATGGCGACCTTCACGACGAGATCCTCACTGGTCGTCGGCGTCCTCGCCGGGCGGCAGCGCGGCGATGGCCATCGCCTCGGCGACGTGACCGGAGATGGCGGCCATGTACACCTGGTCGCTTGCCTGGATGACGGTCTTCTTGTCGGGCAGCAGCCCGGTGCCGAACCGGATCATGAACGCCACCCGGCCGCCGGTGCCGGCCTCGAGTGCGGTCACCCGATGCCCCACCCAGCCCTCGTGCAGTGGCAGCTCGGTGACGCCGACGTTTCCCGACGGGTCACGCCACTTGGTGGTCTCGGTCTCGCGGGTGAGGACGTTGAGCAACCGATCCGTGGTCCACGGCACCGTCGCCACCGTCGGGATGCCAAGTCGCTCATAGACGGCGGCGCGCTTGGCGTCGTAGATCCGGGCGACGACGCGCTCGACGCCGAACGTCTCGCGGGCCACCCGCGCGGAGATGATGTTGGAATTGTCGCCGGAGGACACCGCGGCGAATGCGCCCGCGCCCTCGATGCCGGACCGGAGCAGCACGTCCCGGTCGAAACCCATCCCCAGCACCCGCTCACCGGGGAATTCCGGGGACAGGCGGTGAAAGGCGGTGCCGTCGCGGTCGATGACTGCGACGTCATGGCCGATCCTGGCCAAGCCGTCAGCCAACGACGCGCCTACCCGGCCGCATCCCATCACGACTACACGCACGCGTCGATCCTCCCAGTGGTTCGGCAGAAACGGATTGTGGCGAACCCGCGCACTCGGAACGCTACAGCCATTCGCGCGTGCGCTTACTCTTGGCTCTCGTGTCCAAGCTTTCGACCGCTGCGCGCCGGTTGCTATTGGGAAGACCGTTCCGCAGCGACGCGATGGGCCACACGTTGCTGCCCAAGCGGATCGCCCTGCCGGTATTCGCCTCCGACGCGCTGTCCTCGGTCGCCTACGCACCGGAGGAGATCTTCCTGGTGCTGTCGGTCGCCGGGCTGAGCGCCTACTCGATGGCGCCGTGGATCGGTGTGGCGGTGGCGGCGGTGATGCTCGTCGTGATCGCCAGCTACCGGCAGAACGTGCACGCGTATCCGTCGGGCGGCGGCGACTACGAGGTGGTCACCACGAATCTGGGTCCGACGGCGGGTCTGACGGTCGCCAGCGCGCTGCTCGTCGACTACGTGCTGACGGTGGCGGTGTCGATGGCGTCGGCGATGTCCAACATCGGCTCGGCCGTCCCGTTCATCGCCCAGCACAAGGTGCTCTTCGCCGTCGCGGCCATCCTGCTGCTGGCGTCGCTGAACCTGCGCGGCATCCGGGAGTCGGGCACGGCCTTCGCCATTCCCACCTACGCGTTCATGATCGGCATGTACGTCATGATCGGCTGGGGACTGTTCCAGATCTTCGTCCTGGGCGATCACCTGCAGGCCGAGACGGCCAACTTCACCGTCCAATCCGAACACGGCGACGTGCTGGGCTTCGCGATGGTGTTCCTGGTGGCGCGGGCGTTCTCGTCCGGCTGTGCGGCGCTCACCGGTGTCGAGGCCATCAGCAATGGGGTGCCAGCGTTCAAGAAGCCGAAGTCGCGCAACGCGGCGACGACGCTGCTGCTTCTCGGGGCCATTGCGGTGTCGCTGTTCATCGGGATCATCCTGTTGGCCAAGGAGACCGGCGCCAAGGTCGTCGACACTCCCGAGCAACTGGGCGGCGCACCCGCGGGCTACCAGCCCAAGACGTTGATCACGCAGTTGGCCAACGCCATCTTCCACGGCTTCCCGATCGGCCTGTACCTGATCGCCGGGGTGACGGCCCTGATCCTGGTGCTGGCCGCCAACACGGCGTTCAACGGGTTCCCGGTGCTGGGATCCATTCTGGCGCAAGACCGGTACCTGCCCCGCCAGTTGCACACCCGCGGCGACCGGCTGGCGTTCTCCAACGGCATCCTGTTCCTGGCGTTCGCCGCGATCGCCTTCGTGGTGGCGTTCCGGGCGGAGGTCACCGCGCTGATCCAGCTGTACATCGTCGGGGTGTTCGTCAGCTTCACGCTCAGCCAGATCGGGATGGTGCGGCATTGGACCCGGCTGCTGGGCATCGAGACCGACGCCACCGTGCGCCGCCGGATGTACCGCTCCCGAATCATCAACGCGATCGGGCTGCTGTGCACCGGTTCGGTGCTCGTAGTGGTGGTGGTCACCAAGTTCCGGGCCGGAGCGTGGATCGCCATCCTCGCCATGGGCGCGTTGTTCTTCATCATGAAGCTGATCCACAAGCACTACGCCACCGTGTCGCGGGAGTTGGAGGCCCGCGCTGCCGAGGACGGCGACGTGGTGCTGCCCAGCCGCAACCACGCCATCGTGCTGGTGTCCAACCTTCACCTGCCGACCCGGCGAGCGCTGGCCTACGCCAAGGCCACCAGGCCCGACACGCTCGAGGCGATCACGGTCAACGTGGACGACGAGGAGGCGCACGAGCTGGTGCACAAGTGGGAGGACAGCGACGTCTCGGTGCCGCTCAAGGTGATCGCCTCGCCCTACCGCGAGATCACCCGTCCCATCCTGGGCTACGTCAAGAGGATCATCAAGGATTCGCCGCGGACCGTGGTCACGGTGTTCATCCCCGAGTACGTCGTCGGCCACTGGTGGGAACAGGTGTTGCACAACCAGAGTGCGCTCCGGCTCAAGGGCAGGCTGCTCTTCGAGCCGAACGTGATGGTGACTTCTGTTCCGTGGCAGCTCAATTCGTCCGAGCGGCTCAAGGGAATCGAGGAGCAGTCGGCACCCGGTGACGCGCGCCGAGGGTTCCTCGATTGACGGCCGGAGGGCAGGAGCGCAGCGACCGGGGAATGTCAGCCGGAGGGCAGGAGCGCAGCGACCGGGGAATGTTCGAGCTCACCCTGACGGCTGGTCCGCCCGCGAACGGCGGCAGCTGCGTGGCCCGTCACGACGGCCGCGTCGTCTTCGTCCGCTATGCCCTCCCGGGCGAAGTGGTCCGCGCCCGAGTCACCGAGGAACGCGGGAAGCATTGGCACGCAGAGGCCGTCGAGATCCTCGAGGCGTCGCCAGATCGCGTCGAGTCCCTGTGTCCCATTGCGGGCGTCGACGGCTCTGGCTGTTGTGACCTGGCGTTCGCCGACCCCGCCGCCGCCCGCCGGCTGAAGGGTGACGTCGTGGCCAATCAGCTCGAACGGCTCGGCGGTCACCGGTGGGAGGGCGTGGCCGAAGAAGTGGGAACGACGGGCGCGACGGGCTGGCGCACGCGGGTGCGTCTCGACGTAGCCGCCGAGGGAGAACGTGCCGGGCACGCGGGTTTTCACCGCTACCACAGCGAAGATCTGGTCACCGACCTGTCCTGTGCGCAAGTGCCCGACGGAATGCTCACCGGTCTGGCAGAACGGACGTGGCCGCCGGGGTCCCAGCTGCACGTCGCCCTCGACGACGGGGGAGCGCGCCACGTGGTCCAGTCCGGCCCGCGCTCCGATCGCGCGGCATCGACGCGGGTGGTCGAGGGGTCCTACGAGGCCACCCAGCGCGTCGGCGACCGCACCTGGACGGTGCCGGTCACAGCGTTCTGGCAGGCCCACCGGGACGCCGCGCGCACCTACAGTGCGCTGGTCCGGCAGTGGGCCCAGCTCGAATCCGGCCAGACAGCCTGGGATCTGTATGGGGGCGCCGGTGTCTTCGCCGCGACGCTCGCCGAATCGGTCGGGCCGACGGGACACGTGCTCAGCGTCGACACCTCCCGAGGGTCGTCGCGAGCCGCCCGCGCCGCGCTGGCCGATCTCGGCTGGGTGGACGTCCTGACCGAGTCGGTCCGCCGGGCACTGAGCACGCAGCGGCGACGCCCCGACGTCGCGGTGCTCGATCCGCCGCGAACCGGCGCCGGGCGGGAGGTGATCGACCTGCTGGCCGCTGCCGGTGTGTCGCGTATCGTCCACATCGGTTGCGAGGCAGCGTCATTCGCTCGCGATGTCGGTCTGTACCGGGGCCACGGGTACGCAGTCGAGCTCATCCGGGTGTTCGATTCCTTCCCGCTGACCCACCACGTCGAGTGCGTAGCGGTGTTGACCCGCGAGTGAAGCGCGTCCTCAGCCGGTGAGGCGGACGTCCTGCATGCCGTCGAACTCGTGTTCCACGATGCGGTAGCACTCGCACGTCTCCCGCTCCAGCCGGGCCCGGTCGACGATGTACATCCGTCTGCCGCCGTAGCGGATGACGTCGCGGTTCTGCAGATGGCGAACTTCGTCGGCAACCGTCGGCCGGTACACCCCCAGCATCTGGCCGAGGAACTCCTGACTGAGCGGGAAGTCGTTGCGCCCGATGCGATCCTGCGTCGTCAGCAGCCAGCGGGCCATCCGCTTGCCGATCGGGTGGCTGCGATTGCAGATGACGTTCTGCGAGATCTGCACCATCGTGGCCTGGGTGAATCGGTTGAGCAGCGGGTGCAGGTTGCCGTGCTCGCGCAGCGCCTCGCGGAAGGGTCCCACGGCGAGCCGGACGACCTCGACGGTGATCCGGCGGTCGTCGGTGACCGCCACGATGGAGTACACCGCGGTGAGCGGGAAGTAGACGTGGGTGATCGACTGCCCTGGGGCGTAGGCCGGCTGTCGAGCCTCGACCCGCTCGACGCGCAGATGGGATGCAAGGGAACACAATTCGTCGGTCGACAATCGGGCCAGCACGGTGTTGGCGCGGATGCGGTCCAGGTCGGCGGCCGCCATCACGACACCAGGTACTGCTGGCCGGGCATGAAATCGCCCAACGGAACGGCTGCGGCCCCCGCGGCGAGGGCGACCTGGGTCAGTGGGTCCCCGGCGTGCATCGCGAGCAGCAGGGAGTCGGCACCGAACCAACCTCGCTCGACGACGCAGCGTTGCGCCGCCGCGGTGCTCTCGTTGAGCGCCCAGTTCGAGATGAACAGGTCGGCGTCGACGTCCACCTCGTCGACGAGTCCGACCGGCACCACGTTGACACACGAGGCGACAGGCGTGACCGGACCGCTTCGATGCAGGACGACGTTGCCCTCGCCGAGGACGGCGGACAGATACAGCCATTGGAGCGCGGAGAAGATCGGCGTGTCGATGATCACGCACGTCGGCTGACCGCCGTGCATCCGGTAGAGCAGGCGCATCAGGCTGCCGAACCCCCCGCCCCACTCGACGATGGTCCCCGCCTCGCGAACCCGGCGACCCGTCGCCTCCTGGTACCGCAGCAGGTGGTGCAGCTGATGGATCGTATTCGACGACGTCCGTAGCCCGCTGCCGGGCAGCACCACGGTCGGTGGTGCACCGACCGTGTCCTCGGCGAGCAGTTCGTCATCGCCGAGCCGGGACCGGACGTACGGCAACTCGTGCGGAATGACGCGCTCGTCGACGAACATCTGATACCGAATCTCGGGGTGGCGCAAGAAGTCCGGCCCTGGGACGGGCAGTAGGTCGCGCACCAGCTTCGCGTTGCGCAACGCCCAGTCCGCGCGGACGTAGCGGGGGTCGACGCAGTCTCGGACGGCGGCGAAGCGCTCCGCGAAGCGGTCCGCGAGCCCGGTGAAGCGGTCTCGCGTGGGGCCGCCACGGCGGGTCGTCGAGTAGTCGGGGGTGCTCATGGCCGGCGCGTACCCGCCGCCGGCCACTCGAACCGACGCCCGGCGTGGCCGCCGCCACATCTCGGTATCGGGCGATCATCGGCACGCCTGCCGCTAGGGTTGGCCCCGGTGTGCCGGGAAGTCTGGTCGGCGAGCACTGAACGCCGTCGACACAGGGGCCGTCGTGACCATTGATCCCAGCAGTTCGGCGACGCAGCGACTGTTCAGCCGGGGCACGTGGCCGGAAGCCAGGCGGGTCTCCGAGGTGCTGCGCCGGGAAACAGTCGGCGGCATGCTGCTACTCGCCGCAGCCGGAGCGGCGCTGGTGTGGGCCAATTCGCCATGGTCGTCGGCCTACCGCGCCGTGTCCGAATTCGCCATCGGGCCCGAACGGCTGCACCTTCGGCTAAGCGTCGCATCGTGGGCGGCGGACGGGTTGCTGGCGATCTTCTTCTTCGTCGTGGGCCTCGAACTCAAGCGTGAGTTCGTCGCGGGGGACCTGCGCGACCCGGCGCGCGCAATCCTGCCGATCGCCGCGGCCATCGGCGGAATGATCGCGCCTGCAGCGGTCTTCATCGGCGTCAACCTCGCCGCCGGCGACCGGGCGAATCTCGGCGGGTGGGCGGTTCCCATCGCCACCGACATCGCCTTCGCGCTGGCGGTACTGGCGGTGCTGTCTACCCATCTGCCGACGGCGCTGCGCACGTTCCTGCTGACGCTCGCGGTGGTCGACGACCTCCTGGCGATCATCGTCATCGCGGCGTTCTACACCGATCACCTCGCCCCCGTCCCGCTGGTGCTGGCGCTGCTGCCCGGTGGGCTGTTCACCGTTGCCGTGCAGCGCGGGGTCACGCGCTGGTGGATCCTGTTGCCGCTCGCGGTGACGACGTGGGGGTTGGTCCACGCCAGCGGAATCCACGCGACCGTCGCCGGTGTGGTGCTCGGCTTCGCGGTGCCGGTGCTCGGGCGACACGGCCTCGCCGAGCGCTTCGAGCACAACCTTCGCCCCCTGTCGGCGGCCCTCGCGGTCCCGGTGTTCGCGTTCTTCGCCGCGGGGGTGACGGTCGGCGGGTGGTCGGGACTGGGCGACGCCCTCACCCATCCGGCCACCGTCGGCGTGATGGCCGGGCTGGTGCTCGGCAAACCCCTCGGTGTGTTGCTCACCACATTCCTGCTCGCCAAGTTCACCAGGGCCTCGCTGGCCGAGGGCCTGGCCTGGCGCGACGTGCTCGGCGTCGCGCTGCTGGCGGGAATCGGTTTCACCGTCTCGCTGCTCATCGGTGAGCTTGCCTTTGGTTACGGCACTGTGACGGGCGCAGACGCCAAGATCGGCGTCCTCGTCGGATCCGTGGTGGCAGGAGCGCTGGCGGCCGTCGTCCTGGTCAGCCGCAATGCGACGTATCGCCGCATCCACGACCGCGAGACGGCCGACGACGACGCCGATGGTGTGCCGGACGTCTACGAGTCATGACGGGCCGTCCCCGGCGCCCGTGCGTAAACTCGCCCGTATGCTTTCCCAGATCCGCGGTCCCGCTGATCTGCAGCGCCTGTCGCAGTCACAAATGGACGATCTGGCGGGCGAGATCCGCGAGTTCCTCATCCACAAGGTCGCTGCCACCGGCGGACACCTCGGCCCCAACCTGGGCGTCGTCGAGCTGACGCTGGCGCTGCACCGGGTCTTCGACTCGCCGCACGACCCCATCATCTTCGACACCGGGCACCAGGCCTACGTCCACAAGATGCTGACAGGGCGGTGCCCCGACTTCGACAACCTGCGCAAGAAGGGCGGGTTGTCGGGCTATCCGTCGCGCAGCGAGAGCGAGCACGACTGGGTGGAGTCCAGCCACGCCAGCACCGCCCTGTCCTATGCGGACGGGCTGGCGAAGGCGTTCGAGCTGAGCGGTCACCGCAACCGCCACGTGGTCGCCGTGGTCGGTGACGGCGCGCTCACCGGCGGCATGTGCTGGGAGGCGCTGAACAACATCGCGGCCTCGCGCCGACCGGTCATCATCGTCGTCAACGACAACGGCCGCAGCTACGCACCGACCATCGGCGGATTCGCCGACCACCTGGCGGGTCTGCGGTTGCAACCCGGATACGAGCGACTGCTCGAGGAGGGCCGCAAGGCCGTCCGCGGTGTCCCCCTCATCGGCGAGATCTGCTATCAGTGCATGCACAGCGTGAAGGTCGGGATCAAGGACGCCCTGTCGCCACAGGTGATGTTCACCGACCTCGGACTCAAGTACGTCGGCCCCATCGACGGGCACGACGAGCGCGCGGTCGAGGCGGCGCTGCGGCATGCCCGCGGCTTCAACGCGCCGGTGATCGTCCACGTAGCGACCCGCAAGGGAATGGGTTACGGTCCGGCCGAGTCCGACGAGGCCGAGCAGATGCACTCCACCGGGATCATCGACCCGCAGACCGGGTTGGCGACGTCGGTCGCGGCGCCAGGTTGGACGTCGGTGTTCTCCGACGAGTTGATCAAGCGTGCCGCCAAGCGCCGTGACGTCGTCGCCATTACGGCGGCCATGCCTGGACCAACCGGGCTCAGTGCGTTCCGCAAGCGCTTCCCGGACCGGTTCTTCGACGTCGGCATCGCCGAGCAGCACGCCATGACGTCGGCCGCCGGGCTGGCGATGGGTGGCATGCATCCGGTCGTGGCGATCTACTCGACGTTCCTCAACCGCGCCTTCGACCAGATGATGATGGACGTTGCGCTGCACCGGCTTCCGGTCACGATCGTGCTCGACCGCGCCGGGGTGACGGGTCCTGACGGCGCCAGTCACAACGGGATCTGGGACATGTCGATTCTTGGCGTGGTACCCGGCATGCGGGTGGCCGCACCCCGCGATGCGGCCCGGCTGCGTGAGGAACTCGGCGAGGCCCTGAACGTCAAGGACGGTCCCACGGCGATCCGCTTCCCGAAGGGCGACGTCGGCGAGGACATCCCCGCGGTAGAACGCCGCGACGGTGTCGACGTCCTCGCGGTGCCCGCCGAGGGGCTTTCCGCGGACGTGCTGCTGGTGGCGATCGGCTCCTTCGCGTCGATGGCGCTGTCAGCGGCCGAGCGTCTGCGCAACCAGGGCATCGGCGTCACCGTCGTCGACCCCCGGTGGGTGTTGCCGGTCCCCGAGATGCTCGGTCCCCTCGCTCAGACGCACAAGCTGGTCGTCACGATGGAGGACCACGGTCTGCACGGCGGCATCGGGTCCTCGGTGTCAGCGGCTTTGCGCTGCAAGGAGATCGACGTGCCATGCCGCGACATCGGAGTGCCGCAGGAGTTCCTGGCGCACGCGTCCCGCAGCGAGGTACTGGCGGATGTGGGCCTGACCGAGCAGAATGTCGCCCGCCAGGTCACCGGCTGGATCGCGGCGCTGGGGACGTCGGTGGGCGAGCCCCACGTCAGCGACCGGGTCGACTAGCTCTCAGCCGGTTGGCCCTCGATGGGCTCCTCCGACGGCGCCTTCTGCTGCGATTTCGGCGGCGCGGTGAGCGCCTCGGTCAGCACCGGCACCGTCAACTCGCGCTGCCACGGTCGGGCTCCGGCCTCGGTGAGGAACGCCTCGATCACGGCAGCGGCGTCGGAGACCGGCTGCCAGTCCCACACCAGGCGCCGCACCACCTCGGGTGTCAGCAGATTCTCGGTGGGCACCGAAACCCGTTGCGAGAGTTCGGCCAAGCCTGCCCGGACGAGGTCGAGCCGCTCGGCTCCCTCGGGCTTGCGACGGCTCCAGCGCACGGCCGGCGGCGGCCCGGTCAGGGGTTCGGTGGCTGCCGGCAGGTCGGTGGTGGCGCGTGCGCGTTCGAGCGCCTCGAGCCACACGCCGGCGCTGCGGCGCTGACGGGAGCCGCCGAACACCGGCAGGGCCACCAGTTTCTCGACGGTGTCGGGATCGACGGTGGCGGCGTTGATGATCGCGGCGTCGGGCAGGATGCGTCCGGGCGCGATGTCGCGGCGCTGAGCGATGTGGTCGCGCGTCGTCCACAGTTCGCGCACCGCCGCCAGCGTCCGCGGGTTCTTCACCTTGTGGATGCCCGAGGTCCGGCGCCAGCGATCTCGTCGCGTCGGTGCCGCCACGTAGGTGCGTAAATGCTCGAATTCCTCGGCAGCCCAACGGGTCTTGCCTTGGGCCTCCAGCTCGGCGGCAATCGCCTCGCGTAGTTCGAGCAGCACCTCGACGTCGAGCGCCGCGTAGTTCAGCCAGTCCGCCGGCAGCGGCCGTTTGGACCAGTCGGCGGCTCCGTGCCCCTTCATCAGCTGCAGACCCAGCAGCCGCTGCACCATCGCCGCCAGGTTGACCCGGTCGAACCCGGCCAGCCGGCCAGCAAGTTCGGTGTCATACAGCCGGGGCGGCACCATGCCGAGTTCGGCCAGGCACGGCAGGTCCTGATCGGCGGCGTGCAGGATCCACTCGTCGGTGTCGAGCACGTCGGCCAGCGGCGCCATCACCACCAACGGATCCTCGCCGTGGTTGACGGGGTCGATCAGCACGGAGCCGGCGCCCGCCCGCCGAATCTGGATGAGATACGCACGATTGGAGTATCGGAAGCCCGATGCCCGCTCGGCGTCGATTGCAAACGGACCGTGACCCGCCACCAGAAGCTCGGCGGCAGCCAGGATCTGGTCGGAGGTCACGGCCAGTTCCGGGACACCGTCGGCCGGGGTCAGCAGCGGGATGGGCGCCGGTTCGCTGGGCTCGGGGTCGATTGGATCGTGTTCGCCGGCGGCCTCGCCCGCGCCGGCGTCCCCGGCGTCCAAGCCGTCCGTCATGTCACGCGCGCGTACGGGCGCCCAGGTCGGTGACTCCGGCGGGCGGCAGGCCCGCAGCGTGTTCGAGCACCTCGCAGAACGCCTGCACGTGTGGTCCGAGTTCCAGGTTGGTCGCGGTCCACGACGCCCGCAGTTCGAGTTGGTGAGCGCGGGGCGGACCGGAGATGTCGCCATAGCGGACCGACGTCGTCGCCGTCACGGTGCCGCCCAGCGCGGTGACGTGGTCCTGATGGGACGCCAGCGCATCGACCAACCAACTCCACGCCACCTCGGGAAGGAGCGGGTCGACGGCCTCGGTCGAGTCGAGGTCCGCCTGGATGTAGGCGACCAGACGCATCGTGCCGTCCCACGCCTCGGCGCCCTCCGGGTCGTGAAGCAGGATCAGCCGGCCGAACGCGTCACCCTCGGACCGTTCGGGAACCAATGCCGTCTCGGGATGCCGAACCTCGGCGCCGAGCGCGTAGCTGTACGGCGCCAGTCGTTGGGGCGGCCGGATCGGGCCGAGCTCGATCTCGGGCCGGACGGTGGCGGCGTTCATCGCCTCCACCGCGGCACGGAATTGAGCCGGCTCGACGGTGGTCATGGGGTTTGACGCTAGCGGATTGGGGGAGGGGGCAGCGAAGGCGCGCCGTAACGTTCGCCCATGGCAGCATGGGGACCGATGAGTACACGTCGTGACCTGCCGGACTCGCCATATCTCGCAGCGGCGGCAGGCCGCAAACCGTCCCGCGTGCCGGTGTGGTTCATGCGGCAGGCGGGCCGTTCACTGCCCGAGTATCGGGCGTTGCGGGCGAAGAGCACGATGATGCAGGCCTGCTTCGACGCCGAGCTGATCACCGAGATCACCCTGCAGCCGGTGCGGCGCCACGGCGTCGACGCGGCGATCCTGTTCTCCGACATCGTCGTACCGCTGCGCGCCTCCGGCATCGACCTCGACATCGTGCCCGACGTCGGGCCCGTCATCGCGCACCCCATCCGGACCGCCACCGACGTCACAGCGCTCCGGCCGCTGCAGCGCGACGAAGTGGCGCCGGTCGCCGAGGCGGTCTCGCTGCTGGTCGCGGCGCTGGGCGACGTGCCGCTGATCGGCTTCGCGGGCGCGCCGTTCACCTTGGCCTCCTACCTGGTGGAGGGCGGTCCCAGCCGCAACCACGAGCGCACCAAGGCGATGATGCTGGGCGACACCGACGTGTGGCACGACCTGATGACCGCGCTGACCAACGTCACGATCGCGTTCCTGCGCACCCAACTGGAGGCCGGCGTCGACGCGATTCAACTCTTCGACTCGTGGGCGGGCACGCTGTCGCTGGCCGACTACCGGACCTACGTGCTGCCCTACAGCGCGCGGGTGTTCGAGGCTCTCGCCGCCGAGGGCGTGCCCATGACGCACTTTGGGGTGGGGACCGCCGAGCTGCTCGGGGCGATGTCGGAGGCGGTGTCGGCGGGGGACCAGCCCGTCGTCGGCGTGGACTGGCGCACCTCGCTGACCGACGCCGCGGCCAGGGTCCGACCGGGCGTCGCGCTGCAGGGCAATCTCGATCCGGTGGTTCTCCTCGCGGGCTGGCCGGTCGTGGAGCGTGCGGTGCGCAACGTCGTCGACGACGGCCGGCGGGCCGTCGACGTGGGCGCGACCGGCCACGTGTTCAACCTCGGTCACGGAGTGCTGCCACCAACCGATCCCGGCATCGTCACCGAGGCGGTGGCGCTGGTGCACTCGCTGTGACAGCGGCGCATGCGCCGCCCTCGTATTCCGTTGTGGGAGGCGGTATCTCAGGTCTGGTGGCCGCCTACCGGCTGCGAGTCGCCGCGGGACCCGATGCGTCGATCACCCTGTTCGACCCGGCCGACCGGCTCGGCGGCGTCCTGCGCACCGAGCGCATCGGCGGACAGCCCGTAGACGTCGGCGCCGAAGCCTTCGTCGCCCGGCGCCCCGAGGTGCCGGCGCTGCTGGCGGAGTTGGGGTTGGCCAACCGGCAGATCGGCACCACCGGGGTTCGGCCACTGATCTACAGCGAGCAGCGGCTACACCCGATGCCGCCGGGCACCCTGCAGGGCATCCCCTCGGGGGCGTCGTCGGTGGCGGGGCTCGTCGACGACGCGACGGTGCAGAAGATTGCCGCCGAGCGGTCCAGGCCGCTGTCGTGGCGCGCCGGGGCGGACACCACGGTCGCGGAGCTGATCGGCGACCGCTTCGGCTCACAGGTGGTGACCCGTTCGGTCGATCCGCTGCTCGGCGGCGTGTACGCCGGATCCGCCGCAACGATCGGACTGCGGGCGGCCGTCCCGACGTTGGCGGCGGCTCTCGATCGAGGCGCGCGCACTCTCACCGATGCGGTTCGCGAGGCCTTGCCACCGCCCGTCGGCGGATCGGTCTTCGGAGCCGTCGACGGTGGTTATGCCGTACTGCTCGACGCCCTTGCGCAACGAGCCGCCGTGGACTGGGTGCAGGTCACCGTGGATCGCGTCGGCCCCACCGGTGCCGGCTGGGATCTCCTGGACGACGAGGGCGGCCACTGGCATGCCGACGGAGTGGTCCTCGCCGTGCCCGCCCCGCGGCTGCCACGGTTGCTCGACGGTGTGGCGCCGCGGTCGGCCGCCGCCGCCAGACGCATTCGAACGGCGTCCTCGGCGCTGGTGGTCCTGGCGCTGCCCGGCGGGACGCCGCTGCCCGAGCAGTCCGGGGTGCTGGTGGCCGGGGGCGAACGGCTGCACTGCAAGGCGATGACGCTGACGTCGCGCAAGTGGGGGCGCCGGGGCAACGTGGAATTGGTGCGGTTGTCGTTCGGGCGGTTCGGCGACGACCTGGCCCGCAGCGTGGGCGACGAGGATCTGCTGGCCTGGGCCAGTGAGGACCTGTCGACGGTCTTCGGCATCGCACCCGAGCCGGTGGATTGCCGCGTCCAGCGCTGGTTGGATGCCTTGCCGCAGTACGGGCCCGGGCACGCCGGGTTGGTCGCCGAATTGCGGGCTGGCCTGCCGCCGACTCTGGCCGTGGCTGGTGGCTACCTCGACGGTATCGGCGTGCCGGCCTGCGTGGGGTCGGGCGCCAAGGCGGCCGCGGCGCTCGCCCGCGCGACGGGTTAGGTCCGCTCCCCGGGCGTGGCACGATGGTGCCATGGCCAAGCTCGACTACGACGCCCTCAACTCCATGACGAGATACATGATGATCTCGGTCTTCGCGGCGCGGCCCGAAGCGCTCGGCGAGGACCGTGCGGTCGTCGTCGACGAGACGACGACGTTCCTCAAGCAGCAGGAGGAGCACGGCGTCGTGGTTCGGGGTGTCTACGACGTCGCCGGCTTCCGGGCCGACGCCGACTACATGATCTGGACCCACGCCGAACGCGTCGAGGACCTGCAGAAGACGTACTCGTCGTTTCGGCGGACTCCACTGGGGTTGGTCAGCGATCCGGTGTGGAGCGTGGTGGCACTGCATCGCCCCGCCGAGTTCAACAAGAGTCACGTCCCTGCCTTCGTCGCGGGCGAGGACCCCGGCGACTACGTGTGCGTGTATCCATTCGTCCGCTCGCTGGAGTGGTACCTGCTGCCCGACGACGAGCGGCGCAAGATGCTCGTCGAGCACGGGATGGCCGGCCGGGAGTACCCGGACGTGCGAGCCAACACCGTTCCGGCGTTCGCCCTCGGTGACTACGAGTGGATCCTCGCGTTCGAGGGTCCGGACCTCGGTCGCATCGTCGAATTGATGTGGAAGCTGCGCTACACCGATGCCCGGCGGCACGTTCGCGAGGAGACGCCGTTCTTCACCGGACCGCGGGTCGGTATCGAGGAGATCGTCGCCCGCCTTCCCTGAGCGGTCGGCCAGTGTTTGCTGCTGGCGAAATCACGGGCTCCGAACGAGTGCCCGCCCCATAACTATGGCTACGCATCTGCAGCTATGGTGTCTGACCTGGTTCGCTCGCGTACATTTCGTACCATTTCCCCGCATCTGTGACAATTTGCTAACATCACGCGATGGGGCGAACCACGCGGGTGCTGACGATTGTGTCGGTCGTCGCAATCGGTCTCTCCACGTGGTTGGTCGCCGGTTGGGGTGGCGAAGAGACTCAGGACATCGTGTCGAACGTCGCCAGCGTGGTCACCGCGGCCTTCGTCACGGTGTCCGCCGGGCTCGCCGCGCGCAGTGCACGCGGTCGGAAGCGACTGTCCTGGGGGTTCATCGGGCTCGGGTCCGCGGGCTGGGTCGTCGGTTCCGCATTGTGGATGTACTACGAATTGGTCGCGGACGAGCTGCCGTTCCCGTCACCCGCCGACATCGGTTTCCTGTTGTTCCCGATCGCCGTCTGCATTGGTTTGTCGACCTACCCCGTCGGTCACGCCGGGCACTCGCGGACCCGCTTGGTGCTTGACGGCATGATCGCCGCTGCCGCGCTGTTCCAGATCTCGTGGGTCACCGTTCTGCGGGACGTGTACGAAGCGGGTGGCACCAGCCGCTTCGCGTTCGGGTTGTCCATGGCGTATCCAATCGGCGACCTCGTCGTCATCACGGTGGCGGTGATGGTGTTGATGAGGGCCCGCTCCGGCGAGCGGCAAACGTTGATGATCCTCATCCTGGGCGTGGTCCTGATGGCGCTGGCAGACAGCGCGTTCGTCTACATGACGGCGCGCGAGATGTACGAAGGTCAGGTCGGACGGGTGGTCGACCTCGGCTGGAACACCGCACTCCTACTCATCGGCGCGTCGGCCTTGAGGTCGAGGGACGAGCCGGCCACCGACTCGCCCCGCGTCCGGGTGCCGTCGAAGTTGGCCATGTGCCTGCCGTACGTGCCCGTCGCGGTCGCCGCCGTCGTGTGCGCGCCCGTCAACCTGCGCCTGCCGGGCGTGGCCGCCCTCTTCGGGTCGACGGTGATCCTGGTCGTCGCGGTGCTGTTGCGGCAGTACTTCGTCGTCGCGGAGAACCGTCGATTGCTGGTCACCATCGCCGACCAAGCCATGCGCGACCCGTTGACCGGGCTGGCGAATCGGGCTCTGTTCAACGACCGCCTGGCCCATGCCATGCAACTGCACGTGCGCGAGATCCAACCGGTGGCGGTGCTATCGCTGGACCTCGACCACTTCAAGTTGGTCAACGACAACCTCGGCCATCCTGCAGGCGACGCGCTGTTGATCCAGGTCGCCGAACGCATCCTTCGGTGCGTCCGCACCGGCGACACCGTCGCCAGGGTGGGCGGCGACGAGTTCGCCGTCCTGCTCGAGGGCAAGACCGAGCACTCCCAACGGGTGGCGCACCGGCTGATGGCGGCCTTCGACGACCTGTTCCTCGTCGACGGTCACGACCTGTTGCTGCGGCCAAGCATCGGGCTGGCCGTTGCAACCGCCGACGACACGGAGATCTCGGCCGAAACCCTCTTGAAGCATGCCGACGTGGCGATGTACTCGGCCAAGCGCTCGCGCACCGGTGGGGTGCACACCTTCGACCCCGAGATGCACCCGCTCGACGCAACCGGCCCTGGCGATGCCATGGGCAGCGCGGCACGGACCGGCTCGAGCACGGTGAGACTGCTCGGCCAACTGCGGCACGCCATCGATCACGCCGGCTTGAGCGTGGTCTACCAACCCAAGTTCGGGCTGTGCGACGGGGCGCTCGTCGGTGTCGAAGCCCTGGTCCGATGGCCGCATCCCGAACGTGGACTGCTGGCCCCCGACCAGTTTTTGCCCCTGGTCCGCGAACACGGGCTGATGCGATCGCTGACCGACCTGGTGGTTGGGCGGGCACTCGACGATGCGGCGCGCTGGCAAGCCGAGGGCTTTCGGGTGCCCATCGCCATCAACATGTTCGCCCCATCGCTGTGCGACCTGGGCCTACCCGACCGCATTCAGCGCGCGCTCGACGACCGCGGTCTCAGTCCGGACGTGTTGACCATCGAGATCACCGAAGACCTGCTGCTGGACAATTTCGACCGCACCCGGACAGTGCTCGACTGCCTGCGACAGCGCGGAGTGCGGGTCGCGATCGACGACTTCGGTAGCGGGTACTCCACACTCGGCTACCTGTGCGAGTTGCCGATCGACGAAGTCAAACTCGACCGGCAGTTCATCGCGCCCATCCTGGTTGATGCCAGGGCGGCAGCGGTCGTGCGGGCAGTGGTGGACCTCGCTCACGTGCTCGGGATGACGACCGTCGCCGAGGGCGTCGAGGACGCCGCGACCATCACACTGCTTCGCGAGTACGGCTGTGACGTCGCTCAGGGCTTTCACTACAGCCCGCCGCTGACCGCCGTCGCGTTGCGCGAGTTACTTCCCGGAACTACGTCGCGGGAACCAGTTTCAGTGATATCGAATTGATGCAGTAGCGCTGGTCGGTCGGGGTCGGATAGCCCTCGCCCTCGAACACGTGGCCCAGGTGACTGTGGCAGTTGGCGCACAGCACCTCCACCCTGCGCATGCCGCCGGAATCGTCGGTCTTCAGTATCACCGCGTCGGAGTCGGCTGGGTCGAAGAAAGACGGCCAGCCACAATGGGATTCGAACTTCTCGGTGCTGCGGAAGAGCTCCGCGCCGCACGCCCGGCACTGATAGACGCCCTCGATGGTGGTGTCGGTGTATTCACCGGTGAACGGGCGCTCGGTTCCTGCTTGACGAAGTACGGCGAATTCCTGGGGCGACAACTTCTGGCGCCATTCGTCGTTGCTCAGTTGCACCTTCGGGATGGTCATGCCTCAACGCTAGCGCGACAGCAGTTCCTTCGTCATCCACGGCGGGTCGATTCCCTCGTCGACCCGGCCCTCGGCCTTGGCATCGAGGTAGCGGAAGTACAGCACGCAGAACACGACGATGAGCATCAGCGACCAGCCGTAGGTGATCTTCATGTACTCGAGGTAGCGGCCGGTCGTCGGCCAGTAGATGAGCAGCCAGCGGTCCATCGTCATGAAGCCGTAGATCGCCAGCCACGCCACCCAGTTGCGCAGCACCGAATTGGGCAGCACGACGGTCATCAGGAACGGGAACAGCATCATCGAGTAGTAGGCCTGGCCTAGAGCCGTCACCAGGAACGTCGCGATGAGCAACACGCCGGATGACGTGAGCATCCAGAACAGCACGTCCCGTTCCCGATAGTGCCGGTACAGCAGCCACAGGCTGCCGACCGCCAGCAGCCCGAAGACGATGCGCAACAGCAGGATCAGCCACGGCGGCAGCCCGTAGTAGATGCCGTTGCCCTGGATGGAGCTGTTGAAGTAGTCGCGGACACTGAAGATGTAGGGCACCGTGTTGCGGACGAAGTCCATCGGGTGGCTCACCAGTGGCCACGCGGCCGCGTTGAACGCCAGAGGCACCGCGACGGCAGGCACCAGCGCCCGCCACTGCCGATTCAGCAACGGCAACACCAGCAACGGCGCCAGGGAGGGCTTTATCACCAGGGTCAGGCCGATCGCCACCCCCGACAGCCACTGATGGTTGACCTTGCCGTCCAGGAGCCACCGAAAGAAGAGCACCTCGCAGAGCAGGATGCATCCGTTGATGTTGGTGAATACCAGTGTGTTGGTGACGCTCTCGGTGCAGAACATGGCCAGCAGGAGGGCGGGCGCGGCGACGGACGACAGCGTGTAGTTGAACAGCCGCAGCAGGAGGTAGGCCGCGATGATGATTGCGACGGTGTTGATGGTGATGAACCAGTACCGGGCAGCGGTGACGGGGAGGTACCCGAAGGGCGAAAGCAGCAGCGTGCCGCCCGGCGGATACAGATAGTGCGGGTCGACCTGATCGAAGTGCTCGTTGTAGATGTCCAGGCCGCGGCGAAAGTTCGAGACGGCTCGATATACCGGCCCGAAGTCGTCGGTGATGTAGCCGTTGGTGCCCAAGACGTAACTTCGGTGGATCACCGAGACGATCGCGATGGGCCACAACACCGACCGGAGCACGGATGCGGCACTGCGGGGTGTGGTGCGCGGTCGGAATGCGTTCACGAGGGTGTCAGGTACCGCCACCAGCGCACCGTACACCGGACGCTCAGGGCGGCAGGCTAGGCGGGGCAGTACGTGTCGGTCTCCGGGACCTTGCCGCTGCCGAGGTAGGACAGCACGGGCGGAACAGCGCACGTCGAGTAGATGCTGGCGCCGTGGCCCACGCCCTGCCACATCACTCGCCGGTTCGCCGCGCCGGAGTTGATGATGGTCGCGGCGACGGCGGCCACCCCCTCGTTGCCGACGATCGGATCGTTTCGAACGCCGAGCAGCAGCACGGCGACCTTCAGGTTCTGTGGATCCGGTGGCACCGAACTGCTGGGCCAGGCAAGGCAATTCACTAGATCGAGGGCTCCGACGGTGCCGAACTCCGGGTAGAGCTTCCCCCACTGCACGACGAGTTCGCGGACCCGGTCCGGGGTCGGCCGGTTCAGCGCGTCGCTGCACGAGTTGACGAACTGACCGTCGGTTTGGCGAAGGGTCTCGGCCTGGTTGACCAGTGCGTTGAGCCCCGTGACGTCGCCGGCTCGGGCGGCGGCCAGGGTGCCGGCCAGGGCGTTGGTCGACGACACGACGTCGCCGCGGGGAAATGCCAGGGCGGTGGCGATGGCGTCGGTCAGCGCGGCCACCGAGATGCCACCGGGGCCGCTGCCCTGGCGGGCGCCCGCCAGCATCGCGTCGATCGCGCCCTTCGGATCGGGCCCGAGCGCGCAGCCGCCGGCGGCGCACTGCCCGGCGAAGGCGTTCAACGCTGCCTGCTGGCCCTTGACCTTCTGTTCGGCCCGCGCCTCGGCCGCGATGCCCAGCGGCAGCGGCGAGTCCAACACCAACCGGGACACCTTGTTCGGATGCGAACCGGCGTAGGCGAGCGCGACTTGCGCCCCGTTGCCGACGCCGAGCAGGGCCACGGTCGGTACGTCCCAGGTGGTGCGCAACCGCTCGATGTCCTCGGCGGCGTGGGCGTTGTCGTACGCGGAGTCGCCGGGCGCGATGGCGTCGGTGCAACTGGTCGTTGCGGTCTGGACGATGGAACTCAGGCTGGCGACCGGATCGTCGCCCGACGCGAACTGCGCCTGGTCGAGCATCTCCTGCCGACTGAAGAGGTCGCGACAATCGAGTTGACCCGACAGTCCGAGGCCGCGGCGGTCGATCGCGACGACGGGGTTGGTCTTCAGGACGTCGACGCCGCCGCGCGACAGCCACACCGGTAGCTGCACCGAGGACGGCAGGTCCGTGCCGGTCGTCATCACCAGTGGGCCGGCGTCCGGTGGCGTCGCAGTCGACGTAGCGCGCACCAGCCCGATGCCGATGGTGCCCGTGGCCCCGTTGATGGAGTCGAGCGGTGCGTCGTAGCTGCTGCACTCCAGCTTCACGCCGGGCGCGGTGGGCACGGTGGACTGCGAGGACAGCCGTGCCGTGCAGTCCTGCCAGGGCATGGAGTTCTTGGGCGCCTCGATGGGTGGCGGTCCAGCCGCGACGGGCTTGGTCTGAGGCGCACCCTGCGGTCCGGCGCCGGAGTCGGTGGCGAAGCGGGGGTTGGCGGCGAGGCCGGGTGCACAGCCGGCTAGAACGACGGCCGCGACGGCGGGCAGGCAGAGGGCCCTGAGCAGCTGACGGTGCCGACGCATGCTGACCACATTAGCGATGGACGGCCTCGTCCCCGCCGAACCCGTCTCTGACGTAGCGGGTGTAGAGGTAGCCCTCGTCGTCGGTCAGCAGGTGGCTTCGCCGCATCCGCGTGTGGGATTCGGCCGACCCGGTGGCGATGCGGCGGGCCGGGCCGCCGACCAAGATCGGGGCGATCGTCACACAGAGCTCGTCGAGGAGGTCGTGTTCTAGGAGGAGGCTGATCAGCGAGGGTCCGCCCTCGGACAGCACCCGTCGCAGACCGCGCTGGGCGAAGACGGTCAGCACCACCGCGGGGTCGACGCGGTCGGGGTGGTCACCGGAGGCGTCGATGACCTCCGCAACCGACCCCAGGCGGCCGCGGGCCTCGTCCGCGGCGTCGCGGCTCGTCATGATCAGTGGGGGCACTTCGGTGCGGGTGAAGATCTTGGCGTCGTGTTCGAAGTCGGCGCTGTGCGTGACCACGGCGATCGGCGGCAATTCCGCCTGGCCGCGGCTCTGGCGTTCCCGCCGCTGCGCCAACGACATCTGAGCCCCCGAGTAGTTCTCGATGCGCACGGTCGACGCGCCGACGAGGACGACGTCGGCCTCCTGCCGCATCCGCGAGAACAGGGCGCGGTCACCGGGACCCGCCAGACCGCCGGCCTTGCCGTCGTCGGTGGCGCCGCCGTCGAGGCTGGAGATCATGTTGGCCCGCACCCAGCACCGCTCGATGTCCTCCGGATAGGAGTAGAACGCGGCGAGCCGCTCGTCGTCGTCGGTGTCGAACGGACTGCCGGAGGGTTCAAGCTCTGTGAGCTCAGTCGCAGCATCGGGATCGGACACGTTGACCATTGCAGCACGTCGATACAGTTCGTTCATGTCTGGGGCCAGCGATGTCACTCATCTGACCGATCGACATCCGAGCGTGACGCCCGAGCGGCTCGTGGCTGGGTTGCTCCCGCCGCCCACGTTCTCCGACGTCGGGTTCGACACGTACCGCCCCGACCCCGCGGAACCGTCGCAGACAGCGGCCGTGCAGTCGTGCCGCGCGTTCTGCGAGCAGGCCGTGCAGCGTCGGGCGGGCAAGAAGAAGTTGTTCGGCAAGCGCGAGGTACTGCCGGGGGTGGGCATGTACCTCGACGGGGGCTTCGGCGTCGGCAAGACCCACTTGCTGGCCTCGACGTACTACACGCTCGCCCAGGCCGGCGCCGGTCCAGCGGCGTTCGCCACGTTCGGCGAGCTGACCCAGCTGGCGGGCGTGTTCGGCTTCGTCGAGTGCATCGACCTGCTCGCCGACTACGTCGTGGTGTGCATTGACGAGTTCGAACTCGACGACCCGGGAAACACGACGCTGATCTCGCGGCTGCTGTCGGCGCTGGTGCAGCGCGGGGTGTCGATCGCCGCGACGTCGAACACATTGCCCGAGCAGTTGGGGGAGGGCCGGTTCGCAGCGCAGGACTTCTTGCGCGAAATCAACACTCTCGCAGCCATTTTCACCGCCGTGCGGATCGAGGGTCCGGACTACCGGCACCGCGATCTGCCGCCGGCGCCGGTGCCGCCGTCGGATGACGAGGTGCGGGGCGAAGCCGCTGTCGTGCCGGGCGCCACCCTCGATGACTTCGACGCCCTCTGCTCGCATCTGGCGACGATGCACCCGTCGCGCTATCAGGCGCTGATCGATGGTGTCACCGAGGTGTTCATCACCGGAGTGCATCCGCTCGACGATCAGAGCGTCGCGCTGCGTCTGGTGTCCCTGACCGACCGGCTCTATGACGCGGGCATACCGGTGGTGGCCTCGGGCACCAAGCTGGACACCGTGTTCAGTGCCGAGATGCTGGAGGGCGGCTTTCGCAAGAAGTATTTGCGCGCGACGTCGCGGCTGCTGGCGTTGACGGCGGCGGGCAGAGCGCCCGGCTAACGGTCCAGCGGGCGCACCATCACGAAGTCGTCTTCGACGTGGCCGCCGAGCCGGAACGTCTTGGTGCCGCTGACCGTGAAGCCGTGCTTGGCGTAGAAGCGTTGTGCGCGTGCATTTTCCTGGTTGACGCCCAACCAGAGGCACGTCGCGCCCAGCGCGCGGCAGGCGTCGAGCGCGGCGGCCATCATCGCCGCCGACACCCCTGCTCCGTGAGCGTCGGGCAGGACGTACATCTTGGACAGTTCGACCGCTGGCCGCATCGGGACCGCCCGCTGAACCTGAGGGTCGGCGACGACCCCGCGAATCAGCATGGCGTAACCCACCATTCGACCGTCGGTGCGGGCGGACAGCACCATCCGCTCCGAATCGGCGAGATAGTCGCGGAAGCGGTCCTCGGAGAGGTTCTCGGCGATGAACGCAGCCACGTCGTCGTCGGCGACCGACGGAGGGCATGCCAGGGGGAACGTCCTGGCGGCGACGTCGGCCAGCTCGGTCACGTCGGCCGCGGTGCCCGACGCCACCTCGATGGTCATAGACGATTCAGTAGAGGTTCCACTGGGCGAGGTGGGTACCGGTCACCTTGTCGAGCAGGACGACGTTGGTGACGAGGTCGCGGTAGACGTCCCAGTAGACGCCGCCGCTCACCGTCGCCCCAGGAGGAGCGTTCTGCAACACCGCCCGAAGATCGTCGGGGACGTCGGTGTTGCGGGTCTTGTAGGCGTCGGCGATGGGCGTTACGCCGTTGAAGTCGAAGAAGATCGAGGTGATGTAGGGGTTCGGTGCCTTGATGACGTGCACGGTGACGTTGGCGCGGTACACCTGGTACCGGGGTCCTCGCGGGGGATAGCCGAAACCGGGCGGCACGTCGACGAGGTCCACGCTGGTGACGGCGACGTCGGCTATGACGCTCATGTAGTCGACGTGCAGCACGTCACCGAGCCGGCCGATCGGTGCCACCGCGGAGGCGGTCGGCGCCGAGAGGACTCCCGCCCCCACCGCCATTGCAGTGATCATCAACACCAACCAGCGACGCATGCCTCGCATGATTGCACATCGCCTCGTTGCCGAGGGGACGATCCGACGTCAGGACGCCCAGGGTCCGATGCCGCCGACCTTCTCGATGCGGATCCTCGTCAGCAAACCGGCCGGAGCGTTGGGCGGCGGGAAGTGCTCGCTCGACCCGAGGAGCGCTTCGGCGAGTTTGGTGAGCAGTTCGGGTGCACCGCCCTCGACGACCCGGGCGGTCCCGTAGATGGAGAGGTATGGCGTCTGCTGACTCGGCGGTGTGGGACCGAGGATGGTGACGGCGACCCGCCCGTCTCGTCGGATGTTGCGCGTCTTCTTGTACTCGCTCAGATGCGCGCTCACGAGCTCGTCACCGTCGGGCGTCGACTGGAGTGCGAACCAGACCACCGACACTTGCGGACTGCCGTCGGGATTGATGGTCACGAGAGTCCCGTCGACTCCAGAACCGATGAGGGTGCGAGCTGAATCGTCGAGTTGCATAGCTTCTTCTACCGCACCAGAGCGCGGTTCATTCCCGTTCAACCTTCGGGGGGGAATCCAGCAGGGCGGAGACTTCGGACTCGATGCCGGCCTTTTCGATGCCGAGCTCGTGGAGCGGACCGTCGTCGCCCTCGGCCTCCAAGAGCGCGAGCAGCACGTGCTCGGTGCCAATGTAGTTGTGTCCCAGTCGAAGTGCCTCCCGAAAGGTCAGTTCGAGCACTTTCTTGGCGGGGCCGTTGAAGGGGATCAAGGCGGGTACGTCGGGGCGTCGCGGGGGCAGTGTGAGCACGTTCGCCACCGCTGCGGCGTCGATGGCGTGGCCGGCCAGCAGGCGTGCCGCCAACGATGCTGGGTCGGCGAACAGGCCGAGGAGCAGGTGGGCCGGCGCGATCTCGTCGTTCCCCGCGGCGTGGGCCGTGTTCTGGGATTCGACCACGACGTTGCGCGCTCGCGGAGTGAATCTGCTGAACCCTTCGTGCGGATCCATCGGATTGCCCTCGGTTCGGGGCACGAAGCGCTTTTGGGCGGCCTGCTTCGTGACACCCATCCGCTTGCCGATCTCCGTCCACGAGGCGCCGGAACGGCGAGCTTGGTCGACGAAGTGACCGATGAGGTGATCGGCGATGTCGCCGAGGGCTTCCGCCGTGAGGACGGCGTCCTCGAGTTGGTTCAAGGGTTCATCGTGGTTGTCGGTGATTGCTGTGATGAGGTCGTCGAGGCGGACGGGGTGGGAGATCTTCGCGGACTGCCTCATGCGTCAACCGTAGGTTGACGCCATGCGCTAGTCAACCGCGGGTTGACGGAAGAGGTCAGGCGCGTGGATAACCGCGACGGACCGTCCGGTCCAGGATGCCGAGCGTGCCGCGAAGCGCGCTCTCGGAGATGACCGGGAAGATGTTGGCGTTGCGCCACTGCTGGTCGATGTCGGACCAGTCGTAGAACGAAGTCACGACGGTGGACTGCCCGTCGCTGCCGTCGGGCTCGAGCCGGTATCCATAGACGTGGCCGATCTGCGGGCGAATCTGGCCCAGGATCGTCCAGGCGATCAGCTTGTCCGGCTCGAATTGGGTGATCGACACCGTGACGTCGTACTTGCCCATCGGGAAGTCGTTGAGAGCCTCGCGGTCCATGTGCACCACGAAGCTGTCGCCGACGGCGGTCACGGGATCGCCCTCTGCGTCCTGCAGCATGCCGGTCGCGTCGATTGCGATGTGCCCCTGAGGGTCACACAGAACGGCGAAGACGTCGGACGCGGGTGCGGGGATTGTTCGCTGAACTTCGATCGAGTCGGCCATGAGGTCGATCGTGTCAGACGAAGGGGAACCGGTGGCTCGATTGCGATGCCCGGCTCAGGGCGGGGGCGCCTGTCCCGACGCAGCTGCCCTGGCGTTCAGCTGAGCCATGTAGGCCTGAAGTTGAAGACCCGCAAGGGCGGGCGCCAGGCCGGAGACCTGCGGAGCAGCTTCGTCTGTCAATTGCCACGGTTGGCAGCCGTTGGTCTTGAACAGCGTGTCCGTGGCGTCGATCTGCACGACCTGCGGCTTCTTGGTGAGCGCGTTGTCGATGGTCGTTCCATCCGGATTGCCGATGCGCCTCCAGAAGCACGTGCCGTCCCCAACTGGGCCTGCGGTGCTGTACACGCCTGGTGCGATGTCGGTGCCGACGGTGTAGGTGCCGTCGGCACCGATGGACGTCTTGGGGCCCGCTGGGGGAGCTGGAGCCGGAGATGGAGCCGTCGGATCGGCGCCCGCGACGCCGGAAACGCCGCCGACCACCGCGAGGGCGATCGCCGCTGCGGTCGCTGCCTTCGTCACCCACATGGGCGATAGCTTAGCCGGTCTTTGCAAATCAGCGAAGGTGACGAGTGAGCCGTTCGGCGGTGCAATGAATTCGGCCCGCCGCCCAAGAGTGGGCAACGGGCCGAATCGCGGTGTCAAGCTTTACTTGAAGGCGTCCTTGACCTTTTCGCCGGCATCCTTCAGGTTTGCCTTGGCCTGGTCGACCTTGCCTTCGTTCTCGGTGCTCTTGTCACCGGAGGCCTTGCCGGTAGCTTCCTTGGCCTGGCCCCCGAGATCCTCGATCTTGTTCTTGGCCTTGTCCAGAGCGCTCATCGAATTCAACTCCTCATCGTGTTCGGCGCGATCGTCCGAACGTGACCTTGGTATGCCACGAATGGCAGGGTTTGAAACGCCTGTCGGCGTTCTCACAGTTCATGGCATCCAACGGGTCAGTGAAGGCTTCGAGAGTCTGGGGTCAGGCGGGCGTCAGCGACCCTGTGCCGGTCGTCGTTCACGCGGCTGGTGGATGTTCTCACCGGCTGGGAGCTCTGGACGGCGGAAAGGCGCTCGTCCAGCAGCCCGTCAAGTCGTTCGTTGGCTGGGAGAGGTCCGCCACGAAGGCGGGCGGAACGCCGCAGTGCGGCAATCAAGGCCAATTCGGCGTCGATGGCGGGCGTGTCACGCGCTCCGACGTCGGGTCGCGATCGATGAGCTTTCCGATCGAGCATGCATTCCCCCGATGCAACTCTGGGCACGCCATGTCTTCGAGATGACGGCGCGCGTCTCTGCAATCTACCTCGCGGAGACGGTTACCAGGCCAAACGCGCCAAACTCGAATGACGGGGACGGTAGATTGCAGTGCGGGCCAGTCGAGGGCCGTTGCGAGATCTACCTTCGGTCGCCGGCACGGACGGTGACCGCGGCGGCAGCATCGACGTCGGCGTTCGTATCGGCCTTCCCGGTGGCGTTGCGGAGCAGACGCTCGTCGAGCAGCTCGTCGATGCGCTCGTTCGCCGGTACCGGTTCTCGGTGGTGGGCGGCCGCTCGGCGTAGTGCCGAGACCAGCCGCAGTTCGCCATCAATGGCGTTGATGTCACGCATCGCTTCTTCACCCCACTCGTCGCGTCGCGGCTCTGCGCAATCAATGCCAGCGGCGCGGCTGGCCCACCGCAACGTCGCCAGAACTAGAAGCTCGGCCAAACACGTGTCGTACTGCATGTCGTCCCCCCGGCACCAATCATGCGGATACCCGAGCGTTCGCGTCGGGAAACCCGTATCGGCATCGGCACGCTCGCAACCTGGAGTTATGGCGCGAGACGCGGAATGACCGGACGAACGGAGGAGTGGCGGCGGCCGGATGTGGGACGCCTTTGGCGGTTCGGGGGGGAGGTGAACCGCCAAAGGCTTGGAAATCCGCAATGGGGGGACTGCGGATGTCCCAACAACACCGTACGCGTCGATGCTTGAATCGATTCAAACGGCGGGCCGGAGAGGCGGTGATGGCGAGCCTCGGCGTGCCTCCCCGACACCCGGGAGTTGCCTCAACCATCACCTGGCCGGAACGAAGCGCAACCCACTTCTCGTCCCCGCTACACCTCGGTTAGCCGCTCGCGGCCGACGTGACCACCTAGAAGTCATACTTGTCACATATGCGGCAAACACGCCGTGATCGCGCCGGCACGGCTGAGGCTTCGTCGCGACACGATTCGCCCACGTGCCCCGCCAATGGACACGACGTTGCCTGCGACGACGCCACTCCCCAGTGGCGAACGTGGTAGTCGAACCCCAACCGCGGCGGCTACCAACAAGCGAACACGACGGCGCGTCAGTGTTTGGGCTTTCGAACATCGACGCGGAAGTCTGACGCCACCGTCGATTAAGTGGCTCGTCTGCGATGCTGCGATGGGCGCTTGAAGCAAAGTGATGAGATCGATAATCCTGCGCGATAACGCTATCGACGGGCGGATTTCTTCTGTGTCGGAAAACCGCCTCCTCGCGGAGCTACTCGCGTGCGATTCCTCTCGGAGGCCGGAGGCGGACTTCGAACCACCGTGCACGGCTCCACAGGCCCTTGCCTCACCACTCGGCCCAGTCGCGTTGCCGCCCTGGCCGACTGGCTTTCCTGACGCAGCCACGTTCGCAACCGCACTACGGCGTCTTTCTGTGCGGCTTGTCGTCCGGCGCATCAATGGTTTTCTGGGGGACGGTGCCGAAAGATCAAGCTAGGCAACAGATTCATCCGATACGCGCCGGTGCGCCAATGTCGTTGCCTGGCATAGTTATTGACGCTACGCCATCTTGCGCTCGGTCAACGCGAACGACGTCGCCCGTCTGTTGTCGGGCAGTGGCTGCCGCCGTTGCGACGCGCCGCGTTGTTGGCTGACGTGGTCATGGGCGGGGACTGTATCGGTGCGGACCCACACCTTGACGATTGAGTTTGTCCGATCGTGCTTGTGGGTGCTCTGGCCGGAGGACCATGTCAGTCATGAATGCACGCGATGCGGCTGACGATGCCGCGGCCCGCGCCGAAGAACTGGGGCACCAGCGCGACGAGCTGGCGGCGGGCAACACACCGACCGTGTTCGACCTCGGCGCGGCACGTTACCGTGCGGATGAAGCGGGCCATCGTGCAGAACGGGCGCACCACTCAGCTGCGCGCGCGCACGACAGAGCAGCAGACGCGCACCTTCGCGCTGCCGATACCCATGACGCCGCTGCCGTTCGAGGTGCGGGGGATGTCGTCGAGCATCGGGTGGCTGCTGAGAGGCATCGCGCCGCCGCCGGTGCTGATGAAGAAGGTGCTCAGAATGATCGCGACGCCGCTGAAACCTCCGAACGAACATCATCGCGGAGCCAAGCCAGTGCCAAATCGTCGTCAATTCGACGCTGAGATGCAACGAGCCATACGGGCGCGGACCCGTGCGGTACAGCTGTGCGCCGCCGCCAATGAGTGCTGCAAGGCTACTGCGGAACTTCGCGCCAGTAGCCCGGGGAGGACGCCCTTGGTGGCTCTCGAGTTTGAACCGCCAAGGGCTAAAGCAGAGCACGCAGTCGACTGCGTACCGCCCTCTTAAGGCGGTTACCCGGCCCGACCGACAACTAGTCGTTGA
>CAWJYC010000016.1:0-167252 GCA_963846985.1 uncultured Actinomycetota bacterium
CGCCCGGCGCACTCGGCGGCGACAAACCGAAACGGGTTCGGCCCCGCACGGGAGAGTTGCACGGGGCCGAACACTCAAGACAGAGGACGCGCCGCTAGGCCAATCGGTTTCCTACGCGCGCCCACCCGTCGATCTCGTCGGCAGCGTCGATCGAAGATGATCCGCGAGTTGACGCGCCTGCGCACTGGTCAGTCCCCGGTCATGATTCGTCTCGACGAAGACGTGTGGCGGTTCGACCTCCGAGCCGTCGTCGAGCGACCCGTCCTCGAACTGGACCCCCGTCGTGGCGACGAGGACGTCATCCCGACCGGCGAGCCCGCGGGACACGCCGAAGACGACACGATAAGGCCGCGTTTCGCCGTTCTCCCAAATGTCAGCGTCGCACCCCGCTGGGGTAGCGACGTCGTGGGTGGTGGGCATAGTGGTGTTCCTCTCACTCAGATGGTTTCTGAGTGAGTAACCGGATCGAACATATTTCGCACTACAACGCTTGGCGCTGGTCAGCGTCTTTGCAGCACGCGTACAGCGCAGGGTCGCTGATTGTCGCGAAATACGTCGAACGACTACTGGGCGCGAGAGACAGCTCTACCAGTTGAAATAGGCCAGATTGGCCCACCTCCAGGCAAGTGTCGACGACGCCGGGGCACTGTTGAGCCGGCTGCAGGCAACCCATTGCGAAAACCTCGACGTGGTGCACGTTGCCACAATGATGTTCTGGCGCAAGGTGTCGATCGTAATCCGCGACCCCAACGGGAACTCATCTACCTCTACACCCCGGTCAGGACACTACGCGACGGCTTCAGCAGAATCACACGCTTAATGCGTAGGAGTAAGCGAGATTCATGTCGGCCGTAGCCCCGCGACGAGTCCTCCCTACAACTGCCTCCCGATGTCTACGCCATCCTGGGCGGCAACGTCACACCCGGTGGGGTAGTGGCGCCGCAGAGCCGAGGCCAGGACGCGGTCGAGTGTTCGGTCGGACACGACGCGGACCATGCGGGTGATCATCGCGGCGTCGCGGCCGACGGTGTAGCGGGTGCGGGGCGTGCGCGCGGTCACTGCTTCCGCGACCACCGTGGCCGCGGCCGCTCCGGGCAGGCCTGACTGGGTGGACGACTCGGCTTGGGCGTTCATGGCGTGCAGCAGACCGCTGTAGCGCTGGCTCTGCTCGGGTGTCATCTCCGCCACCACGTCGCGGGCGGTGGCGATCGCCCGGCCCAGCATTTCCGTTCGTACGGCGCCCGGTTCGACGACGACCACCTGGATCCCGGACGGCGCCAGTTCCCGCCGAAGGGCGTCGTTGACGGCTTCGAGCGCGAACTTCGTACCGGCGTAGGGACCGTAGGTGGCCATCGCACCAGGTGGATCGGCCCCCGCAGGGCAGCCTCGTGATGGACATGCACGTTCGCGCTGCCCCGGACGCAGCCGCCGAGGCGCAGCTGCCTGCAAAGGCCCACCCTGTATGACCTCCTCGCCGAACGAGAGCAAGGGGTGCTGAGCCGGTCGACCCTGGCCGCCAGGGCAACGCAGAATCATCAACAGCCCGGTTTCAGGCCAGCAAGCGTGGGACACTCAAATCGTGACGGTGAAAAAAAGTGTTCTCGACCAAGTTTCTGAAGCGAAGCGCGAAAAGTGCCCAATCATCAAAATCGAAGTCGGCGATTACATATTCGATGAGCCTCGTTCACGCTGGTTCAACGTGGCAAGTAAAACTCGAATTACCATGAAGGCGTCTGCTGACACGCAGTACATGCCGTACTGGCAATTCGTTTCAGATGTGCCATCAAACACGACGGCGGATGGTGGCATCGCGGACGGTGCTTATTTCGCTGCCGACGACTACATCGTCCGTCGCGTAGCGAAGAGGTAAATGATCGCCTGCCAGGCTGATCAAGCGGACAGTCGCGCAGAGGTGGCTGCTCCCTTAGGCATTGGTGTTCGGGTTGACCCTAGATGATTCGGAACACGCTGTAACACGGGTTTGGGGGGCGAGGATCGGCGCGCGTCTCGCCAAAGTCGGAGCTGCCCTGTCTCGGTGTTGACGTTCGGCCTACCAGGTTTGCGTGGTCAATTCAACATCACGATCGGCACACCGCGCCGCCGCAGCCGCCTCGGGCGGGTTGACCGGCCTGCGTCACGTTACTGATTTTCGTCAATAGCGTGCTTAGGCACAAAATGGGGCGTGTACTGGAGCCGTGATGGGTTTGGTCCGCGCCCTCAATTTCGTTTGACACGGGCCTTCAACATGCTCAGCAATCGAGGTAGTCCGATGTCTCAAACAACCATGGTCCACAAATGGCGGATATTCGCTGCCGCAACGGCGATAATCGCCACGGGGCTGCTAATCGCCTCAACGCCCGCGCAGGCGAGCCCGACGCTCCCACTCGCCCCCAGCGCCTGTAGCCAGTACGCCTTTAATGGAAATTTTTCACTCAAGCAATCCAACGGCGAGACGGTGGTCTTCAGCTCGATCGGACCGGCTGCCTCGGGGAATGCTAGCGCTAGGGGCGACTTTAACGGTTTGGGGACGATCAATGGCGGAATCCAGGGCGACAAAGTCGACTTCACCATAGTGTGGAACGCGAACGCACCCGGAACTACCGCGCCCTCGCAAGGGGACTATACGGGCTATGTGAGCGCCGACGGCTTCGCTCACGGTGACACCAGTCAACACAACGTCCCTTTCGGTGACGCACCAGGTGCCTCCGCGCACTGGGACTCGCTAGTTCCGCTCGTGTGCAGCGCACCTGCGGCATCGGCGGCGGGCCCAGCGGCTCCACCGGCTCCGGCAGCCCCGCCGGCTCCTCCTGCTGCTGCTGCCGTCGCCCGGTTGGGTGTCAACGCCACGGGCCCCACCACGCTGAAAGCCGGAATGACTAGCGGTTACACGGTGACCGTAAGCAACCCGGGGGATCTCAGTGCGCCGGTCGAGCTGTTCATCAGCTTCAACGGCAACTTGCGCCAGACCGGTCAGCCGGTGCCCTCCGGCGGCTTCGACTGCACGGTCAACAACTACGCTGGCGGCACGTCATCGGTGCATTGCACCGTCGGACAATTTGGCTCGAAGGCGACAGCGAACATCGCGGTGCAGGGGCAAGGATCGGCACCGGGCGCAGGCCAACTGGTCGTAAACATCAACTCTTCCGACCCCTCGGCCCAGTTTCTACAAAAGTCCCAACAGGTGAACGTCTCGATAACTTAACGGGTCGAGGAAACCCCGCATCACGCTAAACAAGTCATCGCACACCGTGAGCCAGAAAGGAGTCGCGTGGTGAACAGATCGAAGCTGTTCGCCGCAGTGACCGCTTTGAGCGCTCTCGGATCGCTGACCGTCTCGCCTCCCGCGCAGGCGTACCCGACCCTTCCCCCTGCAGCCAAGAAGGATTTCCTGGGAAGTCTTCGCTCTACCAGTCCACCGGTGACACGGTGCGGTTTGATGCGACGGGCCCGACTTGGAGGGGTTGCCGTGTTCGCTGAACCCACCGTGGGCCAGCGGTCATCGACGATCGCGACCTTCGCGTGCACGTAGAGCGCCTCGGTGGCGCTCTCACCGTGGCTGTGAATCGTCACCGCAAGCAGTGGACCCGCTCCGTTGTCGGCCTCGACGAGGCAGCCGAGCTGACCGCGGGTGGTGTCGGCACCGTTGTCCGGCTTCGCTGGCAGCAGCAGCAGGATGCGGAACCGATCGCTCGTTGGGTTGCGCAACTTGCCGATGAGGATTTGGGCGATCGTCGTTGGGCTGGCGATACTCCTCGGTGGGCCAAGGTTTACGGCGGCGGGCGATGAAGGCCAGGTGGGCCTCGTCGGGCTAGACCGCCTTGTAACCCGTGGTGACTCCGATGTCCCGGCGCGCGCCAGGAGTTTCGCTTGAACTGCTGGACGAGAACGATGTCGCGGGACCGTGTGACGCGCCAGAGTTCTGCGATTCGGTGTGCCATCTCCCCGCAGGGTCAGCTGGCGGGAGGGGCGTGATTCGCGTTCATTCGAGTCCTACCCCGTCCGTTTGCTGTGGATGAGTAGCGGACAATAGTCGGAACCGTCGAAGGAGCCGGAATGCCAACGATCGATCCTGCCGCCACCGCGTGGCTGCTGGCCAGTACCGCACTCGTCCTGTTGATGACGCCAGGCCTGGCCATCTTCTACGGCGGGATGGTCCGCAGCAGCGGCGTGCTCAACATGATCATGATGAGCTTCATCTCGATACCGCTGGTGACGGTGTCGTGGCTGCTTTTCGGTTACACCCTCGCCTTCTCCGCCGATAGCGGAGACGGCCTGATCGGCGACATGTCGCACTTCGGCATGGCTGGCATCGATCCCAACACCGTGCACGGTTCGGTCCCAGAACTACTGTTCGCGACGTTCCAGCTGACCTTCGCGATCATCACCGCCGCATTGATCAGTGGCGCGATCGCCGACCGCGCGAAGTTCTCCGCGTGGATGCTGTTCGTTCCAATCTGGGCTGTGGTGGTGTATGCCGTTGTCGCGCACTGGGTGTGGGCGCCCCGCGGCTGGCTGTTCAAGCTCGGCGTGCTCGATTACGCGGGCGGGCTGGTCGTGGAAATCGTGTCGGGTGCATCGGCGCTCGCACTTGCGTTGGTGCTCGGCCCGCGAATCGGGTTCAAGAAGGACGCCATGCGTCCACACAACCTGCCGTTCGTCCTGCTCGGTGTCGGACTCCTCTGGTTCGGCTGGTTCGGCTTCAATGCGGGCTCGGCTCTTGCTGCCAACGGCACGGCGGCAGCGATCTTCCTGAACACGCTCGTCGC
Source organism: uncultured Actinomycetota bacterium (assembly GCA_963846985.1). Classification (GTDB taxonomy): domain Bacteria; phylum Actinomycetota; class Actinomycetes; order Mycobacteriales; family Mycobacteriaceae; genus Mycobacterium. The sequence goes on from CAWJYC010000016.1 coordinate 4,767, forward strand.
CGGCTGCCTCGGCATGCTCGGCTGGCTCACCGTGGAGCGTGTGCGCGACGGCAAGCCGACGACGTTCGGTGCTGCTTCGGGTGTGGTCGCTGGTCTGGTCGCGATCACGCCGTCCTGCGGAACCGTGAACACCCTCGGTGCCGTCATCGTCGGGCTGGCGGCGGGAATCGTGTGCTCGTTTGCGATCGGGTTGAAGTTCCGGTTCGGCTACGACGACTCCCTTGACGTCGTCGGGGTGCACTTCGTCGGGGGCGTCGTCGGGGTCCTTCTTATCGGACTGCTGGCCACCGAGGCGATGACGGCCGGGCCGCAGGGCCTCTTCTTCGGCGGCGGGTTCGCGCAGCTGGGCAAGCAGGTTCTCGCCGCGATCGTGGTCGCCATCTACGCGTTCGTCGTGTCATTCATCCTTGCAAAGCTCATCGACCGCGTCATCGGCTTCCGGTTGAGCGGCGAGGACGAGACGGCAGGCGTCGACTTCACTCAACACGCCGAGACCGCTTACGCCGAGGGCGTGCACGGGCAAGCGCCGCCGCGCCGCTCACCGCCGTTCGGCAACCTCGAGGGCCGCGAAAAGTAGCCGTCTCCCCGCGGGAGTTGCTCCCCGACGTAGATCTTTCCGTGATCGACCACCGTCTCCGGGACGATCGCCGGCGTCGCAGCGGCCACACTGCCCGGATCCAGCGCCTCCCGTTCGGCCAGTATCGATCGCGGCCCCCCGTGCGGTGGCCGCACCGCCTCTGCCGGCCAGTCCCGACCGCGGGCATCTCCCGAAACGATTTAAGACAGCACCGAGGCCGCGTCGATCGCCTTCGTCTATATCGGGTTCAACTGCAAACCCGTGATGCCGCCTTCCAGTCCGCGAGCTGGGCCGTGATGTCGATCCCCATGATGGGCTGGAACGCGATCCTCGTCTTCGTTCAGGTGTCGTGGTTCGCCATCGAGACATTCGGCTGGGCTGCGAACCTCTTGCCGGACGACGTCCGCCAACGGGAGAACCTCCCATGGTTCCCGCATGAACTGGTGGTCAAAAGAACTGCAACACAACGAGTCCCGGACCGGCAGCCCGCGACGCCGGGTTCAGCGACACCACCGTTACCGGATGCTGAGGTGTCCTCCGCTGCGGACTGCCACACCAGCGGTCACCTCGTCGTGTCTGATGGCAAGGGCCGCACGGTGATGGCGATCATGGCGCTGTCGATGGGCTACATGTTCTACGGGATGGAGCTGCTCGTGATGGCTGTGCCGCCGACGCCGTAGGGTTACGCCTCAATACTGTCGATGCACAGGATCTTCAGAGGTGGAAAGAAGTGGGGGAGATGAGCCGATTGGCCGCAGTGTGGGGGTTGCTGGTCGTGGTTGGTGGCGTCAGCGCGTGCGGGTCCTCGGCGACCGAAGGCACGGGCACGTCGTCGTCAGCCGCAACATCCTCGTCGACTGCCGTCTCATCGGTACCCGGGTCCTCGTCGCAGGCGTCCCCGACAGGCCTGGTGGTGGACGTGACGATCTCGGGCGGGAAGGTGACGCCGAGGAATGCGTCGTACGACGCCACGGTGAAGGAGCCGATCAGCTTCCGTGTCAGCAGTGACACCGAGGACGAGCTTCACGTTCACTCCACCCCGGACCACGAATTCGAGATCACGGCGGCACCGAATCAGATCTTCGACTTCACCGTCGATGTCCCCGGCCGCGTCGACGTCGAGCTCCATCACCTCAACGTCGTCATCGCCACCATCACCGTGCGCTAACCCCGGCCCCGGATCCGGCCCGGCCACATCGGCGAGCTATCCCGTGCTTTTTCCTCGTTCGCAGCCCGCAACAGGTCGTCGCGCGCCCGCGCCACTCGGGAGCGGATGGTGCCGATGGGACACCCGCTGACCTCGGCGGCCTCGGCGTAGGTCAGCCCGAGAACTTGGGTCAGGACCAGCGCCTCGCGGCGGTCGGCGTCCAGTCCGTCGAGCAGCATCCGGATCTCGACCATCGCTTCGATCCGGTCGCCGCCACGGCGGGCGCCGAGCACGTCGTCCAAGTCCAGGACGTACGCCGGTCGGGGTCGGCTGGTGTTGTACCGGATCTGATCCACGACGACCCGACGGGCGATGGACATCAACCAGGTCTTCGCCGTCGAACGGCCACTGAAGCGCGGCAGCGACTTGATCGCCCGCAGGAAGGTCTCCTGCGTCAGGTCGTCGGCGCTGGCCGGACCGTTTTCGGGTGACATGCCCACGATCTCGCCGGCCGTCGCCCCGATCAGCAGCGAGTTGCGACCGTCGCGGCGGCGCCACACCAGCGGATGTTCACGCGATGGCGCGCGATTCCAAGCCTCCCGATCTTTCTCGCTGGCACCGGGATTGAACAACAGCTGCGATGCGGCCACACTGTGCACTACCCGGTACTTGGCCAGCTCCGCCTTGCGCTCTTCGGGAAGAGCTGCGTAGGCCGTGTAGGGGTTGGCGAACTCGGTGTCGCCACCGTCGTCGGCCACCTGACGAGCGGTCAGCAAGGTTGCCTTCTGGGGGACGACATCCATTACGCCGTCGGTGTGCCAGAAGATCGTGCTGCGTCGCAGGCCGGCCAACGAGCTCTTGGCGGGGTCCAGACTCACCGGGGAGATCTCGGGATAATCGGGATGTGCGCCGATTCCAGTGATGACGACATTGCCCAAGGCTCTGCTGAACTTCACGAGATCTTCGTCGCTAATATCGGCCTGCCGGTAGATGACGACGCCGTGTTCGGCAAGAAGCCGGCGACATTCCTCAGCAGCCTGCGCGCTACGGAAGTCATGCCCGGACACGCCCTGCACCTGCACGCCGATCGCTTCCGAGATGGGGGTGACAGCGGTTGTCATCATCGGTCCTCTTCTGAAGGGTGAGTGCGGTCGAGAATGGAGATGGCCTGCCGCGGACAGGCGGCAGCCGCCGCCTTGATGGCTTGGAGCTGGTCAAGCTCGGGAGGCTTTGGACAGTAACCGATTTCGTCATCGGTGAGCTCGAAGACGTCTGGCGCCATTTGCAGGCACAGCCCGTGTCCCTCGCAACGATGCTGGTCGATCCTGACCACGAGTTGCCTGTCTGCGGTCATGCTGGCGTGAATTCGAGGTGTAGCTCGCTCAGACCACGGATGATGTACGTCGGATCGTGCTGGTAGCGCCGATTCTCAATGGGGCCGTGATGCTCCTCGGACACCGTCAGTGTGCTCGTACGGGTGAGGAGGCGATCGACGGTGACGGCTCCCTCCGCGCGGGCGAGTGGCCCCCCCGGGCACGAGTGAACACCTCGCCCGAATGCGATGTGCTCCAGCAGGTTTTCCCGATCCATGTCGAACTTGGCGGGCTCGGGGTCGACCCCGGCAGCATGAATTGCGGTGCGTTGCGCATCGAGGTTCTGGCCGATGGGTGCTGACCCGTGCGTAGCCGAGGATCGCGGTCATACCAACCACTGTCTCACCGCCACCGACACCAAGGATCTGAGAACGCGGTGTGAGACAAGACCTCCGATCAGATTAAGAGTCACCAGGTGGCGGCAATCTGGCGTCGTTCACCGCAATGGTCCTCGACACGTCTGGACGTGTTCTTAGCGGCGACGCGTAATCGACGCGGCGCTTGCAGTCATGGCGGTGGCAGGTCATCGAGCCGGACACCGGCATCGTCGTCCAGGGAGCCACCGGGCATCACGACCTGACGCCAAAGGCCTCCTTCAGGAACGCCACGGGGGAGGGGATGGCCGTGCGGGTAATGACTTCGATGATCGAGTGCGGGTAGGTCGATGATTCAAATTTTTACGGTATCTATACGCCCGTGACCAGCGCTGATTGTTCGAAGCGTCACTAGGCTTGCCGGTTGTGTCCACAATGACGTCGCTGCTGAAGCGGGTGGTCGTGGGGCGCCCGTTCCGCAGTGATGCGGTGGGTCATACGCTGCTACCGAAGTGGATTGCGCTGCCGGTCTTCGCCAGCGACCCGTTGTCATCGGTCGCCTACGCGACTCAGGAAATCCTGCTGATCGTCACCCTGGGCGGGGTCGCCTACCTCCACTTGGCGCCGTGGGTCGCGGCGGCCGTGGTGGTCCTGCTCGCCGTGGTGGTGCTGTCCTACCGTCAGGTGGTGCGGGCCTACCCCAGTGGTGGCGGGTCCTACGAGGTGGTGGCACGCAACGTTGGCCCCCGGGCCGGACTGGTGGTGGCTGCGGCTCTGCTGGTGGATTACGTGATGACGGTAGCCGTGTCAGTGGCCGCAGGTGTCGACAACATCATCTCGGCGATCCCGGAACTCAATCCGCACCGCGTGGCGGTGAACGTCGCGTTCGTGGTGCTGCTGACGGCGATGAATCTGCGCGGTGTGCGGGAATCCGGTCGGGCGTTCGCCGTACCGACCTATGCGTTCGTCGTCGGGGTGATGCTGATGGTCGTCCTGGGTCTGACCAGGGCCGCCCTGGGCGACGTTCCTCTGGCCGAGAGCGCGCACTACGGCATCCGCGCCGAGAACGTCGGACTCAGCGCGCTGGCGTTGGCATTCCTGTTGCTGCGGGCCTTCTCCTCGGGGTGTACCGCTCTGACCGGTGTGGAAGCCATCTCCAACGGAGTACCTGCCTTCCGAAAGCCGAAGTCACTGAACGCTGCTCGGACGATGAGTGCGATGGGTGCCCTGGCGATCGCGATGTTCGTCGGGGTGACCGCGTTGGCGATGATCACCCACATCCGAGTGGTCGAAGACACTTGTGACCTGATCGGTTTTCACGGGGACTGCACGCGCGACCCGCAGCGCACAGTCATCGCGCAAGCCTCGGCGGCGGTATTCGGCAACGACAGCTTCATGTTCTTCTACCTGCAGGCCGCCACCGCACTGATCCTGATCCTGGCCGCCAATACCGCCTACAACGGATTCCCCTTGCTCAGTTCGATTCTCGCGCAAGATCGTTATTTGCCCCGCCAACTTCACACTCGCGGTGACCGGCTTGCGTACTCCAATGGCGTCATCCTGCTCGCCGTGATCGCCGGGGGCTTGATTATTGCGTTCGACGGTTCCACCACACGGCTGATTCAGCTCTACATCGTCGGCGTGTTCTCCTCGTTCACCCTGTGTCAGGTCGGCATGGTGCGACATTGGAACGGCGAGCTCGCCTCCGCATCCTCACCGGCGAAGCGGCGCACCATGCAACGCGGCCGGGCCATCAACGCGTTCGGCGCAGTCCTGACCGGTGTGGTGCTGATCGTGGTGATGGTCACCAAGTTCACCCACGGCGCGTATCTGGTGGTGATCGCCATCCCCGTGCTCTGCCTGCTGATGGCCGGGGTCCATCGGCACTACGCGGCGGCTAGGGCCGAATTGCGCGTCGAACCCGACGACGACGCAGCCTTGCCCAGCCGCGTGCATGCCATCGTGCTGATATCCAGCTGGCACAAGGCAACTCAGCGGGCGCTGCTCTTCGCCCGAGCGACCAAACCCGACAGCTTGACGGCGCTGACCATCAACATCGACGACGCCGATACCCGCGCCCTGCTCGCCGAGTGGGAGGCATTGGACGTCGACGTGCCGCTGAAAGTCCTCGAATCCCCCTACCGGGAGATTACCCGGCCGGTCGTCACCTACATCAAACAGATGCTGCGCAGCGGTCCCCGCGACGTCGTCAACGTCTACATCCCGGAGTACGTCGTCGGCCACTGGTGGGAGAACCTGCTGCACAACCAGAGCTCGCTGCGACTGAAGGGCCGTCTGCTGTTCGAGCCGGGCGTCATGGTGACCAGCGTGCCCTGGCAGCTGCGGTCTACCGCACGTCGGGACCTCACCCGGATGGATCACTTCCCGGGTGACGTCCGTAGCGGCATCGCCCGTCCCGCTCTCACCGCCGCGCCGTCACCGAACGGCACGCCCGACAGCTGACGGTAGATCCCGCCGTCCCGACTCCGCCGGTCTGAACATTCGTGGGTCGACTACGGCCGGAGGCGGTATTCCAGGCCGGCTTGGATCAGCAGATTTGAAGATGGGCGGCGGCGTACCCCTTCTTCCCGGGCGGCCCTCCGAGTACGCGTAGACGCGCACCGCAGTGGGCGTGTCCGAGTACGCGGACGACCAGTTGACTGGGGCTGCCGTTTTCAATGAAATAGCTGTCTCGCATAAGAGGGCATCTGAGGGTCTCGAAATTCGTCCTCGGAAACGCCAAGAGGGGCCAGTGACCGATGAGGTGACCGATGAGAGGTCTGTGCGTCATTTCGACGAGACGACGGACCAACGCGGGTGTTGAACATTCTCGAATGCTCGGAGTTCTGGGTACGTGGTGTTCCGACCAGGCGTTCACACAGAGGGGTTGCCTCATGGCGAGACAGATGAGAAGCAAGTCCTTTCAACCGGCGCAGTTGGATGGAATTCGCCTTCCGCACATCGAGTCATTCAATCGGCTGGTCGACGAGATCTCCACGGCCATCGAATGGGTTCCCTACGTCGCACTTCAGTACGACGGTGTGAAGGCGAGACTGCTCGCACTCTTCCATGATCCTGGACCAAAGACGCAGCGGGGCATAGGTAGCGGAATGCTGTGCATCGAGAACGACGATCCCTCGGCTGACCGCTACTTCAACTTCCTCGCGAACGCCGGAATCAGCGTGCGGGACCTCATGGCCTGGAATTGCTACCCGTGGTATGTCAATCGCAAGCCGACACTCGAGAAATCAAGCGCGGGCTTGGACCACTGAAGCAGGTAATCGATCACCACCGCAACTTCAGGTCGTCATGGCGCATGGAGGTGACGCGCAGCGTGCCTGGAAGTTGTTTTCCCGCCACTACCCGTCGGCGGCCCACAGGGTCCTGTTAATCGAGACCTACCACACCAGCCGACAGGCCCTTCGTACTCCCGACCCCCTTGAGCGTGCAGCACGGGAAGACAAACTTCGTAATGACTTCACCCTGGCCGCTGAGGCACTTCAGGGCTAGACGCACAGCGGCTCCTTGAATCCAGCACATTCAGAGCACGGCAACCGCTACGCCATCGTCGACGCTGAACACGCCGAACGGTCCGGCCTAAACGTGGAGGTTGGCCAGGACGAGGCTTGGCGACACCAAGCTAGCTTGGCTTCGGGGGCCGGACTCCCTAGCCCGAACACCCGCACGGATCGTCGCGAGTCCACAAGAGACCACCCTTGGTACCGACCAGGCAGTCGACAGCCGCCGAAGGGGTGTCTCAATAGAGGACACCCGAGGGTCTCATTACCCAGCCGCAAAATACTTGCCTCTGGCTCTCACCCCCTCGACAACATCCCGCCCTTGCAGGAACCATCGGACGTAAGAAGCCCGACTCTGCTGGCGAGCACACGGAGTCTTCCTGATCCCGCCGAACGGCCGCTGTTGCTCAACGTTGTGCGGCACCGGCCTCTCGTCGTATGCCGTATGTGACCGTCGAGACCCCCGTCCCAGTCCGTCAGGAGGGCCTGCTGGCTCGGTGGAAGTGTGCAACCCGGGGGTCTCGTCTTGTCGGATACAAGATCAAGTGACCCGGTCAAGGGCAAATACATGAACATCCCCCTGAACGAGTTGCACCAGGACGTTGCGCGCGCATACTGACGCGACGGCAAGTTTTACGACTGCGTGCCGGACTCAGTGAAATGACGAGGGGGGCCGTGATGGCCAGTGCACATCGGACAGCGAACCGGGCCAAGGCCAGGGCGAACAGGATCGCCCAAGGCCGCCACCGCACCCGTGCACCTCACCTGCAGGTCTCCGGGTGGCTGGGAACTGGCGCCGTCACCGTCGGTCTGGGCGCAGCCCTGCTCACCGGATCGGGGTTCGCCCACGCCAGCACCGACGCATCCAGGGGTTCCGCGGGTTCGGAGCCCTCGACCAGCGCCGGCGCCACCGGCTCCGGTACCAGCACGGGTTCGGCCGCCACCGGGTCGGGTTCGACCGGCACGGGCAACACTAACCCCCCCAGCTCCACCGTGAGTTCCTCCGGCGGCAACACCACCGGAACCGGAGCTGGCAGCGGCACCACCGGCTCCACGGGTACGAGCACTCCCGGCGCCGGCACCACGAGTTCCGCCGGTCCCCGCACCGGTTCCGCGAGCAGCACCGGTTTCACGGGCAGCGCCGGCGCCACCGGCTCCGGTACCAGCACGGGTTCGGCCGCCACCGGGTCGGGTTCGACCGGCACGGGCAACACTAACCCCCCCAGCTCCACCGTGAGTTCCTCCGGCAGCAACACCACCGGAACCGGAGCTGGCAGCGTTACCACCGCATCCAGCGCCGGCACCAGCGGCACAACGAACACCACCGCATCCGGCATGGGCAGCACCGGCTCCACGGGCACTACCGCTTCGAGCACCGGCACCGGTCTTATGGTCAACATCGGTTCCGGCACGGGTAGCGCTGGTTCTACGACTGCGTCCGGCGGCACGGTCTCTGCCACGGGTAGCACCGGGTCGGCCAGTCAGAGCGCGGGGCTGCGGACCGCGGCACTGGTCAGCCCCACCAGCTCCACGCCCACGCCCACTGACCTGCGTTCTACCGCCGCCGTGATCACGCCCGCGGCGCCGCACGCACCGAGTGTGACCGTCGCACCGGTCAACCCCCTTGCCGCCGTGGTGTCGAATGTGTTGGGGTTGGTGGGTTTTAGCCCCACCGTCCCAGGGGGGAATCCCGCCGCCCCGATCACCCCGATCCCGCTGGCTCAGCTGCTGTCGGCCGCCTACCGGCCCACCGAAACCATCTTCCAAAAGCAAGTCCCAGCGGCGACCCCGTCGATCCACACCACCAGCGTGGTCGCCATACCGGCGGTCCTACCACTGCTTGGATTGGCGGTCTCGGAGGTGGTGGGCGGAGGATTCGACGTTCTAGGCGGAGGGTTAGGGGTCCTGGCCGGCGTGTTCACGTTCAATCTTTCTGGGGTGTTCGGCGGGGCATTGGTTGCGGTGGAAGGGGCATTCGATGTCGGCGCTGCCGGCCTCGATGTCGGCGCAGCGGTATTTCCCCCTGCCGCACCGCTTCTGCTGGGTCTGAGTGGGTTCATCGATCCTGACCCGGGCGCCTCAGGCGGCCCGCCGGCCGACCCGGCACCGGCGGCAGGTACCCCAACTGTCGGGGCACCGAACCCGGAGAGTGGGGCAGTGTCGGGGTCGTTGGGGTTCGCCACCGACCCCGCTGGGGACCTCACCTTCACCGCGACCAGCCCCACCCACGGGGCGGTCACGGTGGACGGCGCTGGGACTTACACCTACATCCCGACCGCCGCTGCCCGGCACAACGCCTCCGCCGATGGTGCCCCGGCCAGCGCCACTACCGACTCGTTCGCCGGTACCGTCCAGGACGGTCCCGCCACCAACGGCGTCTCCGTGACCGTCCCGATCAGCCCCACCAACGACCCCCCCGTCGCGGGCACCCCCACCGTCGGCGCGCCCAACGCCACAACTGGTGCGGTGATGGGCACCCTGGGGTTGATTGACCCCAACGGTGACCCGCTGACCTACGCCGTCACCGCCACCCCTACCCACGGGCAGGTGACGGTGGACACCGCCACCGGAAACTTCACCTACACCCCCACCCAGGCCGCCCGCGTGAGCGCCGGACTGGCCGGCGCGACCGCCGCCCAGCTGCAGGACTCGTTCACGGTCGCCGCCAACGACGCCCACGGCGGCCTGACCCCCGAAATGGTCATCGTCCCGATCAGCCCGGCCCAAGGGTCCGTTGGCACCCCCATCGTTGTCGGCCACAATCCGACCGCAGTGGCGGTGAGCCCCGACGGCAAACACGTTTATGTCAGCAACGCCGGCGATGGCACCGTGTCAGTAATCGACACCACCACCAACACCGTCACCACCACCGTCGGCGTAGGCGGCTTACCTACCGACGTGGCGATCAACCCCGATGGCAAACACGTCTACACCGCCATCGGAGGCCAAACGGTGCCGGTGATCGACACCACCACGAACACCGTCAGCACCACCATCCCCGTCGGGACCAGCTTTGGTCCACACGGGGTGGCGGTCAGCCCGGACGGCAAACACCTCTACGTCACCAACGCGGTCAGCACGGTGTTGGTGATCGATACCGCCACAAACACCGTCACCTCTAAGATCCCCATCCCAGTCGACACGCGGTATGAAGCGGTCGCGATCAACCCGGACGGCAAACACCTTTACGTCACCAACGCCGGACACGACATGGTGTCGGTGATCGACACCACCACCAACACCGTCACCACCGCTTTTGCCGTCGGCGCCAATCCGGACGCGGTGGCGGTCAGCCCCGACGGCAAACACCTCTACGTCACCAACCAGGCCGACAGGACCGTTTCGGTGGTCGACACCGCCACCAACGCGGTCACCGCGACCATCCCCGTCGGTGTGGCCAGCGGTCCGGTTGCGGTGGCGGTCAGCCCCGACAGCAGCCTTGCCTACGTCGTCAACCTATCGATATCCAGCCCAGACAGCGTGTCGGTGATCGACACCGCCACCAACACGGTTATCGGCGCCCCGATCCCTGTTGGCACCTCGTCGGACGGGGTCGCGGTCAGCCCTGATGGCCGACACCTCTACGTCGCCAACAACGCCGACAACACGGTATCGGTGATCACCCTCGGCTAGCCACAGTGCCCTTGGTGGGCACTCGTCCCGTTCACACGTGCTACTCAGCGGTACGGCATGACTCAGCGCCTCTTCGCAGCCCATCCCCTCAGATCCGGGGCCTGTCCGAGAAGCGGTGGAACTGGTATGTGTCTGACACGCCGAGCTTGTGCTCGGCAGGAAAAATTCTAGTGACGGAATCACTCGATTCCCTGGCTACTGAACTGCATCATCGGCAGCTCGCCGAACAATTGTCGGCGCAGGCCAAAGAGTGCCCTGAGCCGGGTAGACGCCCGCGATGATCTCCCACTCGTAGCGGATCTCGTGGGCGACATACGCCAGAGCGGCGCAAGAACCGATCGTGGCCGCCGCAGCGTTAGACAACCCGCCCGACGCATCGAGTCCGTCGAAGCGGGCCTCGTAACCCACCTCGCCGTCATCCCACACCCACCGAACGAGTTGGCCAATTACGGCGCCTCGCCACACCGTCACCATGACGTGGAAGACGCCCTCCCGGCCGCCCAGCTCTACGTTCTCCGGGTGCGGCACCGTAGTGCCTGATGATGTTCCCTCGGGCGCAGTGTCGGCCCCGGGGGTAAGTGCGGGGGGATACCCGTGGGCAACGGATAGCCATACGGGCATGGGTTGATGACAGACGCTGTGGTGGTCATTGTGCCGCCCACCCGTCGACCTCGGTAGCAGCCGCCCGCAGCGCGGACGCCAACGCTGAAACCTCAGCGACCGCCGCGTCCAGCTCGTCAGCCAAACGGCGTGCCTCGAGCGGGCTGAGGGCGTTGTCCCAGTGCTGACGGAAGCTGTGCTGCCACACGTCGATGTCCGCCCGCACCGCGAGCTCGTCGAAGCTTCCGTCGGGATTCTGCAGCCCGTACGCCTCGACGTAAATTGCCCTTGGCTTCACGCCGCGGTCCGGTGAAGTCCGGTGGACGTCTGGTGTGCCGATGTCGACCCACGTGGTCACCTCACGGGCGCCGGGCTGGTGGCTGGACCAAAGGAAGTTGTGCAGCGGTGGTCATGGCGAACCCTCTCGTATCGCGATCGCGATACACCGAGCCGGTTTCAAACCCCTGTGGTGCGTAAGTGGTGCGGCGACGCCGACGAGGAGCGCGGCGGGGTTGCGGACTTCGATGCGCTTGTGAAGGCAGTCGATTTCCTGGTCGAGTTGGTCGATGGTGGCGGCGTAGTGGTTCACCATGGGGAGTTCGTCGCGTCGAAGGTTTCTCTGGCGGTCTGATTGAGTGACATGCCCGACGGACCAATCAGCCACGTGTCGCAGTGGACGTACCGGCTGGACGGAGTGCCAGTACTCAGAGAGCGCCGCAGCGGCATCAGCCATTCCTTCGAGATGCCTGAAGACAGCCGAGAGTACGGAGAGAGCGGACCTCCTGCTCTAGATGCGTTGACGGCGTCACTCGACGAGTGAGCCGCCGAGCCAGTGCAGGGACAAGGACACCGTTTAAACATAACTGTCGCCGTACGCTTGCCTACTCACCAGCTTTAACCCGGTCGAGTACACCGCTTACTGGCGGCTAATCGCGAAATACGTCGAACGGCTGCTTTCGCAGAGGGGCTGATTAGAACGTCCGCCCTGCTCACCGCGCCCCTCGGGAGCGGGCAATAAGTGCGCCCCGCGGTTGGTTCATACTGATGGGCACTGAATGGTGTCGCAAATGCATTGCACGATGGTTCCAATCGGAACGGCAAGGTGGCAGGGATGACGAGGCTGGATTCCGTTGAGCGGGCGATAGCCGACATCGCGGCGGGCAAGGCCGTCGTCGTCATCGATGACGAGGACCGCGAGAACGAGGGCGACCTCATCTTCGCCGCCGAGAAGGCGACGCCCGAACTGGTTGCCTTCATGGTGCGGTACACGTCCGGCTATCTGTGCGTGCCGCTGTCCGGCGAGGTGTGTGATCGCCTGGGCCTGCTTCCCATGTACGCGGTCAACCAGGACAAGCACGGCACCGCCTACACGGTGACCGTCGACGCCAAAAAGGATGTCGGCACCGGTATCTCGGCCTCGGATCGCGCGAGGACGATGCGGCTGCTCGCCGACCCGACCGCGGTCGCCGACGACTTCACCCGGCCCGGGACACGTCGTGCCGTTGCGCGCCAAGGAGGGCGGCGTGCTGCGGCGCCCGGGCCACACCGAGGCGGCCGTCGACCTGGCCACGCTGGCCGGTCTGCAGCCGGCGGGAGCCATCTGCGAGATCGTCAGCCAGAAGGACGAGGGCGAGATGGCCCAGACCGACGAACTGAGGGTCTTCGCCGACGACCACGGTCTGGCGCTGATCTCGATCGCCGACCTGATCGAGTGGCGACGCAAGCACGAGAAGCACATCGAACGCATCGCCGAGGCGCGAATTCCGACCCGCCACGGCGAGTTCCTGGCCGTCGGCTACACCAGCATCTACGACGACGTCGAGCACGTCGCCCTGGTCCGCGGCGACATCACCGGGCCGGGGGCCGGCGCCGACAACGACGGGCACGACGTGCTGGTCCGGGTGCACTCCGAATGCCTGACCGGCGACGTCTTCGGGTCGCGGCGGTGCGACTGTGGCCCGCAGCTCGACGCCGCGCTGGCGATGGTCGCCAGGGAGGGCCGCGGCGTGGTGCTCTACATGCGTGGCCACGAGGGTCGCGGCATCGGGCTGTTGCACAAGCTGCAGGCCTATCAGCTGCAGGACGCCGGCGAGGACACCGTCGACGCGAACCTCAAGCTGGGGCTGCCCGCCGACGCGAGGGACTACGGCATCGGCGCTCAGATCCTGGTCGACCTGGGAGTCCGCTCGATGCGACTGCTGACGAACAACCCCGCCAAGCGCGTCGGGCTGGACGGTTACGGACTGCACATCATCGAGCGGGTGCCGCTGCCCGTCCGCGCCAACGCCGAGAACATCCGGTACCTGATGACCAAGCGCGACCGGATGGGCCACGACCTGACGGGTCTGGACGACTACGACGAGGCCGTCACGATGAACGGGTACGACGAGGGCGCCTATCTACTCGGCGATCGCCTCCCTCCGACGGCCACCGACTCGGGCGGAGCCGCCACGTGAGCCGCCCGACCGGAGCGCGGTTCGGGATCCGCCGATGAGTGGCGGAGCTGGCGTTCCCGACATGCCGGCCGTCGACGCCGCCGGGCTGAAGCTGGCGATCGTGGCCAGCACCTGGCACACCACCATCTGTGACGCGCTGCTCGACGGTGCCCGACGGACGGCGTCGGCATCGGGCGTCGACGACCCCGACGTGGTCCGCGTCCTCGGAGCAATCGAGATACCCGTGGTGGCACAGCAATTGGCGAAGACCCACGACGCCGTGGTTGCCCTCGGCGTCGTAATCCGCGGGCAGACACCACATTTCGACTACGTGTGCGACGCCGTCACGCAGGGGCTGACGCGAGTGTCGCTCGACGAGGGCACGCCGGTCGCCAACGGCGTCCTGACGACCAACGACGAGCAGCAGGCACTCGATCGCGCGGGGCTGCCCGGATCCGCCGAGGACAAGGGCGCGCAGGCGGCCGCCGCCGCGCTGTCGACCGCCCTGACCCTGCGTGAGCTCCGCAAGGACCCGTGACCGAGCCCCGCGACGACCTGGTGGTCAAGCCGCATCTGACGCCCTACTTCGCCTACGGCGCTGCCTTTCTGATCGCCGGCGCGCACATCGCGGTGGGCTTCCTGCTCAAGATCCGCTCGTCGGGCGTGTTCTTCCAGACCGCCGATCAGGTCGCCATGGGTCTGCTCGGCGTCATCATCGGGTGCCTGGTGCTGTTGTTCGCGCGGCCTCGGCTGCGCGTGGGCACCAACGGGCTATTCGTGCGAAACCTGTTCGGCGAGCGCCTGGTTCCGTGGTCGGACGTCGTCGACGTATCGTTTCCGACGGGCGCCCGCTGGGCCCGCGTCGACCTACCGGACGACGAGTACATTCCGCTGATGGCGATCCAGTCGGTGGACAAGGAGCGCGCCGTCGACGCGATGGACGCCGTCCGGGCCCTGATGATTCGGTACCGTCCCGACGTCAACCGACGGCCAGCGACATCGTGAGCTGCTCGGTCACCGCGGGCCCGTCGACCACATCGAAGCCGAGCTGCTCGTAGACCCCGCGGGCAGCGGCATTGCCCGCGTCGACCCGCAGCGTCACCGTCCGCGCCCGCTGACTGCGGGCCCAGTCGACGGCGGCGCCGACCAGCTGATGCCCCAGTCCGCGACCCCGCATCCCGGGTTCGAGCCACAGGGAGTACAGGTACACCGCATCGGGGGTTTGGCGCTGAGCGCCGATCAGCCCGACCAGTCGGTGGTCCACCCGCACCGCGAATTGGGCGTGCGCGCGCAGCCGCCGGCGCCACTGCGCGGCGGTGAACGCCACTTCCTGCCGGTACTGCTGGTCGCCGGTCCCGAGAGTGTCGGTCAGGGCCCGCAGCCGCAGGGTGGCGAACACGCGCCAGTCCGATTCAGCGAGCCGGGTGACCTCAGAAGGGCTCATGTGGCACTCATGCGGCGTCGCATGGCTCCTTTGCGCGGTGCGTTAGAATGTGCTGATAGTGACCCATTTTCGCACGTCGGTGACCGCTCTGGAAACCGACGCCCACCACGTGCCCGCCACCCAGATGATCGCCCGTCCCGGGACGTGGCCCACCATCACCATCCCGATGGCCGGTGGCCGCCGCCCCGACGTCGACGGCGCCTGGTCCCATCTGGAGGACGCGGCCGACTTCTTCGGCATTCCGATGCCACCACCGCACGAACTGACGACCAAGCTCGACGACGTCGCGGCCGCCTGCCCGAACCCACTGGTAGCCGTCACCATCGTCGTCCTCGAGGCCGACGGCGTGTCCTCGTTTGCGGTATCGGGCACGCCGGTGCTGCCGTGGCGGCCGGTCGCGGTGCGGATCGCCGGCGACGAATCCGTGCCGCATCCGCACCGCGCCTCCGACCCGTGGTGGCGCCGGATGGCCGCGCGCACGACCAGCAGGGGCGAACTCGACCAGCGCGAGCGCTGGCTGACCGGCCGCGGCTTCGTCGACGGTGTCACCGACGGGCAGCCACTGCTGGGCGCCGTGATCGTCGATACCCCGAGACGGCCTCGTCGGCGTGGAGAATCCGGAACCGACGTCGGTCTTGGACCAGTTGGAGCGGTGCTCGATCATCACACCGATCAGCCGGCGTTCGGCGTTGCCCGCCGAGGCCGTCCGGGCGTGGTGGGTGTCACCGCGGTACGAAACGCATCCGGTGGCCGAACTGGCGGGCGTGACGTTCGCCGTGCCGGAAGAGGCGGTTCCGACGTGGGCGAGGTGGTCATGAGCGAGTTCGACCCATCGTCGTTCGGCGTGCTGACGATCGACGGCTACGGCATCGCCGACGGGGTGTTCAGTGCCCGGTACACGTTGCGCGGCAACGATTCTGTTGAACGGTCCGGTGACGTCGCCTTCACCGAGGTGGTGGACTTCGGCGGCGCCCTGGGTGATCGCCGTCCCGACGACCGGCTGCTGCGCCTGCTGGCGCTGACCTGTTCACCGAGCTACTTCAAGGCCGCCGCACCCCCACGCGTCGAGATCGCCTTTCCCACCCGCGAGTTCGAGCGGCACTACCTCCGCGAGTTGATCGCGGGCGGGCTCGGCGAATTCGCGTACCGCAACTCCCTGCCCGCGGCGTTGACCCCCGCGGTCGAGGGGCCCGATGCGCCGGCCGGGGCGGCGCCAACCGACGGCTGGGAAGCCGACGCCGACCCGCTGGTCCCCGTCGGCGGCGGCAAGGATTCGGTGGTCACCATCGAGGCACTCAAGCGGCACGGCTTCCATCCAACCCTGTTCAGCGTCAACAAGTTCGATCCGATCGACCGGTGCATCGACATCAGCGGACTCGACAGTCTCCGGGTGACGCGCCGCATCGATCCCCGGCTCATCGAGGCAAACGCCCAGGGCGCGCACAACGGCCACGTCCCCGTCACGGCGATCAACAGCGTCATAGGCCTCATCGTCGCCGACACCAACGGCTTCGGACCGGTCGTGCTCTCCAACGAGCGATCGTCCAACGTCGGCAACGTCACGTGGCTGGGCCGCGACGTCAATCACCAGTGGTCCAAGAGCATCTCCTACGAATCGCTGTTGCGGGACACCTTGACCCAGTACGGCCTCAACCCCGACCGGTACTTCTCCCTGCTGCGCCCGCTGTCTGAGTCCGAGATCGCCGACCGGTTCCGCAGCAGCCCGCAGTACTTCCGCGACTTCATCAGCTGCAACCGACCGTTCGCCATCGACGCGGGACGCCGCGGTGCGACCTGGTGCGGGCACTGTCCCAAGTGCCTCTTCGTCTTCGGGCTGATGGCCCCTCGGCTGGGTCGGGCCGAGGTCGAGGCCATCTTCGGCCGCGACCTGTTCGCCGACGTCGACAACCGTGCCGGCTTCGAGGACATCGTCGGTCTCGGCGTGCACAAGCCGTTCGAGTGCGTCGGCGAGTACTACGAGGCGGCCGAGTCGCTGATCGCGGTGCTCGACGCCGACGAATGGCGCGGCGTGCCGCTCGTCGAGGAATTCCGTTCGCGCCGAGACGAACTCGAGAAGGTCGCCACCTCCCAGGATGCGGTGTCCGAGGCGACTGCGGTCGACTACGTCCCGGCCAGGTATGCCGCGGCGCTGGCCCTGACATGAGTCCCGCCCGGCCAGATCTCACGGGGCTGACCGTCGGCATCTGGGGCTTCGGTCGCGAGGGGGTCTCGATGGCCAGGGCCGCGGCGTCGGCGGGCGCAGCGCGCATCGAGGCCGTCGACGACAAGGGCCGGCGCCCGTACGAGGAACCAGAGGGCATCGACGGCCTGGTCGTCTTCCGCGGGGCCGAGCACCTCGCCCGGCTCTCGTCCTGCGACGTCGTCTTCGTCAGTCCCGGCGTGCCGTGGCGCCAACCGGTGTTCGAAGAATTGCGGCGCTCGGGGATTCGGGTCTCCAGCGCGGCGGACTGGTTCATGTCGCGGCACGGCGCGAACACGATCGGGGTCACGGGCACCAAGGGCAAGAGCACCACCGCGTCCTTCCTCGCGCACCTGCTCCAGCAGGTCGGGGTGAACGCCGTGGTCGCGGGAAACATCGGCACCCCGCTGTCGGACCTGTCGCCGGACCTGCTCGCCACGGACGGCGTCGTGGTCGTCGCCGAGTTGTCCAGTCAGCAACTGGCACTGCTCACCACGTCGCCTGCCGTGGCGGTCATCACCAACCTCCGCGAGGACCACCTCGACTGGCACGGCGACCATGCGACCTACTACCTGGCCAAGGCCAACGTGTTCCGCAACGGTGCCCGCTCGCTGGTGACTACCCCGGAGGTGCTCGCCATCCTGCAGGACCTGGGCGCCGCCCCCGTCGACGCCGAGGTGCACCTCGTCGATCCCACCGGCGTCCGGCCCGTCGAGGGACGGTCGGTGATGAGCTACGAGCACAACGCGGTGAACGGCGCGCTGGCCGCTGCGGCGGCGGCCGACGTGCTCGGCCGGCCGGTGACCTCGACCGAATACGCCGCCGCCGTCCACTCCTATCCGGGCCTGCCGCACCGGCTTCAGACCGTTCGCGCCACGGGCCGCACCCGCTGGATCGACGACACCCTCGCCACGACGGGGGACAGCGTCACCGCGGCGCTACGGGCGATGAGTCCCGACGAGCACGTCGCACTGATCGTCGGCGGCATGGACCGCCAGCTCGACTACCGCCAGCTCGACGACTACCTCCGCAGCGGCGCGCGCCGGGTATCGCTGATCCAGGCGCCGACCAACGGCACCGCCATCGGGACCGGCTTCGCTACCGAACACCCCTCCCGGGTGCACGCGGTCGCCAGTCTGGAGGAGGGCGTCCGCACCGCTGCGGCGCTGCCCGACGTCGACGTCGTCCTGCTCTCGCCAGGTGCTGCGAGCTACGACCTGTTCACCAACTACGAGGCCAAGGCCGCCGCGTACTGCGGTTTCATCGACGCGCTGAGCTGACCGCCGCGGGGCGGACCCGTCCGGTGGCGATCATCTGTCGGGCGGCGAACTAATCTGGAAGCCGTGCCCGATCCAGCGTCCTACCGGCCTGCGCCGGGCTCGATACCCCTCGAGCCCGGCGTCTACCGGTTCCGCGATCCGCACGGACGGGTGATCTACGTCGGCAAGGCCAAGAGCCTGCGAAGCCGACTCAACTCCTACTTCGCCGACCTGTCCGGACTGGCCCCGCGCACCCGGCAGATGGTGATGACGGCCGGCAGCGTCGAGTGGACGGTCGTCGGCACCGAAGTCGAAGCGCTGCAGCTGGAATACAACTGGATCAAGGAATTCGATCCGCGGTTCAACATCCGCTACCGCGACGACAAGTCGTACCCGGTACTCGCCGTCACGCTGAACGAGGAGTATCCGAGACTGTTCGTCTACCGGGGGCCGCGCCGCAAGGGCGTGCGGTACTTCGGGCCGTACTCGCATGCTTGGGCCATCCGCGAAACCCTCGACCTGCTGACCCGGGTGTTCCCGGCACGCACCTGTTCGGCCGGAGTGTTCAAGCGGCACAACCAGATTGGTCGGCCGTGTCTGCTGGGCTACATCGACAAGTGCTCGGCGCCGTGCGTCGGACGGGTCAGCGCCGAGGAGCACCGCAAGATCGTCCTCGACTTCTGCGACTTCCTGGCCGGCAAGACCGACCGGCTGGCCCGCGACATGGAACAGCAGATGAACGCCGCCGCCGAGCAACTCGACTTCGAGCGGGCGGCGCGGCTGCGCGATGACATCGGGGCGCTCAAGCGCGCCCTGGAGAAGCAGACCGTCGTCTTCGGCGACGGCACCGACGCCGACGTGGTGGCCTTCGCCGACGACGAGCTCGAGGCCGCCGTCCAGGTGTTCCACGTGCGCGGCGGACGGGTTCGCGGCCAGCGCGGCTGGGTCGTCGAGAAGTCAGGTGAGCCGGGCAAATCCGGTCAGGAACACCTCGTCGAGCAGTTCCTCACCCAGTTCTACGGCGACCAGGCCGAGCTCGGCGGTGCGGGCGCCGGCGGAGTGGATGACGCCACCAACCTGGTGCCGCGGCAGGTGCTGGTCCCGGTGCTGCCCGACAACGCCGAGGAACTCGAGACCTGGCTGTGCGAGCTGCGGGGATCGAAGGTGCAGATCCGGGTGCCGGTGCGCGGCGACAAGCGGGCCCTCGCCGAGACCGTGCACCGCAACGCCAAGGAGGCGCTGCAGCAGCACAAGCTCAAGCGGGCCGGTGACTTCAACGCCAGATCCGAAGCGCTGCAAAACATCCAGGAGTTCCTCGGGCTGGCCGACGCGCCGTTGCGCATCGAGTGCATCGACATCAGCCACGTCCAGGGCACCGACGTCGTCGCGTCGCTGGTGGTGTTCGAGGACGGCCTGCCCCGCAAGTCGGACTACCGCCACTACGCCATCCGGGAGGCCGCCGGTGACGGCCGGTCCGACGACGTCGCCTCCATCGCCGAGGTGACGCGCCGGCGATTCGCGCGACACGTGGCCGACGCCCGGGCGCCGCTGACCGAGGATGCCAACCTCGCCGATGGTGCTCAAGCGCCCGCCCGGCCGCGCCGCTTCGCCTACCCGCCCAACCTGTTCGTCGTCGACGGTGGCGCACCGCAGGTGAACGCCGCCCAGGCGGTGCTCGAGGACCTCGGGGTGACCGACGTGGCCGTGATCGGCTTGGCCAAGCGGTTGGAGGAGGTCTGGGTTCCGTCCGAACCGGATCCGGTGATCATGCCCCGCAACAGCGACGGGCTCTACCTGCTGCAGCGGATCCGCGACGAGGCGCACCGCTTCGCCATCACCTATCACCGCAGCAAGCGCTCCAAGCGGATGACGGCCTCGGCACTAGACTCCGTCCGGGGGCTGGGGGAGCACCGGCGCAAGGCGTTGGTGACGCACTTCGGCTCGGTGGCCCGGCTCAAGGATGCCAGCGTCGAGGAGATCACCGCGGTGCCCGGAATCGGAGTGGCAACGGCGAACGCCGTCCTGGAGGCGCTCGGCGTGCCTACGATCAGGGACGAGGTGTCGGGGATGACGGGCCAGGGGATGACGACGAGCGAGAAGCTTGAGGCAGATCGCGGATGACCGACCAGCAGGAGGAGCGCGCCGAGGGCCAGCCGACAGCCGGCATCGACGTCGTCCTGGTCACCGGGCTGTCCGGTGCGGGCCGGGGTACCGCGGCCAAGGTCCTCGAAGACCTCGGGTGGTACGTGGCCGACAACCTGCCGCCCGAGCTGATCGCCCGGATGGTGGAACTCGGCCTTGCGGCCGGGTCGCGCATCACCCAGCTCGCCGTCGTGATGGACGTGCGCTCGCGCGGCTTCACCGGCGACCTGGAGTGGGTGCGCCACGATCTGGCCACCAGGGGCATCACCCCGAGGGTGCTGTTCCTCGAGGCGTCCGACGACATCCTCGTCCGCCGCTACGAGCAGAACCGGCGCAGCCATCCGCTGCAGGGCAATCAGACTCTGGCCGAGGGCATTTCCGCGGAGCGCACGCTGCTGGCGCCGATCCGCGCGGCGGCCGACCTGGTGATCGACACGTCGTCGCTGCCGGTGCCCGCGCTGCGCGAGACCATCGAGCGCGCCTTCGCCGCCGAGACCGTTGCGCACACCAACGTCACCGTGGAGTCGTTCGGCTACAAGTACGGCCTGCCGATGGACGCCGACACCGTGATGGACGTCCGGTTCCTGCCCAACCCGCACTGGGTCGACGACCTGCGGCCGCACACCGGCCAGCATCCGGCGGTACGGGATTACGTCCTGGGTCAACCGGGGGCGGAGGACTTCATCGACACCTACCATCGGCTGCTGGACGTCGTCATCGACGGATACCGCAGGGAGGGAAAGCGCTACATGACCGTCGCGATCGGCTGCACGGGCGGCAAGCATCGCAGCGTCGCCATCGCCGAGGCCCTCGCAGGACGGCTCGACGGTGACGGCGATCTGACGGTCCGGGTGCTGCACCGGGATCTGGGTCGCGAATGAGCGCCCGAAGACGAGCGCGCGTGGGAGTCGAGCCATGAGCGCACGCATCGTCGCGCTGGGCGGCGGCCACGGGTTGTACGCGACACTGTCGGCGTTGCGACGCCTGACGCCGCACGTGACGGCGGTGGTGACCGTCGCCGACGACGGCGGTTCTTCGGGCCGGCTGCGCAGCGAGCTCGACGTCGTGCCACCGGGTGACCTGCGAATGGCGTTGGCGGCGTTGGCGTCCGACACTCCGCATGGTCATCTGTGGGCGACCATCCTGCAGCACCGGTTCGGCGGCAGCGGCGCTCTCGCCGGTCACCCCATCGGCAACCTGCTGCTCGCCGGACTCAACGAGGTCCTCGCCGATCCCGTCGCCGCGCTCGACGAATTGGGCCGCATCCTCGACCTCAAGGGCCGGGTGCTGCCGATGTGCCCGATCGCCCTGCAGATCGAGGCGGACGTGGCCGGCCTGGAGTCCGATCCGCGGATGAGCCGGGTGATCCGGGGACAGGTCGCAGTGGCGACCACGGTCGGCAAGGTGCGGCGGGTGCGGCTGAACCCGGGCAATCCGCCCGCCACCCGGCAGGCCGTCGACGCGATCATGGCCGCGGACCTCGTCGTGCTGGGCCCGGGCTCGTGGTTCACCAGCGTGATCCCGCACGTCCTGGTGCCGCAGTTGGTGGCAGCGCTGCAGGCGTCGCCCGCGCGGCGCGCGCTGGTGCTCAACCTGGTCGCCGAACCGGGTGAGACGGCCGGTTTCTCCGCCGAACGTCACATTCACGTTCTGGCACAGCATGCGCCCGGATTCACCGTGCACGACATCGTGGTCGACGCGGCGCGGGTACCGGGGGAACGCGAACGGGACCAACTTCGGCGGACCGCGGCCAGTCTCGAGGCCGAGGTCGAGTTTGCTGACGTCTCCAGACCTGGTACACCATTACATGACCCGGCGAAGCTGGCTGCGGCGCTCGAGCGAGTGAGGCTGCGCGGTAGTGCAACCGCGCCGCCGACGGCTCCGACTCCCGCCGCGCGGTCGGTCGACGAGAGGTGACGATTTCGTGGCGATGACAGCCGAGGTCAAGGACGAGCTCAGCCGGCTCGTGATCAACTCGGTCAGTGCGCGGCGCGCGGAGGTGTCCGCCCTGCTGCGCTTCGCGGGTGGCCTGCACATCGTCGCGGGCCGCGTGGTGGTGGAGGCCGAGGTGGACCTCGGCGTCATCGCGCGACGGCTCCGCAAGGACATCCACGACCTGTACGGCTACAACGCCGTCGTGCACGTGCTGACCGCGAGCGGAATCCGCAAGGGCACGCGGTACGTGGTGCGCGTCGCGCAGGACGGTGAGGCGCTCGCCCGACAGACCGGACTGTTGGATCTACGCGGCCGGCCGGTGCGCGGACTGCCGGCCCAGGTCGTGGGCGGCAGCGTGGGAGACGCCGAAGCCGCTTGGCGTGGAGCCTTTTTGGCGCACGGGTCGCTGACCGAGCCCGGTCGCTCGTCGTCGTTGGAGATCAGCTGCCCAGGCCCGGAGGCGGCACTGGCCCTGGTCGGCGCGGCCCGTCGACTCGGCGTCAGCGCCAAGGCCCGCGAGGTGCGCGGCAGTGATCGCGTGGTGGTGCGCGACGGTGAGGCCATCGGTGCGCTGCTGACGCGGATGGGCGCCCAGGACACCCGGCTCACGTGGGAGGAGCGTCGACTCCGCCGCGAAGTGCGGGCGACCGCCAACCGGCTCGCCAACTTCGACGACGCCAACCTGCGGCGGTCGGCCCGCGCCGCCGTGGCCGCCGCGGCCCGGGTCGAGCGGGCGCTGCACATCCTCGGCGATTCGGTACCGGACCACCTGTCCAACGCGGGCCGGCTGCGCGTCGAGCACCGGCAGGCGTCGTTGGAGGAGCTGGGCCGGCTCGCCGACCCGCCCATGACGAAAGACGCCGTGGCGGGCCGTATTCGGCGGCTGCTGTCGATGGCCGACCGCAAGGCAAAGCAGGACGGGATTCCCGACACGGAGTCGGCGGTCACACCGGACCTGCTGGACGACGCCTAGGGCCAGGCCCCGTTACGGTGAGACCATGACGTCGCTCAGGGTCGGCATGGCGCTCCCGGACCCACCGTTCAACGGAATGGCCGACGGCGGGGGACTGGACGTCGATCTCATCGAGGCCATCGGACGCGTGCTCGGCCAGGCGATCGAGCTCGTCACCTACGACGGTGCCGACTTCAACGGCATCTTCGACGAACTGGCGGCAGGCACCTACGACTGCGTCATCGCGGGCACCACCGTGACACCCGAACGCGCGCGTACGGCGGTCTTCGCGCCGCCGTACCTGATCTCGGGGCAGGCGCTGGCGGTCGACACCGCACGGCTGCCCGCGGTCCGGTCGATCGACGACCTCGGCGGCCTGACCATCGGCGTGCAGCGGGGCAACACCAGCCAGCCGGTCGCCCAACGACTCGTCGAGGAGGGCCGGGCGAACCACGTGCGGGTGTACGACTACGACGACGTCCGTTCCGCGCTAACCGATCTCACGACCGGTGGCTGTGACGCCATCATGAAGCTCGGGCCGGTGCTCACCGAACTCGTCGCGTCCGTGCCGGACGTCGAGGTGGTCCAGCGCGGCCTCACCCGGGAGGACATCGCCATCGCGGTCGCGCGCGGTGACGAGGCGGTCCTGGCGCAGATCGCCACCGCGCAGGAACGTCTCGAGGACGACGGCACCCTGCAGTCGATCCGACGCAAATGGCTCGGCAACCCGTACCGCGACCAGAGTCTGGCCGCCCACTGAACGTGCGTCTGACCATGCTTCGCGTCGGATTGGCCGCACCACTAGGCTGATGTCCGAGCACGTGACGGGGCAGTACGCCGGAGCATCTTCGACATCTAAGGAGCACGACAGTGACGGTTCGGGTAGGCGTGAACGGCTTCGGCCGAATCGGCCGCAACTTCTTCAGGGCCCTGGATGCGCAGAAGGCCCTCGGCAAGAACGCCGACATCGAGATCATCGCCGTCAACGACCTGACGGACAACGCCACGCTGGCGCACCTGCTCAAGTTCGACTCGATCCTGGGCCGACTGCCCTACGACGTCAGCCTCGAGGGTGACGACACGATCGTCGTCGGCGACACCAAGATCAAGGCGCTCGAGGTCAAGGCCGGTCCCGCCGAATTGCCGTGGGGCGATCTGGGCGTCGACGTCGTCGTCGAATCCACCGGCATCTTCACCAACGCCGCCAAGGCCAAGGGCCACCTGGACGCTGGGGCCAAGAAGGTCATCATCTCCGCGCCCGCCACCGACCCGGACATCACCATCGTGCTCGGCGTAAACGACGACAAGTACGACGGCAGCCAGAACATCATCTCCAACGCGTCGTGCACCACGAACTGCCTCGGGCCGCTGGCCAAGGTGCTCAACGACGAGTTCGGCATCGTCAAGGGCCTGATGACGACCATCCACGCCTACACGCAGGACCAGAACCTTCAGGACGGGCCGCACGGCGACCTGCGTCGGGCCCGTGCCGCCGCCCTGAACATCGTGCCCACCTCGACTGGCGCGGCGAAGGCCATCGGCCTGGTGCTGCCCGAGTTGAAGGGCAAGCTCGACGGCTACGCCTTGCGGGTGCCGATCCCCACCGGGTCGGTCACCGACCTGACGGCCGAACTGGCGCGGCCGGGAACCGCCGAGGAGATCAACGCCGCGATGAAGGCCGCAGCCGACGGGAAGCTCAAGGGCATCTTGAAGTACTACGACGCGCCGATCGTCTCCAGCGACATCGTCACCGACCCGCACAGCTCCATCTTCGACTCCGGGCTGACCAAGGTCATCGACAACCAGGCCAAGGTCGTGTCGTGGTACGACAACGAGTGGGGCTACTCCAACCGCCTGGTGGACCTGGTCGCGCTGGTCGGCAAGTCGCTCTGACCGGATAGTCGTGTCGATCAAGTCACTTTCAGACCTGCTAGCCGAAGGCGTCGAGGGGCGTGGCGTGCTGGTGCGCTCCGACCTGAACGTTCCCCTCGACGACGAGGGCACCATCACCGACCCAGGACGCATCCTCGCCTCCGTGCCGACGCTCAAGGCGTTGTCGGACGCGGGCGCGAAGGTCGTCGTCACCGCTCACCTCGGCAGACCGAAGGACGGCCCCGACCCGAAGTTCTCGCTGGCGCCGGTCGCCGCGGCGCTCGGTGCGGAGCTGGGCCGGCACGTCCAACTGGCTGGCGACGTGGTGGGTTCCGACGCGCTGGCCCGGGCCGAGGGCCTCACCGACGGTGACGTGCTGATGGTCGAGAACATCCGCTTCGACCCGCGGGAGACCAGCAAGGACGACACCGAGCGGCTGACCCTGGCCAGGGAGCTCGCCGAGCTCGTCAGCGCAGCGGACGGGTCTCCCGGGGCGTTCGTGTCCGATGGCTTCGGTGTCGTGCACCGCAAGCAGGCGTCGGTCTACGACGTCGCGACGTTGCTGCCGCACTACGCGGGCACGCTCGTCGCCACCGAGGTCGAGGTGCTCCAGCAGCTCACGTCGTCGACCGAGCGGCCCTACGCCGTGGTGCTCGGCGGCTCGAAGGTCTCCGACAAACTGGCCGTCATCGAGAATCTCGCCACCAAGGCCGACAGCATCGTCATCGGTGGCGGCATGTGCTTCACCTTCCTTGCCGCCCAAGGGGTTTCGGTGGGCACCTCGCTGCTGCAGCCGGAGATGATCGACACCTGCAAGAAGCTGCTCGAGGACTACGGCGACGTCATCCATCTGCCGGTGGACATCGTCGTCGCCGACAACTTCGCCGCGGACTCGCCGCCGGAGACCGTCGCGGCCGACGCGATCCCCGCCGACCGGATGGGCCTGGACATCGGCCCGGAGTCGGTCAAGCGGTTCACCGCGCTTCTGTCGAACGCCAAGACGGTGTTCTGGAACGGCCCAATGGGCGTCTTCGAGTTCCCGGCGTTCGCCGCGGGCACCAAGGGCGTGGCCGAAGCCGTCATCGGTGCGACGGCCAAGGGGGCGTTCAGCGTCGTCGGCGGTGGCGACTCGGCCGCGGCCGTGCGACAACTCGGCCTACCCGACGACGGCTTCTCGCACATTTCGACCGGCGGCGGGGCTTCGCTGGAATACCTTGAGGGCAAGACGCTGCCCGGTATCAACGTTCTCGACACCTAGGAGTTCCGTGCCCCGCAAGCCGCTGATCGCCGGCAACTGGAAGATGAACCTCAATCACTTCGAGGCCATCGCCCTGGTGCAGAAGATCGCCTTCTCGCTGCCGGAGAAGTACTTCGACAAGGTCGACGTGACGGTCATCCCGCCGTTCACCGACCTGCGAAGCGTTCAGACCCTCGTCGACGGTGACAAGCTCCGGCTCACCTACGGCGCACAGGACGTGTCCCAGCACGACTCCGGCGCCTATACCGGCGAGGTCAGCGCGGCCTTCCTGGCCAAGCTGGGGTGCACGTTCGTCGTCGTCGGGCACTCCGAGCGTCGCACCTACCACGGCGAGACCGACGATCTGGTCGCCGCCAAGGCCGGCGCTGCCCTCAAGCACGGGCTGACCCCGATCGTCTGCATCGGCGAAGGACTCGAGGTCCGCGAGGCGGGCAACCACGTCGGGCACTGCGTCACTCAGCTGAGGGGTTCGCTGGCGGCCTTGTCGGCCGAACAGATCGCGGCGACCGTCATCGCCTACGAGCCCGTCTGGGCGATCGGCACCGGCCGGGTGGCCAGTGCCGCCGACGCGCAGGAGGTCTGCGCCGAGATCCGCTCCGAGCTGGCCAAGCTGGCGACACCCGCCATCGCCGAGACCGTCCGCGTCCTCTATGGCGGTTCGGTCAATGCCAAGAACGTCGGGGAGATCGTCGGGCAGACCGACGTCGACGGCGCCCTGGTCGGCGGGGCATCGCTGGACGGTGAGCAGTTCGCGATCTTGTCCGCGATCGCCGCCGGCGGACCGTTGCCCTGACCCCGATTCCCTGATCCGGCGGGATCGCCGGTATCCTGGCGACCATGATTTTCGCCCTGCAGATCACCCTCGTCGTCACCAGCGTCCTGGTGATCCTGTTGGTGCTCCTGCATCGGGCCAAGGGTGGCGGTCTGTCGACCCTGTTCGGTGGCGGCGTGCAGTCCAGCCTGTCGGGCTCGACGATCGTGGAGAAGAACCTCGACCGGCTGACCTACTTCGTCACCGGCATCTGGCTCGTCTCGATCATCGCCGTCGCCCTCCAGATCAAGTACGGCGCCTGACCCGCAGCAGTTCCACGGTCGCCTCGGCGTGACCGTATTCGGCCCAGGTCAGCGGCGTCGTCCCATGCGCGGCGTCCACGGCATCGGCATCGGCCCCGCATTCCAGCAGGGTTGCCACCAGGTCGACGTCTCCGATCCACGCGGCGTGGTGCAGCAACGTGCGACCGTCGAACGGCGCGTCGAGGTCGCCGCCCGCTGCGGCCAGCGCCCGCACACCCTCGGGAGTGCCCGCTCCGGCGATCGGCGGCTCCGGCCCGTCGGACCGCCAGGGTGAGGGCGACTCCTTCGGGCGTCCGTCGATGAAGCCATGCGCGGCAAGCAGTTCCAGGCGTTCGGCGAATCCACGATCACGCGCCCAGTCGACCTGACGCTGCACCATCTCCGCCGGGCCCTCCAGCGCTTCGCCCAGTCGCCGGTGCCAGGGCCCGCCGGAACCGCGACCCAGGCCGTACTCCAGCAGGATGCGCAGGTGACCGTCGTCGCGGCCGAACATCCGGTCATACAGCGTCTGGGCATCATTGGCATCGGCACCACGGTCGAGCAGCACGCGTGCCAACTCTTCGCCGAGCGGATGGCGGGGTTGCCGTCCGGGACCCGCCTCACCCTCCCCGAAACACATGGTCAACAGGGTGAACGGCGTCGGAAGGCCACGCCAGAGATACCCGGCGTTGGGGTCCGCCCCGGCGTCGAGCAGGTGCCGGGCCGTCGTCAACGGGTCGTGCTGCGGGACTCGGGACGCGGCGAGGTGGAACAGCCGCCGTCGACGGCGATCGTCGGGTCGCGGCGAAGCGTCTCGGCCGTCCGCAGATACCCCTGCAGCCGAGGCCAACTGCTGAAGCCGACGGCGCGGGCCACCACGTGCTGGGCGGCAGTCAGCGCGAACTCCGTGACCTCGGTGGGCGACCCGCCCGGATGGTGCCGCGACACCAGGGTCAGCGCCGCCGCATGTCCTTCGTCGGAGTCGTCGCGGACCGCGCGCTGGAGCCGGCGGGCATCGCGGCGGAACCGTTCGAGCGATGGATTGGCGGGCAGGGACGGGGCCATCACGGCCTCCTTTCGTCGTACCCGAGGTCCGCTTCATCGGGCCGAAAGGAGGACGGGCCTGATCGGTTCACACTGCAGAGGGGCTGGGCCCCTTTCCGCGGACCGGAGGCGTTCTGCGCGCCACCGCCGAGGCTAGCCGATCGCGTCCGCCCCGACGACCCGTCGACGGACCGTCCCGCCCCACTCGGACTGCGGCCGGTAGGCGGTACGTCGATACTTGATGGCATGGCCGACGCTCCAGACACCGCCCTCGCACCCATCGGCTCGGTGCGCCGAACCCAGGTTGGCCGGGAGGCGACCGAACCTATGCGCGAGGACATCCGCCTGTTGGGCGCGATCCTCGGCGACACGGTGCGCGAGCAAAATGGCGAGCACGTCTTCGACCTGGTCGAGCAAGCCCGGGTCGGGTCGTTTCAGGTGCGGCGGTCCGAGATCGACCGCGCCGAGCTCGCCAGTCTGTTCGATGGCATCGACGTCCACGAGGCCATCCCGGTCATCCGGGCGTTCACGCACTTCGCGCTGCTGGCCAACGTCGCCGAGGACATTCACCGCGAACGGCGCCGCGCGATCCACGTCGGAGCGGGCGAACCCCCGCAGCGCAGCAGCCTGGCCGCCACCTATCTCAAGCTGGAGTCGGCGAAGCTGGACTCCGCGACGGTCTCCGACGCGCTCGCCGGCGCGCTGGTGTCTCCTGTCATCACCGCGCACCCGACCGAGACGCGGCGCCGGACTGTGTTCGACACCCAACACCGGATCACCGAGCTGATGCGGTTGCGCATGAAGGGGCAGTCGCGCACCGACGACGGGCGCAGCATCGAGCTCGAGCTGCGGCGGCACATCCTCACCCTGTGGCAGACAGCATTGATTCGGTTGTCTCGGTTGAAGATTCAGGATGAGATCGAGACCGGTCTGCGGTACTACCCGGCTGCCTTCTTCGAGGTGATCCCACGAGTCAACGCCGAGGTGCGCACGGCGCTGCAGGCGCGGTGGCCCGACGCCCATGTGCTGGAGCAGCCCATCCTGCGTCCCGGGTCGTGGATCGGTGGTGACCGCGACGGCAACCCGAACGTCACCGGAGACGTGGTGCGGCTCGCAACCGGTAGCGCCGCCTACACCGCGCTCGCGCACTACTTCGTCGAGTTGGCGGCGCTCGAGGAGGAGCTCTCGATGTCGGTGCGGCTGGTGCGCATCAGCGACGAGTTGCAGGCGCTGGCGGACACGTGCGGCGAACCTGCCCGCGCCGACGAGCCCTACCGCCGAGCGCTGCGGGTGGTTCACGGCCGATTGACGGCGACGGCGTCGGCGATCCTGGACCGCCAGCCGGAACATCAACTCGACCTGGGCATGCAGCGGTACGAGACGCCCGCGGAGTTCCTCGCGGATCTCGACGTCATCGACGGGTCACTGCGCGCCAACGGGAGCGCGGTGCTGGCCGACGATCGACTCGCGCGACTGCGAGAAGCCGTGCACGTCTTCGGCTTTCACCTGTCGGGTCTGGATCTGCGGCAGAACTCCGACGTGCACGAGGAGGTCATGGCCGAGCTCTTGGCGTGGGCCGGGGTGCACCCCGACTACCGCTCGCTGCCCGAGCAGGACCGGGTGGAGCTGCTCGTCTCCGAGCTGGCCACCCGGCGGCCGCTGGTCGGCCCCGGCGCCGAGCTGTCGGAGTTGGCGCGCAAGGAGCTCGACATCACGGCCGCGGCGGCCAGAGCGGTCAGGGTGTTCGGTCCCGAGGCGGTGCCCAACTACATCATCTCGATGTGTCAGTCCGTGTCGGACATGCTGGAGGCGGCGGTGTTCCTCAAGGAGGCGGGACTACTGGACGCCTCCGGAGACCAGCCGTACAGCCCGGTCGGCGTCGTGCCGCTGTTCGAGACCATCGACGACCTGCAGCGCGGATCGTCGATTCTCGAAGCGATACTGGACATTCCGCTGTACCGCGCACTGGTGCACGCCCGTGGCGAACAGCAGGAGGTGATGCTGGGGTACTCCGACTCCAACAAGGACGGCGGCTACCTCGCGGCGAACTGGGCGCTGTACCGCGCCGAACTCGAACTCGTCGAATCGGCCCGTAAGACCGGGATCCGCCTCCGGCTGTTCCACGGTCGCGGCGGCACCGTCGGCCGAGGTGGCGGACCGAGTTACGACGCCATCCTGGCGCAGCCGCCGGGGGCGGTGAAGGGCTCGCTGCGGATCACCGAGCAGGGTGAGGTGATCGCCGCGAAGTACGCCGAACCGACCATCGCCCATCGCAACCTGGAGACCCTGCTCGCTGCGACGCTCGAGTCGACGCTGCTCGACATGGAAGGACTTGGGGGCCTGGCCAATAGCGCCTACGAGGTGCTCGACGACCTTGCCGCCCGGGCTCAGCGGGCCTACTCCGCACTGGTCCACGAGACACCGGGCTTCGTGGAGTACTTCAAGGCGTCGACACCGGTCAGCGAGATCGGCGCGCTGAACATCGGCAGCAGGCCGGCCTCGCGCAAGCCGACCACGGCAATCTCCGATCTTCGGGCGATTCCCTGGGTGCTCGCGTGGAGCCAGTCACGGGTCATGTTGCCCGGCTGGTATGGCACCGGGTCGGCCTTCGAGGAGTTCATCGGCGAGGGTACCGGCGACACGCGCCTCGACGTGCTGCGCGACCTCTACGAGAAGTGGCCGTTCTTCCGGTCGGTGCTGTCCAACATGGCTCAGGTGCTGGCGAAGGCCGACATGGGCTTGGCCGCAAGGTATTCCGAGTTGGTGGAGGACGAAGCGTTACGCCACCGGGTGTTCGACGCAATCGTCGCCGAACACGACCGGACGCTCAAGATGCTTCGCCTGATCACTGGTCAGGACGACCTACTGGCCGACAACCCCGCACTGGCCAGGTCGGTGTTCAACCGCTTCCCGTACCTGGAACCGCTGAACCACCTGCAGGTGGAACTGTTGCGCCGCTTCCGATCGGGTGACGACGACGAACTGGTCCAACGCGGCATCCTGCTGACGATGAGCGGGTTGGCCACCGCGCTGCGCAACAGCGGGTAGCCTCCGACGGGCGATCAGGTCGGGCCGAGGACGTACTCACCGGTCGTGGGATGGTGCGACCAGCCTGCGGACGCCTGCGTGCCGCCGTCGACGTGAATGGTCTGGCCGGTGACGTAACCGGATAGGTCCGACGCGAGGAACACCGCGGCGCCGGCCATCTCGTCGACGTGGCCCGGTCGGCCCATCGGCACCATCAAACCGATCCGCTCGTCGGTACCCGACGGTGACAACGCCCGAAGTCCCTCGGTCATCGTGCAATCGGGCGCAAGGGCGTTCACGCGGATGCCGTATTGCGCGAGTTCGAGGGCGGCGGTCTTGGTGTAATTGATGACGCCGGCCTTCGCGGCGGCGTACGCAGCGTAGCCGGGAGCGGCCCGCACGCCCTCGATCGACGTCACGCTGATGATGCTGCCCGACGACCGGTGTGCGACGAGGCCCCTCGCGATCCGCTGGGTGCAGAGATACACGTGCCGAAGGTTGGCCCGGTAGAGGGCGTCCCACCCGTTCTCGCTGGTCTCCAGAATCGACGAGTGGAACACACCGCCGGCGTTGTTCACCAGGATGGTGGGCTGTCCGAGTGCGGCGACCGTCTGCGCCAACGCGGCGTCCACCTGGGTGCCGTCGCGTACGTCGGTGGGGATGCCGAGACCGTCGATCTCCGCTGCGGCCGCTGCGCACGTCTGCGGATCTCGTTCCCAGATAGCGACTTTCGCGCCGAAGGCGGCGAGGCCCGCAGCGATGCCGCGGCCGATCCCCGAGCCCCCTCCGGTGACGACGGCGACGCGGTCGGTCAGCAGGACGGCGGAGGGCGCGATGGGCATCATCCGAATATAGGTGCCACCGGGTCGGAACCGACGTCAGCGCCGGAGGTACCCGACCCGGCAGGGACCGGCCGAGCGTGCCACACCGCCGATCTGAGCGGGCACGGGTCGCGGGTAGTCCTCCCACTGCGGCGTCATGTCGTATCGGCCGACGAGGCGTGTCATCGCCATGGTCATCGCCGACAGCGAGAACGGCTGGGCGGGGCACGAGTGCCTGCCGTGGCCGAACGCGGTCACCAGCATGGGGGAGGCCAAGGCATCGGTGTCGGTCAGGCGATGCCGTTGCCACCGCTGCGGGTCCCAGTTTCCGAGACCGGGCGCCGCTGAGGTATTCAGCAAAGGCAGCAGGGTGGCGATGATCCACCCCGGCGGCACGTCGACGACGCCGGACCCGGTGTCGAACGCCACCGGTGCCACGACGGCCCTGGCCATGATCGACCGCTGCGCCAGCCGCGTGCTCTCCAGAGCGCAGCGCTGCGCGAGATCCGCGTCGCCCGCGGCCACCCGCCGCAGCTCGGCCGGATGTTCCAACAGGTCGACGATGGCCCAGCCGAGCGCGGCCATCAGGTTCGACATCGAGGCGATGTGGATCAGCGCTACGTCCATCGCGATGCCGCGCCTGCGGACGTCGTCGGGTTCCGTGGCCCAGGCAGCCATGATCCTGGAGAACAGCCCGTCACCGGTGGCGGCTCCCGTGTCATGTCGTCGCACCGAGTCGTTCAGCACCGCGTCGACGTCGTCGAGGGCGGCGCGTTCGGCTCGCATGTCCGAGGCCGCGACGGCGGCCATGGCATCGGGGTGGACGAACGCATCGGATCCGTCGAGCGCGTCGAAGGCGCGCACCAGCCGGTCGAAGGCCTCCCCATCCGCGCAACCCGGCCCCGCCCAGGAGGCCAGACCCATGCGGTGACCGAGCCGCCGCGTCATGGCGAACAGCTCCACGTCGCCGCACTCGCCGAGCTCGGCTGCCGTGGCATCGAGCGCATGCTCGAGATGAGTCAGGTATGACGACACGTCGTCGCGCCGGAAGAGGGCACCCGGCAGCAGCCGACGGCCAGCGAACACCTCGTCGGGGAGCTTGCGGCGCAACATCAGATAGTCCGCAACGCCCTTGCTGGCGACGTCCTCCGGCAGGGCGTAGAACGACTCGACACCGGTCGCAGAGAACGTGAACAGATGGTCGGTGCCCCCGCTGGTCAGCACGAAGGAGTCACCGCACGCCGTGCGCGCGGCCGCCACGGCCCCGACGGCGTCCTCGACCGCGACGTCCCACGGCAGACCGACGCCGTCCGCCACCGGGAGGACGTCGCGCGGCCCCGGCACTCAGATGCCGGCGCTCTTGCGAACGGCCTTCACCGCGCCGCGGACGGCGTTCTCCGTCGCGCTCCACGGCGCCAAGACTGATTCGCCGAGGCCGACGATGCGCTCGACGCGCCCGACGATGGCCTCGAGGCGTTCCACCACGCCGATCAGCCGCGGGGCCAGTTCGTCGATCCGGCTGATCGTGTCGTTGAAGCGCTCAAGGGTGGCGTCCAGACCGCTGGTCGAGGCGTTGAGGTCGGTCAACGTCTGCCCGAGGTCGGACAACAGCGTGTCCACCTGCTCGACGGTGGCGTCGGCGTTCAACGCAGCGTGAGTCAGTGTCCTGATGCGCTGCCGCGCCGGCGCCGGCCGACGGCCGCCATCCCCTTTGTCTGCCATGGCAATCAGTATGGGGGCTGCCTTCGCGTCACCGACGTAGATCGGCCGGCCCGGGAGCTACAGCCGGGAGGCGGCCGCTTCGTCGAGCAGCCACACCGTCGCCTCGCGGCCGACCGCGCCCGCGGCCGGCACCTCCTCCGCGCTCGCGCCGCCGACTGCTGCCGCGACCGCCTCGGCCTTCTCCGAACCCGCGACCACCAGCCACACTTCGCGCGACCGGACGACGGCCGGCAGCGTCAACGTGAGGCGCTTCGGCGGCGGCTTGGGTGAGTCGGTGACGCCGACGACCAGTCGGTCGGCCTCCGAGGTGGCCGCGCTGTGCGGGAACAGCGAGTTGACGTGTCCCTCTCCGCCCATGCCCAGCAGGTGCACGTCGAAGTCTGGGGCGGGCGCGCCGTTGCTGGCGTTGGCGGCCAGCACCTGCTCGTAGGCCAGTGCTGCGGCGTCGATGTCGTCGCCGAACTCACCGTCGCTGGCGGGCATCGCGTGCACGTTGGCGGCCGGGATGTCGACGTGATCGAGCAGGGCTTCGCGCGCCTGCTTGTCGTTGCGGTCGTCGTCAGCGGCGGGCACGTAGCGTTCGTCGCCCCAAAAGACGTGCACCTGAGACCATTCGATGGCCTCGCCGTACTCACCGAGGTGCTTGAGCATCTTCACCCCGGTGCCACCACCGGTCAGCACCACGTTGGCGGCCCCCCGCTTGGAGATTGCCGCGGTGATCGCGAGCACCAGTCGGTCACCGGCGGCGGCGACGAGCGCGTCGGCGTCGGCGTACGTTTCGATGACGGTCTCAGACATACTCCACCTCGTTGATGCCTTGCAGCGCGGCGTAATAGATCTCGTCGGCGTCGAGCCTGCGCATGTCCTCGGCCAGACAGTCCCGAGTCTCCCGGCGCGCCAAGGGAAGTTTGGCATCGGGCGTGCCGGTCCGGGTCAGGGTCGCGGTGACCCCATCCTGCGGACGACTCAGGGTGATGGTCTCGCTCGCACGGACCAACTCCACCTTCAGGTCGCCGACCGCTCGCTGCACCGGACCGTCGATCCGGCTCGCCAGCCACCCGGCCAGGATGTCCAGCGCCGGTTCCTCCTTGCGGCCGGAGACCAGAGCCGACGTCACGTCCTCGTGCGGTCCCTGGTCCAGCGCCGAGGTCAGCATCGCGCGCCAGTACGTGATCCGGCTCCACGCGAGGTCGGTGTCACCGGCGGTGTAACCCTCCAGCCTGCTCTTGATGCAGGCCAGCGGGTCTGTGCCGTAGGTGGCATCCGTGATCCGTCGAATCGCCAACTGCCCCAACGGATCCTGAGCGGGGACGCGCGGCGCGACGTCGGGCCACCAGGCGACCACCGGGGTGTCGGGCAGGAGGAACGGTGTCACCACGCTGTCGGCGTGCGCTGCGAGCGGGCCGTGCAGTTTGAGCACCACGACCTCACCGGCGCCGGCGTCGTGGCCGACCCGGATCTGGGCATCAAGCTTTGCGTCGGCGGCGTCGCGTTCGACCGACAGCACGACGATGACCCGGCACGGATGCTCGCGGCTGGCCGCGTTGGCCGCCTCGATCGAGTCCTCCAGGATGGCTTCGCTGTCGGGCGCGATGACGAGGGTCAGAACCCTGGCCATCGTGAAGGCGCCGCCCTCTTCGCGCAGGCCGTCCAGCTTCTTGTTGACCGCCGTGGTGGTGGTGGCCTCGATGTCGACGATCATTGTCGATGGCTCCTCGCGCAAGCGCTCGTCGGTACCTGATGGCTTCTCGCGCAAGCGCTCGTCGGTACCTGATGGCTCCTCGCGCAAGCGCTCGTCGGTACCTGATGGCTCCTCGCGCAAGCGCTCGTCACGGCCGCCGCCATTCCCGGCCGGTCCGCCTCAGCATCTCCGCCGCCGACTCCGGACCCCAGCCACCCGACTCGTACGGATCGGGCTTACCACCCTTGGCATCCACCTCAGCCCAGTATTCGAGCGCGGGATCCAATATCTCCCATGACAATTCGACCTCCTGGTTGACCGGGAACAGGGACGGCTCGCCGAGTAGGACGTCCAGGATCAGCCGCTCGTAGGCTTCGGGGGAGTCCTCGGCGAACGCCGAACCGTAGGAGAAGTCCATGTTGACGTCGCGGACCTCCATGGCGTGACCCGGCACCTTGGACCCGAACCGCAACGTGATGCCCTCGTCGGGTTGCACCCGAATGACCAAGGCGTTCTTGCCGAGTTCGTCGGTCATCGTCGCGTCGAACGGCAGGTGCGGCGCGCGCTTGAACACCAGGGCGATCTCGGTCACCCTGCGGCCGAGGCGCTTTCCGGTGCGCAGATAGAACGGCACCCCGGCCCAGCGCCTGGTGTCGACCTCCAGTGCGATGGCGGCGTAGGTCTCGGTCGTCGAGGTTGGCGAGAAGCCCTCCTCGTCCAGGAGCCCGGCCACCTTCTCGCCGCCTTGCCAGCCAGCCGTGTACTGTCCGCGAGAAGTGTTCTCGCTCAACGGTTCCGCGAGCCGGGTCGCCGAGAGCACCTTGATCTTCTCGGACTGCAGCTCCGCCGGACTGAAGCTGACCGGCTCCTCCATTGCGGTGAGCGCGAGCAGCTGCGTCAGGTGGTTCTGGATGACGTCGCGGGCAGCGCCCACCCCGTCGTAGTAGCCACCCCGGCCACCGAGGCCGATGTCCTCGGCCATCGTGATCTGAACGTGGTCGACGTAGTGCGCGTTCCAGATCGGATCGAACAGCTGGTTGGCAAACCGCAACGCCAAGATGTTCTGCACCGTCTCCTTGCCGAGATAGTGGTCGATGCGGAACACCGACGACTCGGGGAAGACGCTGTTGACCACCTGATTTAGCGACTTCGCGCTATCGAGGTCGTGGCCGAACGGTTTCTCGATGACGACGCGGCTCCAGCGCTCGCCCTCGGGCCGGGCCAGGCCCGACTTGGAGAGCTGCTCGCACACCGTCGGGAACGCCTTCGGCGGAATCGACAGATAGAAGGCGTGATTGCCGCCGGTACCGCGCTCGGCGTCGAGCTTCTCCAGGGTCTGCTTCAGCCGGACGAACGAGTCGTCGTCGTCGAAGGTGCCCTGGACGAACCGGATTCCCTCGTTGAGCCGGTCCCAGACTTCCTGCCGGAACGGGGTGCGGGCATGGGATTGCACCGCCTTGAGCACGATGTTGCCGAAGTCCTCGTCGGCCCAGTCGCGCCGGGCGAACCCGATCAGCGAGAACGTCGGCGGCAGCAGCCCGCGGTTGGCCAGGTCGTAGATTGCGGGCATCAGCTTCTTGGTGGCCAGATCGCCGGTCACACCGAAGATGACCACCGCGCACGGGCCAGCGATGCGCGGCAGGCGCTTGTCGAGCTTGTCCCGCAGCGGGTTCCGCCAGCCGGCCGTGGACCCGTTGCCGGTCACGTGGTCGCTCAAGACGACTTCTGGTCCAGCTGACCCTGAGTGGCCTCGAGCAGTTCGCTCCACGACTTCTCGAACTTGTCGACGCCCTCGTTCTCCAGCGCCAGGAACACGTCGGTGAGATCGACGCCGACGGCAGCCAACCGGTCGAATAGGATCTGCGCGGCGCCCGAGGTACCGCTGATCGTGTCGCCCTTGATCTCGCCGTGGTCGGCGACCGCGTCCATGGTCTTCTCCGGCATGGTGTTGACCGTATTCTTGGCCACCAGCTCGGTGACATAGAGAGTGTCGGAGTAGTCCGGGTTCTTTACGCCGGTCGACGCCCACAGCGGCCGCTGCACGCGCGCGCCATCGGCGGCCAACGCCGCGAAGCGCTCGCCGCCGACGAACACCTGCTGGTAGGCGGCGTAGGCGAGCCGGGCGTTGGCGACGCCGGCCTGACCGCGCAGGCCGAGGGCCTCCTCGGTGCCGATGTCCTCGAGGCGCTTGTCGATCTCGGTGTCGACACGGGAGACGAAGAACGACGCGACCGAGTGGATCTTCGAGAGGTCGTGGCCGGCCTCCTTGGCCTTCTCCAGCCCCTCGAGGTAGGCGTCCATGACCAGCCGGTGCCGCTCGACGGAGAAGATGAGCGTGACGTTGACCGAGATGCCCTCGGCGATCACCGCGGTGATCGCGGGCAGGCCCGGCTCGGTGGCGGGAATCTTGATCAGCAGGTTCGGCCGGTCGACGATCTTCCACAGCTCGATCGCCTGCAGGATCGTCTTGTCGGCGTCGCGCGCCATCCGCGGGTCGACCTCGATGGAGACTCGGCCGTCGACGCCGCCGGAGGCCTCGTAGGTCTTGGCCAACAGGTCGCACGCGTTGCGCACGTCGTCGGTGGTGACCGTCCGGATGGTCGCGTCGACGTCGGCGCCCTGCTCGGCGAGCTCCTTGATCTGCGCGTCATAGGCGTCGCCCTTGGACAGGGCTGCCTGGAAGATCGACGGGTTGGTCGTGACGCCCACGACGCTTCTGGTGTCGATCAGGTTCTGCAGATTGCCGGTCTGCAGCCGCTCGCGCGACAGGTCGTCGAGCCAGACGGATACGCCCTCGGCGCTCAGCGCCGCGAGGTTCGGATTCTGAGTCATCAAATGCTCCTAGTGATGGGGAAGATCAGTTGTCTAGCGAACGTTCCGCCGCGGCGGCGACGGCCTCCGGCGTGAAGCCGAACTCGCGGAACAGCGTCTTGTCGTCGGCCGACTCGCCGTAGTGCTCGATGGACACGATCTCGCCGGTGTCGCCGACGAGCTTGTGCCAGCTTTGCGCCACGGCGGCCTCGACGGCGACGCGTGCCGACACGTCGGGCGGCAGGACGCTGTCGCGGTACTCCTTGGGCTGGCTCTCGAACCACTCGATGCACGGCATGGAGATGACGTAGGCCGTGATGTCCTTCTCGGCCAACAACTTCTTCGCCTCCACCGCCAGTTGCAGTTCCGAGCCGGTGCCGATGATCAGCACGTCGGCGTCGTCGGCCGGGGTGCCACCGCCGAGCACGTAGCCGCCCTTGGACACCCCTTCGAAGCTGGTGCCCTCGAGCACCGGGATGCCCTGGCGGGTGAGGATGAAACCGACCGGCCCGCTGCCGTTGCCACGCGCGACGATGCTGCGCCACGCGTAGGCCGTCTCGTTGGGATCACCCGGGCGGACCACCGAGAGGTTCGGGATGGCCCGTAGCGCGGCCAGGTGCTCGATCGGCTGGTGCGTGGGGCCGTCCTCGCCGAGGCCGATGGAGTCGTGGGTCCAGATGTAGATGGTGTCGATGTCCATCAGCGACGCGAGCCGGACCGCTCCGCGCATGTAGTCGGAGAACTGCAGGAACGTTCCGCCGAAGGCGCGGGTCGGGCCGTGCAGCACGATGCCCGACAGGATCGAACCCATCGCGTGCTCCCGGATACCGAAGTGCAGCACCCGGCCGTACCAGTCGGCCGTGAAGTCGTCGGTCGAGATCGACGGCGGACCGAACGACTTGGCGTCCTTGATGGTGGTGTTGTTGCTACCGGCCAGATCCGCCGAGCCACCCCACAGCTCGGGCAGTTTCGGTGCGACGTCGTTCAGCACCTGGCCGAACGCCGCGCGCGTGGCCACCGCCTTGGAGCCCGGCTCCCAGTACGTCACGTCGGCGTCCCAGCCCTCGGGCAGCTCCTGCGCCAGCAGTCGGTCGAGCAGCTTCTTGCGGTCGGGCTCGCGCTCGGCCCAGGCGTCGAAGTCGGTCTGCCACTTCTCGTGGGCTTCCCGGCCGCGGTCGACGAGCTTGCGGGTGTGCTCGATGACCTCGTCGCGCACCTCGAACTTCTTGTCCGGGTCGAAGCCGAGCACCTTCTTGGTGGCGGCCACCTCGTCGTCGCCCAGGGCCGAACCGTGCACGCCGCCGGTGTTCATCTTGGTCGGGGCGGGATAGCCGATGATGGTGCGCAGCGAGATGAACGACGGCTTGTCGATGACGGCCTTGGCGGCCTCGATGGCCGCCTCGATGCCGGTCACGTTCTCGCCGCCCTCGACCTCCTGGACGTGCCAGCCGTAGGCGCGGTAGCGGGCGGGGACGTCCTCGGACAGCGCGATGTTGGTGTCGTGCTCGATCGAGATCTGGTTGTGGTCGTAGAAGACGATGAGGTTGCCGAGCTGCTGCGTACCCGCGAGCGACGAGGCCTCGCTGGTGATGCCCTCTTCGATGTCCCCGTCGGAGGCGATCACGTAGACGTAGTGATCGAACGGGCTGGTGCCCGGCGCCGCGTCCGGGTCGAACAGGCCGCGCTCGAATCGCGCCGCCATCGCCATGCCGACCGCCGAGGCCAGCCCCTGGCCCAGTGGTCCGGTGGTGATCTCGACACCGAGGGTGTGACGGAACTCGGGGTGCCCGGGCGTCTTGGACTTCCAGGTGCGCAGCGACTCGATGTCCTCGAGTTCGAGGCCGAAGCCGCCGAGGTACAGCTGGATGTAGAGCGTCAGGCTGCTGTGACCGCAGGACAGGATGAAGCGGTCGCGGCCCAACCAGTGCACGTCCGACGGGTCGTGGGTCATCTGGCGCTGGAACAGCGTGTACGCCAACGGCGCCAAGCTCATTGCGGTGCCCGGATGGCCGTTGCCGACCTTCTGCACGGCATCGGCGGCCAGTACCCGGACCGTGTCGACGGCGAGCGAGTCGACGTCCGTCCAATCCTCGGGGTGGTTGGGGCGGGTGAGGGCGGAAATCTCTTCCACTGTGGTCACGAGCGAGCTCCTCGGGTCGGCAAGCCTTCACCGAATACCCTAATGCGGAGGAGTTCATCGCCGCAGGCCGCGTCGTACTAGTTCGTCCTGCGTTCACGCCCGGCGACCCTGCATTGGTCGACGCTCAGTTCCACGGTCTACCATCGTGTGTAGTAGAAGCCGCGTGCTGCCGCGAAATACGAGGAGAACAACTGCGTGAGCATTCGCGAGCGCCGTATGTTCCGCAAGGCGCCGGGTAGAACTCGAGTCACCCTGTTGGCATATCTGGCCCTGACCAAGCCACGCGTGATCGAGCTCCTGCTCGTCACCACGATTCCCGCCATGCTGCTGGCCGACCGGGGCAGCGTCGACCCGCTTCTGATCGTCAACACGCTCTTTGGCGGGATGCTCGCGGCAGCCGGCGCCAACACGCTGAACTGCGTCGCCGACGCCGACATCGACAAGGTGATGAAGCGCACGGCGCTGCGGCCGCTCGCCCGCGCCACCGTGCCGACCCGGCATGCTCTCATCTTCGGGTTGGTGCTCACGGTCGGCTCGTTCGCCTGGCTGTGGTGGACCACCAACCTGCTCTCGGGTCTGCTGGCGATCGCGACCATTGCGTTCTACGTGTTCGTGTACACGCTGCTCCTCAAGCGGCGCACCTCGCAGAACGTGGTGTGGGGCGGTGCGGCGGGATGCATGCCGGTGATGATCGGATGGTCCGCGGTCACCGGCACCATCGGCTGGCCCGCGCTGGTGATGTTCGCGATCATCTTCTTCTGGACGCCGCCGCACACGTGGGCGCTGGCCATGCGCTATAAGGACGACTACAAGGCGGCGGGCGTGCCCATGCTGCCGGTGGTGGCCACCGAGCGGCAGGTCACCAAGCAGATCCTGATCTACACCTGGCTCACGGTGCTCACCACGCTGGCGCTCGCGCTGGCCACCGGCTGGCTGTACGCCGCCGTGGCGCTGCTGGCGGGCGCCTGGTTCCTGGTGATGGCCCATCAGCTGTACTCGGGCGTCAAGCGGGGTGAGCCGGTGAAACCGCTGAGGCTCTTCCTGCAGTCGAACAACTATCTGGCCGTCGTGTTCTGCGCGCTGGCGGTCGACTCGGCGCTGGCCCTGCCGAGGGTGTTCGGCTAGCTCGAGTCCCAGCCGCCGCGGCGGCCCTGCTTGACCCCGCCCCGCCGCTTCTTGTCCGCCAGTCGCCGTTCCTTCGCGCCGCGCGACGGCTTGGTCGCACGACGGGTCGGGGCAGGGGCGGCCGCGGCGGCCCGCAGCAGTCCCGCCATCCGGTCGCGGGCGGCGGCCCGGTTCTGCAGTTGCCCCCGGTGTTCACTGGCGGCCACGGTGAGGACGCCGCCGGAGAGTCGGGCGCGCAGTCGGCAGAGCATCTGGTAGCGGAGGTGTTCGGGTACTGCCCGCGATCCGGCCACGTCGAAGGACAACTCGACGCGGCTGTCGGCGGTGTTGACGCCCTGCCCACCGGGCCCCGACGACCGAGAGAACCTCTCGCTCAACTCGGACGCGGGGATGGCGAATCCCCGCGTCACCATCAGGTCGTCGGCCACCGCTAGGGAATCAGCGCCACCGAGCCGACGGTCTTGCGGCCCTGCAGATCGGCGTGGGCCTTGGCCGCCTCCGCCAGCGGGTACCGTTCGCTGACCGTGATCGACAGGGTCTGCGTGGCGATGGCGTCGAGCAGTTCGCCTGCGCGCCAGGCGAATTCGTCGGGCGTCCGGGTGTAGTGGACCAGCGTCGGCCGAGTGAGGAACAGCGAACCCGCGCTGTTCAGCCGCTGCGGATCGAAGGCGGGCACGGGACCGCTGGCCGCGCCGAACAGAGCCAGCGTGCCGCGGACGGCCAGGCTCGCCAGGCTGGCGTCGAACGTCGATGCTCCGACACCGTCGTACACGGCCGCGACACCGCGGCCGCCGGTGAGCTCCCGGATCCGCGCGCCGAATTCGGCGGCGTCGTCGGGATAGTCCAGGACTTCCACCGCGCCTGCCTGGCGGGACAGCTCGGCCTTGGCGGTCGTCGACACCGTCGTGATCACCTTGACCGCCATGCTTGTGGCCCACTGCGTGAGGATCAATCCGACCCCGCCCGCACCCGCGTGCACCAGGACCGTGTCACCCTGCTGCACCGGATACACCGACTTGAGCAGGTAGTGCGCGGTCATCCCCTTGAGCAGGGCCGACGCCGCGGCCTCGGCCGGCACGGCGTCGGGCACGTAGGCCACGAAATCGGCTGGTGCCAGACAGTATTCGGCGTAGGCGCCATCGGCCTGGGCCGTGACCACGCGGTCCCCGACGTTGAGCGCGGCGACGTCATCACCGATGGCGGCCACCGTGCCGCAGACTTCGGCGCCGACGACGAACGGTAGCTCCCTGGGGTACAGCCCCGACCTGAAGTAGGTGTCGATGAAGTTGACGCCGATCGCGTCGGCCTTGATCAGCACCTGGCCCGGGCCGGGCACGGGTTCGGGCCTCTCGACGTAGGTGAGGACTTCTGGGCCGCCGGTTTCGTTCACTTCGATCGCGTACATGCCACCTATCATTCCAACGTGAAGCTCGCGCGGCCCGACGTTCGCCATCCCCGCATCGTGCTGGCGGCGTGTCGCGCCCTCGTCGAGGGCGATGGCGACGACGCCGGACTGGTCGCCGCGCTGCGGTCGCGGGGCCTGCACGCCCACTGGCTGTCGTGGGACGACCCGGCGACGCTGGAGGCCGATCTGGTCATCCCGCGGGCGACGTGGGATTACACCGAGCGCCTCGAGGAGTTCCTCGACTGGACCCGGCGGGTGGCCAACCTGGTCAACGCACCGGCGGTGGTGGCGTGGAATGCCGA
Source organism: uncultured Actinomycetota bacterium (assembly GCA_963846985.1). Lineage (GTDB taxonomy): Bacteria > Actinomycetota > Actinomycetes > Mycobacteriales > Mycobacteriaceae > Mycobacterium. The sequence continues at coordinate 48,557 of CAWJYC010000016.1, forward strand.
CAAGCGCTACCTGGCGGAGCTCGCGGCGGCGGGTGTTCCGACGGTCCCGAGCGCGTTCTTCGCGCCGGGGGAGACCGTCCGGGTGCCGGACGGCGAGGTCGTAGTCAAGCCCAGCGTCGGCGCGGGATCGGTTGGGGCGCAACGTTTCGCCGATGCCGACCTGGCCCGTGAGCACGCGCTGGCCCTGCATGCCGACGGCTACACCGCGGTGGTGCAGCCCTACGACCCGCGGATCACCGACGGCGAGACCGCACTGGTGTTCATCGGCGGGCGGCAGTCGCACGCGTTCACCAAGGGGCCGCTGCTGCCGCCGCCCGGCGAACGACCCGTGCTGGACGAGTCGGGCACCTTCGCGGAGGAGACGCTGCGACCGGCCGAACCGGACGTCGAGCTGTGGGACGTCGGATACGCGGCGCTGGCCGCCGCGGCGGCGGCCCTCGACGTGGACGTCGCCGAGTTCCTGTACGCCCGCGTCGACGTCGTCGGCGATGCGGACGATCCGCGGCTGCTGGAACTGGAGCTGGTCGAACCGTCGCTGGGCTGGCGTCAGCTGGACGAGGTAAGCAGGGCCACGCAGCAGCGCCAGTTCGCCCTCGGCGTGGAGTCAGCCCTGGACCGGCTGGGACTCGGCCCGCTGATTGACCGCCCCGGCGGGAATTGATCGCCGTCGCATCGACGCCCATAGCGCTGCGGTCGCGGCCGTACACGCGGCCGCCCCGAGGACGTGCACGGCGACCAGGACCGCGGGCACGCCGGTGTAGAACTGCACCGTCCCGACCATGCCCTGCAGGGCCACCAGCACGAGCAGGGCGACCAGCCGGAGGGTGACGGGACGGGGCGCCCGGACGGCCAACAGGGCGAAGCCAAGGCCGATGACCAGCGAGACGTAAGCGGACACCAGGCCCGCATGGCGGTACACCAGCGTGATGATGTCCAGGCCCAGCCGCGGAACCGGCGCGGTGACGCTCTGATCCCCGGCGTGCGGCCCCGCGCCGGTCACCATCGTGCCGGTGACGAGGACGACCGACAGGGCGACGGCGCTGAGGAACGTCAGCTGACGCAACGGTTTCGGCACCACGAGTTCGGGCACGCCGTCGTCCGGCTCGCCGATCTTGACGAACAGTTGCACGGCCAGCCACACCATCGCCATGGACACCAGCAGGTGAATCGCGACCGTCCACCACAGCAGTCCGGTCAGCACGGTGATGCCGCCGAGGACGGCCTGCACGACCGTCGACGCCGGCATCAACCAGGCGTAGACCAGCACCTCGCGCCGTCGGCGGGCGCGGATCACCGCGAGCACCGCCGCCGCGGCGGTCAGCACGACGAGGAACGTGATCAACCGGTTGCCGAACTCGACGGCCTGGTGAACGATCGGCACCTCGGCCACGGGCACGGGCACGAAGCTGCCGGGGAAGCACTGCGGCCAGGTTGGGCAGCCCAGACCGGAGGCGGTGACGCGGACGATCGCTCCGGTCACGGCGATGCCGCCCTGGGTCAGGACGACCGCCAAGGCGATCAGGCGCTGGGCACGCAGGCTGGGCATTGGCAGCAGGTCGATCAGCCGCAGCAGGCCACGGCGGTGCTGGGGCACTTCGCGCACGTGTCCGACGGCCATCGCCCGATCGTAGAGCAGGACTAACTACACGTTGTAGTAGGGGTTGCAGTGGGGCCGGTCAGGTGAACCGGAACCAGCGCCGGGCGCAGACCGCGGCGACCACTCCCCACCCCGCCAGCACCGCGACGCCGAACCAGTCCACCGACGATGCCAGGGCCCGGGTGAGCGCCTCGGTCAGCGCGCCGGACGGGGTGAGTCCAGCGACGAATCGCACGGTGTCCGAGACGATTCCGCCGTTGAGGTCACCTTCGACGGTCAGCGCTCCCAGGCCGGCGAACACGAACCACAGCAGGTTGGCCACGGCCAGCACGATCTCGGCGCGCAGCGTGCCGCCGAGCAGCAGCCCCAGTGCGGTGAAACCCGCCGTGCCCAGCGCGATGATCACCGCACCCAGTGCCAGCCCGGCCAGCGCCGGACGCCAGCCGAGCCCAAGGGCAATGGCGCCCAACAGGATCGACTGCAGGAACACCACGGTGACGACGGCGAGGGACTTACCCGCGATGATGCCCCACACCGGAAGGGCCGTCGCCCCGAGTCGCTTGAGCGCGCCGTACCGACGGTCGAAGGCGACCGCGATCGCCTGTCCCGTGAACGCCGTCGAGATGACCGCCAGCGACATGATCGCGGGGACGAAGGTCGCCGCCCGGTTGGGGCCGAAGTTTCCCAGCGGCAGGAGGACCAGGCCGACCAGCAGCGTGATCGGGATGAACATCGTGAGCAGCAGCTGCTCGCCGTTGCGCAGCAGCAGCTTGAGCTCGAGCCGGAACTGGGCGGCGAGCATGCTCGGCACCGTCGCCGGCCGTGGGTCCGGGGTGAAGGTACCGGGCTCGAAACGGTTGGTCACGATTGCTGGCTCCTCGCGCAAGCGCTCGTCACGACCGCAGCTCCCGTCCCGTGATGTCGAGGAACACGTCCTCGAGACTGCGCTGCTCGACCCGCATGTCGGTGGCCAACACGTTCAGCCGCGCGCACCAGGCGGTGACGGTCGCGAGCACCTGCGGATCGATCTCACCCTCGACGAGGTACTCGCCGGGTGCCACCTCGCTGGATTGGTAACCCTCCGGCAACGCGGAAATCAGCAGGGCGAGATCGAGTTTCGGTGGGGCAGAGAATCTGAGCTGGTTCTCCGCGCCGCGTCCCATCAGCTCTGCGGGCGTGCCCTTGGCGACGGCGACACCGTGGTCGATGATCACCAGGTGGTCGGCCAGCTGCTCGGCCTCGGTCAGCTGGTGGGTGGTCAGCACGACGGTGACGCCGTCGCGGCGCAACCCGTCGATCAGGTCCCACACCACGATGCGCGCGTGCGCGTCCATGCCTGCGGTGGGCTCGTCGAGGAAGACCAGCTCCGGGCGGCCGACCACGGCGCAGGCGAGCGCCAGCCGTTGCTGCTGGCCGCCGGAGAGTCGGCGATAGGTCGTCTTGGCGGCCTCGGTGAGACCCAGGGTGTCCATCAGCCAGCGGGGATCCAGCGGGTTGGCGGAGTAGGCGGCAACCAGGTCGAGCATCTCGCCGGCGCGCGCCGCGGGATAGCCACCGCCGCCCTGCAGCATCACGCCGATCCGTTCGCGCAGTTGGGCGTTGTCGGCGACGGGATCCAGCCCGAGGATCTCGATGTTGCCCGAGTCCGGTCGGGCGAATCCCTCGCACATCTCGACGGTCGTGGTCTTGCCCGCGCCGTTGGGTCCAAGGAGGGCGAGCACCTCCGCCCGCTGCACGTCGAGATCGAGCCCGTCGACCGCGGTCGTCGAGCCGTACCGCTTGGTGACCCCGCGCAACCGCACGGGCGTGTCCGACGACGCGCGCGACGAGCCGACGGCGGTGGAACGAGGGGTCACGATCACTCAGCGTAAGCGTCGGACGTGGAGACCGGTGGTGCCGGTCGCGCAGTGTCCGGCTCGCTGATCCCGTTGGCGTCCGGAAGCGGTCGCCACGGCAGCCGGTGGTAGGTGATGACGATGAGCATCACCACGATCAGCGTGCTGGCGATCGTCGCGTCGACGATCTGGAAGAGAGCGAACCGGTCGCCATTGGCGGTCGGCCCGAAGATACCGACGATCAGCGTCATCACGATGGTGGTGCCGCGGAAACCCGGTCGGGTGGCCCACGTGGCGAGCGGAATGATCGCCCAGAGCAGATACCACGGCTGCACCACCGGGAACAGCAGCACCGTGGCGCCCAGCGCGACGCCCAGCCCGCCGATGGGGTGCAGCCGGCCGCGCAGGACAGCCAGCAGCAACCACGACACCAAGATGGCGATGATGATCACACCCATCGCGCGGGTCAGCCCCAGCACGGCGGTGGTGTGGTCGCCGAGGCCGAGGAGGTTGCCCACCTGCCCGGTGCCCAGCGCGATCAGGGTCGGCGGCGACATCCAGGACCGGACGACGTTGGCGGTGCCGAGGGTGAACAGCCAGCCGTAACCCAGTCCGCTGGCCCAGCCGATCAGCGCGGTCACCGCGACCGCGATCGCCGTCACCAGCCCACCAGCTGCCAGGAACGCCCGGACCGTGCCGCCCCACTTGCAGGCCAGCGCCATCGCCACGAACCCGACCGCCAGCAGCGACGGCAGCTTCACCTGCGAGGACATCGTGATGAGAACGGTGCCCGCGACCAGCATGCCCAGCGGCAGCCAGCGCGCCCACTGCTCGCGGCCGTGCGGCCAATGCAGGGGACGCGGCAGCAGCGGGCCCGCCGGGTAGTTGTCGCGCGTCCGGCTGATCGCCCGCAGCGCGAATTCGGTGCCAGCGAGCATCAGCCCCAGCATCAGGGCTTCATTGTGGATCCCGGCCACCAGGTGCATGAACAGCAGCGGGTTGCAAGGCCCGAGCCACAGGGCGCTGACCTCGGCGACGCCGCAACGGCGGGCCAGGCGGGGAGTGGCCCACACGATCAACCCGACCCCGACCAGGACGACGAGCCGGTGACAGAGCACCGCGGCGACGATGTTGTCGCCGGTGATCTCGGAGATGCCCCGGCCGATCCACAGGAAGAGCGGACCATAGGGGGCGGGCGTCTCGCGCCAGAGGCTCGGCACCGAGAGGGTGAAGACGTGGTCCAACCCCAGGCCCGGCGCCGGGCCGACCCGATAGGGATCGAGGCCGAGGCGCGCGATCTGGCTCTGCGCCAGGTAGGAGTAGACGTCCTTGCTGTACATCGGCGGCGCGATCAGCAGCGGCAACGCCCACAGCACCAGCGTGCGGTCCAGCTGGCTGCGCGACATGCGCCGACTGCCGAGCGCGAACCGGCCGAGCATCAGCCACGCCAGTGCCATCATCACGGCACCCGTGGTGGTCATGGTCAGCGACACCGTCTGGATGCGCGACGGCAGGTTGAGCAGCCGCACCCCGAAGGTCGGATCCTGAACGACGGGCCGGGCGCCGGCACCGAGCGCGCCGATCGCCATCAGCACCGTGCCGGTGGCACCGAACACCCGGGTGCGGCGTAGGAACGCCACCTCGGAGGCGATGAGCGGCGACCCGACCGTGGTCTCGTCGGCATGCCACCGTGCGACGGCAGTGCTCAGTGACGGTCGACGGGCGGCCATCAGTGCAGCGTAACCGGCGTGCTATTCCCGCCAGGAGGTGTGATTGTTCTCCGCGTCGGATAAGGGTCACCTTGCTAGACCGACCCCTCGAATTGCGTCACACTGGTGTTGTGAAATTCGCTCCTGAGGTACCGCGCGGGCATGACGCCATGCCGGCCGCTCAGGACGGGCACACCAGGACGTCCATCATCCGCCTGCTACTGGAGTCGGGTTCGATCACCGCGAGCGCGATCGGCGACGGGCTCGGCATCTCCGCGGCAGGGGTCCGCCGGCACCTCGACGCCCTGATCGACGCGGGCGACGCCGAAGCGGTGGCCGCCGCCAGTTGGCAGCACAGCGGCCGGGGCCGACCCGCCCGACGCTATCGACTGACCGCCGCAGGCCGGGGCAAGCTCGACCACGCCTACGACGATCTCGCCGTCGCAGCGATGCGACAGCTGCGCGAACTCGGCGGCGACGACGCCATCCGCACCTTCGCCCGACGCCGCATCGACACCATCCTCGCGGGGGTGACCGACGGCGCCGGCACCGACGACGACACCGACGACGACGTCGCCGCGAAGGCCGACCGGGTGGCGGGCGCGCTGACCGAAGCGGGCTACGCAACCACGACCACACCGGTGACCGGTGCGCTCAGCGGCGTGCAGATCTGCCAACATCACTGCCCGGTGTCGCACGTCGCCGAGGAGTTCCCGGAACTGTGCGATGCCGAGCGCGAGGCCTTCGCCGAGATCCTGGGTACCCACGTCCAGCGGCTGGCGACCATCGTCAACGGCGACTTCGCCTGCACCACCCACGTTCCCGTCGATCCAGACAAGCAGCCCACGCACATGACGAACAAGCAAGGAGCGTCGACATGACGACCACACCCGAGGCCCTCACCCAAGAGGAAACCATTGCCTCCCTTGGCACGTACGGCTACGGCTGGTCGGACTCCGACGTCGCCGGCGCCAGTGCCCAGCGCGGTCTGTCCGAGGCTGTCGTGCGCGACATCTCGAGCAAGAAGAGCGAGCCCGAGTGGATGCTGGAGATGCGGCTGAAGGCGCTGCGCACCTTCGACAAGAAGCCCATGCCGAACTGGGGATCGGACCTCGAGGGCATCTTCTTCGACAACATCAAGTACTTCGTGCGGTCCAGCGAGAAGCAGGCCGCCACGTGGGACGACCTGCCCGCCGACATCAAGAACACCTATGACCGCCTTGGCATCCCGGAGGCGGAGAAGCAGCGGCTGGTGTCCGGCGTTGCCGCGCAGTACGAGTCCGAGGTCGTCTACCACTCGATCCGTGAGGATCTCGAGGCGCAGGGCGTCATCTTCCTCGACACCGACTCGGGCCTGCGCGAGCACCCGGAGCTGTTCCGGAAGTACTTCGGCACCGTGATCCCCGCCGGAGACAACAAGTTCTCCGCGCTCAACACTGCGGTGTGGTCGGGCGGCTCGTTCATCTACGTGCCCAAGGGCGTCCACGTCGACATCCCGCTGCAGGCCTACTTCCGGATCAACACCGAGAACATGGGGCAGTTCGAGCGCACGCTGATCATCGTCGACGAGGACGCCTACGTGCACTACGTCGAGGGCTGCACGGCGCCGATCTACAAGAGCGACTCACTGCACTCCGCGGTCGTCGAGATCATCGTCAAGCCCGGTGGCCGGTGCCGCTACACCACCATCCAGAACTGGTCGAACAACGTCTACAACCTGGTCACCAAGCGGGCGCGAGCCGAGGCCGGCGCCACCATGGAGTGGGTCGACGGCAACATCGGCTCCAAGGTCACGATGAAGTACCCGGCGGTGTGGATGACTGGTGAGCACGCCAAGGGCGAGGTGCTCTCCGTGGCGTTCGCCGGCGAGGGTCAGCACCAGGACACCGGCGCCAAGATGCTGCACCTCGCGCCCAACACGTCGAGCAACATCGTGTCGAAGTCGGTCGCGCGCGGTGGCGGCCGGGCGTCCTACCGCGGCCTGGTGCAGATCAACAAGGGCGCGCACGGCTCTCGCTCCAGCGTGAAGTGCGATGCGCTGCTGGTGGATTCGATCAGTCGCAGCGACACCTACCCGTATGTCGACATCCGCGAGGACGACGTCACGATGGGCCACGAGGCCACCGTGTCGAAGGTCAGCGCCGACCAGCTGTTCTACCTGATGAGTCGCGGGATGACCGAGGACGAGGCCATGGCGATGGTGGTGCGCGGCTTCGTCGAGCCCATCGCCAAGGAACTCCCGATGGAGTACGCGCTGGAACTCAACCGGCTGATCGAACTACAGATGGAAGGCGCGGTCGGTTGATGGGGGCGAGCGAAGCGACGGGGATCAGGCCGGAGACCCAGGATCTGACGACGGCGGTCGAAGGGGCCGCCAAGCCGGGTTCGGCACTCGCTGGCGCCAACAAGGGCGAGCTGTTCGCGTCGTTCGACGTCAACGCCTTCGAGGTGCCGGGCGGTCGCGACGAGCTGTGGCGGTTCACCCCGCTCAAGAGGCTGCGCGGCCTGCACGACGGGTCCGCCGCCGCCACGGGTCGCGCGCCGATCGAGGTCGTCGGACGACCCGGCGTGGCGGTGGAGACGGTCGGGCGTGACGACGCCCGCCTGGGGCAAGCCGGCGTGCCCGCCGATCGCGTTGCGGCGCAAGCTTATTCGTCATTCGATCAGGCGACCATCGTGACCGTGGCGCGGGACACCGAGGTGGCCGAGCCCATCGAGATCACGGTCACCGGACCGGGCGCGGGCCAAACGGCCTACGGCCACCTGCAGATTCGAGTAGAGGAACTGTCGCGCGCCACCGTCGTGGTGGACCTCCGGGGTAGCGGGACCTACGCCGACAACATCGAGATCATCGTTGGCGACGCAGCGTCGGTCGGAGTCATCTGGATCGCTGACTGGGCCGACGACACGGTTCACGTGAGCGCGCACCATGCCCGCCTTGGCAAGGACGCCGTGCTCGGGCACGTCAACGTCACGCTCGGCGGCGACGTCGTGCGGACGTCGGCGACGGTGCGATTCACCGGTCCCGGTGGCGACGCCAAGCTGCTCGGCACCTACTTCGCCGACGACGGTCAGCACTTCGAGTCGCGACTGCTGGTCGATCACTCGCAGCCGAACTGCAAGTCCGACGTGTTGTACAAGGGTGCCTTGCAAGGGGATCCGGACTCGAACCGTCCCGACGCCCACACCGTGTGGATCGGCGACGTACTGATCCGCGCGGAGGCCACCGGCACCGACACCTACGAGGCCAACCGCAATCTGGTGCTCACCGACGGCGCCCGCGCCGACTCGGTGCCAAACCTCGAAATCGAGACCGGCGAGATCGTCGGAGCCGGGCACGCCAGTGCCACCGGACGTTTCGACGACGAGCAGTTGTTCTACCTACGGGCCCGCGGCATCCCGGAGGATCAGGCCCGGCGCCTGGTGGTGCGCGGCTTCTTCGGCGAGATCATCGCCAAGATCGCCGTGCCCGCGGTGCGCGAGCGCCTCACCGAAGCCATCGAAAGGGAATTGGCCATCACCGCTGGGCCCGATTCACGAGACGAGAAGAGTAGCTGAACATGACCACTTTGGAAGTCAAGGACCTACACGTCTCCGTCATCTCGGCCGAGGGCGGCGCCGACATCGAGATCCTCAAGGGCGTCAACCTCACCGTGAAGTCGGGGGAGACCCATGCGGTGATGGGTCCCAACGGATCTGGCAAGTCGACGCTGTCGTACGCCATCGCGGGTCATCCCAAGTACACCGTCACCTCGGGGTCGATCACCCTCGACGGGCAGGACGTCCTGGCGATGAGCGTCGACGAACGCGCCCGGGCCGGGCTGTTCCTGGCGATGCAGTACCCCATCGAGGTGCCTGGGGTGTCGATGTCGAACTTCCTGCGCACGGCCGCGACCGCGGTTCGTGGCGAGGCGCCCAAGCTGCGGCACTGGGTCAAGGAGGTCAAGACCGCGATGAGCGAGCTCGACATCGACCCGGCGTTCAGCGAACGCAGCGTCAACGAGGGCTTCTCCGGCGGCGAGAAGAAGCGCCACGAGATTCTGCAGCTCGGCCTGCTCAAGCCAAGGATCGCGATCCTGGACGAAACCGACTCCGGGCTCGACGTCGACGCCCTGCGCGTGGTCAGCGAGGGTGTCAATCGGTACGCGAAGGCCGAGGACGGCGGCGTCCTGCTGATTACTCACTACACCCGCATCCTGCGCTACATCCAGCCGCAGTTCGTGCACGTGTTCGTGGGCGGCCGGATCATCGAGTCGGGCGGTCCTGAACTCGCCGACGAGCTCGAGGCCAATGGCTACGAGCGCTTCACCCAGGCGGTCGGAGCGTAGCGTGACCGCCTCCGTGGGTACCGTTGGATGCGGCTCAGCTCGCCAGGATCCGGGCGGACTTTCCCATCCTGGCGCGGCAGATGCGCGGCGGAAAGCGGTTGGCCTACCTGGATTCCGGTGCGACGTCGCAGAAGCCGCTGCAGGTGCTCGACGCCGAGCGGGACTTCCTGACCACCTCCAACGGGGCGGTCCATCGTGGCGCGCACCAGCTGATGGAGGAGTCCACCGACGCCTACGAGAACGGGCGCAAGGACATCGCCGCGTTCGTCGGGGCCGACACCGACGAACTGGTCTTCACCAAGAACGCCACCGAATCGATCAACCTGGTGTCCTACGCGGTCGGCGACGACCGCTTCGAGCGGTCCGTCGGGCCGGGCGACGTCATCGTCACCACCGAACTGGAGCATCACGCCAACCTGATTCCGTGGCAGGAGTTGGCCCGTCGCACGGGCGCCACCCTGCGCTGGTACGGCGTCACCGAGGACGGGCGCATCGACCTCGACTCGCTCAGGCTCGACGAGCGGGTGAAAGTGGTTGCCTTTAGCCACCACTCGAACGTCACGGGCGCGGTCGCACCGGTCGCCGAATTGGTCGACCGGGCGCATGCGGTCGGCGCGCTGACCGTGCTCGATGCCTGCCAGTCCGTACCGCACGAGCCCGTCGACTTCCACGCCCTGGGCGTCGACTACGCGGCGTTCTCCGGGCACAAGATGCTGGGCCCCACGGGTATCGGCGTGCTCTACGCGCGTCGGGAGCTGCTCGACGCCATGCCGCCGTTCCTCACCGGCGGATCGATGATCGAGACCGTGACGATGGAGGCGACCACGTACGCGCCCGCTCCGCAGCGGTTCGAGGCGGGCACTCCGATGACGTCACAGGTCGTTGGATTGGCAGCTGCTGCGCGTTATCTCGACGAGATCGGGATGGCTGCGGTCCACGCGCACGAAGCCGAATTGGTTGCGGCCGCACTGGATGGACTCTCGGGGCTGGGTGGTGTCCGCATCGTCGGGCCGACCTCGCTGGAGCACCGCGGGTCGCCGGTCAGCTTCGTCGTCGACGGTGTTCACGCGCACGACGTCGGGCAGGTGCTCGACGACGAGGGCGTCGCCGTCCGCGTCGGTCACCACTGCGCGTGGCCGCTGCACCGGCGGTTCGGCGTCGCCGCGACGGCGCGGGCGTCGTTCGCGGTCTACAACACGCTCGACGAGGTCGACCGACTGGTCGCCGGTGTTCAGCGTGCGGTCGAGTTCTTCGGGCGGGATTAGCCGTGCGAATGGAACAGATGTACCAGGAAGTGATCCTGGACCACTACAAGCGCCCGCACCACCGCGGATTGCGCGAGCCCTTCGACGCCCAGGTGCAGCACGTCAACCCGACCTGCGGCGACGAGGTGACCTTGCGGGTGGCGCTGTCGGTCGACGGCGAGACCGTCACCGACGTCTCCTATGACGGGCAGGGCTGCTCGATCAGTCAGGCCGCGACGTCGGTGCTCACCGATCAGGTCATCGGCCAGAGCGTGGGCGATGCACTGAAGACCGTCGCTGCGTTCAGCGAGATGATCTCGTCACGGGGCAACGTCGACGGTGACGAGGACGTCATCGGAGACGGGATCGCGTTCGCCGGCGTGGCGAAGTACCCGGCGCGCGTGAAGTGCGCGCTGCTGGGCTGGATGGCCTTCAAAGCGGCGCTGGCGCAGGCCAGGCCAGAAGACACAACGCTGGCGCAGGCCGGCGACGATGGGGAGGAACGACGATGAACGAACTTCCAGAGATCGACCCGGTCTCCGACGAAGTGCTTGCCGACCTCGAAGAGGCGATGCGCGACGTGGTGGACCCGGAGTTGGGCATCAACGTCGTCGACCTCGGTCTGGTGTACGGGCTGAACGTCGAGGACGGCGGCCCCGGGTCCAAGGTCGCGCTGATCGACATGACGCTGACCTCGGCGGCCTGCCCCCTCACCGACGTGATCGAGGACCAATCCCGCAGCGCGCTGGTCGGTTCCGGTCTGGTCAACGACATCAAGATCAACTGGGTTTGGAATCCGCCGTGGGGTCCGGACAAGATCACCGAGGACGGGCGCGAGCAGCTCAGGGCGCTCGGCTTCACGGTCTGATCGATGCCGGCCGAGGACCGCTACGTCACCACCCGTCGCCACCTTCGCGGTATCGCAGAGAGTTTCATTGCCGGCCCCCAGTACCGTTCTGCCGGAACCATTCGGTTGGCAGTGCGGCCCGACGGGTTCACCGGTGTGTCGATACCGGTCGCAGTGCGGGGAACCGACCTCGTCTGGGGTGGTGAGGGCGCTCCGCTGACGGGGACGGTCGGCGCCCTGGCCGCGGCCACCCAACTCGACGTCGGACCGCCGGAGGGCGTGTACGACGTCACCGATCCGCTGGACCCCGCGACCGTTCTCGACGTCGACCCGGAGTCCGCCGAGCTGCTTCATCGCACCCTGTACGCGGGCGGATTCGCGCTGAAGAGCGTTCTGCCCGAACAACATCCGACGCTGTGGCCGGAGCACTTCGACGTCGCGGCCACCGAGAACGAAGTGAACTACGGCGTCTCGCCGGGTGACGACTTCCACCCACTGCCGTACGTCTACGTCGGTCCGTGGACCTCGCGCATCGGGGTGTTCTGGAACGCGCCGTTCGGGGCGTTTCAGGTACTCGACGTCTCGCACGACGTCGATCGGCTCGCCGACGACATCGGCGCCTTCTTCGAACGCGGCCGGACCGAGTCGTGACCGACGCCGGCGGAATCGCCGAGGCGGCCGCCGTGTTGGACGCACCATGACCCGCCACGACGTGACCGAGTTGTTCCGACCGCTGACCGTGCGGTCGATGATCATCCCGAACCGATTCGCGATGGCTCCCATGACCCGGCAGGCATCGCCGGGTGGCGTACCGGGACCCAACGTCGCCGAGTACTACGCCCGGCGTGCGGCCGGCGGTGTCGGGCTCGTCATCACCGAGGGCGTGCGACTGCCCGACCCCACGGCCGGGTTCCCCGAGTCGGTACCGACGCTCGCTGGTGACGAGGTCCTGTCGGGCTGGCGCCGGGTGGTCGACGCCGTTCATGCCCACGGAGCGGTGATCGCCGCCCAGCTGTGGCATCAGGGCGGCGAACGCAGTGCCGCCGACGGCGTCGTCCCCGTCAGCCCGTCGGGCATCAACGGGGCGGGGGAGAACACCGGTCGCGCGTTGGGCCGCGGCGAGCTCGCCGGGGTGGCCGCACAGTTCGCGCTGGCCGCCCGCAATGCGCGCGACGTCGGATTCGATGCCGTCGAACTGCACGGCGCGCACGGCTATCTGCTCGACGAATTCCTCTGGCAGAGGACCAATCTGCGCACCGACGAGTACGGCGGCTCACTGGCCGCCAGGACCCGGTTTCCCGCCGACGTGGTCGCGGCCGTGCGAGCCGCCGTCGGGCCGGACTTCCCCATCGTGTTCCGATTCTCGCAGTGGAAGGCCTCCGACTTCGACGCTTCCATCGCCAGCGATCCCAGCGAGCTGCAGGAACTTCTGGCGCCGCTGGTCGACGCGGGCGTCGACGTGTTCCATCCGTCCACGCGGCGCCACTACGCGCCGGCGTTCCCGGACGCCGACGCCGAGCTGACGTTGGCCGGCTGGACGAAGAAGGTGACCGGCGCGCCGGTCATCGCGGTCGGTTCGGTCGGCTTGGACACCGCGTTCCGAGACGAGGGGCCGCGCACGCACATCGCTCCGGCTCCAGCCGACCAGGTCGTCGCGCAATTCGACGCCGGCGAGTTCGACGTGGTCGCGATCGGGCGGACGCTGCTGGCCGACCCGACCTGGGTCAACCGGCTGCGTGACGGCACGTTGGACGGGTTCAATGGTTACGACCAGGAGTCCGCGTTGAGCTCGTTGCACTGACCCCCGAGCCGACCCCGCTCACCACATGGTGGGAACAACCAGGTACGAACCGACGTTGGGAGACACGTGAGTACGCAAGACATCACCACTGAACAGTTCAACGACATCGTCACCGACAACGAGATCGTGCTCGTCGACTTCTGGGCCGAGTGGTGCGGCCCGTGCCGCGCCTTCGCGCCGACGTACGCCGCGTCGTCGGATCAGCATCCCGACGTCGTGCACGCCAAGGTGGACACCGAGGCCGAGCAGGGTCTGGCCGCCGCTGCGGAGATCCAGGCGATTCCGACGCTGATGGCGTTCAAGAAGGGGCACATGGTGTTCCGGCACTCCGGCATGTTGCCCGCGAAGGACCTCGAGGCCGTGATCGATCAGATCAAGGACCTCGACATCGACGCCGCGATCGCCGAGCAGGCCAAAGCCGACGAGGTATAGCGGACGCACGCGATAGCGTGCAGTCCGTGACTGAGCAGAGCGCGCCCCTGGTCGTGGTCGACCACCCGCGGCCACACATCGCCCTGGTGACCTTGAATCGGCCGGAGCGGATGAACTCCATGGCGTTCGACGTCATGCTTCCGCTGAAGGACGCCCTCGACGCCATCACCCGCGACAACGACGTCCGCGCCGTCGTCCTGACCGGCGCCGGGCGCGGCTTCTCCTCGGGCGCGGACCACAAGTCCGCGGGATCGGTGCCGCACGTCGAGGGGCTGACCCGGCCGACGTTCGCGTTGCGGTCGATGGAAGTGCTCGACGACGTGATTCTCGCCATACGGAAGATGCACCAACCGGTTATCGCTGCGGTCAATGGCGCCGCCATCGGCGGCGGGCTGTGCCTGGCGCTGGCATGCGACATCAGGGTCGCCGCGCAGGACGCCTACTTCCGGGCCGCGGGCATCAACAACGGCTTGACCGCCAGCGAGTTGGGGCTGTCCTACCTGCTGCCCAAGGCAATTGGGACCTCACGGGCGTTCGAGGCGATGCTGACCGGGCGCGACATCGACGCCGCGGAGGCCGAGCGCATCGGGCTGGTGTCGCGGACCGTTGCGGGCGAGGTTCTGCTCGCCAGCTGCTACGACATGGCCGATCGCATCGCATCGTTCTCCCGACCGGGGATCGAGTTGACCAAGCGGACGCTCTGGAGTGGACTGGAAGCCGGTAGCCTGGAGGGTCACATGCAGGCTGAAGGCCTCGGCCAGCTCTACGTGCGCCTGCTCACCGCCAACTTCGAGGAAGCGGTCGCTGCGCGGGCGGAGAAGCGACCGCCGGTATTCACCGACGAGCGCTAGCGCGAGGAGTCGGCTGCCAGGAACGACGAGTAACGACAGAGGAGCACAGCGTGATCACCGCAACGGACCTGGAGGTCCGCGCTGGCGCGCGCACGCTGCTGTCCATCGAAGGCCCCGCGCTGCGGATCCAGCCCGGCGACCGGATCGGGCTGGTGGGCCGCAACGGTGCGGGCAAGACCACCACGATGCGCATCCTCGCCGGTGAGGGCGAGCCGTACGCGGGCTCGATCGACCGGACCGGTGAAATCGGTTATCTGCCACAGGATCCCCGAGAGGGCGACCTCGACATGCTGGCCCGGGACCGGGTGCTGTCGGCGCGGGGCCTCGACACGCTTCTGTCCGATCTCGAGAAGCAGCAGGCCATCATGGCCGAGGTCGCCGACGACGCAGCCATGGATAAGGCGGTCAAGCGGTACGGCGAGCTCGAGGAGCGGTTCGCCGCACTCGGCGGGTACGCGGCCGAGAGTGAGGCGGGCCGAATCTGCGCCAGCCTCGGGCTGCCCGAACGCGTCCTGACGCAGGCGCTGCGAACGCTGTCGGGCGGTCAGCGGCGCCGCGTCGAGCTGGCGCGCATCCTCTTCGCCGCCTCCGACACCGGTTCAGGCTCCGACACGACGCTGCTTCTCGACGAGCCCACCAACCACCTCGACGCCGACTCGATCGGGTGGCTGCGGACCTTCCTACAGAACCACACCGGCGGCCTGGTGGTCATCAGCCACAACGTGGAACTGCTCGCCGACGTGGTCAACCGGGTGTGGTTCCTCGACGCGGTGCGCGGCGAGGCCGACGTCTACAACATGGGCTGGCAGAAGTATCTCGACGCCCGTGCCACCGACGAGCAGCGCCGGCGGCGAGAACGGGCGAACGCCGAGAAGAAGGCCTCCGCCCTGCGCACCCAGGCCGCCAAGATGGGCGCCAAGGCCACCAAGGCCGTCGCCGCGCAGAACATGCTGCGCCGTGCCGAGCGGATGATCGCCGAGCTCGACGAGGAACGCGTGGCCGACCGGGTGGCCAAGATCAGGTTCCCGACGCCCGCCGTCTGCGGCCGCACCCCGTTGGTCGGCAAGGGGCTGACCAAGACCTACGGGTCGCTCGAGATCTTCACCGGCGTCGACCTGGCGATCGACAAGGGGTCCCGCGTGGTCGTCCTCGGCCTCAACGGCGCGGGCAAGACCACGCTCCTGCGGATTCTCGCCGGCGCCGAAGCCGCCGACGCCGGGGCCATCGAACCGGGCCACGGCCTCAAACTCGGCTACTTCGCCCAGGAGCACGACACCATCGACGGCCTGGCCACGGTGTGGGAGAACATCCGCCACGCCGCGCCCGACACCGGTGACCAGGACCTGCGCAGCCTCTTGGGTGCCTTCATGTTCACCGGCCCGCAACTCGACCAGCCCGCCGGCACCCTGTCCGGCGGCGAGAAGACGCGCCTGGCTCTGGCCGGCCTGGTGGCCTCGACCGCGAACGTGCTGCTTCTCGACGAGCCCACCAACAACCTGGACCCCGCGTCCCGGGAACAGGTGCTGGATGCGTTGCGCAGCTACCGCGGCGCGGTGGTCCTGGTGACCCACGATCCCGGTGCTGCCGAGGCGCTCGACCCGCAGCGTGTGGTGCTGTTGCCCGACGGAACCGAAGACTACTGGTCCGAGGACTATCGGGACCTGATCGAACTCGCCTGATCCGGCAACATGATTGAAGTATCTCTCACCGGGTATCTGAAAGTATCCAGCGAATGGGGAGATGCAGATGAGAGAACTGGACCGGTCCAGGGATGAGTTGCTCGATGAGTTGCGCAGCGCCTACGAAAAAGGCGCCAGCATCCGAGCGTTGGTAGCTACCACCGGGAAGTCTTACGGCTCCATTCACAGCATGTTGCGCGAGTCGGGGACGACCATGCGCAGTCGCGGTGGTCCGAACCACCGCCGCAGGCACTAGCTACCTCCAGTCGCACGCACCGGCTCTACTGCTGCCGGACGGACGCCTCCACCAGATCGAGGACCGCGCTGAGCCGCTGCGGATCGTCGCCGGACGCCAGTCTGGCGACAAGCCCGTCCAGCACCAGGTCGAGGTAGGTCTGCAGGACGTCACTCGGGACGTCGTCCCGCAGTCGTCCCGCCTGCTTCTGCCGACGCAACCGTTCGGTGGTCGCCTCGGACAGTTCGGCCGACCGCTCCGCCCAACCCCGGTGGAAGTCCGGGTCGTTGCGCAGCTTCCTGGCGATCTCCAGCCGGGTGGCCAGCCAATCGAACTGGTCCGGCGCCGCCAGTAGATCACGCATCACTTGAATCAGCCCCTCGCGCGAGGCGACCTCCGCCATCCGCTCCGCGTCCTCGCGGGCCAACTCGAAGAACAGCGTGTCCTTGTCGCGGAAGTGGTGGAAGATTGCGCCGCGCGACAGCCCGATGGTCTGTTCGAGCCGCCGCACGGTCGCACTCTCATAACCGTATTGCGCGAAGCACCGTCGGGCGCCGTCGAGAATCTCGCGGCGGCGCGCCGCCAGGTGGTCATCAGTCACCCGTGGCAACGAGGGCCCATTTCTCTTCGGCGTCCGACGGTGTCCGAGTCTCTACGCCCGCAACATGTTGCGCAGGACGTACTGCAGGATGCCGCCGTTGCGGTAGTAGTCGGCCTCGCCGGGGGTGTCGATGCGCACCACGGCGTCGAACTCGACGGTGCTGCCGTCCTGCTTGGTCGCCGTGACCTTCACCGTCTTCGGCGTCTTGCCGGAGTTGAGTGCGTCGATACCGGAGATGTCGAAGGTCTCGGTGCCGTCGAGCTTCAGCGACGCCGCGGACTCACCCGCCGGAAACTGCAGCGGGATGACGCCCATGCCGATCAGGTTCGAGCGGTGGATCCGCTCGAACGACTCGGTGATGACCGCGCGCACGCCCAGAAGGCTGGTGCCCTTGGCCGCCCAGTCGCGCGAGGACCCCGACCCGTACTCCTTGCCGCCCAGCACAACCAGCGGGATGTTCTGCGCGGCGTAGTTCTGCGCGGCGTCGTAGATGAACGCCTGCGGGGCGTCATCCTTGGTGAAGTCACGCGTGTACCCGCCGGAGACGTCGTCGAGCAGTTGGTTCTTGAGGCGGATGTTGGCGAAGGTGCCGCGGATCATCACCTCGTGGTTGCCACGCCGCGAGCCGTAGGAGTTGTAGTCCTTCTTGTCGACGCCGTGCCCATCGAGGTACTGCGCCGCCGGGGTACCCGCCTTGATGTTTCCGGCGGGGGAGATGTGGTCGGTCGTCACCGAATCACCAAGCAGTGCAAGCACTCTGGCGCCCGAGATGTTGGTGACGTCCTGCGGCTCGGCGGGCATGCCGTCGAAGTACGGAGGCTTGCGCACGTACGTCGAGTCCGGGTTCCAGTCGAACGTCTTGCCCTCGGGGGTGGGCAGGTTGCGCCAGCGCTCGTCGCCCTTGAACACGTCGGCGTAGTTCTTCCGGAACATCTCCTGGCTGATCGACGACGCGATGGTGTCGGAGATCTCCTGCTGCGTCGGCCAGATGTCCTTGAGGAAGACGTCGTTGCCCGACTCGTCCTTGCCCAGCGGATCGGATTCGAAGTCGAAGTCCATCGTGCCGGCCAACGCGTACGCGATGACCAGCGGCGGCGAGGCAAGGTAGTTCATCTTCACGTCCGGGTTGATCCGGCCCTCGAAGTTGCGGTTGCCCGACAGCACGGCGGTCACCGACAGGTCGTTCTCGTTGATCGCCGCGGAGATCTCGTCGGACAGCGGTCCGCTGTTGCCGATGCAGGTGGTGCAGCCGTAGCCGACCAGGAAGAAGCCGAGCTTCTCCAGGTACGGCCAGACACCGGCCTGGTCGTAGTAGTCGGTCACGACCTGCGATCCGGGGGCCATCGTGGTCTTGACCCATGGCTTCGAGGTCAGGCCCCGCTCGACGGCCTTCTTGGCCAGCAGGGCGGCGCCCATCATCACCTCGGGGTTGGAGGTGTTGGTGCACGACGTGATGGCGGCGATCGCCACGGCACCGTGGTCGAGGACGAACTCGCCGCGCTCGTCGGAGCGGACGGTGACCGGCTTGGTGGGCCGGCCCTCGGCGCCGACGGCCGCGGAGTGCAGCGGCGCCGACCCCTCGTCGGCGAAGCTCAGCGACGCGGGATCGCTGGCCGGGAAGGTTTCCTCGACGGCCTCGTCCAGCTTGGTCTCCGGAGCGGGGTTGCCGTTGGTGACGTAGTTGTGGATGTCCTTGCGGAACGCCGACTTCGCGTCGTCGAGGGCGATGCGGTCCTGCGGGCGCTTCGGCCCCGCGATCGAGGGCACCACGCTCGCCAGGTCCAGCTCGAGGTACTCCGAGAACTCGGGCTCCCGGCCGGCGTCGTGCCACAGTCCCTGCGTCTTGGCGTAGGCCTCGACGAGGGCCAGCTGCTGGTCGGAGCGGCCGGTCAGGCGCAGGTATTCGATGGTCACGTCGTCGATCGGGAAGATCGCTGCGGTGGAGCCGAATTCGGGGCTCATGTTGCCCAGGGTGGCGCGGTTGGCCAGCGGCACCTCGGCGACCCCCTCGCCGTAGAACTCGACGAACTTGCCGACCACGCCGTGCTTGCGGAGCATCTCGGTGACGGTCAGCACCACGTCGGTGGCGGTAACGCCCGGGCGCCGCTCACCGGTCAGCTTGAAGCCGACGACGCGGGGGATCAGCATCGACACCGGCTGGCCCAGCATGGCGGCCTCGGCCTCGATGCCGCCGACGCCCCAGCCCAGAACGCCGAGCCCGTTCTCCATCGTGGTGTGGGAGTCGGTGCCGACGCACGTGTCGGGGTAGGCCACGCCATCACGCGCCATCACGACGCTCGCGAGGTATTCGATGTTGACCTGGTGCACGATGCCGGTGCCGGGCGGCACCACCTTGAAGTCGTCGAAGGCACCCTGGCCCCAACGCAGGAACTGGTAGCGCTCGCCGTTGCGCTCGTACTCGATCTCGACGTTGCGCTCGAAGGCGTCGGCCCGGCCGAAGAGGTCGGCGATGACGGAGTGGTCGATGACGAGGTCGGCGGGTGCCAGGGGGTTGACCTTCTGCGGGTCGCCGCCGAGGTCGCCGACGGCTTCCCGCATGGTGGCCAGGTCGACGATGCAGGGCACACCGGTGAAGTCCTGCATGATCACGCGAGCCGGGGTGAATTGGATCTCGGTGCTGGGGTCGGCGGACGGATCCCAGTTGGCGATCGCCTCGATGTGGTCCTTGGTGATGTTGGCGCCGTCCTCGGTGCGCAACAGGTTCTCGGCGAGCACCTTCAGGCTGTAGGGAAGTTTCTCGGTGCCGGGTACCGCGTCCAGGCGGTAGATCTCGTAGGCCTGGTCCCCGACTTTCAACGTGTCGTGGGCTCCGAACGAATTCACGCTGGTCACATCTACTCCCGCTTCGATCTTCGCCGCGACGGGCTGTGTCGCGGCGGTAACTTTTCTAACAGTACGCTTGTCCTGTATTGCCTCTCCGGGCGGGTGCCAGTCTTCTCCTGATCCGCGCGCGCTGCCAGCCGATCGGGCAGTGTTGGCGGTAACCTCTGGCAGGTGACGACTCCGCAGGTGCCGGTGTTCATCCCGTCGCAGGTGTGCGACCTGGTCGGCAAGGACGCCGGCTCGACGCCGCCCGACGTGTGCATGAACCTGGTCCGCGACGATCTTCGCGACGACGGCGTCAGCGCGGCGCGTACCCCGGCCAACGCCGGGCTGGCGCAGGTGGTCGCCGACGCCAAGCAGAAGGGTATCGACCTCAAGGTCGTCGTGCTGAGTCAGAACCCGGTGATCGACACCCCGCTGCGCGACGTGGCCACCGACGTCGGCCGGGAGTACCCCGGCTCCACGGTGCTGGTGTTGAGCCCGTCTTTCGTCGGGACCTACAGTCCGGCGTTCGACCGGGTCACCCTTGAAGCGGGCCAGGACATCGCGAAGGTGAGCCCCACGCCCACGGTCGCCGCTCACAATTTCGTCACCGAATTGACCACGCCTCATTTCCCGTGGACGCCATTCACGATCGTCGTCGTTCTCGGTGTCGCCGTGGCCGCCGTCGGCACCCGGCTGTTGCAGGTCCGCGCCCGAAAGGGGGAGGTCGCCGAAACGCCTGTGGCGGCGGGCAACTGACGTCTTCGGACGCGAATTCCGTTATCGAAGATCACCATTCGATAACTTCCCACCAATTACAAGATTGTAATTCGGCGCTGGCGTTTCGCCGGCGCTTTTTGTGACGTACGGTGCAGAAGGCGCCTGCTGTTGCAGTTGTGATTGTTGTGACTCCTGTGGCGGAAGGCCGACGGACGTGCCATCGCGTTCGCGTTGAGCCCTAGGAGACCGGAGTTCCATGAGACGCACCGTTCGCGCCTCTGTGGCGAGTTGCCTCGCGTGCGGTGTGCTCGTCACGTCCGCGTTCAGCTACGGCGCCGGACTTGCCGCGGCCGAGCCGCCGAGCCCCGAGGGAGTCGCGGGCCTCGTCGCGGCCGTTGCCAACGCGGACCAGAAGCTCCAGGAGCTCGGCGCCACCATCCAGGCCGAACAGGAGAGCGTCAACAAGGCGATCGTGGACGTCCAGACCGCCCGCGACAACGCGGCGACGGCCCAGACCGACGTCGACGCCAGCCAGGCGGCGCTCGAGGACGCCACCAAGGCGATCTCGTCGGCGCAACGGCGCTTCGACACCTTCGCCGCCTCCGCCTACATGAACGGCCCGTCGGCGTCCTACGTGACCGCGAAGGATCCGGCGGACATCATCGACACCGCTGCCACCGGGCAGACGCTCAACGTCAGCACGCAGCAGGCGATCGCCGACCTGCAGCGCGCTCGCACCGAGCAGGTCAATCGCGACTCCGCCGCCCGACTGGCCAAGCAGAAGGCCGACCAGGCCGTCGTGGATGCGCAATCCAGCCAGGATGCGGCCGTGGCGTCGTTGACGCAGGTGCAGCACACCTTCCAGGACCAGCAGTCCCAACTCGATCAGCTCACCGCAGAGCGGTCGGCGGCGCAGGCGAAGCTCGCCGCGGCCAAGGAGTGGTCGGCGCGCGCCGTTCCGATGGCCGCCACGGCCGTCCCGTCGGTGCCCTCTGCGGCCAGCCCGTCGACGAACTGGGATCGGGATCCGGCTGCCACGGCGCCGGGCAACTCGACCTGGGACACCGCCTGGGACCCCACGCTGCCCGCCATCCCGAGCGCGTTCGTCAGCGGCGACCCGATCGCGATCCTCAACTCGGTGCTCGGAATCGCGACCACCTCGGCGCAGGCTACCCAGCAGATGGGTCGCGGATTCCTGCAGAAGCTCGGAATCATCCCCACGCCAACGGGTTACACCAACGGCGCGATACCCCGCGTCTACGGCAGGCAGGCCTCGGAGTACGTCATCCAGCGAGCCGGTTCACAAATGGGCGTTCCGTACTCGTGGGGCGGCGGCAACGCCGTCGGACCCAGCCGCGGCATCGACTCCGGGGCGGGCACGACCGGATTCGACTGCTCCGGCCTGATCCTCTACGCCTTCGCCGGCGTCGGCATCAAGCTGCCGCACTACTCCGGTGCGCAGTACGACATGGGCCGCAAGATCCCGTCATCCCAGATGCGCCGCGGCGACGTCATCTTCTACGGCCCCGGCGGCAGCCAGCACGTCACCCTGTACCTGGGCAACGGCCAGATGCTCGAAGCCCCGTACACCGGCTCGACCGTGAAGGTGTCGCCCGTCCGGACCAGCGGCATGACGCCGTACGTCATCCGCTACATCGAATACTGATGATGGTCATTCTGCCCTGGGGGGTGCCCGGGAGGTTCCTCCGTCGTGCCCTGATGATTTTGCTTGCGCTGGCCGCGACCGTGGCACTGGCCACCGCCACGCCGGCCTGCGCCGACCCCGGCGACGCCGGCTGGGACCCGACCCTGCCGCAGCGGCCCAGCTCCGGTGCCCCCGGCGATCCGGTGGCCATCGCCAACGCCTCCTTCCAGGCGAGCGCCATCGCGCTGCAGACCACCCAGAGCCTCGGCCAGCAGTTCCTGTCCAGCATCGGCCTCGGCGGGAAGGCGCCCGCCGCACTGCCGGGCGGCAGGGTGCGCGGGCCGCAGGCCATCGAGTACGTGATCCGACGGGCGGGCTCCCAGATGGGAGTGCCGTACTCCTGGGGCGGCGGCTCGCTCAACGGGCCCAGCGAAGGCGTCGACTACGACACCGGCAAGGTCGGCTTCGACTGCTCCGGGCTGACCCGGTACGCCTTCGCCGGCGTCGGCGTGCCGATCCCGAAGTACTCGGGCGACCAGTACGACTCGGGTCGGCCGATCGCGCCCTCGCAGGCGAAGCGCGGTGACCTGATCTTCTACGGACCCGGCGGCAGTCAGCACGTCACCATCTATCTCGGCGGCGGCAAGATGCTCGAGGCCTCGGGCAGTGCGGGCAAGGTCACCGTCAGCCCGGTGCGCATGGCCGGCATGTCACCGCACCTGGTCAGGTTCATCGAGTCCTGATCGAGACCGGATCCGGGCAGGGCACGTCGACGGAATCCGAACTGCCTGGAATAGTTGTCTCCGAAGCGTCTGCCGAGTGGCTCTGGCGCCACATGGCACGACTCGACCCAAGTGGGAGGAAACTGAATGACGTCACCGAGTGGGCCGCCGCAGGGCGCCGGAGGTTTCCCCGGGCAGCCCCCGACGCAGGGCTTCCCGCCCGGCGGTCCCCAGCAGGGTCCCTCGGCCAATGGCGGGGGCCTGCAAAACGAGGTGCACACCCTGGAACGGGCGATCTTCGAGGTCAAGCGGATCATCGTCGGGCAGGACCAACTCGTCGAGCGGATGCTCGTCGGACTGCTGGCCAAGGGGCACGTGCTGCTCGAGGGCGTTCCCGGGGTGGCCAAGACCCTCGCGGTGGAGACCTTCGCCAAGGTCGTCGGCGGCACGTTCGCGCGCATTCAATTCACCCCCGACCTGGTGCCCACCGACATCGTCGGTACCCGCATCTACCGGATGGGCAAGGAGGAGTTCGACATCGAACTCGGGCCGGCCATGGTCAACTTCCTGCTCGCCGACGAGATCAACCGCGCGCCCGCCAAGGTGCAGTCCGCGCTGCTGGAGATCATGGCCGAGCGCAAGATCTCCCTGGGCGGCAAGACCTTCCCACTGCCCAGTCCGTTCCTGGTCATGGCCACGCAGAACCCCATCGAGCAGGAGGGCGTCTACTCCCTGCCCGAAGCGCAGCGCGACCGCTTCCTGTTCAAGCTCAACGTCGGCTACCCGACGCCCGAGGAAGAGCGCGAGATCATCTACCGGATGGGCGTCACACCGCCCACGCCCAAGCAGATCCTCAACACCGGCGACCTGTTGCGCCTGCAGGACGTCGCGGCTGGCATCTTCGTCCACCACGCGCTGGTGGACTACGTCGTGCGCGTCGTGACCGCCACCCGCGAACCCGACAAGTTCGGCATGCCGGACGCCAAGGCGTGGATCGCCTACGGCGCATCGCCGCGCGCGTCGCTCGGCATCATCGCCGCGTCGCGGGCGCTGGCACTGATCCGCGGCCGTGACTACGTCATCCCACAGGACGTCGTCGAGGTCATTCCGGACGTGCTGCGGCACCGCCTGGTGCTGACCTACGATGCGCTCGCCGACGAGGTGTCCGCCGAGACGGTGATCAATCGCATCATGCAGACGGTGGCGCTGCCCCAGGTGAATGCCATTCCGCAGCAAGGACATTCGGCGGCGCCCGCCATGCCCGCCGCGGCGGCGGCCGGCGGTCGGTGAGCCAGCCGTCGGGCCGCGTCGATCTGCCGTCACTGCAGCGCGGCGAGATCCGGGATCCCGAGCTGTCGGCCGCTCTGCGCAAGCTCGAGCTGACCGTCCGTCGCAAGCTCGACGGCGTCCTGCACGGTGACCACCAGGGCCTGGTGCCCGGTCCGGGATCCGAGCCGGGGGACTCGCGCGTCTATCAACCCGGCGACGACGTCCGCCGCATGGACTGGTCGGTGACCGCGCGCACCACCACCCCGCACGTCCGCCAGATGATCGCGGACCGCGAGCTGGAGACCTGGCTCGTCGTCGACATGTCGGCGAGCCTGGACTTCGGCACCGCCGGCTGCGAGAAGCGGGACCTGGCCGTTGCGGCCGCGGCGTCCATCGCGTTCCTCAACAGCGGCGGTGGCAACCGGCTCGGTGCGGTGATCACCAACGGTGAGACCACCAAGCGGGTGCCCGCGCTCAGCGGCCGCATCCACGAACACGAACTGCTCCGCGCCATCGCCACCATGCCGCGGGCCCCGCTGGGCGTGCGCGGCGACCTGTCCGCCGCCATCGACGCGCTGCGCAGGCCCGAACGGCGGCGCGGCATGGCGGTGATCATCAGTGACTTCCTGGGTCCGATCAACTGGATGCGTCCGCTGCGGGCCATCGCGGGCCGCCACGAGGTGCTCGGCATCGAGGTCATCGACCCACGTGACGTGGAGCTGCCCGACGTCGGCGACGTGATCCTGCAGGACACCGAGTCGGGGGTCACCCGGGAGTTCACGATCGACGCCCAGCTGCGGGCCGACTTCGCCAAGGCGGCCGAGGCGCACCGCGAGGACGTGGCGCGGACGCTGCGGCGGTGCAACGCGCCGCTGCTGACCCTGCGCACCGACCGGGACTGGATTGCCGACGTCGTGAGATTCGTGGCCAATCGCCGCCGTGGGGCCCTTGCGGCCCGATGAGTGTGGGAGTGACGGGCCCTGTAACCCGATGCGCGCCTTCGCAACTCGGGCCGATGACTGAAATGGCTACTCGCACATGATATTACCGATCTTCGGTCCGATGAGCCTGTCGGGGTTCAAGAACCCGTGGTTCTTCCTCTTCCTGCTCGTCGTCGCTGGGCTTGGTCGGTCTGTACGTCATCGTGCAGCTGGCCAGGCAGAAGCGGATGCTGCGCTTCGCCAACATGGAGCTCCTGGAGAGCGTGGCTCCCAAGCGGCCCTCGCGCTGGCGGCATCTGTCCGCGATCCTGCTGGTGCTGTCGCTGGTGCTCTTCACCGTGGCGATGGCAGGCCCGACCAACGACGTCCGGATCCCGCGCAACCGCGCCGTGGTCATGCTGGTGATCGACGTCTCCCAGTCGATGCGTGCCACCGACGTCGCACCGAACCGGCTGGCCGCCGCGCAGGAGGCCGCCAAGCAGTTCGCCGACCAGCTGACCGCCGGCATCAACCTCGGGCTGATCGCCTACGCCGGCACCGCGACCGTGCTGGTCTCGCCGACCACCAACCGCGACGCCACCAAGGCTGCGATCGACAAGCTGCAGTTGGCCGACCGCACCGCCACCGGCGAGGGCATCTTCACCGCGCTGCAGGCCATCGCGACCGTGGGCGCGGTCATCGGCGGCGGCGACGCACCGCCCCCGGCCCGCGTGGTGCTGATGTCGGACGGCAAGGAGACCGTGCCGTCGAACCCGGACAACCCCAAGGGCGCCTACACCGCGGCCCGGACGGCCAACGACCAGGGCGTGCCGATTTCGACGGTGTCCTTTGGCACGAAGTACGGCTACGTCGAGATCCAGGGCCAACGCCAGCCCGTGCCCGTCGACGACGAGAACCTGCGGAAGATCGCTCAATTGTCCGGCGGCAACGCCTACAGCGCTTCGAGTCTCGAGCAACTCAAGGCCGTGTTCACCTCACTGCAGGAGCAGATCGGCTACGAGACCATCAAGGGCGACGCGAGCGTGGGCTGGCTCAGACTGGGCTCCCTGGTGCTCGCCGTCGCGGCCCTGGCCGCGTTGCTGATCAACCGCCGGCTGCCCGGTTAGTGCGCCCGGGCCGATTTCGGCCCCGCAGCCGCGAGGCGATAGGTTGACGGGCGTGCTGCGGACGCGAGGAGCAATGTATGGGTGACTTCGTTTCACGCTCCGTTCTGGTCACCGGTGGCAATCGTGGCATCGGCCTGGCTATCGCACAGCGCCTGGCCGCCGACGGTCACAAGGTCGCCGTCACGCACCGCGGCTCCGGTGCGCCCGACGGGCTCTTCGGCGTCGAATGCGACGTCACCGACAACGACGCCGTCGATCGCGCCTTCACCGCGATCGAGGAGCACCAGGGTCCGGTCGAGGTGCTGGTGTCCAACGCGGGCATCTCGAAGGACGCCTTCCTGATGCGGATGACCGAGGAGCGGTTCCAAGAGGTCATCAACGCCAACCTAACCGGGGCGTTCCGGGTGACTCAGCGCGCCTCGCGCAGCATGCAGCGCAAGCGGTTCGGCCGGATCATCTACATCGGCTCCGTGTCGGGCATGTGGGGGATCGGCAACCAGGCCAACTACGCCGCCGCCAAGGCCGGTCTGATCGGCATGGCCCGCTCGATCTCCCGAGAACTGGCGAAGGCCGGCGTCACCGCCAACGTGGTGGCACCGGGCTACATCGACACCGAGATGACCCGCTCCCTCGACGAGCGGATCCAGGAGGGGGCGCTGCAGTTCATCCCCGCCAAGCGGGTTGGCACCGCCGAGGAGGTCGCCGGCGCGGTCAGCTTCCTGGCCTCCGAGGACGCCAGCTACATCGCGGGCGCGGTCATCCCCGTCGACGGCGGCATGGGCATGGGTCACTGAGCCACTCTCAACGAGCAAAGGACATTTCATGGCAGGGTTTCTCGAAGGCAAGCGCATCCTCGTCACGGGGATCATCACCGATTCGTCGATCGCATTCCACATCGCCAAGGTGGCGCAGGAGGCCGGCGCGGAGTTGGTGCTGACCGGGTTCGACCGGATGAAGCTGATCCAGCGGATCGCCGACCGGTTGCCCAACCCGGCTCCACTGCTGGAGTTGGACGTTCAGAACGAAGAGCACCTCGCGACGCTCGCCGACCGCGTCACCGAGGTCATCGGCGAGGGCAACAAGCTCGACGGCGTCGTCCACTCGATCGGCTTCATGCCGCAGACCGGCATGGGCATCAACCCGTTCTTCGACGCCCCCTACGACGACGTGGCCAAGGGCATCCACATCTCCGCCTACTCCTATGCCTCGCTGGCGAAGGCCACGCTGCCCATCATGAACCCCGGCGGTGGCATCGTCGGCATGGACTTCGACCCCACCCGGGCCATGCCCGCGTACAACTGGATGACGGTCGCCAAGAGCGCACTGGAGTCGGTGAACCGGTTCGTGGCGCGCGAAGCTGGCCAGTACGGCGTGCGATCGAATCTCGTTGCGGCAGGGCCCATCCGGACGCTGGCCATGAGCGCGATCGTCGGCGGTGCGCTCGGCGCCGAAGCCGGCGATCAGATGAAGCTGCTCGAGGAGGGCTGGGATCAGCGGGCGCCCATCGGCTGGAACATGAAGGACCCGACGCCGGTCGCAAAGACGGTGTGCGCCTTGATCTCCGACTGGCTTCCCGCGACCACGGGAACCATCGTCTACGCCGACGGCGGCGCCCACACGCAGCTGCTGTAATGGACTTCGACGCTCTGCTGCTGCTGTCCTTCGGCGGTCCGGAGGGCCCGGAGCAGGTGCGGCCGTTCCTCGAGAACGTCACTCGCGGCCGCAATGTCCCACCCGAGCGGCTGGACGACGTGGCGCAGCACTACCTGCACTTCGGCGGCGTCTCACCGATCAACGGCATCAACCGGGCGCTCATCGAACAGATCGAGGCCGAGTTCGCCGCCCGCGGCACCGGCGTGCCGGTGTACTTCGGCAACCGCAACTGGGATCCGTTCGTGGAGGACACCGTGGCGCAGATGCGCGACGACGGGATCCGACGGGCCGCGGTCTTCACCACCTCGGCGTGGGGCGGCTACTCGGGGTGCACGCAATACCAGGAGGACATCGTCCGCGCGCGCCAGGCCGTCGGGCCGGACGCGCCGGAACTGGTCAAGCTGCGGCAGTACTTCGACCATCCGCTGCTGGTCGAGATGTTCGCCGACGGCATCGCCGAGGCCGCCGCCACGCTGCCCGCGCCCCTGCGCGACGATGCCCGGCTGATCTTCACCGCGCACTCGATTCCACTGCGGGCGGCCTCCCGGTGCGGCCCGGACCTGTACGGCAGGCAGGTCGCGTACGCGGCCGGGCTGGTGGCCGCCGCGGCCGGCTACCTCGACTACGACCAGGTGTGGCAGTCCAGGTCCGGCCCCCCGCAGGTGCCGTGGCTCGGCCCCGACATCGGCGAGCACCTCTCGACGCTCGCCGAGGCGGGCACCTCGGCCGTCGTGGTCTGTCCGATCGGCTTCGTCGCCGACCACATCGAGGTGGTGTGGGATTTGGACAATGAACTTCGCGAGCAGGCGGATGCCGCAGGCATCGCGCTGGCCCGGGCAACGACTCCGAATGCCCAGCGCCGCTTCGCCACCCTTGCCGTCGACCTCGTCGACGAACTACGGGAGGGGCGCGACGCCACCCGGGTACTCGGTGCGGACCCCGTCCCGGGCTATGGGTTCAGCCGCGATGGCGCGTTGTGCACGCCGGGGTGTACTAGCGACGCCAGGCCGACTGCAGAATCGCGCTGACGGCGGCCATTCGCGCCGAACGGACGACCCCGACCAGCGGTCGCAGCGCGTCGTTGGCGATCTGCATCTCCGAGGACGACTGCAGACCGATCGGCATCAGACCGGAACTGACGGTGATGATGGCGTCGACGTGGGCAGCGTTCTCGAGGACCCGCAGGGCCCGTTCCGGCGCGTGCTCGGGGGCCCGGTGCAACCGCGCCGATTCGAGGACCTGCTCGACCAGACCGCGGGGATCGGTGACGTCCGACGACGTCATTCCGGCCCGCAGGGTGCCCAGTGCGTCGGCGGCCGAGCGGACCGCAGCGCGCAGTTCGTACTCCTCGTGACCCAGATCGAGTTGCTCGACCGGCGGTGCCGACGGCAGCGAGTACACCGTCCACGCCAGGGCGATCGGTTCGGGATAGTGATCGGTGGATTCGTCGTCGGTGTGGTCGTAGTCCGGATCGGTTTCGTCGTAGGCGAACTCGGGCACCAAGCCGATGGCGTCGGAGCCCCGGTTCGACACCGTGATGGCCTCGCCCGCCGAGATCGCGTCGAGGGTGAACTGCGTTCCGGCAGGCAGCCCGCGAACGTCCCCGGGAATCGGAAGCGCGAGCGCGATCGGCGGCTCTCCCGAGGCTGGACCGGCGGCCGTGCGCAGCGTCTGCAACATCGAGACGCCGCCGGCATCGGTGAGATCGGGCCACGGCAGCCCGGTTCGGCCCGCCGCCACCGAATCGTAGGCGGTGACGGAATGCCTTGGCGCCCAAAGGGACAACGCATCGAGGACGTCGTCGGGCGCGGCCACGCCCGCGAGCCAGGCGTTGGCCCACATCGACAGCGAAACACTGGGGCACCACATGATGCACGCAGTGTAGTTGTTGCCGGCTCGGCGAGTGGGATACGCGTTACGCTGGCGACATGGGTGCACTGATCTGGCTGGTCGCGGCGCTGGCGCTCGCCGGTGCAGAGGCGCTCACCGGTGATCTGTTCCTGCTGATGCTCAGTGGCGGGGCGCTGTCGGCGGCCGGCGCCAGCGCACTGTTCGGCGGCCCCATCTGGGTCGACGGCGCGGTGTTCGCGGCCGTCTCGCTCCTGCTGCTCGTCGGCGTGCGGCCCGCGCTGCGGCGGCGCTTCGCGGCGGGTACCGGACTCCCGGAGCCGATGAAGGCGCTCGAGGGTATGAGCGCCCTGGTGCTCGAGCGGGTCGGGCGCCACGAGGGCCAGGTGAAGCTGGACGGCCAGGTGTGGACGGCGCGGCCGCTCGACGACCGCGAGGTATACGAATCAGGCGACCACGTGACGGTGGTCCGCATCGACGGCGCCACCGCGGTCGTCTTCAAGGGCATCTGAAGTTAGGGAAGGAACGGCAATGGACGGTGCTGTCTTTGGGCTGATCTTGGCAGCGGTGCTGGTGATCTTCGCGATCATCGTCGTCGCCAAGTCGGTGAAGGTGATCCCGCAGGCGGAGGCCGCGGTGATCGAGCGACTGGGCCGCTACAGCAAGACGGTCTCCGGTCAGCTGACGCTGCTGTTGCCGTTCATCGACAAGATCCGGGCCCGGGTCGATCTGCGCGAGCGGGTCGTGTCGTTCCCGCCGCAGCCGGTGATCACCGAGGACAACCTGACCGTCAACATCGACACCGTCGTGTACTTCCAGGTCACCAACCCGCAGGCCGCGGTGTACCAGATCAGCAACTACATCGTCGGCGTCGAGCAGCTCACCACCACCACGCTGCGCAACGTGGTCGGCGGCATGACGCTCGAGCAGGCGCTGACCTCCCGCGACCAGATCAACGGGCAGCTGCGCGGCGTGCTCGACGAGGCCACCGGCCGGTGGGGGCTTCGGGTGGCGCGAGTGGAACTGCGCAGCATCGACCCGCCGCCCTCGATCCAGGATTCGATGGAGAAGCAGATGCGCGCCGATCGCGAGAAGCGCGCCATGATCCTCACCGCAGAGGGCAACCGCGAGGCGTCGATCAAACAGGCCGAGGGTCAGAAGCAGGCGCAGATCCTCTCGGCAGAAGGCGCCAAGCAGGCGGCGATCCTGGCCGCCGAGGCCGACCGTCAGTCCCGGATGCTGCGCGCTCAGGGCGAGCGCGCCGCCTCCTACCTGCAGGCACAAGGCCAGGCCAAGGCGATCGAGAAGACGTTCGCGGCGATCAAGGCCGGTCGGCCCACCCCCGAGATGCTGGCCTACCAGTACCTGCAGACCCTGCCGCTGATGGCCAAGGGCGAGGCCAACAAGGTCTGGCTGGTGCCCAGCGACTTCGGCACGGCGCTGCAGGGGTTCACCAAGATGCTCGGCGCGCCGGGCGAGGATGGCGTCTTCCGCTACCAGCCGTCACCGGTGGAGGAGGACCTGCCGAAGCCGGAGGACGACTCCGCGGAGGTGGCCGAGTGGTTCAACACCAAGACCGACCCGGAGATCGCCCAGGCCGTCGCGCAGGCGGTGGCCGAGGCGCGCACCCCGGTGGCAGGCGCCGTCGACGCGCCGCCGCAGTACGCACCGCTGTCGCAGCAGGCTCAGCCGCCGGCGACCGACTACTCGCAACCGCGCCACGGCAACGAGGAGCAGTGAGTGCGCTGACGTCGCGGCGCACCTATGCCGTGCTGGCCGCCATGCAAGTTGGTGATGCCGTTGCCTGCGGACTGCAGGTGCCGCTGATCAAGAAGGCGTTCGACGACGTCGGGCTCGCCGAGGAGTTGCGGCCGGTCATCCCCGTGGTCAAGGCGGCGTCGGCCATTGGCCTGCTGTCGGTGTACCGCGTCCCGGCGCTGGCCCGCCTGACCACGTTCATGCTGACCGTGTACTTCGTGCTGGCGATCGCCTTCCACGTCAAGGCGAAGGACTGGAGCCCCGGGCTGGTGGCGGCCGCGTTGTTCCTCGGGCTGTTCGGCGCCATGACGGTCACGGGGCCGGACGACGCGGCGTAGCTAGGGCATCCCGACGGGCTCGGCGGCATCCGGCTCCGGTGCGCCCTCCGGGGCCGTTGCCGGTGGCCGACGATGGCTGCGGATCTCGTATGCCAGGCCGGCGGCGCCGAGGCTGGCGGTACACGCCGACACCACGAACAGCAGCGGGCTGACGTTGCCGGTCAGCGCGTCGCCGAAGATGACGATGGCGGCGGTGCCCGGCAGTAAACCGGCGATGGTGGCCAGGGTGTAGGGCAGAACGCGCACGGCCGAGGCGCCGGCCGCGTAGTTGAGCACCGAGAACGGCACCACCGGGATCATGCGCATCGACAGCACGGTCAGCCACCCGCGTCGTTGCAGTCGGGTGTTGAGCGCGTCGACCCTCGGATGGCGCACCAGCCTGTCGAGTTGCCACCCGACGGCGCGCACCAGGAACAGTGCGATCACCGCGCTCAACGTGCTGGCGACCAGGGCGATGCCGACGCCCAGCAGCGGGCCGAACAGCAGCCCCGCAGAAAGCGTGAAGGCGGTGCGGGGAAACGGCAGCACGGTCACGACGACGTGAGCGGCGAGGAAGGCCAGCGGGAACCACGGTCCTGCCGAGGTCGCCCAGTCGCGCAGTTGCAGGGCGGTGGGCAGCGGCACCAGCAACACGACTGCGACGAGGATCACAGCGGCGGTCCCGATGGCGACCAGGCGGCGCGGCGGTACCTGCCTGGCGGTCGCTGCGACGGCGGCGCTGACCGCGCGCAACGTGCTGACGGCGGGCTTCACGCTTGTCAAGGGTACGGGGCGATCCGCGATCCCTCGCCCCACGCCAGGCCACCGCACCGGCGACCACGGGCGGGAGACGTGACCGCGATCATTTAGCCTGATGACCGGGTGGTTCGTCACACGTGCGACAACAGGGAGATGCCGGTGTCCGAACAGGGGTCCAGTGCCAACGTCGGCACGTTGGAATCCGAGCGCGAAGTCTGGCGCGCCGCGGTCGCGGGCGTGCTCGCCAAGAGCCGTCGGAAGGACCCCACCGACCTCGGTGAGGAGCCCGAGCGCCTCCTCGACTCACCGACCTATGAGGGCTTCGCGATCCGTCCCTTGTACACCGGTCTCGATGCGCTGCCGGAACCGTCGCTGCCCGGCCAGTGGCCGTTCGTGCGCGGCGGCGATGCGCTGCGGGACGTCAAGTCGGGCTGGAAGGTGGCGGAGTCCTTTCCGATGTCCGGCGGAGTCTCCGATGGCAACGCGGGGGTGCTGAACGCACTGTCCGACGGGGTCAGCGCGCTGGTGCTGCGCGTCGGCGACGGGGGTTCGGGGCTGAGCGGACCTGCGCTGGCCGCGACGGACCTCGATCGGCTGCTCGAGGGAGTGTTCCTCGAACTCGTCCCGGTGATCATCGAGGCGGGCGCGGACTACGTCGCCGCCGCGGACGCCATCCTCGGCCTGGTGGCCGGCTTCGGCGACGAGGAACGCCGCACGCTGTCGATCGACCTGGGGGCGGATCCGTTGACGGCGGCGCTCACCGGCCGGAGCGCGCCCACGGTCGACGAGGTGATCGCGACCGCGAGGAGCACGGTCGGCTACCGGGGCGCCGTGCGCGCGGTGACCGTCGACGGGTCCGCCTTGCACGACCTCGGCGCCAGCGCGGCGTGGGAACTCGCCGGCGCCGTCGCCGCCGGCGTGGCCTACCTGCGGGTGTTCGACGAAGGCGGCCTCGACGTGCGCGACGCGCTGGCTCACGTGGCGTTCCGCTACGGCGCCGATGACGACCAGTTCATGACCATCGCGAAACTCCGTGCGGCGAGGCGACTTTGGGCTCGCGTCGCCGAGGTCGTGGGTCAACCCGACGCGGGTGCGGCAACCATCCACGCGGTCACGTCGCGGCCCATGATGGCGCAGCGCGACCCGTGGGTGAACATGCTGCGCACGACGCTCGGAGCGTTCGGTGCGGGCGTGGGCGGTGCCGACACCGTCCAGGTCTATGAGTTCGACAGCTCGATCCCCGGCGGACTGCCCGGGGTGGCACGGACGTTCGCCCGTCGGATGGCCCGCAACACCCAACTGCTGCTGCTCGAGGAGTCGCACCTGGGCCGGGTGCTCGACCCGGGCGGCGGCTCGTGGTTCATCGAGGACCTGACGAGTCGGCTCAACGAGGAGGCATGGGGTCACTTCCAGGACGTCGAGGCCAGGGGTGGCTTCGCCGCGGCCCGGGATTACGTCGCCGCGCAGATCGCCGAGGTGCGTGAGGCCCGAAGCGACGACGTCGCGCACCGGCGGACGGCGCTGACCGGGGTGAACGAATATCCGAATCTCGCCGAGGCGCCGCTCCAGCCCTCGGACTCGACCTCGGCGGTGGCTCGCTACGCGGCGGGTTTCGAGGCACTTCGGGACCGGTCGGACGCCCATCTGGCCGCACATGGCGCCCGGCCGAGCGCACTGCTGCTCCCGGTAGGGCCGCTGGCCGAGCACAACGTCCGCACGTCCTTCGCCGCGAACCTGCTGGCGTCCGGTGGAGTCGAGACGGTCAACCCCGGCACCGTCGCCGCGGCCGGCGTCGCGCAGGCCGTCGCCGAGGCCGGCAATCCGGCCGCCGTCGTCATCTGCGGCACCGATGCTCGGTACGCCGACGAGGCGTCGGAGGTGGTGGCGGCCGCGCGCGATGCGGGTGTCTCCTACGTCTACCTCGCCGGACCGGAGAAGGCCGTTGCCGACTCGGCCGAGAAACCCGACGAGTACCTCACCGCCAAGATCGACGCGATCGCCGCGCTGGCGACCCTGCTCACGCGATTGGGGGCATGACCATGGCTCTTCCCGATGTCGCCGCCGAGCCAGCCACGACGGCCCCAACGGCCGAGACGGCGAACGTGCCGAACTTCGCCGACGTCCCGCTGCGCGGCGACCGCGAGAGCGTACCCGTCACCGAGTCCGCAGTCGCCGACCACGTCGCCGCCGCAGCTGCGGCGCACGGCTACACCGCCGACCAACTCGACTGGATGACCCCCGAGGGCATCGACGTCAGGCCGGTGTACGTCGCCGCCGACCGCGACGCCGCGGTCGCCGCCGGCTACCCGTTGGACAGCTTTCCCGGCGCGCCGCCCTTCGTCCGCGGGCCGTACCCGACCATGTACGTCAACCAGCCGTGGACCATTCGCCAGTACGCCGGCTTCTCCACGGCCGCCGAGTCCAACGCGTTCTACCGTCGCAACTTGGCGGCCGGACAGAAGGGGCTGTCGGTCGCCTTCGACCTGGCCACCCACCGCGGGTACGACTCGGATCATCCACGCGTGGCCGGTGACGTCGGCATGGCCGGCGTGGCGATCGACTCCATCCTGGACATGCGGCAGCTCTTCGACGGCATCGACCTGTCGACGGTATCGGTGTCGATGACGATGAACGGCGCGGTGCTGCCGATCCTGGCGCTGTACGTCGCCGCGGCCGAGGAACAGGGTGTGCCGCCGGAGAAGCTGGCCGGGACCATCCAGAACGACATCCTCAAGGAGTTCATGGTCCGCAACACCTACATCTATCCGCCCGAGGCCTCGATGCGGATCATCTCGGACATCTTCGGCTACACCAGCGTGAAGATGCCGAAGTACAACTCCATCTCGATCTCGGGCTATCACATCCAGGAGGCCGGAGCGACGGCCGATCTGGAGCTCGCGTACACATTGGCCGACGGCGTGGAGTACATCAAGGCCGGGCTGGACGCGGGTCTGGACATCGACAAGTTCGCGCCGCGGCTTTCCTTCTTCTGGGGCATCGGCATGAACTTCTTCATGGAGGTGGCCAAGCTGCGGGCGGGTCGGCTGCTGTGGAGCGAACTCGTCGCGCAATTCGATCCGAAGAACGACAAGTCGCTGTCGCTGCGCACCCACTCGCAGACCTCGGGATGGTCGCTGACGGCGCAGGACCCGTTCAACAACGTCGCCCGCACGTGCATCGAGGCGATGGCCGCGACCCAGGGCCACACCCAGTCGCTGCACACCAACGCACTCGACGAGGCGCTGGCCCTGCCGACCGACTTCTCCGCGCGCATCGCCCGCAACACCCAGCTGCTACTGCAGCAGGAGTCCGGCACCACGCGGCCCATCGACCCCTGGGGTGGCTCGTACTACGTGGAGTGGCTGACTCACCAGCTCGCCGAGAAGGCCCGGGCCCACATCGCCGAGGTCGCCGAGCACGGCGGCATGGCGCAGGCGATCAGCGAGGGCATTCCCAAGCTGCGCATCGAGGAGGCGGCGGCGCGGACCCAGGCGCGCATCGACTCGGGGGCGCAGACCGTGATCGGGATCAACAAGTACCAGGTCGACTCCGATCAGGAGGTCGAGGTGCTCAAGGTCGAGAACAGCCGGGTGCGGGCCGAGCAGATCGCCAAGCTCGAGCGGCTGCGGGCCGACCGGGAGGAGGCCGCGACACAGGCCGCGCTGGCCGAGTTGACTAGGGCGGCAGCGGCTTCGGGTGTCGCCGGCGAGGATGGTCTGGGCAACAACCTGATGGCGCTGGCGATCGCGGCGGCGCGGGCCAAGGCCACCGTCGGCGAGATCTCCGATGCCCTCGAGAAGGTCTACGGACGCCACCAGGCCGAGATCCGCACCATCGCCGGGGTCTACCGCGACGAGGTGGGGAAGGGTGCGAACGTGCGAAACGTCTCAGCGGCAACCGAACTGGTCGAGAAGTTCGCCGAGGCCGACGGTCGCCGGCCACGGATCCTGGTCGCGAAGATGGGCCAGGACGGCCACGACCGCGGGCAGAAGGTGATCGCGACGGCCTTCGCCGACATCGGCTTCGACGTAGACGTCGGCTCGCTGTTCTCCACACCCGACGAGGTGGCCCGCCAGGCCGTCGACAACGACGTGCACGTAGTTGGCGTGTCCTCCCTGGCCGCGGGTCATCTCACCCTGGTGCCGGCGCTGCGCGATGCGCTGGCCGAGGCGGGTCGACCGGACATCATGGTGGTGGTGGGCGGAGTGATCCCGCCGGGTGACTTCGACGAGTTGTACGCCGCCGGCGCTACCGCGATCTTCCCGCCGGGCACGGTCATCGCCGACGCCGCGATCGGCCTGCTGCGGAAGCTCGCCGAACGGCTCGGGTACGGGCAACTCACCGAACCGGGAGCTGACTCGAGCTAGATGCAGCCCTCCCAGCTCGCGCAGGCCGTCCGCAACGGGGACCGTTCTGCGCTCCCCAGGGCCATCACCCTCGTCGAGTCGACGAGGGACGACCATCGGGTGACGGCTCAGCAACTGCTGATGGAGCTGATGCCCGACGCCGGTCGGGCCATGCACGTCGGCATCACGGGCGTTCCCGGCGTCGGGAAGTCGACCACCATCGAGGCGCTCGGGATGTACCTGATCGAGCAGGGCCACCGGGTGGCCGTCCTCGCAGTGGACCCGTCGTCGACCAGGACGGGTGGGTCGATCCTCGGCGACAAGACGCGGATGGCCCGCCTCGCGGTCCACCCCGACGCCTACATCCGGCCGTCGCCCACGTCGGGGACTTTGGGCGGCGTCGCCAAGGCCACCAGGGAGACGATCGTCCTCCTGGAGGCCGCGGGCTACGACGTCGTCTTGGTGGAGACGGTCGGCGTCGGGCAGTCCGAGGTGACGGTGGCCAACATGGTGGACACCTTCGTGTTCCTCACGCTGGCCCGCACCGGCGATCAACTTCAGGGCATCAAGAAGGGCGTCCTGGAGCTGGCCGACGTCGTCGTGGTCAACAAGGCCGACGGCCGGCACGCCACCGAGGCCACCTCAGCGGCACGTGAGCTCGGCGCCGCGATCAGGTTGCTCTATCCCCGTGACGCGCTATGGCGCCCGCCCGTGCTGACGATGAGCGCGCTCGAAGGCACCGGCCTGAAGGACCTGTGGACGACGGTGCTCGAACACCGTCGGGTGCTGACCGAAGCCGGTGAATTCGACGCCCGCCGGAGCCGGCAGCAGGTCGACTGGATGTGGTCGATGGTTCGCGATGCGGTGCTGGACAGGGTGTCGTCGAACGCCGCCGTCAAGGCCGTCCGGGCCGACCTCGAGCAGCGCGTGCGCGAGGGTCTGCTCACGCCCGCCCTGGCGGCGCAGGAGATCCTCGACCTGGTCGACTAGGGCCGACCGGCGCGGCCAGGTGACGCGATGTCAGGCGATTCGCTAACGATTCGATAACCGGCGATCATTTGCCGGACCGTGGGTAGATTGTGGTCATTGTGACCCATGCGATTCGCAGGGAGCGCAGCGCGGCGCTTCCACATGGTGCCGGCGACCCGGCCCTGCCCCACGGTGTGCAGGGCGCGGCAGACCCCAACTTCGCCTGCGCGGTCCGCGCCTTCTCGCAGCTGTTCCCGGGCCGACGCTTCGGCGGCGGCGCGCTGTCGGTGTACCTGGACGGTCAGCCGGTCGTCGACGTGTGGACCGGCTGGGCGGATCGCCGAGGTACCCGGCCGTGGACCGCCGACACCGGCGCGATGGTCTTCTCGGCGACCAAGGGGATGGCGTCGACCGTCGTCCATCGGCTGGCGGACCGCGGCTTGATCGACTACGACGCGCCCGTCGCAGAATATTGGCCGGCGTTCGCCGCCCGCGGCAAGGCGGCCGTTACGGTTCGGGACCTCATGCGCCACCGCGCCGGCCTGTCACAGCTCAACGGAGCCAGCGGCGCCGACCTGATGGACCACGTGCTCATGGAGGAGCGGGTCGCGGCGGCTCCGATGGGCTGGCTGAAGGGGCGGCCCAGCTACCACGCGCTGACCTACGGCTGGCTGATGTCGGGTCTGGCGCGCGCGGTCACCGGCAAGAGCATGCGCGAGCTCTTCCGGTCCGAGCTCGCCGAGCCGCTCGACGTCGACGGCATCCATCTCGGCAGGCCGCCGCTGGGCGCGCCCACTCAGCCGGCCCGCATCATCGGTCCGCAGAGCCGGCTCCAGAATCCGGTGTTCAACCTGATCGCGCCACGGCTGGCCGCGCTGCCCTTCTCGGGCGGCTTCGGGTCGATGTACTTCCCCGGCATGAAGGCCAGCGTGCAGGGCGACATCCCCCTCCTGGACGCCGAGCTCCCCGCAGCCAACGGCGTGGCGACGGCGCGCGCGCTGGCGCGCATGTACGGCGCCATCGCCAACGGCGGCGTCATCGACGGGACGCAGTTCCTCTCGGCCGATCTGGTGGCCAGGCTCGGTGGGACGCCGAGCCTGCATCCCGATGGCGGCCTGCTCATACCGTTGTCGTTCAATCTGGGCTATCACGGCCTGCCCCTTGGCGGATTACTGCCGGGGTTCGGACACGTGGGGCTGGGCGGGTCGCTCGGCTGGGCCGATCCTCGCAACGGGCTCGCGTTCGGCTTCGTCCACAATCGACTGCTGACTCCTCTGGTGGTGGGCGACCAGGCCGGGTTCGTGGCTACCGCGGCGCTCATTCGGCGGGGCGTTTCTCGAGCCCGCGCGAACGGGTTCCACGCGATCAACAAGATCGGCGCTTCGTTCTCGTCGCTGTCCACGGCGGTTTGACTCCGTCGATCGGGACTTTCGTTCACTAATCTTCGCCGGTGTCGTTGGTGCGCCAAGCCCGTGGACAACGGTCGTTGTCCCTCGAATAGTGCTGTCTTGCAACATGTTCGGCGAAAATTCCGCTTCCCGACCGTTCGATTGGCCCACTTTCGAGGGCGGCCATTGGCCGGTGTTGCCAGAGTGACGGTAGGTGTCGTCATCGTTATCGCCTTCGCGATTGCCAGCCAGTGGCGCACTGGGCACTGCCGGGCCACCCAGCGTGCCGATCCGGCGGCCAACAATGGCACGCCGGTAACTGTTGGGCACGCCGTGAAAGCGCCGACATGCTGCACCAATGGTGGCCGGCGATGGCACGCAGCGCACTCGTGGCCAGCAGCCCGCCTGAATGGTGACAACGCCAATGGTCGAATGGTGCATTGGCTGCCAATGAGTTTGCTGATAATGCAAGTGGCGAAACAGTGACTGCGCCGGTCGTTAGTCGCTAAAAGTTGTCATAGACGTCAATATTGAGTGTTTGCGCAGCTTAGGCGCCTAAACCACGTTGTTAGGACGAATTGGTAGCTGTCGGTGTAGTGTCCCGACCGAACAAACGTGAAGTGGAAAGGGCGGTAATGGATTTGCCGAAATTTTCGTACTAATGGTCCGTACTGATAGTTCGATTTCGTTTTCTGGAAGCCATTACCGATAAACGACTATCGGCGCAAACCTGGCACAGTCGAAGCGCCAGCGTCGAAGTCTCAACGAGTTATCTGCATCGCAACCGGGTCGGGGGCCCGGAATCGTTCGTGGAGAGGGTGAAGTACGTGGCAGAGACAACGGTTTCCTCGATTGCCGTGATCGGCATGGGGTGCCGACTTCCCGGGGGCATCGATTCCCCGGCCGGCCTGTGGGCCGCGCTGCATGCGCGGCGACGAATGCCGTGACCACGGTGCCGCTGGACCGTTGGGACGCCGAGGAGTACTACGACCCGGAGCCCGGGGTGCCCGGGCGTTCCGTCTCGAAGTGGGGCGCGTTCATCGACGACGTCGCCGGTTTCGACGCCGACTTCTTCAACATCAGCGAGCGCGAGGCGACGTCGATCGACCCGCAACACCGACTGCTGCTCGAGACGTCCTGGGAGGCAATCGAACACGCGGGCCTGGACCCGGCCGTCGATCGCCGACTCGCTGACCGGCGTCTTCATGGGAATGACCCACGCCGACTACCAGCTGCTGGCCGCGGACGCCAATGCGGTCGAGGGCCCGTACGGCTTCACCGGCAACAACTTCAGCCTCGCCTCCGGGCGCATCGCCTACCACCTCGGCGTCCACGGTCCCGCCTTCACCGTGGACTCGGCCTGCTCGTCGAGCCTGCTCGCCGTGCACATGGCGTGCCGCAGCCTGCACGACGGTGAGAGCGACATGGCACTGGCCGGCGGCGTCTCGATCATGCTGGAGCCGCGGAAGATGTCCTCGGGTTCGGCGCAGGGCATGCTGTCGGCGACGGGCGCCTGCCATGCGTTCGACGTGGACGCCGACGGATTCGTCTCCGGTGAGGCGTCCGCGGTGCTGCTGCTCAAGCGGCTCGACGACGCGGTCGCCGACGGCGACCGCGTGCTGGCAGTCATCCGCGGAACCGCCGCCAACCAGGACGGCCACACCGTCAACATCGCCACCCCGTCGCGCGACGCGCAGGTCAAGGTCTATCGAGTCAGCCCTCGCAGCCGGCGGCATCGACCGCGCCACCATCGGCATGGTCGAGGCTCACGGCACCGGCACGCCCGTCGGCGATCCCATCGAGTTCGCCAGCCTGGCAGCGGTTTACGGCACCGCCGGCCCGTGCGCGCTCGGCTCGGCGAAGACCAACTTCGGCCACGGCCAGTCCGCGTCCGGTGCGGTCGGCCTGATGAAGGCCATCCTCGTCGCTGCAGCATGCGACGGTGCCCAAGAACCTGCACTTCACCGCGATGCCGGACGAGATGGCCCGCATCGACACGAACCTGTTCGTGCCCGCAGAGCCGACGCCATGGCCGGTCGAGCGGTGACCATCCCCGTCGAGCGGCGGTGTCGTCGTACGGACTGTCGGGCACCAACGTGCACGCCATCCTCGAACAGGCACCTGCCGGGCAGGCGCACTCGTCACCGTCGAGCCGGCCGAGCGCAGCCCGAGCATCGCGTCCGGACGGCGCACCGGTGTTCCCGCTGTCGGCCACCTCGGCCGACGAGCTGCGCCGCACCGCGGGCCGGCTCGCCGACTGGGTCGAGCCCGCGGCGACGTCGCCGACCCGCGACGACGTTGGCGGATCTGGCGTACACGCTGGCCCGCAGGCGTGCGCACCGTCCGGTGCGGACCGTCGTCCTGGCCGGTGACCGCGATCGA
Organism: uncultured Actinomycetota bacterium; assembly: GCA_963846985.1. GTDB lineage: Bacteria > Actinomycetota > Actinomycetes > Mycobacteriales > Mycobacteriaceae > Mycobacterium. The sequence goes on from CAWJYC010000016.1 coordinate 90,365, forward strand.
GCTCGTCGCCGCACTTCGCGAGGTCGCCGACGGCGACCTGCCCCTATCGAGCCGCGGTCGACAAGGGCGAGCGCGGGCCCGGTATGGGTGTTCTCCGGTCAGGGCTCCCAGTGGGCGGCGATGGGTGCGGGTCTGCTCGCCTCCGAGCCGGTGTTCGCCGCGACGATCGCCGAGCTCGAACCGCTGATCGCCGCGGAGTCCGGCTTCTCCGTCTCCGAGGCGATGTCGTCCCCGGACGTCGTCACCGGGATCGACCGGGTGCAGCCCACCGTGTTCGCCGTTCAGGTGGCGCTCGCCGCCACGATGAAGTCCTACGGCGTCGTCCGGGTGCGGTGATCGGCCACTCGATGGGCGAGGTGGCCGCCGCCGTCGTCGCGGGGGCGCTGTCGCTCGAGGACGGCGTCAAGGTGATCTGCCGTCGCTCCCGGCTGATGGCGACCATCGCCGGTTCCGGCGCGATGGCGTCGGTCGAATTGCCTGCGCAGCAGGTGCTCTCGGAGCTGGCCGCGCGCGGCGTCAACGACGTCGTCCTGTCGGTGGTGGCCTCCCCGCAGTCCGCGGTGGTCGGCGGCGCGAAGGAATCGGTCCGGGCAGCTGGCCGCCGAATGGGAGGCGCGCGGCGTGATGGCGCGCGAGGTGGCGGTCGACGTCGCATCGCATTCCCCGCAGGTCGACCCGATCCTCGACGAGCTGACCGAGGCGCTCGCAGGACATCTCGCCGATGGAGCCGACGGTGCCCGTACTACTCGGCGACGCTGTACGACCCGCGCGATCCCGCCGACTTCGACGCCTACTACTGGGCGGACAACCTGCGGCACGCGGTCCGCTTCGCGGCCGCCGTCCAGGCCGCCCTCGAAGACGGTATCCGGGTGTTCGGCGAGCTCTCGCCGCACCCGCTGCTCACCTACGCGGTCGACCAGAACGCCCGCAGCCTCGACGTCCGGCTGGCCGCACTGGCGAGCATGCGCCGGGAACAGGAGCTGCCCAACGGGCTCCGCGGCTTCGTCGCCGCCCTGCACAGCGCCGGTGCCGCCATCGACTTCGCCGCGCTGTGGCCGGGCGGTGCGCTCGTCGACGCGCCGCTGCCGACCTGGACCCATCCGCCGCCTGATCCTCGACCCGCGATCGGCCAGGAGCAGGGCGCGTCCACGCTGGCGGTGCACCCACTGCTGGGTGCACACGTGCGGCTGCCCGAGGAGCCCGAACGCCACGTCTGGCAGTCCGACGTCGGCACCGACGCCCAGCCGTGGCTCGGCGACCATCAGGTGCACGGCGTCGCCGCGCTGCCCGGTGCCGCCTACTGCGAGATGGCGCTGGCCGCGGCGCAGGACGTCCTCGGCGAGGCATCCGAGGCCCGCGACATCGTCTTCGAGCGACCTGCTGTTGCTCGAAGCGCAGACCCGGTCTCCGCGGTCGCGTCGCTGACCGCCGACGGCGTCACCGACTTCCAGGTGACGACCCGCCTCGAGGGCCAGGAGATCGCGACGGGCCAGGGCGGTGCTGCACGCGGTCGAGGACGACGACGAGCCGCCCGCGCTACGACGTCGCCGCGCTGCTCGCCGCCCACCCGGTGCGAGCTGGCCGGCGCCGAGATGCGCGACTGGTACGACGTCAGGGGCATCCAGTACGGCCCCGCGTTCACCGGGCTGACCACCGCCCACACCACCGAGGGACCCGGCGGCTCGGTTCTCGCCGAGGTGGCGCTGCCCGGTTCGATCCGTTCGCAGCAGGGCGCCTACGGAATCCATCCCGCGCTGCTCGACGTCTGCTTCCAGGCCGTCGGCGCGCACCCCGACCTGCACGCCGACACACGGGCGACGCTGATGCTGCCGCTGGGCGTGCGACGGCTGCGCGCGCACGCGTCGACCCGCAACGCGCACTACTGCTACGTGCAGGTGGTCGAGCGCCGACGACGGCGCGGTCGAGGTGAACCTCGAGGTGCTCGACGAGCACGGCGCCGCGCTGTTGACGGTCGACGGCCTGCGGCTCGGCACCGGCGTCTCCGAGGGCGGGCAGCGCGACCGGCGGCTCAACGAGCGCCTGCTGACCATCGACTGGCGCCGGCAGGAAGCGCCGGACGGCCGACGTGGTCGGCAGCGGCCACTGGCTGCTGATCAGCACCTCGGACGAGTCGGACATGTTCGCTACGAACTCGCCGACGTGCTGAAGGCGAGCGAGGCCGACGTGACCGCCATGACGTGGCGCGCGGACGGCGACCACGCGGCCAACGCCGAGCTTCTGCGGCAGGCAGCTGACGCGCCCGGCCGAGCACCGGCGTCGTCGTGGTCCACGGAGCCGGCGACGGCTCCGGACGGCAGACGCCGGTCGGCGCCGGTGCCGACCACGTGCGTCACCTGGTCCGCATCGCCAAGGTGCTGCCCGACGTCGCCGGGGAGCCGCCACGGTTGTTCGTGCTCACCAGGGGAGCGCAGACCGTGCTTCCGGATGAGGCACCCAACCTCGCCCAGGGTGGACTGCGCGGACTGGTCCGGGTCATCGGCATGGAGCAGCCGCGGATGCGGCCCACACAGATCGACGTCGACGACGCCACCGACGTCGGGATGGTGGGAGCCGAACTGCTGTCGGACTCCGACGAGGACGAGACGGCGTGGCGAGATGGCCAGTACTACACCGCCCGCCTGAACGTCACCCCGCTGCAGGCCGAGGAGCGGCACACCACCGTGGTGCGGCCCGACCGCGACGGCATGCGGCTGCAGATCCGCACGCCGGGCGACCTGCAGTCCGCGGAACTCGTTGCCTACGAACGGATCCCACCGGGACCCGGTCAGATCGAGGTGGCGGTGTCGGCGCTCCAACCTCAACTTCGCCGACGTCCTGGTGGCCTACGGCCGGTACCCGTCCTTCGAGGGGCGGCTGCCCCAACTCGGGGCGGACTTCGCCGGCGTGGTGACCGCCGTGGGCGCCGGGGTCACCGATCACGAGATCGGCGACCGTGTCGCCGGCATCTCGGCGACGGGGGCGTGGTGCACGTTCGTCACCTGTGATGCCAACCTGGCGGTGCGCATCCCGGCCGAGCTGACCGACGCCACCGCCGCCGCCGTGCCCAGCGCCCATGCCACGGCGTGGTATTCGCTGCACGACCTGGCCAGGATCGGGTCGGGCGACAAGGTGCTGATCCACTCCGCCACCGGCGGCGTCGGTCAGGCCGCCGTCGCGATCGCCCGGGCCGCCGGCGCGGAGATCTACGCTACCGCCGGCAGCCGCCGAGCGTCGAGAAGCTGTTGCGCGACATGGGCATCGAGCACGTCTACGACTCGCGCAGCACCGACTTCGCCGAGCAGATCCGCACGCGACACCGACGGCTACGGCGTCGACGTCGTGCTGAACTCGCTGCCCGGTGCGGCGCAGCGGGCCGGGCTGGAACTGCTGACCTTCGGCGGCCGGTTCGTCGAGATCGGCAAGCGGGACATCTACGGCGACACCAAGATGGGGCTGTTCCCGTTCCGCCGCAACCTGTCCTTCTACGCCGTGGATCTGGCTCTGCTGATCGCTGGCCACCCCGACACCCTGCGCGTCCCTGCTCGAGGTGGTCTACCAGCAGATCGCCGACGGCGTGCTACCGCCGCCGCAGACGACGCACTATCCGCTGGCCAACGGCGCCAACGCCATTCGCGCGATGGGCGCCGCCGAGCACACCGGCAAGCTGGTGCTCGACGTGCCGCGCACTGGCGCAGTTCGCCGCCGTCGTGCCCGCCGAGCGGGCGCCGGCGTTCCGGGCCGACGGCGCGTACGTCGTCACCGGCGGGCTGGGTGGCCTCGGGCTGTTCCTCGCCGAGAAGATGGCCGCGGCGGGCTGCGGCCGAATCATCCTCAACGGTCGGTCCGCGCCGAAGCCCGAGGCGCTGCGAGCCATCGACGCATCCGGCGCGACCGGCACCGAGGTCGAGGTCGAACTCGGCGACGTCGCCGAGCGCGGCACGGCCGCGCGGCTGGTCGCCGCGGCGACCGCCACCGGGATGCCGCTGCGCGGCGTGCTGCACGCCGCCGCCGTCATCGAGGACGCGACGCTCGGCCAACATCACCGACGAGCTCATCGACCGGGACTGGGCGCCGAAGGTGATAGGGCGCGTGGCATCTGCACGAGGCCACCGCGACCGCAGCCGCTGGACTGGTTCTGCTCGTTCTCCTCGGCCGCCGCGATGGTGGGCTCGCCGGGTCAGGGCGCCTACGCGGCGGCCAACAGCTGGCTGGATTCCTTCGCGCGGTGGCGCCGGGCGCAGGGCCTGCCGGCGCAGGCGGTCGCGTGGGGCGCGTGGGCGGAGATCGGTGCGGGACAGGCCATGGCCGAGAACGACGGCATGGCCATCGATCCCGACGACGGCGCGCACGCGTTCGACACGCTGATGCGCCACACCCGGGCGTACAGCGGGTACGCGCCGGTGGCGGGGGCCGCGTGGCTGACCGCGTTCGCCCAGACCAGCCCGTTCGCCGAGGCGTTCGCGTCGCTGGGGCAGGACCGATCGGGATCCAGCGAGTTCCTCGACGAACTGCGCCTACTACCGCGCGAGGAGTGGTCGGCGCGGGTGCGGCGGCTGATCTCCGAGGAGATGAGCCTGATCCTGCGGCGTTCGGTCGATGCCGACCGGCCGCTGTCCGAGTACGGTCTCGATTCGCTCGGAACCTGGAACTGCGCACCCGACTCGAGTCCGAGACCGGGGTGCGGATCGGCTCGACGGACGTCACCACGGTGCGTGGGCTCGCCGAACGGCTCAGCGACCTGATCGCCGTCGACCTCTGCGCCGGCACCGACATCGCCGATGACACCGCCACTGCGGCGGTGTCGCGATGACCTTCCGACCAGCGCCGACGACGTCGCTCACCGAAACACCATCAGCGGGGGACAGATAAGTGGTTGCGATCAAGGCGATCCATGACTGGATCGGCGACATCGGGCAACGTGGTGTCGTGGCACCCGTCGCCCGTCAGCATGGCGAAGGTGCTCAACGCGCCGGTGAGTACAGTGCCGCCGAGTCATCAGCAGGCGCAACACATCCGGGGGTACCTCGACCATCGGTCCAAGGGCAGCGACATGGCGCGGCTGAACATTCCTGCGTGGGACATGCCGGGGCAGTGCGACATTCGCGCGATGACCCACGTCATCAACGCCTACCTGCGGCGACACGACACCTACCACAGCTGGTTCGAGATGACCGACACCGGCGACATCGTGCGGCGGACCGTCGACAAGTCCGAGGGACATCGCGTTCGTCCCCACCAAGCTACGGCGAGATGACGGCGACCCAGTGGCGCGAGCACATCCTCGCCACGCCGAATCCGCTGCAGTGGGACTGCTTCTCGTTCGGCATCATTCAGCGCGCCGACCACTTCACGTTCTACATCAGCGTCGACCACGTCCACACCGACGCGATGTTCATGGGCCTGGTCCTGCTGGAGATCCACATGATGTACGCCGCGCTCGCGGGTGGGTCGGCGCCGATTCCACTACCCGCGGCAGGCAGCTACGACGACTACTGCGTCCGGCAGAAGCAGATGCTGTCCGATTTGACGCTGGACTCGCCGCAGGTGCGCGACTGGATCCGCTTCGCCGAACGCAACGGCGGCACCATGCCACACTTCCCGCTGCCGCTGGGGGACCCGGCCGGCGTCTGCTCGGGCGACCTGATCACCGTGCGACTGATGGACAAGGCGCAGTCCGACCGGTTCGAAGCGGTCTGCACCTCCGCCGGTGCCCGCTTCATCGGCGGCGTGTTCGCCTGCGCCGCAATGGCCGAACAGCAGTTGACGGGCTGCCAGACCTACCACGTCATCACCCCGACGACGACCAGGCAGACACCCGAGGAGTTCCAGACGACCGGGTGGTTCACCGGGGTCGTGCCGATCACCGTGCCCGTCGACGCCTCGTCGTTCTGCGTCACCGCGCGCGCCGCACAGGCGTCGTTCGACGACGGGCTGCACCTGGCGCACGTGCCCTTCGACCGGGTGCTGGAACTGGCCGACGGCACCATGGGTCTGCGGGCACCCGAACCCGGCGTGCCGATGGTCTCGTTCCTCGACGCGGGGCTACCGCCGTTGTCGGCCAGCATCATCGCCGAGTGGGAGCGGATGAACGGCAAGGTGTACAGCGACGCCCGGTCGGCGTACCAGGTGGGGCTGTGGGTGAACCGGGGCGAGCGCGAGACCACGGTCACCGTGGCGTTCCCGAACAACCCCATCGCCCGGGAATCGATCGACCGCTACCTCGCGGCGATGACGGCGGTCTACCTCGGGGTGGCCGACGGGGCCCTGGCCGCCACGCCCCGCACGCACGTACGGCACGGGGAGGCATTGCGCCACAACGCCGTTCGCGAGCGCGAGCCGCTGTTGCCGATGGCCAAGGGCTGAGCCACCATGGCGATCGACCCCTCGATCGACCCCTCGGTGGAGCGCCGGCTCGACTACGTCGATCAGGCGTTGTTCCTGGGCTTGCGCGCCACCGGGCAGGCCGCAGCCATGCAGATGGTCTGGGTGTACGACGACGCCGTGGACTGGGATGAGCTGCGACGCTTCCACCGGGACTTCGGCTTCGGGTTGGTCGGCCGGCTGATCGAGCCGTCGGTGCTGCCCGTTCGGCAGGCACCGCTGGGTGTCCTCGACTCGGACCCGCGGCACCTCTGGACATCGTCGCCGAACCGCGACCCCGCTCCGAACTCAGCGATTGGATCGACGAACGCGCCCAGCTACCCATCGATCCGGAGCACGGGCCGTCCTGGCACATGGGCGTGCTGCCGATGACGGACGGCTCGACGGCGTTCAGCCTCGCCGGATCGCACTGCATCGCCGACGGGGGAGCGGCGTTGCTGACGGTGTTCGAGGCCGTTCTCGGCGTGCGTCGCGACCTCGGGTATCCGCCGCCGCGGTCCCGCACCCGCCGCCAGGCGGTGTTCGCCGACCTGCGGCAGACGTGGCACGACGCTCCGGAGACTGGGTCGCACCCTGGTCGCCGCCGCGAAGTTCCTGATGGCCAAGCGCCGCACGTCGGCCGGCGGACCGCGACCCCGGTCGAAGGGGCCCGCCATCGTGCGGCCCGACGAGACGGTCGTCGTTCCGGCCATCTCGGCGTTCGTGGATCTGGCGCAGTGGGACGAGCGGGCCGCAGCCCTTGGCGGAAACAGCCATTCACTTCAAGCCGGACTCGCGGCCCGCCTGGCGGTGCATCAGGGCAGAGCGCTGGCAGCGGACGGTACCGTCGGGCTGATCGTCCCCATCAACGACCGCACCCTGGAGGACACCCGGGCCAACGCGGTCACCCTGGCCTACGTACGTGTCGACCCGACTCACGTCGCAAAGGATCTGTCCGACACCAGGATCGCAGTTCGACAAGCCCTCAAGACCATGCGCGAACAACCCGACGAGGCGATGGGACTGCTGCCCCTCAATCCATTCGTGCCGAAGTTCGCCGTCCGGCGCGGCGCCGACCTCGCGTTCGGGTTCACCGACGAGCCGGTGTCGTGTTCCAACATCGGCGACCTTCCGGTCGAGGTAGCCTGTCCCGGTGGGAGTCCCGCGCAGCAGGTGATCCTGCGCGGCATCGATCAGCACATCACGCGCCGGGTGCTCGAGGAGCGCAGCGGGCTGCTGACGGTGATCTCGGGACGGCTGGACGGCAAGGTCACCATCACCGTGGTGGGTTATCAGCCGGGGATGGAGAACACGAAGGAGGCGCTGCGCGGGCGGTTGGCCGAGGTGCTCGACGAATTCGAGCTCACCGCGGTGATCGTGTGACCGATCGGTTGGCGTTCATCGACCAGGCGACGTTCCTCACGCTGCGCGCGACGGGCCGTGCGCAGCTGGTCCAATACGTGTGGGTGTACAGGCATCGGGTGACCGTGGACCGGTTGCGGCGACTGCATGGCGATCTCGGGCACGGCTTCGCCGGTCGCCTGATCGAGCCGTCGATCCTCCCGTTCGGTCGGCACCGGTGGGTGTCGGCCGCGGGTGCCGCCGCCCCGCTCGACGTCGCCGAGGTTCGCCCGCCCGGCGAACTCGGCGCGTGGATCGAAGAGCGCTCGCAGCAGCGCATCGACCCCGTCCGGGGTCCGGGCTGGCACCTGGGCGTGCTACCGATGAACGACGGAACCACCGCGGTCACCCTGGTGGCGTCGCATTGCCTGCTCGACCACGGTGCATCGGTGCGCACGGTGACCGACGCCGTGCGAGGCGAGCCTCGCGACTTCGGGTACCGCCCGGCACGGTCACGGACCCGGCGCGCGGCGCTGGCATCGGACACCGGCCAGGTGCTGCGCGATCTACCCGAACTCGCCAGAACCGTCGCCGCCGCAGTGAGATTCGCGTACCGGAGCCGGCGGGAGATCACGGCGTCCGGAAGGTCGACCCGGCCGGTCGGCGCGAGAGCCCCGGATGGTCCGGTCGTCCTGCCCGCCGTCTCCGCTGTGATCGACGCTGGCGACTGGGATGCCCGCGCCGGTGACCTGGGCGGCACCGGCTACTCGCTGCTGGCCGGGTTCGGCGCGCTGCTCGGTGAGCGGTTGGGGCGCGCCCGAGCGTCGGACGGCACGGTCACCCTTCTCATCGCCATCAGCGACCGCGGCGGCGCCGAGGATCGACGGGGGAACGCGATGAAGATCGCCTCGGCCGCGATCGATCCCGGCCCGGTGACGGCCGACCTCGGGGCGGCCCGGTCAGCGGTCCGGGAGGCGCTGGCTGCGGTGCGCTCGGGGCCCGACGAGAAGCACGCCCTCCTTCCGATCACGCCGTTCGTCCCGAGGCGGGCCGTGCGCCGCACCGCAGACGTGATCTTCGGTGACCTGCCGGTGTCCTGCTCCAACCTCGGTGACATCCCGCCCGAACTGGCCCTCGCCGACGGCACGGAGGCCGACTACATGCTGTTCCGGCCGGTCGACCAGGGCGTGACGCGGGCAGCCCTCGAGCGGGCCGGCGGACAACTGGTGCTGGCGGCCGGGCGCGTTGGCGCCAACGTGTCCATCGGTGTGGTCGGCTACCAGGTGGACGCGCCGAATACTCGGGAGTGGTTGGGGGACAATGTTATTCGTGCCCTAACCGACCTCGGCCTCAAGGGCACCATCATCTAGTTCGAGAGAGGATAGACGACGTGCGTACGGTGATACTGGTGCCCTACCGGGCCGACGGTGGTCGGCGGGATGCACTGTGGGCCTTCACCCGCGGCTGGTTGCACACTCGACATCCCGATTATCAGATCTACGTGGGAGCGTCACCCGAGGGACTGTTCAACCGCAGCGCGGCGATCAACCGTGCCGCCGGCGCAGCCGGCGACTGGGACGTTGCGGTGGTCTGCGACTCGGACACGGTGGTACCGGCCGCCCAGCTCGAGGAGGCCGTCGCCGTCGCCGCCGAGTCTGGTCTGCTGACCTCGGCCCTGAACCGGGTGGTCGAACTCTCGAGGGAGTCCACCGACCGGCTTCTGGCCGGCGCCGACAACGACATCCGTCACCTCAAGCGCGACCGGACGCGGACGAAGGACGACATGACCCAGTCGTCGGTGCTCGCGGTCCCGCGTCCACTGTGGGATGCCATCGGCGGATTCGACGAGGAGTTCTGCGGATGGGGCTGTGAGGACAACGCGTTCTGGTTGGCCGCAACGGTGTTCGGTGGCGGCGAGCCCCGACGGGTGGACGGGCCTGCCTTCCACCTCTGGCACGAGCTGGCCTCCAAGGTCAAGCTGTTCGACCCGGTCTTCCGGAGCAACTTCTGGCGACTCCGGCACTACAAGAAGGCCGAGACGCCGAGGCAGTTGGCCCTGCTGCGCAACGCCTGAGCTCAGAGCGCCGCGTGGTCGCTCGGCACCCGTCCGCGCCTGGCTGCTGCCTCCAGTAGGTCGGCGGCAGTCGACAGGCTCTGCGCCGGCGTGGTCATCCGGTCGCCGGCCGCGCAAGCGCGCTCGCGGTACGCCGGACTGGTCGCCGTCCGCAGCGCCTTGGTGAGTGATCGCGCCGACGTACGGGAGAAGCGCTGCGCCACACCGACTTTCATGCGGTTGATCTGGGCGGCCCAGACCGGCTGGTCGGCTGACACCCAGAGCACGACGGTGGGAACGCCGGCCCGCACGCTCGCGGCGGTGGTGCCCGCACCGCCGTGGTGGACCACCGCCCGGCAGGCCGGGAACACCCGCGAGTGGTTCACCGCACCGACGAGCCTGACCCGATCGTCGTGCGGAACGTCGTCGACGTCCCATACGCCCGTGCTGATCAACGCGCGCGCCCCCAACTCGGCCGACACCTCGGTGATCATCGCGATCGCGCGGGCCGGTGACTCGACCGGCATGCTGCCGAAACCGAAGTAGATCGGCGGGGTTCCGGCCGAAAGCCAATCGTCGAGCTCGTCGTCTCCCGGGGTTGGGAGTTGAAGGGAGACCGAGCCGATCAGTTCGCGAACGCCGCGCCATTCCTCGCCGAGGCCGGGGAAGAACAGCTCGTCGTAGGCCTGCAGTTCTACGGCCCCGCCCTCGACGATGCGGCGGATCGCGCGAACCTGCGCCGGCGGTAGGTTCAGGGCGCGCCGCTGGGCATCCTCGGCCGCCTTGAGTACCCGCCAGTGTCCCCATTCGACGGCCGACCAGCCGGCGCGCAACACCGGTCGGGGCAGCCGGATGGGCAGCACCCGACCGTTCATCCGGCACGGGAAGTAGTGCAGTGCCGCAAGCGGAATGCGCCGTGCCTCCGCGACGTTGGCCGCGACCTCCTGGTAGGTCGTTCCCGTCAGGATGAGGTCGGCCTCGTCGGCGATGGCGGTCAGCGTCTCGCTCATCTCGGCCCAGCCCTCGGTGACGTACTGCCGGCTGTTGCGCAATACCGTCAGCGGGTTCTGCAGCTTCCACCAGTCGCGGAAGACGTCGGCCTCCAGTTGCTTCTGGGAGTCCACTCCGTAGACCGCCGGGTCGTGCAGACCGGCCGACTCGACGAATCGAACGAGGTTCGGCGGGACGGCCATTCGCACGTCGTGGCCCCGCCGGATCAGCTCCAGGCCAACCGCGGCGCACGGCTCGACGTCGCCGCGGGTGCCGTGGACGGCGATCGCAAATCTCATGACCGCATTCTTCGTCGATTGGTATGAAAGCGCTTTGTTTTCATACGATTATTTGGTTTGCCGCAGTGCACACACGATTGAAGCACGTGCGGATCGCGGACGTTCCGGGACGACCGCCGGAGGCTCATTCGTCCGGGTCCTGACGATGGCCGGCCGGTGTAACCTCACATGATGTTCAGCCGCGCCGACATTCGTGGCGTCTCTGTTCACGAGGCGTTCGAATCGCTGGGGCGATTCGTGGTTCGGCGTCCCATCGCGATCATCGTGTTCTGGCTGGCGCTGGCCGGCGCCCTGTTCCTATTGATCAGCCCCCTGTTCGTTGTGGCGCAGCAGAATCCGCCGGACATCCTGCCGAAGGACTCACCCATCCTGGCCGCGGGCGACCACATGAAGAATGCGTTCAAGGAGGCCGACGGCGGCAACATCGCCGTGGTCGTGCTGTCGCACGAGCCCACGCTGACGCCGTCCGACGAAGACGTCTACCGCAAGCTGGTGGCAGCGCTTCGCGCGGATACGACGAACGTGAAGTCCACCCAGGACTTCGTCGCCATTCCCGAACTCCGAGAGGCGATGACGAGCAAGGACGGCAAGGCCTGGACGCTCCCCGTCAGCCTGGCCGGCACCATGGGCTCTGGGCCGGGACAGGAGGCCTATCGGAACGCCCTGTCGACGGTCAAGGAGGCGACGGCCGGCTCCGACCTGTCGGTCAACGTCGTCGGTGCGTCCGCCACGTTCGACGACCTCAACAAGATCGGTGAGCACGACCAGTTCATCATCGAGGTGTCGACGGTCGTCACCATCTTCACCATCCTGGTGATCGTCTACCGCAATCTGGTGGCGATGCTGATGCCGTTGATCACCATCGGCGTGTCGATGGCCGTGGCCCAGCAGGTGGTTGCCGGGCTCGGCGAGGTCGGTCTGCCAATCGGCCCCCAGACGATGGTGCTGATGACCGGGATGATGATGGGCGCCGGTACCGACTATGCGGTGTTCCTCTTCAGTCGATACCAGGAGTGTCTGCGCAAGGGCATGTCCTCCGACGACGCGGTGGTATACGCCCTGGCCACCATCGGCGAGGTGATCGCGGGCTCGGCGGCCACGGTGGCACTGACGTTCATGGGTCTCTCGTTCGCCACGCTGGGGGTGTTCCTGACCGTCGGTCCCTCCCTGTCGGTGACGATCGTCATCGCGGTGCTCGCCGCCATGACGTTGCTACCGGCCCTCATCGTGCTCGCCGGCCGCCGGGGCTGGGTCAAGCCGCGCAAGGATGTGACCGGACGGTTCTGGCGTACGTCGGCGGTGCGCATCGTGCGCCGACCCAAGATGTACCTCGCCGCCAGCCTGGCGATCCTGCTGGCGCTGGCCGCCTGCACCGCGCTGGTCAAGTACAACTACGACGACCGAAAGAACCTGCCCGCCGATGCCGAGAGCAACCTCGGGTACGACGCCCTGACCAAGCACTTCCCGGTCAGTACCACGATGCAGCAGTTCATTCAGGTGTATGCGCCCGGCGTCGACCTCAGGGCACCCAAGGCGCTGGCCGACCTGGAACAGATGGCCGAGCGCGTCAGCCAGGTGCCGGGCATCGACATGGTGCGCGGCATCACCCGGCCGAACGGTGAGATGCTCCAGGAGGCGAAGGCGACCTACCAGACCGGTGAGGTGGGCTCCAAGCTCGCCGACGCATCCGGCCTGATCGCGACCAACGACGGGAACCTGTCGCTGCTCAGCGGCGGCACGCGGCAGCTCTCCGACGTCCTCAACCAGGTGCGCAGCCAGGTCGTCACGTCGATGGCCGACGTGCGGTCGATGGTCGGCGGCCTCACCGACATGAAGGCCGCCCTCGGCGACGAGGTCACGCTCGACGACCTCGACAAGACCGCCAAACTGGCCGCGAACATGAACACCGTCGGAGATGCGCTGGGCGACAGCCTCGACTCAGGTCACCGACGCCTACCACTCGTCGCAGTCCATGCTGGTCGTGTTGAACGGCAGTGTCGCGTGCAACATCGACCCTGCCTGCGTGGCGTCCCGCGCCGAGCTGCAGCGCCGGGTCGACGGCTACAACCCGGACGACATCGCCTACCTGGAGGCGCTGAGCCGCGGACTCAAGGAGACCAAGGGCACCCAGCGCGTCGACGACGTCATCCGAAAGGTCGGCACGCAGCTCGACAAGGCGATCGCGGCCGCCCGCGCGATCGGCATCGAGAACCCCGACGATCTGGACCGCAAGCTCAACGAGGTCAAGTCGGGTGCCGACAAGCTCGCCGACTCGAGCAAGCAGCTCGCCGACGGCGTCCAGCTGCTCGTCGATCAAACGCGCAACATCGGCGGTGGCCTCGACCAGGCGTCGAGCTTCTTGCTGGCCATGAAGCGGGACGCCTCCGACCCGGCGATGTCGGGTTTCTACATCCCGCCGCAGGTCCTCACCCAGAAGGAGTTCAAGAAGGCGGCCCAGCTCTTCGTCTCCGACGACGGGCACACCGTTCGCTACCTCGTCCAGACCGCCCTCAACCCGTTCGGGGCAGACGCGATGGATCAGGTGGACCTGATCACCAAGGCTGCCGAGAGCGCCAGACCCAACACCAGCCTGGCCAACGCACAGATCACCATGGTCGGCTTCTCGTCGTTCAACAACGACATCCGCGACCATTACAACGCCGACCTGACCTACATCATCGCCATGACGCTGATCGTGGTGTTCCTGATTCTGGTAGCGCTATTGCGCGCGGTGGTCGCGCCAATCTATCTGGTGCTGTCAGTAGTGCTGTCCTTCGTGTCGGCAATGGGTATCGGAGTCGTCTTCTTTCAATTCATCTTGGGCCAGGACATTTACTGGAGCGTGTCAGGAATGGCATTCCTGGTGCTCGTTGCGGTTGGCGCTGATTACAATTTGTTGCTCATCTCGCGAATACGCGACGAGGCCAAGTACGGCGTCCGGTCATCGGTCATCAAGACCGTCGGCGCCACCGGTGGGGTGATCACCTCGGCGGGGCTCATCTTCGCGGCGTCGATGCTGGCGCTGACAGTCAGCAGCCTCGCCACCGTCGTTCAATTGGGCTTCGTCATCGGCGTGGGGCTGCTGCTGGACACCTTCATCGTGCGCACGATCACGGTTCCCGCGGTCGCGGTGCTCGTCGGCGACACGAACTGGTGGCCGTCGAAGACCCCCCGACAGATGCTGCAGGCGCGGCGGCGCGCCAAGGCTCGGGACGAGCGGGCGCAGGTCCCGGCGGCCCCCGGAGACGGCTCCGCGCCGACGACGCGCGGGACCGATCCCGACCTGGATGCCGACCTGGACGTCGACGACGGTTACGCGGCGGCCGTGCAGACGGCCAGCCGGATCAGCACGGCCTGGCGCGAGGACTGAGACGCCCGGTCAGTCCACGCGGACCGGCGGTCCGAACGGCACGCGCACCGGTTGCGCCCGGGTGAGCTCGCGGATCGTCCTGCGGCCGTACAGCCGGCCCAACGCACGCTGCTTGTCCCGCGAGGCCCTGACGAAGTACCGCCGCCGGCCGAAGGTCTCGCTGGCGCTGGCCATGTCCAGGTGATGGACGAAGGAGCGTTCGGTCACGTAGATCCCGAACCCGGCGGCCGCGACGCGAATCGACAGGTCGATGTCCGATCCCCAGGCGAACTTGCCGAACGTCCGCTCGTCTAGACCACCGACCGTCACCCATGCGTCAGCCGAAATCATCAGGGCCGTGCCGTCGACGATCGGCACGCGCCGGAAGTAGTCGACGGGTTCGTACTCGTCGACCGCGACCCGCGTAGTTCGACGACTGGGCGTTCCACCAGCCGTCGTAGGCCGGCGCGACCAGTCCGACGTCCGCGGGCAGCCGCGGGTCCAGCAGGCCGGCGAAGAAGCCGGGCGAGAGCCTGGTGTCGTTGTTCAGCGTGAGGGCGAATTCGTAGCCGTGGCGAAACGCCGTGCGAAATCCGAGGTTGGACGCGCCGGCCCAGCCGATGTTCTCGCGCGGAGTGATCACCCATTCGTCGGCGATCCGTTCGTAATGGCCACCATTGTCGACGATCAGCAAATCGACGAGATGCGATTCGGCCAGCACGTCGGGCAACACCGCATGGGTGAGTGCATTCGACCCGAATGCCGGTATCGTCACCAGACACTTCTTGCCGATCGACATCGACAGCACCCCCCAATCTTGAATTCGAATGCGTTCGAAAATGAATTTAGTCGGTAAGCGGCCCTATTGGTGCAATTCGAATTCAGCCCCCGGCTTGGGCGGCCGCGCGATAGCTCCGCATCGCCATGGTCCCGGCGACGACGCCGATCGCGCCGATCCACGCGAAGGTCCACAGCAGTGGCCGGCCCACGAATCCCTCGCGGGCGAGGGACTTCATCGCCTCGATCGTGGCCGACATCGGCTGGAACCGAACCACCGGTCGGAGCCAGCCGGGAAATAGCTCGAGCGGTGCCACGCCGGAACTGCCGAACACCGCGCCGAGCGAGAGCGTGCTGAACCACGTCAGCACCGCTCGGCTCTGGAAGCGCAGGGCCACGACGATGACGACGGTCGAGTACACCGACACCCACAGCCACGGGGATGGCCACGAACAGCGCGGCGGCCGCCACGCCGCCGTGGAACCGCAGCCCGAGCGCGATGCCGACGGTGGTGATCACCATGGTGGCGACGAGCGTCCTGACCGCCTCGGCGAGCAGGGTGCCCGTCAGGGCGCTGGCCCGGTGGACGGGCATCGTCCAGAACCGGCTCAGCAGGCCGTTGTCGCGCTCGCCGGGGATGGAGAGGGCGGCGGCCAGCGATCCCGACATGCCACCGGCGAGGGCGCACATCGACACGACGGTGTCCAGGCTATCGCTACCGGTCAGTCGCGTCATCGACTTGCTGACCAGCATGTAGTAGACGACCAGCAGGATGGTCGGGAAGAGCAGAGACTGCAACGGCACCAACGGATTCCGCCGCCACCGCGTCATGAGGCGGCCGGCGAAGACGGCGCTCTCGGCGGCGAGCGCGTGACGTCTCGGCGTCGTCACGGTCATCGTCGTCGTCCCTGGCCCTGCAGCGCGAGATAGCCGAGCCCGCCGAGCAGAGCGGCGCACCACGTCAGCGTGATCACCAGGTTTGCGCCGTCCACCGTGCCGCTGGCGAACTCGCGCAGGGTTCCGGTGATCTCGGAGATCGGCTGGTATTCGACGAACGGTTGCACCCAGCCGGGAAACGAGTCGACGGGAGCCATGCCCGTCGACAGCAGCACCAGGAGCAGCTGGGGGATCAGCAGCAGCTGGCTGGAGGTGTCCGACCGCTTTGCGCGGGTGCCGGTCGCCTCGGCGCCGCAGGACAGCGCCAGCGTCAGGGTCAGGGAGAGCACCACGAACGCCACGCCGAAGACGGGGCCGCCGTCCATCCGGAACCCGAACGGGTAGGCGACCGCGAACGCGGCGATCAGCGCGAGCAATCCGCGGATCAGGCAGTACAGCATCCGCGCCATCATCGGGGCGTACGGCGAGATGGGGAACGTCCGCAGCCGCACGCCGAACTCCGAGGTGCGCTCGGTCGCCGCCAGGTCGGTGGTGTTGAGGGCGCCGAACAGCATCGCCTGCACCACCACTGCCGGGAGGACGTACTGCGGATAGCTGATGCCGCCGGTGTCGATGACGTTGCGCAGACCCACGGTGAACCCGATGAACGTCAGCACGGGCACCAGCACCGCGAACACGATGTCGAGGTTGCGGAACGAGGCGCGTACCTGCCGTTCGGTCAGCGCGGCGAGGGCGGTCATACCGTCAGCGTGGGCCCGGTCAGGTGCAGGAACACCTCGTCGAGCGACGGCTTGCGCAGGGAGATGTCCATCAGTTCGACGTCGAGCAGCTCGAGCTTGCGGAAGACCTCACCGAGCGTCGTCACCCCGTGCGGTGCGGGTACGGACACCGTGTTCGCGGCGGCATCGACCTCGGCGCCGTCGTAGGCGCCAAGAACCGCCGCCACGCGGGCCAGGTCCTCGGGGTGCAGGGGAGTGATCTGGCAGTAGCTGTGTCCCATCCGGCGCTTGAGTTCGTCGGCCGTCCCAGTGGCGATGACGCGGCCGGCGTCGAGGATGACGATGGAGTCGCTCAGCACGTCGGCCTCCTCGAGGTACTGCGTCGTCAGCAGCACGGTGACGTCTTGCGCGGCGAGTGAGGCCACCAGCGCCCAGACGTCGCGGCGGCTGCGGGGATCCAGCCCGGTCGTCGGCTCGTCGAGGAAGAGCACCTTCGGCGGCACGATGAGCGACACGGCGATGTCGATCCGCCGGCGCATGCCGCCCGAGTAGGTCGACACCTCGCGGTCGGCGGCGTCGACGAGGTCGAAGCGTTCGATCAGCTCGTCGGCTCGCCCTGCAGCCTGCCTGCGCCTCATGCCGCGCAGCCGACCGAACAGCACCAGGTTCTCCCGGCCGGTGAGCGACATGTCCAGTGCCGCATCCTGGCCGGTGACCCCGATGCTCTGGCGCACCAGTTCGGCGTCGGTGACGACGTCGTAGCCCGCGACGGTGGCGCGGCCAGCGGAGGGCTCGAGCAACGTCGAGAGGATCTTCACGATGGTGGTCTTGCCCGCGCCGTTGTGTCCGAGGAGTCCGCAGACCGAACCGGTGGGCACGGCGAAGTTCACCTCGCGCAGGGCGGGCAGTGGACCGAAGGACTTCGTGATGCCGTCGAGTTCGATCACGGCACCCGCCCCACCCGATTGCCGGGATGAAAGTTGGCCTGGCCGTGCGCTTTTCGGGCGAGCACGGGTCAGGCGTCCAGCCGGACGAAGCGGCCCTGCCGATACTGTTCCGCGCAGGCCTG
The DNA here is from genome assembly GCA_963846985.1 of uncultured Actinomycetota bacterium. Lineage (GTDB taxonomy): Bacteria > Actinomycetota > Actinomycetes > Mycobacteriales > Mycobacteriaceae > Mycobacterium. The sequence goes on from CAWJYC010000016.1 coordinate 108,219, forward strand.
CCGGCGGATCTTGCCGCTGGTGGTGATCGGAATGGACCCGCGCGCAACCAGCACCAGGTCGGCGGCGCTGATGCCGTGCGCCCGCGAGATCGCCGAGGTCACGTCACTCTTGACGCCGGCCAGCCGCTGGGACGTCTCCTCCGGAGTCGCCCGCTCCTTCACCTCGATGATCGCGACGAGTCGCTCGGTGGCGTCGTCCTCGACCGAGATGGCCGCAACGCGACCCCCGGAGACGGCCCCGACGGTCGCCTCGATGTCGTCGGGATAGTGGTTGCGTCCGCGCACGATCAGCAGATCCTTGATGCGACCGACGATGAACAGTTCCCCGTCGGAGACGAAGCCCAAGTCGCCTGTGCGAAGCCAGGATTCGCTCGGAACGCCGTCGACCGGCGTTGGCGAGCGACGCCGCGGAAGGTGCTCTCGGTCTCGGCGGGCTTGTTCCAGTACCCCGCGCACACGTTGTCGCCGTGCACCCAGATCTCGCCGACCGTTCCGGCCGGCGCACTCCAGGCAGGTGTCCGGGTCGACGATGCGCACCCGCGGCGACTCCGGCATGCCGTAGCTGATCAGTGCCGTTCCCGCGGTGCTCCGCTTGGCCATGCCCGCGGTCAGCTTCTCGGTGTCGAACGAGATCGACCGATGGCGGCTCCCCGGGCTCGCGGGTGGCGACGAACAGCGTCGCCTCGGCAAGACCGAAGGACGGCCGGATGACCTTGCCCTGGAAGTTGAACTTCGACAGCCGCGAGGTGAATCGCTTCACCGAAACGCGGTTGCACGCGTTCGGCTCCGCAGATGATGGCCAGCACGTCGCCGAGATCGAGGCCGGCCAGGTCCTCGTCGCTCGACCGGGCCGCTGCCAGGTCGAGCGCGAAGTTGGGGGCAGCGGTCAGCGCGCGGGTCCTGATGGCCATCTGCTGCAACCACCGGGCGGGGCGCTGCAGGAAGGCGATCGGGCTCATCACCACCGAGTGCCAGCCGCCGAGGATCGGCGCGCAGATGCCGAGGATCAGCCCCATGTCGTGATAGAAGGGCAGCCACGACACCACCGTCGTTCCCGGCGGGCCGACCCTGCCGTAGTCGCTGAGCAGCGCCGCCACCTGCTGTTCGAAGTTCGCGAACAGGTTGCGCTGGGACACCATCACTCCGGCGGGTGTGCGGGTCGATCCGGAGGTGTACTGCAGATAGGCAGTGGCGGGCGGGGTTTCGTGTCGTGAGGTCGAACGGCGGCGGACGGTCAGGTCGAGCCGGTCGATCTCCAGAACCACCGGGGCGGCACGGCCGTCCTGGGCCGTCGCGTAGGGCGCCACGGCCGCCGCGGTGTCGGCGGTGGTCAGGATGACGGCTGGGCGGGCGTCCTCGACCACGGCGGCCACCCGTTCGTCGTGGGCACCGACCGCGGGCGTCGAGAGCGGCACCGCGATCACGTTCGCCTCGAAGGCGGCGAGGAAGCCGAGGACGTAGGACATGCTCTGCGGCGCCAAGATGACTACCCGGTCGCCGATCTGCGCGTGCTCGCGGATCTCGGCGGCCAGGGCCACGACGCTGCGTTGCAGTTGCGACCACGTCAGCGTCTCCTCGACGCCGTCCCAGTCGGCGTCGTAGTCGACGAAGGTGAACGCGGGGTCATTGGGCTGCAGACTCGCCCGCTCGCGAAGTATCGCGGGAATCGACGAGTCCAGCATGGGCGGCCCTCTCTGCAGCGCGACGAACGTGTGGGTCGAGCTTAGGGAACACGACCACGCAATGCGCAATGTAGCGAGAATGACTATGGCACAGTCGCTTAGGGGCCTCGACCGCAATCGGAAAACGCGCGGAGCTGACACCGATTTGGCAAATCAATTGCAGTTCACCAGATTTCGATACCTTTGGCTTGAATCGTCAAGGCGGGACCGCTGAGGAGCCTCTGAACTCTCGGTTCGGTCATTCGGCCGTCGTCGGCGCGCGGACGACGTGGGGCGGCGCGGTAGCCGGACGGCATCGTGGTTCATCTTCGCGCTATCGCGACCGGCGCGCGGCGCGGCGTCACCCACGCGCCGACGCCGACGCCGACGACGGGTTTCAGCTACTGATCATCCGGTCGCACGACGTGGACCGGGCGTATGACCGCAGGGGTCAGCGACTCGCCCTGCTGAACCACTTGGTCTTGACGCGCCAGGAATGCGCGGAGGTCAAGGCGAACCCCGCGCCGCACATGCAGGCGAAGAGCCACACCAGGTTGCCGTTCTCGACGTGCTGCAGCGATGGCACGAACGCGGTGAGGATGCGGACGCTGCACGCCATGATCCCGCTGCCGGAGGCCAGCAGGTAGATGTTGGCGATACGCCGCGACCGTGGATCCTTGCGCAGGATCAACAGCGCCCGCGACCCATATCCGAGAAGGTAGATGAGCGTGCCGCAGAAGAGCAGCCAGTAGGCGCTGAGCCAGGGGTCCGTGGGCACCTCGAAGAAGTCGGCGCGGTATACCGACGCGCCGTTTCCGAGGGAGAAGGTGGCCAGCAGGACCGGAATGCACAGTGTCGCGGGCCGCTCGACGTACTGCTTGAACGTGAGCTGCATGGCGTGGTCGTCCTGGAGGCGACCGAGCGCGTTGTAGACGATCGCCGAGGCCGCCACGACGTAGAGATCGTGGCCGATGTAGTCCTCGAGATTCCACATGCCGGTGAGGGCGTGCAGCCAATGGCCGAGAGTCGCCGACGCCAGCGGCGACATCAGGAAGACGGCGCCGCCCTGCAGGGCGATGTTGAGCGTCGCCGCAACCTCCCAGCGGCACGACCACGTCACCCGGCGAATCCACAAACTCCACGCAATACACATCAGCGTGATGGTGATGAGGACTGCCAGACCCATGGAATGTCGCCTTCGGACTAATTAGCGGTCAGCAAATAGTAACCCTACAGCGGCGGCGCGTCAGTCCGTGGCGCGAGATCGCGAAGTCGTGGTCTGCGGACCGTCCGTCGCTCGGTGGTGCGGGCTCCGAGATGGTCGCCACGGTCATGGGCGCCGACTCGACGTAGCTCCACACCTCTTCGCGGCTCATCAATCCGAAGCGAACCTGCAGGTCAGGGTAGCTAAGGTTGAACCGATCCGCGACCAGCCGCATCTCTTCGGCGTTGGGGTAATCGGCTTCCTTGATGCGTCGGTAGTAGGTGCTGCTCGACGTACCGAGGGCGTCGTAGATTGCCTTCGCGTCGACGTCGCCGTCGAGGAGGTAGTCCAGCAGCGTCTTGAGCTGTCTGCCGTTTTCATCAGTCCGTGGCACGGGTGCAGCTTATCCGTTGTTCTCCGTTATGGGCACTCCGATCCGCTAACCGGACAAAAGGTCCGTAATTGACATGGCCGTCACACTATTGGCAGATGTGTCCCATTTTTGGGACATTCGTGTAGCGTCCCAACCATGACGCGCGCAAACTTGCAGCTGACCGACTACGACGCCGAGGGCCGCCCAGAAGTCCAGGACCTTCAAGTTGGTCGCTGCACCGCTCACGCCGTTGCTGACCATGGAACTGGACGGTGCCGCCGAAGCGCTCGAGCTATCGAGCGACGTCATCCTCCTGGCCGCCCTGGGACGCGCGATCGAACGCACCATCGGCAACGGTTCCACCACCGTCGACGTGCCGGGATACGGCACCAGCGTGCACCCGATGGAGCTGTCCTGCGCGACGCCCGCCGAGACGTCTGCCGACGACATGCTCAAGACCGTCCACGGCGCATTCGACGCCCTCGCCGTCGGCCGGATCGTCCACGGGGTGCTCGACGATCCCCGGACCCAGCCCATCTCCGACATCCTGTTCGCCAATGGTGGCTCGGCCGCGAACCGGCCGCATCTGGGCCACCTGCTCGAACTGCGCGCCTACCGGCACGACTCCGTCATCGCCCTCGACTGGTGGTTCGACGCGCGCAGCTTCGAGCCGTACACCATCGAAGAACTCGCCGAGCAGTTCCCTCTGGCGCTCATCGAGCTGACCTCCGAGGGCACCCCTCCGGTTCACGCGGCCCCCGAGCTGGCGCTGGCCCACTAGCGTTTGGCGAGTCGGTTCGCGGAGGCATTAGAATCGCCGCACAGGCATCGATCCGGCCATCACCGGGGAGTCTTCGGAAGAACGGCGTCCGAGCATTGCTCGGTAGCGCTCACTAGAACCGAACGGGCGGGCCCGTCATCGCCCACATTCGAGCGGCGCACGGTGTGCGCAAGCGGGGTGGTACCGCGGTGTCCGCGCACGAGCGCAGGCGTCGTCCCCGTGCCTTGACGATCATGGGCACAGGAGACGAACACAGGTGACGGCCTACCCGAAACCGGCAAGCGGATCGCCGAGCTTCCCCGACCTCGAGCTCGAGGTGCTCGACTACTGGGACCGCGACGGCACCTTCCGCGCCAGCATCGAGCGACGCGACGGCGCCGAGGAGTACGTCTTCTACGACGGGCCACCGTTCGCCAACGGCCTGCCCCACTACGGCCACCTGCTGACCGGATACGTCAAGGACATCGTCCCGCGCTACCAGACGATGCGCGGCTTCAAGGTCGAGCGCCGCTTCGGGTGGGACACCCACGGCCTGCCCGCCGAACTCGAGGCGCAACGCCAACTCGGTATCACCGAGAAGGCGCAGATCGAGGAACTCGGCATCGCGGAGTTCAACCGGGCGTGCCGCGCGTCGGTACTCAAGTACACCGAGGAGTGGCGGGCCTACGTCACCCGGCAGGCCCGCTGGGTCGACTTCGACAATGACTACAAGACGCTGGATCTCGGCTACATGGAATCGGTCCTGTGGGCGTTCAAGCAGCTGTGGGAGAAGGGGCTGGCCTACGAGGGCAACCGCGTGCTCCCGTACTGCTGGAACGACGAGACCCCGCTGTCCAGCCACGAATTGCGGATGGACGACGACGTCTACAAGAACCGGCAGGACCCGGCGTTGACGGTCGGCTTCCCGATCACCACCGACGAGCGCTCGCGCGAGGAGCAGACCACCGACGAGCGCTCGCGCGAGGAGCAGACCACCGACGAGCGCTCGCGCGAGGAGCAGACCACCGACGGCGCACTGGCCGGTGCCCACCTGGTGGTGTGGACGACGACCCCGTGGACGCTGCCGTCCAACCAGGCCGTCGCCGTCAATCCCGACGTCACGTACGTACAGGTGCTTGGCGCCGACGGCAGGCGGTACGTGCTCGCCGAGGCGCGGGTCGCGGCCTACGCCCGGGAACTGGGCGAGGAGCCGACCGTCATCAGCTCCCACCTCGGCCGCGACCTGCTGGGACTGCGGTACGTGCCGCCGTTCCCGTACTTCATGGACTCGGCCAACGCCTTTCGGGTGCTGCCCGGTGACTTCGTCACCACCGACGAGGGCACCGGCATCGTGCACATGGCGCCCGCCTATGGCGAGGACGACAAGGCCACCGCCGATCTGGCCGGCATCGACGCCGTCACGCCGGTCGACTCCAAGGGCCGCTTCGACGCCACCGTGCCCGACTACGCCGGCCAGCACGTCTTCGACGCCAACGCGCAGATCATTCGCGACCTGAAGAACGGGTCGGGACCGGCCGCTGCCAACGGCGCGGTGTTGCTACGGCACGAGACCTATGACCACTCCTATCCGCACTGCTGGCGGTGCCGGAACCCGTTGATCTACCGGGCGGTGTCGTCCTGGTTCATCGAGGTCACCGCGTTCCGGGACCGCATGGTCGAGTTGAACCAGCAGATCACGTGGTACCCCGAACACGTCAAGGATGGCCAGTTCGGCAAGTGGCTGGCCAACGCCCGCGACTGGTCGGTGTCACGAAATCGCTACTGGGGCAGCCCGATTCCGGTGTGGAAGTCCGACGACCCGGCATATCCGCGGATCGACGTGTACGGCAGTCTCGACGAGCTCGAACGCGACTTCGGCGTGCGACCGGACGATCTGCACCGGCCCTACGTCGACGAGTTGACCCGGCCCAACCCCGATGACCCGAGCGGCGCGTCGACGATGCGGCGCATCCCCGACGTGTTCGACGTGTGGTTCGACTCCGGTTCGATGCCCTACGCCCAGGTGCACTACCCGTTCGAGAACGTCGACTGGTTCGCCCACCACAACCCGGCGGACTTCATCGTCGAGTACATCGGGCAGACACGCGGCTGGTTCTACCTGCTGCACGTCCTGTCCACCGCGCTGTTCGACCGGCCCGCGTTCCGGATGTGCGTCTCGCACGGCATCGTGCTGGGCAGCGACGGCCAGAAGATGAGCAAGTCGTTGCGCAACTATCCCGACGTCACCGAGGTGTTCGACAGGGACGGCTCGGATGCGATGCGCTGGTTCCTGATGGCGTCGCCGATCCTTCGCGGAGGCAACCTCGTCGTCACCGAGCAGGGCATCCGCGAAGGTGTGCGGCAGGTGCTGCTGCCGTTCTGGAACGCATACTCATTCCTGGCGCTCTACGCACCGGAGAAGGGCACCTGGCGCACCGACTCCACCAACGTGCTGGACCGCTACATCCTGGCGAAGCTGGCCGTCCTGCGCGACGACCTCACGGCATCGATGGACGTGTGCGACATCTCGGTGGCCTGCGAACAGCTGCGTCAGTTCACCGAGGCGTTGACCAACTGGTATGTGCGACGGTCGCGCTCGCGTTTCTGGGACGAGGACCGCGATGCGATCGACACGCTGCACACCGTGCTGGAGGTGACCGCGAGGCTGGCCGCTCCGTTGCTTCCTCTGATCGGGGAGGTGATCTGGCGCGGCCTTACCGACGGTCGTTCGGTGCACTTGACCGACTGGCCGACCGCCGACGAGATCCCCGCCGACCCTGCGCTGGTCGCGGCGATGGACCAGGTCCGCGACGTCTGCTCAGTGGCCTCGTCGCTGCGCAAGGCCAAGAAGCTGCGGGTCCGGTTGCCACTGCCGCTGCTCACCGTGGCGGTGACCGACCCGGCGTCGCTGCTGCCGTTCACCGACCTCATCGCCGACGAACTCAACGTGAAGGCCGTCGAACTCACCGACGACATCGACGCCTACGGCCGCTTCGAACTGGCCGTCAACGCGAAGGTGGCGGGACCACGGCTGGGCCGCGATCGTGCAGGCCGCCATCAAGGCAGTCAAGGCAGGGGAGGGGGTCGTCAACCCCGACGGCACCCTCACCGCTGGCCCGGCGACGCTTCAGCCCTCGGAGTACACGTCCAAACTCGTTGCCGCCGAACCGGATTGGACCGCCGCACTGCCCGACGGCGCCGGTCTGGTCGTGCTCGACGGCACGCTCACGCCCGAACTCGAGGCCGAGGGCTGGGCCAAGGACCGCATTCGCGAACTTCAGGATCTGCGGAAGTCGTCGGGGCTGGACGTCTCCGACCGCATCACGGTGACCATGTCGGTGCCGTCCGAGCGGCGGGACTGGGCGGCGAGGCACGCCGATCTCATCGCGGGCGAGATCCTCGCCACCGCCCTCGAGTTCGGGGATCCGGTCGACGGCGCGGAACTCGGGGACGGGGTGCGAGTCTCGATCGCCAAGGCCTGACCGAGGAGGCCTGACCACCCGGATCCGCCTCAGCCGACGGCCACGCGCGCGACCTGGCCGCCGAACGTCACGGTGTCGCCGGGACGAAGCTGGCGTCCGCGTCGCGTCTCGACGGCGTCGTTGACCAGGACCAGCCCGTCGGCGATGACACCCTTGGCGTCGGCACCGCTGTCGATCATGCCGGCGTACTTGAGGAACTGACCCAGCCGAATCGACTCCGATGAGATCGTCACGTCCCGTGCCGGCAGCGCCATGCGGTCCAGGCTATCGCCGAGGCCGGCCGTCGGATCATTCGACGGTGCCGGACAATCCCATGTCCGTCAGCGCCAGACCGAATGACTCGCGCAGCAATTCTCGCGTGTTGGTGCCGCCGACGGTCCAGCTGCTGACCGTCACGAAGACGCGACCACGGCTGCGCCCACACCCCAGGAACAGCAGCCCGCCCATGCGGTCGAGGACCGTCGTGGTGGCCTTGGGCTCGATCATGCGGACGGCAAGCCGATCGGCGTCGCTGCCGTCCGGACGATTGGTGTCCGGTTCGAGTTCGCCGATGTTCGAGCAGCCGATGGGGTTGCCGACCTGCTGCACCATGCCCTCGAGCCGGCGAACCAGAAAGGCCGGGGTCAGGGGAACCAGTGCCAGGGGGCCCAGGAGTTCGTTGGGCGAGTCGGCGAGCGCCGTCAGCGCCGTGCGGAGGTCGCCGCGGACGGTACCGAGGTCGGTCGTCACCACGCCCGGGTCGACCGTCACCGCGGTCGCGGTCAGCGCGTTCGCCCTCGTATCGCCGGGGGTCCGCTCGCTGACCGGCAGCGAGACCCGCACCAGGCCCTCGGCGTCGACCCGGCCCACTCGGTGGCCGAGCCGGGCAGCCACGCCGACGAACAACGAATTGCTGCTGCCGCCAAGGACTTCCGCACGCCGGTCCCACTCCTCGACGTCGAAGAAGGTCACCGCGTTGGGCACCACCACCTCGCGGTCCGGCCCACGGGTCCGCTGTCTTCCGCCGGAGCGGACCGACGTGGACAGTCCGTCCCCTTCGGCCCGGGCCACCCGCACCGCGGAGCCGACCGCCCGCGCCATGGCGGGAACGTCACGCAGCGCCTGCCTGCCGTCCTCGCGGATCGCCTGCCGACGCGTGCGGTACCCCGGAGCCGGATAGCCGAGATCGCGGCGGAGTCCTCGAACGGCGTCGCCGATCGCGTCGATGATCGCCTTGGCGTCACCGATGGAGTGCGAGACGACGAGCGTCACCGCCGCGCCGCCACCGGTGAGGGGCTGCACCCCGAGATGCCAGGACGGCCCGTCCTGCGGATCGATCGGCAGCCGCAGCCGTTCGTCGGCCCAGGTCCACACCTCGGCCCGGGGACGGTCTCGGGCGGCGATCTCGACGTCGGGCGGCCCGGGCGAGGTCACCCAGCGGTCCCGGCCGAACACCAGGGCAGACCGCTCGATGCGCCGCCCGAGGAGACCGCAACCGAGGTTGTCGTGGAATCTGCGCAGGCCGTCGACGTCGATCGCCCGGTCGTAGATCCAGGTGAACTGGATCAGCGGACCGCGACCGAGGGCGCGCAGCGCGAGGAACGAGCCCTGGTCGATGTAGGCGAGCGTGTTGTCGACCTGGCTCATGCCGCGCGGCTCCGCAGCCACGAGTCGGTCACGCCGATCACGTCGACGATGCCGATGGCCAGCTGGTTGGCGATGAAGGTCGCGATCGCACCGCCGATGAACGGGACGTCGACCGTGACCGTGGCGGTGCCCGACAACGCAGTGCCGGCACCGGCGGAAACCAATTCCACCGTGCCACGGCCGGACATCGGCGTCCGCACCGCAGTGATGCTGATCACGCCGCACAGCGTGTCGTCCTCACGGGTGTGCCACCGTTCGCGCTGCGCGATCACCAGGGACCCCAGGCGAAGGCGGCGCAGGGGGTCCGGCAACTGGTCGCCGCCGAAGCGCATCGTCATCGCGACCGACGTGGCCCCCGACGGATCGGTCGACAGCGAGTCCAGGACCGGCGACCCACCCTCGAAGGCGCTCAGGCGGTGATGCCAGTACCGCCGGTCCTCGAACGCGCGCCGAATGTCGTCGAGGGCGTGGGGCGACTCGGCGGTCAGAGGCAACGAACGCAGCACCGTGAACTCTCGCTAACTATTCGCCTTTTTCGTGATTGCATGAACAATTCCAATAATGACTGATCAACGATTCGAAGGATCTGACGCGAGCGTAACTCAACGTTTTGTGGCGACGAATTGAATGGCGGCATTCGCGCGGTCGCCAATTGCCATCGTCGGCACGTCACGGTCGCTCAGATGAACGGGATGCCCGGCGTCAGATCCGGCGGTGGCGGCAACCCCAGCGGGTTGAGCGGATTGATCGACGGCGGCGGCGGGAGTTGCGGCGCGGGCAGCGCGGCCAGGTTCGGCGCTGCCAGGGCAGGTGCCGCCGGAGCGGACAGTCCGCCGATCTGCGGCTGCAGGGAGAGGTTCAGATTGGGGACCAGGCCCAGGCCCACGCTGGGCAGCACCACGTCGGGCAGGTTCACCGTGCCAAGGGAGGGGATACCACCTGGTAGAGCACCCAATCCTTCGCCGCCGGCACCGGCCAGCGAGGGCGGTGGCGGCAGCGCCTGCAACTCCTTGGCGAGGCCGGCCACGAGGTCGACGCACTGTCGATTCTGCTCGTCGACGACGGTGCCGTCAGGGCAGTTCAGACCCTTGGCCGGCGGGTCACACGGCCGGTCCCCCTGAGGACCGGATTGCGTGCCGTCGGCGCACTGGTCGGCATGGCTGATCGCCGGAACCACGACCGTCCCGTAGAGCAGCGGAGCGATGGCCAGCACCGAACCCGACGCGAGGATCTGCAGTGCTCGCTTCAATTGGACGGTCATGAAATCCCTTGAGAAATTAGTGTGGAGAAACGAATCGAATCGAGTGTAGACAATTGTGTGGTCGCTGCACACCGCAGTGCGAATTCCGACAAAGGGAATGTTCGTCGACGGCGGGCGGGCTGACCACCGCGCTCCATGGGCCATGGGGTGCCGCGCTCGTCGGGCCAGCGCCCTAGCATCGCCTTCATGGAGGGACGCTGGGTCCTGCACTTCGACATGGATGCGTTCTTCGCCTCGGTCGAACAGTTGACGCGACCCACCTTGCGCGGGAGGCCCGTCCTGGTCGGCGGGCTCGGCGGTCGGGGTGTCGTCGCAGGGGCGAGCTACGAGTCGCGGGTGTTCGGCGCCAAGTCGGCCATGCCGATGCACCAGGCCCGCCGGATGGTGGGGCCGACGGCGGTGGTGCTGCCGCCGCGCGGCGTGGTGTACGGGGTGGCCAGCGGGCGAGTGCTCGACACCGTGCGCTCGATGGTGCCGGTGCTCGAGCAGCTGTCGTTCGACGAGGCGTTCGGCGAGCCGGGCGAACTCGTCGGCGCCGACGTCGACGCCGTCGTGCGGTTCTGCGAGGCGTTGCGCGCCCACGTCCACCGGGAGACGGGACTGGTCGCCTCCGTCGGCGCAGGGTCGGGCAAGCAGCTCGCCAAGATCGCTTCGGGGCTGGCCAAACCCGACGGCATCCGTGTCGTTCGACGCGAGGAGGAACGCAGCCTTCTCGCCGGCCTCCCGGTCCGCCGCCTGTGGGGGATCGGACCGGTTGCCGAGGAGAAGCTGCACCGGTTGGGAATCGACACCGTGGGTGCGTTGGCGGCGTTGAGCGCGTCGGAGGTGGCCGACGTCCTCGGCGCGACCGTTGGCCCCGCCCTTCATCTGCTGGCGCAGGGCATCGACGACCGTCCGGTCACGGAACGGTTGAGTGCCAAGCAGATCAGCGCCGAGTCGACGTTCGCCGAAGATCTGACGACGCTCGATCAGCTCCGCGACGCGACGGGCCCGATCGGCGTACACGCCCACCAACGTCTCGAGCGCGACGGCCGGGGCGCGCGCACGGTGACCGTCAAGCTCAAGAAGTCGGACATGAGCACGCTCACGCGGTCCGCGACGCTGCCCTACGCGACCGCCGACGAGGCCACGCTGATCGGTACGGCACGCAGGCTGCTCCTCGACCCGGTGGACATCGGACCGGTGCGGCTCGTCGGCGTTGGCTTCTCGGGCCTCTCCGACGTGCTTCAGGAGTCGCTGTTCCCGGACCTCGACCAGACCGTCGAGGCGTCCAACAGTCACGAGGCCGGGCCGGTCGTCGCGCCGCCGTCGGACTCGGGCGAGGCGTGGCGCATCGGCGACGACGTGGTGCACTCGGCATTCGGACACGGCTGGGTGCAGGGTGCGGGACACGGGGTGATGACGGTGCGCTTCGAGACGCGGGCGACGGGGCCCGGCCAGGCGCATACGCTTCGCCACGACAGCACGGACGTGGCGCGGGCCAACCCCGTCGACAGCCTCGACTGGCCGGACTACGTCGAACGGCTGACGGCCACCTATGAGGGGGAGCCGTAGGCCGCGAAGACCTCGGCAACCGGCCGGCCGGCCGCCAGCGCCGCCATCAGCAGCACCCGGCATTGCGGCGGTGCGAGCGCCGGCGCCACCACAGCGCCCGCGTCGACCAGCAGGCGGCCCGGCCCGTAGCCGACCGTGACGTGGGCGCCCGGCACCCGGCTCGAGAGCACCACCTCCACACCCTCGGCGCAGGCCCGGCGGACGCCGTCGATCACCGCGGCGCCGGCATTGCCGGAGCCCAGCGTTTCCAGCACGACGCCCGCCGCGCCGGCCGCGATGCACGCCTGCAGCGCCACCGCGTCACTGCCCGCGTAGGTGGCGACCACGTCGACGCGCGGCGCCCGGGCCGCCGATAACTCTCCGAACGGGAGCCGGTCTCGGCCGGCGGACGGCACCTCGATGCCGAGGAAGCCGGCGCCGGTCTTGGTCAGTCCCAAGGGTTTCCAGATCCGTCCCGCCAGCGTCACGACGACGCCGATCTTCCTGGCGTCGGGGCTGGCGGCGAGCGTGACCGCGTCCTGCAGGTTGGCGGGTCCGTCGGGGTGCTCGGCGTCCGCGCTCCGCATGGCTCCCGTCAGCACCACGGGCAGGTCCCCGTCGTGGGTGAGGTCGAGCCACAGCGCCGTCTCCTCCATCGTGTCGGTGCCGTGGGTGATGACCACGCCGTCGGCGCCGGCACGGGATGCCGCCGTCACCGCGGCCGTCATCCGGTCCCAGTCGGCGGGAGCCAGTTGGGAACTGTCGACGGCCATCAGGTCGACGACCTCCACGTCGACGGGCGTGTCGAGGCTCGCCGTCAGGTCGGTGCCGGTTCGGGTGGGTCGCGCCACTCCGTCGGCACCGGTGCTGGTGGCGATGGTGCCGCCGGTGGTGATGACGACGACGCGGCTCATCCGCCGATGACTCGCACGCGCGGTTGGCTCATGCGGCGATTGTTCCCCATGGTGGCTTTGGGATGATGGTGGCGTGACTGACGAAACAACTGGGTCGGCCGAACCCGTCACCGCGGGCGACGACACCGATCCACCGCCGCAGCGGAGACGACTGCGCCTGTTGCTCTCGGTCGCAGCCGTGGTGCTCTTCCTCGATCTGGTCACCAAGGTGCTCGCGGTCCGGCTCCTGGCGCCGCAGCAGCCGGTCTCGATCATCGGGGACACGGTGACGTGGACGCTGGTCCGCAACTCGGGGGCTGCGTTCTCGATGGGAACCGGTTACACCTGGGTGCTGACGCTGGTGGCGACCGGCGTGGTGATCGGCATCATCTGGATGGGCAGGCGGCTGGTGTCGCCGTGGTGGGCGCTGGGGCTCGGGATGATCCTCGGCGGTGCCTTGGGCAATCTCGTCGACCGGTTCTTCCGGTCACCGGGCCCGCTGCGCGGCCACGTCGTGGACTTCCTGTCGATCGGGTGGTGGCCGGTGTTCAACGTGGCCGACCCAGCGGTGGTGGGAGGGGCGATCCTGCTGGTGGGGCTGTCGCTGTTCGGCTACGACTTCGATACCGAGGGGAGGCGCCAGCCGGACCGAGCATCGGACACCGAGGGGAGGCGCCAGCCGGACCGAGCATCGGACACCGAGGGGAGGCGCCAGCTGGACCGAGCATCAAACCCCGAGGGGAGGCGCCAGCCGGACGCCCCGGCGGCCACCCCGACTGCTGCCGGCACCCCGTCGCCGACCGAGACGACCGAAGCCGATACCGAGCGGGACTGATGACCACTCGGTCGATGCCCGTCCCCGAGGGACTGGCGGGGATGCGCGTGGACGCCGGGCTGGCGCGGCTGCTCGGTTTGTCCAGAACGGCTGCGGCGTCACTGGCAGAGGACGGTGGGGTCGACGTCGACGGTGCCCCGGTCGGCAAGTCCGACCGACTGGTCGCGGGAGCCTGGCTGGAGGTTCGGCTGCCGGAAGCGCCTGCGCCACTGGATAATCCGGCCGTCGAAATCGACGGCATGGAGATCCTGTACGCCGATGACGATCTCGTCGCCGTCGACAAGCCCGCCGGTGTCGCCGCGCACGCCTCGGTCGGCTGGACCGGCCCGACGGTGCTGGGCGGGCTGGCCGCCGCCGGCTTCCGGATCACCACGTCGGGCGTGCCCGAACGGAAGGGCATCGTCCAGCGTCTCGACGTCGGGACGTCCGGGGTGATGGTGGTGGCGATCTCCGAGCACGCCTACACCGTCCTGAAACGGGCCTTCAAGGAGCGCACGGTCGAGAAGCGCTACAGCGCCCTGGTGCAGGGACACCCGGATCCGTCCAGTGGGACCATCGACGCGCCGATCGGACGCCATCGCAGCAATGACTGGAAGTTCGCGGTCAGCGAGGGCGGCCGACACAGCATCACCCACTACGACACGGTGGAGGCGTTCGCGGCGGCCAGCCTGCTCGACGTCCACCTGGAGACCGGCCGCACCCATCAGATCCGCGTGCACTTCTCCGCGCTGCATCACCCGTGCTGCGGCGACCTGACCTACGGCGCCGACCCGACCCTGGCGAAGCGGCTCGGCCTGGAACGTCAGTGGTTGCACGCGCGCTACCTGTCCTTCGCGCACCCGGCCGACGGCCGACGCGTCGAGATCACCAGCCCGTATCCGACCGACCTCCAACACGCGCTCGACGTGTTGCGCCACCACGAATCGTGACCGGCGCGTCCGATTCGCGGCGGCGCTCCGGCGTCCTGGCAGGCGTCGGCGCCTTCGTCTGGTGGGGGCTGTGCCCCGGCTTCTTTCCGCTGCTGTTGCCCGCCGGTTCGCTCGAGGTGCTGGCGCACCGGATCGTGTGGAGCGCTGTCTGCCTCTTCCTGGTCCTCGTCGTGGCACGCCGCCTCGGCGACCTGCGCCGGCTCGGCGGTCGCACCTGGCTGCTGCTGCTGGCGGCGTCGGTGCTGATCTCGATCAACTGGGGGGTCTACATCTGGGCGGCGACCAACGGCCACGTCGTCGACGCGGCGCTGGGGTACTTCATCAACCCGCTCGTCACCGTCGCGCTCGGGGTGCTCGTCTTTCGGGAGCACATCGGGCGCTGGCAACTGATCGCCCTGGTGCTCGCGGTGGTGGCCGTCGTGGTGCTGACCGCGGAGGTGGGTGCGCCGCCCTACGTCACCGTCGCCTTGGCTGCGACGTTCTCCCTGTACGGGCTGGTCAAGAAGGTCGTCGTCGCGGACCCGCGGGTCAGCGTGGCCGTGGAGACGTTCCTGGCGCTGCCACTGGCGGCGGGCTACCTCATCTCGCTGCAGGTGCTGGGCCACGGCCACTTCATCGGCTTCGGCACCGGACACACCATCCTGCTGCTGCTGGCCGGACCGGTGACCGCCGTGCCGCTGCTGCTGTTCGCCGCGGGCGCGCAGCGTCTGCCGATGATCACCATGGGACTGCTGTTCTACCTGAACCCGGGGCTGCAAATGGCGTGGGGCGTCCTCGTCGGTCACGAGCCGATGCCGGTGGGGCGCTGGGTCGGCTTCGCCCTGATCTGGGTGGCGCTCGGTGTCATGACCGTCGGCTCGCTGCGGAAGAAGTCGCCCTCGCCGGCGTCGCCAGATGTCGAAACGGCGGTACCCCGATCGTCATCACGGTGACAAGCTCGAAGCGAGCTTGCGTCGACACGAGGTGAGGACGACACGATGCGCTACTGCCTGCTGATGCACTACGAAGAGGGTCCGTCGGTCGGGTTGACCGAGCACGACATGGCACCGGCGATGGCGGCCTTTGCGGCGTACGCCGACGATCTGACCGCCGCGGGCGTCCTGGTCAGCACCGAGGTGCTCGACGTCGTCGCGTCGACGACCACGGTGACCGCCCGGCACGGCACGCCCGAGGTCCAGGACGGGCCGTTCGTCGACACCAAGGAGAAACTCGGCGGGATCTTCGTCATCGACGTGCCCGACCTCGACGAGGCGCTGTCGTGGGCGCACCGGAACCCGGCCGCCAACTGGGGATCGATCGAGATACGCCCGGTCGCTCGGACGTACTCCGCTGACCGTGGGTGGCTCACCCCCTGAGCGCCATGCCCTCGGAGGTGGCGTCGGCCGTCGCGGCGGTCACGCGCGACTCCCATGGCAGGCTGCTGGCCTTGCTGGCCGCGCCGACCCGCGACATCGCGTCAGCCGAGGACGCCCTGGGCGATGCCGTCGAGCGAGCCCTCACCCGATGGGCAGCCGGCGGGATCCCCGCGAATCCGGAGGCTTGGATCCTGACGGTGGCGCGCAATCGCCTACGTGATCAGTGGAAGTCATCGGGCTACCGGTTGCGCGCTCCACTCGGCGAGTTGGATTGGGCGACAACGGAATACCGTACGGCCGAGCTCCCCGACCGGCGGCTCGAGCTCATGCTCGTGTGCGCTCATCCCGCCATCGCGGAGTCGGTGCGGACACCACTGATGCTGCAGACCGTCCTGGGGGTGGATGCTGCGGCGATCGCCGCGGCGTACGCGGTGGAACCAGCGGCCATGGCGCAGCGCCTGGTCCGGGCGAAACGGCGCATCCGCAATGCCGGGATACCGTTCACGCTCCCGTCGCGCGACGCCCTCGCCGCCCGCCTGCCCGCAGTATTGGAAGCGGTCTACGGCGCCTACGCGATCGACTGGCAGGGAATGCCGAACACCCGGTCGCTCGAGTCACTGTCAGGCGAGGCGCTGCATCTGGCTCTGACTGCAGCAGACGTGTTGCCCGGCGAACCGGAAGCCCTCGGTTTGGCCGCGTTGATTTGCCTTGCCGAAGCGCGTGGTCCCGCTCGGGTGGACGCCGACGGACGCTTCGTCCCCCTCGACGCCGAAGACCCGGCGCGCTGGGACCGCGCCTTGATCGCCCGCGGCGAAGGACTGTTGCAACGGGCCCACCGCTACGGCCGTCCCGGTCGATTCCAGTACGAGGCCGCCATCCAGTCCGCCCATTGCAGTCGGGCGTTCGGCACTGCCGTGGATCCAGGTACGCTACGAAAGCTCTACCGGGCCCTAGTCTTAGTGGCACCATCCCTGGGCGCCGTGGTGGCGTTGGCGGCTCTCGACGGCGAGATCGACGGCCCGCTGGCTGGATTGCACCGCCTCGACGGCGTCGACGCCGACCGCTTCCAGCCAGCCTGGGTGGTGCGCGGGCACCTGCTCGCAGCACTCGGTCGGACGGCCGAGTCCGCCGCCGCCTACCGGGTCGCGATCGGTCTGACGTCCGAGCCCGCGGTCGTTGAGTTTCTGTCGCAATATTTGCCCGACGCTAACATTTGACCAGGTGACAGCAATGCCCTACGGTTTGCCCGCATGGCGCAGTGTGACGAAAGGCCGATCGTCGCCGCCCGTCGGCGGGGGCGTCCGGTCAACTCCGATTCGGCCGAGACGCGCAGCCGCATCCTCAAGGCGTCCCGTCAGGTCATCAACGAGCGCGGCTACCAGGCCGCCACATTCCAGGCCATCGCGATCGCCGCCGGGCTGAGCCGCCCCACCCTGCACTACTACTTCTCGTCGCGCGAGGAGATCTATCAGACCCTGGTCGCCGAGTCGGCCGGTCTCATCGCGCACATCGTCGCCGAGGCCCAGCGGCCGAGAACCCTGGCCGAGCAGTTCGCCGCACTGATCGCCGCGGTCCGCGAAGTCGACGTCCATGATCGCTCACAGATCGCCTTCCTGGTGAGTGCGCGACTCGAGTCGACGAGGAATCCAGAGCTGCGCTCCTACGCCGGCAACGATCTGCAGGACTGCCTCGCGGCGCTGGTCACCGCCGCCAAGGTTCGTGGCGAGTTGGCCGAGGACACCGCGGTCGCTCCGGTGGTCGAGTTGCTCCACGCGTTGTTCCTGGGGGTCGGCTTCTACGCCGGTTTCGTCGACGACGCCGCCGACATCTTCTCGATCACCCGGCAGCTGGCCCGAACCGTGTCGCACGGTCTGCTGGCCCCGACCGACTGAATTCGACGGCTCGGCGCGACACGTCGAGCGACACGCCGAGCGCCGTCGGAGGGCAGCAATAGACTGGCGGCCCTATGAGCAATTCGTTCGTGCACCTGCACAATCACACCGAGTACTCGATGCTCGACGGTGCTGCGAAGGTCAAGGCCATGTTCGCCGAGGCGCAGCGCCTCGAGATGCCTGCGATCGGCATGACCGACCACGGAAACATGTTCGGCGCCAGTGAGTTCTACAACGCGTCGGTCGAGTTCGGCATCAAGCCGATCATCGGCGTCGAGGCGTACATCGCCCCGGCGTCGAGGTTCGACACCAAGCGCGTGCTCTGGGGCGACCCCAGCCAGAAGTCCGACGACGTCTCCGGTAGCGGTGCCTACACCCACATGACGATGGTCGCCGAGAATGCGACGGGGCTGCGCAACCTCTTCCGGCTGTCGTCGCTCGCGTCGTTCGAGGGCCAGCTCGGCAAGTGGTCACGGATGGACGCCGAGATCATCGCCGAGCACTCGTCGGGCATCATCGCGACCACCGGCTGCCCGTCTGGTGAGGTGCAGACCCGGCTGCGGCTCGGCCACGAGAGGGAAGCCCTGGAGTCGGCGGCCAAGTGGCGCGACATCTTCGGGTCCGACAACTACTTCCTCGAGCTGATGGACCATGGCATCGAGATCGAACGACGGGTGCGCGAGGGCCTGCTGGAGGTTGGCCGCAAGCTGGGCATCCCGCCGCTGGCCACCAACGACTGCCACTACGTGACCCGCGAAGCCGCCCACAACCACGAAGCCCTGCTGTGCGTGCAGACCGCGAAGACGCTCACCGATCCCACCCGCTTCAAGTTCGACGGCGACGGCTACTACCTGAAGTCCGCGGCCGACATGCGCACGATGTGGGACGACCAGGTGCCCGGCGCCTGCGATTCCACGCTCCTCATCGCCGAGCGGGTGCAGTCGTATGCCGACGTGTGGACGCCCCACGACCGGATGCCGGTGTTCCCCGTTCCCGAGGGGCACGACCAGGCGTCGTGGCTGGCGCACGAGGTGGCTGCCGGCTTGGCCCGTCGCTTTCCCGGCGGGGTGCCCCAGGAATACGTCGACCGCGCCGAATACGAGAGCAAGGTCATCTGCGACAAGGGCTATCCGTCGTACTTCCTCATCGTCGCCGACCTGATCAACTACGCGCGTTCGGTCGACATCAGGGTCGGACCGGGCCGTGGCTCGGCAGCGGGTTCCTTGGTGGCCTGGGCGCTGACCATCACCAACATCGACCCCATCAAGTACGGCCTGCTGTTCGAGCGCTTCCTCAACCCCGAGCGCGCGTCGATGCCCGACATCGACATCGACTTCGACGACCGTCGGCGCGGCGAGATGGTGCGCTACGCCGCCGACAAGTGGGGTAGCGACCGAGTGGCTCAGGTCATCACGTTCGGCACCATCAAGACCAAGGCGGCCCTGAAGGATTCGGCCCGCGTGCACTACGGGCAACCCGGCTTCGCGATCGCCGACCGGATCGCCAAGGCGCTGCCCCCGCCGATCATGGCGAAGGACATCCCGCTGTCGGGGATCACCGATCCGACCCACGAGCGGTACAAGGAGGCCGCCGAGGTCCGCAGCCTGATCGAGACCGACCGGGACGTGCAGACCATCTACGAGACGGCTCGCGGTCTCGAGGGCCTGGTCCGCAACGCGGGTGTGCACGCCTGTGCGGTGATCATGAGCAGTGAGCCACTGGTCAACGCGATCCCGCTGTGGAAGCGGCCGCAGGACGGCGCCGTCATCACCGGGTGGGACTACCCCTCGTGTGAGGCCATCGGCCTGCTGAAGATGGACTTCCTGGGTCTGCGCAACCTGACGATCATCGGCGACGCACTGAAGAACATCAATGCCAACCGTGGCATCGAGCTCGATCTGGACCAGGTGCCGCTGGACGACCCCGCCACCTTCGAGCTGCTCGGCCGCGGCGACACCCTCGGTGTCTTCCAGCTCGACGGCGGCCCGATGCGGGACCTGCTGCGCCGCATGCAGCCCACCGTGTTCGAGGACGTCGTCGCCGTCATCGCGCTGTATCGCCCGGGACCCATGGGCGTGAACGCCCACAACGACTACGCCGACCGCAAGAACGCCCGCCAGGCCATCAAGCCGATTCATCCGGAGCTCGAGGAGCCACTGCGCGAAATCCTCTCGGAGACCTACGGTTTGATCGTCTACCAGGAGCAGATCATGCGCATCGCGCAGAAGGTCGCCGGGTATTCACTCGCTCGAGCCGACATTCTGCGCAAGGCCATGGGCAAGAAGAAGCGCGAGGTGCTCGACAAGGAGTACGAGGGCTTCTCCGATGGCATGAAGAGCAACGGCTTCTCGGCCGCGGCCGTCAAGGCGCTCTGGGACACGGTGCTGCCGTTCGCCGACTACGCCTTCAACAAGTCGCATGCCGCCGGCTACGGACTGGTGTCCTACTGGACCGCCTACCTCAAGGCCAACTTCCCGGCCGAGTACATGGCGGGCCTGCTGACCTCGGTCGGCGACGACAAGGACAAGGCGGCGGTGTACCTCGCCGACTGTCGCCGGCTCGGCATCACGGTGCTTCCGCCCGACGTCAACGAATCCGACCTCAACTTCGCCTCGGTCGGCACCGACATCCGCTTCGGGTTGGGCGCGGTGCGCAACGTCGGTGCGAATGTCGTTGCGTCACTGATCAATACGCGCAGCGCCAAGGGCAAGTACACCGATTTCTCCGATTATCTCAACAAGATCGACGTCACCGCCTGCAACAAGAAGGTGACGGAGTCGTTGATCAAGGCCGGTGCCTTCGACTCCCTCGACCATTCCCGCAAGGGCCTATTCCTCATCCACACCGACGCGGTCGATTCGGTGCTCGGCACCAAGAAGGCCGAGGCGATGGGCCAGTTCGACCTCTTCGGCGGCGCCGATACCGCGTCGGACTCGGTATTCGCGATCAAGGTCCCCGAAGACGAGTGGGAGGACAAGCACAAGCTCGCCCTCGAGCGGGAGATGCTCGGACTGTACGTCTCGGGGCATCCACTCAACGGCGTCGCTCATCTGCTGGCCGCCCAGGTCGACACGGCGATCCCCGCCATCCTCGACGGTGACGTGCCCAACGAGGCACAGGTGCGGGTCGGCGGAATTCTGGCATCGGTGAACCGGCGGGTCAACAAGAACGGAATGCCCTGGGCATCAGCGCAATTGGAGGATCTCACCGGTGGGATCGAGGTGATGTTCTTCCCCCACACGTATTCGACCTTCGGCGCCGACATCGCCGACGACACCGTCGTCATCGTCAGCGCGAAGGTCAACTCGCGGGATGACAGACTGTCGCTGATCGCCAATGACCTGGTGGTGCCGGACTTCTCGAACGCCCAGGCCGACCGGCCGGTGGCGGTCAGCCTGCCGACGCGTCAGTGCACGGTGGAGAAGGTTGGCGCGCTCAAGCAGGTCCTCGCCAACCATCCCGGCACGTCTCAGGTCCGGTTGCGGCTGATCAGCGGTGACCGCATCACGACGCTGGAGCTCGACCAGGCCCTGCGCGTGACGCCGTCGTCGGCGCTGATGGGCGACCTCAAGGCACTTCTCGGCCCCGGCTGCCTGGGCGGTTAGCCCAGGACGTTCACGGCGCGGGCGACGACGAGCGCGATGGTCGTCATCGACACCAGTGACTGGACGGTCATCATGCCCTTCGCCCAGCGGGCCAGGGGCATGGTGTCGGTGGGGGAGAACGCCACCACGTTGGTGAAGCTGACGTAGAGATAGTCGACGAAGGTCGGCCGCCAGTCGGGTTTCGCCTTCCCCGGATCCGACATCTGAGGAAACAGGAAGTCGGGGTACGGGTGCTGACCCGCGCGCCTCGCGAACGGGCCGCCGCGGTCGAGTTCCCAATACCAGATGCCGAAGGCGATCACGTTGGTGACGAAGATCGCCGCGCCGCCGCCGAGCAGCACGGCGGC
The DNA here is from genome assembly GCA_963846985.1 of uncultured Actinomycetota bacterium. Taxonomy (GTDB): domain Bacteria; phylum Actinomycetota; class Actinomycetes; order Mycobacteriales; family Mycobacteriaceae; genus Mycobacterium. The sequence continues at coordinate 129,975 of CAWJYC010000016.1, forward strand.
GTTGTTACTCACCTCGCCGCTGAGGATCCGCTTCGCCAGGACGGCGGCCGAGGCGGTGTTGTCGAGGGTGATCGCCGCAGTCAGGACCAGGCTGGCCCAGCGACCGACCGTCGTCGGACGCGACAGCTTCACTGGGTTGACGACGAGCGTCACCAGCAGGAGCAGCAGTTCCATCGTGATCAGCGGCCAGCGCGGCAGCACGGTGTACTGCACGGGAATCGAATGTTGGATCGCGATCACCGAGAAGATGGCGATGAGGACGGGCCAGCGGTTCTCCGGATCGCCCGGCCGCAGCCAGGACGGCACGCGATGTTCGGCGCCAGCGGCCAGGCGTTCCGTCCGTTCGACGAAGGCCTGGACTTCCTTCGGCGTCTCGGGCGGCTCGTTCACGCGATCGTTTGGCACAACGCCAAGTGTGTCGGTCACCATGGACTCGTGACCGACGACACGACCAAAGAGTCCCGCCATGTCAGCCAGTGGATCGACGCGGATCCCGTCGCCGTCTACGACTTCGCCGTCGACCCCGCCAATCTGTCGCGCTGGGCGGCGGGCCTGGCCAATCCCGCGCTGGCGGCCGCCGAGGTGTCGTTCGCACCGAACAACGAGCTCGGCGTGCTGGATCACGTGGTCGTGCTGCCGTCCGGTGACCGGTTCTACAACCCGATGCGGGTGATCCCGGCGGGCGCGGAGGGGCACGGCTGCGAGGTGGTGTTCACCCTGCGGCGCGCGGCCGGGGTCACCGACGAGGATTTCGACGCCGACGCGACCGCGGTGGCCGCCGACCTGGACAGCTTGCGCCGTCTGGTCGAGCGGTCGGGTTGAACGTCGGGTCAGACCTCGTGGCTGAACAGCCCCAGACCGAGCCAGACGATCACGGTGGCCGCGGTGGCGCCGAGCACGGCGGAGGCGGCGCTGGCCGTTGCGATGCCGACGACTATGAGGACCAGCGCTCCCATCAGGAGGGCTAGCAGTTTGTAGGCGGGCCACGGCACGCCCGCGATGCGCACTTCAGTCGGCGTGGTCATAGTCCAACGATAGCTCGTAACTTAGATTTCGGGTAGCCGAAACCTTTGATTGGGACGCCGTGGCGCACGCGCTCCGGGAGCCAGCGAGCAGACCAGTTCCCACCGACGGAGCGGCTGAGCTCGACGGGCGTCCCGAGGCGGCCATTTCCGCTGGGTGGCGGCGGAGTGGCACCATTGACCGGTGTCCGCCGAACTGAGTCAGACCTCTCGCCGTCCCGCGCCGCTCGGCGCCTCGGACATCGACGAGGCCGCTCGGCGAATCTCCGCCGTGGTCAGTCAAACCCCGCTGCAATTCAGCGATCGGCTCTCCGCGATCACCGGCTTGCAGGTGTACCTGAAGCGGGAGGACCTCCAGGCGGTCCGCAGCTACAAGCTGCGCGGCGCCTACAACCTGCTGATGCAGTTGACGCCCGACGAGCTTGCGGCCGGCGTGGTCTGCTCGTCGGCCGGCAACCACGCGCAGGGATTTGCGCTGGCGTGCCGGTCGATGGGCGTCCGCGGCCGTGTGTACGTGCCCGCCAAGACGCCCAAGCAGAAGCGTGACCGGATCCGATATCACGGCGGCGAGTACATCGAGCTGATCGTCGGCGGCGCCACCTACGACATCGCCGCCGCGGCTGCACTCGACGACGTCGCCAGGACCGGCGCCACCCTGGTTCCGCCGTACGACGACCTCCGCACCATGGCCGGCCAGGGCACGATCGCCGTCGAGATCCTGCAGCAGCTCGACGCGGAACCCGACCTCGTCATCGTTCCGGTCGGCGGCGGCGGCTGCATCAGCGGTATCACCACCTACCTCGCGGAACGCACGACGACGACCTCCGTTCTCGGCGTGGAGCCGGCAGGCGCGGCGGCCATGGTCGCGGCGCTGGCGACCGGCGAACCCGTCACGCTCGAGCACGTCGACCAGTTCGTCGACGGGGCGGCGGTCGCTCGCGCGGGCGCCCTGCCGTATGCGGTGCTGTCGGCAGCGGGGGACATGGTCTCGATCACCGCCATCGACGAGGGCGCGGTCTGCACGGCCATGCTCGACCTCTATCAGAACGAGGGCATCATCGCCGAGCCTGCCGGTGCGCTGTCGGTCGCGGCGCTGATGGAGGCATGTACCGAGGGCACCGTCGAGCTGGGCTCGACGGTGGTGTGCCTCATCTCGGGTGGCAACAACGACGTGTCCCGGTACAACGAGGTACTCGAGCGCTCGCTGGTGCACCTCGGACTCAAGCACTACTTCCTGGTGGACTTCCCGCAGGAGCCCGGCGCCCTGCGTCGCTTCCTCGACGAAGTGCTCGGCCCCGGCGATGACGTCACCCTCTTCGAGTACGTCAAGCGCAACAACCGCGAGACCGGCGAGGCGCTCGTCGGCGTGGAACTGAGTTCGGCGGCGGACTACGAGGGCCTGATGGACCGAATGCGCCGATCGGACATGCACGTCGAAGCCCTCGAGCCCGGCTCCCCGGCCTACCGCTACCTGACGTAGGAGGGTTCGACGAGAACGACGTGCTCGTCGTCGGCGCGGAAGACCGGCTCGATCGGTACGCCGACCTCGGCTGCGGTTGCCGTGAGCAGGGTGGACCACTGCCGGTCGGTCTCGGTGATGCCGCCACCGCCGGGACGAGTCAGCAGAAGTGCCACCGTCGACTTCGGCTCGGACGTGGCGAGCAGCTTGCGCAGGATCTCCATGAGATTGGCGATCAGCCGCCGATCGGGCGTCGCCGTGATGCGAAATTCGCTGAGCACCTTCACCATTCGCCGATCCGGGCCGACGAAGACGAACTGCAGCAGTCGCTCCCCGAACCCCAGCGGACCCAACAGGGCCCGCCAGCGTTCGCCGAGGTCGGCGGGTGAGCGGATCGGGTCGGTCGCGGTGTCGGCGTTTGGAACGGGCAGCAGATCGTCGTAAGTCGTCATGCCAGGATCGTCGCCGAGACGCCGCCCCGAGTGCTCAATTCATCCACAGCCCGGGTAGCTGTGGATGAATCACCTGCCAGTCCGCAGGATCGCGAACGAATGGCCCTGCAGCGTGGTCGCGTCCTCGATCGCGGGCTCGTCGGAGGCCAGCACGACCGCACCGTTGACGGGCACCGTGACGGCTTGCTCACCGATGTTGCAGACGATCGTGAAGGCACCGCGGTGCAGCGCGATCCACCGCTGCTGCTCGTCGTAGTCGATGCTCATGTGGTCCAGCCACGGGTCGGCGAGGTCGGGCTCGTCGTGGCGCAGGGCGATCAGCGCCTTGTACAGCTCGCGGAGCCGCGCGTGGTCTCCCACCTCGACCTCGTCCCACTCGAGCTTCGAACGTTCGAACGTCTCCGGGTCCTGCGGGTCCGGGATCTCGTCGGCGTCCCAGCCGTGGTCGGCGAACTCCGCCTTGCGCCCCTCGGCGGTCGCCCTCGCCAATTCGGGTTCGGGATGGGAGGTGAAGAACTGGAACGGGCTCGACGACGCCCACTCCTCGCCCATGAAGAGCATCGCCGTGTACGGCGAGGCCAGCACCAGGGCCGCCTTCACCGCAAGCTGGCCGAAGTCCAGGTTTTGCGACGGGCGGTCGCCGACGGCGCGGTTGCCCACCTGGTCGTGGTCGGACGTGTACGCCAGCAGGCGGGTCGCCGGGATGGTCGCCGTATCCAGCGGCCGGCCGTGTCGCCGGCCCCGGAAGGACGAGTACGTTCCGGCGTGAAAATAGCCGTTCTGCAACGTGTTCGCGAGCGCTTCGAGCGTGCCGAAGTCGGAGTAGTAGCCCTGCCGCTCGCCCGACACGGCCGTATGGATGGCGTGATGGATGTCGTCGTCCCATTGCGCGGTCATGCCGTAACCACCGCGATCGCGTGGGGTGATGAGCCGCGGATCGTTCAGGTCGCTCTCGGCGATGAGCGACAGCGGTCGGCCCAATCGCGCTGCTAGTTCATCGGTTTCGGCGGACATCTCCTCGAGGATGTGGATCGCGGTGCGATCGGCCAGGGCGTGCACGGCATCGAGCCGCAGGCCGTCGGCGTGGAAGTCCGTCATCCACCGCAGCGCACAGTCCAGGATGTAGCGTCGCACCTCGTCGGCGTCGGCTTCGGAGACGTTGAGCCCCTGCCCCCATCCGGTGTTGGCCTCGGTGAGATACGGGCCGTACTTGGGCAGGTAGTTGCCCGACGGTCCGAGATGGTTGAAGACCGCGTCGATCACGACGCCGAGACCGCGGGCGTGGCATGCGTCGACCAGGCGCACCAAACCGTCTGGCCCGCCGTAACTCTCCTGAACGCTGTACCACAGGACACCGTCGTACCCCCACCCGCGTGTCCCGCTGAACGAGTTCACCGGCATCAACTCGACGAAGTCCACGCCGAGGTCGACGAGGTAGTCGAGCTTGTCGATGGCCGAGTCGAAGGTGCCGCCGGGGGTGAACGTGCCCACGTGGAGCTCGTAGATCACCGCCCCCTCGATCGACCTGCCCTGCCAGCCCGAGTCATTCCACGTCACCGACGACGGATCCCACAGCTGCGACCGCTCGTGCACGCCGTCGGGTTGCCGCGGCGAGCGCGGGTCGGGCAGCACGGTGGCGTCGTCGTCGAGGACGAAGCCGTACCGACTGTCGGCGTTGGCGTCGACCACGGCACGCCACCAGCCGTCGTCGGACCGGGTCATGGGATGCCGGACGCCGTCGACGTCCAGCTGGACGCGCTCGGGTAACGGTGCCCAGACGGCGAATTCGTGATCAGGCATGGGTTCGCTCCAAGAGGGTGACGGGCAGCTCGGCGAACAGCGCGGAGGCGTCGGCCCGGCCGCTGAACGACCGACCGGTCAGGCGGTCCACCCACTCGCCGTCGGGCAGGGGCAGCGCCGTGTCCCCCCAGCCGGTTTCGCTCAAGGCCACCGTCCACCGCTGCCCGACGGCCAGCACGTCGTCACCGCGGAGGAAGGCAACCAGGTGTCGTGCGGCGGCACCCTTGGCGAGGACGGGAGCGTAGCCGCCCGCGAGATAGGACTCGGAGCGCTCGGCACGCGAATGCAGGGCCGCCGCGACGATGCGAATCTTCGCATCGCTCAACGTCTTCAGTGCATCGCGCCGGATCGTGTAGTCGACGGGCCGACGGTTGTCGGGGTCGACGAGGCTGTCGTCCCACAGCTCGGTGCCCTGGTAGACGTCCGGGATGCCGGGGACCGTCAGCGACAGGAACTTCTGCACCTGCGAGTCACTGCGGGCATGCGCGTCCAACTGCGTCACCAGACTGTTCATCTCGATGCCGACCGGACCGTCGAGCACGTCGTCGAGCCAGTGGTGAACGCCCGCCTCGAAATGCTCGTCGGGCTCATTCCAATTGGTGTGCAACCCCGACTCCCTGATCGCCTTCTCGGCGTAGCCGTGCAGCCGGGAGCGGAGTTCGATCGGTAACCGGGCCGGAGGCAGGCCACACTCCAAAGACGATCTGCCACAGGAAGAGTCCGGTGGCAGCGTCGGGGGGAGGAGCGGTCTGCAGCCAAGACGACGTCAGCTCGCTCCACAGGCCAGGCACCTGGGACAGCACGCCGATCCGGGCGCGCACGTCCTCGCTGCGCTTGGTGTCGTGCGTCGACAGGGTCACCATCGCCGCCGGCCAGTACCGCGCGCGCAGCGCCGTGCGGTGGTGGAACTCCGCGGCGGTGACGCCGAACAGGTCCGGTTCGCCGCCCACCTCGTTGAGGGACACCAGCCGGGCGTCCCGGTAGAACAGGCAGTCCTCGACCGACTTGGCGGTGACGGCGCCGCACAGTTGCTGAATCCTGGTGGCGGGTTCGACGTGGTTCAGCGCGGCGGCGACGAGCACCAGCGGCTCCGCCAGATCCGGTTGTGCCGCAGCGGTTTCCGCGATTGCCGTCGGCATCACGGCGGCCAGGTCGCGGTAGTCGGACCGGTAGACGCCGATGTGGGAGAGCAGCGCCGCGACAGCCTCGGGCACCCGGGGGTGGTCACTGCCCACGGCAGCGACGATCGCGCGGTGCACGCGGGCCAGTTCGCTGGCCAGCGTGGTGGTGGCGGTCGCCACCTTGAGCTCGCGGATCACCGGCGCCAGTGGCTCGCCCGCGGCAGCGGCGGGATCGACCAGCAGCCCGCCGATCTCCCGCAGCGCGTCGTAGCCGGTGGTCCCCGCGACGGGCAGGGACGGCTCGAGCGGCTCGTCGGGCGCGAGGATCTTCTCGATGACGATCCAGGCGTCGGGGCCCGCAAGCTCGCGCAGCCACTCGAGATAGCCTGCGGGATCGGCCAACCCGTCGGGATGGTCGATGCGGAGTCCGTCGACGAGGCCCTCGGTGAACCACCGCTTGACCTCGACGTGGGTGGCGTCGAAGACGGCCTTGTCCTCCTGACGCAGGGCGGCCAGCGAGGTGATCGAGAAGAACCTTCGGTAACCGCACACGTTGTGACGCCAGCCGATCAGGCGGTAGTGCTGTCGGGCGTACACCTCCGCGGGACTACCCGAGCCGGTGTCCGGTGCGATCGGCCAGGTGCGGTCGCCGAGTCGCAAGACGTCGCCGTCGACCTCGAGACCGTCCAGGTCGCCGTCGTCGCCGAGCACGGGCAGGACGACCTTGCCGTCGGGATCCAATGTCCAGTCGATATCGAAATAGGAGGAGTAGAACGACCTCTTGCCCAGCCGCAAGACGTCCCACCACCACGCGTTCTGCGTCGGGTCGTCGACGCCGACGTGGTTGGGCACGATGTCGACCACCAGTCCCATCCCCCTGGCCCGAACCGCCTCGGACAGCTGCGCCAGGCCGGCCGCACCGCCGAGTTCCTCGGAGACCGTCGTCGGATCGGTGACGTCGTATCCGTGGGTGGAGCCCCTGCTGGCGGTCAGGATCGGCGAGAGGTAGACGTGGGAGACGCCGAGGTCCTGGAGGTAGTCGAGTTGATCGAGGGCGTCGGCGAAGGTGAAGGCCTGCCCGCTGGCCGGACCGCGCATCTGCAACCGGTAGGTCGAGTGAAGTGTCATGGCGGTCATGCCGTCTTGCGGAGGGCGATGATGGACCGTCCCCGGACGGTGAACGTCTCACCGGCCCGGACGACGAGGTCGCTCTCGCCGGTCGGTGCCGCCGAGTCGAATTCGGCTGACCACTGCGCGGCGTAATCACCTTCGGCGGCCGTGAAGTCGACGGGTGCGGCGTCGGCGTTGAAGCACAGCAGGAACGTGTCGTCGACCACCCGTTCGCCCCGGGCGTTGGGGGCGGGGATCGCCTCGCCGTTGAGGAACACCGCTACGCACCGAACCCCAGAATCCCAGTCCTGCGGCGTCATCGGCACGCCGGCGGTGGTCAGCCAGGCGATGTCGCGGATCTCCTCGTCACCGCTGCGGATCAGCTTGCCGTCGAAGAACCGGCGCCGACGGAACACCGGGTGGTTCTTGCGCAGCGTGGTCACCAGCCGGGCAAAGGTCATCAGGTCGGCGTTGGTCTCGCACAAACTCCAGTCCATCCAGGCGATCTCGGAGTCCTGGCAATACACGTTGTTGTTGCCGTGTTGCGTGCGACCGATCTCGTCGCCGTGGCTGATCATCGGCGTGCCCTGGCTCACCATCAGCGTCGCCAGCACGTTGCGCATCTGCCGCGCGCGCAACTCGAGGATGGCGGGGTCGTCGGTGGGGCCCTCGACGCCGCAGTTCCACGAACGGTTGTGACTCTCGCCGTCGCGGTTGTCCTCGCCGTTGGCTTCGTTGTGCTTCTCGTTGTAGGAGACCAGATCCGCGAGGGTGAACCCGTCGTGGGCGGTCACGAAGTTGATGCTCGCGCTCGGCCGTCGTCCCGTTGCCTCGTAGAGGTCCGACGAGCCGGTCAGTCGAGAGGCGAATTCGTTGAGTGTCGCGGGTTCTCCCCGCCAGTAGTCACGCACAGTGTCGCGATATTGCCCATTCCACTCGGTCCACAAACCAGGGAAGTTCCCGACTTGATATCCGCCTTCGCCGATGTCCCACGGTTCGGCGATGAGTTTGACCTGACTGATCACCGGGTCCTGCTGCACCAGGTCGAAGAAGGCGGAGAGCCGGTCGACGTCGTAGAACTCCCGGGCCAGTGTCGAGGCCAGATCGAACCGGAAGCCGTCGACGTGCATGTCGAGCACCCAGTACCGCAGCGAGTCCATGATCAACTGCAGGGAGTGCGGGTGGCGCACGTTGAGGCTGTTGCCCGTGCCGGTGAAGTCCTTGTACAGCCTGAGGTCACCGTCGAGCAGTCGGTAGTAGCCGGCGTTGTCGATCCCGCGGAAGTTGATCGTGGGGCCCAGGTGGTTGCCCTCGGCGGTGTGGTTGTAGACGACGTCGAGGATGACCTCGATGCCGGCCGCGTGGAAGGACCGCACCATGTTCTTGAACTCCGCGACCGCCCCGCCGGCGCTCTGGTTGGCGGCGTACGGGTAGTGCGGGGCGAAGAACCCGAAGGTGTTGTAGCCCCAATAGTTTCGCAGACCAAGGTCGAGCAGCCGGTGATCGTGCATGAACTGGTGCACGGGCATCAACTCGATCGCGGTGACGTTGAGCGACTTGAGGTGCTCGATGATCACCGGGTGACACAGCCCGGCGTAGGTTCCGCGCTGATCCTCCGGGATCGCCGGATGGGTTTGGGTCATGCCCTTCACGTGAGCCTCGTAGATCACCGTGTCGTGGTACGGCGTGTTGGGGGCACGGTCGGAACCCCAGTTGAAGAACGGGTTGATGACGACGCTGGTCATGGTGTGGCCCAGCGAGTCCACCCGCGGCGGCGTGCCGCCCGAGGCCAGGTCCTCGGCCTCGAGGTCGTAGGAGAACAGCGCCTGGGTGAAGTCGAAGTCGCCGTGAAACGACTTGCCGTACGGGTCGAGGAGCAACTTCGAGGCATCGCACCGGTGCCCGGCCTCGGGATCCCACGGCCCGTGCACCCGGAAGCCGTAGCGCTGCCCGGGGGTGACCGTGGGCAGGTAGGCGTGCCAGACGTAGCCGTCGACCTCGTCGAGGTTGATGCGCTCCTCGCCACCGTCCTTGGCGATCAGGCACAGTTCGACCTTCTCCGCCACCTCGGAGAACAGCGAGAAGTTGGTGCCCGCACCGTCATAGGTAGCACCGAGTGGATAGGCGTTGCCGGGCCAGACCGCGGAGACCACTCGTCACCACCAACCGGTGGCGGCAGCGATCTGGCGGCCGAGCTCGGCGCTCATCGTCCGCATGTAGGTCGCGGAGATGTGATGAGAATCGTGATACACCAACACATTTCCCTCCACAGCGCGGCACTGGTCCGGACGGCACACCGCATCACTCATGTCGAGCGGCTTCAGCATCGGGAATTGCGCGACGAAGTCGAGAGTGGGGTTGTGGTCGGACAGTACCTCGGAGCGCTTGATGCCGCAGGAGACGCCGTCGCCGCCGTCGGCGAGGCAGTCGGCCGGAAAGAACGGTTTGCCCTCCTTCACCAGCCACGGGGTGTCGCGCATCGCCAGGATGGGGATCCCGGCGTCCGACAACTCCTGCCAGATGCCCGTGTAGAAGCCCGGCATGACGTCTCCATCCTTGATGTTCCACGGTCGCGTCGACGTGGTGAACACGTAATCCGGGTGATCGGAGATCAGCCGCGGCATCACCCTCTGGTTCCACTCCCGGCACTTCGGATACGCCCGGTTGTCGCCCATCACCAGCGGCTTCTCCTCCGTGGTCAGCGGACAACCCATCTTCAGGTAGGTGACCACCTTGAAGTGGTGAAGGACACCCAGCAGATCCAGCGCGCTGATCCAGTGCTCGGCGTGGGAGCCGCCCGCCACCGCGATCGTCCGGGCCGCCGACCGGTCACCGTAGGTGCAGTTGATGATGTCGGTGTTGCCGAAGTCGCTGATGCAGCCCTGGGTGGTGGAGATCGGCAGGTCGTCCTTGGCCTCGAGGACGGTGGGGCGCATCGGCAGCTTGGGCACCCTGACGTGGTTGATCAGCGCCCGGGCACCGGGATAGTCCTGGGCTGAAAGTCCGTAGAGTTCTTTGCCATTCGCGCGCGTGACGGTCATGTGTTCGCGCCAGGTGAACGACGTGGCAGTCAGTGCGACGCCGAGCAGCGTGACGATCGATCCCAGCACGATGGTCGGTCGGCGCAACCGGGTGCGCAACGGAACGACGTTGATCCGCTTCGGCTTGGCGGCGGCAGAGCCCCGCAGTCGCAGCGGTTCTTCGACGAACCGGGTGGTCAGCCAGGCCAGCAGTCCGGCGATCAGCAGCACGGCGGCGCCCTCCGCGATGTTCGCGTGGGAGTGGCCGGAGTACGCCAGCCAGAAGATGAGAAGTGGCCAGTGCCAGAGGTACAGCGCGTAGGCCATCGCCCCGAGCGACACGAACGGCCGGGTCGCCAGCAGTCGGCTGACCGCGGGTAACCGCCCGTCCTTTGCCGAGAGGTGGGGGTCGGCCATCCGGTTGGCGCCGCTGAGAATGAATAGCACCGTCGCCCCGACCGGTACCAGTGCCCACGGCCCGGGGAACTCCTTGACGCCGTCGATGAACGCCCCGCACGACAGGATGGCGGCCAGCGCGACGATGGCGACCGTCGAGCGAAACCACATGGGCCACTTCACGTACGGCACCAGCGCACCCACCAGAGCGCCGAGCAGCAACTCCCAACCCCTGGCGAAACTGTTGTAGTACGCCAGGGCGGGATCGCCTGCGTGCGCGCCGATCGCGTACCCGAAGGAGGCGATCGTCAGCCCGCCGAGCACCACGATCAGCGCGGTTCGGGTATGCGACCGCAGCCGATTGCGGAGCAGCGCGGCGAATCCGAAGATCAGCACGAGGAAGGCGATGTAGAACTGACCCTGCACCGACATCGACCAGATGTGCTGCAGCGGGCTGACTGCCTCGCCCGCCCGGAGGTAGTTCGATGCCGTGTTGGCCAGTTCCCAGTTCTGGTAATAACCCAGGCTGGCCAGGGACTGGTCGGCGAACGTCTCCCAGCGCGTCTCGGGCTGGACGAGGATCGTCAGGATCGCCGACGCGGCGAGCACCACGACCAGCGCCGGTAGCAGCCGACGGACCAGCCGCATCACCTCGGGCACTGGTGACAGCGACGATCCCGGGGTCAGGGCGGTGCGCAAGAGCCGGCCGCCGAAGAAGAAGCCGGACAGGGCAAGGAAGACGTCGACTCCGCCCGAGACCCTGCCGAACCAGACGTGGAACACGGCGACGAGCGCGATCGCGATGCCGCGCAGCCCGTCGAGATCATGCCGGTAGAACCCGGACGATCTGGTGCCCATCACGGCATGCGGAGTGGAACCGGATCGGGTCGCGGTCTCCGTCCGGGCTGGGGAGAGGGTCAACATGGTCGTCGGTCAATCTACCCAACGCGCGGCGAAGCGGCCGTTTTGTCAGGAGCGCTCGCCGCGGGGCAAGGTGGTCCCATGCCGCCGCTGACGCCCGCTCAGATCAGCGCCATCGACGCGGCTCACGTCTGGCATCCGTACAGTTCGATCGCCGCCGACGCGATTCCTCCCGTGGTCGCGGTCGCGGCGCACGGCACCTCGCTCACGGTCATCGATCATGGTGCGCCCGTCGACGTGCTCGACGCGATGAGCTCCTGGTGGACCGCCATCCACGGGCACGGCCATCCCGTCCTCGACGCGGCGATCACCGCTCAGCTCGCCACGATGAACCACGTGATGTTCGGCGGCCTTACCCACGAGCCGGCGGCCCGCCTCGCCCAGCTGTTGGTGGACATCACCCCGGACGGTCTGGACACCGTCTTCTTCAGCGACTCCGGCTCGGTCGCGGTGGAGGTCGCCGCGAAGATGGCGCTGCAGTACCAGCGCAGCCGCGGCCGGCCGGCGAAGCACCGGCTGATGACCTGGCGCGGCGGCTACCACGGCGACACGTTCACGCCGATGAGCGTCTGCGATCCCGACGGAGGGATGCACTCGATCTGGACCGACGTCCTGGTCCCGCAGGTCTTCGCCCCGCAGGTGCCCACCGCCTACGACCCCGCCTACAGCGAGGCGTTCGACCGGCAGCTCGAGCAGCACGCCGACGAGGTGGCCGCCGTCATCGTGGAACCGGTGGTGCAGGGCGCGGGCGGCATGCGGTTCCACGATCCGCGCTACCTGGCCGACCTGCGTACTGCCTGCACCCGTCACGACGTCCTGCTGGTCTTCGACGAGATCGCCACCGGGTTCGGCAGGACCGGTGAGCTCTTCGCCGCCGACCACGCCGGCGTCGCACCGGACGTCATGTGCGTGGGCAAGGCGTTGACGGGCGGATACCTGACGCTCGCGGCGACGCTGTGCACCAGCGAGGTCGCCCAGTCGATCAGCGCCGGCGAGCCCGGTGCGCTGATGCACGGACCGACGTTCATGGCCAACGCGCTGGCCTGCGCGGTGTCGGTGGCATCGGTCGAGTTGCTCCTCGGGCAGGACTGGCGGCGCCGCGTCACGGACATCGAGGCGGGCCTGGAGGCCGGGCTGGCTCCGGCGCGCACGCTGGCGGGGGTGGCCGACGTCCGGGTGCTGGGAGCGATCGGCGTGATCGAGATGCGCCAGCCGGTCGACATGACGGTGGCCACCGCGGCGGCTCTGCGGCACGGCGTGTGGCTGCGGCCGTTCCGCAATCTGGTCTATGCGATGCCGCCGTACGTATGTTCGGCCGAGGAGGTCGCGACCATCGGCTCGGCGATGGTCGGGGTGGCGCGTGCGCTAACCTGAACGGCGTTCAAGTTGGCGCCGGAAACGCGAGAGGGGGAGTCGTGACCCGTGCGGTGGTGTCCCCACTGGCCTGGCTCGACGACGTCGAGCGGCAACGCCGCACGGCGGGTCTGCGGCGCTCGCTGCGCGTCCGCAACGGCATCGAGGCCGAGATCGACCTGGCCTCCAACGACTACCTCGGGCTGTCGCGGCATCCCCGCGTCGTCGACGGCGGAATCGGTGCGTTGCGCACCTGGGGCGCCGGCTCGACGGGCTCCCGGCTGGTCACCGGCAACACCTCGCTGCACGAGCGGTTCGAGACCTCGCTCGCCGATTTCATGGGCGCGGACTCGGCATTGGCCTTTTCCTCGGGGTACACCGCCAATCTGGGCGCCGTGGTGGCGCTGTCGGGCCCGGACTCCGTCGTGGTGTCCGACGCGCTGACCCACGCCTCACTGGTCGACGCCTGCCGATTGTCGCGCGCGCGCATCGTGGTGACCCCGCACCGCGACGTCGAGGCCGTCGATGCCGCGCTGCGGAACCGGACCGAGCAGCGCGCGGTGGTGGTAACCGACTCGGTCTTCAGCGCCGACGGGGTGCTGGCCCCGCTGCGCGCACTGCACGACGTCTCCCGGCGCCACGGCGCACTCCTGATGGTCGACGAAGCGCACGGACTCGGGGTGCGCGGCGACGGCGGGCGAGGACTGGTCGCGGAGGTCGGCCTGGCCGGCGCTCCCGACGTCGTGGTGACGACCACGCTGTCGAAGGCGCTCGGCAGCCAGGGCGGCGTGGTCCTCGGCCCGGCCGCCGTCCGCGCCCACCTGATCGACACCGCCCGGTCGTTCATCTTCGACACCGGCTTGGCCCCGGCCGCGGTCGGCGCCGCCCTGGCCGCGCTGGAGGTCCTCATCGAGGAGCCATGGCGCGCCCGTGCGGTTCTCGACCACGCGGCCAGCCTCGCCGACGCCTGCGGTGTGTCGCAGCGCCCGGATTCGGCGGTGGTCTCGGTCATCCTCGGCGAGCCGGAGATCGCGTTGGCCGCGGCCGCGGCGTGCCTGGATCGCGGTGTCCGGGTCGGGTGCTTCCGGCCGCCGACGGTTCCCGCGGGAACCTCACGCCTGCGCCTGACGGCGCGCGCATCTCTGTCGGCCGACGACCTCGACGCCGCCCGTCGCATCCTGTCCGAGGTTCTTTCCGAGGTTCATTCCGACGTGCGTCCGACGGCCCGACGACAGTGACCACGTTGATCGTCACCGGCACCGACACCGGTGTCGGCAAGACGATCGCGACCGCGGCCCTGGCGTGTCATGCCCGGTTGGCGGGCCTGGACGTCGCGGTGTGCAAACCGGTTCAGACCGGAACCGTCGACGGAGACGATGATCTGGCCGAGGTGGCGCGGCTGTCCGGCGTCGAGGCGCTGGCCCCCGGGTGGCGCTATCCCGAGCCGCTCGGGCCGGTTGCCGCCGCGCAGCGGGCGGGGATGCCGCTGCCGACCCGAGCCGAGCTGGTCGCCCTCGTCGCCGGCGTCGCGCGGCCCGGCAGGCTGGTTCTCGTCGAGGGCGCGGGCGGGCTGCTGGTGGAGTTGGGCCAGGACGGAGTGACGCTGCGCGACCTCGCCACCGACCTCGACGCCGCCGTGCTGGTCGTCGCAAGGGCTGGGCTCGGGACGCTCAATCACACCGCCCTGACCGTGGAAGCCCTTGCTGCTCATAACATTCCGTGCGCCGGCGTGGTCGTCGGCGCGTGGCCGGCCCAGCCTGGTGCCGCGGAGACGTCGAACCTCGAGGCACTGGACCGGATCGCGCCCCTGCGAGCGACCCTGCCGAGCGGCGCCGGCGCGTTGGCGCCATCCGCGTTCGCCGAACTCAGCGCGGGCGCCTTCCCCGCTGGCTGGATACGGACGCTCTAGGCATGGCGCACTCCGTCGAGGTGCTGTTCGATCCGGAGACCGACGGGGCCGTCCGACGTGACTGGACGGCGCTGGCGGAAGCCGGCCTGCCGAGTCAGGCGCACCACCGGTCGCCGACCAATCGCCCGCACGTGACGCTCACCGTGGGTGACCGGATCGATCCCGGCGTCGACGCCGACCTGGCCGCTCCGGCCGGTTTGCTGCCGCTCCGGTGCCTGATCGGTGCGCCGATCGTCTTTGGGCGTCGGTCCCTCACCCTCGTTCGCCTGATCGTGCCGTCCGCGGAACTGCTGCGGCTCCACGAGTCCGTCGACACCGTCTGCCGCAACCGCGTCGACGGCGGTCCGTTCGCACATGCCCGACCGGGTCGGTGGACGCCCCACGTCACGCTCTGCCGCCGGCTGGCGCCGGCGGATCTCCCCGCGGCCCTGGCGGCGCTCGGCCCCGACGACGTGGCCGGCACGTTCGCCGGGCTGCGCCGGTGGGACGGGGACGCCCGAGTCGACCGGCTCATCGGCTGACCGGGGTTCGACGCCCCGGCGCGGGGTACTGGCTCCTCGTTCGCGTCACTCGAGAGGGGACCACATGTCCGTCACGTACTGGAAGGGGTGGCCGTCCCGATCGGTCGCCCGGCTGTTGATCGCGGTCGCCGGGTTGCTCACGGTCGCGGGCCTGGCAGTCGCGCCCCTGCCGCCACCGGCGCACGCCGCACCCATCCAGGTGGCCGACACGACCCGCACGGAGCCCGGAACCGTCCGGATCGACACCGAGCTGCCGTTCCAGGGCGCCATCGGAACGGGCACCGGCGTCGTGCTGAGCCCGGACGGCATCGTCCTGACCAACAACCACGTCATCCGTGGCGGCGACACCATCACCGCCACCAACGTCGGCAACGGCCAGTCCTATCCGGCCGACGTGATCGGCTATGACCGCCAGAACGACATCGCGGTCCTGCAATTGCGAGGAGCGACCGGATTGCCCGTCGCGCCGACCGTGGCGTCCGCCGGGGTGCGAGTCGGGGACCAGGTCACCGCGGTCGGCTTCCCCGGGGGTGGGGGATTGACTCGCTCGCCCGGCACCGTCCGGGGGCTGGACCGGAGCATCGTCGCCAACGACGACCTGACCGGTAGCGCCGAACGGCTCTCGGGGCTCATCGAATTCGCGGCTGACATCCGCCCGGGTGACTCCGGGGGGCCGCTGGTGGACCCGAACGGGAACGTCGTGGGCATCGTCACCGCCGGATCGGAGTCCTACCGGATGAATGAGGTCGGCGGTTTCGCCATTCCACTCGACCGGGCACTGCCCATCGCCGACGCGATCCGCTCGAACGCACCGACCGGCTCGGTCCACGTCGGGCCGACCGGCATCCTCGGCGTCGGGGTCACCAGCGCGGCACGCCGGACGGCGGGTGCGCCGGTCGACGGCGTCGTCCGGGGACTGCCCGCGGAGCAGGCCGGAATCGCCCCCGGTGACGTCATCACCGCGATCGACGCCACCCCCATCGGGGACGCCACCGCGCTGACCGACGTCCTCGACGGACACCATCCCGGCGACACCGTCACCGTCACCTATCGCGACCGAGGCGGGAACCCGCGAAGCGTGCCGGTGACCCTGGCTCCCGGTCCGCCCGACTGACCGGCCCTACGAGCGGGCGGCTCGCGCATGCGCGACGCCGGTCACGAGTAACTGGAGCCCGAAGGCGAAGCGCGCGTTGGCATCGACCGTCAGCACGGACTGCTGCTCGCTCAGCGCACCGGCGGCGTCCCACTGCAGTCGCGACTGTTCGTCGGCGGTGAACCCGAGCACGTAGTACAGGACGGTTCGCGCGGCGAGGTCCGCGTTCGCCGGGTCGATGCCCGCGGCGACGGTGGCGGCGGTGAGCCCGCTGAGCACCTCCGCCATCCGCTCGGACTTGCCGGCGGCGAAACTCGCCGAGACCAGTTCGGCCCCGTCGGTGGTCGACAGCAGGGCGTCGCGGAGCCGGGTACAGATGGCGTGGATGCCGTCCGCCCAGCCGTCGTGCGCGACGGCCGGCACGGCCCGCTCGAGGATCCGGTCGGCGACGGCTCCCAGGAGTGCCTGCTTGTCGGCGAAGTGCCAGTAGAGCGCGCCAGGCGTGACGCTGAGCTCGCGCGCGAGCCGGCGCATCGTCAGGTCGGCGATTCCGTAGTCGTCGAGGAGCTGGGTGGCCTTGTCGACCACGTCATGTCGGTGCAGTTGCACCCCTGTAGCCTAAACACCGTTCAAGTTGGCACGTGCAGGAGGAGTGCGGAGTGACGCAGTCGGCTTCAGAGGTAAGCGCAGACGTGTTGGGTCTGGCCAGGGAGCAGGTGCTCGACCGCGGCGAGGGCCTGACTCAGGAGCAGGTCCTTGCCGTGCTGCAGCTACCCGACGACCGGCTCGAGGACCTGCTGGCGCTGGCCCACGACGTGCGGATGAAGTGGTGCGGACCCGAGGTCGAGGTCGAGGGCATCATCAGCCTCAAGACCGGCGGCTGCCCCGAGGACTGCCACTTCTGTTCGCAGTCAGGGCTCTTCGCCTCGCCGGTGCGGAGCGCCTGGCTCGACGTCCCCAGCCTGGTGGAGGCAGCCAAGCAGACCGCCAAGTCCGGCGCGACCGAGTTCTGCATCGTCGCGGCCGTCCGCGGTCCCGACGAGCGCCTGCTGGCCCAGGTCGCGGCGGGCATCGAAGCGATCCGCAACGAGGTCGACATCCAGATCGCCTGCTCGCTGGGCATGCTCACCCAGGAGCAGGTCGACCGGCTCGCCGAGATGGGCGTGCACCGCTACAACCACAACCTCGAGACCGCTCGGTCGTACTTCACCAACGTCGTCACCACCCATACGTGGGAAGAGCGCTGGGGCACCCTGGAGATGGTGCGGGCTGCCGGCATGGAGGTCTGCTGCGGCGGCATCCTCGGCATGGGTGAGTCGCTGGAGCAGCGGGCCGAGTTCGCCGCGAACCTCGCCGAACTGAATCCGCACGAGGTGCCGCTCAACTTCCTCAATCCGCGGCCCGGCACGCCGTTCGGCGACCTCGAGGTGCTGCCCGCATCCGACGCGCTGCGGGCCGTCGCCGCGTTCCGCTTGGCCATGCCGCGCACCATGCTGCGCTTCGCCGGGGGACGGGAGATCACCCTCGGCGACCTCGGCGCCAAGCAGGGCATCCTCGGCGGCATCAACGCGGTGATCGTCGGCAACTATCTGACCACCCTCGGTCGCCCCGCGGAGTCCGACCTCGAGCTGCTCAACGATCTACAGATGCCGATCAAGGCGCTCAACGCGACCATCTAGTTCATGCCGCCGAAGTTCAACGTCTACACGGGCGAACCCGAGGGTGGAAGCGTGCCGGCCGCCGCGCGCTTGGGGCTGGAGCCGCCGCGATTCTGCGCCAACTGCGGTCGGAGGATGGTCGTGCAGGTGCGGCCGGACGGATGGTCGGCGAAGTGCTCGCGACACGGCGAGCTGGACTCCAAGGATCTGGACGACATGCGATGACCCAACTCGACCCACCGCGCCTCTCGCACCGTCGCGCCGCCGTCCGAGTCGTGCTGGCCCTCGCGCTCCTCGGTGCGGTCGTCGGGGTGGTGTGGGCGTGGCTCGCGCCGCCGATTCAGCTGGTCATCGCTCTGACCCGCGGCGGCGACCGCGTGCGCGGCTACGTCGGTGACGAGTCCGACCTGTTGTTCCTCGGCTCGTCCTTGATGACGGGTCTGCTGTTCGTGCTGGCCGTGACGGCCGCGGTCGCGGTGTGGCAGTGGCGGGCCCACCGGGGGCCACTGCTGGTAGGTGCGCTGTCGGTCGGTGCGCTGGCGGCGGCGGGAGTGGCGGCTGGCGTCGGCGCCGCGCTGGCCCGGTGGCGCTACGGCATCGTCGACGTCGCGGCAGCTCCGATCTCGCCCGAGCACCGGGTGTTCTACACCCGCGAGGCACCGCCGGTCTTCTTCGGCCACGGGCCGTTGCAGATCGCCGCGTCCCTGGTCATCCCGGCAGGAGTGGCGGCCCTGGTCTACGCGATCTGTGCCCTGTCGACCCGGCGCGACGACCTGGGCGCGTGGCCACCGGTAGAGGTCGCCCACTTGGTGACACCCGACGGAGTTATCGATCGAACTCCGACAGCGGTCGGCGATCCACTCGACGACCCGTTGCCACCTTCGCCGAGATGAGGCCCAGCCGCAGCATGCCGCGGTAGGTGGAGGGGTTGAGCAGCGTCGGCCACTTGGTCCGGGCCCGGTTGCTCGACGGCGGCCGGCCGGCGAAGCGATCGCGCAACCAGCGCAACGTCATTGGTGCGGACAGCGGATGCAGCAGCATGTGCTCGCCGAGCATGTCCCGGTGGTAGGTGACGTCGGTGCCGCCGGTGCTGTAGGTGTCGGTCAACTCGTCGATGTCGGCGACCGACACGATGCGATCGTGAACGGCCTGCACGACCAGAACCGGGACGCTTGGTGCCGCGGTGCCCAGCTTGATGCTGTCGAAGACGTGCTGCACCTCGGGTGAGCGCAGGATGTTCTCCAGCGGTTCGTCGACCAGGTCGTCCATGTCCTTGCCGATCAGCTTGATGACGGCCTGGGCGGTGGTCATCCGCTGGATGTCGCTGAGCATCGCCTTGCCCGCCACCGTCGCGTGCTCGTCGATCACGCGGTCCAGGTCGGGATAGACGTGCGAGAGGGCGGCGACGACCAGCGCGGGCAGGCCCGAGTAGAAGCTGCCGTTGAGCCGGCGGTAGGTGTGGCCCAGGTCGCCGACGGGTGACCCAAGGACGGCGCCGACGAGGTTGATCTCGGGCGCGTACTCGGCGTGTACCTCGGTGGCCCACGCCGTGGCGAGTCCGCCGCCGGAGTAGCCCCAAAGCCCCACCGGCGCCTCGCGGGACAGGTTCAGTGACTCGGTATTGAGGGCGGCCCGCAGCCCGTCCAGGATGTGATAGCCCGGCTCGTACGGCGCTCCCCAGATGCCCTTGGTTCCCTCGTGGTCGGGAATGGACACCGACCAGCCCTCGGCGAGCGCCGCAGAGATGAGGAGGAACTCGAACTGGGCGAGGGCGCCGGCGGCCCTGGCGCCACGCCGCAGCGCATACGACGGAAAGCAGCTACTGGCGACCGCGTCGATGGCGCACTGGTAGGACAGGATCGGGCCCTTGCTGCCGGCCGGGCGATCGGCAGGCACGATCACCGTCGTCGCGGCGGCCTGCGGATATCCGTTGAGGTCGGTCGACCGATACAGCAGTTGGGTCGCAGCCAGCTTCTGGGGGACCAGGCCCAAGAACGCGAGTTCGACGTCGCGGGAGCGCAGCACCGTGCCTGCCCGGGCGTGTTCGAAGCCCTCGGGCGGTAGGTAGAACGGGTCGGCTTCGGGAAGGAGCGGGCGGGTCTTGCGGCGTAACTCCTGGTGGGACGGTCGTCCGATCCATTCGGCACCGGTCGAGACGGCTGCACTGCCATAGTCCATCCGGCCATTGTCTCTTACGAAATCCTTAAAGCCAATCAGCCCCAGATCTCGGGCGCGTATCGGAGGGCTTGGCGAAGGGGAGTCAGGTGGGCGGTCGAAGGGCCGCGAACTCGTCGGTCACCCGGTACCGAGCCTCGGTGAAGCGGTAGACCGCGGCCGGTCGGCCCCCGCTGCGTCCCGACTTCGCGGTGCTTCCGGTCGGGACGATCACCCCGCGGCGGGCCAGGACGCGCTGCAGATTGGTGGCGTCGACCTGGTAGCCGAGGGCGGCATCGTAGATGCCCTTCAACGTGGACAGCGCGAATTCCCTTGGCGCCAGGGCGAATCCAATGTTGGTGTAGGACAACTTGGCGATCAGCCGGGCGTGGGCATGGGTGATCATGGGTCCGTGGTCGAACGCCATGGGGGGCAGTGCATTCACGGCGTGCCAGCGGGTGTCCGGTGGAAGCTCCGGGGTGGCGGGGGAGGGCACCAGCCCCAGGAACGTCGAGGCGATGGTGCGCGGGCCCGGCACGCGCCCAGGGTCGGAGAACACGGCCAACTGTTCCAGGTGGGTGAGTTCGCGCAGGTCGACCTTCTCGGCGAGTTGGCGTCGTACCGAGCTCGTCATGTCCTCGTCGTGGCGCAGCCGTCCGCCGGGAAGGGACCACGCTCCGCGTTCGGGTTCCATGGCGCGCTCCCAGAGCAGCACGCTGAGCTGCGGATTTCGCGTGTCGAGCTGCCGAACCTGAAACACGACAGCGAGAACTTCGTGCGCGGTGCTAGTATCAGGCATGTTTTCGATCCTAAGTCGAAAACCCCCTCGGGAGCAAAAGGAGTCGGCCATGACGGTAGTGGACCTCACCGCTGAGGACCCGGGCGGCTTGGCCGCACAGATCACGAACGGTCCCGGCGGCTACGGCGGAGTGATCGCCGACGAGGAGTGGGCGGCCCAGGTGCGACGGCTCGCCGACCTGCGCAACGCCACCCTGCTCGCGCACAACTACCAGCTGCCCGCCATCCAGGACGTGGCCGACCACGTCGGCGACTCGCTGGCGCTGTCGCGGATCGCGGCCGAGGCGCCGGAGGACACCATCGTGTTCTGCGGTGTGCACTTCATGGCCGAGACAGCCAAGATCCTCAGCCCCGCCAAGACGGTGCTGATCCCGGATCAGCGGGCCGGCTGCTCACTGGCCGACTCCATCACCGCCGACGACTTGCGGGCCTGGAAGGACGAGTATCCGGACGCCGTGGTCGTGTCCTACGTCAACACCACCGCGGCGGTGAAGGCGCTCACCGACATCTGCTGCACGTCGGCCAACGCCGTCGAGGTGGTGGCCTCCATCCCCGAGGACCGCGACGTGCTGTTCTGCCCCGACCAGTTCCTCGGCGCCCACGTGCGTCGGGTCACCGGACGCACGAACCTGCACGTGTGGGCGGGCGAATGCCACGTGCACGCCGGAATCAACGGCGACGAGCTCGCCGCCCAGGCCCGCAGCCACCCCGACGCCGAGCTGTTCGTCCATCCCGAATGCGGCTGCGCCACCTCCGCGCTGTATCTGGCCGGCGAGGGCGCCTTCCCCGACGACCGGGTCAAGATCCTGTCCACCGGCGGCATGCTCGACGCCGCACGGCAGACCAGGGCCCGCCAGGTCCTGGTCGCGACGGAGGTGGGCATGCTGCACCAATTGCGCCGTGCCGCACCAAAAGTCGACTTCCGGGCCGTCAACGACCGGGCATCGTGCCAGTACATGAAGATGATCACCCCCGCTGCGCTGCTGCGCTGCCTCGTCGAGGGCGCGGACGAGGTGCACGTCGACCCCGATATTGCGGCGGCCGGCCGACGCAGCGTGCAGCGCATGATCGAGATCGGGCAACCCGGCGGCGGGGAATGACCTGCGGGGGCGTCGGTCACTGGCAGCAGCGGGCCGACGTCGTCGTCGTCGGCACCGGGGTGGCCGGACTGGCCGCGGGGCTCGCCGCCCGTCGGCACGGCGCCCGAGTGGTGGTGCTGAGCAAGGCGACTGAGACGGCGACCTTCTACGCCCAGGGGGGCATCGCGGTCGTGGTGCCCCGCACCGACGACACCATCGAGGCGCACGTCGCCGACACGCTCGCCGCGGGCGGCGGACTCTGCGACGCCGACGCGGTGACCTCGATCGTCGCCGACGGCTATGCGGCCGTGGCGGAGCTCGTCGACTTCGGCGCGCGATTCGACGAGTCGGCTCCCGGACGCTGGTCTCTGACCAGGGAGGGCGGCCACTCCCGGCGGCGGATCGTGCACGCCGGGGGCGACGCCACCGGAGCGGAGGTGCAGCGCGCGCTCGACCACGCCGCGAGCGTCCTGGACATCAGGCGCAATCACGTTGCGCTGCAGGTCATTCGGGACCAGCACGGCGTCGCCGGGGTGCTGGTCCGCAACGACGATGGCCTCGGCGTGATCCACGCTCCGTCGGTGATCCTGGCGACCGGAGGCCTGGGCCACCTCTACTCAGCCACGACCAACCCCGAGGGGTCGACGGGAGACGGCATCGCACTCGCGCTGTGGGCGGGGCTGCCAGTGAGCGACGTCGAGTTCGTCCAATTCCATCCGACGATGCTGTTCGACGGGAACGCCGGTGGCCGGCGGCCGCTGATCACCGAGGCGCTCCGCGGTGAAGGGGCGGTCCTCGTCGATTCCCGCGGTCGATCCGTCACTGCGGCAGTGCATCCGATGGGCGACCTCGCTCCGCGCGACGTCGTCGCCGCCGCCATAGACGACCGCCTGAGGCAGACGGGTGATCCGTGCGTCTTCCTCGACGCGCGGGCGGTCGCGGACTTCCCCCGCCGGTTTCCCACCGTGAACGCCGCGTGCCTCGCCGTCGGCGTCGATGCTCGTACGGCGCTGATCCCGGTGGTGCCCGGCGCGCACTACAGCTGTGGCGGCGTCACCACCGACGTGCACGGGCGTACCGAACTGGCGGGTCTCCTCGCCGCGGGCGAGGTTGCGCGCACCGGGATGCACGGCGCCAATCGGCTGGCGTCCAACAGCCTCCTCGAGGGTCTCGTCGTGGGCCGACGCGCAGGACTTTGCGCCGCGGACCACGCCCGCGGCGCGGCGCCTGCGCGAGCCACCGTCGAACCCGTCACCCGCGCGATACTGCCGCGCGCCGACCTGCAGACCGCGATGACCCGGCACGCGTCGGTCGTGCGCGACGCTGCCGGGCTGGATCGGGTGCTCGAGCTACTCGGCACGGCTCGGTCCAGGCGGCTGACCTGCCGGGCCGACTTCGAGGACGCCGCGCTGACGGTCACGGCGTCGGCCGTCGTCGCGGCCGCGGCCGATCGGCTGGAGTCTCGCGGCTGCCACCATCGCGCCGACCATCCCGACCGCGATCCACTCCGCGGCGCGAGCACCGCCGTGCGGCTCGCGGCCGACGGCACGGCGTCGGTGAGAGACGCCGCGGAGGTGTGCTGCCGATGAAGCTCACCGACGACGAGCGCGACGACGCGCGCGCGACGATCGAACGCGGCCTCGCCGAGGATCTGCGCTACGGCCCGGACGTGACGTCGGTCGCTACGGTGCCCGCCGACGCCACCACGGTGGCCGCCATGGTGGCCCGGCAGGCGGGCGTCGCCGCGGGCGTCGACGTGGCCGTGCTGGTGCTCGACGAGGTCATCGGTGCGGACGGGTACCGCGTGGTCTCCCGCGTCGACGACGGAGCGCGGCTCGAGGCCGGCGACGCACTGCTGGTGCTCGAGGCGCCGACGAGGGGACTGCTGACGGCCGAGCGCACCATGCTGAACCTGGTCTGTCACCTGTCGGGCATCGCCAGCACCACCGCCGCGTGGGTGGAGGCGGTCGAGGGCACCGGCGCGCGGATCCGCGACACCCGCAAGACGCTGCCGGGTCTGCGCGTGCTGCAAAAGTACGCCGTCCGCGTCGGCGGCGGCCTCAACCACCGGATGGGGCTCGGCGACGCGGCGCTGATCAAGGACAACCACGTCGCCGCGGCGGGTTCGGTGGTCGCCGCACTGCGGGCCGTGCGTGAGGTGGCTCCCGAGGTGCCGGTCGAGGTCGAGGTCGACTCCCTCGAGCAACTCGACGAAGTGCTCGGCGAGGACCTCGGCGTTGCGCCGCTGATCCTGCTGGACAACTTCCCCGTCTGGATGACGCAGATGGCCACGCAGCGCCGGGCCGCCCGCGCGCCGTGGGTCAAGCTGGAGTCCTCCGGCAGCCTGTCGCTGGACACCGCGGCCGCGTACGCCGGCACCGGGGTGGACTATCTCGCGGTGGGGGCGCTCACCCATTCGGTCCGGGTGCTGGACGTCGGCCTCGACCTGTAGCCGGCCCGTTAGGCTGCGACCATGTCGACCAGCGAAGCACCGCCCGCCCAACCCGCATCGACCCCGCGCCGGGGCGGCGCCGTGGCGATCGTCGCGCTGATCCTCGCGCTGATCGCCGTTGGTCTCGCGGCGTGGGCCGCGTTCCGGCCAACGCCGACGACGTCCGCCGAGTCGACCTACACCACTGCCCAGCAGGGCGCCGCGAAGTCGACGGTCTGCGCTGCGGCCAACGTCGTCCGCAAGGGCATTTCGCTGAACACCAACCTCCAGAGCCCCGGCGGGAACGGCGACGTCACCGGCTCGCTCGCCGTGGCGGCCAACGCGCGGGTGTCGCTGTCCGACGGTGGCCAGTACCTGCTGGCGCGGCTCGACCCCGCGACGCCGACGGAGTTGGCGGCAGCGGTAAGGAAGTTCGCCAACACGCTGCTCGACATCGGCGCGGCCGCGACTGCGGGATCACCGAACACCGATCCCGACCAAGCGGCCCGGTTGCGCGACGCCGACGCGGACAACGCCAAGGTGATCGAGCTCTGCAGGTAGCCGTCGCGCGAGTCAGGCGATGTCGGCGACGAAGGTGCCCTGCCGCTTGGCGAGCATTCGCGGGATCCGCGGCAGCGTCGCATCGACCGTGCCGACCGGAAGCACCCGCGGATTCACCAGGTGCAGATCCTTGCGTCCGACGTGGATGTCCGCCTCACCGGCGGCGAGCACGTTCTTGACCCAGTTGGTCTTGCCGTGCACCAAGCCGATCGCCAGCACACTGCCCTGCCGGTAGGCGGTGACGATGGTCTCGTATTCCGTGCCCGACGTCCGGCCGCGGTGCTTTATCACCGCGAAGCCCGGCATCCGCTTCGACAGCGGCCGGAGGAGCGGGTTGACGTACTTGATCTGAAAGCGTTCGAGCCACACCGGCATGATCATGGGCACGCCTGGCGCGTGGTTGGGGTGCTCTCGGCGTGACATCGACGGCGACATGGCGGCTCCCGGATTCTGATTTGTGGTGCCTGGGACAATAGACGGCGTGAATGACTCGTCCGTGCTCATGTCCCGCATCGACCTGCGGGGCGAGCAGCTGACCTCGGCCCGACTGCGCGCCGTGTTGCCGCGCGGCGGAGTGGACGTCGACGCGGTGGTGCCGAAGGTACGTCCGATCGTCGATGCGGTCGTCGAGCGCGGCGCCGATGCCGCCCTGCAGTACGGAGCGGACTTCGACGGGGTGCGCCCCGACGCCGTCCGGGTACCCCTGGCGCGCCTGGAGTCGGCGCTCGCCGGGCTCGAGCCCGACGTCCGCGCTGCCCTCGAAGTGGCGATCGAACGCACCCGCGCGGTACACGCCGATCAGCGGCGCACCGACGGGACCACGACGCTCGCTCCTGGCGCGACCGTCACCGAGCGCTGGGTCCCCGTCGAACGGGTCGGCCTGTACGTCCCCGGTGGCAACGCCGTCTACCCGTCGAGCGTCGTGATGAACGTCGTGCCCGCGCAGATGGCGGGGGTGGACTCACTGGTGATCGCCAGCCCGCCGCAGGCGACCGGCCAGGGCGAGTTCCACGGGCTTCCGCACCCGACGATCCTGGCGGCCGCCCGGATGCTGGGCGTCGACGAGGTGTGGGCGGTCGGCGGCGCGCAGGCCGTGGCGCTGCTCGCCCACGGCGGCACCGACACCGACGGCACCGAGCTGGCGCCCGTCGACATGATCACCGGACCGGGCAACATCTACGTCACCGCCGCCAAGCGGATCTGTCGCTCGCAGGTCGGCATCGACTCCGAAGCCGGACCGACCGAGATCGCCATCCTGGCCGACCATTCCGCCGACCCCGTGCACGTCGCCGCCGATCTGATCAGCCAGGCCGAGCACGACGAGATGGCCGCGTCGGTGCTCGTCACGACGAGCACCCAGCTGGCCGACGCCACCGATGTCGAACTCGCCTCTCAGCTGAAGACCACCGTGCACCGGGAGCGCGTCACCGCTGCGCTCACCGGACGCCAGTCCGCCATCGTGCTGGTCGACGATCTCGAGGCGGGGTTGCGGACGGTCAACGCCTACGCCGCCGAGCACCTGGAGATTCAGACCGTCGATGCGCCGGCGGTCGCGGCCCGGGTGCGTTCCGCCGGAGCGGTGTTCGTCGGTCCGTGGTCCCCGGTCAGCCTCGGCGACTACTGCGCTGGGTCCAACCACGTGCTGCCCACCGCGGGCTGCGCCAGGCACTCCAGTGGACTGTCGGTGCAGACCTTCCTGCGGGGCATTCACGTCGTCGACTACACCGAGGCCGCGCTCAAGGACGTGGCCGGCTACGTCGTCACGCTGGCGAACGCGGAGAACCTGCCCGCGCACGGCGAGGCCGTCCGGCGGCGGTTCGAAGGGCAGGAGCCCAGGGTGGGAGCCGAGGGATGAGCGACATCACCCTCGACGACCTCCCGCTCCGCGACGACCTCCGCGGCAAGTCGCCGTACGGCGCGCCGCAGCTGTCGGTTCCGGTGCGGCTCAACACCAATGAGAATCCGCACCCGCCGACCCAGGCACTCGTCGACGACGTCGCCGCCTCGGTCCGCGACGCCGCAGCCGACCTGCACCGGTACCCGGACCGCGACGCGGTGGCCCTGCGGACCGATCTGGCGGCCTACCTCACCGCCCAGACCGGAGTCGAGCTGACGACGGCGAACCTGTGGGCGGCCAACGGGTCGAATGAGATTCTGCAGCAACTCCTTCAGGCGTTCGGCGGTCCCGGCCGCAGTGCGCTGGGCTTCGTCCCGTCCTACTCGATGCACCCGATCATCTCCGACGGCACGCAAACCGACTGGCTGGAGGCCAGCCGGGCCGAGGACTTCGGCCTCGACGTCGACGTTGCGGTCGCCGCGGTCACCGACAAGCGGCCCGACGTCGTGTTCCTCGCGAGCCCCAACAATCCATCGGGCCAGAGCATCACGCTGGAGGATCTGCGTCGCGTGCTGGACGTCGCACCGGGCATCGTGATCGTCGACGAGGCCTATGGCGAGTTCTCGTCGCAGCCGAGCGCGGTGAAGCTGGTGGCGGACTACCCGGCCCGGCTGATCGTGACCCGAACCATGAGCAAGGCGTTCGCGTTCGCCGGTGGTCGCCTCGGCTACCTGGTCGCCGATCCCGCGGTCGTCGACGCGCTGCTGCTGGTCCGGCTGCCCTACCACCTGTCGTCGCTCACGCAGGCCGCCGCGCGGGCCGCGCTGCGGCATGCCGATGACACGCTCGGCAGCGTCGCCCGCCTGATCGCCGAACGCGATCGGGTTGCCGAAGCGTTGCGCAGCATGGGGTTTCGTGTCATTCCCAGCGACGCCAACTTCATCCTGTTCGGCGGCTTCACCGATGCCCCGCGGGCCTGGCAGCGCTACCTGGAGGCAGGCGTGCTGATCCGGGACGTGGGCCTACCCGGTTTTCTCCGCGCCACTACCGGCCTGGCCGACGAGAACGACGTGCTGCTCGACGTGAGCGCCGGCCTGGCCGACTCCGAACTCAGCTCATCCGACACCAGCAGCACCGTAGGAGCCCCATGACCCGCCGCGCCCGCGTCGAACGCAAGACCAAGGAATCCGACATCGTCGTCGAGCTGGACCTCGACGGCACGGGCCTGGTCGAGATCAGCACCGGCGTCCCGTTCTACGACCACATGCTGACCTCGCTGGGCACGCACGCCAGCTTCGACCTGGTCGTGCGCGCGACGGGCGACGTCGACATCGAGGCGCACCACACCGTCGAGGACACCGCGATCGTGCTGGGCCAGGCGCTGGCCGAGGCGCTGGGGGACAAGAAGGGCATCCGCCGCTTCGGTGACGCCTTCATCCCCATGGACGAGACGCTGGCCCACGCGTCGGTCGACGTCTCGGGCCGGCCGTACTGCGTGCACACCGGCGAGCCGGACCACATGCTGCACAGCACGATTGCGGGCAATTCGGTGCCCTATCACACGGTCATCAACCGGCACGTCTTCGAGTCGCTGGCGATGAACGCCCGGATCGCGCTGCACGTCCGCACGCTCTACGGCCGCGACCCGCACCACATCACCGAGGCGCAGTACAAGGCGGTCGCCCGCGCGCTGCGCCAGGCCGTCGAGCCCGATCCGCGGGTGTCCGGCGTGCCGTCGACGAAGGGCAGTCTGTGACGGCGAAAGTCGTTGTCCTGGATTACGGCTCGGGCAATCTACGGTCGGCTCAGCGCGCCCTGGAACGCACCGGCGCGCAGGTCGAGGTGACCGCCGACCCGGATGCGGCCGCGGCGGCGGACGGTCTGGTGGTGCCCGGCGTCGGCGCGTACGAGGCGTGCATGGCGGGTCTGCGGGCGGTGAACGGCGACACGATCGTCGCCGACCGGCTGGCCAAGGGGCATCCCGTCCTGGGCATCTGCGTGGGCATGCAGATCATGTTCAGCCGCGGCGTCGAGTTCGGCGTGGAGAGCCGGGGCTGCGGCGTGTGGCCGGGCTCGGTCGTCCGCCTGGATGCGCCGGTGATCCCGCACATGGGCTGGAACGTGGTCGAGGCCGCCGAGGGCAGCCGGCTCTTCCGGGGCCTGGACGCCGACACCCGGTTCTACTTCGTGCACTCCTACGCGGCGCAGAAGTGGGAGGGTGACCCGGCCGCGCGCCTGACGTGGGCCACCCACCACGTGCCGTTCCTGGCGGCAGTGGAGGATGGCGCGTTGTGCGCCACGCAGTTTCATCCGGAGAAGAGCGGCGACGCCGGCGCGACGCTGCTCTCGAATTGGGTCGAGGGGCTCTCGTGACCGATGCACCGCTGATACTCCTGCCGGCCGTCGACGTGGTCGACGGCAAGGCGGTGCGCCTGGTCCAGGGCGTGGCGGGCAGCGAAACCGACTACGGCTCCGCACTGGACGCGGCGCTGCAATGGCAGACCGACGGCGCCGAGTGGATCCACCTGGTCGATCTCGACGCGGCCTTCGGTCGCGGATCCAACCGAGAGCTGCTGGCCGAGGTCATCGGCAAGCTCGACGTCGCCGTCGAACTCTCCGGCGGTATCCGCGACGACGAGTCGCTCACTGCGGCACTGGACGCCGGGTGCGCGCGGGTCAACCTCGGCACCGCGGCACTGGAGAACCCGCAGTGGTGTGCGCGGGTGATCGCCGAGCACGGCGACAAGGTCGCGGTCGGGCTCGACGTGAAGCTGGAGGCCGGGCAGTACCGGCTGCGCGGCCGCGGCTGGGAGACCGACGGCGGCGATCTGTGGCCGGTGCTCGACCGGCTCGACGCCGAGGGATGCTCGCGGTTCGTCGTCACCGACGTCACCAAGGACGGCACCCTCAACGGCCCGAACCTCGAACTGCTGGCCGGTGTCGCCGAGCGCACGGCCGCGCCCGTCATCGCCTCCGGCGGGGTGTCGAGCCTCGATGATCTGCGCGCCATCGCGACGCTGACCGGCGTCGGTGTGGAGGGCGCCATCGTCGGAAAGGCGCTGTACGCAGGGCGATTCACCCTTCCCGAGGCGCTCGCCGCGGTGAGTCGGTAGACCGGCATGGCGTTGGACGACGCCGACCTCGAAGGGCTGGTCGCCGAGGCCGCCAAGATCCTCGACGTTGCGGCCGAGCCGTTCGTCGCGGGGCACCGCGCGAAGTCCGCGGTCGCGAAGAAGGGCAACGACTTCGCCACCGAGGTCGACCTCGCCATCGAGCGCCAGGTCGTGCGCGCGCTCGAGGACGCCACCGGGAATCGGCGTGCACGGCGAGGAATTCGGCGGCGCCCCGATCGACTCGCCCCTGGTGTGGGTGCTCGATCCCATCGACGGCACGTTCAACTACGCCGCGGGACTGCCGACGGCAGCGATCCTGCTGGGTCTGCTGCGCGACGGCGTGCCGGTCGCCGGGCTGACCTGGCTGCCGTTCACCGATCAGCGCTACACCGCCATCGAAGGTGGCCCGCTGTACGCCAACGGGGTTGCCCAGCCCGACCTGAAGAGCGCCGACCTGAGCGACTCGATCGTCGGCGTCGGCACGTTCAACGTCGACTCCCGCGGCAACTTCCCCGGCCGCTACCGCGTGGCGGTCCTCGAACAGCTCAGCCGCAAGTGCTCCCGCATCCGGATGCACGGGTCGACGGGCATCGACCTGGCCTACACCGGAGCGGGCGTCCTTGGCGGCGCCATCAGCTTCGGCCACCACGTGTGGGACCACGCAGCGGGCGTGGCTCTGGTCCGGGCCGCCGGCGGCGTCGTGACCGATCTCGCGGGCGAGGACTGGACCCCGACGTCGAAGTCCGCGTTGGCGGGCGAACCGAGCGTGCACGCCCAGATCCTGGAGATCGCTCTTGCGGTCGGCGCACCGGGGGAGTACTGAGCATGGACGTCGCCGTCCGGGTCATCCCGTGCCTCGACGTCGACGGCGGCCGGGTGGTCAAGGGTGTCAACTTCGAAAATCTCAGGGATGCAGGCGATCCCGTCGAGTTGGCCGCGGTCTACGACGCCGAGGGCGCCGACGAGCTGACGTTCCTGGACGTGACCGCGTCGTCGTCCGGGCGCTCGACGATGCTCGAGGTGGTGCGCCGCACCGCCGAGCAGGTCTTCATCCCGCTGACGGTCGGTGGCGGCGTGCGCTCGGTCGCCGACGTCGACACGCTGCTGCGGGCCGGGGCGGACAAGGTGTCGGTCAACACCGCCGCGATCGCGCGTCCGGAGCTGCTCGCCGAGCTGTCGCGGCAGTTCGGGTCGCAGTGCATCGTGCTCTCGGTCGACGCCCGCACCGTGCCCGCCGGGTCCGAGCCCACCCCGTCGGGCTGGGAGGTCACCACCCACGGTGGTCGACGCGGCACCGGCATCGACGCCGTCGAATGGGCCCGCCGCGGAGCCGATCTCGGCGTCGGGGAGATCCTGCTCAACTCGATGGACGCCGACGGCACCAAGGCGGGTTTCGACCTGCGGATGCTGCACGCCGTGCGGCAGGCGGTGACCGTCCCGGTGATCGCCAGCGGCGGCGCGGGCGCGGTGGACCACTTCGCGCCCGCGGTCCAGGCGGGAGCCGATGCGGTGTTGGCGGCCACCATCTTTCACTTCAAGCAGCTCACCATCGGCCAGGTCAAGGCGGCGATGGCGGCAGAGGGGATCGTGGTGCGATGAGCGCTTGCGCGAAGAGCAGAGGACCCGGATGACCCTGGACGAATCGATCGCCGCCCGGCTCAAGCGCGACGCGAACGGCCTCTTCGCCGCAGTCGCCCAGGAACGGGGCACCGGTCAGGTGCTGATGGTGGCGTGGATGGACGACGACGCGCTGGCCCACACGCTCGCGACCCGCAAGGCGACGTACTTCTCGCGGTCGCGAGGTGAGCAGTGGGTGAAGGGCGAGACGTCGGGTCACACCCAGTACGTGCACTCGGTGCGGCTGGACTGCGACGGTGACACCGTGCTGCTCGAGGTCGACCAGGTCGGCGCGGCCTGTCACACCGGCGAGCACACCTGCTTCGACGCCGACGAGATCCTGGCACCCGAGAGCTAACGATCAGCCGCGGTCGTCGGGACGCCGCATCTGGAACATCGCCTCGGGGGTGACGTCGGCGTAGTCGGCCGGTCCACCCGCGCGCAGGATCGGTTGCGCGGCCGCCGTGTCGTACACGCCGTCGACCAGGAGGTGTCTATCGATGTGCACGGCCACGACCTGCCCGAGAACGAGCCATGCGGGGATCTCACCGCCGTCGACGTCGCGCAGCTGGATGAGTTGTGTCAGTCGGCATTCGAAGTTCACCGGGCTCTCGAGCACCCGGGGCGCCGCGATCAGCGTCGACGGTACGGGGGTCAGACCGGAGCGCTCGAACTCGTCGTCGTCCGAGGGGATCGACGCCGACGTCTCGTTCATCGCCGATGCCAGTGGGCGGGTGGCGAGGTTCCAGACGAACTCGCCCGTGCCCTCCACGTTGGCGACGGAGTCCTTCCATCCCACCGACGAGAACCCGACCACCGGCGGCTGGTAGTTGAACGCATTGAAGAAGCTGTACGGCGCGAGGTTGGGCACACCGGCGGGACTCAGCGAGGAGATCCAGCCGATGGGCCGCGGTCCGACGATCGCGTTGAGCGGATCGTGAGGCAGCCCGGTGCCGTCGGCCACCCGGTAGGTGTGGGCATCGTGTCCCGCCATCAGACCTCCATCCTGATCGCCTTGGTACGGGCCGTCCATCGACCGTCGTCGTAGCTCACCTGAACGGGGTGGGAGAACGCCGCGGTCACGTTGTCGGTGGTGACGGTCCGCACCGCCGTCCCCGTCGCCACGGTCCTGCCCTCGGCGATCAGGAGGGCGTGGGTGGTGGTGCTCGGCAGTTCCTCGAGGTGGTGGGTGACCAAAATCGACGCCACGTCGGGATGTGCCTCGCCGAGCGAATCGATGGTCTCGAGCAGTTGCTCGCGGGCGGCGACGTCGAGCCCCGTCGACGGCTCGTCGAGCAGGAGCAGCCGTGGGCCCGAGATCAGTGCGCGCGCAATGAGAGTGCGGCCGCGCTCACCTTGGGAGAGGGTGGGCCACACGCCGTCGGCGATGCGGGTCAGCCCCACGGTGTCGATCATGGCGTCGACGCGGTCGAGGTCGTCGGGGCCGGGCGTCCACCGCAGCGGCAGGTCGTTGGTGCCGGTGATGCCGGTGAGCACCACCTCCCGGACGGTGCGCGGATGCTGCAGCCGGTGGCGTGGATTCACGTGGCCGATGGAGCGGCGCAGCGTCGCGAGATCGGTTCGGCCCATGCGTTCGCCGAGCACCCGAACCTCGCCGGAGCTGGGGAAGGTGACGGCGCCGCAGAAGCCGAGCAGCGTGCTCTTGCCCGCACCGTTCGGCCCCAGCAACGCCCAGTGTTCGCCCTCGTTGACGGTCAGCGAGATGCCGTCGATGATTTGCTTGCCGTCGCGGCGGAACGTCACGTCATCCAGTTGCAGAACGGGTTTCACCGGGCGCGCAGCACCTCGAGCGCCTTGTCCGCGTGGGTGTCCATGCTCAGTTCGCTGGCGATCACGTCGAGTACCGTGCGGTCGGTGTCGATGACGAACGTGGTGCGCTTGACCGGCATCAGCTTGCCCAGCAGTCCGCGCTTGACCCCGAACTGCGTGGCGACCGAGCCGTCGGAATCCGACAGCAGCGGGTAGTCGAAGTTCTGCTGATTGGCGAACTTCGCCTGCTTGTCCACGGCATCGGTCGAGATACCCACCCGGTTGGCCCCGACCGAGGCGAACTCCGAGGCGAGGTCGCGGAAGTGGCAGGCCTCCTTGGTGCACCCGGGCGTCATGGCCGCGGGGTAGAAGAACAGCGCGATCGGGCCGTCCGCCAACAGGGACGTCAGGCTACGGACGGTGCCCGTCTGATCGGGCAACTCGAACTCGGCAACCTGGTCACCCTGCTTGATAGGTGTCATGGGCGCCCACGCTACCTGGCTGAATGCCGGGACCCGACTCGGCGTCTGGGAGGATTGTGCGGTGCACGCACCCTCCGACCTCGCCACCACCACCTCCCGGGAGGACTTCCGGACGCTGGCCGCCGAGCATCGCGTGGTTCCCGTCACCCGAAAGGTGCTCGCGGACAGCGAGACGCCGCTCTCGGCGTACCGCAAGCTCGCCGCGAACCGGCCGGGAACGTTCCTGCTGGAATCGGCGGAGAACGGTCGGTCCTGGTCGCGATGGTCGTTCATCGGTGCCGGGGCGCCGTCGGCGTTGACGGTGCGCGGCGACGAGGCCGCGTGGCTCGGCGTCACCCCGCAGGGGGCGCCCAGTGGCGGTGATCCGCTGGCCGCGTTGCGCACCACGCTGGAGGTGCTGGCGACGGCGACTCTGCCTGGCCTGCCCCCGCTGTCAGGTGGCTTGGTCGGCTTCTTCGCCTATGACATGGTCCGCAGGTTGGAGCGGCTCCCCGAACTCGCGGTCGACGATCTGCTGCTGCCCGACATGCTGCTCCTGCTCGCCACCGACATCGCCGCCGTCGACCACCACGAGGGCACGATCACGCTGATCGCCAACGCCGTGAACTGGAACGGCACCGACGAACGCGTCGACTGGGCCTACGACGACGCAGTCGCCCGGCTCGACGTGATGACGCGCGCGCTGGCCGAGCCGTTGCCGTCGGCGGTGGCCACGTTCAGCAGGCCCGCGCCGAGTCACCGGTCGCAGCGTTCCCTGGCGGAGTACTCGGCGATCGTCGAGCGCCTGGTCGGCGACATCGAGGCCGGGGAGGCGTTCCAGGTCGTCCCGTCGCAGCGCTTCGAGATGGACACCGCGGCCGACCCCATCGACGTGTACCGGATGCTTCGCGTGACGAACCCCAGCCCATACATGTACCTGCTGAACGTCCCCAATGACGTTGGTGAGCTTGACTTCTCGGTCGTCGGCTCGAGCCCGGAGGCGCTGGTGACCGTCACCGACGGAAAGGCGACCACCCACCCGATCGCGGGCACGCGCTGGCGTGGTGACACCGAGGAGGAGGACGTGCTGCTCGAGAAGGAGCTGCTCTCCGACGAGAAGGAACGCGCCGAGCACCTGATGCTGGTGGATCTCGGCCGCAACGACCTCGGCCGGGTCTGCGTACCGGGCACGGTGCGCGTCGAGGACTACAGCCACATCGAGCGCTACAGCCACGTCATGCACCTGGTGTCGACGGTGACGGGACACCTGGCCGAGGGCAAGACCGCGCTGGACGCCGTGACGGCCTGCTTTCCGGCGGGGACGCTCTCCGGTGCGCCCAAGGTGCGGGCGATGCAGCTGATCGAAGAGGTGGAGAAGACCCGTCGCGGGCTGTATGGCGGGGTGCTCGGTTACCTCGACTTCGCGGGCAACGCCGACTTCGCGATCGCCATCCGGACGGCTCTCATGCGGGCGGGTACGGCCTACGTTCAGGCCGGCGGCGGCGTGGTCGCCGATTCCAACGGGCCCTACGAGTACGACGAGGCGGCCAACAAGGCGCGGGCGGTGCTCAACGCGATCGCGGCCGCCGAGACGCTGACCGAACCGCGGCCATGACCCGCGTCGCACAGCTGCTGCTGGTCGGATCCGCGCTCCTGCTGTGGGCGGCCTCGCGAATGGCGTGGGTGGACGTGACCTCGTTCGACGGCCTCGGACAACCGAAGTCGACGACGTTGAACGGTGCCTCGTGGTCGGCGGCCCTGATCCCACTGGCGCTGGTCGCGGTGGCAGCGGCCATCGCGGCACTGGCGGTGCGCGGCTGGGTGCTGCGGCTCGTCGGCGTCCTCGTCGCGGTCGCGACGGTCGGAATGGGCTACCTGGGAATCGGGCTGTGGGTGGTTCGCGACGTCGGGGTGCGGGCCGCGGACTTGGCGCAGGTTCCCCTGACCGCGCTGAAGGCCACCCAGCGCCACTACGGCGGGGCGGTGCTGACGCTGGTGGCCGCCGGGTGCGCGCTGGCGGGGGCCGTGCTGCTGGTGCGGGCGGCCGCCAAGGGGCGATCGGACGGCGCGACGGGTTCGGGCAAGTACCTGGCACCGGCGGCGAAGCGGGAGGCTGCGCGGCACGAGAACCCCGAGGAGGGAATGTCCGAACGGATGATCTGGGATGCCCTCGACGAGGGGCGCGACCCGACGCTGAAGGACAACGAGGGGCGGTGACAGCCCGTGCGGCGCTGGCGACTACCCTTCGGTGGAAAGTAGATCTGGGACATTCCAGAGCGCGTGAAGGGGATCGGCGGCTAATGAGTTCGGGGACCGTGCTCGACTCGATCATCGAGGGAGTGCGCACCGACGTGGCCGCTCGCGAGGCCGCCGTCAGCTTCTCCGACATCAAGCAGAAGGCGAAGGACGCTCGGCCCGCGCTGGACGTTCTGGCGGCCCTCGCCGCGGACGGCATCGGCGTCATCGCAGAGGTCAAACGCGCCAGCCCGTCGCGCGGAGAACTCGCCCCCATCTCGGATCCGGCGAAGCTGGCCAAGGCCTACCAGGACGGCGGGGCCAGGGTCATCAGCGTCCTCACCGAGGAGCGTCGGTTCAACGGTTCGCTCGACGACCTCGATGCCGTGCGCGCCGCGGTGACGATTCCCGTGCTGCGCAAGGACTTCATCATCGGTCCCTACCAAATTCACGAGGCGCGCGCCCACGGTGCCGACATGGTGCTGCTGATCGTCGCGGCCTTGGAGCAGTCGGCCTTGGAATCGATGCTCGACCGCACGGAGTCGCTTGGCATGACCGCCCTCGTCGAGGTCCACACCGAGGAGGAGGCCGACCGCGCGCTGCAGGCCGGGGCACGCGTAATCGGCGTCAACGCACGCGATCTCAAGACCCTCGAAGTCGACCGGGACTGCTTCGCCCGCATCGCGCCGGGCCTGCCGTCCAAGGTCATCCGCATCGCCGAGTCGGGAGTCCGCGGCACCGCGGATCTGCTGGCCTACGCCGGCGCGGGGGCCGACGCGGTCCTCGTCGGCGAGGGACTGGTCACCAGTGGTGATCCGCGAAGCGCCGTTGCCGATCTGGTCACCGCAGGAACACACCCGTCCTGCCCGAAACCGTCGCGCTGAGACAGTGGGCGATTACGCAGGCCTAGAGCTGCCGCGTTCCAGCGCAGCGGTTGCCGAGCCATCGACGCACGAACCGGACGCCAAGGGCCACTTCGGCACCTACGGCGGGCGGCTGGTTCCCGAGGCCCTCATGGCGGTCATCGAGGAGGTCACGTCCGCTTACGAGAAGGTCCGGACGGATCAGGCCTTCCTCGACGAGCTCGACCGCCTGCAGCGCCACTACACCGGCCGGCCGTCGCCGCTCTACGAGGCGAAGCGGCTCAGTGAGCATGCGGGCGGCGCCCGGATATTCCTCAAGCGAGAAGACCTGAACCACACGGGTTCCCACAAGATCAACAATGCCCTCGGGCAGGGACTGCTCGCCAAGCAGATGGGCAAGACCCGCATCATTGCCGAAACCGGCGCCGGTCAACACGGCGTGGCCACCGCCACGGCATGTGCGCTGCTCGGTATGACGTGCGTGATCTACATGGGCTCGGTCGACGTCGCCCGCCAAGCGCTCA
>CAWJYC010000017.1:0-80314 GCA_963846985.1 uncultured Actinomycetota bacterium
GCCGGCCGAGCCGCTCCGAGCGCGGCGCCCGGGGCTCTGCCTCGGCGTCGTCCGCACGGGCCCGGCGGGCACAGGGCAGCAAGGCAGCCGCCAAGGCTCCCGCCAAGAAGGCGCCTGCCACCAAGGCGGCACCCGAAAAAGTCACCGAGACTTCTGATTCGAAGGGAGGCTCGGAGTAGTGGGCCAGAAGATCAACCCCCACGGCTTCCGCCTCGGCATCACGACCGACTGGAAGTCCCGCTGGTACGCCGACAAGCAGTACTCGGACTACGTGAAGGAAGACGTCGCGATCCGGCGTCGGCTGTTCGCGCCGTTCGTGATCCCCGGTGAGCGCAACGTCGAACTGGAGCGCGCCGGTGTCGCCAAGGTTGAGATCGAGCGGACCCGTGACCGGGTTCGCGTCGACATCCACACCGCGCGCCCCGGCATCGTGATCGGTCGCCGCGGCGCGGCAGCCGACAGCATCCGAGGCACGCTGGAGAAGTTGACGGGCAAGCAGGTGCAGCTGAACATCCTCGAGGTGAAGAGCCCCGAGTCGGTTGCCCAGCTGGTCGCCCAGGGCGTCGCCGAGCAGCTGAGCAACCGCGTCGCCTTCCGTCGCGCCATGCGCAAGGCGATTCAGTCGGCCATGCGTCAGCCGAACGTCAAGGGCATCCGCGTGCAGTGCTCGGGTCGCCTCGGCGGCGCGGAGATGAGCCGCTCGGAGTTCTACCGCGAGGGTCGGGTGCCGCTGCACACGCTGCGTGCCGACATCGACTACGGCCTCTACGAGGCCAAGACCACCTTCGGCCGGATCGGTGTGAAGGTGTGGATCTACAAGGGCGACGTCGTCGGCGGCAAGCGCGAGCTGGCCGCCCCGGCCGCGGCAGGCGCAGAGCGCCCGCGTCGTGATCGTCCCGCGGGCACCCGCCCTCGCCGCAGTGGCGCGTCGGGCACCACGGCGACGAGCACCGAAGCGGGTCGCGCTGCGAGCGAAGAGACGCCAGTCACCGAAACTCCGGCGAACGCCGACACGTCGGCCGCACCCGAGGCCGTCGTGGCCACCGGAGCGGCAGAGAACACGGAGAGCTAAACCATGTTGATTCCCCGCAAGGTCAAGCACCGCAAGCAACACCACCCGCGGCAGCGTGGCATCGCCAGCGGCGGCACGGTGGTGAGCTTCGGCGACTACGGCATCCAGGCACTGGAGCACGCGTACGTCACCAACCGGCAGATCGAGTCCGCTCGTATCGCCATCAACCGGCACATCAAGCGTGGCGGCAAGGTTTGGATCAACATCTTCCCGGACCGCCCGCTGACCAAGAAGCCGGCCGAAACCCGCATGGGTTCTGGCAAGGGTTCGCCGGAGTGGTGGGTCGCCAACGTCAAGCCGGGTCGCGTGCTCTTCGAGATCAGCTACCCGGACGAGAAGGTGGCCAAGGAAGCGCTGACCCGCGCCATCCACAAGCTGCCGATCAAGGCACGCATCATCACCCGAGAGGAGCAGTTCTGATGGCAGCTGGAGTTTCGCCAGGCGAACTGCGCGAGTTGACCGACGACGAGCTCGCCGCCCGGGTGCGCGAATCGAAGGAAGAGCTGTTCAACCTTCGATTCCAGACCGCGACCGGCCAGCTGGCCAACAACCGGCGGCTGCGCGTCGTGCGGCAGGAAATTGCACGCGTCTACACCGTGCTTCGTGAACGTGAGTTGGGTCTGGCCTCCGGACCCGTTGGTGAGGATTCGTAAATGGCAGACAACACTGAAGGCGCGGCCACCCCGGTCGGCGGCGCCAGTCACACCGCCCGTACCGAAAAGCCACGCGGACAGCGCAAGACGCGCATCGGCTACGTGGTGAGCGACAAGATGCAGAAGACCATCGTGGTCGAACTGGAGAATCGCTCGAAGCACCCGCTTTACGGCAAGATCATTCGCACCACGACCAAGGTCAAGGCGCATGACGAGAACGGGACCGCAGGCGTCGGCGACCGTGTGTCGCTGATGGAGACGCGCCCGCTCTCGGCGACGAAGCGCTGGCGCCTCGTCGAGGTCCTCGAGCGGGCCAAGTAGCACCCGAACGCTTCGCGACGCGCCCGGTCCATCACCATGGACCGGGCGTTTGCGTTTGCGATGAATATCTTCATTCGACATTGGGCCGATGCGTTGGCTGTTTAATATTTGCCCATGTCGCGTGTCGCATTCGCCGGAATGCGGGTCGTCGCCGCAATTGTCTTGGCCGCAATGGCAATTGGCGTGTCGCCGTCCACCACTGGGCTGGCGGCACCCGATGTAGGCGAAACATTGGATTCGTCGCTGGTCCTCGGACTTCAGGACCTCGGGGCGAACTCGACCCTTACCTTGTACGGCACTCAGGGCACCGAGACGCTGGTGATTCCCGTGCCGCCAGGCCTTTCACCAGTTGAATTGACTGCAACTGTCGAGGTGCCGATCAACGCTCGCATCGGTTCAATCAACGTTACGCAGGATGACAGAACGGTGTCTCGGGTCCCTCTGCCGGGTGGCGACCAGCTACCCATAGTCGTGCCGATCACGGGCGTGAAAGTCGTCAACAATGCGGCCAGTCTGACAATACGCAGCAACCTCGTGCCGGTCGAGGGAAATTGTCTGGAACCGACGAATCCGCTGAGGCTCACCAGGGCCGCAATTCGCTATGAGGGCCTACAAACTCCGCCTGCAACGGTTGCCGAGTTCCTTCCGCCGGTCCTA
Organism: uncultured Actinomycetota bacterium; assembly: GCA_963846985.1. Lineage (GTDB taxonomy): Bacteria > Actinomycetota > Actinomycetes > Mycobacteriales > Mycobacteriaceae > Mycobacterium. The sequence goes on from CAWJYC010000017.1 coordinate 2,704, forward strand.
CGCAAGCTGACGGTCTACACCGCGGCCGCGCCTACGAACGTCGAATCCGAGGCGGCGATCCGGCTGGCGACCGCCGTGGTTGCTCGCTACGGCAAGCAGAACCCGGAGATCGCGCTGGTGTCGCTGGCCGACGGTCAGACCGACGTCCCCGAGTCGCCGTCACCGATGGAGCGCCAGGTCATCATTCGTGAGGCTCCCGAGGCTGCCGTCGGACTCCGTGGAGCAAGCGGTGTCCCCTGGCTATTGATCAGCGGCCCGACGAATCAGCTCGTCAATCAGGCACGGTTGTTGTCGAGCAATGTGGCCGGGCTGGCTGTGAGCTCCGATGCCGTGGTGGGTCCGCTGAGATCAATGCCCCAACTACCCCCCGACGTGACGACGATTCGAGCTTTGGGCCAGCCCGGGGTCACCGCGACTGCGCTGAATCCCCAAGTCTCGATCGCGCTGGACCAAACGAGGTTGGGTCGCTCGGCCCAAGACGTGCGGGTCCACCTGCGTGGCTCGTACACGCCGTTGCCATCCAGTGTCAGCGGCAGCGTGGTGGCCGTCGTAAACGGTGACACGATCGACCATTGGACCACCGACAATTCCGGCGTGATCGACCGCTGGGTGGCAATCCCCGATCGGCTTCTGCAGCGATACACCAACCTGGGTGTCCGAATCGACATCGCCGGAAACACCGGGCGATGCGGCGAGTTTCAACCGATTTCGTTGACCATCGACGGGGACAGCCCGGTCGAAAGCAGCCGTGCCGATCCGCCGCTGCCCGCCGGAATGCAGTCTATGCCACAGGCTTTGATGCCCCGCATGGAGATCGGACTGGGCCGAGACACCTTCGCGGACACCCGTCGCGCGCTGTCGATCCTGGTGGGGCTGCAGAGAATGAGCGCCCTGCCGATGGACGTCGCGGTGAAGCCGTTGCAAGAGGCCATCGACTCGCCCAATCCCGCCGTCCTCATTGCCGCCGACGGCTGGTCTGACCCATCGATCACCCTGCCGGTCAGCGCCGACGTCGCCGGCCAGCTCAAGGTCGCCGCGATCGACGGCTCCGACAAGACCACCCTGACCTTGAAGCCGGGCCAGCGCTTCGGCTCGCTGCAGACAGTGCTCGACGGTCGGCGACCACTGCTGATTGCGACATCGAACGGAGCTCCCGAACAGATTGACGCCGTGTTGGACTGGCTGGGTGCCGACCCACTGCGTTGGTCCCAGCTCAATGGAACTGCAGTTCTCGCGCCGGCTGGCCGGGATCCAGTGACGTACGGCTCAGACGCTTCCGCATCTCCAGAGGTGCCGGTCGACGAACGTGAGAGCCAGCCCTACTGGTGGCTCGGTGCGGGCGTCGTCGCCGCCGTCCTCGTCGGCGCCGGATTGATCTGGTGGCGCTCCCGGCGGACGGCCCCGAGCAGCTGACATGACGGCGACCGCCAACGCCAAGGCACCAGCATCGCGGCAGAGCCTGCCCGACTGGTTCCACGGCCTGCATCCTGGCTACCGCCTACCACTGAGGTGGGGCTTCATCGCGACGATGGCGGTTCTCGCCTTCCGCGCAAGCGTCGCGAGCCTGGTGCAGACCACCCGCGGTGGTGGACTCGGGGGTTTCGTTTGGGCTGTGGTCGTCGTCGGAACTCTGGTGGCCCTCGGCGTCTCTCGCTGGCAACGGACCGAGCTGCCGATTCACGACCGCCAAACCGACGTGATCGTCGGAACGATGGGCTTGGTGCTCGCGCTCCTGATTCAGGGGGTGTTGCTCGCACGCTACGCGCTCTACTACCACCTGTTGCGACTGGATCTCGTGGCCATGTGGCTCTTCGTACTGAGCGCGAGCATCGTGCTGTTTGGGTTGCGTCCAGTTGCCCGCTTCGCATGGGTGTGGGGCATGGTGCTGGCGCTGACCTTTCCGCTGCCGTACTACCTCATCGTCATCTTGTTGGGTGGTGGACGGGTGGCCGCCGGTGCGGCCTCGCTGCTCATCTCTGCGGTCGGGACCGGCATCGCACTAGGACGAACATTTCGCCGCGGGGTGATCGGATCGCTGGTGTCGTGGGCGTTCGGTGGCCTGATCCTGATCCTGATGACCAATTTCCTCTACACTGCGCCACTGCTCGCCTTCCAACTGATTCCCGCAGTAAGCGCGATGTGCGTTGTCGGAGGTGGCTTCTTCCTCCTTGCTCGGCGAGGCGCGCCCAAACGTTTGCTGGATCGCAAGGTCGAGCCGCTCGCGGCGCGTCAGGTCTGGGCTGGTGTGCCGGTCGTGGTGGTCGTCGGAATCGTGCTCGCCTTGGTGCCGCTCCCCGCAGGAGTAGGAATATCGCCGGTAACCCCAGTCATCGCCGGTGCACTGCGCCAGGGCCAGCCGCTGGTAGTGCCCAGCGGTTGGCACGCCGCCGGGGAGCGCACGTACGGCTGGGTCCACCGGTTGTATGGCGGCGGCGCCGACCTCATCCGCCAGCAGATCACCGCCGACAAGGTGAACCCCAGATGGGATCGGCTTGGTCGGCAGCGAACGGTCGTAGTGGACAGCGTGACGAGCCGACGACCGTTCTCGTTCAACGTCTATCCCGCGCGCGTCCTCTACGACGTGTCGGGCGCCCGGCTCAGTGCGCCCAGATTCGCTGACCTCGGGTCGGGCGTGACAGGCGCGTTGGTCTCGGTCGTCGACGACAATCTGCTAGTGACGTGGAACGCGCTGCAGTTCACCCTCGGCGACCAGGACATGGGTCAGCGTGTCCTCATCTTCGCGGTCGACAACCACGATCAGGGCGCTCCGTTTCCCGAGCCCTCCGGCGGCGTGGTCCCGACGCTGGGAACACTGTTCACCATCCTGCTGCGGGGCAACGCTGCCGACACCGACCGCGAACCGTCGTTCAAGGACGCTGACCTGCTCACCCGGTTTGGTCGCGATCTCGTTGCGGCTCAAGCGTTTTCGAAGGAGAAGTCGGGATGAACGCCGAGTTGGATCGCTCGACGCCGAAAATGTCCTCGGGGCTCGAAGACGAGGTGGCGCTATACCGGGCCATCAACGGTCTGCGGGAGGACGATCCGCTCAACTCGGCGTCGACACCTCTGGTTGGGTGGCAACGGCCGGTGCTGTGGGCACTGCTGACGATCACGGTCGGCTGCGTGATGATCGAGCCGATGCCGACTGCGGTTGCCCTGATCGGCATCTGCACCCTCGGCTACGTGCTGACCATGCTCGACCGAGTCTTGATCTTCCGGGAGGGCCTGGCATCACGACCCATCGTCGTCACCGACGAGGAGGCGCGCGCGATTCCGGACGCCGATCTGCCGCGCTACACCATTCTGGTGCCCGCCTACAACGAGCCAGAAGTGGTCGGTGACCTGATCGGCGCAATGGCTCGGCTGGAGTATCCGACCGAGAAGTTAGAGATACTGCTGCTCCTGGAAGCTGACGATGACGTGACGGTCAGCGCCGCGAAGGCCTGCGCTGCGTCGGAAAGCATCACCATCGTGCTGGTGCCCCCCGCCGAGCCGCGCACGAAGCCAAAGGCATGCAATTACGGACTGCACTTCTCGACCGGTGAGATCGTCACGATCTACGACGCCGAGGACCTACCCGAGCCGCTGCAGTTGCGACGTGTGGTCGTCACGTTCGACCGGCTACCGGATGACGTCGCCTGCGTTCAGGCCAAGCTGAGCTACCACAACGGGCTGCAGAACCTGCTGACCGGCTGGTTCACCGCCGAGTACGGGTTGTGGTTCGGCTACCTGCTGCCGGGCATGATGCGCACGACGTCGCCAATCCCTCTAGGAGGCACGTCGAACCACCTTCGCAAGGCAGTGCTGGACGAGATCGGAGCGTGGGACCCGTTCAACGTCACCGAGGATGCCGACCTCGGCCTGCGCATCGCCGCCTCCGGCTACCGCACCGCCGTCGTCGATTCGGAGACCTTGGAGGAAGCCAACAGTGACCCGATCAACTGGATCCGGCAGCGGTCGCGCTGGTACAAGGGCTACCTGCAAACATGGCTGGTGCACATTCGTCGACCGCGACAGCTGCTGCGCACCATCGGGTTTCGTAGCTTCGTTCGGTTCAACCTGGTACTGGCTGGCACGCCCATCATCGCGGTGCTCAACCTGCTCTTCTGGTTGATTACCCTTGTCTGGTTTCTCGGGCAGCCTGCGGTCGTCGGTGCGGTGTTCCCGCCGATCATCTACTTTCCCGCACTGATCGCACTCATCCTCGGCAACACGGCGACGTTGTACATGAACCTGATCGCAATACGCGAAGACGACCGGTCGGACCTCTTGGTTCCGGCGCTGACCGTGCCCCTGTTCTGGGTGATGATGAGCGTCGCCGCAGCCAAGGGCTGTTATCAGCTGATTCGCAATCCTTCATACTGGGAGAAGACATTTCACGGGCTCGCACAGCGCCCCAGCGTTGACGACGAGCCGAGGCCGGAAGTCGCGTGACGGCGGAGGTGCCCGGGGCCGATCGCCGACTCAAGGTCACGGTCTACGGGGTGGCGGCGCTGGTCTATCTCGCGGTTGGATACTGGCTCGAGGTGCACGAGGGCTTCATCCTCGGCGACTCCCTGTCCCGGGTCTCGGCCGCTCAGGGTGCGCTGTTCAGTCGCGATCCGCACCTGGCGGCGATTGGCTTCATCTTCACGCCCCTTACGGCGATGATGCAGATCCCCGCCGTGCTATTGAGCCCGCTGTGGCCGGAGCTGACCGCCCGTGCCTTCTCCGGAACCATCGTCTCCGCCGCATTCATGGCCGGTGGCGTCGTTCAAATCATGGGAATGGGGACCGACCGAGGACTCCCGCGAGGCTACGTCCTGGCCATCACGGCGCTGTTCGCGCTCAACCCGATGATCGTCTTCTACGGCGCGAATGGGATGAGCGAAGCGCCGTTCATCTTCTTCATCTCCTGGGCGGTCAGAAGGCTCATCATGTGGATGGTCGACGACGACGTCCATCACCTCGTCGCAGCGGGCGGCATCGCCATGGGGTTGGCCTACCTCACCCGCTACGACGCGTTCGCCTGCGTCGCCGCGGCGGGTGTGCTCGTCGGTGTGACCACCTTCGTGCGGGCTCGACCCGCTCCGCGGTTGCGACGAGCGGTCCTGGATACCTTGTTGGTCAGCGCGCCAGGCGTGTTGGCATTCGTCGGCTGGGCGGCTGCCAGCTGGCTCATCACTGGCCAGGCGTTCGCCCAATTCACGTCCCAGTACGGCAACGCTCGGATCCTGGCCCAATCCGGCCAGCCTTCGGTCACCTTCACCGAAGGCCTGACCTTCGCGGTCGTCTGCATCATGCTTCTGGCACCCACCCTCGTGCCCATCTCCGTGGTGTGTGGGTACCGCAGGTTTCGTCGCTCCAACTGGTCGGTCCTGCTGGTGCCCATCATGTTGTACGGCGCGGCGCTGGCCTTTCAAGCCCTCAGCTACGCCACGGGTTCGACGTTCCCATTCCTCCGGTTCTACATCGTCGCCATTCCGCTGTCGGCGTGCCTGGCCATGCTGGCCGTTCCAGAAGGAACCCTGGCGCCCGCAAAAAGACGAGGCAGATACGCCCCCGCGCATCCGCTCGAACGTCCGCCGCGACACCGCCGACACTCGTGGCTGGCGTACGCGCCGGCAGCGCTGGCCTTCGCAGTCGCCGTGCCCGCAACGGCGTGGGGAATGGGGCAGCCGAAGTACGCTCCGCAGGAGTACGCGCTCGGTGCGGTGCTGGCGCCTGAACCGAACAACGTCAGCGGCCGCAAGGCGATTGAACACGCGATCGCCGCGTCATTCTCCACCGAACGCCGGATCGCCCGATACCTGGAGGACCTTCGTCTCCCCGCGAGCTCGATTATCACCGACACCGTATACGGATTCGCAGTCACCGCCGCGTCAACTCAGCCGGCGACGTTCGTCGTTCCCTCCGACCCGGACTTCGTGACGCTGCTCAACGATCCCCAGAACAATGGCGTTCGGTACCTTCTGGCGGTTCCGCCAACCGGGCGCGGCTTGTCCGACGCCCTGAACGTCCGATACCCAACGCTTTACGACACGGGTGCCGACATCGCGACCCTGGAGCTCGAGATTCCGAACGACGGAGACAGTCAGCCGAAATGGCGGCTCTACCGAGTGCTGGCACCTACCTGAGCCGACTAAGTCGCCGGCATCCTTGGCGTTGCTGACTTCCCCATCCGTTGCGGCTAAGCTAGACGCGGCTATTTGCAAACACGAACTCGGCAAACGCTAGTCGATGGTTGGGCACGTTTCACAGTGCGATGATTTCAGTCGATGGGGTGACAGGCAACGGGTCGCGGTTACGCTGCAAATGCCTAGCGACCGTTATGATGCCCTTACGCGTGGGTCCGAGAGGTTAACTGTCAGCCTCGTGAACTGTTCGTGTCGCCGGCCGGGAGCGATGTGCCTGCCGCTGCACGAGTCGTAGGGAAGGCGGGTCGCTAGTGAGCGGCAGCGGGGTGCAGTGGGAAGTGAACGGGAGGCACTCCGACCTCGATGACGCCGTCACGGGCGAGGGCGTGTCGCCAGTCTTCCAGCCGATCGTGTCGCTCCCCTCCGGCGCCACTGTCGGCTTCGAGGCACTGGCCCGGTGGCCCAACCAACCGCACCTCGGCCCGCAATCGGTCTTCGCCTACGCCGCGGCCACCGATCAGGTCACCGAACTCGACAGGCTGTGCATCGACAAGGCCGTCGACGGCGCTCTTCGCGGTGGCTTGGCCAAGGGCGCGCTCTTGGGAGTGAACTCCGAACCGGCGAGCGACTACACGGGCACGGCCGACAGCGAGATCCTGAAGCGCGGCCACGACCGGTTCGAGTTGGTCTTCGAGCTCACCGAGCGCAATCTGCTCGGCCACCTGCCAACGCTGCTGCGCAAGGTCGCCGCACTTCGCGCCGACGGGATCGCCATCGCGCTCGACGACGTCGGCGCCAACCCGGAATCGTTGGCGCTCTTGGACATCGTGTGTCCGGAGGTGATCAAACTGGCCAACAACCTGATTCAGGACCGGCCCAACGTCGACACCGCAAGGACCGGCGCGGCGATCATGGCTCACCGCGAACGCCGCGGAACGCTGATCATCGCCGAGGGAATCGAGACGACCGCGCACTTCGAGCAGGCTCTCGCCTGGGGGGCGACGCTAGGTCAGGGCTTCCTGTTCGGCAGGCCGGAACCGCTGCCGCCGCATACCCCGACCGCCGCGTGGTCACCTCCCCCCGTCCCCGACGGCCAGCCCGTGCACTTCGACACCCCGTTCGACGTGGTCGCCGCCGACCCCGCCGTTCGGACGGCCCGCAAGGGAACCCTGGCCGCGATCTCGCGACACCTCGAAGACCAGGCCCTCAACACCAAGGACACTCCGATGGTCCTGACGGCGCTCCAGTCGGGCCGGTCATTCGGAGCGTCGACCCGCGACCGCTATGCCGCCCTGGCCGCGGTCTCGCCGCTGGTAGCAGTGTTCGGCAGGGAGCTGAATTCCCACCGGCCGGCGGGGGTGCGGATGGTCGCGCTGACTCCGGCCGATCCACTGTGTGCTCAGTGGGCGGTCGTCACCCTCGGCCCGCATACGGCTGCCGCCCTGATCGCGCGCGAGTGCAGCGGTCAGGACGTGGCAGCCGACGAAGAGCGTCGATTCGAGTTCCTCGTCACTCACGACCGCACCGTCGTGACCGCGGCCGCCTCTGCACTGTTGCGCCGGGTGCCGTGATGCAACGACTCCATGGCGACGATCCGGACACGTGACTCCGATGGTCCAGTCCGACAGCAGCGCGCATTACGACGGAGCATCCCGCCGTGACGCCCACGGTGTCCGTGGGCCTGCTTACGGCGACGAGACATCGTTTCGCCGGCTGGTCGAGCACAGCCCGGACGGAATCGTCGTGCACCGGGACGGCCGGGTCGTCTACGCCAACCTGACCGCGATCCGGTGGATCGGGGCGCAGTACGCCGATCAGGTGCGTGGCCATCCCTTCGCGGAATTCCTCCATCCCGACTCGATCGAGTCGGTGCTGACCCGGATGACGGCGCTGCGCACCGAGGGCGACGTCACCCGCCCATCGGAGGGCGTGCTGGTGCGTCTGGACGGCACGACACTCGACGTGGAGGAAATCACGGCATTGACGACGTGGGCCGGGGCGCCGGCGTATCACGTCACCTTCCGCGATCTCACCTTCGTCCGCACGGCGCAACGAAGCCTGCGCTATCAGGCCGCGCTGGTCGACAGGGTCGACGTCGCCATCATCGCGACGACGGTGACCGGTCTGGTGACCAAGTGGAATCGCGCCGCGGAGGTCATCTACCAGCGTCCGGCGTCGAGTGCCCTGGCGATGCCGATCGGGGCCGCCGTCGGGGCGGCGCTGGAACCGGCCGCCATCGTCGCGGGCGGGGGCGTGGCGCTCGCCACCCACCACAGCGCCGACGGTCAACCCTTGATCATCCGGGTATCGGTGGCCACCTTGGACACGGGCTTCGCGCTGGTGTGCACCGACGAGACGAAATCTCATGGCGCCGAACGGCTTCTGCGCCGAATCGTGAATTCCCTCGAGGAAGGCATCCTCGTCGTCGACGGGTCGGGGCGAGTGACCTCGGTCAATCCCGCGGCCGAGCGCATCCTCGGAATGTCTGCCGCACAGCTCGTCGGCGGCGACGGACGCGCCGTGCACGCCATCCCGACGTACGACGCCGCCCGCCATCCCATCGACCCGCGTGATCATCCCGTCGCGCAGACGCTGCGTTCGGGAAAGCCCTTCCAGGGTTTCGTCGTTGGCATCGACCGTGCCGACGACCGACGGACCTGGCTGCGAATGAGTTGCCGACCGCTCGACAGCGACGACCGGTACGGCACGGCGATCCTGGTGTCGTTCTCCGACATCACCGCTGAACAGGTGGCGCGGGAGCGGCTCACGCACCGGGCGACCCACGACGCTCTCACCGGCCTACCGAACCGCGCCGCCGTCCTGAACCACATCGCCGAGTCGCTCCGGGCGCACGGCGAGCACCGCCTGGGCGCGGTGCTGTTCATCGATCTTGACAACCTGAAGTCCATCAACGACTCGCTTGGCCACGACTCGGGTGACGAGCTGTTGCAGAGCGTGGCCCATTGTCTTCAGTCGTCAGTAGGGCCCAACGACCTCGTCGGCCGACTAGGGGGAGACGAGTTCGTCGCCCTTGTCGCCGGCGACGTCGGACCTGCCGAGTTGGCGTCGTTCGTTCGACGACTCGAACACAACCTCTCCGAGCCGATGACGCTCGGGGCGGCGACCGTGCGCACCCAGGGCAGCATCGGTGTCACCGTGGTGGCACCGGACGATCGGCGCAGCGCCATCGAAATCCTGCGCGATGCGGACTCCGCCATGTACGAGACCAAGGCCCGGAGGAGGCGGCGGATCCACCGCAAGCCCGGCGCCGCCGATCACCGCCCCCCGGACGCCGGCCACAATCACGGCCACAACGGGATGACGCGCAACGGTGACCGTCACTCCTCGCGGTCTACCGAGGGCAACGTCCGCTAGCGCCCGATGGCCTGAATGTCGTTGCACAGCAACTTCATAGGATGGGTGCCGACGTCAGCTGACGTCCTGGTCAATTCCCGGCTCCTCGCGCGAACCGCGGGTGTAGTGTCCGGGCGATCGCCGGCATGACGCTGGCGACGAACCGATGCGGATGAGGCGCGATGACGGAATTCACTGGCAGGATCGAACTGGACATCCGCGACTCCGAGCCGGACTGGGGTCCCTACCAGGCGCCCGTGGCGCCGCCCGGCTCCCCCAACGTCCTCTACCTGGTGTGGGATGACACCGGCATCGCGACGTGGGACTGCTTCGGCGGCCTCGTCGACATGCCGGCGATGAGCCGCATCGCCGAACGCGGCGTGCGCCTGTCGCAGTTCCACACCACCGCGCTGTGTTCGCCGACCCGGGCCTCGCTGCTCACCGGCCGCAACGCCACCACCGTGGGCATGGCGACCATCGAGGAGTTCACCGACGGCTTCCCCAATTGCAACGGCCGCATCCCGAGGGACACCGCGCTGCTCTCGGAGGTGTTGTCCGAGCGGGGCTACAACACCTACTGCGTCGGCAAGTGGCACCTCACGCCGCTCGAGGAATCCAATCTCGCTGCCACCAAACGGCATTGGCCCCTCAGCCGCGGATTCGAGCGCTTCTACGGCTTCATGGGCGGCGAGACCGACCAGTGGTATCCGGAGCTGGTCTACGACAACCATCCCGTCGCGCCGCCCGCCACCCCCGAGGAGGGCTACCACCTGTCGAAGGACCTCGCCGACAAGACGATCGAATTCATCCGCGACTCGAAGGTGATCGCGCCCGACAAGCCGTGGTTCAGCTATGTGTGTCCCGGTGCCGGGCACGCTCCGCACCACGTCTTCACCGAGTGGGCCGACAGGTACGCCGGCCGCTTCGACATGGGCTACGAGGCCTATCGCTCCATCGTGCTGGAGAACCAGAAGCGGCTCGGCATCGTGCCCCCGGACACCGACTTGTCGCCGGTCAACCCGTATCTCGACGTCACGGGACCGAACGGGGAGGCCTGGCCGTACCAGGACACCGTCCGGCCATGGGACACGCTCACCGACGAAGAGAAGCGGCTGTTCAGCCGGATGGCCGAGGTGTTCGCCGGCTTCCTGTCCTACACGGACGCCCAGATCGGTCGAATCCTGGACTATCTCGACGAGTCAGGCCAGCTGGACGACACCATCATCGTCGTCATCTCCGACAACGGCGCCAGCGGTGAGGGCGGACCGAACGGATCGGTCAACGAGGTGAAGTTCTTCAACGGCTACATCGACACCGTCGAGGAGAGCATGCGGCTCTACGACCACCTCGGCGGTCCCGAGACCTACAACCACTATCCGATCGGGTGGGCGATGGCGTTCAACACGCCATACAAGTTGTTCAAGCGCTATGCCTCGCACGAGGGCGGTATCGCCGACACTGCAATCATCAGCTGGCCCAACGGAATCGACGCTCACGGCGAAGTGCGCGACAACTACGTGAACGTCTGCGACGTCACGCCGACCATCTACGAGCTGCTGGGCATCACGGCGCCCGACGAGGTCGGCGGCATCGCACAGAAGCCACTCGACGGGGTCAGCTTCACGGCCGCGCTGTTCGACGCCAACGCCCAGACCGCGAAGACGACGCAGTTCTACGCGATGCTCGGCACCCGCGGTATCTGGCACGACGGCTGGTTCGCCAACACCGTGCACGCCGCGAGTCCCGCGGGCTGGTCGCACTTCTCCGACGACCGCTGGGAGCTCTTCCACATCGCGGCCGACCGCAGCCAGTGTCACGACTTGGCAGCCGAGAGACCCGACAAGCTCGAGGAACTCAAGGCGCTCTGGTTCGCCGAAGCAGCGAAGTACAACGGACTTCCGTTGGCCGACCTCAACCTGCTGGAGACGCTGACGCGCTGGCGGCCGTACCTGTCCGCAGATCGCACGACCTTCACCTACTACCCGGGCACCGCGGAGGTGGGCATGGGCGCGATGGTCGAGCCGCGCGGACAATCCTTCTCGGTGCTGGCCGAGGTCACCGTCGACTCCAGCGACGTGCAGGGGGTGCTATTCAAACAGGGGGCCGGGCACGGCGGCCACGTGTTGTTCGTGCAGGACGGCCGGTTGCACTACGTCTACAACTTCATGGGCGAGGACGAACAGATGGTGTCGGCACCGGATCCGGTGCCGGTGGGCCGCCACCTCCTCGGCGTCCGGTACGACAGGTCGGGCACCGTGGCGGGCAGTCACACGCCGCTGGGCGAGGTCTCGCTCTTCGTCGACGGTGGCGCCGTCGCCACCAGGGCGGGGGTGCGGACCCACCCCGGTACGTTCGGGCTCGCGGGAGGCGGCGTCGCCGTCGGCCGCAACACCGGTCAGGCGGTCTCGCGCAGCTACCGCGCGCCGTACCCCTTCACCGGTGGCACCATCGCCAAGGTCGTCGTCGACGTGTCCGGCACACCCTATCTGGACGTCGAACGCGAACTGGCGCAAGCCTTCTCGAAGGACTAACGGCGATCGGGGGGCCGCCCACCACGCCGTTCGGCCGACGGCCTGGTGATCCGCCTACCCTGGACGCCATGCTGACGGAGCTGATCGAGCTGCCGGGCGGGGCGTTCACGATGGGTGCTACGGCCTTCTACCCCGAGGAGATGCCGGCCCACACGGCCACGGTCGGCCGCTTCGCCGTCGAGCGGTACCCGGTGACCAACGCGCAGTATGCCGCCTTCGTCGAGGCGACCGGATACGTCACGGTTGCCGAACGGCCACTGGACCCGACGCTGTATCCCGGAGTGGCTCGAGCAGACCTGGTCCCCGGGGCACTGACCTTCCGGCCGACAGCCGGCCCGGTCGACCTACGGGATTGGCGGCAGTGGTGGGACTGGGTGCCCGCTGCGTCGTGGCGGCAGCCGTTTGGGCCGGGCAGCACGATCGACGACCGGCTCGACCATCCCGTCGTGCAGGTCTCCTACGTCGACGCCGCGGCGTACGCGCAGTGGGCGGGACGCCGACTGCCGACCGAGGCCGAATGGGAGTACGCCGCCAGGGCGGGTGCGTCGACGACGTATGCGTGGGGTGACGAGGTGGCGCCCGGCGGCGAGCTGATGGCGAACACGTGGCAGGGCCGGTTCCCGTACCTCAACCACGGGGCCAACGGTTGGATCGGCACGTCGCCGGTAGGAGCGTTCCCGCCGAACGAGTTCGGCGTGCTCGACATGATCGGCAATGTGTGGGAGTGGACGTCGACGGCGTACACGATGCGGCACCGGCGGGCAGGAGCGGAGCGACCGGGGGATCAACACCGGCGGGCAGGAGCGGAGCGACCGGGGGATCAACACCGGCGGGCAGGAGCGGAGAGCGGGTGCTGCGCGCCCTCGCGGGAGCCGGACCCGACCGTGAACCAGACGCTCAAGGGCGGCTCCCACCTCTGCGCACCGGAGTACTGCCATCGCTACCGCCCGGCTGCGCGCTCGTCGCAGTCACAGGACAGCGCCACCACCCACATCGGGTTCCGCTGCGTCGCCGACGCCTGAGCCGAAGCCGCCTGTGGGTTCGCCCCAGCAGCCCATACTGTCTCGATGAGGCTCCTCGGCGTGGTGGCGGCGGTCGTCGTCGTCGCGGCCGTCGGGGGCTGTCATCAGACGAGCGACGGACACGCGGTCGCCAGCCAGCCTGACGCCACGTCGGTAGCGGCGTCATCGACGAGAACTTCGCCCAGCACGTCGGCGAGCACGTCGCCACCGACGCCGACGACCGACCCCGACTATCCGACGATGGGCGTCACTCCGACCGTCCGCGAGGTCGTCCCGCCAAACGCGCTGGTCTGCCTGCCCACACCGACACCCGGTACGCCGGCCACCGCGCAGATCGGCGACGGGGCGGCGCCCAGGATCGTGATCGCCCTTCCCGAGGGCTGGGCGGCGGCCCCGGCACCCGCCGGGCTGTCGCTGACCGGGCCTGGCGGCATGTCGGGGGCCGTTGAGATCAGAGGCACCGCGCTGGACGCCGCCGCCGCCTTCGAGAAGTACTCCGACGACGTCTCGGCGACTGCGCCAATCAGCAGTGTCAGCGTGCTGCCCGCCGAGGACTGCGGGTACAGCGGACAGCGTTTGATGGGCATGCTGTCCGGTGGCCCGCACGGCAAGCAGACCTACGAGGACCGCATCGTGCACGTCTGGACGAACACCGGGGACTACCTGGTGGTCATCCACGTCGCCGCGCCGCAGGGGTCGCCGGCGTTCGACTCCGCGACCTCGACGCTGACCGCAGACTTCGCCATCACCGTTCCCTGATCGGCGGCGATTTGGTGCATCCCAGGTGCTCACCTAGTATGTAGGGGTTGCCTTGGGCAGACCTCGGTGGTCGCTTTCGAAAGATTGCGGACACCCTGCGTGCCCTTCGGTGACGAAGACCGCGTACGTCGAGTAATTCAGTGCTGTTTTGGGCTGCTCACGTGCAATCGAATCGAGGAGATCTAGTGATTCAGCAGGAATCGCGGCTCAAGATCGCCGACAACACGGGCGCCAAGGAGATCTTGTGCATCCGAGTGCTCGGTGGCTCGGGTAGGCGTTACGCCGGCATCGGCGATGTCATCGTGGCGACCGTCAAGGACGCCATCCCCGGTGGCAACGTCAAGAAGGGCGAGGTCGTCAAGGCCGTCATCGTGCGCACCGTCAAGGAGCGCCGCCGGGCCGACGGCAGCTACATCAAGTTCGACGAGAACGCCGCTGTCATCATCAAGCCCGACAACGACCCGCGCGGAACCCGCATCTTCGGGCCGGTCGGTCGCGAGCTGCGTGAGAAGCGCTTCATGAAGATCGTTTCGTTGGCCCCGGAGGTGCTGTAAATGAAGGTGCACAAGGGTGACACCGTCCTGGTCATCTCGGGCAAGGACAAGGGCGCCAAGGGCAAGGTGCTGGTCGCCTACCCGACGCGCGAGAAGGTTCTCGTCGAAGGCGTCAACCGGATCAAGAAGCACACCGCCATCTCCCAGAACGAGCGTGGCGCACAGTCCGGCGGCATCGTCACCCAGGAGGCGCCCATCCACGTCTCCAACGTGATGGTCGTCGACTCGGACGGCAACCCGACCCGCATCGGTTACCGCGTCGACGAAGAGACCGGCAAGAAGGTCCGCGTGTCGAAGCGCAACGGCAAGGACATCTGAGCATGACTACCGCAGAAACCACCGAAAAGACGCTGCCGCGTCTCAAGCAGCGCTACCGCGACGAGATCAAGGACGCGCTCAACGAGCAGTTCAACTACGCCAACGTCATGCAGATCCCCGGCGTGGTCAAGGTCGTCGTCAACATGGGCGTCGGCGACGCCGCCCGTGACGCCAAGCTGATCAACGGCGCGGTCAACGACCTGCAGCTAATCACCGGTCAGAAGCCGGAGATCCGCAAGGCCCGAAAGTCCATCGCGCAGTTCAAGCTTCGCGAGGGCATGCCGATCGGTGCGCGCGTCACGCTGCGCGGCGACCGGATGTGGGAGTTCCTCGACCGGTTGGTCTCGATCAGCCTCCCCCGTATCCGCGACTTCCGCGGCCTGTCGCCCAAGCAGTTCGACGGCAGCGGCAACTACACCTTCGGTCTGACGGAGCAGTCGGTGTTCCACGAGATCGACGTGGACAGCATCGATCGTCCCCGCGGCATGGACATCACCGTCGTCACGTCGGCGACCAATGACGACGAAGGCCGGGCGCTGCTGCGGGCGCTGGGCTTCCCGTTCAAGGAGAACTGAGCAGATGGCAAAGAAGGCGCTGGTCAACAAGGCCAACAAGAAGCCGAAGTTCAAGGTGCGCGGCTATACGCGGTGCAACCGATGCGGACGTCCGCATGCCGTGTTCCGCAAGTTCGGCCTGTGCCGAATTTGCTTGCGGGAGATGGCACACGCCGGCGAACTGCCCGGTGTCCAGAAGTCCAGCTGGTAACAGCCAAAACCAACAGACATAACTAGTGAAAGCACGCGGTAGGCCCCCAAGGGTGTTGAGCCCGGCGGGAACCGCCGCGAGGAAGGTGAGCTGGCTGTCATGACCATGACGGACCCGATCGCAGACTTCTTGACACGTCTGCGCAACGCCAATTCGGCGTACCACGACGAGGTGACCCTGCCCCACTCGAAGATCAAGGTGCACATCGCCGAGATCCTCAAGGAGCAGGGCTACATCACCGACTTCCGCACCGAGGATGCTCGGGTCGGCAAGGCGCTCGTGGTGCAACTCAAGTACGGACCCAGCCGTGAGCGCAGCATTGCGGGCTTGAAGCGAGTCTCCAAGCCCGGTTTGCGCGTGTACGCGAAGTCAACCAACTTGCCCCGCGTTCTCGGTGGCCTGGGCGTGGCGATCATCTCCACGTCCTCGGGTCTGCTCACCGACCGTCAGGCAGCACGACAAGGCGTGGGCGGCGAAGTCCTCGCGTACGTGTGGTAGCCGGGACTTTGGAGATATAGACATGTCACGTATTGGAAAGCAGCCGGTTCCGGTTCCGTCCGGGGTCGATGTGACGATCAACGGACGCAACGTCTCCGTCAAGGGCCCCAAGGGAACTCTGACGCTGGACATCGCCGAGCCGATCACGGTCGACCGCACCGACGACGGCGCCATCGTCGTCACCCGTCCCGACGACGAGCGTCGCAGCCGTTCGCTGCACGGTCTGTCCCGCACCCTGGTGGCCAACCTGGTCACCGGTGTAACCGAGGGTTACACCACCAAGATGGAGATCTTCGGCGTCGGCTACCGCGTCGCGCTCAAGGGCAACACCCTCGAGTTCGCGCTCGGATACAGCCACCCGGTGATCATCGAGGCCCCTGAGGGCATCACCTTCGCGGTGGAGACGCCCACCAAGTTCTCGATCACCGGCATCGACAAGCAACAGGTCGGCCAGATCTCGGCGAACATCCGCCGCCTGCGTCGCCCGGACCCATATAAGGGCAAGGGCGTTCGCTACGAAGGTGAGCAGATCCGCCGCAAGGTCGGAAAGACGGGTAAGTAAGCCATGACTAGCACTGTCAACACTTCAACTACGGCCGCGAAGCGGAAGCCGCTGGGGCAGAACGTCTCCGAGACCCGTCGGGTGTCCCGGCTGCGTCGCCACGCCAGGTTGCGCAAGAAGGTCGCGGGTACGCCAGAGCGTCCCCGGCTGGTGGTCAACCGCTCCTCGCGCCACATCCACGTGCAGTTGGTCGACGACCAGACCGGCACCACGCTGGCCGCCGCGTCGTCCATCGAAGCCGACGTGCGTGCGGTCGACGGTGACAAGAAGGCGCACAGCGTCCGCGTCGGACAGCTGATCGCCGAGCGCGCCAAGGCGGCCGGGGTGGACACGGTGGTGTTCGACCGCGGCGGTTACACCTACGGCGGTCGCATCGCCGCGCTGGCCGACGCCGCGCGCGAGAGCGGACTGGAATTCTGATGAAGACTCGAAACGGAAGGACTGTCTGATGGCCGATCAGCCAACAGCAGGAACCGGAACCGGCGCGGGAGCGACGGGGAACACCGGCAGCCGACCCCCGAGGGGCGGCGGTGGCGGTGACCGCGACGGACGCGGTCGTCGTGACGACCGCGGTGGCCGTGGCGGCCGCGACGGCGGAGAGAAGAGCAACTTCCTCGAGCGCGTCGTCGCCATCAACCGTGTCTCCAAGGTGGTCAAGGGTGGTCGGCGCTTCAGCTTCACCGCGCTGGTCATCGTCGGTGACGGCAACGGCATGGTCGGTGTCGGCTACGGCAAGGCCAAGGAAGTTCCCGCCGCAATCGCCAAGGGCGTCGAAGAGGCCCGCAAGAGCTTCTTCCGCGTGCCGCTGATCGGTGGCACCATCGTCCACCCGGTCCAGGGTGAGGCAGCTGCGGGTGTGGTCATGCTGCGTCCGGCCAGCGCCGGTACCGGCGTCATCGCCGGTGGCGCGTGCCGTGCGGTGCTGGAATGCGCTGGCGTGCACGACATCCTGGCCAAGTCGCTGGGTAGCGACAACGCGATCAACGTGGTGCACGCCACCGTTGCCGCGCTGAAGATGATCCAGCGTCCGGAGGAAGTCGCGGCCCGCCGCGGACTCTCCATCGAAGACGTTGCCCCGCCGAGCATGCTCAAGGCGCGGCGTGAAAGCGATGCGCTGGCCGCCGTGGCAGCGCGTGAGGGATCGGCATAGTCATGTCTGAACTGAAGATCACCCAGGTGCGTGGCACCGTCGGGGCGCGCTGGAATCAGCGGGAGAGCTTGCGGAGTCTCGGACTGCGCAAGATCCGTCAGACCGTGGTCCGTGAGGACAACGCTCAGACCCGCGGCCTGCTCGCCGTCGTCAACCACCTCGTCACCGTCGAGGAGGCAGAGAAGTGAGCGTCATCAAACTGCACGACCTGCGCCCGGCGCCCGGGTCGAAGACCGCACGGACTCGCAAGGGTCGTGGCGAAGGCTCGAAGGGTAAGACCTCCGGCCGCGGCACGAAGGGCACCGGAGCCCGCAAGAACGTCCCGGTGGGCTTCGAGGGTGGGCAGATGCCCATTCACATGCGGCTGCCGAAGCTCAAGGGCTTCCGCAACCGGTTCCGCACCGAGTACGAAGTCGTCAACGTCGAGGACCTCAGCCGGCTGTTTCCCAAGGGCGGCACCGTCGGTGTCGACGAGCTCGTCGCTGCCGGCGCGGTTCGCAAGAACACGCTGGTGAAGGTTCTCGGCGACGGCAAGCTGACCGTGAAGGTCGACGTCACCGCGCACAAGTTCAGTGGCAGCGCGCGCGAGAAGATCAGCGCCGCAGGCGGCTCGGTCACCGAGCTGTAGACCGCGAGCGTCGAGAGGCCCCCGCTGCGGCGGGGGTCTTCTTCCTTGTCTGGTGGCGAGCGTGCACTGACGCAGCGAGAAATCGAGTAGGACGTCCGCGTGAATCCGCGATCTCTCGCGGCTCGAGGCGCGTTGTCGACGTCATCGGTAGGCTCGCATCATGTACAGCTTCCTGTCAGACGTCCCAGGCACCGACGAGCTACGCGCGATCGTCCGCAAGGTCGACACCGCGCGCCACCACGGGGTGCCGGGCGGATGCGTGCTCGAACTCGACCTGCAGGCGGTTCCGCAGGAGACCGGGAGCTTCGATCCGCTTGCGATGATCACCGGCGGGGGCAAGCCGCTGCTGCTGCGCGAGGCGGTGGCCGCCATCCGTCGGGCCGCCAAGGACGACCGCGTGACTGCGCTGATCGCCCGCGTGCAGGTGCCCGCCGCCGCCCCGGGGCCCGTGCAGGAGTTGCGTGAGGCGATCGTGGCGTTCAGTGACGTCAAGCCCTCGCTGGCATGGGCGGAGACCTACCCGGGGACGATGTCGTACTACCTGGCGTCCGCCTTTCGCGAGGTGTGGATGCAACCGTCGGGCACGGTGGGACTGGTCGGCTTCGCGACCAACGCGCTCTTCCTGCGAGATGCGTTGGAGAAGGCCGGCATTCAAGCCCAGTTCGTCGCGCGTGGCGAGTACAAGTCGGCGGCCAACATGTTCACCCAGGAGAACTACACCGACCCCCATCGCGAGGCCGACGGCCGGCTCATCGAGAGCCTGCAGGAGCAAGTCCTGGCGGCCGTCGCCGCGTCGCGTCACATCGAGCCAGCCGACGTCAACGCGCTGGCCGACAGGGCACCGCTGCTGCGCGACGACGCGGTCACCGGACGACTGGTCGACCGCATCGGTTTCCGCGACGAGGCGTATGCGCGGGTCGCCGAACTCGCCGGTGCGGCCGACGTCCCGCCCGACCATCCGGACGCACCGCCGCGCCTGTTCCTGGCGCGCTACGCGCGTGCGTCGGCATCGGCCGCGGGACCGTCGCTGCCGGGTCGGAAGGCCAAGCCCACCATCGCTGTCGTGACGCTGGCCGGTCCCATCGTCAGTGGCCGGGGCGGTCGCACGCTGTCGCCGCTGGGAACGTCCAGCGCGGGTGGCGACACGATCGCCGCGGCGCTGCGACAGGTCGCAGCCGACGACGACGTGTCCGCCGTCGTTCTGCGGGTGGACAGTCCCGGCGGCTCGGTCACCGGCTCGGAAACCATTTGGCGCGAGGTGGTTCGGCTTCGAGAGGCGGGCAAGCCCATCGTCGCGTCGATGGGAGCGGTCGCCGCCTCCGGTGGCTACTACGTGTCGATGGCCGCGAATGCGATCGTCGCGAACGCGGGCACGCTGACCGGATCGATCGGCGTGGTGACCGGCAAGCTGGTGGCTCGCGATCTCAAGGAGCGGCTCGGCATCGGCTGGGGCTCCGTGCGCACCAACCTCAATGCCGACGCGTGGTCGGCGAACGCGCCCTTCACCGAGGAGCAGCAGGCGCACGTGGAGGCCGAGGCCGACCTCTTCTACACCGACTTCGTTGCGCGGGTAGCCGATGGTCGCGGCATGACGGTCGAGGCGGTGGACGCCGTGGCCCGGGGGCGGGTGTGGACCGGGGCCGACGCCATGGAACGCGGGCTCGTCGACGAACTCGGCGGGCTGCGGACCGCGATCGGCCGCGCGAAGGTGCTCGCCGGCTTCGACGCCGATGCCGAGGTCAAGCTCGTCACGCTGCCAGGATCGTCGGTCTTGGACATGCTGCGGCCCAAGGCGTCATCGCAACCGGCCGCGGCGTCGCTACCCGACGCATTCGGTGCGCTCGTCGGACGGTCCGCGGCGGCGCTGCTGAGTCAAGCGGAGCGGTCGTTGACCGGCGTCAACGCGCTGTGGCTGGGTGAGGTCCGTTTCTGAATCGCTGACCGTTGGTCCGCTATGGCGGGTGTCGCACGTGTGCCGATGAGGTTGCTGCCATGATGGGGGAGTGGGAAGCGCGACGGTTGGCCGCGGCATCGAGTCGCGTGCCGTCGAGGACTTCCTGAGGCGCGTCCGGAGCGGACCCGCGGGCCTGGCCATCACCGGCGAGCCGGGCATCGGAAAGACCACGGTGTGGTCGACCACGGTGAATGAGGCTCGGCAGCAAGGCTTTCGGGTGTCGTCGGCCCGGGCCGCCGAGGCAGAGTCGGTGCTTGCCTACGCCACGGTCGCCGATCTCGTCGACGGCTTGTTCGAGGGCGCGGCGTCGACCGTGTTGGACGAGCTGCCGACCGTGCAGCGAATCGCGATCGACCGGGTCTTGTTGAGCGGCTCGGGCGACGGGCCCGTCACCGACCAGCGGATGGCGGCCGCTGCCTTCACCGCGATCGTCGAATCGCTGGCCGTCGCGCACCCCGTGTTGTTGGCCATCGACGACGTGCAGTGGCTGGATTCCTCGAGCCGGGCAGTGATCGCCTTCGCCGTCCGCCGGCTCAAGGGTCGGGTCGGGGTCCTCGTCACCGAGCGCACCGAGGGCCGTGGCGCGGATGCGTCGTCGTGGTTGCAGCTGTCCCGGCCGGACGGCGTGTCGGTGATCCGACTGCGGCCGATGTCGCTCGGTGGGCTACACGCGCTGCTGGCCGGGCATTTGGGCCGGGCCCTGCCGCGTCCCACGATGAGGCGCATCCACGCCATTTCGGGCGGAAACCCCTTCTTTGCAATGGAATTGGCGCGCACCATCGAGAAGGACCCGAGCGCCGGGCATCAGGTACTGCC
This sequence comes from uncultured Actinomycetota bacterium, assembly GCA_963846985.1. Classification (GTDB taxonomy): domain Bacteria; phylum Actinomycetota; class Actinomycetes; order Mycobacteriales; family Mycobacteriaceae; genus Mycobacterium. The sequence continues at coordinate 23,731 of CAWJYC010000017.1, forward strand.
TCCGACGCTCGCCGAGTTGATGCGTCAGCGGACCGGTCACCTCCGCGGACCGGACCGTTCCGTGCTGTTGGCGGCGGCGTGCATGGCCGATCCCACCGTCGACGTCCTCGCGGCTGCGACGTCCCGCTCGGTGGACGAGGTGGTGAGCTCGCTGGAGGCGGCCGAGGCCGAGACGATCGTCCGCATCGACGGCAATCGGGTCAGATTCGACCATCCGCTGCTGGCCCGCGGGGTGTACACGCAGGCCTCGACCGCCGAGCGGCGACGGATGCACCGGACGTTGGCCGACGTGGAGCCGCACGCAGAGGTGAGAGCGCGGCACTTGGCGCTGGCCGCGTCCACCGCCGATGCGGACACCCTGCAAGCGCTCGACGCGGCCGCCGGTGCCGCCGCTGCGCGGGGTGCTCCCGCAGCGGCCGCCGAGCTCTTCGAGCTGGCCATCGGCCTCGGCGGGGATGACCCGATGCGGCGGTTCCGCGCGGCCGCAAGCCTCCTGAGCGCTGGCGATGCCGTCCGAAGTCGAGTGGTGCTGGAACCCGGGATCGCCGCGATGAAGCCGGGCGCGCTGCGCGCATCGGCCCTCAACCTGCTAGCCGGATTGTGCGTGTACACCAACGGATTCGGCGAGGCGACGGCATGCCTGACGACTGCGCTCGACGACGCGGGAGACAACCGTCTGCTCAGGGTCCAAACCCTCCTGATGCTCTCCTTCAGTCAGATCAACGACGGAGACTTCACCGGCTCCCTGGCCCACGCCGACCTCGCCGTGGCCGAGGCCGACCAGCTCGGCATCCCGCCGCTCACCAGCCAGGTGCTGAGCATGTGGCTGATGGTCAACTGCATCTGCGGCAATGGCATCGACGACGCGGTCCGCCGTCGTGCCCTCGAGCTGGAGGACCTGAACCTCAACGCGCCCATCGTCTTTCGTGCCAGCGCCAACGACGCTCAGCTACTCGCCTGGCTCGGAGACCTCGACGGTGCCAGGGCAAGGATGGCCGAGGTTCGCCAACGGTGCGAAGAGCGCGGTGCCGAATCGGACCTGATGTTCGTCGCCACCCAGAGTGTGCTGTTCGAGATCTGGCGGGCCGACTTCACCGAGGCCGCCAACCTGGCCGACGAAGCGCTCGAACGGGCGGAGCAACTCGGTGGCGACAACTCCCTACTCGTCGCTCTGACGGTACAAACCGCCGCGGCGGCGTACTCGGGCCGCGAACGTATCGCCCGGCAGATGTCCAGCCGAGCGTTGGAGACCGCCGCCCGCTGCGGTGCCCACCGGACCGCAGAGGTCGCGATCACGATGCTGGCCTTCCTGGAGGTGTCGCTCGGCCGTCACGCCGAGGCGCTTCACGCGCTCGACGCGATCATCACCGCATTCGCCCGTACCCCGTCGGGAACCGAAGTCCTCACCGCGATGTTCATTCCCGATGCCGTGGAGTCGCTGGTCGCACTCGACCGGGCAGGCGAGGCGGAACCGTTGACCGCGGCGCTGGAGCGCAACGGCGCCACGCTCGACCGGCCCTGGATGCTGGCCGTCGGCGGGCGTTGTCGGGCGATGATCCTCGCCGACGGCGGTGACCTGGACGCCGCCGACCGTGCCGTGCGCCGTGCCATGGCGGAGCACGACCGGTTGGCGATGCCGTTCGAGAGGGCGCGTACCCGGTTGGTGTTCGGCCAGATCCTGCGCCGCAGAAGACACCGGCAAGCCGCGGCGACGGAATTCGACGAGGCGCGGGCCGAATTCGAGGCGCTCGGCGTCCCGCTGTGGGCCGCGCGGGCGCGCGCCGAACTCGACCGCACCGGTACGGGGGCGCCCGGAACGGCCACCCTCACGACTGCCGAGCGACGCGTCGCCGAACGGGCGGCGGCGGGATCGTCGAACCGGGAGATCGCCGCTGACCTGTTCGTGTCGGTGAAGACGGTGGAGCGCAGCCTGAGCAGCGTCTACCGGAAGCTCGGCATCAGGTCGCGGGCCCAGCTGTTCGGCAGCCTGTCCGCGCCGGGGGAGTTCAGCCCCTGAGGACGGCCTCGACGTAGCTCAGGTCACCCATGATCTTCGACATCTCGTCGTCGGGAAGCTCGAACCCATTGCGGGCATGGGCTTCCCGCGCAGGCAGAACCGAGACGTCCCAACGGTGCGCCCGCAGATATTCGATGGGATTGCGCCGCTCGCCCGGATAGATCAGATCGCCCATCTCGATGTCGGAGCCCAGTTGCTTCAGGCGGTCCCGGAACTGGTTGGCCCGCTCGTCGGTGAAGGCGTCCAGGTCGGGAACGTGCTCGGTGGCCAGTCGACTACCGGGCGCGGACAGGGCGGTGATGTTGTCGAACAGCTTGTCCTGGGCGTCGGCAGGCAGGTAGATCAGCAATCCCTCCGCGCTCCACGACGTCGGTTGGGATGAGTCGAAGCCGTTGTCCAACAGGGCCTTCGGCCAATCCTCGCGCAGATCGATCGCCACGGTGCGGTTCGCGGCCGTAGGCGCCGCCCCGATCCCCTCCAGCGTGCTGGTCTTGAAGGCGATGACCTCCGGCTGGTCGACTTCGAAGACGACCGTGCCGTCCGGCCACGCCAGTCGATAACCGCGGGCGTCCAACCCGGCGGCGAGGATGACGGCCTGCCGCACCCCGGCGGCGGCACCGTCGATGAACATCTGGTCGAAGAAGCGGGTGCGCACCGCCATGCCCTCGGCGGCGCGACGGGCGGTGAAGGACGGGTCGACGGCGCTGAGGTCGAGGCTGCCGTCGAGCATCCGGGTGAACAGGTCGACGCCGACCGCTCGGACCAGTGGTTCGGCGTAGGGGTCGTCGATCAGCTTCTCGCGGTGACCCAGCGCGCGTTGCGCCGCCACCATCGTCGCGGTCGCCCCCACGCTTGAGGCCAGGTCCCAGGTATCGCCGTCGATTCGTGCCACGAGGTCTCCTCTACTTCAGCGTGGACGTCAGGTATCCGGAGTCGCCGCCGAACGTGGCCAGCTCGTCGTCGGGCAATTCGAAACCGTTGGCGGCGTATGCATCTGCGGTCGGCAGGATGACGTTGCGCCACCCGTGCGCGGCGAGATAGTCGGCGGCGCCATTGCGTTCACCGGTGTAGAACAGCTCGGCCAAATTGATGCCGGAGCCGATGCGCTTGGTCCGCTCGGTCAGCTTGGCCGCCCAGTCCTCGGGCAGGCCCTTCAGGTCCATGTGCTCGGTGGCGATCTGGCTGCCGGGGGCCGACAGTGCAGTGATGTTGTCGAACAACCGGTCCTGTGCCTCGGGTGGCAGGTAGACCAACAGGCCCTCGGCGCTCCACGCCGTCGGTGCAACGGGATCGAATCCTGCCTCCCGCAACGCCGTCGGCCAATCGTCGCGAAGGTCGATCGACACGGTGCGGCGGTGCGCCGTGGGTTCGGCACCGAGGTCGCCCAGCGTGCGGGTCTTGAATTCGATGACCTGCGGCTGGTCGATCTCGTAGACGACGGTGCCGTCGGGCCACGGAAGGCGGTAGGCCCTGGTGTCCAGGCCGGAGGCCAGGATGACGGCCTGCCGAATACCGGATTCGGTTGCGGACGTGAAGAAGTCGTCGAAGAACCGGGTCCGCACGGCGATCTGCTCGTTCATCGCGCGGCGGTTCAGCAGGGGATCGTCGTCAGCGCCGAGGTGGCCGTCGACGACCTTCACGAAGGTGTCCAACCCGACGGCGCGAACCAGTGGCTCCGCCCACGGGTCGTCGAGCAGTGCACCCGGGCCCTGCGACGCCGTCGCGCGGGAGGCGGCGACCGCGGTGGCGGTGGCACCCACGCTGGAGGCGAGGTCCCAGCTGTCTCCGTCGCGGCGGGTATCGGTGCCTGGCATGGAGGTCTCCTTACTCGAGGGTGGCGATGACGGCGAGTGAAGTACGAAGCGCAGCAAGCGCTTCGGTGGTGGGGAACGTTCGACCGTAGTCGGCGAACAGTTCGGGGCGTAGCCGCGCCGACACCTGCCAGCCCTTCGCGGTCAGGTAGTCGACGACCGGCGTGCGTTCACCGGCGTAGAACAAGCCTGGGAGGTCGACGTCGAATCCCTGCTGGCGCCACTGGTCACCCAGTGCCGCCGCCCGCTGGCCGAGCGTCGTACCCCCGTCGGGGTGGTACTCGGTCGCCAAACGGCTGCCGGGCGCCGAGGCTGCGGTGATGTCGTCGAACAGGCGGTCCTGCGCGGCCGGTGGCAGATAGACGAGTAGACCCTCGGCACTCCAGGCCGTGGGCTGGGCGGCGTCGAACCCCGCCGCCGTCAGGGCCGAGGGCCAGTCGTCTCGAAGGTCGACCGCCACGGCCCGCCGGTCGGCGGTGGGCGTGGCGCCGAGTTCGGCCATCGTCGCCGACTTGGCACCGATCACCGCCGGCTGGTCGATCTCGAACACCGTCGTCCCGGCGGGCCACGGCAAGCGGTAGGCACGCGAATCCAGGCCGGACGCGAGGATGACGGCCTGCCGGATGCCGGCTCCGACTGCGTGGTCCGATGTCGTCGCCGGAGCGACTGCGTCGAGGAAGAAGTCGTCGAAGAACCGGGTTCGAACGGCCATCACGTCGGCCATCAGCCGGCCCGCGCCGGTGTCGTCGTCGTCGACCGACAGCGTGCCATCGACCAGTCTGGTGAAGAAGTCGATCCCGACGGCCCGCACCAGGGGAGCGGCGTAGGGATCGTCGATCAGCGGATCCGGCTCCCGCGACGCCAACGCCCGCGCCGCGGCGACCATCGTGGCGGTCGCTCCGACACTCGACGCCAGATCCCAGCTGTCTCCCTCGCGTCGGGAATCCGACGAGCTCACTCGTCACCCCCGAGGACGCCGACGACGTAGCGCATGTCGGCGAAGCCGGCCATCTCCTCGTCGTCGAACGGGGGGAGATCGTGGGCGGCGAACAACTCGCGCAGCGTGCTGCCGGTGGTGCGCCAGCCGCGGCCGTCCAGGTAGGCGGCGGCCTCGTTGCGGTCGCCGAAGTACACCAGCTCGGTGATGTCGAGGTCGAAGCCGTGCTCGCGCCATTGCGCAGCGATGCCCTGCATGCGGGCCCGCATCCGCTCGGCGTTGGCGGGGTCTTGAGTGGCCGCGCTCTCGGTGGCGAAACGACTGCCGGGTGCGCTGAGGTCGGTCACCGTGTCCAGCAGGGTGTCCTGGGCGTCCGGCGGAAGGTAACCGAGCAGCCCCTCTGCGCTCCAGGCGGTCGGCCGGGTGGGATCGAAACCGGCCTTCCGGAGCGCCGCGGGCCAGTCGTCGCGCAGGTCGATGCCGACCGTCCTTCGGTGTGTCGTCGGTTGCGCGCCGAGTTGGGCCAGCGTGCGGCTCTTGAATTCGATGACCTCGGGCTGGTCGATCTCGTAGACGGTGACGCCGGCGGGCCAGGCCAGCCGGAAGGCGCGCGAGTCCAGACCCGAGGCCAAGATCACCGCCTGCGGGATGCCGGCCTGCGCCGCATCGACGAAGAAGTCGTCGAAGAACATCGTCCGGACCGCCATGTTGTCGGCCATCCGCGCCATGCCGACGGATGCGTCGCCACCGAGATCGGCGGGCGTCACGTCGCCGGACGCGAGCCCGGTGAGGACGTCGACGCCGACGGCGCGGACCAGCGGTTCGGCGAACGGATCGGAGATCAGCGGCCGGTCACCGCGGGACGCGATCGCCCGGGCGGCGGCGACCATCGTCGCCGTGGCGCCGACGCTGGACGCGAGGTCCCAGCTGTCGCCATCGAATCTCTTGGAATCCGCGCGCGTCATCAATGCCCCCAACTTTTAGTTAGCTGATGTAATGAGGTGTCCGCGACTGTACGCTCCGAAGCTGGAACGCCGTTCAGGCCGCGGTCGCGCCGATCGGATGAGGGTCCGACCGAACACAACTGTTACCCTCGTAGACTGTTCCAACGCGCGATTGCGCTGGCAGCAGGCATGCCTGCGCACCGGCGGACGGATCGCACAGGACTTACCCAAAACGCGCTGGTCGGACCAGCCCCATCGGCACGCCGCGACATGAGCCCGGGTGCGCAGGAGGAAGAGTGCTTTCGGCTTTCATCTCGTCATTGCGGACGGCCGACCTCCGACGGAAGATTCTCTTCACCCTCGGCGTCGTCATCCTCTACCGGCTCGGCGCGACGCTGCCGTCCCCCGGCGTGAACTACCCCAACGTGCAGAAGTGCATCGAGCAGGTCCAAGGTGGCGACTCGGCGCAGATCTACTCGCTGATCAACCTCTTCTCCGGCGGCGCGCTACTGCAGCTGTCGGTGTTCGCCGTCGGCGTGATGCCCTACATCACCGCCAGCATCATCGTGCAGCTCCTGACCGTGGTGATCCCACGCTTCGAGCAGCTGCGCAAGGAAGGCCAGTCCGGCCAGGCCAAGATGACGCAGTACACGCGCTACCTGGCGGTGGCGCTGGCACTGCTGCAGGGCACCTCCATCGTGGCGCTGGCCGCCAACGGCGGCCTGCTGCAGGGCTGCACGCTCGACATCATCTCCAACTCGTCGATCTTCACCCTCGTCGTCATCGTGCTGGTGCTGACCGCAGGCGCGTCGCTGGTGATGTGGATGGGCGAGCTGGTGACCGAGCGCGGCATCGGCAACGGCATGTCGCTGCTGATCTTCGCGGGCATCGCCGCCCGCATCCCGTCCGAGGGCAAGACGATCCTCGACGGCCGCGGACCGGCCGTGTTCACGATGGTCTGCGTCGCCGCCCTGATCATCATCGTCGGCGTCGTCTTCGTCGAGCAGGGCCAGCGCCGCATCCCGGTGCAATACGCCAAGCGCATGGTCGGACGCCGGATGTACGGCGGAACGTCGACCTACCTCCCGTTGAAGGTCAACCAGGCCGGCGTCATCCCCGTCATCTTCGCGTCGTCGTTGATCTACATCCCACACCTGATCACCCAGTTGATCCAGAGCGGCAGCTCCAGTCCGGGAACCGGGTGGTGGGACAAGTTCGTCGCCAACTACCTGACCAACCCCGCGAGCCCGGTGTACATCGCGATCTACTTCGGCCTCATCGTGTTCTTCACGTACTTCTACGTGTCCATCACGTTCAACCCCGACGAGCGCGCTGACGAGATGAAGAAGTTCGGCGGCTTCATCCCGGGCATTCGTCCTGGCAAGCCGACCGCCGATTACCTGCGATACGTTCTCAGTCGCATCACCCTGCCCGGCTCGATCTACCTGGGTGTGATCGCCGTCCTGCCGAACCTGTTCCTGCAGATCGGCAACACCGGCACCGTGCAGAACCTCCCCTTCGGTGGCACCGCGGTACTGATCATGATCGGCGTCGGTCTGGACACGGTGAAGCAGATCGAGAGCCAGCTCATGCAGCGCAACTACGAAGGGTTCCTCAAGTGAGAATCGTGTTGCTTGGACCGCCGGGGGCGGGCAAGGGCACCCAGGCGGAGAAGCTGGCGGAGAAGCTTGGCGTACCGCACGTGTCGACCGGCGACCTGTTCCGGCATAACATCAGCAACGAGACCGAGCTGGGTCTGGAAGCCAAGAAGTACCTCGACGCGGGCGATCTGGTTCCTGCCACGCTGACCAATGCGCTGGTCGACGACCGACTAGACGACGAGGACGCGGCTGCTGGGTTCATCCTCGACGGCTACCCCCGCTCGGTGGAGCAGGCCGAGGCGCTGCACGAGATGCTGGCCAAGCGCAACCTCGAACTCGACGCGGTGCTCGAGTTCCGCGTCTCCGAGGAAGAGCTGCTGAAGCGGCTGAAGAGCCGCGGCCGCGCCGACGACACCGACGACGTCATCCTCAACCGGATGAAGGTCTATCGCGACGAGACCGCTCCGCTGCTGGACTACTACACCGACGAACTCAAGACCGTCGACGCCATCGGCGACCTGGACGAGGTGTTTGCCCGGGCGCTTCGCGCTCTCGGCCGGTAGTTCCATGATCGGACTGCCCGGCTTGCGGGGACGCAAGGTCGTACCTCAGCGTAGCGCCGGCGAACTCGACTCGATGGCTGCCGCCGGAGCCCTCGTCGCCGCCGCGCTGCGAGCCGTCCACGAGGCGGCCCAGCCGGGAGTCTCGACCCTGGAACTAGACGCCATCGCCGAAGCAGTGATCCGCGACGGGGGCGGCACTCCGTCGTTCCTCGGCTACCACGGCTTTCCCGCGAGCATCTGCTCCTCGGTGAACGACCGCGTCGTGCACGGGATCCCATCCGCTGACGAACTCCTCGCCGCGGGTGACCTGGTGTCCATCGACTGCGGCGCGATCCTCGACGACTGGCACGGCGACTCGGCCATCACCTTCGGGGTGGGACCGCTGATCCCGTCCGACGAGGCGCTCTCCGAAGCCACCCGCTCGGCGATGGAGGCCGGTATCGCCGCCATGGTTCCCGGCAACCGGCTCACCGACGTCTCCCATGCGATCGAAGTCGAGACCCACGCCGCCGAGGCGCGCCACGACCGCAAGTACGGCATCGTCGCGGGCTACGGCGGGCACGGGATCGGCACGAGCATGCACATGGATCCGTTCCTGCCGAATGAGGGGTCACCCGGCCGCGGGCCGCATCTGGCCGTCGGCTCGGTGTTGGCCATCGAGCCGATGCTGACGCTCGGGACCACGAAGACCGTCGTGCTGCCCGACGAGTGGACCGTGATCACCGCCGACGGCACGCGCGCCGCGCATTGGGAGCACACCGTCGCCGCGACCGACGACGGACCACGCATCCTCACCCTCTGAAGTGAACCCACCGGACCTCCGCTTCGTGTCTACTGCGGAGGTTGAGAATGGACGAACCGGAGACAGCCGTGATGCGCGTGCTCTACGACGAGCACGCCGCTGCGCTGTGGCGCTACGCCCTGCGATTGACCGGTGACCGGGCCCGCGCCGAGGACGTCGTGCAGGAGACGTTGCTCCGGGCCTGGCGCCATCCGGAAGTCACCGACGACACCGAACGGTCGGCGCGGGCATGGCTGTTCACCGTCGCCCGCAACCTGATCATCGACGAGACGCGAAGTGCGAGGTTCCGCCACGAATCTCGCACCGCGGACATGGAATCCGTGGCCGACCGCGCCGGTCCCGACGAGGTCGACAGCGCCCTGGACAAGCTCCTGCTCGGCACGGCGCTGAGTCAACTGTCCGACGATCACCGCGCGGTCATCCTGCGCGCCTACTACCAGGGGTGGAGCGTCGCACAGACCGCTGAGGACCTGCAGATCGCCGAGGGCACGGTCAAGTCGCGGCTCCACTATGCGGTGCGGGCGCTGCGGCTCAACCTGCAGGAGATGGGGGTGACCCGATGACGAATGCCGGTGGACTGCACGGCCTCGAGCCGCTCGACGGCGGCGACCGCTACGCGACGTGGGACGCGGCGTACGTGCTGGGGGCGCTGTCGAGTACCGAGCGGCGCGAGTTCGAAGCACATCTGGCGATCTGTGATCGCTGCCGCGACGCCGTCGCCGAGCTCAGCGGCATGCCCGCCCTGCTCGGTTTGCTCAGCACCCAGGACGTCCAGGAACTGGCCGACGACGACCCGGAGCCGCCCCCGCTGCGGGCCGAGGTCCTGCAGTCGCTGCTCGACACTGTGCGGTGGCGCAGGCGCCGGACCCGGTGGCTGACCTCGGCCGCCATCGCGGTCGCGGCGGCGGTGCTGGCGGTCGGCCTGGTGATCGCCATGCGGCCCGAGCTGCTGGGACTTCACAGCGGCGAGCCGACGCCGGTGGCGCAGGTGCAGATGGACGAGCTGGCGGCGACGCCGTTCAGCGCCACCGTCGGCCTCAGCAGCTTCGCGTGGGGCACCCGCATCGACATGGCGTGCACGTATGGCCAGTGGTCCGGTTACGTCGAATCGACGCCGAGCAACCTCGGAATGGTGGTCGTCGGCCGCGACGGCAGTCGTACCCAGGTCGCGACGTGGCTCGGCCTGTCCGGCGCCACGGCACTGCCGAGCGGAAACACCCCGCTGCCGATGAACCAGATCGCCTCCGTGGAACTCGTGTCGGTGGATTCGGGGAAGGTGCTGCTCGAACGTCGGCTGTGAACGGCCGGGTCTCGCCCGTCTACGGCGGATTGTGCGGTAAGAAGGTGCGTGTCCTCCCAGCCCCAGGAGCGCGACCCCATCGCCCTGGCCCGCATCAACTGGGAGCGCGCCGGCTGGGGAGAGGTGGCCGACGGCATGGTCGCCGTGACGTCGGTGATGCGGGCACACCAGATCTTGCTGGCCCGGGTCGAGACGGCCCTGCGCCCCTACGACCTGACGTTCTCGCGCTATGAACTACTGCGGCTGCTGGCGTTCAGCAGCGGCGGTGCGCTGCCGATCACGAAGGCGTCCGACCGGCTGCAGGTGCACGTCACCAGCGTCACCCATGCCATCCGCCGGCTCGAGGGCGACGCTCTGGTGGAGCGCATCCCCCACCCGACCGACGGGCGGACGACACTGGTCCGGCTGACCGAACTGGGCCGATCGACAGTCGAGGACGCGACGATGACGCTCAACAACGAGGTCTTCACCGACATCGGGATGTCGGCCGCGGAGTCCCGCGCACTGGCCGCGGCGATCGAGACGCTGCGCCGCACGGCGGGCGACTTCTAGGCCCTTACGCCTGATCCCTTGGCGCCGGGGGCGCGGTGTCATCCGCGACACGCCGCCGGGCGCGGATGGGTTCGCACGCTCGACGACGGTGGCCGGTCGTCAGGCCGACGACTGCGAGGGCAGCGGGATGGTGGCGGTGACCGCCGTACCCGAGCCCGGTCGCGACCGGATGTGCAGCCGGCCGCCGACGATCTCGGCGCGCTCGGCCATCGACAGCAGCCCGTAGCCGCCCATCTCGTCACCGCCAAGCGGATGCTCGAAGGTATCGAAACCCACACCGTTGTCGACGATTTCGAGCCGAGCGGAGTCATCGCCCACCGAGAACGTGAGGCTCGCATTCGTCGCGCGCGCGTGCTTGACCACGTTCTGCAGACATTCCTGAGCGATCCGGTACAGGGCGATCTCGATGTGGTCGGCCAGCCGCGCGTCGGCCAGGTCCACGTCGATGTCGACCTGGGGGATGGATCGGGCCAGGCTGGCGAGTCCACCCGCGAGGCCGAGGTCGTCGAGCACCGGCGGCCGCAGCCCACCGATCGCCGCGCGTGCCTCCTGCAGAGTCAGGTCGACCAGCTCCCGGGCCATGCCCAACTGCTCGGAGGCCGCGGCGGCATCCTCGCCGACCGCCTTGGTCGCCGCGTCCAATCGGTAGGACAGCGTCACCAGGCGCTGCGAGATGCCGTCGTGAATGTCACCGGCCAGCCGTCGGCGCTCGAGCTCCTGAGCCTCGATGACCTGCTCGACGAAGTTCTCGTGGGCACGCTCGCGGGTGACCAACTGCCGGTGCAGTCTCGCCTGGTGCATGGCGCCGGCGATCAGCCGTCCGATCACCAGCAGCAGTTCGACGTCGCGGCCGGTGAAGTCGCGTCGAGCCACGGTGTGCACGTTGAGCACGCCCACCAGACCGCCGGGGTCGGTCTCCATCGGGACCGACACCATCGACGTGAAGTCCGACCCCCGCAGCGACTCGAACGGGAGGTACCGCGGGTCGGATTCCTTGTCGTGGACGATCACCACGGGTTCGCGGTGGCTGGCCACCCAACCTGACACGCCCTGGCCCATTGGCAGCCGGATCTTGCCGACCTCGGCATCGAACGGCGGTGTCGCGCCCGTCAGCGTCAGCGACCGCTCGGCGTCGTCGAGCACGTGGACGAAGCACACGTCGGCTCCGGTGGCCGCGGTGATCATCCGGGCGGCGGCCTCGGCCAGCGGCTCCACGCCCGGCCCGCTCGATGCGGCCTGAATCAACTCGCGCAGCAGCGCAAGCTCGCGGTCGCTGTCGACGAGGTCGTGGACGGCCTGCTTCTGGCGCCCCGCGCTCCTGCCCGCCCTGCTAGATCCCCCGGTCGCTGCGCTCCTGCCCGCCCTGCTAGATCCCCCGGTCGCTGCGCTCCTGCCCGCCGGACTCACTGGTAGATCCCCTCCCGCAGCGCGGTGGCCACCGCGCCGGTGCGATCGGCGACCCCGAGTTTGCGGTAGATGGCGCGCAGGTGGGTCTTGACGGTCTCGTCGCCGATCACCAACTTGTTGGCGATGCCGCGGTTGGACAGTCCGGTCACGACGTAGGAAAGGATCTCGCTCTCGCGCTGCGTCAGTCCCTGGCGGGCGCCGGGCCAGAACTCGTCGCGCTGCAGCCGGGCCGCGGTGTCGACCGCCCGCGCCGCCATCACGGGGTCGATCGCGGTCTCGCCGGCATGCGCGAACTCCAACTGGCGCACCAATTCGTCGCTGCTGATGCTCTTGAGCAGGTAGCCCGACGCGCCGACCCGCAGCGCCTGGAAGAGGTACTGCTCGTCGTCGTAGACCGACAGCATCACCACCTTGCGCTGCGGGTCGCGCTCGCGCAGGGCCGCGCAGACGTCCAGCCCGCTGGAGCCCTGCATCCGCACGTCGCACAGCACGATGTCGGGGTCCAGGTCCGCGACCACGCTCATCGCCCGCTCGGCGCCCACCGCCTGGCCAACGACCTCGACGCGGCCGGCGAACGCGGTGAGCATGGCCTTGAGTCCCTCGATCACCATCTCGTGGTCATCCACCAGCACGAGCCGCACCGGGGCGCGGACGGCAGGCGACATGCGACGAGCATAGGACCGGCATCGCGGCAGGCAGCCAAGATGGCCGGTTCAATCCCCCGGATGGGGGAGGCGCCAGGATGTGACCTGGGACACGCTATTCGTCATGGTCGACATCGGGGTACGGACGTGGCGGGCAGGTCGATTCTGGTGGGATGCGTCGCACGTGGGTGAGCCGACGTCCTCGCCTCTGCGGGCAGTGGTGTTGGACCTCGATGCCCTCACGGACATCGAGTGCGGTGGCCATCGGCTGGCCTTCAACGCCGCGTTCGCAGCGCACGGGCTGTCGCTGAAGTGGTCCGAGTCGCGGTACCGCAAGCTGCTCGCCCTGCCCGACGAACGCCAGCGCGTTGCGGCGGAACTGCGCGCGCGGGGCGTCTGTACCGAGTGCGACGTGCTCCTGAAGGTCCTCGTGGACGAGATCTGCGCGACGAAGTCGATGATGGTCGACGAGACGATGCTCGGCGCCGATCTCGATGCACGCACCGGCCTCATCGAGCTACTCACCGACGGGTTCACCGCCGGGGTGGCCATCGGGGTCGTCAGCGTCGGGCGGCGCCAATGGGTCCAACCGCTGGTGCGTCAACTGGTCGGCGACGGATTGGTGCAGACGATCGTCACCGCCGACGACGTGGGTACCTCCGCCGCCGCAGGCGACGCGTACCGGCTGGCATTGGCCGAGCTGGGCGCGCCCGCCCACGATTCGATGGTGTTCGCCGGTTCGCCGGCCGCGCTGCGGGCCGCGACGTCGGTCGGGCTGGCCGGACTGCTCGTCGATCCCGGCGTCCCCGGGGCACGCGCGGACTACGACGGTCTGCGTCTCGCGGACTGCCAGCGGCTGCACGCCCAGCTGTGGGCGCGCGGAACCCGGTCAGCTGCCGCGTAGCAGTTCGATGACCGCGCTGAAGTCCTTGCCGGCGTTGGCAATAGCGAACTTCGCGTAGATCTCGGCGGCATGGGTGCCCAGCGGTGCGGTCGAGCCGGTCGAGCTGACCGCCGCCATCGCCAACCCGAGGTCTTTGTTCATCAGCGCGGTCGCGAAACCGGGCGCGAAGTCGTTGTTCGCCGGCGACGTCGGAACCGGCCCCGGCACTGGGCAATTCGTGTGCACGGCCCAGCAGTTGCCGGTCGCGCCGGTGATCACGTCGAACAGTGACTGCGCCGACAGGCCGAGCTTCTCGGCCAGCACGAACGCCTCGCCGACGGCGATCTGCTGCACGGCGAGCACCATGTTGTTGCAGACCTTGGCGGCCTGGCCGTTGCCGGAGCCGCCGCAATGAATGATCTTGCCCGCCATCGGTTCCAGTACGGGTCTTGCACGTTCGACGGCGTCGTCGTCCCCGCCGACCATGAACGCCAACGTGCCCGCGGTGGCCCCCTTGACGCCCCCGGACACGGGCGCGTCGAGTTGGGCGTGGCCATGCTCGGCAGCTGCGGCGTTGACGGCCCGCGCGTCGTCGACGGAGATGGTCGAGGTGTCGATGAACAGCGTGCCTGGGGTGGCGGCGGGCAGCACCTCGGCGTAGCAGGCCTTGACGATCGCGCCGTTGGGCAGCGAGGTGATCACCGCGTCCGCCCCGGCGACCGCCTCGGCGCCGCTGTCGAAGACGTTGGCGCCCTTGGCCTGCGCGGCATCACGCAGGGCCGGCACCAAGTCGAAGGCGCGCACCGTGTGCCCCGCCGCCGCCAGGTTGGCCGCCATCGGGCCGCCCATGTTGCCCAGGCCCAAGAACGCAATGGTCGCCATCAACTGCCTTTCGGTTACGACGCGCGGGCCCGGGCGGCTTCAGCCCGCCCGATCACCACGCGCATGATTTCGTTGGTTCCCTCGAGGATGCGGTGCACGCGAAGGTCGCGGACGATCTTCTCCAGTCCGTACTCGCTGAGATAGCCGTACCCGCCGTGAAGCTGCAGAGCGCGGTCGGCGATGTCATAGCAGGCGTCGGTGACGTGGAGTTTTGCCATCGCGCACAGCTCGACCTTTTGCGGGTCGTCGTCGTCGAGCGCGGAGGCGGCCCGCCACAACATCATTCGTGACGACTCCAGCCCGGTCGCCATGTCGGCCAGGGCGAAGCGGATCGTCGGCTCGTCGAGAAGGCTGCTGCCGAACGCCTCTCGGTCGCGCACGTAGGCGGAGGCCTTCCGGTATGCGGCGGCCGCACCGCCGAGCGAGCACGCGGCGATGTTGATCCGTCCGCCGTTGAGCCCGTTCATCGCGATCCCGAAGCCGGCGCCTTCGCGGTCCGTGCCGCCGAGCATCGCGTCGGCGGGCACCCGCACGCCCTCCATGATCACCTGCGCGGTCGGCTGGCCTTTCCAGCCCATCTTCTGCTCCTGCGCACCGAAACTCAGCCCCCGCGAACCGTTCTCGACGACGAACGCGGAGATTCCCCGCGGACCGTCGGCTCCGGTGCGGGCCATGACGAGGTACACGTCCGACGAACCGGCACCCGAGATGAACTGCTTGACGCCGTCGATGACGTAGTCACCTCCGTCGCGCACGGCCTTGGTGCGCAGCGCCGCCGCATCCGATCCCGCCGACGGTTCGGTGAGGCAGTAACTGGCCACCGCCTCCATGGACGCCAGTCGGGGAATCCACGTCTTCCGCTGTTCCTGCGTGCCATAGCGATCCACCATCCACGCGCACATGTTGTGAATGGAGAGGAAGGCTGCCGTCGAGGGATCGGCCATTGCCAGCTGTTCGAAGATGCGCACCGCGTCCAGTCGCCGCAGGCCGCTGCCACCGACGTCCTCGCCGCAATACATGGCCGCCATGCCCAACTCGGCGGCCTCGCGTAGCACGTCGAGCGGAAAGTGATGCGCCGCGTCCCATTCCAGGGCGTGTGGCGCGATGCGCTTCGCGGCGAACTCGGCCGCCGTCTCGGTGATCGCACGCTCGTCGTCACCGAGCCGGAGGTAGTCCATCTGTCCTACTTCATCGTGGGGATGGAGAATTCGGCGCCATCCTTGATGCCCGACGGCCAGCGCTGGGTGACCGTCTTGACCTTGGTGTAGAAGATGATCGAGGCGGGACCGTGCTGGTTGAGGTCGCCGAAACCGGAGCGCTTCCAGCCGCCGAAGCTGTGGTAGGCCACGGGAACCGGGATCGGCACGTTGACGCCGACCATCCCGACCTGAACGCGGGAGACGAAGTCGCGCGCGGTGTCACCGTCGCGGGTGAAGATCGCCACGCCGTTGCCGTACTCGTGTTCCGAGGGTAGCGCCAGAGCTTCCTCGTAGGTGTCGGCGCGCACGATGCAGAGCACCGGTCCGAAGATCTCGTCGGTGTAGATCGACATGTCCGGCGTGACGTGGTCGAAGAGGGTGGGCCCGATGAAGAAGCCCTCCTCGAGGCTGGCGTCGCCGAACGTGAGCTCGTCGGCGGCGCGTTCCCGACCGTCGACGACGGCGTCGGCGCCCGCCTCCACGCCTTGACGGATGTAGTCCTTGACCCGGGCCAGCGCCGCGGCGGTCACCAGCGGGCCGTAGTCGGCCTTGGGGTCCAGGCTGTGACCGACCCGCAGATTGTTGACCCGCTCGACCAGCCTGGCGCGCAAGCGATTCGCCGTCTCCTCGCCCACGGGCACCGCGACGCTGATGGCCATGCAGCGCTCGCCCGCGCTGCCGTAGCCGGCACCGATCAGGGCGTCGACGGCTTGGTCGAGGTCGGCGTCGGGCATCACGATCATGTGGTTCTTGGCGCCGCCGAAGCACTGCGCACGCTTGCCGTTGGCTGCCGCCGTCGAGTAGATGTACTGCGCGATGTCGGAGCTCCCGACGAAGCCGATGGCCTGGATGTCGGGATGGTTGAGGATCGCGTCGACGGCCTCCTTGTCGCCGTGGACGACCTGGAAGACACCCTTCGGCAGCCCGGCTTCTCCGAAGAGTTCGGCCAGGCGGACCGGGACCGACGGGTCACGCTCGCTGGGCTTGAGGACGAAGGCGTTGCCGCACGCCAAGCGCGGGGCCCGCCTTCCACAGCGGGATCATCGCGGGAAAGTTGAACGGCGTGATGCCCGCGACGACGCCAAGCGGTTGGCGCAGCGAGTAGACGTCGATGCCGCCGCCCGCGCCCTCGGTGTACTCACCCTTGAGAAGGTGCGGGATCCCGATGGCGAACTCGATGACCTCGACGCCGCGCTGGATGTCGCCAAGGGAGTCGGCAATGGTCTTGCCGTGCTCGAGCGACAGTAGTTCGGCGAGTTCGTTGGCGTTCTCATTGACCAGTTGGACGAACTTCATCAGCACGCGGGCCCGGCGCTGCGGGTTCCAGGCCGCCCATTCCTTCTGCGCCTCAACGGCGATCGCCACGGCCGAGTCGACCTCGGCGGTCGAGGCCATGGGTACCTGCGCCTGCACCTCGCCCGTGCTGGGGTTCAGGACGTCGGCCGTGCGACCGGACTGGCCCTCGACACGGCTGCCGTCGATGAAGTGGGGGATGTGTGTGGTCATGGCGTTCGTCCTAACGGCCTGCAGCGGATTACTAGGACATCCTAGTATGTGACGTAGGTGGCGTGCAAAGGGCCGGGCCGTCGACCGCGAACGTGCGCACAGTGTCACCACAGTCGGCGTGTCGGCGTTCCGACACGCACGTTCGCCGGGTGGGGGCTGCCACGCTGATCGGAGCCGATGTGTAACCCGTACCCCTATCCCTTGTCGTACGGCCAACTCCGGACCAGGACAGGCGACACGTGACGGCACGACGCGATCCCGCGCATCCGCGCCCCCTGCGGGTGGTGGCCGATGGCCGTTACCCGGACTGGGAGTCGGTCTACCAGGACAACGCCACCTGGGTGTACCGCACCATCTACGCCAGGGTCGGGAACCGAGCCGACGCCGAGGACCTGACCGCCGAGGTCTTCCTCGCGGCACTTCGGCCACTGCGTCTGACGGCGAGCGTCGCCGAGGTGCGGGCGTATCTACGCACCACGGCGCGGACGGTTCTGGCGGCCCACTGGCGTCAGACCATGGGCCGCGAGATCACCGAGATCGAGGACATCGCAGCGCCGCCGGAAGCCGAGGAGGCGATCAGCGCCGCGCCCGAGCGCGTCGCCACCGTGATGGACACCCTGCCGGACAACTACCGCCGCATACTGGAATTGCGCTTCCTCGAGAACCGGTCGATCAAGGAGTCGGCCGCGGAGATGGGAGTCAGCGTCGCCAACGCGAAGGTGCTGCAACACCGGGCCCTGAGACTGGCGGCACAGGTCAACGAGAAGGGCGGCTCATGAACGCGCGCGGGTTGAACAGGTTCGTCGACGACCTGCTGCGCGGCCGGCGGGCTCGGGGCTTCACCCCCGACGACTTCGAGGCCGCCCAGATGCGCACTGCCATCGACCTGAACGCCACCAGGGAGGGGGCCGACCAGCCCCGTCCGGACTTCCTCGAGGATCTGCACCGACGGCTCGCCGAGCAGCTGGACGACGACCCCCCGGCGAAGGATGCGTCGCCGAAGTGGTTGTCCGCCAGCCGTCGTCAAGTCATCGTCGGCACCTCGGCCGCGGCGACGGCCGCGGTCGCCGCGGTCTCGGTCGATCGACTGCTCGGCGCCGGCCAGACCCGTGACGCCGACGTCGCACGAGATTTGGTGCCCTCCGAAGGAGCGTGGCAGCGGGTCGCCGCCAGCACCGACGTCACCGAGGGTGCGATGCATCCGTTCGACCTCGGCGCGGTGGTGGGCTTCGTCCGCCGGGTCGACGGCCGAGCCGAGGGCGTTTCGGGGATCTGCACCCATCAGGGCTGCAAGCTGTGGTTCGACGCGCCCGACGACCGGTTGCGCTGCCCGTGTCACTCGACGTCGTTCTCGGTCGACGGCCAGGTGCTCGCCCATCAACTGCCCGTATCGCCGAAACCGTTGCCCGCCCTGCAGGTTCGTGAGGTCGGCGACGCCATCGAAGTCTTCGCACCCACCAGTCAGACTCAGCAGACCTGACCCGTGTAACCCGTCGCCCTATTCATTGACGAGGGTTCGCAACCGCGGACTGGTCAATCGGCAACGGAGGTACCCGTCGTGTCCCGACGAACTCAGCGCGTCGTCGTCGCGCTGTCCACTGCCGCAGTGGGATCTCTTCTGTTGGCAGCGTGCGTGGCAGCCAATACCCCTGCGGCTGCACCCAACCCGACGTTCAGCACCGACGTCTCCGCGGCGCCGGGGATGGCCGGCACCGGCAGTGCGCCAGGGATGAGCACGATGCCGGAGATGAGCATGCCGCCGTCGCGCAGCGGTGACGCACCACCCGCTGCGCCGGTCGGTCCCGACGCGGTCACCATCGATGGATTCGCCTTCGCGCCCGCCACTCTCACCGTGGCGGCGGGAAGCACGGTCACCTGGACCAACAAGGACGAGGACCCGCACACGGTGGTGGCGGGCAACGGCTCGTTCCACTCCCAGGCCCTCGGCGCGGGCGGCACGTACTCGTTCACCTTCCCCACTGCGGGAACGTTCGACTACATCTGCTCGATCCACCCGTTCATGCACGGCACCGTGGTGGTGACGCCATGACCGAGGACCGTGACCCGCTGTCGATGAATCGCCGTCAACTCATGCGGCACGGCGCCTGGTTCGGGGCTGCCGTCGGGTTGGCCGTCGTCGGCGGGGAGGTGATCTCGCACGTCGCTGGCTCCGCCACGGCCGCGGAGACCAGGCCCACCCTGCGCTTCGCCCAGGTCAGCGACAGCCACATCGGCTTCACCGGTCCCGCCAACATCGACGTGACCGGCTCCTTCACCCGGGCCGTGAACCAGATCAACGGGCTCGGCTACGCCCCGGACTTCGTCATCCACACTGGCGACCTGACCCATCTCGCCACACCCGGGCAGTTCGATCAGGTCAAGCAGATGCTGTCCGGGCTGAACACGCCGCACGTGTTCACCGTGCCCGGCGAACACGACTCGGTCGACGACGCCGGCCAGAAGTACCGGAGTGCCTTCGGCGCCGGCACCCGCGGCGAGGGCTGGTACAGCTTCGACATCGCCGGAGTGCACGTCATCGCGCTGGTGAACACCCTGAACATGACCAAGCTCGGACACCTGGGCCAGGACCAACTCGACTTCGTCGAGAAGGACGTCGCACCGTTGTCGAGTGACACCCCGATCATCGTATTCAGCCACATCCCGCTGTTCGCGATGTATCCCGACTGGGGTTGGGGCACCGACGACTCCCTTCGGGCGCTGTCCCACCTGCGCCGGTTCGCGTCGGTGACCTGCCTCAACGGCCATGTGCATCAGGTGTTTTCGAAGACGGAGGGCAACGTCACCTTCTTCAGCGCCACCACCACCGCCTATCCGCTTCCCCATCCTGGCGACGGGCCGGCGCCCAAACCGCTGATCCTGCCCGCGGGCAAGCTCCACGATGCGCTCGGCATCAGGGAGGTCAGCTACACCAAGGGGCAGCAGGCGCTCGCGCTGAGGGAGAGGACGCTGCCGTGATCCCGCGCCTCGCCATCGCCGCGGGCCTGGCCGCCAGCGGTGTCAGCCACGCCATCCTGTACGCCCACGGCTACGGCCAGATTCCCACCATCGGTACCGCGTTCCTGTTGCAGGCGAGCGTGTCCTGCGCGGTGGCCGCACTGCTGCTGGTCGGTGGTCCCGACTGGCTGGTGTGGGCGGCGGGCGCCCTGGCGGCTGGTGCGCTTCTTGCGTTCGGCCTGTCGCGCACCGTCGGCGTCGCCGGGTTCGTGGAGCGGGGCTGGGAGCCGGCGCCGCACGCGGTGGTCAGTGTGGTGGCCGAGGCCGTGACGCTGATCGCCTGTGGCGGTTGGTGGTTCAGTCGGCGCCGGATGACCGCGTGAGCCCGGCGACGAAGGCCTGTGCCTCGTCCCACGTCGGGAGCAGCCCGGCCGACATCACGTCGTCGAGCGTCGGCGCCGCGGCATCGCGCTCGGACAGGTTCGGCGCCGACCCGTCGACGAGGGGCCAGTCGATGCCGATCGCCGGGTCGGTGGGGCAGATGGTGTGTTCGCGGGTGGGGGAGTAGCCGGCCGAGCAGAGGTAGGCAACGGTCGAATCATCCTGCAGCGCAAGGAAACCATGCGCCAGGCCCTCGGACAGGTAGATCGTCCGGTGATCGCGATCGTCGAGCAGTACCGAGTCCCACCGGCCGAACGTGGTCGAGCCCACCCGGACGTCGACGACGACGTCGAAGACCGCACCCCGCAGACACGTCACGTACTTGGCCTGACTCGGCGGCAGTTGGGCGAAGTGCAGACCCCGCAGCACGCCGGCCGACGACACCGACACGTTGGCCTGTCGGAGGTCGAGCGAGTGACCGGTCATCGCGGTGAACTCGGCGTCGGTGAACCATTCGAAGAACAGCCCGCGAGGGTCGGGGCGGACGGTGGGCGTGATCTCCCACGCGCCGGGGACCGAGAGTTCGCGGAAGGTCACTGACTGCGCTCCTCGTACGTCGTCTCGGACGCATCCTTCAAAGGGCGCCACCATGATTCGTTGTCCCGGTACCACGCGATCGTCGCTGCCAGGCCAGACTCGAAGTCGTCGTGGTGCGGTGTCCACCCCAGTTCGTCGCGCATAGCGGACGGGTCGATCGCGTACCGCAGGTCGTGGCCGGCCCGGTCGGTGACGTGGTCGAAGTCGTCGGGATCGCGGCCCATCAGACGGAGCAGCGAGCGCATCACCGACAGGTTGTCACGCTCGCCGTCCGCACCGATGAGATAGGTCCGGCCGGGCTGCCCGTCGGTCAGGATGCGCCACACGGCGCGGTTGTGGTCGGCCACGTGGATCCAGTCCCGGACGTTGGCGCCTAGTCCGTACAGCTTCGGGCGCCGGCCGGTCAGGACGTTGGTGATCTGGCGCGGGATGAACTTCTCGACGTGTTGGTACGGCCCGTAGTTGTTGGAGCAGTTGGAGATAGTGGCCCGCACGCCGTACGACCGCACCCACGACCGCACCAGCATGTCCGACGCCGCCTTGGTCGCCGAGTACGGGCTCGACGGGTTGTACGCCGTCGCCTCGGTGAACCGGATCGGCTCGTCGAGGGGCAGATCGCCGTACACCTCATCGGTGGATACGTGGTGCAGTCGGACGCCGTGGATGCGGACGGCCTCCAGGAGGGTGAACGTGCCGAGGACGTTGGTGCGCACGAATGCCTCGGGGTCGGACAGCGAATTGTCGACGTGGGTCTCGGCGGCGAAGTGGGCGACGGCGTCGGACTCGGCCACCAACTTCTCGACCAGATCGCGGTCGCTGACGTCGCCGTGGACCAGGCGGACGTCGTCTGCCACCGGAGTCAACGACTCCCGGCTGCCCGCGTAGGTCAGCGCATCGAGGACGGTCACCCGCACGTCCGGATGGTCTCGGACCGTGGCGTGAACGAAGTTGGCGCCGATGAAGCCGGCTCCGCCCGTGACCAGCAGACGCATGGTCACCGACCCTAGCGGTTGGTCCCTAGTCGTGGGTGGAGAGGCCCAGCGGACCCGCCAACTCGGTCAGCGTTGGGATCAGCGCGTCCTGGCCGCCGAGCACCTGGATGCAAACGTGGTCGGCGCCGGCATCGAGGTGTTCCCGTAGCCGGTGGGCGATGTCGTCGGGCGTGCCATGGGCCACCACGGCGTCGATCAGCTTGTCGCTGCCCGGCTTCTCCACGTCGAGGTCGGTGAAGCCCAGCCGCTTCCAGTTGTTCACGTAGTTGCTCAGACCGAGGTAGAACTCGACGGTCTGGCGGCCGATCTCACGGGCCGCGGCCGCATCCCTGGCCAGCACCACCTTGTGCTCGGGCGCCAGGAACACCGCATTGCCGATCAGGTCGTGGGCCTGGGCGGTGTGCTCGGGCGTGGTCAGGTAAGGGTGGGCACCCGCGCTGCGCTTGGCCGACAGCTGCAGCACCTTCGGGCCCAGTGCCGCAAGCACGCGGCGACTGGTCGGCACGCTGGCGGCGTCGAGGGCGTCCAGGTACTCGACCAGCACGTCGTAGGGCTTGCGGTACTCGTCGGTGGCCTCGGGATGCCCGATGCCGATGCCAAGCAGGAACCGGCCGGGGTAGGCCTTCTCGATGCGGTGATACGACTTGGCGACCTCGGCCGCCGGCGCCGACCACACGTTGACGATGCCGGTCGCGACCTGCAGCGTCTCCGTCGCCTCCAGGATGGGCTCGACGAAGGTCAACTCGGCGGCGGGCGAGCCACCGACCCACACTGCGCCGTAACCCAGGTTCTCGATCTCGACGGCCTGCTCGGGTGTCACCGGCCCTGCGGTCCAGACGCCGAAGCGTCCGAGGATGGGCTTGAGGGCGGATGGATCGGTCATGCGCAGGTAGTCCCTTCGGGTAGCGGCCGGGTCACTGCAGGCCGAGTGGTCCCGCCAACTCGGCGAGCGCGGGCAGCAGCCTGTCTGTACCCGTCAGCACCTGAACCGGAACGTGATCTGCGCCGGCGGCCCGATGCTCCGCGAGGCGGGCAGCGATGGCGTCGACGGTGCCGTAGGCCACCACCGAGTCGACCAGGGCGTCGCTGCCGGGCTTGGCGACGTCGTCGTCGGTGAACCCGAGCCGCCGCCAGTTGTTTGTGTAGTTGGCCAGGTTCAGGTAGATCTCCAGCGCCTTGCGGCCGATGGCGCGGGCCTGTTCAGCGTCCGTAGTGAGCACCACCTTGTGTTCCGGAGCGAGGAACGCGTCCGGCCCGATCAGTTCGCGGGCCTGGGCGGTGTGTTCGGGCGTCGTCAGGTACGGGTGCGCGCCCGCGCTGCGCCGGGCGGAGAGCTTGAGCACCTGCGGCCCGAGGGCGGCGACGACGCGGCGGTCCTTCGGGACGCCCGCCTGGTCGAGCGCGTCGAGGTACTCGGTGAGCGCGTCGTACGGCTTCTTGTACTCCTGATGTGCCTCGGGGTGGCCGACACCGATGCCCAGCACGAAGCGATTGGGGTAGGCCGCGTCGATGCGGTGGAACGATTCGGCGACCGGGCCGGCGGCGGCGGTCCAGATGTTGACGATTCCGGTGGCCAACTGCAGCGTCTCGGTCGCGCCGAGAATGGGTTCCACCCAGTCGAGTTCGGCCGGCGGCGAGCCGCCGGCCCAGATCGCGCCGTAGCCGAGGGCCTCGATCTCGCGGAGCTGCTCGGGCGGCAACGCCTGCCACTGGGTGTAGTGACCGAATACGCCGTAGGTGCCGAGTTCCAGTGTCGTCATGGTGGGGTCAACCGACGTGACCGACGCGACATTCCGCGGTGATCACCACGAGCCGAAGCTTTTGGAACTAGTGGGAGACGTCGGCAGGAGCTTCCTCGGGCTTGGGGGCGACGAGCGGGAGCACGATGATGAAGCGGGTGTCGCCCGGCTTGGACTCGACCCGGATGTTGCCGTGGTGCTTCTGGTTGACGATCCGCCAGGCCAGGTCCAGGCCGACGCCGGTGCCCTCACCGAACGGCTTGGTGGTGAAGAACGGTTGGAAGATGCGGTCGACGTTGTCCGCCGGGATGCCGGGGCCGTCGTCGGCGATGATCACCTTGATCGCGTCCTCGCCGACCGCGCACGTGTGGATGGTCAGCGTGCCGCGTCCGTCCATCGCCTGGATCGCGTTGTCGATGACGTTGGTCCACACCTGATTGAGATCGCCTGGGTAGCACTGGATTTCGGGAAGGGACATGTCCCATTCCTTGACCAGCTTGACCGGCCGGTCCTTACCCACCTTCTCTCCGAACATCATGATGGTGCTGCGCAGCAGGTCGTGGACGTTCGCGCTCTGGTACGGCGCGCGGTCCATCTGCGAGTACTGCTTGGCGCCGGCCAGTAGCGCCGAGATGCGACTGCTGGCCTCGGTGATCTCGTTCATCCGCAGTTCGGTGTCGATGGTGTACTTCAGCCAGCCGAGCGCTCCCTGAAGGGAGGCCGAGGCGTCGGCGGCGTCGATGGCGGCGGAGATGCGTTCCAGCCAGTCGGTGTCCAGGCCCGCCTCGA
Source organism: uncultured Actinomycetota bacterium (assembly GCA_963846985.1). Lineage (GTDB taxonomy): Bacteria > Actinomycetota > Actinomycetes > Mycobacteriales > Mycobacteriaceae > Mycobacterium. The sequence goes on from CAWJYC010000017.1 coordinate 48,232, forward strand.
CGAAGGTGGGCGCGTAATCCCACGCGCCGACGATGTCGTGATCGTCGAGCCAGTCGCCGATGAGGTCTTCGCGGTCGGACGCCTCCAGCGCGGTCAACTCCTGCGCCTTGGACTTGGCGACCTGTTCGGCGACCTCCTCCTGAATGGTGACGAGTACCCGTAGACCTTCGGGCGAGAACTTGCCGTCGGCCAGCATCGCCAACTTGTGGCGCATGCCGGCGACCTTCTCACGCAGGTCGGCCACGGCGCGGCTGGCAGCGGCGGCCGGATTGTTGAGCTGATGAGTCAGTCCCGCCGACAACTGGCCCAGCGCCAGCAGCTTCTCGTTCTGGTCGATGATCTGGCGCTGGCGCAGCCCGCCGACCTTGAGGCCCTCGAGCAGGTGGACCGCCATCGGCAGTTCCGCCTTGACGAAGTCACCGAAGGCCTGGGCGTCGAGCACGAAGAACTTCGAGGGCTTGGTGACGCGGACCGAGGACTCGTACACCTGCGGTACGCCCGCGACGAAGGCGCTCCACGCGCCGCAGTAGACCCCACGCTGCGAGGTCCGGTTGGTCTCGAGGTCCGCGCCCCCGGACCGCTTCGACATCACCAGCTCACCCTCGATGAGCACGTAGAAGCAGGTCGCCGCCTCACCCTCGATGCAGATGGGTCCCGGCTCGAAACGGGCTAGATGCCCGTGCGCGCACAGCGACTCCAGCTGCCGGTCACTGAGCCTCTCGAACAGGAACAGCGTTCGGAGTTCGTCGGGCAGACACGTTTCACCCATGACTCGTCCTTCTTTCTCAGGCCTTGCCGGCGGTGCCGGGGATCATGCTTCGGCCAGGTAGCGGTGCACCAGCATCACGGCCATCGACCCTTCGCCGACGGCGGCCGCCACCCGCTTCGCGGATTCTGATCGCACGTCACCTGCAACGAACACACCGGGCACACTTGTTTCCAGGTGGTGCGGCGGACGTTCCCGATTCCAGCCGCACACGTCCTTGAGGTCGGGCCCGGCGAGGATGAATCCGCGGTCGTCGAGGGCCAGCACGCCGTCGAGCCAGTCGGTCCGCGGGGTGGCGCCGATGAAGCAGCACAACCGGCCGCATGTCACCGTGCTCCGCTCACCCGACTGCCGGTCGATGAGCACCAGGCCGGACAGGTGGTCGTCCTCACCGATCGTGTCGACCACTTCGGTGCACGTCCGGACGTGGATCTTGGCGTTGGCATCGATCTGCTCGATCAGGTAGTGCGACATCGACGCCTCCAACGAGGGGCCGCGCACCAGCAGCGTCACCGACTTGGCCGTCTTCGACATGAACATCGCGGCCTGGCCGGCCGAATTGGCGCCTCCGACGATGTAGACGTCCTCGTCCCGGCATTCCTCGGAGTCGGATACCGAGGCGCCGTAATAGACGCCGCGGCCGACGTAGTTGCAGCCGTCGGGGTCCTCGGGGTTGCTCCAGCAGCCGACGACCTTCAATTCCTGATACTCGACGCCGGTGGCGAGGATGACCGAGCGGGCACCGATGGTGCTGCCGTCCTCGAACTCGATGGTCGGAGCGGTTTCACCGACGTGCAGCTTGACGACGTCGCGGGTGGTGATCACCTCGGCGCCGAACCGCTCGGCCTGCCGGCGGGCCGAATTGGTCAGGGTGGCTCCCGAGACGCCGTTCTCGAAACCCAGGTAGTTCTCGATCCGCGAGCTGCGACCGGCCTGACCGCCGGTGGTGGTGCGCTCGATGAGTACCGTCTCCAGGCCTTCGGACGCGCCGTAGACCGCCGAGGCGAGCCCCGCCGGGCCACCGCCGATGACGGCGAGGTCGTACATCGGCAGCGACGGCTCGGTGGACAGGCCGAGCAGTTCGGCCAGCTGACCGTCGGTCGGTTCGACCAGCGGCTCGCCCTTCTCGGTGACGACGACCGGTAGCGCCAGACCGTCGAGCCCGGCGGCCTCGAGCAGCTGTCTGCCCTTGGGTTCGTCCGCCATGTAGGAGCGGAACGGGTACTGGTTGCGCGCCAGGAACTGGCGCACCTCCCACGACCTCTGATTCCAGCGATGGCCGATGACCTTGGTGTACGGCATCGCCCGGTCGCCGACGGCCCGCCACTCCTCGAGGAGCCCGTCGATCACCGGGTACAGCTTCTCCTCGGGTGGATCCCACGGCTTGAGCAGGTAGTGGTCGAGGTCGACGACGTTGATGGCGTCGATCGCGGCGTGCGTGTCGGCGTAGGCCGTCAACAGCACCCGCCGCGCGAGCGGGAAGAGGTCCATGGCCTTCTCGAGGAACTCGATGCCGCTCATCTGCGGCATTCGGTAGTCGGCGACCAGGACCGCGACGGTGTCGCCACGAAGCTTGAGTTCCTTGAGCGTGGCCAGCGCATCGGGTCCGCTCTCTGCGCGCACGATGCGGTAGCGCTCGCCGTAGTGGCGGCGCAGATCGCGCGCAACAGCCCGGGAGACGGCGGGATCGTCGTCCACGGTCAGGATTGCGGGGTTGCGGGGCTGGGAGGTGGGTCCAGTCATCGCTGCTAATTATGCGCTGGTCGTCCAGTGTTTATCGCCTCGAGTGCGAGGCTCTAAGCGAACACGCGAATCGGTCCTCCGACGATTTTGGGCGGGGCCGCCGAGCGGGTACTATCGATCAACGGTGCGGCATCCGCGCCGGCTCTCGCGTGTCCTGTCCTGGAATTTCTTCCCTCCGGCTCACGTTTTGCAGTCGGAGGCGGCCACTGCCGCGCCTGACAGGAATTACGGAGGACATGGGTAAAAAAGAGGGTGCCATCGAGGTCGAGGGCCGCGTGGTCGAGCCCCTGCCAAATGCGATGTTTCGCATTGAGCTGGAGAACGGCCACAAGGTGCTCGCGCACATCAGCGGCAAGATGCGGCAGCACTACATCCGCATCCTTCCCGAGGACCGCGTCGTCGTGGAGTTGTCTCCCTACGACCTCTCCCGGGGCCGCATCGTCTACCGCTACAAGTAACTAGAGACAAGACAGGATCGACCGCCGTGAAGGTGAACCCGAGCGTCAAGCCAATCTGCGACAAGTGCAGGGTGATCCGTCGCCACCGGCGGGTCATGGTGATCTGCTCTGATCCGCGCCACAAGCAGCGTCAGGGCTGAACCAAGCCCTACGTGTAGGACCAGCACAACTGAATGATGACCTCCCAGTACCACTGAACGGCTGGAATCTTTAGAGATTGGGCCGTTCATCACGCCCGGCACGGAGGCCGGGCCCCGCTCAAGGCCTTCGGGCAAGCGGGAACGGACTGGGAAAAGACCTCCGCAAAGTAGAAGGAAACTACTGCCTGATGGCACGTCTCATGGGCGTCGATCTCCCGCGTGACAAGCGCATGGAGATCGCGCTGACCTATATCTACGGCATCGGCCGTACCCGCTCCCAGGAAATCTTGTCGGCCACCGGCATCGACTTCGACCTGCGCACCAAGGACCTCAGCGATGAGCAGGTGTCGCAGCTGCGCGACTACATCGAGGGCAACGCCCTGAAGGTGGAGGGCGATCTGCGCCGCGAGGTGCAGGCCGACATCCGTCGCAAGATCGAGATCGGTTGCTACCAGGGTCTGCGGCACCGTCGCGGCCTGCCGGTGCGTGGCCAGCGGACCAAGACCAACGCGCGCACCCGCAAGGGCCCGAAGCGCACCATCGCCGGCAAGAAGAAGGCCAGGTAACCCCGGATGGCACAAGCGAAGAAGGGCGGCACCGCCGCCAAGAAGGGTCAGAAGACCCGCCGCAAGGAAAAGAAGAACGTTCCGCACGGCGCCGCTCACATCAAGAGCACGTTCAACAACACGATCGTGTCGATCACCGACCAGCAGGGCAACGTCATCGCCTGGGCATCGTCGGGACACGTCGGGTTCAAGGGCTCGCGCAAGTCGACGCCGTTCGCCGCGCAGCTGGCCGCCGAGAACGCTGCCCGCAAGGCGCAGGAGCACGGTGTCAAGAAGGTCGACGTCTTCGTGAAGGGCCCGGGTTCGGGCCGCGAGACCGCGATCCGTTCACTGCAGGCAGCCGGCCTCGAAGTTGGCGCCATTTCCGACGTCACGCCGCAGCCGCACAACGGCTGCCGTCCGCCCAAGCGGCGCCGGGTCTAGAGGAGATTTAGAAGATGGCTCGTTATACCGGACCCGTCACCCGCAAGTCGCGTCGTCTCGGCGTCGACCTCGTCGGTGGAGACCAGTCGTTCGAGAAGCGTCCCTACCCGCCCGGCCAGCATGGTCGCGCGCGGATCAAGGAGAGCGAATACCGCACGCAGCTGCAGGAGAAGCAGAAGGCCCGCTTCACCTACGGCGTGATGGAGAAGCAGTTCCGTCGCTACTACGAGGAGGCCAACCGCCACTCGGGCAAGACCGGCGAGAACCTGCTGCAGATCCTGGAGAGCCGGCTGGACAACGTCATCTACCGCGCCGGGCTTGCCCGCACGCGTCGGATGGCCCGTCAGCTGGTCAGCCACGGTCACTTCACCGTCAACGGCCAGAAGGTCGACATCCCCAGCTACCGCGTCTCGCAGTACGACATCATCGACATCCGCGAGAAGTCGCTGAACACCCTGCCGTTCGAACTCTCGCGGCAGACCGCGGGCGAGCGACCGATCCCGGGTTGGCTGCAGGTCGTCGGCGAGCGCCAGCGCATCCTCATTCACCAGCTGCCCGAGCGCGCCCAGATTCAGGTGCCGCTCACCGAGCAGCTGATCGTCGAGTTCTACTCGAAGTAATCGTGTGACCGTCCCAGGTCACGGTGGCCTGGGACACCAGACGGCATCAAATAGCGGATGTCGAGAAGGAGTTGGAAAATGCTGATTTCTCAGCGCCCCACCCTGTCCGAAGAGAGCCTTGCCGAGAACCGGTCCAAGTTCGTCATCGAGCCCTTGGAGCCCGGCTTCGGCTACACACTTGGCAACTCGCTTCGGCGCACGCTGCTGTCGTCGATCCCCGGCGCAGCGGTCACCAGCATCCGCATCGACGGCGTGCTGCACGAGTTCACCACCGTTCCCGGGGTCAAGGAAGACGTCACCGACATCATCCTGAACCTCAAGAGCCTGGTCGTGTCGTCCGAAGAGGACGAGCCGGTCACCATGTACCTGCGCAAGCAGGGCCCGGGTGCCGTCACCGCCGGTGACATCGTGCCGCCCGCGGGCGTGACGGTGCAGAACCCCGACATGCACATCGCGACCCTGAACGACAAGGGCAAGCTCGAGGTCGAGCTGGTCGTCGAGCGTGGCCGCGGCTACGTGCCGGCCGTGCAGAACAAGGCCTCCGGTGCCGAGATCGGCCGCATCCCGGTCGACTCGATCTATTCGCCGGTGCTGAAGGTGACCTACAAGGTCGAGGCCACCCGCGTCGAGCAGCGCACCGACTTCGACAAGCTGATCCTCGACGTCGAGACCAAGAACTCGATCACCCCGCGTGACGCTCTGGCCTCGGCCGGCAAGACGCTGGTCGAATTGTTCGGTCTGGCAAGGGAACTCAACGTCGAAGCCGAGGGCATCGAGATCGGCCCGTCACCGGCCGAGGCGGATCACATCGCCAGCTTCGCGCTGCCGATCGACGATCTGGAACTCACCGTCCGGTCGTACAACTGCCTCAAGCGCGAGGGTGTGCACACCGTCGGCGAGCTCGTCTCGCGGACCGAGTCCGACCTGCTGGACATCCGCAACTTCGGCCAGAAGTCCATCGACGAGGTGAAGATCAAGCTGCACCAGCTCGGTCTCTCGCTCAAGGACAGCCCGGCTACGTTCGATCCGTCCGAGGTGGCCGGTTACGACGTCGCCACCGGCACCTGGAACAGCGACGCGGGTTACGACCTGGACGCCGACCAGGACTACGCCGAAACCGAACAGCTCTAACCCACTCGCAGGAACCGTCCCGGCCCTACCTGATACGGGGGTCGGCCACACAAGGAGATAGTCGCAATGCCTGGAGTTTCAAATGCCTAAGCCCACGAAGGGTGCTCGCCTCGGCGGGTCGTCCTCACACCAGAAGGCGCTCCTGGCCAACCTGGCCACGTCGTTGTTCGAGCACGGTCGCATCAAGACGACCGAGCCCAAGGCGCGGGCGCTGCGGCCCTACGCGGAGAAGCTGATCACCCACGCCAAGAAGGGCACGCTGCACAACCGGCGTGAGGTGATGAAGAAGATCCGTGACAAGGACGTCGTGCACACGCTGTTCGCGGAGATCGGTCCTCACTTCGCCGAGCGCGAGGGTGGGTACACCCGCATCATCAAGGTGGAGGCACGCAAGGGCGACAACGCCCCGATGGCCGTCATCGAGTTGGTGCAGGAGAAGACGGTCACGTCTGAGGCCAACCGCGCCCGCAGGGCATCCAAGGCGGCGCCCGTCGCCGCCGCGGCCGCCCCGCAAGCGGCAGTGGAGCCCGAAGCCGCCGTCGGTCCAACCGACGAGGTCGTCGAAGACGCCCCGGTCGAGGACGCCCCGGTCGAGGACGCCGACTCCACCGAGGCCGCCGACGAGGTCTCCGAGGACGAGAAGGCCGACGACGCAAAGTAGTCGACTCGTGAATGAGCCCGCCATCGTCATCGATGGCGGGCTCGTCTCGTCTTCCCGTCGGCCCGCTCGCCCCGTCCGCCTGCGCCTGGACATTGCCTACGACGGCACCGAATTCGCCGGGTGGGCGACGCAAACTGCCCAGCGCACGGTGGCGGGCGTCATCGACGATGCGCTGTCGACTATCTTCCGCACCCCGGTGATCACTCGGGCGGCGGGGCGGACCGACACCGGTGTGCACGCCACCGGTCAAGTGGCTCACGTGGACGTCCCGGCCGCTGCGATCCCGCAGGCATATCCGCGCACGCCGCGGGAGGGACCGGAGTTCCAGCCCCTGGTGCGACGACTGGGCCGGCTACTGCCCGAGGACGTCCGGGTACGCGACGTAGTCCGGGCGCCAAGCGGTTTCGATGCGAGGTTCTCCGCGCTGCGGCGCCACTACCAATACCGGCTGTCGACGGCGCCGTTCGGAGTCGAACCGCAGGAGGTCCGATTCGTCACCCCGTGGCCGCGACCACTCGACGTCGAGGCAATGGCAGCCGCGTCGCGAGAGTTGTGCGGCCTCAACGACTTTGCCGCCTTCTGCCGCCCACGGGAGGGCGCGACGACCATTCGTGATCTGCAACGCCTGGAGTGGATCCGCGACGCTGACGCCATCACCGCGTACGTCACGGCGGATGCGTTCTGCTGGTCGATGGTGCGGTCACTGGTCGGCGCGTTGCTGGCCGTGGGGGAGGGTCGCCGCGAACCCGGTTGGTGCGCCTCGTTGTTGACGTCGACACGACGGTCGAGCGACTTCGCGACCGCGCCCGCCCGCGGCCTCACCCTGGTCGGCGTGGACTATCCGCCCGATGACCAACTCGACGCGCGCAGCACCGTCACCCGAGACATCCGCACCGCAGACGAGCTCGGCGAGCGCTAGAGGCGCCCGGCGGCGAAGTCCGCGGCCTGGTTCACCATGCCCGCATCGATGTACGCCTTGGCGGCATGGTCGGTCCAGTTCTTCTCCCACGTGTTCGGGTCCGCCGGGTTGCAGATGGGGTCGGCACCGTGGCACAGCTCGATGGTCCGCTCCCGGTACGCGGGACTGAAGCTGCCGATGGGTCCGGCCCATGCGCTGCCGTTGCCGAACAGGGCGACTGCGGCGATGTGCGACTCGGCGTCGGGAGGCAGCGGGTTGTCGAAGCCGAAGAACGAGAACGGCACGGCGAGCGCCACGTCGGTGACGGCGGCCCCGAGAGAGTAACCGCCAAGGACGATTCGGGTGTCCGGGCAGCTCGCCATGGTCGACTGAACCCGCGCACTCATGTCGTTGGCCCCGACGTCGACCTGGTTGTCGGCCGGGTAGCGCACCGCGTAGAGGTTGACGTTCTTGCCGGACTTCTGACGCAGGGCGCTGACGAAGGCGTTGCCGATCTGGCCGGGCCCCGCCGGCTCGAGGCGGCCGCGCGCGAAGACCACCTCGACGGCTGGGCACGCCGCGGATGCGGTCGGGACTCCCACCGCCGTGACGGTGGGAAGCACCAGCAGCGAGGCGGCAGTGAGTGCGGTGACGACGGTGGGCAAGACGTAGGCGACGACGAACCTGCGAATCGGCTGAGGGGTCACCGCATGGATGCTAGCCGAATCCGCCGCGGGTGCATGGCGGGCGGTTACAGCAGGCCGGCGGCGAAGTTTGCCGCTGTGTTGGCCTGCCCGCCGGCGTAGGCCCGGTGGGCCGGAACGCTCTCGCCGTTGCTCTGGCAGACGGGGTCGCCGCCGTTGCAGAGGTCGATCGAGCGTCCACCCCACACCGGACTCGAGGTCAGCGGTAGGCCCAACTTTGCGGAGGGATTGCCGAAAGCGACCAGGGCTGCGACGAAGTCGGGCGCGTTCGGCGGGAGCGGGTTGGTGAACCCGATCGCGGGGAACGGGACGGCGGCGATGACGTCGATCACCGCGGCCCCCTGCGAGTAGCCGCCGAGGACCAGGCGCGTGCCAGGGCAGGCACCCATCATGTACTGGATGTGAGCGCTGGCGTCGTTGGCGCCGTCGGCAGCCGCCAGGAAGTCATAGGTCGCCGGATAGTTGACCGCGTAGGTTCCAACCGATCGGCCGCCGACCTTGGAGCGCAGCGCGTCGACGAAGGATCCGCCGGGTAGCCCGAGGCCGGGCCCCTCGCCGGTGCCGCGCGCGAAGACCACCTCGATGTCGGGGCAGTCGTCGGCGGCGGCAATACCCAGGCCCACGGTGGGGACGGTCGACGCGACGGGGAGAACAACGGCAATGCAGGCCGCAGCAACGGCGAGGGCACTGCGCCTAACAAGATCGAAAGTCACGCTGAATGGTAACGCCTAAATGAGCTAAACAAGTCCTGCGACGAAGTTGGCGGCCGTCACCGGCATGCCCTCGGTGACGTAGTCGCTGTGCGCGAACGGGTTGCGGCCGCGCGAGCAGATCGGGTCCCCGTCCGTGCACAGGTCGATGGCCCGGCCGCCGAACACGGAGTTGGTGATCGGAATGGAGAACTTCGTCGAGGGATTACCGAATACCGCAACCGCAGCGACGCTGTTGTCGAGATTCAGCGCCAGCGGAGGCGCCGAGCCGATTTCGCCGATCTTGTTTCCCAGCGGCGGAATGCCGGCGAGCATGTCCATCACCGCGGCCCCCTGTGAGTAACCGCCGAGCACGATCCGGGTGCTCGGACACTGCGCCACCAGCGAGGTGATGTACTCGGTCGCGTCGGCGGCTCCCGCGGCGGCGGTTAGGAAGTCGTAGCTCGCCGGGTAGTTCACGCCGTACGTGTCGAGCGTGCGGCTGCCGAGTTGCGGGCGCAGTGCGTCGACGAAGGCCTGGCCGACCCTGCCGATGCCCTCCGGTTCGCCGGTACCGCGGGCGAAGACGACTTCGACGTCGGAACACGGCGCGGCGCTGGCCGTCGGGACCGCCACCAAAGTCGTGGCAGCACAGATGAGGGCCGACGCGAGCGCAGCCACGCGGGCCGTCATCCTGAGCCTGTTCACGTAGGCATCTTCACATATGGGGGTTAGCTGCCGCGAACCGTTCGGTCAGTCTCGACCGCGGTGTCGAATTCTGCAGTACGGGGCAACTCCGGCCACGATGCCTCGTCGACCGTGTCGGTGCGATCGCCCTGACGCGCGAGAACCAGACCGGCGAGCACGACTGCGCCACCGACGGCCTGCACGGGGGTGAGCGCCTCACCGAGCAGGGCCCAGGCGGCCAACACCGCGAACATCACCTCGGCGAGGCCGACGAGCGAGGCGAACCGGGGCCGCAACCGGGCGATGCCGAGGATGCCCAGGGTGTAGGCAATCGCCGTCGGGATGAGCCCAAGCGCGATGACCGGGACGATCCACGACGTGGTGAAGCCGGCGACGACGGTGTCGTTGGCCGTGAACCGCATCGGCATCGCACCCGAGACGCCTAGTAGCGCGACAGCGACGGCGCCGACGATCAGGCCGCCGGTGGCCAGGGTGATGGAGTTCAGGCTGCCTTCCTCGCTCTGGTCGGCGGCGACCTCGTCGGACATCATGAAGTAGCAGGCCGCGCAGACGGCCGCGGCGAGTCCCCAGCCGACGCCGACGAGGTTGATGCGGGCCCCGGAGAAGCCGTCGCCGTCAACGAGGCCGAGCACCAAGGTCATTCCGGCCACCGCGAGCGCGACGCCGGCCATCGTGAGATTGCTCGGCCGCCGCCGGGTGGTGGCCCAGAGCCATCCGACGACCAGCACCGGTGACGTGTACTCGAGCAGGAGTGCGACGCCGACCGACAGATGGGCGACCGCGTTGTAATAGCAGAGTTGAGCGCCGGCGATGGGCACGATGCCGTAGGCGACGACGGTCTTCCAGTGCGCGATGCACTCGTGGACCCAGCCGGGCCGCGTCAGCATCGCGAAGACGGCCATGGCGAGGGCACCGCCCGCCAACCGCGCGGTCACGGCGGCGGTCGGGCTCCAGCCCGCCTCCATCAGTGACTTGCCGAGCGGGCCGGACATGCCGAAGGCGAACGCCGAGGCCACCGCGAACAGCAAACCGAGGCGGAAGTGATCGGTGGTGGGCCGCTCGGTGTTGGCGGTCATCCGGCACCTCCTGGTATGTAATGAGTAAAATATGTGTTGGTCATGACGCTACCGGCGAAGGGAGTCATGAGTCAATTGATTTTCAGTCATGACACAGAGCTCACACTGCGGGCGGCCTGTGTGCTGATCAATACCGACCGCGTGGACGGCGAACGGCTCGCCGACATGGCGTCCCTCGATGCCTACCTCGACAGCTTCGGGTGGACCGGACGCCGTGACCGGGATCCCGCCGAACTCGAGTCCGTGCGGCAGTTGCGTGAGCGTCTCGGCAAGGTCTGGTCCAACGCGGACGACGAAGAGCGCGTCGTCGGGCAGGTCAACGCGCTGTTGAGTGATACCCGCGCTGCGCCGTGGCTGACCCGCCACGCCGAGATGCCGGAGTGGCATCTTCACCTGGCATCGATCCACGACCCGCTGTGGCAACGGATGGGCGCAGAGATGGCGATGTCGCTGGCCGACCTGATCAGGGCCGGCGAACTGCGTCGGTTGAAGATCTGCGCGGCCCCCGACTGCGACGCGGTGCTGGTCGACCTCTCCCGCAACCGATCCCGGATGTTCTGTGACACGGGCAACTGCGGTAACCGCCAACACGTGGCCGCCTACCGGGAGCGCCGCGCCAGCGAGGACGCCCGCAGCTGACCGTGAATCGGTGATCGGGCGACGGCGCGGACGCCGTTACGCTCGAACCGGGGGGATCATGGATCGACTACCGGCACCGCGCCTACGCCTGAGCGGACAGCGCCTCCTCGTCCGTCGCATGATGCATGCCCTGGTCCGCAGAGACGTTGCCATGCAGGACGATCCGCTGCGCGCCCAGTCACTGGCGCTGACCGCCGGTGCCGTCCTCGCGACGCTGGTCGTCGTGGCGGGGGCCGTCTTGGGTCTGGTACGCGGCCACGGACTGCCGCCATCGGCCCCGATCGTGATTGCCCAGGGCACGGGCGCGCTGTACGTCCGCGTCGATGGCGCGTTGCACCCGGTGCTGAATTTGGCCTCGGCGCGGCTCATTTCGCGGACTGCCGCCAATCCCGTGGCTGCCGATGAGGCGTCGATCGCCGCAGCGAAGCGGGGTCCGCTGATCGGCATCCCCGGTGCACCGGCGACGATTGGCGCACCGCTGGCCGGCCAGGCGTGGACGGTGTGCGACGACGACCGCACGGTCGTCGTCGTCGGCCCCTCCGACGGCAAGCGACCCGACGTGTCCCGGCCGGTGCTGGTGACCCCGCGTGGGGAGGCCATTGCCACCACCTATCTGCTGTACGACGGGCAGCGGGCGGCGGTGGACCTCCGGAACCCGTCGGTGGTGCGCGCCCTGCGGCTCGACGGTGTCGAACCCGTTGCGGTGTCGCAACTTCTGCTCGATCTCGTGCCAGAGGCGCCCGCCATCGCGCCTCCGTCGATACGCGACGCCGGTCGCCCGGGTCCGGCGGCCCTCGGCGGTGCCACCATCGGGACGGTGATCTCGATCCAGCGCGCCGACGCCGCCGAACGTTACGTCGTCCTGCCCGAGGGTCTGCAGCGAGTTGGTGACGTGGCCGCCGACCTGATCGGGTTCACCTACGACGGTCGGGCGCGGGACCTGCCCGTCGTCGCTCCCGCCGCGATCGCCGCCCTGCCGATCGCCGACACCCTTCCGGTGGGCACGTTCCCGCAACGTGCCCGCACCCCGATCGGCGCTGAGGACGGCCACTCCGTCTGTGCCCGCTGGTTGCCGGGTGCCCCGGCCCGGACGTCGAACACCGTTGTCTACATGGCTGATTCAGCGCCGTCGAGCCTGCCTGGCTTCACGGCGCTCGCGCAGGCGGACGGTGCGGGTCCTGTAGTCGACGGGGTCGTCCTGCCCGGCGGCAAGAGCGCCTACGTACGGTCCAGCCGGATCCTCGGCGAGGACGGTGAGACGGCTCCGCGATTCCTCGTCACCGACGCGGGTGTGGTCTTCGGCGTCCACGACGACGACGCGGCCCACTTCCTGGGCCTCGCCCAGCCTCCGGAGCCGGCGCCGTGGCCCGTCCTCGCGCACTTGCCGCACGGTCCCGAACTCAACGTCGAAGCCGCGTCAGTAATTCGTGACGGACTCGCCGCGACGCCGTAAGACTCTGCTGGACAACGTCATTGCCGCGGTGGCGACCGCCACGCAGACGGCCGCGCCGAGCAGCGCGACCCGTCGGGACGTCGTCTGCCAGCCCGTGGAGTTTGGGTCGGGTGGCGGTGTCGGAGACGTGCGGGTCGATGCCGGCTCGGGCCGCACCCCATCGGTGCTGACCGCCGCCAGTGCGTCGACGACGCCGTGGCCCACCAATGGATCCCACCCGGCCGCCGGGTGGTGGGCGGTGTCCTCGATCCTGTGCATCACCTGCCGTGCGGTCAGCCTCGGTGACGCCGACCGTACCAGGGCGACGATGCCGGCCACCACCGGGGTCGAGTAGCTCGTGCCCGAGATGGGTTCGTGTGGAACCGAACCCGGGACCGAGTTGATCAGTCCCTCGCCGTCCGCGCTGAGCGAGACGACGGCCTCGCCGGTGGCGGCCACGTCGACCCACGGCCCGGACAGGGTGAACGTCGACGGCCGGCCCGTGCGGTCGACCGAGCCGACGGTGAGCACGTAGTCGTCGTACCACGCCGGACTCGCCACCACCTGCACGTCGTCCCAATTCGGTCGGCCGGGGCGGCCGGGATTCGGAGGCGGATTCTGGCGGGGGCACTGACCGCCGCCGCCGACGTTGCCCGCCGCCGCGACGATCACCACGTTCTTGACGTCGACGGCGTAGGACAGCGCGGCGCCGAGCGCCCCGTCGTCGAGACTCTGTTCAACCGCCGCGCAGGCGACGGAGGAGATGTTCACCACCGTCGCACCGGCGTCCGCGGCCGTTCGGACGGCCGCGGCGAGCGTCTCGACGTCGCCCACACCCGGGCCGTCGTTCCCGGCGACCGGACGAAACAGGTTGCTGGACTGACGAATCGCCATCAAACCAGCATCGGGGGCAATTCCACTGAACTGCTCACCGGATGCCGCCCCGATGATGCCGGCGACGATCGTGCCGTGGCCGTCGCAGTCCTGGGTGCCGTCGCCGGTCGACACGTAGTCCCCGCCGGGTGAGAGGTGGGGGAGCAGCCGATGCCTCGCGACGCCGGTGTCGATCACCGCCACCGTCTGGCCCGCTCCCTTCGTCAACCGCCACACCGCGTCCAGTGCCGCGTCCGGTGCGACCGCCGTCACGGCGGGGGTGGCGCCGCCCACCCAGCAGGCTTCGGTCTGTTCGGTCGGCGTGCGCGGCGCGGGCGGCCGGGCCGGCGGCAATCGGGCCGGGTCGATGCCCGGCGGCGTCACCGCGGTCGCGGACGGCGCCGCCCATATCGCGGCGACGACTCCGGATAACGCGACCGTCCGGGCGACGAAGCACGTCACCGGCCGATCCCACCGAGGGCGGTGTACACCCCGCCCACCCAGCAGGCGACCGGGACGACGGCCGCCAGCGCTGCGTACTCCAGGCGGTCGAGCAGTCGTGTCACCCTGGCGCCACAGCGCGGTCGTCGAAGGGCCGTGAGACCGACGAGCATCAGCATGCACGCGATCGGGCCGGCGACGTCCGGATGCGGGATCAGGACGAGGCAGAGACACGCGATCGCATTCGCCACACCGCCGGTGACAAGGGCGATCTGGCGGTTGGCGTCGACGTACGTGCGCGACCTCAGCAGCAGGATGGCGGCGACGACGCCGGTGAGAGTCGCCGCATCCGCGGTGGGGCCGCGCTGGCCGGCGAGGACCAGCACCGTCGCGCCGGTAGCGGTTCCAGCCGCGCTGGCCGCCACCAGACCGCTCAGCACGACGTGGGCCGCCACCGCGGACTCCTCGACGCCGTCGTGCCAGTGATCCGGCCCGAGCCGTCCGGCCAGCACCGCCGCCCGCGGTGCAACGGCCAACAGCGATAGCGACGCCGTCGACAGGACCGCGCCGGCCGCGGCCGCCGGCAGCGCCACCAGAGTCACGGCCGCTATCGGTAGCGAAAGTGCCGCCAGCGCAGTCAATGTCGTTGACGTCCGTCCGGAGAGTCGCGTCGCCAGCAGGGCTGCGCACAATGCGGCCGTCGCACCGAGGAAGACGTTCGGCGCCGCTGGGCCCGAGGGAACGGCCAGGAAACCCGTCACGCCGGCCAGGATCACCACCGCGACGGACGATGCCGTCGGATGGCCCGTGGCTATGGCGACCACCACGGCGGCGACCATCCCGGCGGCGGCCAGGACCGCGGACGTCGTCGCGGTCGCGCTGCCCACGGCTGACGCCAGCACGACGGCGGCCAGCGTCGTGGCGAGCAGGCAGACCGAGTTCGCCACCGCACGGCCAGGGACCCGCGACGGCGGCTGCGAGTGGGTCACCACCTGAGGTGCAGCCCGGCGGAGCGGACCGAGCGACCGTGCACCATCGGTGTCGAGAAGCAGGAGATCGCCGTCACGAACGCCGTTGTCGGCCAGCGACAGTGATGGGTCCAGTCGACCCATCGAGGCATGCTCCAGTCGCCACCGGACGGCAGTGTCGCCCGGCAAGGCGCCGCCGTCGACGAAGCCCACGATCGTCGGAAGTAGTTCGCCCAGTGGGGGACTCGACGGCAGTACGACGTCCACGACCACCGGGTCGCCGTGGCGGTCGGCCTGGATGCACACTCTCGATGCGGACACCTCACCGACCGTAACCGGGCCCAACCGGCCGTCCTCGCACCAATCTTCGGGGCAGCGCGATGGAACCGGATCGGCTCGTCCAGCGTCTATCTACCGATGGAACAGGTCACTTCACGGCCCAGCCGGCGTCTACGGCCGCCGCCGTTCGACGACGGCGAGATCGTCGTCGAGCGGCCGCCCGGCGTGCCGAAGGAAGGGGCTGTCCAGCCCGGTCGCCAAGTTGCTGCCGGTGGTGATGCTCGTCGCCATGGCGGGGATGACGCTGCTGTACTTCACCACGGGAGCCGCCTCCTCGCGCAGTCCGATGTTCCTATTCTTCCCCGTGATGATGCTGGTGTCGGTGCTCGGCTCCGTTGCCCATCAGTCCAAGGCAGGCCGGCGCGGCGGAGAACTCGACGCCGACCGACGCACCTACCTTCGCTACCTCGACGGCCTCGACCGGGTGCTGTCGGAGAATGCCGAGGCGCAACACGCGTCGCTGCACTGGAGCCATCCCGATCCCGACACGCTGTGGACCCTGGTCGGTGGTGCCCGGCTCTGGGAGTGCCGGCCCGGCGATGACGACTTCTGCCACGTGCGGGTGGGTGTCGGGACCCGACCGCTGGCGACCACCGTGGTGCCACCGGACGTCGGCGAGGTCGATGCCCGCGATCCGATGCTGGACGACGAGATCGACCGGCTACTCGCCGACCGCTCGACGGTGCCGCAGGTGCCGATCACCGTCGACCTGAGCGCACATCCGCGTATTGCGGTCGAGGGAGCGGTCGACGCTAGCGCGGGCCCTGGTGCGCGCCATGGTCTGTCAACTCGCGGTGCGGCACGGCCCGGACGTCGTGACGGTGACCGCGGAGGGTGCGTGCGCGGATACCCAGTGGGACTGGCTGAAGTGGCTTCCGCACCATCGGCGGCCACCCGGTGCGCAGGCGATGGCCCGTCGCGTCGTAATTCTCGACGGTGACCGGCCAGACCTCCGCGCGACTGGATCGGTCGGCGGCGACGCCACCGTCATCACGATCGGTCCGCGGGCCGACGAGTGTCTACGGCTCGACGTGAACGCCATGGCGCCGGTCGACCGTCCCGACTCGTTGACGACGTTGCAGGCCGTGGTCTGTGCCCGAATGCTGGCTCCGCTACGGCACTCGCCCGCCGCCACGTCCAGCGCTACGGGTTGGGCGGACCTGGTCGGCATCGGCGACGCTGAACACCTCGCCGTCGAGGCGGCGTGGGCCCCTCGAACGGGGGCCCGACACCTTCGCGTGGCGATCGGTCACTCCACCGACGGCGCACCGGTCGAGCTGGACATCAAGGAGGCGGCTCGCGGCGGCATGGGTCCGCACGGGCTGTGCGTGGGCGCCACCGGGTCCGGCAAGTCCGAATTCCTGCGGACGCTGGTCCTCGGCATGGTCGCCACCCACCCGCCGGACGCGTTGAACCTGGTCCTCGTCGACTTCAAGGGCGGCGCAACGTTTCTCGGCCTCGAAAGACTCCGCCACGTCGCGGCCGTCGTGACGAACCTCGCCGAAGAGGCGCATCTGGTGGAACGCATGCGGGATGCCCTGGCCGGCGAGATGACCCGGCGGCAACGAATTCTGCGGGGAGCCGGGCGCTTCCCGAACGTCTCCGAGTACGACGCCGCCCGCGCCCGCGGTGCCGACCTGCCGTCGTTGCCCACGCTGTTCGTCATCGTCGACGAGTTCTCCGAACTCCTGAGTCACCACCCCGACTTCGCCGACCTGTTCGTGGCCATCGGCCGCCTCGGACGGTCGCTCGGCATGCATCTGCTGCTGGCCAGCCAGCGTCTCGACGAAGGCCGGCTGCGCGGCTTGGAGACTCACCTGTCCTACCGCGTCTGCCTGAAGACGTTCTCGGCGAGCGAGTCCCGCGCCGTGCTGGGAACGGTGGACGCCTACGACCTGCCCGGCACTCCGGGAGCGGCATGGCTGAAGACGGCGTCGGGAGACCTGATTCGATTTCAGACCGCCTTCGTCTCGGGGCCGGTCGGCGTGACCACGGTCGAGGGCAGCACCGTCGCGCGCCGCTTCACCGCCCGCGACGAACCTCCGCTGCCGTCCGAATCGGGACCGCCCAAGCCAGGCCGGGCGCTGCTCGACGTCGTGGTGGACGGGCTGGCCGATCGTGGGCGCAGAGCCCATCAGGTCTGGTTGCCACCGCTGGCTGCGGCTCCGCTGATCGGCGCGCTGATCGACGATGGTGCGCAGCCGCCGCTGGTGATTCCGATCGGATTGGTGGACAACGCCTTCGCGCAGCGCCGGGACACGTTGGTCGTCGACCTCCGGGGCGCGGGCGGCAACGTCGCCATCGTGGGTGGACCACGATCGGGTAAGACGACCGCACTCCTCGGGCTGGTTCTCGGCCTGGCCGCCCGCCACGACCCCGACGCGGTCCAGATCTACGGGCTGGACTTCGGCGGTGGGTCGCTGTCCCCGCTGGCACTGCTGCCTCACGTCGGGACGGTCGCCGGCCGACTGGACCGCGACCTCGCGCGGCGCGTCGTCGCGCACGTCCAGGGCGTGGTGCGCGGACGCGAGACGCGCCGCCGCGACTCGGCACACCAGCCGAGTCACACCTTCCTGGTGATCGATGGCTGGGCGGTCGCTCGTCAAGAATTCGACGGCATGGAGGAAGCGGTCACTGCCATTGCCGCTCAGGGACTTTCGCTCGGGGTGCACGTCGTCGTCACCGCGTCGCGGTGGGCGGACGTCCGGCCCGCCCTCAAGGACCACCTCAGCACCAGGGTCGAACTGTGCCTCGGTGATCCCGCCGACTCCGAGATGGACCGGAAGCGGGCGCGGCTTCTCGGTGCTCGCCCGCCGGGACACGGCATCACCCACGAGGGGCTCGAGTTCGTGACCGCGTTGCCGCGCCTGACCACCCACGACGCGGCGGTCGGTGTGGACGAGGGGTTGCGCGCCGACGCTGCGACGGTGGCGGCGCGCCACCCCGGTCGGGCCGCGCCCCCGGTGCGACTGCTGCCGTCGCGCGTGGACCATGCCGCGGTCACCGCGCAGGCCCGCGATCGGGTGGCGATCGGGTTGAGCGAGGACTTACGCCCAGTGCCAATGGATTTCGACGCCTTTCCGCATCTGCTGATCATCGGTGACACCGAATGCGGCAAGACGGCCGCGCTGCGCCTGCTCTGTCGCGAAATCGTCCGCACCGCATCACCGGAGGTGGCGCGGATCCTCATCGTCGACTTCCGCCGAACTCTGTTGGGCGTGGTCGAGTCCGACCACCTCCTCGGGTACGCGATGTCCGGAGTGTCGGCCGACGGTCACGTGGCCTCGACGGTCAGCATGCTGACCGACCGGCTTCCCGGCGACTCGGTGACTCAGGCGCAGCTGCGCGACCGGTCGTGGTGGTCCGGGCCGGAGACCTACGTCGTCGTCGACGACTACGACCTGGTGGCGGGCACGTCGGGCAATCCGCTGCTGCCCCTGCTGGATCTGCTGCCGCATGCCCGGGACATCGGTCTGCACCTGGTGGTCGCCCGCCGGTCCGGCGGTGCGTCCCGCGCGATGTTCGATCCGATCCTGGCCCGGCTGAGGGACCTGGGATGCATGGGTCTGGTGATGAGCGCCAGCCCGGACGAGGGAGTGCTGCTCGGTTCCGTGCGACCGCGGCCGCTACCGCCCGGGCGGGGGACGCTGATCCGGCGTGGTCACGTCGACCACCTCGTCCAGGTGTCGTGGACCGAACCGCCGTGAGCGGCACCGTCGTGGTGGTCGGGCCGAAAGCGGTCCTCGGGCCGGGGGTCGTCGATCCGGAGTCGGAGGCGGCGGCGCTTGAGTGCATCGACGACGATCTCGCGCTCGTCGCGGAACAGGTGGTGTCCGTCGATGACCTGTGGCGGGAGGTGCTCGGGTCGGCGACGACCGGGTCGTGCTGCGATCTGACGTTGCTCTGTCCCTCCTGGTGGCCGGACGCGCGCGTGCAGCGAGTCGTCACGGCCGCAACACGGTGGGGCGTCGACCCGGTCGTATTGCGGCGAGACCAGGTGCCGACCGGTGCCGGCGCCGTCGTCGAACTCGCGTCCGAATTGGTTGTCGTGCGCGCCGGCAGCCAGCGTCACGTGTTCGCGCGCGGGCATCCGGCTGCCGAGGTGATCGATGCCGTCGTCGCCTCCGTCGAGGGGCTGCCCGCTTTGACCGTCGACGTTCCCGCCGGGTTCGAGCTGCTCGGAGCCGACGTAGCTCGAGCGCTGCGGCAGGGCGGGATCGAGGTGACCGTTGCAGATGATCACGCCCTCGTCGACGCGGTCCGTGGATCACGGGTCGACGGCACCGGGCGCTGGCGGCGGGTGACTCCGCGGGTGGCAGCGGTGGCGGTGGCAACGCTGACGGCGAGCGCGTTGGCGGCCGCCGCGGCAGTCGGACTCGACCCGCACCCGGACACGTCGGTCGAGGGCGCGTGGCTGGTCGAGGGACGGGTTGCGGTGGAGGTACCCGTCGGGTGGACGGTCGAGCGGATCACGTCAGGGCCGGGATCGGCGCGGGTGCTGGTGACGTCGCCGACCGACCGCTTCGAGGCGATTCACGTGACGCAGTCCCGGGTGCCGGACACTCAAACGTTGGAGGCGACCGCCGAGGCGCTGCGCGCCGCCCTCGCCGAGCAGCCCGCCGGGGTGTTCGTCGACTTCACCGCCGCCAGCGCGCGTGCCGAGCGCGCCGCGGTGACCTATCGGGAGCTTCGCGCCGATCGCCACGTCGACTGGACGGTCGTGGTCGACGGTGGAGTGCGGATCGCGATCGGCTGTCAGGGTTCTCCGGGCGGCCCGGCTCCTCGGCAGCCGTGTGACAGGGCAGTCCGCTCGGCCCACGCGGTTCGACGAAATTGATTGCGCCAGAGCGGAACCAGATGGACCGGCGACGCGTCCAATCTTGCATACGACCGCCAACGAGAGGAAACCGATGACCAGTGGAGCGTTGAACACCGACCTCGGTCTGATGTCGAGCGTCGCAGCCAAGATCGACGACCGCAACGGCGAGACGGCGGCGATGCTGCGGACGTTCATCGGCCAGATGAGCAGCGTCCCTCCCTCGGTGTGGGGTGGCGTGGCGGCCGCCCGGTTCCGCGACGTCGTCGACAGGTGGAACACCGAATCGCTCGCGCTTCACCAGTCGCTCCAGCGAATCGCCGAGACCATCCGCGTCAACGAGCGCACGTTGCGGGAGGCGGCCGAGCAGCACTCGCACCGGATCGCCTCGGTCGACGTCCGCTGATCATCCCCAACCCGAAATGGAGCAGCCATGGACCCGGTTCTGTCCTACGACTTCAACGAGATCGAGTACACCGTCCGGCAGGAGATTCACCAGACCTCGGCCCGGTTCAACGCGGCGCTGGATGATCTGCGCGCCCAGATAGCGCCGCTGCAGGCGGTGTGGACCCGCGAGGCCGCAGAGGCCTATCGGGTCGAGCAGGCCAGGTGGGACCGGTCGGCCGCGGCGTTGAACGAACTGCTGGTCACCCTCGGCAATGCGGTGCGCGACGGTGCTCAGGACGTCGCCGACACCGACCGGCGCGCGGCAGGTGCGTGGGGTTTCTGAGCCGAGTCCACCAGACCCTGTGCGGTCCCGACCGGGAGGAGAGCCCGGGAGGGACCGCACAGTCGTGTCCGGGGCGGCTGACAGCGTGCCGACGGCGTCGAGTGTGCTGGGAGATCGCCCCGAGCGGCCGAACCGCGATCTGGCTGCACACTCGATACGGGGGATGGTTGGGAACGGGCGTTTTGACCTGCGGTGACGGTCGCCGGTAGGCTGCTCGGTTGGCGCGCGGTGAGTCGTTCGACTCTGCGGGTCCCCGGGTCTACGTCGGTCGCCGGGAATCCCAGCCGCAAGCGTCGGACCGACACCCCGGTTACCGGGCAATCCGAGAGAAGAGAAGGTAGCGCTGTGCCTACGTACACGCCGAAGGCGGGTGACACCACGCGGACGTGGCATGTCATCGACGCCACCGACGTGGTCCTCGGCCGGCTCGCCGTTGCAGCAGCAACCCTGCTGCGCGGCAAGCACAAGCCGACGTTCACGCCGAATGTCGATGGTGGCGACTTCGTCATCATCATCAACGCCGACAAGATCGCCATCAGTGGCGACAAGTTGACCACCAAGTTCGCCTACCGCCACTCCGGATACCCGGGCGGTCTGCGCAGGCGCACCATCGGCGAAATGATGGCGAAGAATCCCGAGAAGGTCGTCGAGAACGCGATCATCGGGATGCTTCCGCACAACAAGCTGAGCCGGCAGGTCCAGAAGAAGCTGAAGGTGTACGCGGGCCCCGAGCATCCGCACATCGCCCAGCAGCCGGTTCCGTACGAGATCAAGCAGGTGGCGCAGTGAGTGAGACGACAGACGTGACCGAGCCGACCGAGGTCGACGTGACCGAAGCCACCGAGGCCACCGAGGCCACCGAGGCCCCCGACGTGACCGAGGTCGTCGAGACCGAGGCGGCGGACGAGGCTCCGGCCCGTGAGCCGCTGCTGCTCGACCGCCCCATCCAGACCGTCGGCCGCCGCAAGGAAGCCGTGGTCCGCGTTCGCCTGACCCCCGGCACCGGCAAGTTCATGCTCGACGGCCGCAGCCTGGAGGAGTACTTCCCGAACAAGGTGCACCAGCAGCTGATCAAGGCGCCGCTGGTGCTCGTCGATCGGCTCGACACGGTCGACATCTTCGCCCACCTCGATGGTGGCGGTCCGTCCGGACAGGCCGGCGCGTTGCGGCTGGCGATTGCCCGTGCGCTCATCATCGTGCAGCCCGAGGATCGGCCGCCGCTGAAGAAGGCCGGCTACCTCACGCGTGACCCGCGTGCGATCGAACGCAAGAAGTACGGCCTCAAGAAGGCCCGCAAGGCGCCTCAGTACAGCAAGCGCTGATCCTTCGGTAGTGCTGACCCGCGAGCAGTGCACGGCTGGACCCGTTCGGCGTCCGGCCGGGCACTGCTCTCGGTTTATCTAGGAGGAGCATGGGTCGCCTGTTCGGCACGGACGGAGTTCGTGGCGTCGCCAATACCGATCTGACCGCCGAGCTGGCGCTGTCGCTGGGCTCCGCCGCCGCCCGTCGGCTCGGCACCTCCGGCGGCGAGCGCCGGGTGGCGGTCGTCGGGCGGGACCCGCGGGCCAGCGGCGAGATGCTCGAAGCGGCGGTCATCGCGGGAATCACCAGTGAAGGCGTCGACGCCCTGCGCGTCGGCGTGCTGCCCACTCCGGCGGTCGCCCACCTGACCGGGGCCTATCACGCCGAGTTCGGCGTGATGATCTCTGCGTCGCACAATCCCATGCCCGACAACGGCATCAAGATCTTCGGTCCCGGTGGTCACAAGCTCGACGACGCCGCGGAGGACCGCATCGAAGAGCTTCTCGGTGCCGGACCCGGTGACCGCCCGGTCGGCGCCGGAATCGGGCGCGTCCGCGACGCCGACGACGCCCTTCAGCGCTACCTCCGGCACGTCGCCACCGCCGCTCCCGTACCGCTCGACGGCATCACCGTCGTGGTGGACTGTGCCCACGGCGCCGCGTCGACCGCCGCCCCGCTGGCCTACCGTGCGGCGGGCGCCACGGTCATCGCGATCAACGCAGAACCCAACGGGCTCAACATCAATGAGCACTGCGGGTCCACTCACATGGACGTACTGCAGCGGGCGGTCCTGGCGCATCGGGCGGATCTGGGCCTGGCCCACGACGGTGACGCCGACCGCTGTCTGGCGGTGGACTCGGCCGGCAACGTCGTCGACGGTGACGCCATCATGGTGATCCTCGCGTTGGCCATGCGCGACGCCGGCGAACTGACGTCGAACACCTTGGTCGCCACGGTGATGAGCAATCTGGGGCTGCACATCGCCATGCGGGCCGAGGGCATCGAGGTCCGCACCACCGCCGTCGGCGACCGGTACGTCCTCGAGGAGCTGCGGGCCGGCAACTACGCCCTCGGCGGCGAGCAGTCCGGCCACGTCGTGATGCCGTCGCTCGGCACCACCGGCGACGGGGTGGCCACCGGCCTGCGACTGATGGCGCGGATGGCGCAGACCCGCTCGACGCTGGCGGCACTGGCCGCTCCCATGCAGACGCTTCCGCAGGTGCTCATCAACGTCGAGGTGGCCGACAAGGCCACCGTCGCCGAGGCCCCGTCGGTGCAGTCCGCGGTGGCCGAGGCCGAGGCCGAGCTCGGCGATACGGGCCGAATCCTGTTGCGGCCGTCGGGAACCGAGCAGGTCGTTCGGGTGATGGTCGAAGCCGCCGACGAGGACACGGCCCGCCTGCTGGCCGCTCGTGTCGCGGACTCGGTGAGTGAACAACGATAGGTAGGGGAGCACCGTTGACTGAGTTCGTCGCTGCGATCGACCAGGGCACCACCAGTACCCGGGCCATGATCTTCGACCACGACGGTGCCGAAGTGGGC
Organism: uncultured Actinomycetota bacterium; assembly: GCA_963846985.1. GTDB lineage: Bacteria > Actinomycetota > Actinomycetes > Mycobacteriales > Mycobacteriaceae > Mycobacterium. The sequence continues at coordinate 71,897 of CAWJYC010000017.1, forward strand.
AGGCACCAACTCGAGCACGAGCAGATCCTGCCGAAGGCGGGGTGGGTCGAGCACAATCCCGTGGAGATCTGGGAGCGCACGGCGTCGGTGCTGACGTCGGTGCTCAACAACACCGGGCTGCAGTCCAGTGACCTTGCCGCGCTCGGCATCACAAATCAGCGTGAGACGGCGCTGGTGTGGAACAAGCGGACGGGCCGGCCGTACTACAACGCGATCGTCTGGCAGGACACCCGTACCGACCACATCGCCTCGGCGCTGGACCGGGACGGGCGCGGGGACGTGATCAGGCGCCGGGCGGGGCTGCCGCCCGCCACGTACTTCTCCGGCGCCAAGGTGCAGTGGATCCTGGACAACGTCGATGGCGTGCGGGAGGCCGCCGAACGCGGCGATGCGATCTTCGGCACCAGCGACAGCTGGGTGGTGTGGAACCTGACCGGTGGTCCGCGCGGTGGCGTGCACGTCACCGACGTCACCAACGCCAGCCGGACCATGCTGATGGATCTGGAGACCCTCGACTGGGACGACGAGTTGTTGTCGTTCTTCGGGATTCCGCGCCAGATGCTGCCGCGCATCGTGCCGTCGTCCTCCCCGGAACCGTACGGTCTCACCACGGAGACGGGGCCCGCAGGCGGCGAGGTGCCCGTCACCGGCATCCTCGGCGATCAGCAGGCCGCGATGGTCGGGCAGGTGTGCCTGGCTCCTGGCGAGGCCAAGAACACCTACGGCACGGGAAACTTCCTGCTGCTCAACACCGGGGAGAAGATCGTCCGGTCCGAGAACGGCTTGCTGACGACGGTCTGCTACCAGTTCGGTGACGCCAAACCCGTTTACGCGCTAGAGGGTTCGATCGCGGTCACCGGTTCGGCGGTACAGTGGCTCCGCGATCAGCTGGGCATCATCAGCGGCGCCGCCCAGAGCGAGTCGTTGGCCCGGCAGGTCGAGGACAACGGCGGCGTCTACTTCGTACCCGCCTTCTCCGGTCTGTTCGCGCCGTACTGGCGCTCCGACGCCCGCGGCGCCATCGTGGGGCTGTCCCGCTTCAACACCAACGCACACGTCGCACGTGCGACGCTGGAGGCGATCTGCTATCAGAGCCGCGACGTCGTCGACGCCATGGAAGCCGATTCCGGCGTCCACCTCGAGGTGCTGAAGGTCGATGGCGGCATCACCGCCAACGATCTCTGCATGCAGATCCAATCCGACGTGCTCGGCGTGGACGTCATCAAGCCGGTCGTCGCAGAGACCACCGCCCTTGGCGCGGCGTACGCCGCAGGTCTCGCGGTGGGGTTCTGGGACAACCCGGACGACCTGCGGGCCAACTGGCAGGAGGACAAGCGGTGGACGCCGTCGTGGTCCGACGATCAGCGCGCGGAGGGCTACCAGGGTTGGCAGAAGGCAGTGCAACGCACCCTCGACTGGGTCGACGTGTCCTGACTCAGCGGGTGCGCCGACCCGGGTGGTGCCGCGAGCACGCAGTCCACGCACAGGCCGTTGCCCGGCGCTCGGTAGAACAGGCAGCAGCTGTGCCGAACGAACCGCTCCTCGATGAATCGCCCTGTGCCAGCTGAGCGATTCGGTCGAGAGTAGAGCCCGCACCAACTCGCGTCCTCGCGGCTCCAGATCCGGCCGCGACATCGCCATCGCCGACACCGCGCCATTCGCCGCGGAGATGACGTTGCCGCGGGTGACGTGAGTCGAGAGCGAAAGGGCCGCTCGCAGAAGCCGATTCAGCGGATCGATCACGGTGGCGAGCAGCGACGCGGCGATCGACTCCGCTGCCCGCGACGGCGTCGGTGCCGGCGCCCACTCGAGGTCGGTCACCCCGAACCGCGGAACGTGGTGAGCCGTCGTCCACCACCGCACCGACGCCGGGGTGAGCACGGGCACCGTCCCGAGGGCGACGGCGGCCCCGACGGCCGGAGACAGCAAGCGCGCCACGACGTTCAGGTGGAACGACGAGGCCGCCACGCGCAGCGGCACCAGGTCGACGGGACAGTGCAGCGACGCAGCGAGCGCCGACCGGGTGCGGTCGACGAACGCCCGCACCGCCACCGCGTCGGTGACCAGTGCCGCGATCTCCTCGCCCTGCCCGACGCCGAATGCGTCGATGGCGAAGTACTCGCCGAGTTCGGCGGTCGCCGCGAGAAGGGCGGCCCCGCTGATCACGCGTCGGGTGATGCGGTCGGCCCGATAGCGCCGCGAGGTGAACACGGCTTGGCCCGCCGCGCGCTCGACCACCGTGGTCATCGACGACCCGATGATGAGCAGAGTCCGCATGTCGACGATCGCCGGGTCGAAGGCACCGACCGTCGTGACCGTCACCCGCTGGTCCGGGCCGCCGACGTCGCGGCCGAGCACGATCGGCCGGTCGGTCGGAAGTCGTTGCGCAAGAATGTCCTTCAGGGCACGTACCTGCCAGGTTCGGCTCTCCGAACCCGGGTTGTAGATCGCGATCACCATGTCGGCGTCGAGGGCCGAGTGCAGCCGGCGCTCGATCACCGCCCAGCTCTTCAGTCGATCCGACAGTGAGATCACCGCGTAGTCGTGGCCCAGTGGTGCGCCGACGGCGGCGGCGACTGCGTTGGCGGCGGTCATCCCGGGCACGACGCGCACGGGCACGTCGCTCCAGGCGGGCTCGGCGGCGACCTCGACCACCGCCGAGGCCATGGCGAAGACGCCGGGATCACCGGAGCTGACGACGACGACTCTGGCGCCGTTCTTCGCCAAGTCCAGTGCCATGCAAGCACGTTCGGATTCGACGCGGTTGTCGCTGGGGTGCATTCGCTGACCCGGTCGCGGCGACAGGCGCGACAGATAGGTCTTGTAGCCGACGATGTCGGTCGCCCTGGCCAGTTCGCCCTGCACCTCGGGCGTCGTCCACCTGTCGGCGCCAGGACCGAGCCCGACGACCACCACTTCGCCCATGGTGGGGCCGGGGGCGGGCGCCGGGTTGTTCAACAGTCCGGGCACCACGACCATCGAGAAGTACGGCACCGTGACGGGGTCGACGTCGCGGACCGGCATCACGCGCTGCGCGGTGGTGGAGGCGCGTTCGACGTACCACGCCCGGTCGGCGACCCCGGCCGCCTCGAGGGCTGCCAGCACCTTGGGGAACGTCCGGCCGAGTTTCATGATGGCGACGGCGTCGCTGTCGCGCAGCCGGCGGACCAACTCGTCGGCCGCCATGGTTCCGGGGAGCACCACGAGGGTTTCCTCGCCCTCGACCAGCGGGCTGCCGACCGCCATGGCCGACGCGCTGACCGACGTCACTCCCGGGATGATCTCGGTCTCGAACTCGTGGGCCAGGCGTTTGTGCATGTGCATGTAGGAGCTGTAGAACAGCGGGTCGCCCTCGGCCAGGAGGGCGACGCTGCGGCCGGCTCGCAGATGGCCGGCGAGCACCTCGCTGGCGCGCGTGTAGAAGTCGTCGAGCGCGCCGCGGTACCCGGCCGGGTGGTCGGTGGTCTCGGTGGTGACGGGGTACATCAGCCGTTCGTGGAGCTGGCCCTCGCGCAGGTACGGTTCGGCGGTGGCGAGTGCGACGCTGCGGCCGTGGCGCGCGCAGTGGAACGCGACGACGTCGGCCGCGCCGATCGCCCTCGCCGCCTTGAACGTCACGAGCTCGCTGTCGCCGGGACCGATGCCGACCGCCCAGAGCTTCCCGTGCGTACTTCTGTCCACTCGGCCACCGTAGACGTTCGAGGGAACCGGACGGCCGCGCGGTGCGTCGTACCGGCATGGGAGAAAATGAGTCCGCCCGCGTCGACGTCGGTACGCTCCTCGACGCCGCCGGCCGGTGTGACGCCGTCGCGGACCTCGTCGACGGACTGGCTCGCGGGGGACTCGACCGCCTGAGCTTCGGTGGCACGGTCGCCGGTCGCGACCACACCGCCCGCGGGGACGACGTCCGGCGCGCGGTCGACGACGTCGTCGATCAGACGCGGGTATGGGCCAGGGCGATGCGCGAGATCGCCTCTGCGATAAGGGTATCCGCCGATGGCTACCTCGACGTGGATGCCCGCAGCGCCGCGCGGCTGGGCTGACCGTGGCCGTCCCGTTCGACGTCGCAGGCCGACTCGCCGAGGCCCGTCCGGTGATCGGCGACGTCGAGGAGTACGTCGCGGCGTGTGGTCGACTCGGATACCAGCACCACGATCTGACGATGCACCGCGGACAGGTGGGGGACTGGTACGACGGCGAGGAGGGTCTCGACCTCGCCGCGTTGGACGCCGATCACGGCGTCCTGCGGGCCGCGGCGTCCGCAGCCGAGGAGGCGGTCCGCATGCAGACCGACGTCGTGGCCCAGTTGGCGGCGGCGTGGTCGGGCCGGGGCGGAGCGTCGGCCCACGACTTCGTGTCCCGCAGTTGCCAGGCGGCGACCTCCGTCGCCGCGGCGGTCCGGGCGGCCGCCGATGCGGTGGCCACGCTGCGGGACGCGCTGTGGCGAGCGGTCGACGCCAAGGTAAGCGCCACCGAGGCCATGGCCGCCAAGCAGCAGCCGCACCACGCCGAATGGCTGGCCGCGGCGAGGACGGTCACCACCGGCGCCGGGGACGTCGCGGCCGCCAGCGAACTGATCGACCTGCAGGTGAAGCCGTTCGTCGACCTGGACGTCGGCACGGACTGGCTGGCGGCGATGCGGACCGCGGCCTCATCGATCGACGCGGCCTATGCCACGGCGATCGCCAGCGCCACCGCGCCCGCCGCGGTGTTCGGCGTACCCGGTGCCCTCGGTCCCCGCCCCGATCCAGCGGTGCAGCCTCCGGGACGTCCGTCGACCAGCGGCTGGGAGCCGTCGGAGGCACCCCGGCACACCGTGCCCGCGGCGGCGCTCGGTCCGGCGCCGATGGCCGCCGCCCCCGCGCCCCCTCCTGCGCCGTGGTCGAACATGCCGTGGTCGAACGGCCGTGGTCGAACGCACCGTGGTCGAATGGGCCGTCCTCGGCTGCGCCGATCGCCGACGCTGCACCACCGATGCCGGCACCGGCGCCGCTTGCGCCGCCGAGCGGCGCGTCGGCAATGCCCCCGGCGCCGTCGATGGGCGATCTCGGCGCCGGCACCTCGACGGCCGGCTCGGGTCTCTCCGGTATCGGCCAGCAGATCGCCGACCTCATCGGCGGACTCATCGGGTCGGCCGATGGGACCTCCGACGCGGGAGGCGTCGACTCACGTGAGCCCGGAAGCCCCGGTGACGCGAAGGACTCAAGCGGCGCAGAGCACCTCGGGAGCGATTCCAAGGACTCCGCGGACGACTCGACGGACGGCAAGGTTGGCAAGGACGCCAAGGACGGCAAAGACGTTGCGAAGGACGACCCGGGCGATCACGCCGGCGGCGGGACGCCCGGACCCGACGGCGAACCGGTGCAGGCGGCCGAGACGCCCCCAGCTCAACAGGAGAAGACCGTACCCATCCCGACGCCGGTTCCGCTGCCGCCCGAACCGCCACCGCCAGTTCCCGACGCAGCCGCCCTCGCGACCCCGGACGTGGGCCCCCCGACGCCCTGCGAGATCGCTGCCGACGAATTGCCCCAGGTCGGTGAGGCGCCGTCGTAGCTCAGTGCGCCAGCGCGACCAGTTCCTCGCAGAACCTGACCGACTCGCGGTCGTCACCGGAGAGCGGGTGGACCAGCAGCGTGGTGACGCCTGCTTCGGCGTAGGCGGCCAACCGGTCCTTGACGAATCCGCTTGGCCCGACCAGAGATACGTTGCGCACCAGCTCGTCGGGCACCGCGGCGATGGCCTCGTCCTTCTTGCCGGCGAGGTAGAGATCCTGGATGTGATCGGCCACCTCGCCGAAGCCGTAGCGGGTCGCCAGATTGTGGTAGAAGTTCTTGCCGCGTGCACCCATGCCGCCGATGTAGAGCGCCAGTTGTGGCTTCGCCCATGCCAATCGATCTTCGACGTCGTCGCCGATGGCCAGGCTCGCCGAGACCATGACGTCGAGAGGACCGAGCGCCGGGTCGCGCTTGGCGGCCCCGGCGCGCAGCGCGTCACCCCAGACGTCGTCGGCCTTCTCGGGGTAGTAGAACACCGGCTGCCAGCCCTCGGCGATCTCGGCGGTGAGCTGAACGTTCTGCGGGCCGAGGGCCGCGATGGTAATCGGAATGCGTTCGCGCACTGGATGATTGATGAGCTTGAGCGGTTTGCCCAGTCCGGTGCCGCGGTCGGCGGGCAGGGGTATCTGGTAGTACTTGCCGTCGAACTGGACTCGCTCGCGACGCCAGATCCGGCGGCAGATGTCGACGACCTCACGGGTGCGGCCCATCGGCGCGTCGAACGGGACGCCGTGGAAGCCCTCCACCACCTGCGGCCCGGAGGTGCCGATGCCCAGCCGGAAGCGGCCGTCAGAGACGTAGTCCACCCCGGCGGCAGTCATTGCCAGCAGCGCGGGCGTGCGGGTGTAGATCGGGACGACCCCGGAACCGAGCTCGATGGTGGAGGTCTTGGCCGCGAGGTAGCCCAACTGGCTGATCGCGTCGTACGAGTAGGCCTCGGCGACCAGGGCGATGTCGACACCGCACTTCTCGAGTTCCACGACCTGGTCGGCTGCCTCCCGGAAGCCGCTGGCATAACTCAGGAAGATTCCGGTGCGCATCAGGGAGTTATACCACCATCAACCAGTTGGTTGGTCGGCGTCAGGGTTTGAGCAGCGCGACCACCTTGTTCTCCAACTCGACGGGATCGGCGGAGAACGGATCGAGGACCTCTGCCCTCGGCAACGCCACCTCGGGGTCGGAGAAGTCCTGGTAGGTCTTGTCGCCGGTGAGCTGATGCAGCAGGTAGCCCGTCAAAAGCGCCCGAACGATCTTCTGGGTGCCCTTGTCGGCGCCGGGCAGCTTCAGCACGCGCGTGAAGCGGCGGCCCTCGACGAGCCCGCCGGCCGTCACCTTCTTGACGTCGCGCAGCGTCGCGGGCCGCCACGCCCTGGCCAACTCGACCGCATTGGACCGCAGCGACATGAGGTCATCGGGGTCGGCGAGGATCAGACCCGGCACCCGCAGACCCGCGGCGGGCTCTTCGGCGGCCGGTTTCGTAACGGTCGGGAATAGGGCGGCGGCGGTCTTCACGCGGTCGTTCAAGCCGGCCGCGGCGAAGACGGCGGCCGAACCGCCGAAACCGTGGCCGACCACACCCAACTTCGTGGGGTGCACGCTGATCTTGCCGGGGCCCAGCCGCACTCCCGAGATGACGTCCAGCGTCGTGCCCAGGTCGAACGCCAGGTTGAGCACCGACGGCGCGAAACCCGTCTCGGTGCTCGGGGCGGCGGCGACGATGCCCCAGGACGCCAGATGCTCCAGGGTGCCCGCGTAGCGGTCGGCGGCGGCCAGCCAGTCGTGGCCGAACGCCACACCAGGCAGGTTCAGGCCCGTTTCCGGGGTGTACACGAGGCCGGGCAGGCCGGCGAAGGCCAGGTCACCGCGCAGCACGCGGTGCGGTCCCCGGCGGGTCAACGCAGCGAAGAGTTTCTTCGTCTTGGCCACCAGACGACCGTAGCTCACACCGGGCCGGTACCGCGTCTTGCACTACCCTGGACACTCATGTGCGGAATCGTCGGCTACGTGGGGCACCGCCCTGCCAGGGACATCGTCGTCGACGCTCTGCGTCGGATGGAGTACCGGGGCTACGACTCGTCCGGCGTCGCGCTGCTCGACGGCCACGGCGGAATGGCGGTCCGCCGGCGTGCCGGACGGCTGGCCAACCTCGAGGCGGTGCTGGCCGAAGCCGACTCCGAGGGCTTGGCCGGCAGCACGGGCATGGGCCACACCCGCTGGGCCACCCACGGCAGGCCGACCGATCGCAACGCCCACCCGCACCGTGACGCGGCGGGCAAGATCGCCGTCGTCCACAACGGGATCATCGAGAACTTCGCCGCCCTGCGCGTCGAGTTGGAGCGGGCCGGCGTCGAGTTCGCCAGCGACACCGACACCGAGGTCGCCGTCCACCTGGTGTCCTGGCAGTACCACCACGGGCCGACCGCGGGCGACTTCGTCGGCTCGGTCATGGCCGTGCTGCCGCGCCTGGAGGGCCACTTCACGCTGGTCTTCGCCAGCGCCGACGATCCGGGCACCATCGTCGCCGCCCGGCGGTCCACGCCGTTGGTGATCGGGGTCGGTGAGGGCGAGATGTTCCTCGGGTCCGACGTCGCTGCCTTCATCGAGCACACCCGCGAGGCCGTCGAGCTGGGGCAGGACCAGGCCGTCGTGATCACCGCGGACGGGTACCGCGTCACCGACTTCCACGGAAACCCCGATGACGGCCGTACTCGGCCCTTTCATATCGACTGGGATCTGTCCGCCGCCGAGAAGGGCGGCTACGAGTACTTCATGCTCAAGGAGATCGCCGAGCAACCCGCCGCGGTCGCCGACACCCTGCTGGGCCACTTCGTCGACGGCCGCATCGTGCTCGACGAGCAGCGGC
>CAWJYC010000018.1:0-201561 GCA_963846985.1 uncultured Actinomycetota bacterium
GCGGCCGAGCCCATCGACCCCGTCGAGACCGACGAGGACGATCTGGCGCTGATGCAGCTGACCTCCGGATCCACCGGATCCCCGAAGGCGGTCCAGATCACGCACCGCAACATCTACTCCAACGCCGAGGCGATGTTCATCGGCGCGCAGTACGACGTCACCAAGGACGTCATGGTCAGCTGGCTGCCCTGTTTCCACGACATGGGCATGGTCGGCTTCCTGACCATCCCGATGTACTTCGGCGCCGAGCTCGTCAAGGTGACGCCGATGGACTTCCTGCGCGACACACTGCTGTGGGCCAAGCTGATCGACAAGTACAAGGGCACCATGACGGCGGCGCCGAACTTCGCCTACGCCCTGTTCGCCAAGCGGCTGCGCAACCAGGCGGAGCCGGGTCAGTTCGACCTGTCGACTCTGCGGTTCGCGCTGTCGGGCGCCGAGCCCGTCGAACCGGCCGACGTCGAGGATCTGCTGGACGCCGGCAGGCCGTTCGGGCTCAGCCCCAAGGCGATCTTGCCGGCCTACGGCATGGCCGAGACGACGCTCGCGGTGTCGTTCTCCGAGTGCGGTGCCGGCCTGGTGGTCGACGAGGTGGATGCCGACCTGCTGGCCGCCCTGCGCCGCGCGGTGCCGTCGACCAAGGGCAACACCCGGCGGCTGGCGTCACTCGGCCCGCTGCTGCGCGATCTCGAGGCCCGCGTCGTCGACGAGCACGGCGAGGTGATGCCCGCTCGCGGCGTCGGCGTCATCGAACTCCGCGGTGAGTCCCTGACCCCCGGCTACATCACGATGGGCGGCTTCCTGCCCGCCCAGGATCAGCACGGCTGGTACGACACCGGCGACCTGGGCTACCTGATGGAGAACGGCCACGTCGTGGTGTGCGGCCGCGTCAAGGACGTCATCATCATGGCCGGCCGCAACATCTACCCGACCGACATCGAGCGGGCCGCCGGCCGCGTCAAGGGCGTCCGGCCCGGCTGCGCGGTCGCGGTCCGGCTGGACGCGGGCCACTCGCGGGAGACGTTCGCCGTCGCGGTGGAGTCCAACGCCTGGGAGGATCCGATCGAGGTGCGGCGCATCGAGCACCAGGTCGCCCACGAGGTGGTCACCGAGGTCGACGTGCGGCCTCGCAACGTCGTCGTCCTGGGCCCCGGCACCATCCCGAAGACACCGTCGGGCAAGCTGCGCCGGGCGAACTCCGTCTCGCTGGTCACCTAACCCCCTCGGCACCTCCCCCCTTCGCGCGAGCGTGCGTGTCTGCTCCGCGACACGCCGCTCGCGACGGCTTCGCGCGCACGCTCGGCGGTAATGCATTGGCCGTCCGTCGGTGGGCCTCGCTACGGTTGAGCAATGTCCATGCCGGCCATCGAGGCGATCGACCTGGTGAAGTCCTTCGGCGAGCAGAACGCCGTCGACGGCATCAGCTTCAGCGTCGAGCAGGGGACGGTGCTGGGTCTGCTCGGCCCCAACGGCGCGGGCAAGACGACCACCGTCCGGATGATGACCACGCTGTCCGAACCCACCAGCGGCACCGCCCGGGTGGCCGGGTACGACGTTCGCACCCAGCCGGACCTGGTGCGGCGCAACATGGGCGTCACGGGTCAGGCGGCGACGGTCGACGAGCTGCTGACCGGGCGTGAGAACATCCGCATGATCGGCGGGCTGTACGGCATCGGTCGCCGCGACCTCGCGCGCCTGGCCGACCGGCTGCTCGAGCAGTTCTCCATCGCCGATGCCGCCGACCGGCCCGTCAAGTCGTACTCCGGCGGGATGCGCAGGCGCATCGACCTGGCCGTCAGCCTGATCGCTTCGCCGCCGGTGCTGTTCCTCGACGAGCCCACCACCGGTCTGGACCCGCGCAGCCGGGCCGACCTCTGGGACGTGCTTCGCGGTCTGGTCGCGGGCGGCACGACGCTGCTGCTGACTACGCAGTACCTCGAGGAGGCCGATCAGCTCGCCGACGACATCGTGGTGATCGACCGAGGCCGGATCATCGCGGCTGGCACGCCGTTGGAGCTCAAGCGGCGCGCGGGCAACGCCAGCCTGGTGGTGACCGTGTCGCAACCGGGCGACCTGGAGGCGGCGCGGCAGCTGATGGGCCGGGCGGGGGCCGACGTGCGGGTCGACGTCGGCGCGCGTCAGCTGACCGCGGCTGCCGACGGCATCGCCGAGATGACCAGGGTGGCCGGGTGGCTGCAGGAGCACCGCATCGAGGTCGACGACATCGGATTGTCCCGGCCGAGCCTGGACGACGTGTTCCTCTCGCTCACCGGACATCGTGCCGAGGACGAGGAGGTGTCGGCATGACCGCCGTCTCGCCCACGACCGCGGTGGAGGTGGTCCGGCCGGTGACGCACCCGACCACGATCGTGCAGCAGTCGTGGATCATGGTGAAGCGCAACCTGATTCACACCAAGCGCATGCCCGAGATGTTGAGCGACGTCACCGTTCAGCCGATCATGTTCGTGCTGCTGTTCGCGTTCGTGTTCGGTGCGTCCATCGCCAACACCGGCGGTGCGTCCTACCGCGAATTCCTGCTGCCCGGCATCATGGGGCAGACCATCGTCTTCACGGCCTTCGTCGTCGCGTCCGGCATCACGGCCGACGTCGAGAAGGGTGTCATCGACCGGTTCAGGTCGCTGCCGATCCGGCGGTCCTCGGTGCTCATCGGCCGCAGCGTGGCCAGCCTCATCCACTCCTCGATCGGCATCCTCGTCATGACCGTCACCGGTCTATGCATCGGATGGCGGATCAGGGGTGGCGTCGCCGAAGCGGTGTTGGCCTTCGCGCTGATCCTGGTGTTCGGCTTCGGAATGATTTGGTTCGGCATCCTCGTCGGCTCGCTGATGCGGTCCGTCGAGGCGGTCAACGGCGTCATGTTCACCGTTCTCTTTCCAATTACCTTCCTGGCCAACACATTTGCGCCGACGGAGCCCATGCCGCGAGGATTGCGGGTGATCGCCGAGTGGAACCCGGTGTCGTCCCTGGCGCAAGCGATGCGTGAACTGTGGGGCAACGGTCCGCCGGCCCCGCCGGAGGCGCAACTGCCACTGCACCATCCGGTGCTCGCGACGATCCTGTGGTCGGTGGCGATCACCGCGGTGATCGCCCCGTTCGCCCTGCGCGCCTATGCGCGCCGCACCTCGGACTAGACGCCGGTTCGCGCGGCCGCCGACATCTGGTCGTACACGCGCCACACCAACAGTTCGTGCTCGGTCGGGCCGATGTCGCCATCGGCTAGCAGGCGGTCGGCGTCGGCGAGGCCGCGGGCCAGCGAGTAGAACTCGGCGAACGTCTCGGCGTCACCGGTGTCGTGGACGCCCGCATGCCGGACCGCCGACATGGTCCTGACGTTGCCGCGGGTCCCACCCGTCATGGCGGCGAGCAGTGCCCCGGCGCCGAGGGCGACGCCCGAAGAGATTCCAAGCGCGGTACCGGGTGCGATGGTCGGTCCCAGCACGATCTCCAACACGAGGAACGTCGTGAGGCCCCAGGCCGGCCAGGCGCGCCACGCCCGCAGCAGCACCCGGTCGTCCGGCCGGGTGCCGGGCGGAAACACCGTCAGTCGGTAGCGGGTGACGCCGTACCGGGTGGGCCACACCTCGAGCGACCCCCAGGGGCGGCCGCGATCGAGCAGTCGCCGCCAAAGAGGCTCGCGCATCGTGTCGCTCATGGGTTCAGGTCTACGCCGGTCTGCGGCCCGCGAGGGCGATCCGAACGAATTCCCGACGCGATGGCCGTGATTCGTTACGCCGAGCTGAGTATTGTGTACTGTACCTAGGATGACGGATCGCCTACCGGCTCGAATCGCCGACCATCCCACGGTGCGACGGGTACGCGCCCGCACGCCCAACCCGCCTCCGACCGTCATCGATGCCGAGTGGCTGCGCGAGATCGCTCTCGCCGCCGGGGCCGACGACGTCGCCTTCGCCAGCGTCGACGATCCGGACCTGGCCTCGGAGCGCGAGCACGTCGAATCGGCGTTGCCCGGCGCCAAGAGCTTCATCTCGCTGGTCGTGCGGATGAACCGGGACAACGTCCGCTCGCCCGCGCGCAGCGTCGCCAATCAGGAATTCCACCGCACCGGCGAGATCATCAACGAGGCCGCACACCGCATCACCCGTGCACTGCAGGACGTCGGCCACCGTGCCCTCAACCCGTCGGCGACCTTCCCGATGGAGATGGACCGGTTCCCCGGCCGGATCTGGGTGGTCGCGCACAAGCCGGTCGCGGTGGCGTCGGGCCTCGGCGTCATGGGCATCCACCGCAACGTGATCCACCCCCGGTTCGGCAACTTCATCCTGCTGGCCACCATCCTCGTCGACGCGCCGGTCAGCGAATACGGTGCGCCGCTCGACTATTCGCCATGCCTGGAATGCAAGCTGTGTGTCGCCGCCTGCCCGGTGGGGGCGATCGGCAAGGACGGCGAGTTCGACTTCGTCGCGTGCTCGGTGCACAACTACCGCGAGTTCATGGGCGGCTTCACCGACTACGTGCAGACCATCGCCGACAGCACCGACGCGGCCGACTTCCGCTCGCGCGTGACCGATTCCGAGAACGCGTCGATGTGGCAGAGCCTGTCGTTCAAGGCCAACTACAAGGCCGCCTACTGTCTGGCGGTGTGCCCGGCGGGGGAGGACGTCATCGAGCCCTACCTGGAGGACCGCAAGGGCTTCATGGACCTGGTGCTCAAACCGCTTCAGGCGAAACGGGAGACGCTGTACGTGCTGCCGAACTCCGCTGCCAAGGCGCACGCCGAGAAGCGGTACCCGCACAAACCGGTCAAGGTCGTCGACAGCGGCATTAGCGGGCGGAGCTGACGGCCGCGCCGGGGGTTTACCAGGCGTGCACGGTGTTCTGGGCCGCCTCCAGCCCGAGCTGGATCAGGAGCTCGGTGGCGTCGGCGGCCTGCTCGCAGATCAACCCCACCTCGGGGCGTTCCGCGGCGGAGAAGTTCTCCAACACGTAGGCGGCCGGGTCCCTGCGACCCGGCGGCCGCCCGATGCCGACGCGGACGCGCTGAAAGTCCTTGGTGCCCAACGCGGATGCGACGGAACGCACCCCGTTGTGGCCGCCCTCACCACCACCGAGCTTGAGCCGGATCCGGCCGAAGTCGATGTCGAGCTCGTCGTGGATGGCGATGACGTCGGCCGGGTCCACCGAGTAGAAGTTGGCCAGCGGACCGACCTGGCGCCCGGACTCGTTCATGTAGACCCGCGGTTTGGCCAGCACCACGCTCCGGCCGCCGAGGCGACCCGTCGCCGCCAAGGCGCCAGAGCGCTTGTGCACCTTGAACGTCGAGCCGATGCGGTCGGCCAGGATGTCGGCCACCAGGAAGCCCAGGTTGTGCCGCGTCGTCTCGTACCGAGGCCCGGGATTGCCGAGGCCGACCACCAGAAGCGGCTCGGCCACCGACGGCTACTCGGACTCGGTCGCGGCGGCTTCGTCGCCCTCGGTCTCGGCCACGGCGGAAGCAGGTGCGTCGACGGCGTCGCCGGCGCCCTCGGACTCGAGGTCCGCGGCGGTCGGCGCCTGAATCACGTTGACCACCAGCAGTTCCGGATCCGAGATCAGCGTCACGCCGTCGGGCAGCGGAATCTGCGAGGCCAGGAACTGCGTGCCCGCCGCGATGCCCTCGACCGACAGCGTCAGGCTCTCGGGGATCGACATCGCGTCGGACTCGATCTCGATGGTGTTCGACTCCTGGTTGACCAGGGTGTCCGGACCCGCATCGCCCTCGACGACGACCTGGATCTCGACGGTGACCCGCTCGCCACGACGCACGATGATCAGGTCGACGTGCTGGATGTTGCGGCGGATCGGGTGAATCTCGATCTGCTTGGGCAGGGCGAGGGCCTCGGTGCCGTCGATGTCGAGGGTCAGGACCGCGTTGGTGCCGAAGTTTCGCAGCACGGCTGCGAACTCGCGGGCCGGCAGCGTCAGGTGCTGGGGATCGGTGCCGTGGCCGTACAGCACCGCGGGCACCTTGCCGTCGCGGCGGGCCTGACGAGAGGCGCCCTTGCCGGTCCGGCTGCGAACCTCAGCGGTCAGATTGTTCGATGCGTGGGCCGCGGTCTTGGCCATGGTGTGTCGCTCCTGTTGCCGTGTCGTCTGGATGGCACGGTGAGGGCGACTGGAAGCAGCGTGGCTGCGAATGGGTCCCCGTCGATAACGGTGGTCCGAGCGGTCCACCCTCGCCGTGATCGTGGCCAAGGCTAGCGCAAGTCGGGCCGCGCTACGAAATCACAGTGTGTATCCGGTGCCGGTGAGCTGCTCGGACAGGTCCCACAGCGCAGTCGCCGTGCGGGCGTTGGCGGCCAGCGGACTGCGTGCGGTGAGCCCGGTCGGCCCCGCCATCGCGAACCTCGGGCCGACGAAGCCGTCGCCGGGCAGCTCCTGCGATGCGGCGAACAGGGTCTGGCGAGCGCCGAAGGCGGCGTCGGTGGCCAGCTTGTTGCCCAGCGTCATCAGCGTGCTGCTGATCCTGCCCTCCGAATGGCCCTGCAGGTTGGTGGCCGAGTAACCGGGGTGTGCCGTCACCGCCAGCACCGAGGAGCCAGCCGCGTCGAGCCGGTGCTGCAGCTCCTTCGTGAAGAGCAGGTTGGCCAGCTTGGACTGGCCGTAGGCCAGCCACGCGGAGTAGGGCCGCGACGTCCAGTTCAGGTCCTTGAGGCTGATCTTGCCGATCAGGTGCATCATCGACGACACCGTCACCACGCGGTCGGTGATCTTGGGCAGCAGCAGGTTGGTCAGCGCGAAGTGACCGAGGTGGTTGGTGCCGATCTGGCTCTCGAACCCGTCGGCGGTCTTCGCGTACGGCACCGCCATGATGCCGGCGTTGTTGATCAGGACGTCGACGGCGTCGATCGAGTCGGCGAACTCCCGGACCGAGGCGAGGTCCTGGAGGTCGAGTCGGTGGACCTCGACGTCACCGGGCATGCCTGCCGCGGCGGCGTTGCCCTTGTCGAGATTGCGGACGGCCACGATCACCCTGGCACCGACCCTGGCCAGCTCCCGGGCGGTCACCTCGCCGAGGCCGCTGTTGGCGCCGGTGACGATGACCGTCCGCCCGGCGAACGAGGGCAGTTCCGCGGCAGTCCAGTCAGTCATGCGGCGAAGTGTAGTTCCCGCACCGGACCCTACTTCTTGGCGACGGTGAAGCCCTTGATGATCGTCTCGATGTCCGGCCCGTCGGCCCGCGCCTCGTTGGCGAAGGCAGTCACCGTCAGCTGAACCAGATACTTCTGGCCGGGCAGGTTCGGGCGCGCCGGCGTGCCGTCGGCGATGACGATCCGGTTGTAGCTCTGCATTCGCTGGCCGTTGAGGTCGTAGCTGCCCTCGATCATGGACGACGGGAACCCGCGGAAGTTGGCGGTGGAGGCGTTGAGCTGCTTGAAGTTCTCCGACATGAGCGCGTCACCGTTGGCATGTTTCATCGCCTCGGCGACGTCGAAGTTCCCCTCCAGCTGAAACACCAGCAGCATCGCCGTCGGATAGGTGTCGCCCTTGGCGATCGTCCGCGTGCCCGGCGCCAGGTTGGTGTTGAAGTAGGGCTTCCAGCCGGGCGGCTGCGGCATCGTCACGGTCAGGTCGGTCAGCTTGTCGGGTGCGACGGGCGCGCCGGTGACCCCGGCGTTCTCGAACCACGTCGAGATGGAGATGGGCTTCTCGGCTCCCGGCGCCGAGGGCGCGGAGGTGCTCGTCGGCGTCGTCCAGATCGACTTGTAGTCAGGTGCCGACGGCCCGCAGCCCGCGACCGCGAGCACGACGGCCGCCGCGATGGATCCTGCGATGGCGCTTCTCACGACACCGCCACCTTGAAGCCGGACACGACGCCGTTGAGTGCGGGCGTCGCGGCGATGAGTTGGGCGACGGGGGTGGTCACGGTCAGCTGCGCAAGGTAGCGCTTGCCGGTCGACGGCACGTCGGCCAGGACGATGCGGTTGTAGTGCTGCGTGCTGCCGGTCACGCCCTGAGTCGCTGCCGACGGGAAGCCGTCGTAGTCGTCGAAGGACTCGGTGACGTCGGTGGCGGTCGGCGGCAGGGCATCGGCGTTGGCGTGCTGGATGGCATCCCTCGGGTCGAAGGTGCCGTTGAGCTCGACGGCCATCAGCGTCACCGACGGGGCGTTGCCCGTCCCCGTTGACGCCGCGCCGACGGGCTGGATGAACTGGACCCCGGTCGAGAACAGGGGATCGCTGGTCTGCGCCCACCCGTCGGGAACGGGCACCGTGACCGTCAGCCCGGGTGCCTGGTCGAGGTGGACCGGTACGCCGGTGACGTTGATCGAGGCCAGGTAGTCCCGGAACGGCACGGGCTTGCCGGCGGTCGGTGCGGCGGGCGGGGGCGCGGGCGTCATCGTCGGGATGGAGCTCGTGGCCGGGGCGGTCGAGGTGGACGTCGGCGCTGCGTTGTGACTTCCGGCCGCGCAGCCCGCCAGGATCAGTGCGAGCACCGGTGCGGCGACGTAGCGAACGAATCTCACGGAGTCTCGCGCATGTCAGGCGTCCCCGTCGAACAGTCCCGTCACCGAGCCGTTTTCGAACACCGCGCGGATGGTGCTGGCCAGCAGCGGCGCGATCGAGAGCACGGTCAGCGTGGGGAATCGCTTCTCCTCGCCGATGGGCAACGTGTTGGTGACGACGACCTCGCGGGCGCCGCTCTCGGCCAGCCGATCGCGGGCCGGGTCGGACAGGACGCCGTGGGTCGCGGCGATCACGACGTCGGCGGCGCCGTCCTGCTTGAGCAGCTTGACCGCGCCGGCGATGGTGCCGCCGGTGTCGATCATGTCGTCGGTGAGGATGCAGGTCTTGCCCTTGACGTCGCCGACGACGCGGTTGGACTTGACCTGGTTGGGCACCAGCGGATCGCGGGTCTTGTGAATGAAGGCCAGCGGAACACCGCCGAGCGCGTCGGCCCACTTCTCGGCGACGCGCACGCGACCCGAGTCGGGGGAGACCACGACCATGTCGTGGGTGGCGTAGTTCTCGCCGATGTATCTGCACAGCAGCGACTGGCCGCGCATGTGGTCGACGGGTCCGTCGAAGAAGCCCTGGATCTGATCGGTGTGCAGGTCGACCGAGACGATGCGGTCGGCGCCCGCCGTCTTGTAGAGGTCGGCGACCAGTCGGGCCGAGATCGGCTCGCGGCCGCGGTGCTTCTTGTCCTGCCGGGCGTACGGGTAGAACGGCAGGATCGCGGTGATGCGCTTGGCGCTGCCGCGCTTGAGCGCGTCGATCATCAGCAGCTGTTCCATCAGCCACTTGTTCAGCGGCGCCGGGTGGGACTGCAGTACGAAGGCGTCGCAGCCGCGCACCGACTCGTCGAAGCGCACGAAGATCTCGCCGTTGGCGAAGTCGCGGGCCGTCTGCGCGGTGACGCTGACGTCCAGCTCCTTGGCGACCTGCTCGGCGAGCTCGGGATGCGCGCGCCCCGAGAACAGCATCAAGTTCTTGCGATTGTCGGTCCAGTCCGTGGCCACTTCACTGCCTTCGCCGTCGGGGATCGATACGGGTTGATCGTACGGAGCGATTATGGGACGCCGTGGCCGGGTTGCCGGAATGCAGACGTCAGGTGTCCGACGGGTCTGCCGGCCGCTGCGTCTCGCCGGTCGCATCCAGCGCTGCCTGGGCGGCCGCACTGTTGGGTCGTTTGCGCACCACCCAACCCTCGATGTTGCGCTGCGGGCCGGCCGAGATGGCCAGCGCGCCGGGCGGCACGTCCTCGCGGACGACGGTGCCCGCGCCGGTGTAGGCGCCGTCGCCGACCACCACGGGGGCGACGAACATGGTGTCCGACCCGGTGCGCACGTGCGAGCCAATCGTGGTGCGCCGCTTGGTTTCTCCGTCGTAGTTGACGAAGACGCTGGACGCGCCGATGTTGCTCTCCTCGCCGATGTCGGCGTCACCGACGTAGGTCAGGTGCGGCACCTTGGTGCCGGGGCCGATCGTGGCGTTCTTGGTCTCGACGAACGTGCCGATCTTGCCCTCGGCGCCGAGTTCGGTGCCCGGCCGCAGGTAGGCGAACGGGCCGACGACCGCTCCGTCCCCGATCAGCGCCGACGACCCCTGGGTCCGGATGACGGTGGCGCCGTCGCCGACCGTGACGCCGGTCAGCGTGGTGTCGGGTCCGATCTGACAGCGGGCGCCGATGCGGGTGGTGCCGAGCAGCTGGGTGCCCGGTGCGATCACGGTGTCGCGGCCGACGCTCACGTCGACGTCGATCCAGGTGGTCGCCGGGTCGACGACGGTCACGCCGCTGCGCTGATGGGTGGCCACGATGCGGCGATTGAGCTCGCGGTGCAGGTCGGCCAGCTGGACCCGGTCGTTGACACCCGCGACGAGGGCGCTGTCGTCCACGTGCCGGGCGCGCACCCGCTGACCGTCGCGGCGGATGATCTCGATTGCGTCGGTGAGGTACAGCTCGCGCTGGGCGTTGTCCGAGCGCAGCTTCACCAGCGCCGACCGCAGCGGCCTGGCATCGAACGCGTAGACCGCTGCATTGACCTCGCGGATCTTCGCTTGCGACGCGGTGGCGTCGGCCTGCTCGACGATGCTCGTCACCTCGCCGTCCTGCGTGCGCAGGATCCGGCCGTAGCCGGTGGGGTCGGGCAGCGTGGTGGTCAGCAGCGTCGCCGCGACGGGCTCGGCGCCGTGGGCGTCGACCAGCCCGGCCAGGGTGTCGGCGTCCAGCAGCGGTACGTCGCCAGCGGTGACGACCACGGTGCCGACGAAGTCGTCGGGAAGCGCCGACATGCCACAGGTGACGGCGTGGCCGGTGCCCAGCTGCTCGTCCTGGACGGCGACGTCGATGGGGCGGCCGAGCTCCTCGGCGAGGCTCGCGATGGCCGGCACGACGCGGTCGCGGTCCTTTCCCACCACGACGACCAGGTGTCGCGGTGACACCTTCGCCACGGCGTGCAGCGCATGCGCGAGCATGCTGCGGCCGGCCAGCGTGTGCAGCACCTTGGGCACGTCGGACTGCATCCGGGTACCCGCGCCCGCCGCGAGCACGATGACCGCGGTGTCGCCTCGGGTAGTCATGTGGCCTCCAAGCCCGCGCGAGCGTGCGCGATGTGCCGGTCCGAGCGGCGTGTCGCGGAGCAGACACGCACGCTCGCGGTGCTGGTGCTCCGTCGCCAGGACTCGAACCTGAACTATCTGAACCAAAATCAGAGGTGCTGCCGATTACACCACGACGGACTGCGGCGTTGACTTTAGTCGACCGACCGGTATGGCCCTAAGCTCAGGATCGTGGCGGCGCCGGAGAAGGAAGCACGTGCACCCCGCGCGCGCATGACCGGTACCGAGCGTCGCCAGCAGCTCGTCGAGATCGCCAAGTCGCTGTTCGCCGAGCGCGGGTACGACGCGACGTCGGTCGAGGAGATCGCCCAGCGGGCCAACGTCTCCAAGCCCGTCGTGTACGAGCACTTCGGCGGCAAGGAGGGCCTCTACGCCGTCGTCGTCGACCGGGAGATGTCGGCGCTGCTTGACGGCATCACCTCCTCGCTGACCAACAACCGGTCCCGGGTGCGGGTCGAGCGGGTGGCGCTGGCGCTGCTGACCTACGTCGAGGAGCGCACCGACGGCTTCCGCATCCTCATCCGCGACTCCCCGGCCAGCATCGCGTCGGGCACCTACTCGAGCCTGCTCAACGATGCCGTCAGCCAGGTGGCCTCGATCCTGGCCGGCGACTTCTCCCGCCGCGGCCTGGACCCCGAGTTGGCACCGCTGTATGCCCAGGCCCTGGTGGGTTCGGTGTCGATGACGGCGCAGTGGTGGCTCGACACCAGGGAGCCGAAGAAGGAAGTGGTGGCCGCCCACCTGGTCAACCTGATGTGGAACGGGCTGACCCACCTCGAGGCCGATCCCGAGTTGCACGACTCGCAGTAGCTCGAATGGCCAGTTAGCGCACGCTTTTCGGGCGTTGCCGTGCGGCAGGTGGCCACTCGGCGCAACGAAGTAAGCTGGTCATCGATGACCACTTCGGGGCACCCCCATGTCCAGACCCCGATGGCGGGCCTGGTCCGTCTCGCGCTCTCCGATCCCGGTCTGGCCGATCTCACCCGGCGCGCCGCCGACGCCACGCCGCAACTGGCGCTCGTTGGACCGGCCAGCGCGCGGCCCTTCGTCGCCGCGGCGCTCGCCGAGGCGGGGCCGCTGCTCGTGGTGACCGCCACCGGCCGGGAGGCCGACGACCTGACCGCCGAACTCCGCGCGGTGCTCGGTGATGCCGTCGCGATGTTCCCGTCCTGGGAGACGCTGCCGCACGAGCGGCTGTCGCCCGGCGTCGAAACCGTCGGCGCCCGGATGATGGTGCTGCGCCGGCTGGCCAATCCCGACGACGACCGCCTCGGCGCACCGCTGCGCGTGGTCGTCACCACCGCGCGCTCGCTGCTGCAGCCGATGGCGCCCGACCTCGCCGACGTCGAACCGGTCACGCTGACCGTCGGCGTGGAGGCCGACTTCGACGGGCTGCTCGAGCGGCTGGTCGAGCTGGCCTACACACGGGTGGACATGGTCGGCAAGCGCGGCGAGTTCGCGGTCCGTGGCGGCATTCTCGACGTGTTCGCACCGACCGACGAGCACCCCGTCCGTGTCGAGTTCTGGGGTGACGAGGTGTCCGAGATGCGGATGTTCTCGGTCGCCGATCAACGCTCGCTGCCCGACATCGCGGTGGACACGCTGTTCGCCGTGCCCTGCCGCGAACTGATGCTCACCGAAGACGTGCGCAAACGCGCCGCTGCACTCGCGGTCGATCAGCCACACGACGAGAACCGCGTGACCGGAACGGTCGGCGACATGCTGGCCAAGCTCGCCGAGGGCATCCCGGTCGACGGCATGGAGGCGCTGCTGCCGGTGCTGCGGCCTACCGAGCTCTCGCTGCTGTCCGACCATCTCCCCGCGGGCGCGCCGGTGCTGGTCTGTGATCCGGAGAAGGTGCGCACCCGGGCGGCCGACTTGATCAAGACGGGCCAGGAATTCCTCGAGGCGTCGTGGTCGGTGGCGGCGATGGGCGCCGACGCGCCGATCGACGTGGGCCAGCTCGGCGGCTCGGGCTTCCGGGAGCTCGCCGACGTTCGGGCCGGCGCGACGGCGGGCGGGCACCCGTGGTGGACGCTCAGCCAGCTGGGTGACCCCGATGCGGTGGAGCTCGACATCCGGGCGGCGCCGTCGGCGCGGGGTCAGCAGAACAGCCTCGACGAGATGTTCGCCATGCTGCGGGCGCACGTGATGACCGGTGGCCTGGCCGCCATCGTGACGCCGGGCACCGGTACCGCCAACCGCATCGTCGAGCAGCTGGGCGAGGCCGATACGGCCGCGGCCATCCTGGCATCCGGCGACGCGCCGAAGCCTGGGGTGGTCGGCGTGCTCAAGGGCCCGCTGCGCGACGGTGTCATCATCGGGGGCGGGTCTGCCGGGTCTGCGAACCTGGTCGTCATCACCGAGACCGACCTGACCGGCAACCGGGCCGCCGCCACCGAGGGCAAGCGGCTGGCGGCCAAGCGCCGCAACGTCGTCGACCCGCTGGCGCTGACCGCGGGCGATCTGGTGGTGCACGACCAGCACGGCATCGGGCGGTTCGTCGAGATGGTGGAGCGCACCATCGGCGGGGCCCGGCGCGAGTACCTGGTGCTGGAGTACGCGTCGGCCAAGCGCGGTGGCGGGTCGGACAAGCTGTTCGTGCCGATGGACTCGCTGGATCAGCTGTCGCGCTACGTCGGAGGACAGGAGCCGACGCTGAGCAAGCTCGGCGGCAGCGACTGGACCAACACGAAGACCAAGGCGCGCAAGGCCGTTCGCGAGATCGCGGGTGAGCTGGTGGCGCTGTACGCCAAGCGGCAGGCGGCGCCGGGCTTCGCGTTCGGTCCGGACACGCCGTGGCAGGCGGAGATGGAGGACGCGTTCGGGTTCACCGAGACCATCGACCAGCTGACGGCCATCACCGAGGTCAAGGCCGACATGGAGAAGCCCATGCCGATGGACCGGGTGATCTGCGGCGACGTGGGCTACGGCAAGACCGAGATCGCGGTGCGCGCGGCCTTCAAGGCGGTGCAGGCCGGCAAGCAGGTCGCCGTGCTGGTGCCCACCACGCTGCTGGCCGATCAGCATCTGCAGACGTTCAGCGAACGGATGTCGGGCTTCCCGGTGACCGTGAAGGGTCTGTCGCGGTTCACCGACACCACGGAGTCCCGCAAGGTGATCGAGGGCATGAAGGACGGCTCGGTCGACATCGTGATCGGCACGCACCGGCTGCTGCAGACCGGTGTGACCTGGAAGGACCTCGGCTTGGTCGTGGTCGACGAGGAGCAGCGGTTCGGCGTCGAGCACAAGGAGCACATCAAGTCGATGCGTACCCACGTCGACGTGCTGACAATGAGCGCGACGCCGATCCCGCGGACGCTGGAGATGAGCCTGGCCGGTATTCGCGAGATGTCGACCATCCTGACCCCGCCCGAGGAGCGCTTCCCGGTGCTGACCTACGTCGGTCCGCACGACGACAAGCAGGTCGGTGCGGCGCTGCGGCGCGAACTGCTGCGTGACGGGCAGGCGTTCTACATCCACAATCGGGTGAAGTCGATCGACGCGGCGGCCGCCCGGGTGCGGGCGCTGGTGCCCGAGGCGCGGGTCGTAGTCGCGCACGGGCAGATGCCCGAGGAGCAGCTGGAGCGCACCGTCGAGGGGTTCTGGAACCGCGAGTACGACATCCTGGTCTGCACGACGATCGTCGAGACCGGATTGGACATCTCGAATGCGAACACCCTGATCGTCGAGCGGGCCGACACCTTCGGGCTGTCGCAGCTACACCAGTTGCGGGGCCGGGTAGGACGCAGCCGCGAACGGGGTTACGCCTACATGCTCTATCCGCCGGAGGTGCCGCTCACCGAGACCGCGTACGACCGGCTGGCCACCATCGCGCAGAACAACGAGTTGGGCGCCGGCATGGCCGTGGCGATGAAGGACCTCGAGATCCGCGGTGCGGGCAACGTGCTCGGCGCCGAGCAGTCCGGTCACGTCGCCGGCGTCGGCTTCGATCTGTACGTCCGGCTGGTGGGCGAGGCGGTCGAGGCCTACCGCGCCGCGGTCGATGGGAAAACCGTTGCGACCGTTGAGGAACCGAAGGACGTCCGGATCGACCTCCCGGTCGACGCGCACCTGCCACCGGAGTACATCGGCAGCGACCGACTGCGGCTGGAGGGTTACCGCCGGCTGGCGGCCGCCCAGGACGACGCCGCCATCGCCGGTGTCGTCGAAGAACTGATCGACCGGTACGGTCCGCTGCCAGAGCCTGCGCTGCGCCTGGTCGCCGTCGCCAGGCTGCGGTTGCTGTGCCGTCGGTACGGCGTGACCGAGGTGGGCGCGCCGTCGGCGACGTCGATCCGCATCACGCCGCTGACGCTGCTGGACTCCCAGCAGCTCCGGCTCAAGCGGATGTATCCGGCGGCGACCTACCGGGCGACGACGTCGACCATCACCATCCCCATTCCGCGGGTCGGCAGCGGGATCGCGGCGGCGCGGGTGCGCGACGCCGAACTGCTGCAGGTGGTGGCAGGTTTGTTGTTGGCGTTGGATGGAAAGCCTCAGTCGGATGTGGACCTGATCAACGTCGGAGGTGTCGTCTCGTGACCGTCGTCCTGGTCGATCCGCGCCGCCCGTCGATGGTGCCGGTGGAGGCCGTCACCCTGCTCGCCGGTGACGTGCAGTACACCGAGGAGATGCCGGTCAAGGTGCCGTGGTCGCTGCCCGCGGCGAGGCCGGCGTACACCGGCGAGGACGCGCCCGTGCTGCTGTCGTCGGACCCGAACCATCCGATGGTCAAGGCGCGGCTGGCCGCGGGCGAGAACCTCATCTGCGGTCCCGCTCCGCAACCCGGTGAGCGACTCGTCGACGCGGTGGCCATCATGGACACCCTGCGCACCGCGGGGCCGTGGGAACGCGAGCAGACCCACGACTCGCTTCGGCGGTACCTGCTCGAGGAGACCTACGAACTGTTCGACGCGATTCGCAGCGGTGACGCCGACGAGTTGCGGGAGGAACTCGGGGACGTGCTGCTGCAGGTGCTGTTCCAGGCCCGAATCGCCCAGGACGCCGACGAGCTGCCGTTCGGCATCGACGACGTCGCCGATGCGCTGGTGCGCAAGCTGAGCAACCGCGTCCCCGCAGTGCTTGCCGGAGAGTCGATTTCGCTCGAGGACCAGCTGGCGCAGTGGGACGAGCGCAAGGCCCTGGAGGTCAAGGTCAAGTCGCGCGGCTCGGTGATGGACGACGTGCCAACGGCTCAGCCCGCCCTGGCGCTGACGCAGAAGGTCGTCGAACGGGTCACCGCGGCCGGTCTTCCGGCGGATCTGGTGCCCGAGACTCTGGTTGCGGTCGGTGACAGCCTGGGCGGTGATCCCGAGAATGCCTTGCGCACGAGGGCATTGGAGTTCATGGACACCGTCCGCAAGGTGGAGCAGAACGTCGTCGCGGGCCGGCGCACTCCGGACGTACCCGCCGAACTCGACGACGCCCAGCTCGGAGCGGTGACCGAGGAGGAGTGGCGCGC
This sequence comes from uncultured Actinomycetota bacterium, assembly GCA_963846985.1. Taxonomy (GTDB): domain Bacteria; phylum Actinomycetota; class Actinomycetes; order Mycobacteriales; family Mycobacteriaceae; genus Mycobacterium. The sequence continues at coordinate 16,546 of CAWJYC010000018.1, forward strand.
GCACTGGCCGACCGCCGAACAGCCAGCCGAAGGCTCGGAACCGACTGCCGCAGAAGACGATTCGGAAGTCGAGGATCAGGACAGCAGCGTCGAGCCCCAGTAGGCCGACGTGTCACCCTCTGCAAGCCCCGGCGGGCAGGCGAACAGCGCGGTTCCGGTGTGCGTGATGTACTCGTTGAGCGCATCGCTGCGCGACAGCGCGGTCTGCATCGGGACGAACGAGCGACGCGGGTCGCGCACGAACGCGATGAAGAACAGGCCCGCATCGAGGTGGCCGAAACCGTCGGTGCCGTCGGTGAAGTTGTAGCCGCGGCGCAGGATCTGGATGCCCCCGAGGTTGTCCGCCGAGGCGAGCCGGACGTGGGCGGCCATGTCGATGAGCGGGGTGCCCCTGGAGCTCTTGGTGGTGAAGTCCAGCGCGTCGAACTCGTTGGCGTAGCCGATCGGGGCGCCGGTGCCCTTGAGTCGCCCGATCACCCTCTCCTGCTCGAGAAGCGTGGTGCGGTCCCAGTTCTCGATGCGCATCCGGATGCGGCGGGTCACCAGATAGGTGCCGCCGGTCAGCCAGCCTGGGCCGTCACCGTCGGCCACCCACACGTGTTGGTCGAGCGCACCGGTGTCCTCGGCCTTGAGGTTGGAAGTGCCGTCCTTGAAGCCGAACAGATTTCGCGCGGTGGTCTGCTCGCGAGTGGTCGACGAGGTCCGGCCGAAGCCCAGCTGGGAGTAGCGCACGGCGGCGGTCCCGAAGGCGACGCGGGCCAGGTTGCGGATGGCGTGCACCGCGACCTGCGGGTCGTTGGCACAGGCCTGCACGCAGATGTCGCCGTGGCTCCTGCGGGGATCCATCGTCTCGTTCGGGAACTTCGGCATGTCGATCAGTGCCTCGGGGCGCTTGTCGGCGATGCCGAACCGGTCCTTGCCGTCCTTGACGAAGAAGGACGGCCCGAAGCCGATGGTCAGGGTCAGCTGCGACGGCGAAAGACCAAGCGCCTCACCGGTGTCGGCCGGCGGCGCGTACGGGTTGAGGCCGACGGCGCCGTCCGCGACGGCCTCCTCGGCGCGCGTCATCCGCTCGGCCATCTCGGTCCACTGCTTGAGCATGGCGATGACGTCGTCGCGGTCGTCGGTGGTGATGTCGAAGGAGCAGAAGTGCATTCGGTCCTGGGCCGCGGTGACGATGCCGGCCTGGCGTCGGCCGCGGAAGGGGACCGCGCCGGTGAGTTCGGCATCGGTGGAATCCGTGGCCGACGCGCGGCCGGCGAGCGCACCGGCACCGGCCGCCCCGACGACGGCGCCGGCGGCACCGAAGAGCGTGCGCCGCGACAGTCCGCCGCGCGGCTCGGCCGGCGTCACACCGGGCCGCTCACCCCTCCGCAATGACACCCTGCACCTGGCTGACTTCCATGCTCAAGGCGTCGATCGAGCGCGACAGCTCCTGGCGCTGCGGTTCGGTCACGGTGTCATAGGAGACGAAGCCGTCGCCCTTGCGGTACTTGGCCAGCAGGGCTTCCGATTCGGTGAAGCGCTGGTCGACCAACTTGGCGAGGTCGGCGTTGCGCTCGTCGAGGATCGGGCGGACGGAGGAGACCGCGGTCTGCGAACCCTGCAGATTGGCCTCGAAGTCCCACAGGTCGGTGTGGCTGAAGATGTCCTCCTCACCGCTGATCTTCTTGGCGGCGATCTCGTCGAGCAGGCCCTGCGCGCCCCCGGCGATCCGCGTGGAGTCGATGGAGAAGGTGGGTGCGTTGACTCCGGCGTTGAGCTCGTTGACGTCGGCGACCAGCTGGTCGGCCAGCGCAGTGGCGTCGGGCTGCAGGCCGGACACCCAGAGTTGCTTCTCCAGGGCGTGGAAGCCGGTCCACTTCGAACCAGGCTCCAAATCGGCCTCGCGGAGGTCGATCCGTGGGTCGAGATCGTCGGGGAACGATTCGGCGACGGGCTCGATGCGCTCGTAGTAGGTGCGGGCGATCGGGTACTGCGCCTTGGCGGCGTTGACGTCGCCCTTCTTGACGGCCGCGACGAACACGCCGACCGCCGGGATCAGCGCCTGCGTCTGGCTGGTGACGTACCTCTTGTAGTCGTCGGCGGCCTGCGCGAACTTGCCTTCGGTGTCGACCTGCACGGCGTCGCCAGTGACGGTGAAGTCACCGCGGAGGCCGTCGCCGAGCATGCCCGGTTTGCAGGCCGTCTGGTACGTGCCGGGCTCGGTCAGCTGCACGACGAGCTTGCGCTCGAGTCCGGGGGAGATGTTCTCGACCTCGCCCATCACACGGTCACCGGCGCCGTAGACGTAGAACTCGGTGACCTTGGTGCCGTTGTTGGTGATGACGAAGGTGCTGGGACCGGTCACGCCCTTGGTACCGGACAGCTCGCACGTCGTGTCGGAGGCAGTCACGGTGACCTGGCCCGCCGAGGTGTCGCTGCCCGCTGCGGGTGTCTGAGCCTCCTTGGCCTGGCAGCCGACGAGGGAGAGCCCCGTCAAGACGGCGGCTGTTGCGGCGGTGGCGACCCTCGCGGTTTGCGCAGCGACGTTCACGTAGTGGACCTTTCGGTGGTGCGCTCCGGCTCGGGGGCGAGGTTGGAGCTGATGGGAGGAGCGTCCGGCGGATGGGTGTCCGCCGGCTTCGCGGGCGCCGTCGTGGGGCGCAGGAAGACGATGAGGACGATGACGAGGTAGAGCGTCCAGCCGATCAACTGCAGCCACGTCGGCGTGGGAGTGACGTTGAAGACGCCTTGGATGACCTGGCCGTACCAGGACGACCAGTCGAACCAGGAGCTGATGTCGAACGGTCGGCTGGCCAGTCCCGGAAGCCAGCCGACGGTCTGCAGCGCGCCGACACCGTAGGAGAGGATGCCCGCGGCGACGACGACCAGGAAGGCACCGGTGTAGGTGAAGAACTTCGCGAGGTTGATCCGCAGCGCGCCGCGGTACATCCCGAAGGCGATCACCACTGCGATCAGGACCCCGACGATCAAGCCCGTCAGCGGCCAGAGCGTCTTGGCGTCGGCGAAGCCGACCATGAACAGCGCGGTTTCGACGCCCTCGCGCCCGACGGCCAGGAACGCCAGCGACAGCACGGCGAACGGTCCAGCTTCCAGCGCCTTTGACATGTCGCCGCGCAGCTGGCCCGACATACCCGCCGCAGCCCTCTTCATCCAGATGACCATCGTCGTGACGATCGCCACGGCCACGATGGACGCGACGCCGGCGATCGCCTCGGCGCCGAGGCCAGAGATCGTGTTCTCGCTGAATTGGATGGCCAAGAACACCCCGACGGTCATGACGACGGCGCCGCCGACACCGATCCAGACCCACTTGCAGGCGTCGCGGCGGCCGGACTTCACCAGGAAGGCCATCAGGATCGTGACGACGATGGCGGTCTCGAGGCCTTCGCGGAGGCCGATGAGCGCGCTGCCGAACAGTTGGGAGGAGACGCTGGGTCCCGCAGCAGCGAGTGTTGGCGAAAGAGCTCCGACCGCGATCATGCGTCGTCCTCGCTGTGAGTGGATGGCTACCAAGTGTTGCCTAACCATGGCTAGGTATGCCTCACCTTAGCAAGGCACGGGTTGGAATTGAACAGCTCTCCGCGGCGGTGCCGCGGCCACCTCGGGCACCCATGCGACGATGGCAGGGATCTGAGTCGAAGGAGTCTGGTGTCGTCAGCGCGTTGGCTACGGGCCGTCGCCGTCGTCGTCGCTACGTTCCTGGTGATGGCGGCCTCGTGCTCGTGGCAGACCGGCATCCCCATTCCGGAGGGGGTGCCGCCGCCGGCGGGCGATCCCGTTCCGCAGGTCGACACGCACGCCAAGGGCCGACCCGCCGATCAACTGCACGACTGGGCCTCGGAGCGGTCGGCGGCCCTCGGCATCCCGGCGACGGCATTGGAGGCGTACGCCTACGCGGCCCGGGTCGCCGAGGTGGAGAACCCCAACTGTCATCTGGCGTGGACGACGCTGGCGGGAATCGGCATGGTCGAGAGCCATCACGGCACCTACCGCGCCGCCACCATCGCCCCCGACGGTGACGTGACCCCGCCGATCCGTGGCGTGAGACTCGACGGCTCGATGGGCAACATGTCCATCCCAGACACCGACCACGGGGCACTGGACGGCGATCCCCTGATGGACCGGGCGATGGGTCCCATGCAGTTCATCCCCGAGACTTGGAAGCTGTACGGGGTCGATGCCAACAACGACGGCATCGTCAGCCCCGACAACATCGACGATGCCGCCCTGACGGCGGCGGGCTACCTGTGCTGGCGAGGCAAGAATCTCGCGAAGCCGCGCGGATGGATGGACGCCCTGCGGGCGTACAACCTGTCCGACCAGTACGCGCGAACCGTGCGGGACTGGGCGACCGCGTACGCCGCCGGGCACTCCCTGTAACTCTCTCGGCGGGACGAAACCTCAGCCTCTACGCTGTCTCCTGACAAGGCGGCCTTGCAAGACCGTCCGCACCCAGGCCACCCGAGGAGACGTCAGTGCCCGTCATCGAGCAGATCGCAGCGCGAGAGATTCTCGACTCCCGGGGCAACCCGACCGTGGAGGTCGAGGTGGTGCTCGACGACGGCTCCGCCGCGCGCGCAGCGGTGCCGTCCGGCGCCTCGACCGGTGAGCACGAGGCCGTCGAACTCCGCGACGGCGGCGACCGCTACGGCGGCAAGGGCGTGGAGAAGGCGGTGAAGGGCGTCCTCACCGAGCTCGCGCCGGCCGTGGTCGGCCTCAACGCCGACGATCAGCGACTCGTCGACCAGGCGCTGCTGGACTGCGACGGCACACCTGACAAGTCCCGACTCGGCGCCAACGCGATCCTCGGGGTGTCGCTGGCCGTCGCCAGGGCAGCCGCCGATGCCGCCGGGCTCCCGCTGTTCCGGTACGTCGGCGGCCCGAACGCCCACATCCTGCCCGTCCCGATGATGAACATCGTCAACGGCGGCGCCCACGCGGACACCGGCGTCGACGTTCAGGAGTTCATGGTGGCCCCCATCGGGGCGCCGTCCTTCCGAGAGGCGCTGCGCTGGGGCGCCGAGGTCTACCACTCGCTGAAGTCGGTGCTCAAGAAGCAGGGGTTGGCCACCGGCCTGGGCGACGAGGGCGGCTTCGCACCCGACATCGCCGGCACCAGGGCGGCGCTCGACCTGATCAGCACCGCCATCGAGGCCACCGGCCTGAAGCTGGGCGCCGACGTCGCGCTGGCACTCGACGTCGCTGCAACTGAATTCCACAGTGATGCAACGGGTTACGCTTTCGAGAAGGAGACCCGCACGGCCGCGCAGATGACGGAGTTCTATGCCGGCCTGCTCGACGCCTACCCGCTGGTGTCGATCGAGGATCCGCTGTCCGAGGACGACTGGGACGGGTGGGTATCGCTGACCACCGCCATCGGGGACCGCGTCCAGATCGTCGGCGACGACCTCTTCGTCACCAACCCCGAGCGCCTCGAGGAGGGCATCGACAAGGGCGCGGCCAACGCGCTGCTGGTCAAGGTCAACCAGATCGGCACGCTCACCGAGACGTTGGACGCGGTGTCGCTGGCGCACAGCAGCGGCTACCGCACGATGATGAGCCACCGCTCGGGCGAGACCGAAGACACGACGATCGCCGACCTCGCGGTCGCCGTGGGCAGCGGGCAGATCAAGACCGGCGCGCCGGCCCGCAGCGAGCGGGTCGCCAAGTACAACCAGCTGCTCCGCATCGAGGAGGAGCTGGGCGACGCCGCCCGGTATGCCGGTGACCTCGCCTTCCCGCGGTTCTCGTTGGAGAGCAAGTAACTTTTCAGTCATGCCCGACGCCAAGCGGCCCGACCCCAAGCGGCGCACTCCCGCGTCGCGACCGGGGAAGGGCGGCGGCCGTCCGCGTGGGGCGTCACCCATTCGGCGGGAGCCCCGTGCCATCGAGGCGCGGCCCGCGCCGGAGCCGGCGCCCGTTCCCGAGGAGGGCGACGGCGCGCCGACTGTCGTCGTCGAACCGATCCGGAAGTCGATCGCCGAGGCGGCCGAACACCAGTCCGAGCAACGGCTGGGTTCGGCGGCCAGGCGGGCGGCCATCCTGGCGGTGGTGGTCTGCGTGCTGACGCTGACCATCGCCGGACCGGTCCGGACGTACTTCGCGCAGCGGACCGAGATGAAGCAGCTCTCCGACGCCCAAGGCCAATTGCGTTCGCAGATCGCTGATTTGGAGCAGCAGAAGCTCAAGCTGAGCGATCCGGTGTACATCGCCGCGCAGGCCCGTGAGCGACTGGGCTTCGTGATGCCGGGCGACATTCCGTATCAGGTGCAGCTGCCGCCGGGGGCCGCCCCGGTGGAGGTGCCCGGCGCCGCCCCGGCGACGGCACCCAGCGGCCAACCCTGGTACACCTCGCTGTGGCACACGATTGCCGATGCGCCGCATGGTGTTTCGCAGATCGCGCCGACCCCTGGGCCGCCGGCCCCGGAGCTGCCGCCGCCACCGCCCGCTCCCGTGCCACCGGGTCCCGGTGGTTGACCGGGCCGACCTCGACGCGGTCGCGCTCCAGTTGGGCCGCGAGCCGCGCGGTGTGCTCGAGATCGCCTACCGTTGCCCCAACGGTCAGCCGGGCGTCGTCAAGACCGCGCCGAGGTTGCCGGACGGAACTCCGTTTCCGACGCTGTACTACCTGACCCATCCCGCGCTGACCGCGGCGGCGAGCCGGCTGGAGTCCTCGGGCCTGATGCGCGAGATGACCGAACGGTTGGCCGCCGACCCGGAGTTGGCCGCCGCCTACCGGCGGGCGCACGAGTCGTTCCTCGCCGAACGCGACGCGGTCGAGGCGCTGGGTACGACGTTCTCCGGTGGGGGTATGCCCGACCGGGTGAAGTGCCTGCACGTCGTGATTGCGCACTCGCTGGCCAAGGGGCCGGGGCTGAACCCCTTCGGCGACGAGGCGCTGGCGGTGCTGGCCGTCGAGCCGGCGATGGCGGGAATCCTGGATCGAGAGGTGTGGACCACGTGACGAAACCCCAACTTGCTCCTCGCGTCCGCAGAGTCGCCGCAATCGACTGCGGCACCAACTCCATTCGACTGCTGATCGCCGACGTGGCCGCCGACGGTCCACTGACCGACGTGCATCGCGAGATGCGGATCGTCCGGCTCGGCGAAGGCGTCGATGCGACGGGCGCCTTCGGAGAACCCGCCCTGGCGCGGACCCGGGCCGCCCTGACCGACTACGCCGCGCTTCTGCGGGAGCACTCCGTGCCGACGCTTCGGATGGTCGCGACTTCGGCGACCCGGGACGCGGCCAACCGTGACGAATTCTTCGCGATGACGGCCGAGGTTCTGGGCGTCGCGGTGCCCGGAGCGGTCGCCGAGGTGATCACCGGCACCGAGGAGGCGGCGCTGTCCTTCCGGGGCGCGGTCGGTGAACTCGACTCTGCGAGTGGACCGTTCGTCGTGGTCGATCTGGGCGGCGGTTCGACCGAGGTGGTGGTGGGCAGCGCGGAGGGCGTGGACTCGAGTTACTCGGCCGACATCGGCTGCGTGCGGTTGACCGAACGGTGCCTGACGTCCGATCCACCCACCGCCGCCGAGATCGCCGATGCCCGCGCGGTCGTCCGGGACGGGTTGGCGGCGGCGTTTGCGGCGGTCCCGGTCGAGCGGGCGACGACGTGGGTTGGCGTGGCAGGCACGATGACCACGTTGGCGGCGCTCGCCATGAACCTGGCCGCCTATGACTCCGATGCCATCCATCTGTCGCGGGTGGGTTTCGAGCCGCTGCTGAAGGTGTGCGACGGCCTGCTGGCGATGACCCGTCGTCAGCGCGCTGCGCTCGGTCCAATGCACGAGGGTCGGGTCGACGTGATCGGGGGCGGCGCGATCGTCGTCGAGGAGCTCGCCGCCGCTCTGCGGGAGCGCGCCGGGATCGACGAGTTGGTGGTCAGTGAACACGACATCCTCGACGGCATCGCGCTGTCGATCGCCTAGCGCGCAGGGAGCTGCCGCCAGGTTTCGGACCGATCGGCGCAGGGTAACAACGTCTTGCCCGAAGAGGTGTGAACGGTCGGGCCAAGTCGATGGAGGAGAGCACCGTGGTTGATCAGAACACCCGTGGCGTCGACGGACCGCGCTCGGAGGTCCTCGCGACCATCGGCTTGATGACCATGCTCGGATCGGTGCTGGGCGCCGTGATCGCCGTGGTGGCGCTCGGTAGTGGCAGCGCGGCGCTGGGTGCGATTCTCGGCGCGATCGCCGTGATCAGCTTCGGCACCAGCCTGGCGTGCTTCGCCATCGACAGCGCCCGCTCGGAAGGCGCTCCGCTGCCGTTCCCGAGCTGGCTACGTACCGAAACCGAACCGGCAGCCGAGCTGCCCGCCTAGGTTTTCTCCGTCAGGCGTCAGCGCTTGACGTTGCAGTTGGGCGGGTTGCCGCAGTGGTGGCCACCGTCGCACGCATTGCAGTGACAGCTACAGCCGCCGGCCTTCTGATCTGGAACTCGCATCGCGATCCACCTCTGCTGATTCGGTCTCGCACTCGCAATCTGGACCATTCGACAATAGTTCCGAGTGGGCTGATCCGAAATGGTTCCGACGAGACCCATCACGCCTTGAGGATGGGTTTCAGCGCATCGAGGACGCCGACGTCTTCGATGGTCGACGGCACCTGCTCGTCGCGGCCATCGGCGATGCCCCGCATGGTCTTGCGTAGGATCTTTCCCGACCGCGTCTTCGGCAGCGCCGCAACGACGTCGACGCGCTTGAGACTGGCGACGGCGCCGATGTTCTCCCGCACCGCGGCGATCAGCTGATCGATCACACCGTCGGCCGAGGCGCCGGACTTGAGGACGACGAGACCGCGAGGCACCTGACCCTTGATCGGGTCGGCGACACCGATGACTGCGCATTCGGCGACGGCGGGATGGGTGGCCAGCACGGCTTCGATGGCACCGGTCGACAGGCGGTGGCCGGCGACGTTGATGACGTCGTCGGTGCGGCCCATCACGAACAGGTAGCCGTCCTCGTCGAGGTGGCCGCCGTCACCGGACAGGTAGTAGCCGGGGAACGCCGAGAGGTACGAGGCGACGTAGCGGTCGTCGTCGCCCCACAGGGTCGGTAGCGTGCCGGGTGGCAGCGGAAGCTTGATGCAGATCGAACCCTCTTCGCCCGCAACGCATTCGGTTCCGTCGGGCCGCAGGACGTGGACGTCATAGCCGGGCATTGGCACCGTCGCCGAGCCGGGTTTGATCGGCATGGCCTCGACGCCCATCGGAGCGGCGGCGATCGACCACCCCGTCTCCGTCTGCCACCAGTGGTCGACGACGGGGATGCCGAGTTTCTCGGCGGCCCACTGGTAGGTGCCCGGGTCCAGCCGTTCACCGGCCTGGAAGAGGTACCGCAGGCTCGCGACGTCGTAGCGGTGCAGATGGTTGGCGTCGGGGTCGTCCTTCTTGATGGCCCGCAGTGCCGTCGGCGCGGAGAACAGTGCCTTGACGCCGTGGTCGGCGACCACCCGCCAGAACGCGCCCGCGTCTGGAGTTCCGATTGGTTTGCCTTCGTACAGAACGGTTGTCGCGCCGAGCAGCAGGGGCCCGTAGACGATGTAGGAGTGGCCGACCACCCAGCCGACGTCCGAGGCGGCCCAGAAGACGTCGCCGGGCTCGGTGTCGTAGATGTGGCGCATCGTCCAGACCAGGGCGACGGCGTGGCCGCCGTTGTCGCGGACGATGCCCTTCGGCTTGCCGGTGGTACCGGAGGTGTAGAGGACGTAGAGCGGATCGGTCGCCGAGACCGGAACCGGGTCGACGGGCTGGGTGTCGGCCATCGCCTCGGCCCACGACACGTCGCGGCCGGGCACCAGTCGAGCCGGCGCCTGCTCGCGCTGCAGGACGACGCACCTGGGCGTGGTGTGCTCGGCTGCGAAACGGGACATGTCGAGCGCGGCGTCGACCATCGACGTGTAGTCGACGATGCGGGTGGGCTCGATGCCGCACGACGCGGACACCACCACTGCGGGCCGGGCGTCGTCGATGCGGGCGGCGAGTTCGTGTGCGGCGAACCCGCCGAACACCACCGAGTGCACGGCGCCGAGGCGCGCGCAGGCCAGCATCGCGATGACGGCCTCCGGCACCATCGGCATGTAGATGACGACGCGGTCACCCTTGTCGACGCCGAGCCCGCGCAGCACGCCCGCGAAGCGAGCGGTCTCGTCGAGAAGCTCGCGGTAGGTGTAGGTGCGGGTGGTACCGGTGAGCGGTGAGTCGTAGATCAGCGCGGCCTGGTCGCCCCTGCCGGCATCGACGTGCCGGTCGAGGGCGTTGGCGCACGTGTTGAGTTCGCCGTCTGGAAACCACCGGTAGAAGGGCGGATTGGAGTCGTCGAGGATGCGTTGCGGAGCGCGGGTCCAGGTGACGGCTTCGGCAGCCCGCGCCCAGAATCCGCACGGGTCTTCGATACTGGCGTCGAACATCTGGCGATACCCGGACATACCGGGAGCGTACTGGTTTGGGGGTTCCCCTAGCCTTGACTCATGAGTAATTCCGTGCCACCGATCGAGGGAGTCCGTAGGTCGTTCGTCGAGGCCCGCGGAGTGCGGTTCCACGTCACCGAGTCGGGGCCGGAGGACGGTCGGCCGGTGCTGGCGCTGCACGGGTGGCCGCAGCACCACTGGGTGTATCGGGATCTGCTGGCCGACCCCCCGCTCGGAGGGCAGGAGCGCAGCGACCGGGGGATTGGCAAGGGATTGCGCATCATCGCGCCCGACCTGCCCGGCTACGGCTGGTCCGGGCCCGCGCCGCACCGCTGGTCCAAGGACGACGTCGCCGCCGACGTGCTGGCGTTGATGGACGCGATGGGTCTGGACCGCGTGCTCCTGGTCGGGCACGACTGGGGCGGCTTCGTCGGCTACCGGATGGTGTTGGCGGCGCCGGAGCGGTTCGACGGGTATCTGGTGCTGAACATGGCGCACCCGTGGCAGACCGCTCGGACGACCCTGCCGCACTTCTGGCGGTTCCTGGCCTACCAGCCGTTCGTCGCGAGCATCGGCGTGCCGCTGCAGCGGTGGACGCCCTATCTGGAGCGCGTGGTCTTCGCCTTCGGGCCGCGGGTGCACACCGTGGGTCCCGACGCCGCGAAGATCTATGCCGACCGCTTCCGGGACCCCGTCGTCGCACGGGCCGCCACCGACACCTACCGCACCTTCCTGCTGCGCGAATTGCCATCCGGAGCAAGGGATCCCGAGAAGCGACGGGCAACGGTGCCGATTCGCGCGCTGTTCGGCATGGCGGACTTCGCGGTCCACCACTCGCTGGCGTCGCCCGAGACGGCCAACGCCGACGACTACACGTTCGAACCCGTGGACTCCGGACACTTCATCATCGACGAGCAGCCGGCGCTGGTGCGGGCCAAGCTGATCGCGATGGCGCAAGAGACCGCGTAGCCCCCTCCCCCCTCGCCGCGAGTGTGCGTGTTGGTACGCCGACACGCGGCGGTCGTTGGCATTCCACGCACGCTCGCCGATGAGCCGAAAACCCGTGTGCCACATTGGTTCCAGTAGTCACGAGGGGCACCGTTCTGACACCCGCAGTCGGGGGCAGCGCGCCCATGACGCGTTCCTCGCGGTGGGTCGCTCGGCCTCGTCGTCGGGGGAGTGGGGTCGGCAACGGGGGTGCACCACACCGGGTTGCACCGTCCCGGGTTATGGCGCGCAGGTGCATCACGTCAACGGGTGGGCGACGGGCACTGGGCAGACCAGCATCGACGAAGTGGCCCTGGCGTGTGGGGCGGACAACCGGCTCGCCGAGCATGGCTGCAGGCCCGCATCAACTCCTTCCACCACCCCGAACGACTCCTCACCGAACCAGGCGGCTGACGCTGCGCCACTCTGTCAGAATCGCGTCGTGTCCGAGGACTGGCGTCGCATCAACCTGGCCAACTGGGAGTCGCGGGTGCCGTTGCACACCGGCGCCGACGGCTACGACCTCGCCAGCTTCGACGATCCGACCCACCTGTCGCCGTGGTGCGCTACGACCTGCCTCGGCTGGGGCGGCTCGACGACCTCGACGTCGTGCACCTGCAGTGCCACATCGGGACCGACACCGTGTCGCTGGCGCGGTTGGGTGCGCGGTCGGTGACGGGATTGGACTTCTCGCCGGCGGCCCTCGAGGCAGCGCGGGACTTGGCCACCCGGGCAGGTGCGGAGGTGACCTTCGTCGAGGCGGACGTCGACGACGCGGTGCAGGCACTGGGCGCGCAGTCTGCCGACGTCCTCTACACGGGCATCGGTGCGCTGTGTTGGCTGCCCGACATCCGCCGGTGGGCGAACATCGTCGCGGCACTGCTGCGCCCCGGCGGCCGCCTGTTCATCAGGGAAGGCCACCCGGTTCTGTGGGCGATGAGTGATCCGCGCCCGGACGGCCTGCTGGTCATCGAGTACCCGTACTTCGAGACGGCCGGGACCCTCTTCGTGGAGCACGACAGCTACGCGGGATCGGGCACCGTCACCTCGCCGGAGTCGATCGTGTTCAACCATGGCCTTGGCGAGATCTTCTCCGCGCTTCTGGACGCCGGGCTATCGATCACCGGCTTCGAGGAGCATCGCGAGCTCGCGTGGAACTTCTTCGGCGACGCCATGATGGCCAGCCCGGACTTCGACGAGGAGTTCGTCCTGCGCGAGGGCAGTGATCGGATGCCGATGACGTACACGCTGCAGGCGGTGAAGCAGCGACGGCCGTGAGGATCCCTGGTCGGGCGGATCCAGTCCCCTCATCTGGACCCGCCCTACTGGGCAAATATAAACATGTCCGTTCATCATTGGCAATCGCAGGGTCGGCCTCCGCAGCGCCTACACTCAGTGGCCTCACAGCATCCACGTCTAACGGCGGCCGAGGCATGACCACCACCAGCAAGCAACTCAGACCTGGGCGGCAGGGGTTGAGCCGTGACGAGGTCAGAACTCATCAGCGCGAGCGAATCTACCTCGCGCTGGAGGCCGAGATGTCGGCGAAGGGCTACACCGACACCAGCGTCGCCGACATCGTCAAAGGCGCGGGGGTGTCGCGGCAGACGTTCTACGAGTTGTTCGCCTCCAAGCAGGACTGCTTCCTCGCAAGCTATGCACGACGCCAGGGTTCGGTGGTGGCGGCGATCTTCGAGACGGTCGCCACGGACTCCCCGCTGGAGAGATTCGCAGCCCTGTTGCACACCTACCTCAGCGTGATGGCGGCCAACCCGTCCATGTCGCGCCTCTACCTGATCGGTGTCTACGCGGCCGGGCCCGAGGCCGTCACCATTCGCCTAGACCTCCAGCAGCAGTTCGTCGAGGGCGTCGCGGCGGTGTTCGACGCCCGCACCGATCAGAACCGCTTCGCGTGCCGGACCCTGGTCGCCGCCATTTCGACGTTGGTGACCAACGCCCTGCTCGACGACGACCCGCAGGCCCTGGCCAATCTGCACCAACCGCTCGTCGCGGTGGCCCGGCAGCTCATGGCCGTCGATTGACCGCAAGTCATTGCGCGAAACGGTAACCCATGCCGGTCTCGGTGATCAGGTGGCGCGGGTGCGAGGGATCGTCCTCCAGCTTGCGCCGCAGCTGAGCCAGATACACCCGCAGATAGTGCGTCTCCTTGGCGTAGGCCGGCCCCCAGACCTCCTTGAGCAGTTCGTCGCGGCCGACGAGCTTGCCGCGATTGCGCACCAGCATCTCCAGCATGCCCCACTCGGTGGGGGTCAGATGCACCTCCGCGCCGTGCCTGATGACCTTCTTGGCGGCCAGGTCGACGGTGAACGAAGCGGTCTCGACGACGGGCTGATCGGTCTCCACCGACGCCGCGCCGCGACGCACCGCGGCCCGCAGGCGGGCGAGGAACTCGTCCATGCCGAAGGGTTTCGTGACGTAGTCGTCGGCTCCCGCGTCGAGCGCCTCGACCTTGTCCGACGAGTCGGTCCGGGCCGACAGCACGATCACCGGCGCGGTGAGCCAGCCGCGCAGTCCCTCGAGCACCTCGATGCCGGAGATGTCGGGCAACCCGAGATCCAGCACGACGACGTCGGGCTTGTGCTCGGCGGCTACCCGAAGTGCTTGTGCGCCCGTCTCTGCGGTGTGCACCTCATAACCGCGGACGGACAGGTTGATCCGCAGGGCCCGCAGGATCTGCGGTTCGTCGTCGATCACCAGCACCCTGGTCACGCGTCCGCCTCGGTGGGTGCGGCGAGGTCGACCTCGACGGTCAGTCCGCCGCCAGGGGTGCCGGTCGCGGCGATGCTGCCGCCCATGGCCTCGACGAAGCCCTTGGCGACCGAGAGGCCCAGCCCGACGCCGGTGGTGTTGTCGTGGTCGCCAAGTCGTTGGAAGGGGGCGAACAATTCGTCGACCAGGGCGCGCCGGACGCCCGGGCCCTCGTCGACGACGTTGATCAGGACCCGGTCGCCGACGCGGCCCGCGTTGATGCGCACCATGCCGTCGGGTGCGTAGCGCATGGCGTTGTCGACGACGTTGACCAGCACCCGCTCCAGCAGGCCGGCGTCGGCCATCACGGCGGTGTCACCGACGTCGACCTTGATGCGGTCCAAACCGGCTGTCCCACGCGGTATTTGAACGATGGCGCGGTGGACGATCTCGTCGAGGTAGACCTGGCGCAGCTCGGGCCGCACCACGCCCGCGGCGAGGCGCGACGAGTCGAGCAGGTTCCCGACGAGCGACGTCAGCTGGTCGACGGACTCCTCGATGGTGGCGAGCAATTCGGCGGTGTCCTCGGGTGAGAAGCCGACGTCCTCGGTACGCAGACTCGACACCGCCGCCTTGGCTCCCGCCAGTGGGGTGCGCAGGTCGTGGCTGACGGCGGAGAGCAGCGAGCGACGCAGTTCGTCCGCGCGTGCGATGGCTTCGGCTTGACTGGCCTCGGCGATGAGTTCGCGCTGGCGCACCAGCCCGGCCGCCTGCTTGGCGACGGCGGTGAGCACCCGCCGGTCCCGGGCGGCGAGTTGGCGTCCGCTCATCAGCATCCAGAACTCGTCGTCACCGACTTCGATTGCCGTGTCGGCAGATTCGACGTCGACGCACGGGTCGGCGCCGACGCACGCGACGATCTGCTCCCGGCCGTCGCGGTCGCGCAGGATGCTCACCGCACGCTGGCTGTAGGTCTCACGGACCCGCTCCAGCAGCGTCTCCAGGTCGGCGCCGCGCAACACCGATCCGGCGAAGAGCGCCAGCAACTCGGCCTCCTGCGAGGCGAGGCGGGCTTCCCTGGCGCGCTTCGCGGCGCTGTCGACGAGCGCCGAGACCGCCACCGCGACGAGGATCAGCACCACGACCGTGACGGCGCTGTCGGGCTGCGCGATGGTGAAGCTGTGCCGTGGTGCCACCAGGAAGTAGTTGAGCAACAGTCCCGACAGCAGCGCCGACACGGTGGCGGGGCCGACCCCGCCCAGCAGTGCCACGACGACCACGCCGACGAAGAACAGCACGCTCTCACCGGCGATGCCAAGGAACTTGTCGAGCAGCGTGGCGATCACCGCACACAGCGCCGACGGCACCGCCACCGCGGCGAGCCAGGCCGCCAGCCGCAGCTTGCGGGGCGACAGCTCGAACGACGGCACGCCCTTGGCCTGGTCGTGGGTGACCATGTGGATGTCGATCTTCCCGGAGCGCTGCACCGTGGCCGCACCGATGCCCTCGTCGAAGATGCGGGCCCACCGCGACCGTCGGGACGTCCCGAGCACCAGTTGGGTGCAGTTCATCTCGCGGGCGAAGTCCAGCAGGGAACCCGAGACGTCGTCGCCCGCAACGGTGTGCACCGTGGCACCCAGGCTGGCCGCCAGCTCGCGGATCTTGCCCATCTGCGGCGCGGAGACGCCGGACAGGCCGTCGCCGCGCACTACGTGGACGATCATCAGCTCGGCGCTGGACCTCGACGCGATGCGAGACGCCCTGCGCACCAACGTCTCCGACTCGTCGCCACCGGTGACGGCGACGGCGACCCGCTCGCGGGCCTCCCACGTATCGCTGATCTCGTGGTCGGCGCGGTACTTCGCGAGCGCGGCATCGACCTGGTCGGCCAGCCACAGCAGCGCCAGTTCGCGCAGCGCGGTCAGGTTGCCTTGGCGAAAGTAGTTACTGAGGGCGGCATCGATGCGTTCGGGGGCGTACACGTTGCCGTGGGAAAGCCTGCGGCGCAACGCCTCCGGCGTGATGTCGACCAGTTCGATCTGATCGGCCCGCCGGACGACCTCGTCGGGCACGGTCTCCTGCTGCTCGATCCCCGTGATCTGCGCGACGACGTCGTTGAGGCTCTCCAGGTGCTGGACGTTGACCGTGGAGACCACGGTGATACCGGCGTCGAGCAACTCACCGACGTCCTGCCACCGCTTCGCGTTCTTCGAGCCAGGGGTGTTGGTGTGGGCCAGCTCGTCGACCAGGACGACTTCGGGGTGGCGCGCCAGCACGGCCTCGACGTTCAATTCGGCGAAGGTCGATCCGCGGTAGGCGATGATGCGAGGGGGGATGAGCTCGATGCCGTCGAGGAGTTCGGCAGTTCGCTTGCGTCCGTGGGTCTCCACGACCGCGGCAACCAGGTCGGTGCCGCGTTCGATCCGGCGGTGCGCCTCGCCGAGCATGGCGAAGGTCTTGCCGACGCCCGGCGCTGCGCCCAGGTAGATGCGCAGCTCACCCCGCTTACCGGGTGTCCGTGGCGCGGGCGGATCGGAACTCACCCGCCCATCATCCACCCGCACGCTGTTGGTCGAGCGCGATGTTGACGGCGAGCACGTTCACGGTGGGATCACCCATGAAGCCGAGCGTGCGTCCGTGGGTGTGCGCGGCGATGACGCTTCTGACCTGATCGCCACTGATGCCGCGCACCTTGGCGATGCGGTCCACCTGCAATGCGGCGTAGGCGGGGGAGATGTCGGGGTCCAGGCCGCTGCCGCTGGCGGTGACGGCGTCGGCCGGCACCTCGGGGTTGGCCGGTGCTGCACCACGGATCGGCACCAGTTGGCCGATCGTGTAGTCCTCACCCGCCTTGGCGCACTGCACGCGGACGCCTTCGTAGGTGGCCAGGAACGGTGTCTTGGTGGTGTCGCACGGCTCGTTGACGCTGATCACTCGCGTGGGATCGACCACCACACCGGCCGTGGGGCCGGAGGTGTCGCGTGGGCCGGTGACCGACAGCACCGCGCCGACACCCCCACCGGTGCAGAACGGCCGTGTGCCGTCGGCTCCCTCGAGCTTGGCGATCGCCGCGCTGCGCGTGCACACCTGCGTCAGCAGGCCGGGCTTGCCGGGTGCGTCGACGATGTTCTCGGGCCCCAGGTTGCTGGCGCCGGTGGACAGCGGATCGTAACCTGTTCCCGCGGCCGACGGCCGGCTCTGCAGGTACTGGGGCAACGGGTTGCCGTTGGAATCGGTGAATGACTGACCGATCAGGCTGCTGCCCACCGGCTTTCCGCTCACCTCGACGATCGAGCCGTTGGCCTTGTCGCTGAGCCCGGGCAGCTGCGCCGCGAGCCAGATGAGCAGCGGGTAGGCGCCGCCGACGATCACGGTGAGCACCAGCAGGGCCCGCAGGGCCGCCCAGTGCTGACGAACGAGACTGGAGTACTTCATGTTCAGGACATCCCGGGAAGGAGTTGGATCAACAGGTCGATGAGCTTGATGCCGACGAAGGGTGCGATGATGCCGCCGAGGCCGTAGACGTACAGGTTGCGGCTCAACAGCTTCGAGGCACTGCTGGGGGTGTAGCGCACCCCGCGCAGCGACAGCGGAATCAGCGCGACGATGACGAGGGCGTTGAAGATGACCGCGGACAGGATCGCCGACTGCGGGCTGTGTAGCCGCATCACGTTGAGCAGGTCCAGGCCCGGGAACAGCGTCACGAACAGCGCCGGGATGATCGCAAAGTACTTGGCGATGTCGTTGGCGATCGAGAACGTCGTCAGTGCTCCACGGGTGATCAGCAACTGCTTGCCGATCTCGACGATCTCGATGAGCTTGGTCGGGTCGGAGTCGAGGTCGACCATGTTGCCGGCCTCCTTGGCCGCCGACGTTCCGGTGTTCATCGCGACGCCCACGTCGGCCTGCGCCAGGGCGGGCGCATCGTTGGTGCCGTCGCCGGTCATCGCGACCAGCTTGCCGCCCTCCTGCTCGCGCTTGATCAGCGCCAGCTTGTCCTCGGGGGTGGCCTCGGCGAGGAAGTCGTCGACGCCCGCCTCGTGGGCAATGGCCCTGGCGGTCAACGGATTGTCGCCGGTGATCATCACCGTGCGGATGCCCATCCGCCGCATCTCCTCGAACCGTTGCCGCATGCCGTCCTTGACGACGTCCTTGAGGTGGATCACCCCGAGTGCCCGGGCGGTGCCGTCGCGCACCTCGCCAACCACCAGGGGGGTACCGCCACCGGAGGACACCTCGTCGACGATGGCGGCGAGTTCGGGCGCCACGGTGCCGCCGTTGGCGCGGACCCATTCGGCGACTGATGCGGCCGCCCCCTTGCGCAGCTGGTGACCGCCTACGAGGTCGACGCCGGACATGCGGGTCGCTGCGGTGAACTCGATCCACGTGGCGTTCGGCAACTCGCCTGTGTTGCGTCCCGCTAAACCGAACTGCTCCCTCGCGAACACCACGATCGAGCGGCCCTCGGGCGTCTCGTCGGCCAGGCTCGACAATTGAGCCGCGTCGGCGAGCTGTTCGGGCGTGACGCCGCCGAGGTGCAGGAAGGCGCCCGCCTGCCGGTTGCCGAGAGTGATGGTGCCGGTCTTGTCGAGCAGCAGCACGTTGACGTCGCCCGCGGCTTCGACGGCGC
The DNA here is from genome assembly GCA_963846985.1 of uncultured Actinomycetota bacterium. GTDB lineage: Bacteria > Actinomycetota > Actinomycetes > Mycobacteriales > Mycobacteriaceae > Mycobacterium. The sequence continues at coordinate 35,288 of CAWJYC010000018.1, forward strand.
GACCCGACATGGCGAGCACGTTGCGCTGGACCAGGCGGTCCATGCCGGCAATGCCGATGGCCGACAGCAACGCCCCGATGGTGGTCGGGATCAGGCACACCAGCAGGGCGACCATCACGATGCCACTGATGCCGTCGCCTGTGAGCGCCAATGAGTCTGGCACGCCGGGGTTGGTGGCCTTGCTGAAGATTGCCAGCGGCTGCAGGGTCGCGACGGCGAAGACGAAGATCAGCGTCAGCGCGGCGAGCAGGATGTTCAGCGCGATCTCGTTGGGCGTCTTCTGCCGGTTGGCGCCTTCGACCAGCGCGATCATCCGGTCGATGAAGCTCTCGCCGGGCTTCTGGGTGATCTGCACGACGATCCGGTCCGACAGTACGGTCGTACCGCCGGTGACGGCCGAGCGGTCACCGCCCGACTCTCGGATCACCGGCGCGGACTCACCGGTGATGGCCGATTCATCCACCGAGGCAATGCCTTCCACCACGTCGCCGTCACCGGGAATGATCTGGCCGGCCTCGACCACCACGACGTCGCCCTGGCGCAGCAGCGGTGCGGCGACCTCCTCTTCGGTGCCCGGTGTCATGGGCGTCCAGTCTAGGAGTCGACGGGCGACCGTGTCGGCCTTGGTCTTTCGCAGCGAATCGGCCTGCGCCTTGCCGCGCCCCTCGGCGACTGCCTCGGCGAGATTTGCGAAGATGACCGTGAGCCACAGCCAGACGACGGTCAGCCAGCCGAACCAGGACGGCTCGACGATGGCCAGGACCGAGCTCCAGACGGCGCCGACCTCGACGACGAACATCACGGGGTTGCGCCAGAGGGTGCGCGGATCGAGCTTCTTGACGGCATCGGGCAGCGAGCGCCAGAGCATCTTGGGGTCGAGCAGCCCGCTGCCGACGCGGGCGCGCGGCGCGGCCGCCCGAGCGGTGGTCGTGGCGGGACCCGGGTCGACGGTGGTGAGCGTCATGGTCAGTGAATTCCTTCAGCGAGGGGTCCGAGGGCCAGCATCGGCAGGAAGGTGAGCGCGACGAGGATGAGCGTCACGCCCGCGACCATGCCGATGAACTGGGGGCGGTGGGTGGGTAGCGTGCCCGCCGATTCCGGGGTGCTGCGTTGCGCGGCAAGCGATCCGGCGAGTGCCAGCACCAGGACGATCGGCAGGAAGCGCCCGAACGCCATCGCCACGCCGAGGGCGGTGTTGAACCAGGTGGTGTTGACGGTGATGCCCGCGAACGCCGAGCCGTTGTTGTTGGCGGCGGAGGTGAAGGCGTAGAGCACCTCGGACAATCCGTGCGGTCCGCTGTTGAGCATGCCCGCCCGCTGCCCGGGCATCGCCATCGCGACGGCCGTGCCGGTCAACACGATCAGGGGAGTGACCAGGAAATAGGCCGCGGCCAGCTTGATCTCGCGCGGTGTGATCTTCTTGCCGAGGTACTCGGGCGTGCGGCCCACCATCAGCCCGGCGACGAAGACGGTGATGACCGCGAGGATCAGCATGCCGTAGAGGCCCGAACCCGTACCTCCGGGCGCGACTTCACCCAACTGCATGTTGAACAGCGTCATCAGACCGCCGAGGCTGGTGTAGGAATCGTGGAACGAGTTGACGGCACCGGTCGAGGTGAGGGTGGTGGCGTCGGCGAACACCGCGGAGTCGGGCACGCCGAAACGCTGTTCGACGCCTTCCATCGCGGAGCCGATCGCGGTCGGCACCGTGCCGTGGGCCTGGACCTGGAAGAACATCATCAGCGAGACACTCAGCGTGGCAATGATTCCCATGACGGCGACGATCGCATAACCCTGTTTGCGGCTGTCGACCATCCGGCCGAACATCCGTGGCATCGAGAACGAGATCACCAGCAGCAGGAAGGTCTCGAGCCAGCTTGTCCACGCAGTCGGGTTCTCGAACGGGTGCGCGGAGTTGGCGTTGAAGAAGCCACCGCCGTTGGTGCCGATCTCCTTGATCGCCTCCTGGCTGGCGACCGGACCGCCCGGAATCGTCTGCTGGGCACCGGCAATGGTGGTGACCACCTGGTCGTGCAGATGGAAGTTCTCGATCGCACCACCGGCGATCAGGATGAGCGCGACGATGACCGACAGCGGCAGCAGAATTCGAAGCGTGCCGCGCACCAGGTCGACCCAGAAATTGCCGAGATCACCGGTGCGGGTGCGGGCGAAGCCACGGACCAGGGCGACGGCGACGGCCATGCCGACGGCGGCGGAGACGAAGTTCTGCACCGTCAGGCCGGCCATCTGGACGAGGTGGCCCTGGGTGCTCTCGCCGGAGTAGGCCTGCCAGTTGGTGTTGGTGACGAAGCTGACGGCGGTGTTCCACGCCAGCGCCGGAGTCATCGCGGTGGCGGGGTCGTTCAGGTGCAGCGGAAGATTGCCCTGCACCAGCTGAAAGATGAACAGCGCCAGGATGCTCACGGCCGAGAACGACAGCACGCTCCGCGCGTAGGCACCCCAACTCTGCTCGGCGTCGGGGTCGGCGCCGATGGCGCGGTAGATCAGCCGCTCGACGCGGGAGTGCTTGGTGGAGCCGTACACCCGGAACATGTAGTCGCCGAGCGGGGCGTGCACCGCGGCGAGCGCCAGGATCAGGGTCGCGAGGAACAGGATCCCGGCGGTCGCGGTGCTCACCTAGAACCTCTCCGGGAACAGGAGCGCCGCGGTCATGAAGACCGCCAGTAGGACTGAGAGGACGAGTCCGACCACGTTCGCGTAGCTCATCGCTCGAACATCCTTTGGACGACGCCAAGCAGCGCGAAGATCGCGATGGTCAGCAGCACGAACACGACAATGGACATGTCGCCGACGCTAAGCCCGCTTACCTGGCGTCACACCGTCCCTTACGGTTCCTTGACACCCAACCGGCGCTGTCTTTACGCAACCCTTGCGGCGCTGTGGGCGGTGTCACCCGCGGCGATCGCTGAAGGTTCGGCGGCGGTCAGGGCTTGGTGAGCGCGTAATACGCGTAGCGGGTGTCGAGTTGATTCTCGGGCACCAGTGAGACCAGGCGCGGAGTCAGTCCGCAGACACCGGCGAGCAACCAGAACTCGTCGATGCCGAACGTCGTCATGGTCGACAGGCTGCGAGCGTAGTTGCGCTTGTAGCGCTGAGGTCGCCAGTCAGCAGTGTGGTATTTGATCTGCACCATGGCCAGCCCGCCAGGGACCAGCATCCGTTCGGCGATTCGGAGGATGCGGCGGGCGTCGTCGTCGCTGGGGAGTAGTTCGATGACGTAGAGGCAGATGAAGGTGTTGCACGTGCCTTCTCGTCCCAAGGCGGCCGCTTCGAGGTTCTTGATGTCTACCAGAACCGCCTCGGTCGCGGTGTCGCAAACCGTCGCCACCTGTCGGACGCACTCGTCGAGGCTCTCGCGGGAGATGTCGATGGCCACGAATGCGTCGGCGATGGGTGCGAACGCCACCGCGTTGGCTCCACCACCGCAACCCCACTCTGCCATGACGCCCGGATCGGGCGGTAGATTCACAGCATTCGCGAAGGTCTTGAACATTGCTAGATGGTCGCTGCCGATGCTAGTCCACACGTCGTCATCGAGGCCTGCACGCCAGTGCGAGTTACCCTCCCAGGCCGGATCGTCGTCGCCGACAGTCCAGTACGTGCCCGCGTCTTCCACGGCGCGTTCAGGTGAAGCCGCTGTTCCGTGCCGTTCGACGAAGTACCGAAGCCGGGCGGAGCGGCGGCGTAGGGCACCCGTCGCGCTCCGCGCCAATTGATTGACCATGTGCCACTCCTTTGCCGCCGGCACGTTCGTCGCGAGCCGGTGGCTAAGCATTGCATCCGTGCGGCTGCGCTACCTTAGCGGGTTCACCCCGGTGGAGTCGATCGGACGGCAGGCGTACATTATCTGCGTATGAATGCAGAGTTCGGGGGATTCGGCGGCCGATTGCCCGACGACCAGGTGAACCTGATGGTCGAAGTTTTCCGCATGCTCGCCGACCCCACCAGAGTGCAGGTGCTATGGGCGTTGGTCGACCGCGAGATGTCGGTCAATGAGCTGGCGGAGCACGTGCGCAAGCCGGCGCCGTCGGTGTCCCAGCATCTGGCCAAGTTGCGGATGGCTCGTCTGGTGCGCACCCGCCGCGAGGGCACGACCATCTTCTACAGCTTGGAGAACGATCACGTAGCGCAGCTGGTGACCGATGGGGTGTTCAACGCCGAACACGCCGGTCCGGGCGTGCCGGGACACCATGCCCGCAACGGCGAGTTGCGCGCGATGAACGCCACCGCCCCGACTGAGACGGCCGTTCGAGAAGGTGCGTGATGATGGCCGACGCAGTACACAGTGCGGGAGACGAATACGGCGGAACGCACGCCGCCGGTCACGACCACCGTCATCACGACCACCACGTTCGCGACGGCAGGTTCGGTGCCGCCCTGCGGGAAGTGTTCGCGCCGCATAGTCACGACAGCGTCGACAGCATCGACGGCGCGTTGGAATCCAGCGCCGCGGGGATCCGCGCGGTCAAGGTCAGCCTGATCGCCCTAGGTGCGACGGCGCTGGCGCAGATCGTCATCGTCGTCGTCTCCGGGTCAGTTGCGTTGTTGGCCGACACGATTCACAACTTCTCCGACGCGCTCACCGCAATCCCACTGTGGATCGCCTTCGCGCTCGGCACGAAGGCGGCGACGCGGCGCTACACGTACGGCTTCGGTCGAGCCGAAGATCTGGCCGGGCTGTTCGTCATCGCGATGATCGCGTTGTCGGCGCTGATAGCCGGTATCGAATCGGTGCGCCGACTGATGAACCCCGTCGCGATCGAGCACGTCGGGTGGGTCGCCGTTGCGGGATTCGTGGGCTTCCTTGGCAACGAAGTCGTTGCGGTGTACCGGATTCGGGTGGGTCGGCGGATCGGATCGGCGGCATTGATGGCCGACGGCCTGCATGCCCGCACCGACGGATTCACCTCCCTGGCGGTGCTACTGGGTGCCGGTGGAGTCGCGCTCGGCTTCCCGCTGGCGGACCCGATCATCGGTCTGCTGATCACGGTCGCAATCCTCGCCGTGTTGCGGACCGCGGTGCGCGACATCTTCCGACGGTTGATGGACGCCGTCGATCCGGCATTGATCGACAGTGCCGAAACGGCGCTGGCCGCGGAACCCGGTGTGACCGCGGTCCGCAGCGTGAAGATGCGGTGGATCGGGCACCGCCTGCACGCCGATGCCGAACTCGACATCGACCCGGTGACCACCCTCGACGATGCCCACCGGATCGCTCACGAGGCTGAGCACACGCTTACCCATGCGGTGCCAAAGCTGTCCAGTGCGCTGATTCACGCCTATCCCGCATCACATATCTGATCGACGCGGCGCGCGTCTCCTCTCGGTGGACCACCCAGCCGAGCGGGATAGATTGGCACCTCGACTGCGTAGCCCCCATAGCCCAATTGGCAGAGGCAGCGGACTTAAAATCCGCACAGTGTCGGTTCGAGTCCGACTGGGGGCACTGGAAACCTGATGTGCTAGGTGCAGTTTTCATTCATCGGCTCAGCCGTCTGATCCCGCCTCGGTGTCACGACTTGTCACAACTCTCGAGAAACTAGCCGCTGAGGCCTGCAACGCGTCGTCCTGACTGTGGGCGTAGACCGACATGGTGAACGCGGCGCTGGCGTGCCCTAACCACGCGGCGATCACCGCGATCGGCACCCCCGCAGGTGCATTAGCGTGGCGCAGGAGTGACGGGCATCGTGCAGTCGCACCCGCCGGATGCTGAGGTCATCGAGGAGCTTGCCCCACCGGAACGTCAGCAGGTTCGGGTGGTACTCGACGCCTGCCTCGTCTATGGCGACGTAGTCACCGGCGCCGTAGCCCTCGCCGAATCTCAACCGCTCCTCGGTCTGTCTCTTGCGCGCCGCCTTCAACAGGTCCACGACGTCATCAGGCATCGGCAACGTCCTGTTGCTCGCCTTGGACTTCGGCGTACCGATGCGATCTGCTTCCCGAGCGCGACGCGGTTCTCCTCGATGCGGATCGTCTTGGCTTTCAAGTCGACGTTGGCCCACCGAAGACCGGCAATCTCCCCGCGCCGCATGCCGTAGAGGGCCAGCGCCCACAGATGCTGATCGCGGCATTCGTGGTCGAGGATGCAGAACACCTCCGGTTCGGTGAGCGTGCGGAAGGACTTGGCGTCACCTGCAACTCGGTCGACGAAGGTAGCGACGTTGCGCACGACGTTGCCTTGGGCCAGCTGGTCGCCGAGGACCGCCGAGCACAGATACAGCATGTAGTTGCACGAACGAGCCGACCACTTCCGACGGCCCATGACTTCACCACGACATAGACTGCCTACAAGTGCGTCCAGGTGCGCCTTGGTGAGCTCCTGGACCTCGACGGTGCCGAGTTCGTCGCGCACCGGCTGCAGCGAGACGCGGCGTCCCCGAGGGGTCGATGGCTTCAGTGAGTGTTTCGACGTCAGCCACGCCTCGCACGCTTGCTCCACGGTGCGCTTGTTGGAGTGCACGTAGGTGCCTGTGCTCGCGCCACCCTGAATCGACGCGAGTTCGGCACGTGCGGCCTTCTCCGTGGGGAACCGGCGCCGAACCTGGCGCCGCCGTCCAGTCTCGGGGTTATGCCCGGAGTCGACGTGACCTGATACCGCACCACCGGCCTGCCCGTGGTCCGGTCGGTGACCTCGATCTTCTTGATCTGCGGAGGCAACTGCTGTCGCTTGCCGTTCGTGGTCGTCATAGTCATCACGCTTTCTTCTGGCCGCGCACAGATCGCGAAGGACTTCGGCATCTCCGAGGCCTGCCTGCATCGCTGGCTGGAGATCGCCGACCGCGAGGATGGTGTCGACCGGACGGGGACGCCGTCAGCTCGTGATGAGTCCGCAGAGCTGCGAGAAGCGCGTAAACGGATCAAGCTCCTCGAGCAGGAAGCCGAGGTGATGCGACGTGCTGTCGGCTACCTCAGTCGGGACGTCAACCCAAAATGATGTTCCCGCTGGTCCTTGACTTTGCCGATGACGGTGTGCCCGTCACGGTGACCTGCCGGGTGCTTGGGTTCTCCACCCAAGCGTTCTACAAGTGGCGCAAAGCACCCTGTGACACAGCGTGATTGGGATGACGCGCATCTGATCGACGCTGCGCTGGAAATCCACGCCGACGACCCGGCCTTCGGGTACCGGTTCATCGCCGACGAGCTCGCAGCACGCGGGATCGTCGCCGGGGAGAACAGGGTGGCTCGATTGTGCTCGCAAGAACGCATCTGGTCGATCTTCGCCAAGAAGCGAGGACTGAACAGAAAGCCGGGGCCGCCGGTCCACGACGACCTCGTTAACCGCAAGTTCACCGCAGACCGTCGCCGAACGAGGTCTGGTTGACCGACATCACCGAGCACCGCACCGATGAAGGCAAGCTCTACCTCTGCGCCATCAAGGACGTGTACTCCAACAGGATCGTCGGCTACTCGATCGACTCCGGATGAAGGCGTCCCTGGCTGTGGCCGCCTTGGATCACGCGATCGCCACCCGGTCGCCCGTCGGCGACGATGGTGCACTCAGACCGGGGCAGCCAATTTCGCTCACGGAAGTTCGTCCATGCGCTGTCGCACAACGGTTACGCGGATCGATGGGTCGCGTTGGGGCGTGCGGTGACAATGCGGCGATGGAGTCGTTCTTCGCTCTGCTGCAACGCAACGTCCTGGACCGGCAACGGTGGGCCACCCGGGCAGAACTGCGGCTGGCGATCGTCACCTGGATCGAGCGGACCTACCACCGCCGCGCCGGCAACGCGCCCTGGGAAGCTCACCCCGATAGAGTTCGAACTGCTCCACACACCCGTCGCAACCGCGGCCTGATATTCACACCCCGCGAGTCAACTGAATCGGGGCAGTCCCCCCGGCGCCCCGCGGACGGGCGAGCGAGGACAGGCCATCCGTGTCGGCGGCGCTTACGACGCGGCGAGACGAGATGTAGAATAAAGGTTTTTTTTTGTTTGTGGGAGTTGGGGTGGGTGAGGTTGGGTGTGAGGTGGGGTGGGGTGTGTGTGAGTGGTGGGTTGGGAGGGGGAGGTTGTGGAGATGAGGGTGGGTGTTAGTGGGTGAGTTGTTTGAGTTAGTTTGGTTTGTGGGTTATGGTGTGGTTAGTGTGTGTTGTGTGGGTTGGTTGAGTGGTTGTGTGGTGTATGTGGTGTATGTGTTGTATATGGTGTGTGAGGTGTGAGGTGTTAGTTATGGTTGTGTTTAGTGTGGTTGTGTGGTTAAGAGTGTTATTGTGTGGAGAGTGATGTGGTGTGATCGTGCAATAGGTGTATTGGGTTATTGGTATGTTGGGGTTACGTTGGTTATGTTGGTTTGTTGAGTTGTGTGTGTGTGTGTGATGAGTATGTGTTGTGTTGGTGGGTGAGCGACTTGGTGCTACCCTGCGACCAGCAGATAGAACGGCCGTGTTTTAGTGTTTGTGTTTGTGGGATAGTTTATGATGTGATATTTGTTGTATGGTATGTTGTGTGTTTGGTGTGAAGATTTTAGTTTGTGTGTTGTGTATTTGTGTGTTGTGTATAGATTGTAGATAGTGGATGATAAGGGTATATGTGGGTGAGTGTATAGATGTGTGTGTATGGTATGTAGGTGTTTGTGTGTGGGATGTGGGTGTGTGTGTGTGTGTGTGAAGTTGATGGGGAGTTGTAGATGTGTTTGTGTTTATGTGTGTAGAGAGATGTGTGTATGTGTGTGTTGTATGGTTGGAAGGTTTTGAGTGTGTAATGAGTGATTGTGTATAGAGTGTAGATATGTTGTTGATTAATAGTTGTAGGTATGTTAGGTTAGACGGGCTCGACGGCGAGCCGACATGGACGCGGCACCGTGCTGAGAGTGTGTGAGAGTGTAGAGGGTTAGTGTTGGTGGGTTGCGGTGTGTGTTGTATGTGATATAGTGAGTTGTGTGTGTATGTGGGTTGTATGATGTGAGTGTGTGTAAGGAAGTGTGTGTGTGTGTATGTTATGTGTGTGTATGTGGTGTAGTGTGAAGAGGTGTAGAGTGGTGTATAGGTGAGTGGATAGTAGTTGTGGATGTGGGTGTAGTGGATGAAGTGAGAGTGAGATATGGGTGAGTGGGGGGGTGAGGTGTAGAGTGGTGGTGTGGAGGGGTGGGGTGAGCAGGTATGGGTTGTGGAGAGAGGGATGGTGTGAGAGTAAGTAGGAGGGGGTGTGTGCGATGCTGGGAGGAGATATAGAATGAATAGCGCATACGGCGCGATAGTAGAGTGGATGGTTTGGTTGTGGATTGTTTATTTTGTGTTCGATGCCTGGTGTGGAGGTAGCTCTTACGGATGGGTATGGATGTTACGGCCGCAGATCGACGCCCGGGCGGCTTTCTAGCAAATTGTCGCGTGTGTTGTGTATCTCTCGACGTCGATCCAGGAACGCCGATACACTCCGATTTGTGGAACAAACGATAGGCGTACGGACCGTAGATCAGTCGGGTGACGTCTTTCCGCGTCGGCGCTTAATTCCTCGCAAAGCCAGGCCCGTTCACGCACAATCGCCGCGTCGGATTCGTGAGCCGCTTTCGCATTTGACCGTTGCTCGATGACCGCGACGGGTCGCCGTCGCACATCCACGATCACATCGTTGTGTGGACGTCCGCGTCCCGCTTTGGGGCAAGGTACGAGCAAAGATAGTAGTATTCGCCCACGCCACTTTGATCTTGAACCCACTACTGTCGTGATGACCAACCTGTGGTCACGACGGATACGCCCGGAAAGGCAACACCATGGCTGCTGAGGACCGGGCTGTTGCTGTGAAACACGGGGTGGTGGAGTCGGGGATCAATCTCGACGGTATCTCGGCATCGTGGCTCGCAAGCCAGCTCGACGAAGTAGGCGTGGTCCGGCTCCGCGACGTATTCGCCCCTCGCTGGATAGACGCGATGCGTGAGACGGTGACCACCCGCATCGATGAGCACGGAGACGGTGATCTCCTCGTTGGTCAGCCAGATCAGATCGTGGGATCTGCTGCACACCAATTGATCAACCATCCCGAGTTGCACCGGTTGTTCGACGACGTTGCCAGGTTGAAGCGACCCAACGTCAAAGATGTTTCAAACCTGAAGTGTCACATACACATTCGAAACGGTTTTGCGCCGAAGGCGCCTTCGAACCTCTTCACTTCGACTCGGTGTGGACGAGTCGTAGCAATCTTAACCAGGCGCGGCCGGCAGGCGGCGAGTTTAACGTTTGAGAACAAGCGCCCATTTCATCGTTTCGTCACGACGCATCTGTTAGAGAAGATCTGGACACAACACCGTCTACCGCCATCCGCCCTCAAGTCGGGGTGGGTAAGGGGAGTACCTCGTCGACATTCGACCGGGTGACGCCTACGTGTTCTGGGGTACCGCCAACTACATGGCAATCTCGTCTGTGCACCAGGGCTCCTCCGAGCATCCTTGATCGTCATGTTCGGCGACGTCCATTCGGACAGTCCTATCTTGAAACTGGGGTGGCGGTTCAGTCGGAGCCGCCGGGACCTCGGGCGCTGCCAGCATTCTCCTAAACCAGTGTCCGACTCCGCGGTGTCGTGACTGAAAGATTGGTGGCAACAGGTGGATTCGGCGTCGCGACCTATGGCAGCGGCGCGACGCGGCTACTCTGAGAGGCCGGCCGGGGTCCGCGCGGTCAGCCAGGCGCAGATGTGGTCGGCGACCTCGCGCCAGCCTGGCTCGACCATCATGTCGTGCCCCATGCGGGGAAACAGCGTGGCCCGCGTTCGATAGGCCTTGGCGGTCGCGTTCACCTCGGCTGGGGTGATGGTGCCGTCGTCCTCACCGCCGAGCACCAGCATGGGGGTAGTCACGCACTCCGGCCTAGGTCGGCGAAATCCGGCGTCGACGAAAGCGGCACGCAGGCTCTCGTTCTGGCAACGTGCGGCAGTCGCAGCGACGACGGCTTCGGGCGTGTGCGAACAAAACAACGACTCGCGTGGCATCCGGGTGAACACCTCCTTGTTGTCGCCGAACGTGTTGGCGCGCATCGAGATCAACGGATGCTTGACCCACACCCGCATGGCGCACGGCAAGACGCCCCTAGGCGGAATCGATGCCAACAGGACGCCAGCTGGTGCGTCGTAGCATTCGAGGTACTTCTGCACCGTCCACCCGCCCAACGAGTGGCCGACGAGCACGGGCGTAGTCCCGATGTGATCGATGGCCGAGCGCACGTCGTCGACGTAGTCGAAAACCGAGAGGTTGCGCAACGGTTTGTCAGACGCACTGCCGCCATGGGCGCGCAGGCTCACGGCGACGGCGCGGAACCCCTGGGTCGCGAAGTAGTCGAGGAAGTGCTCGTCCCAGCACCACGCCGCATGCATCCCGCCGTGGACGAACAGCAGTGGTGTCGGATGTGCGTCCGTGACGCTGCCCTTGTCGATGATCTCCAGCATCGGCGCGCCCCCGGCCATTGGACAAAGTCAAGATCAGCGTAGGTCGGGGATGGCGTCGGGGTGCCGATTCGCCTCGACTCGTACGGGCCGGTCGACTGGCAGCGCCTCGGCCTGTCAGGACGAATCACCGGCGACGGCTTGCGCCTGTGGGGTCGGCGCATGCGAGAGTGTCGCGTTGGCAAACTGGCGGCAGGCCTCCACGGGAAGGGAAGTCAGCGGTGAAAGATGTGCCGTCCAGGCCAGCCACGTCGTTCCGGAGAACACCATGACCGGCGATGACGACAACTCCCATGATAGTGGGGGACCGACGTCGGAGGGCAACCTCGAGCTCTTCTTCGACCTGGTCTTCACCTTCGCGATGTCTCAGGTCACCCAACTCGCGCTGCACGACCCGTCGCCGACGGGATTCGGGCGCGGAGCGCTCGCACTGCTTGCGGTGTGGTGGGCCTGGGTCGGCTACACCTGGCTGATCAACACCTTCGATTCCGCCAACGTCAAGCACGAAGTGGTGGTCATCGCTGCAATGGCGGCGATGCTCGTCGCGGCCACGGCGCTGCCCACGGCCTTCACGTCGGGGGCACTGTTGTTCGGGGTCGCCCTACTAACAGTGCGGCTGATTCACGCGGTGAAATTCGTTGCGTATTCGTCAGACGAGGACGCCGAAATGCGGCGCAGCATCTGGCGGATAGCGCCGGCCTTCGTCGCTGCGCCCGCGTGCATCGTGGTGGCCGCCTTCGTCGACTCGCCCGGCCGCGAGTTGCTCTGGATCGCCGCGGCGGTGATCGATTATGGCGCCCCGGCCGTCTTCGGTCTTGGCGGGTTCCGCGTCTCGCCGTCGTACTTCGTCTCGCGCCACGGCTCGATCATCATCATCGCCCTCGGTGAGGCAATCGTCGAATTGGGTTCTGGTGCACATGATCTGCACCGCTCAGAGGTCGTCATCGCGCTAGTCCTAGGTGTTGCGATCAACGCCACGTTCTGGTGGACGTACTTCGGCCTGAGTGGAGGAGCCGAGCGGCGGCTGGAAAAAGCGACCGGTATCGAACGGGCCCATCTCGCCCGCGACGCCTACAGCTATCTGCATCTGCCGATGGTTGCCGGCATCATGCTGTTCGCCGTCGGCACCCATGATGCCGTCGCCAACACCTCCGGTTGGCTGCCGTTGCCGGCAGCCATCGCGCTCGCCGGCGGCATGGCTTTGTTCTACCTCGCCGATGTCGCGTACCGATGGCGAGACCACCGACAGATTCCCGTCGACCGCACGGCGACCGGGCTGTTCGCCGCGGCGGTCCTACCAGCGTTGACGCACATGTCCGGGCTCAGTGCGCTCGCCTTGCTCACCACCATCGGAGGCGTTCGGTTGACGTGGGAATTGTGGCAGCGTCCGCGCATCGGCACCGGCGTGGCGGGTCAGGCGCGCTGAGATGGTTGTCGATCAGCGGAGTGGGTACGGGCTGGTTGGGCAGCGGCCCAAGTCGAAAGGTCAAGTGGCGCTTGAAGCGTCCCCCACGGACAGGAGAATCATGTCGAACACACGACGCCTTGCGGGGCGGAAGATCGCGGTGCTGGCAGCCGACGGCTTCGAGAAGGTCGAACTGGTAATTCCCATGCGGGCGTTGCAGCTGGCCGGTGCGAAAGTCGACATCGTGTCACTGCGCAAGGGCCGGATCCGAGGGGTCAACCTTCACATGCCCGCTACCCGGGTCGGCGTGGACAAGCTGGTCACCGTGGCCGACGCCGACTCATACGACGGACTGCTGCTTCCCGGCGGCTTCATCAACCCCGATCTCCTGCGGCAGTCAGCAGCGGCGCGGGACTTCGTCCGCGCGTTCGACCACAGCGGCAAGCCGATCGCCACCCTGTGCCACGGTCCTTGGGTGCTCGCGTCGGCGGGATTGCTGACCGGACGCACGCTCACCTCGGCCCGGCATCCGGGACGACCTGGTAAATGCTGGCGCCACCTGGCTCGACCGCGAGCTCGTGCGTGATCGCAACCTCGTGACGAGTCGTGGGCCACAGGACCTTCGGGCGTTCGTGTCCGCGATGCTCGACGTCTTCAGCCAGCCGATGAGTCAGCCGCTGGCGACGGTCCCCGAGCACGCCAGCTCAGACGTGCAGCAGGACAAGCCAATCGGATGGGCGATGGCCGCTTTGCGCTGGTCGCCGAAGCCTTCGGCGGCGGCCCTGACCAGTGTCGCCGCCGCTGCGCTCGCGCCGCCGCTACGCCGACTGGTGTCGGCAGGTCGGGGCTGACGACCGGGCCTTGATCTTCTTGGCACTACGGATCGTCCACGTGACGAGCAGCGTGTAGGCGGTCACCATCAAGGCGTGCGACACGTTGGCCGCAGTGGCGGGGGAGAGCAGGTAGATGCAGGCCAGCTCGCAGGAGAGAGCGCAGGGAAAAAAAAAAAAAAAAAAAAAAAAAAAAAAAAAAAAAAAAAAAAAAAAAAAAAAAAAAAAAAAAAAAAAAAAAAAAAAAAAAAAAAAAAAAAAAAAAAAAAAAAAAAAAAAAAAAAAAAAAAAAAAAAAAAAAAAAAAAACGACGCGCAGCGCCGCATCGGTGAGGAGTCCGAGGCCCCACACCAGGGACACTCGGTACCAACGGCTTCGCATGTCGTCGGGTTGAAATTTTTTTTTTTTTTTTTTTTTTTTTTTTTTTTTTTTTTTTTTTTTTTTTTTTTTTTTTTTTTTTTTTTTTTTTTTTTTTTTTTTTTTTTTTTTTTTTTTTTTTTTTTTTTTTTTTTTTTTTTTTTTTTTTTTTTTTTTTTTTTTTTTTTTTTTTTTTTTTTTTTTTTTTTTTTTTTTTTTTTTTTTTTTTTTTTTTTTTTTTTTTTTTTTTTTTTTTTTTTTTTTTTTTTTTTTTTTTTTTTTTTTTTTTTTTTTTTTTTTTTTTTTTTTTTTTTTTTTTTTTTTTTTATAGTAGGTGAGGGCATGTCCGTCGGTGACGCATGGTTCGCATGAGTAGAAGTAGTCGCCGGTGGCGCAGGGTATATAGGTGCGATTTCCGGCGAAAAGGTAAAATACCGAAGCGCATATGTCGCGATTGGAGATAGAGATAAAGGAAATGCAGAATCGATCGCGAATGTCGTCGGAGTCCGCCGTGAAGCGAAAGGTGTAACTCGGCGTAAACTTCCGAAAGCGATGGTCAACCCGCGAGATGCTAGGCAAAAGGCGTACAGGTCGAGTAGAAAAAAAAAAAAAAAAAAAAAAAAAAAAAAAAAAAAAAAAAAAAAAAAAAAAAAAAAAAAAGTCCGCCGTGGCGGTGAACCGGCGCTTCCGGGAAACGGACCCAGCGATCGCTTGGGGCGTAAACGGAAAAACGTATGAACAGAGATAGCCAGCGGTACGATCGCCAGGCAACGATTAACCCAAGGGTAAAAAAAGGAAGACCAGCCCCGCCGTCGCTTAAACGCAGGAGACAACGCCGTGAAAAATGCGTGAACCTTGGCCGGTGAACGACGACGGCAGCACCCGTGCATCCGTCACCGGTGAGGAAAGAGTCGCCGCCACGGCCGCCACACGAGCAGGAACCGGGACCAAACGACGAACAAGAGTCGGGGCGCCGCGGACGCTAAAAGCCACGCCGTTGTGGCTTGCTAACCGGCGATTCGCATAATCGTCGACGCTGGAGTGGTGAACCGGAGCTGCCAGCGGACGCAGCGATAACGCTTGCGAAAAAAAAAAAAAAAAAAAAAAAAAAAAAAAAAAAAAAAAAAAAAAAAAAAAAAAAAAAAAAAAAAAAAAAAAAAAAAAAAAAAAAAAAAAAAAAAAAAAAAAAAAAAAAAAAAAAAAAAAAAAAAAAAAAAAAAAAAAAAAAAAAAAAAAAAAAAGCGATACAGGCCAGCGGTCGATCGCCAGGCAACTACCCAGGAAGACAGCCCCGCCGTCGCAGACGCCGTTGCGTCCTTGGCCAAGACGAACCGTGCGTCACCGGTGAAATAAAAAAAAAAAAAAAAAAAAAAAAGGAGGATATAAGTGAGAGCCACCAAAAAAAAATTTTTTTTTTTTTTTTTTTTTTTTTTTTTTTTTTTTTTTTTTTTTTTTTTTTTTTTTTTTTTTTTTTTTTTTTTTTTTTTTTTTTTTTTTTTTTTTTTTTTTTTTTTTTTTTTTAAAAAAAAAAAGGGGAGAG
This sequence comes from uncultured Actinomycetota bacterium, assembly GCA_963846985.1. Classification (GTDB taxonomy): domain Bacteria; phylum Actinomycetota; class Actinomycetes; order Mycobacteriales; family Mycobacteriaceae; genus Mycobacterium. The sequence goes on from CAWJYC010000018.1 coordinate 50,813, forward strand.
CGGCCACCGGCGCCGGGAAACGAGCGACCGAGCAGGAACGACGCGAACGACGTCGAGCCGGCGCTGCGCGGATCGCCGTCGCGGATCGCCGAAAAAAAAAAAAAAAAAAAAAAAAAAAAAAAAAAAAAAAAAAAAAAAAAAAAAAAAAAAAAAAAAAAAAAAAAAAAAAAAAAAAAAAAAAAAAAAAAAAAAAAAAAAAAAAAAAAAAAAAAAAAAAAAAAAAAAAAAAAAAAAAAAAAAAAAAAAAAAAAAAAAAAAAAAAAAAAAAAGTTCGGTAGCCACGCCGTTCGCGCTCCCGCCACGACCGTGCCGGCGAGCAATGCTCGATACGCGCTCGCGCCCGCCAGTTCGGCGGCGAAGTACGCCGCAATCGGGAGGCCGACGTCGGCCAGCAGCGACCGGACCATGTTCTGGATCGCCGTGGGCGGAGTCATTCCCTTACCCTCACGCCGGAAAGCCTCGCCGTCGTCAGTGGTGGCCCAGCGACCGCCCCTGTAGCGGTACCTCACGGTGAACGGAGTGGGGCCCGCCTCGGACTCGGTTCTCGTTCGTCAGCCGGTCGGGGGCAAGGCCACGAATCGCTTCAGCTTGCCGGTCGCGGCATGGCGGGCGATGCGGTCGACGAGGTGAACCTTTATGTGCGCGTTGGACATTCCGAACCGCCGCAGGGCCGCGATGACCGACGTCCGCAACGCCGCGACGTCGGGGTCACCGACCACCAGGACCTCCGCACCACCGGGGGTCTGCATCACCTGGTACTCCGACACGCGTGGGTTGGTCCCCAGCACGTGGCGGAAGGCGCCGGCGGGAATCACCGTGGTGCCATAGACGAAGTCGTCGTCGCGGCGCCCGCCGATGTCCGCCACGCGGGCGAACGCGCTTCCACACTCACACCGTTCCGGGATCAGGGTCACTTCGTCGCCCAGGTCGTAACGGATGAACGGAAAGGTCGTGTTCGATAGCCCGGTAGCGAGGGTCCGCGCAGCCGGTTGGTCGGGCCCGACGGGTCGCCCGTCCTCGTCGACGCGTTCGAGCACCACCTCGTCTTCCCACACGTGCAGTCCTTCACCACGACCGCATCCGACGGCCTGCACGCCGATCTCGGTTGAGCCCCACAGATTGTGGATGGGCGTTTGCCAAGCGTCGGTAATGGCTTGACGATCTTCGGGCAGCAACGGTTCGGAGTTGGTGCTGACGCGTACCGGGTGCACCTCGAGTCGTCCGGCGAGCGACGCCCGCGCCAACTTGCCGATCAGGCTGGCATAGCCGACGACGTGAGTCGGCCGAGCGGCTGCCACCGCGCTGAGAATCTCGTCGAACGGGGCGCCCGCAGCGATGACCACCGTCTCCATCCCAGGTGCGGTCGGCACGTCGAAGAGTGGGGTGCTGGCGTGCGGCGGTACACCCGCCTCGAGGACGGCCAGACGTGACGTCGGCCGCGGAGCGCGGCGCTCCTCACGGGCCTGCATCCGCCACGCCAGGCACGCGACCGAGACGAAGAAGTGCCAGTCCCACACGTAGACGCCGCGCACACCGCTGGAGCCACCCGAGCTGAACACCTGCTCGGCCGCCGGTGTGTAGGAGAACCACTTCTGTTCGGACAGAAGGCGGTCGGCGCCGGCGCGACTGAGATCGCCGGTGGTGGCGATCGCGTCCCAATGGTCCTGCGCCTGCGCCTTGGTCATGATCGGCAGCCGCGCCAGATCGGCCACCGTCGCCGTGGCCGGGTCGACGTCGTGCAGTCGGTTCGCATGAAACGGTGAGCGCTCGCGCGCGTAGCCCAGTAGTGCGCGCAGCCGCAAGGTCTGATGTCGCTCGATCTGTTCGCGTGACCACTCCAGCCGACCGACGTGGTCCTCGAGGGCGGCCTGTACCGCGGCCAGGTGGGCGCCGCGCATGCGCTCGTAGTCCGCTCGCGACATCAGGGTTCGTCGCCGGAGCTCACGCGCGACGCCCCCAACAGCCCACGACGGTCGGCGTCGTCCACACCGTGCCCGCGTCGTCGATCGCGTCGACGACCTGCTGCTCGAGGGTGTCCAGGCCCAAGTCTTCCTCGGTGGCGACACCACTCGCGACGATGGCCGGTTCCAGCACCCGCACCAGTTCGGCCAACTGGAACGCGACGTCGCCGGGTCTGGTGCCGATGTCGAGAACTCTCATCCCGGCGACGATTCCGGCCCGCTTCAGCAGCAGCGCGGTGGGCTCGACGAGGGCGGCGGCCTGCACCTGCAAGCGCGCGATCTTTGCGTCATCGCTACCCAGTACGTAGTCGGGTGGGCCCATGGCGCGACCCTAGGTGGCCATTCGGGGAACGGGCGGCGCTTCGGCACATTGCGCACGTGCCGCGACACGCCGGGCCGTCGCCATGGTAAAACAAGCCGATAAACGAAGGTTTCATGCACACTACGAATGTCGATACAGCTGGTTGCTCATCGACGAGCTAGCGAAGCCCCACGGAAGGAATGTCGTGACTCCGGTGCGAGTGCTCGCAAGTTGGCTTCGCCGACCGGCAAAGTTGGCTCAACGGACAGGCACATGACGGCAGCCGACGAGGTGGACGGTGCGCTGACCGATCCTTACGTCGACCGAGTCGAAGCCCTCTCACGTGCGACCTCCCGACTGCGTTTCGATCCCTACGTCGACATCGACTGGGAGGCGAGCGACAACGCCCTCGATGACCAAGATCCACGGTGGCAACTCGATCCAGAATCCTCTCCCCTGGCGGCTACCGAGTGGTACGCCGAACAGCCGTTGAGCCGCCGAATCGACATGGGCCGCTGGATCACCGCGAACACCTTGAAAGTGACCTCGCAATTCGAGATGATGTTGATCCGCGGAGTGGTGCACTACTCCGGCAAACTGCCGAACAACTCCCCGGTGTTCCGATATCTGCTGCACGAACTCATCGAGGAGTGCAGCCACATTCAGATGTTCCAAGAGTTCGTCAACCGCTGCGGCGAAGACGTTCCCGGAATGCGCCGCGGGTCTCGGATCATCGCGCCGATCCTGGGCTTCATCGGCGGTTACTGCAACGTCTTCCACTTCATCGCAGTGCTCTGCGGTGAGCAACCCCTCCACCATCAGCAGACGCTGCAGCGCCGTGGCGCGGCCCAGGTGCCGCCGCTGCTGAACACGATCACCTACATCCATCTTGCGGAGGAAGCCCGGCACATCACGTTTGCCGACGACCATTTGGGTGAGCGGATACGCGGCGCCGGCCGCACTCGGCGGGCGCTGTACGCCATTGCCTTTCCTTTCTTCCTCCGGTGGTTGATCGGTGAGATGCTCGGGCAGCCGCGGACGTTCGCCCGGGAGTTCGGCATTCCGCGGCGGGTGTTCAAGACCGCCTACTGGCGTAGCCCGCAGTCGCACCGAGTGATGGCCGAATCGGCTGCCGACGTCCGGCGGATCGCCGAGGACCTGGGGTTGAGAACGGCCCGGACGCGGTGGATCTGGCGCCTGTTGGGAATCGATGGTCGGGTGCCGCGGTATCGCGGTGAGCCGGACCGCACTCCGTTCGTCGCGCGGGCATCGGGACTTCGCGGCGTGGCGTGCGGACGCATCGCAGCCGTCGTGACGATGGCGGCCGTCGCGGTGGTGGTGGCGCCGGACTGGCTGCAGATAATCGCCGCTGCAGCCGTCGGTGCCGGCGTGTGGACGGTCTACCACGTGCTTCGGGAGAGGCGCGGCGGCTTCGTGGGCAATCAACGCTTCGAGTGGCCCCGGCTGTTCATTTGGGTGGCGGTGTGCGTAGCGATGATCCCCATCGGCGGCCTGATCGGACTCGCTCTGGTGGTGTTCATGATCCTTGCCGTCGCCGAATTCATGCCCACCATCTGACGTCGCGGCGACATGCCGTCGTCGAACGTGCGACAGTCTAGGAACACGTCTCGATCATGGTACTTTCGGCAAATGCCAGACCTTCCGTACTTCGACCTGCTCATCGACGAACGGCAGGACGGTGGAGAGACCGGGCGACTCTGGGAACGGCAGGTGCACTGGGGCTACTGGGACGACCCCAGGACCGCCGACGGCACCCGGGCCGACTACCTCGCGGCCATGGAGCAAATGAATGGTGTCCTGCTGCAAGCCGGCGACATCGCCGACGGACAGAGGGTGTTGGACGTCGGATGCGGATTCGGCGGAACCATTCAACAGATCAATGCCGGTCGATCCGAGATGCACCTCACGGGCTTGAACATCGACTCTCGTCAGCTCGCTGCCGCTGAGGCCCAGACGACGGCCGCCAACGGCAACCTCATCGACTGGGTGGAAGCCGACGCCTGTCAGCTGCCGTTCGAGGACGGCACCTTCGATCGCGTGCTGGCCGTCGAGTGCATCTTCCACTTCCCGTCGCGCGAGCGCTTCCTGGCGGAGGCGGCGCGCGTGCTCAAGCCCGGCGGCTACCTCGCCGTGTCGGACTTCGTGCCGGCGATGGCCTTCTTCGGTAAGACGCCGATCTGGTGGGCGGTCCGCATCCAAATCGCGAAGTCCTACGGGACCCTGGGCTCGGTGCCACTGCGGTCCTACCGCGCCATGGGCAAGCGCGGAGGCCTCCAGCTGCGGGCGAACCGCAACATCCGCAAGAACACCATGCCGACGTACCCATTCCTGATCAAATTCTTCAGCGAGCGAGGCTCGGCGGACGTCCAGGACACGATGATCGGGGGTACCCGGTTGATTAAGTGGCTGTCGCGGCTGGGCCTGCTGCAGTACCGGGTTTACACGTTCCAAAAACCAGCCTGACCGGCCGGGCGCCGGCTCCCCCCGCATTTGCTTCCGAGCGGAACCGTGAGTTGACCCTGGACCCGGCGTCGGCAGTCGCGCGATTGCCTGGCGGACCGGCGGGTCGACGTCGTTGGACAGCCACACACTCCACCTCCGCACGCGTCGCCCTGAGACGGAATTGAACACGGAACCCAGGCGCTACTTCTCGAGAAGACTCGTTGACCATCGACGACCAGTTGGCGGCGAATTTCGTGTTGCTCCGCTGCTGCTCGGGCGAACAGTCGTCCAATGTGACGGTGTCCGGCGGAAGACCATGCATGGCAATGAGATTGGGCCGGAATGCCGCCAACTCAGCGGCCAGGCTGTTGCCGTGGGTGGAGGCGATGCTGCGGTTGTTGTGACCGTAAGTGTCGAGCGCGAGGCCGCGAACGCCAGCGGGATGAGTCCGGCTTCCGTGGTCGCCACCCGGACGCCCGAGGTATCGACTCCACGGAGTGCCTCTGACACGGCCGTCTGGAAGGGGCTTTCGAAGTAGCTCCCGATCGGGAGGTGAAAGGGCAGCACTCCGACGCAGACCAGCAGCGCGACGACGATTCTGGGACTGCGTCCCGGGCTCGATGGGTGAGCCATGGAACCGGCGGGGGCAGCGGCCACGGCCGTACCGGCGGCCATCGCGACGAGCACGGGAACCAGGGGCCACTGCATTCGCCCCCACCAGTTCAGCGTGGTGGCAATGGCGATCCACGCCACCGAGAAGGTGACGAGAGCCAGCGGGAACAACCAGGAACGGTCATGCCTCCGGTAAGCAGCGACGGCAAGGGCGACGACGATCGGAACGAGGAACACGACGGTGGCGACGTCGGCAATCGCCGGCGCGGCGGACAGACCGATCTTGTCCCAAAACTCGGGTGGCAGTGCGGCATTCACCCACAGCAGCGGGGCGGCCAACACGACCGCGGCAATCCACCAGGACCGCGCCTGGCCGCGGTCGAGCATTGCGGCAACCAGGACACCGACCAGCGGCAGCAGCAGTGAGGCATAGAACTGCAGGGAGAACAGGATGTTCGAGCCGTGCAGCGAGCCGGACTTCATCACCGCCGACGTCGGCAGCAATTGGCCGAAGTAGCTCACGCGGAACCACGCCCACAGGACGACGAGTACGACGAATGGTGCCACCACGGCGACGATCGCCGCGAGGCGAGCCACGGCTGGCGGCTCACTCGGATGGTGAGCAACAGCCCGAACACCACTGCGAGGGGGCCGAAGCCGAACGCCTCGGGGCGCCACCAACCGGCGATTCCGGCGGCGGTACCTGCGCCGAGGAGGAGGATCAGCGAGCCGCGTGCCGACCGTGCAACCGGGGCAGTGGCGGCGAGGGTGAACGCGCCCAGAAGCAGGAACCCCAGCACCGGCGGTGAGAAGCCGCTGAGCACATACCGGTTCACCGGTCCGCCGCCGACGAGCGCCGCCAGCGCGATCGCACCACGCCGGCCGATGCCAGGACTTGTCATTGAGCACGCCGAACAGCGCTCCGATGCCGTTGACGCTCGCGAGATCAGGTGCACGCCGCCGCTGCGGTCGACAGTCCGATGAACGCCAACGGGGCCAGGGCCAGAACGAACCCTGCTCGGTGGCGCCGTCGGTGAGTCCGGGCGGTTGCTCGACATTCCAGGTGATACCCCAGCCGTGCGCGAGGTTCTCGGCATACCGGAACAACATCGCCGCATCTTCGAAGGGAGCGGGAACCCCGACGCGGGTGCTTTCGAGGACCGTGAACACCAGGCACGTCACCAGTGCGGTCGCCCCCGACCACAGGACGGCTGCGGAGCGTCCGCGTGGGGCGTCGTCCCGCGTCTTGCCGCGGCGGTGGAGCCCAACGGCTGCTCTCGATGTGACCAATGGCTGTGCCTCCATGCAGAAATCCTCACATGGTCACATCATTTTTGCTAGTCGTAATACAGCAATTGCAAAATACTTCGTCGATGCTGTTCAAGGCATTGGACACCCGATGCTGCAATTTTTCTCATAGTCGCCATATCGGCGGACCAACGACACTCGGGTCCGACCCAAGGATTGGGACGTCGGGTCCGGTCGTCGGCCCGTGTCGCGCTCGTCGAGACCGTTCTTCGTCGCTCGACTACACCATCAGGAAATCTCTCGGGTTGGCCTGCCGGTGCGCCGGACGCCGTGGCCCACTGGCCGAGAGGCCGTGGACAGTGGTCCTGAGCGGCACGTTCGTCGTGAGATATCATCACGGCCATGAGCAACGCAGCCGGCGTACCGCCGTGCGACGGGAGTTTCAGCAAATCACTGGCGCCTGCCTCTGGCGAGCTGGGCGAATGAGAGACGAACTGCAGCAGGACGCACCTGTGTCCGCAGGCGCCTATCCGCCCGGTTGGGTGCCCAGCGGGCCCCCGCCGCCCAAGCCCCGCGGAAAGGGGAAGTGGATCGGCGCGGCCGTGGTGGTCGTGGTGGTGGCCGACGGCGCCGTCGCACGCTCGGCGGCCGGGAATCTGGCACCACGGCGCCCGCGGGCGCACAGATTTGCCGCAGCAGACGGTCCTTCCGGCGCCCAAGACGTCCGCAGCCCCGCCGACCGGGTTCGCAGCGCGGGCGACAAGGGTCCGGTCGCGATGATCATCTCCGAGACACCTGCGGTAAGTTGGACAACGTCCAGACCGCGTCACCGCCGCGCAGAAGAAGGGGTGGGCTCAACGCGATCCATCGGTGCCGTCAGCGCAGTGGGCGCCGAGCATCCGACGTGAGTTCGAGGCGGTCGGCGAGGCGCTGCGCAGTGGCGCGGATACCGCGGTGACCCTCGCTTCGCAGACACCGCATCGGGCATTGCGTGAGTTGTACGACGCGTTCATCGTCTATGGCCGGGCCTACGCCGACGCACTGCCTAGATACCAGCCAGGCGACGACTCGCTGGCCCGAACGAGCCTGGCGGCGCTGGATGCGATCACCACCATCTGCGCGGCGAACCGGTCCATCACCGCCATGCCGCAGGTCCCCGCGGTCGGTCCCGTTCGGCCGCCGACGACTCCGCCGGCCGCGGTGGACTCGGCCAACACGCAGCGGTTCCTACCGCCGGGCAACCCGACGTGCGCGCGGTGGGCCTCCGATGCCGCCGCCCTGCAGGAGCAACCGCGGACTGGCTGGCGCTTGACCCGAACATCGGTGTGGCGCAATGGACTCCGTCCCAGCGAGCCGTCTCTGACAACGCCGCGCGGGTGTTCACTTCGCACGCCGACGACATGGAGGCTTCCGGTCGCGCTAGCGGCAATGCCGTCGTGGAGGACTTCGCCACCCTGGGGGCCCTGTACTTCCGAGCGTTCGTGGTCGAGCAACCCCTGTACTGGACCGGTGACCACGATCTGGCCGACGTCGGCTTCACCCTCAACGACGTGGTCGCGTCGGCGTGCCAGGTGAGTTGACGCGGGGCGCGTCCAACCGGGCGCGCTCGACGGGATGCATCCAGCCAAGATTGATCGAACTCGTTGGCGCAATCCAGGACGACCGTGGGCGGGCGCCCCTGGCAGCACACGGTTCGAACTGCCAAGGGCTAGAGGGTTCGCAGTCCGGACTACTAGCCGCTCCGCGAGGCACTTACCCGTTGCCACCGGATCTACGCCTGAGCGGCAAGATCGTTATCCCGCCGAGGTTCGGGGCAGACTGTGAGTCAGCTCACGGATGCTCGGCGTTCGGATCGCGCCCGGTGTTCCGACTACCCCTCGTACGCATCACCCGATGCTTGCAGATCGACGACGACTACGACGAGGAGTTCATCCCCATGACCAGCACCCAGTCCGCCACCAGTGCCACGACTTCGGTCCCAGGCGTCGCCGCGGCGAGCAGTTCGGCCCTGGTGAGCTCGCAAGGCAAGACCACGATCGCCCACACCGTGGTCTCCAAGATCGCCGGGATCGCCGCCCGTGAGGTCAGCGGCGTGTACGACCTGGGTGGCGGAGCGTCGCGCGTCGTGGGTGCGTTGCGTGAGCGCATCCCCGGCGGGAACGTGAACCACTCGCAGGGCGTCTCGGTCGAGGTCGGCGAGAAGCAGGCCGCCGTCGACCTGGACATCGTCGCCGAGTATGGCGTATCGATCGCCGACCTGGCCGCCGGTCTGCGGCGCAACGTCATCGCCGCCATCGAGCGCATGACCGGTCTGGAGGTCACCGAGGTCAACGTCACGGTGCACGACATCCACCTGGCCGGTGACGACGACGACCTCGCCGCCGACGACGCGGTCACCCGGGTGCAGTGACCCAGGCGCACGAGGGTGGAGGCGGCGAGGCGACGAGCGGCCCGAATCGGAGGCCGGATCGCGCTGATCTCATCGCCGCCGCCGTCACCGCGGTGCCGGGAGTGGTGTCGCTGCACGCCGGCTCGTTCGGCGAGGTGGCGACCTACCTGCCCGGTCACCGCGTGCCCGGAATCCGCACCCGGCCCGACGGCGTCATCGAGGTGCACGTGACCCTGAGCTACGGCGTTCCCGTCCGAGATACCGCAGCCCGCGTTCGAGCCGCCGCCGCGACGGTGGTCGCCGACGTCGTCGACGTCACCGTCGAAGACGTCGTTCCCGGACCGAGTGCCGCACCGGAAGCCCCGGCCCCGTGACCGTGGCGCGGTGGGCGGCTTCGCAGCACGGGCTGTTCGTCCCGCGTCGACTGTGCTCGACGCGCGGCCGACGTCCCCGCTACATAGAGCTATGACACTTCACCAACGCACCGCGGAACCGCTGCGGTGCAATCACTTTCGGAGGTTTTCATGACCACGTCCAGCTTGGGTTTGATCGCCGGTCTGCTGCTCGGCGTCGCCGCGGCCGCAGGCGGCCTCACCGGTTTCGTCGTCGCCCTGCTCCTGGGCGTCGCGGGCTACCTCGTCGGTGGTCAACGCGACGGCGAGTTCGACCTCTCCGCACTGTTCCCCGGACGTCGCCGTGGCTGACGACGTCCACGCCGACGCGTCGACCGATGCCCTCGAAGATCCGGGGGCCCGCGGTCACCTCGTCGTGCGCGACAGGGTGGCCCAACGTCTCGCCGTCCACGCCACGCGCCTTACCCACGGCGTGCACGCGCACTCCGCGGGCCTGGACAAGATCACCGGCCGCGAGTTGCCTCGCGCAACGGTGCAGCTCGCCGGGGACCGGGCCCGTGTCAAGGTCACCATCGCGGTGGCCTGGCCGCAGCCCGCCGTCGAGGTCGGGGCGGCGGTCCAACGCAACGTCATCGACGCGCTGCGCACCTACGCCGCAGTCACCGTCGACCGCGTCGACGTGGCAGTCGACGCCGTCGTGCCCGAGACCCCGTCCACCGGGACCGTCCGATGACCGCCCCGCAGACCTCTGCCGAGACCTCCGTACCCAGCGCCGCACTGCCCGCCCCCGGCCGCCCACCAGTGGCTGCCCCCACCGCCGGCTACGTCGGTGCGGTGATCGCACTGATGCTGCTGTTCGCCGGCGCCGTCGCGCTACGTGACGCCGCGGTCATCGTCGGCTGGCTCCGAGGATCACCCTGGACCACCACGGTCATTTCCGGACTCGACGGCCTGACACATCGGGGATGGATGACGGCCGTCGGCGTCGTCGCCATCCTGATCGGGCTCTGGACGGTCGCCGCGGCGCTGCGGCCGCGACGGCGCACTGCGTTCGTGGTTCCCGCCCGGACCAGCGTCTGGATCGCCAAGCCGGACCTGGCCCGATTGGCCGGCGCCGCCGCGGAAACCGTGCCCGGCGTACTCGCCGCCCGAGCCGCGGCGAGCTTGCGCACCGTCAAGGTGACGGCGGACGTCACGGCCGGGGACCCGGCCGTGAAGGCGGCCATCGCCACTGCCGTCGCCGACGCCATCGGCGGATTCATCACCGCACCGCGGATCAAGGTGCGCACTCGTAGTGGAGAGAACTGACATGACCCGCCTGGCCGTCACCCTCGACCGGCTCGCCGCCTTCATTGCCGGTGCCGCGCTGATCGCCCTCGGGGCAGTGCTGGTGCTCTGGGACACCACCTGGCTGCCCGGGCTACCCGACACCATCGCCGTGCCGGGACTGCACGCGGCCACCGCCGCCGGCTGGTGGCCCTTCGCGCTCGCCGGCGGCGGGGTGTTCCTCATCGTGGTGGCACTGCGGTGGCTGCTCACCCATACCCCGGCCACCAAGGTGAAGGACCTGCCGCTGCGCGCCGGCGACGCCGGTTCCATCACCATCGATCTCGGTGAAGTGGCGGCCGCCGCCGCCCTGACACTGCAGCGGTCCCTCGACGTCGAATCCGCCACCGGCAAGGCGATCATCGATCGCGGCACCCGCACCGTCGACCTCGCCATCACCACCGTCACCCGGCCCACGCCCGAGCGACTCATTCCGGCGATCGACGCGGCGTGCGCTCAGATCGCCGGCATGCTGGCCGATCCCACGATCGCGACCCGCACCACCATCCGCACCGGTAAGCGCGAACGCCGCCGCGTCCGCTGATCCGAGTCGCATGGTGAACGCTTGCGGCACAGCGACCGCACCGTCCCCGTAGCCCCGGCCCGGGACCTGCACCTGTTGACCGGTCCGCCGGTGTTTGGCACTATTGGACGGATTGTCCAGAAACGAACTATTTGTTCAGGTTTTGAGGGAGCTTTCGTGCAGTCGCACAGGCAACGGATCGACATTCCCTGCGCGGATGCCGCCCATGGCAGGACCTCGGACGGTGACACGGCCGCCGACATGTCGACAGCCCGTGAGGCAACCGTCGATTCCGAGGCGCCGGGCGGCGACGTCGAGCAAAGCCGCGCCGTCATCGAGCAGGCGAAGGGCATGCTGATGGTGCTCTACGGGGTCGATGCCCAGTCCGCCTTCGCCCTGCTCCGCGAGCAGTCCCAGCATCACAACGTGAAGCTGCGGGAGATCGCCGCGCAGGTGTCGAAGGAGCTGCTCCAGCTGTCGCGGGTGTCGCCACTGCGTCGTCGGCTGGAGCTCGACCGCCTGGTGAGCAGCGCATACCGGCGGATCGGGGACCCGGCCGGCCGCCATGCCGACGCGGCATCGGTCACGGGCACGTAGCGGTCGATGAGTTCACGTCCACGCCCGCTCGGTCCGGCCCCAGGCCGAATCCACCAGGAGTTCGTCCAGGGCGGCCAGCTCGTCGACGAGTTCCTTGCCGACGTTGCCCGACGGGCCGGTGACCAACGGCATGAAACACGCTGTGCCATAACGATGTTCCTCGGACCAGCGGGTGTCACCCACGGATCGGGAAGCCGGGCGGCGGCGCGTCCGCTCCGGCGCGACCCGAATCTGCACGCGCTGGCCGTGACGGCTACTGGGACCGCGACTGCTCGTGAAACCGCGACTGGTCATGAAACAACTTCGGCACCACCTACCGGTGCCGAACCGCCGCACCGCCGCCGGCCCGTCCACCTACTGCGAGGTGTTTCCGATCCCGAGCGTTCGATCATCGGCTGGCCGGCTCGCCCTGCATGGAGATCCGCGGGCGTCGAACGTCATGGCGGCTCGAGTTCGACAATTATCGTCATCGTCACACCCCACCAAACCCGCGTCGGCTCCGAATGAACGAACGTCCACGTCCAGGTTCGAACCACCCGCAGCGACGGCGCTGGGGGCCGATCGACCTGACGAGCGTGTTGGCCGAGGAGCAGTGAAGGTGGGGGACATGGGACAGGGAGGCGTGACGCCGATGGCAAGCGGGCAGAATATGCAGGTGACCGTGCCCGAACTCGCCGACGTGCGAGCGGCGGTGCAGACGTACCTAGCCGACTTCGTCAAGAATCACTGCCTCGGCCACCTCGACGGGACAGGGGTCGAGGTCGCCGGCGACGTGCTGTCGACCTTTCTCGACGGCGGCAAGTACGTCCGGTCGACGTTCATGTATCTCGGCTGGCTCTGCGGTGCCGACGAAGACGAATCGGCAATACGCGCGTCGGCGAGCCTGGAACTCCTGCACGCCTTCGCCCTGCTGCAGGACGACGTGATGGACGAGTCGGCGCTGCGCCGTGGCCGACCCGCCGCCCACGTCGCGCTGAGCCGGTGGCACCGAGCGCGTGGGCTGACCGATTCGTCGGACCGCTTCGGGGAGTCCGCGGCGACCGTCCTTGGTGACCTCTGCCTGGTGTGGGCGGAGAAGATGCTTCGAGAGAGCGGCGTCGCCGCCGACGCACTCGCCCGGATCTGGCCCCGCTACGACGAGATGCGCATCGAGCTGGCGGTCGGCCAGCTCGCCGATCTCGTCAACGACTCGCAGTCCTTCCCGACGTTCGACGAGGTGCTCGACGTGGCCCGGCGGAAGTCGGGGAACTACACCGTCCGGCGGCCCCTGGAGATCGGCGCGGCGATGGCGGGCTGCCGACCACGGGTGGTCGCCGCCATCGGCGAGTACGGCGCCGTCATCGGCGAAGCCTTCCAGCTCCGCGACGACCTCCTCGGGCTGTCCGGTTCGCCGACGGTCACCGGCAAGTCAGTCGGTACCGACCTCGCGGCGCAGAAGGCCACCAGCGTGGTCGTCGCCGCCTACCAATTGGCCGACGCCGGACTGCGACGCGAGCTCTCCGACCTGATGAGCACCCCAACGCTGAGTCCCGACGACGCCGAACGGTGGCGCACGCTGATCATCGCCAGCGGCGCCGCACAGTGGATCGAGGAACTGATCGGGGAGCGGCTGACGCGGGCGGTGGGCTGCCTCGAGGTGGCCGGCATTCCCCCGGCTGCCCGCACCGCTCTCGAAGACATGGCCGTTTACTGCACCGAGAGGAGTGCGTGATGCGCACCGTAAAGGGTAAGACCGACCAGGTCGTGGTGGTCGGGGGAGGCCTGTCCGGATTGTCGGCGGCGCTTTACCTCGCCGGCCGGGGCCGCACCGTCACCGTGGTCGAACGCGAAGATCACCCCGGGGGACGGGTGGGGCGAGCCGACGTCAACGGTTACCGCCTGGACATGGGGCCGACGGTGCTCACCATGCCCGACATCATCGACGATGCGATGGCGGCAGTCGGGTCCAAGCTCACCGACCACCTGGAACTCAACCCGGTCCACCCCGCCTACAACGCCGTCTTCGCCGGGGGCGAGACCCTGCAGGTGCACACCGAACCGGCGGCGATGTACGCCGAGGTGGAACGGTTCGCCGGCCGCCAGGAGGCCGATGCCTACCTGCAGATGCGGCAGTGGCTGACGGCGCTCTACGAGACGGAGTTCGACGGCTTCATCGGCGCCAACTTCGATTCGCCGCTGTCGCTGCTGACTCCGCAGCTGGGTCGGCTGCTCGCGATGGGCGGCTTCCGTCGGTGGGAGAGCGTGATTCGCAAGTTTTTGAGCGACGAGCGGCTGCTTCGCGTCTTCACCTTCCAAGCTCTCTACGCGGGCGTGCCGCCGCAGAGCGCGCTGGCGGTGTACGCGGTGATCGCGTACATGGACACCGTCGCCGGCGTGTACTTCCCCCGCGGTGGCATGCGCGCCCTGCCCGACGCCATGGCCGCCGCGGCCGCCGACGCAGGCGTCGAATTCCTGTACGGCGCAACGGTTTCCAGCATTGAGCGCAGCGGTTCGCGAGCCACCGCCGTGATCACCGATGATGGTCGACGGATCCTGGCGGACGCCGTGGTGCTCACCACCGAGCTGCCCACGACCTACCGGCTGCTGGACTACTCACCGCGCCGGTTGCTGAAGCTGCGGCCCGCGCCGTCGGCCGTCGTGGCCCACGTCGGGGTACCCGAGGTGGGCGACGCCATCGGCCACCACACCATCCTCTTCGGCGATGCGTGGAAGCAGACCTTCACCGACATCATCACCGACGGTCGCGTGATGGGGGACCCATCGCTGCTGGTGACGCGGCCCACCGCCGGCGATCCCAGCCTCGCCCCGCCCGGCCGCGACCTGCTCTACGTCTTGGCTCCGACGCCGAATACCCAAGTGGGACCGATCGATTGGGACTCCACCTCGCCGGCCTACGTGGACCACATGCTGGGAGCCGTCCGGGAGCGGCTGCCTCACCTCGGCGACGACATGGAGGTGCTGTCGGTGGTGACGCCCGCCGACTGGGGCCGCCAGGGGATGCTGGCCGGCACTCCGTTCGCGCTCGCCCACACCTTCGCTCAGACGGGCCCGTTCCGGCCGGCGAACACGGTGCGTGGCGTGGACAACGTGGTGCTGGCCGGATCGTCGACGGTGCCGGGTGTGGGGGTGCCAACCGCGGTGATGTCCGGTCGGCTGGCCGCCGACCGGATCACCGGCGTTCCGGCCCGGCAGCCCGATCGCGAGGTCGTCCAGCGGTGATCGGCTCCGAACTCGACGCCGCGGGCGTGCTCGATCCGCCGCTGCGGGAGGCCTACCGGAAGTGTCGCGACATCAACGCGCGCGACGGCAAGACCTTCTTCCTGGCGACCCGACTGCTCGCACCCGCGCAGCGGCCCCCCGTGCACGCCCTCTACGGGTTCGCCCGGCGCGCCGACGACATCCTCGACGCGTTCGACGAGACCCGCGGCGACGAGGCGCGGGCGGCGGAGCTCCAGAAGCTGTCCACGCAACTGTTCAACAGCCTGGTGGAGGACCAGCCGTGCGGCGACGATCCGACGTTGACCGCCGTCGTACACACCGCCCGGCGCTACGACATCGGCTGGCAGCTGTTCGACGACTTCCTCGCGTCGATGCGGATGGACCTCACGGTGACCGACTACCCGGACCGGACCGCGCTGGAGCGCTACATGTACGGCTCGGCCGATGTCATCGGACTGCAGATGCTGCCCATCCTGGGCACCATTGGCCCCCGCGAGGACGCGGCACCGGCGGCCGCCGCCCTCGGCACGGCCTTTCAGCTCACCAACTTCCTGCGCGACGTCGACGAAGACCTCCGGCGCGGACGGGTCTACCTGCCGGCGGACGAACTCGCCGCGCACGGCGTCGACCGTGACGTGCTCCAGTGGTGTCAGGCCAACCGGCGCATCGACTCCCGGGTCCGCCGCGCGCTGCAGGAGCAGCACGCCATCACGCGGCAGGTGTACGTTCGAGCGCGGCCGGGGGTGGCTCAACTCGCCCCGGCCTCACGCCCCTGCGTCGAGACGGCGCTGAAGCTCTACTCCGAGATCCTCGACCGGATCGAGGCGATCGACTTCGAGATCTTCAGCGAGCGTGCCAGAGTCGGAAGGGCCCGGCGGCTGGCCGTGGCCGGTACCGGTGTCGTCAGGGCGTGGGGTGCACGGCTCAGGCATCGGAGGTAGGCGTGGAGCGCTGGCAGTACCTGATCGTGTTGGGCTCGTGCCTGGTGCTCACACTGCCACTGGAGCTCTTCGGGAAGGGTGTCTACCGCCAGCCCCGCCGCTTGCTCGCGGCCGTCGTCCCCGTCGCGGCGGTGTTCTTGATTTGGGATGCGATCGCCGTCGCAGCGAACGTCTGGTGGTACAACCCGCGTTACATCGTCGGCCTCATCGCGCCGGGCCGCCTGCCGCTGGAGGAACTACTGTTCTTCGTCGTGATCCCCATCTGCGGACTGCTGACGTACTCGGCCGTCGACGCCACGGTCTCGACGTTCGGCCGCTGGTTCACGAGGGCGAAACAACGGTGACCGGCCTGGGTTACACGGTTCCGGCGGTGCTCGCGGTGATCGCGGTGATCGCCCTGGAACTCGGCGTGCTGCACACCGGCCTGTTCCGACGGCCGGTGTACTGGATCTCGATGGTCATCGTGACCGGGTTCCAGATCCCGGTCGACGGATGGCTGACCAAGCTCACCGCGCCCATCGTCGTGTACGACGAACGGCACACCTCCGGCCTCCGCTTCCCCTACGACATTCCGGTCGAGGACTTCCTCTTCGGTTTCGCCATGGTGACGGCGGTGCTACTGCTTTGGGAGCGGCGCCGGCCCACCGCCGACGCGACGGAGCGCCGATGAGGGAGATGGACCGACTCCGCGAGACCATCCCCGCGCCCGCCGGCCTGCCCGATGCCGGCGCGCTGGCCGCCGTGCCCCGGGTGGTGGTCGTCGGCGGCGGCATCGCCGGTCTCGCCGCGGCCACCGGGCTCAGCGAGCGCGGCGTGAGCGTCGACCTCCTCGAGGCCGGCGACTACCTCGGCGGTCGGGTCGGCGGCTGGTCCGACGCCCTCTCCGACGGCTCCGCGGCGGCGATGAACCGCGGCTTCCACGCCTTCTTCCGCCAGTACTACAACCTGCGGGCCATGCTGCGCCGATCGGATCCGCACCTGTCGGCGTTGACCGCGGTCGACGACTACCCGCTGATCGACGCCGACGGCCGCCGCGACACGTTCCGCGGCCTGCCGCGTACACCCCCGTTCAACGCGTTGGCATTTGCCTTGCGCAGCCCCACCTTTCGGCTTCGCGACCTGGTTCGGATCGACGGCAAGGCCGCCGCGCCGCTGGCCGTGGCATCGGTGCCGGGAACCTACGAGGCGCTCGACGACCGAACCGCCGAGACGTTCCTGAAAGACATCAACTTCCCCGACGCCGCGCGGCACCTGGCGTTCGAGGTGTTCGCCAGGAGCTTCTTCGTCAAACCGGAGCGCCTGTCGGCCGCCGAGATGGTGACGATGTTCCACATCTACTTCCTCGGGTCCAACGAGGGTTTGGTCTTCGACGTCGCCAACGCGAACTTCGACCAGGCGCTGTGGAATCCCCTGCGCAGGTACCTCGAAGGCAACGGCGTGCGCTTTCACACCGGGGTGTCGGTTGCCTCCGTGTCGACCGACACCGAGGTCCGCGTGACGTGCAGCACCGACGACGTCTTCGCCGCGGACGCGGTGGTGCTGGCGACCGACGTCGACGGCCTCCGTCGCATCGTGTCGGCGTCACCCGGACTCGGCGACGAGGACTGGCGTCGCCGGGTCGGTGCTCTGGACAACGCGCCGCCCTTCGTCGTGCTGCGACTGTGGCTGGACCGGGCGGTCCGGGACGACCGGCCGGCGTTCCTCGGGACGGGCGGCCGACCGCCGCTGGACAACGTCAGCGTCTTGGAGCGCTACGAACGCGAGGCCGCGCAATGGGCAAGGCGCACAGGCGGTTCGGTGGTGGAGCTGCATGCCTACTCGGTGACCGAGCCCGACGAGGAGGTGCGGGCGGGCCTGCTTACCAGGATGTACGAGCTCTATCCCGAGACCATCGGCGCCACCATCGTCGACGAACGGCTGTTGCGCCGAGCGGACTGCCCCAGCTTCGGACCCGGCGACTTCGAGGGCCGACCCACCGTGGCGACGCCGGACCCGCGGGTGGTGCTGGCCGGCGACGGAGTCCGCATCGATCTGCCGGTGGCGCTGATGGAACGCGCGGCGACCACTGGGTGGACCGCGGCCAATCGGATCCTCGCCGAGTTCGGGCTGGCGGGTCACCCGCTGCACACCGTCCCCAACCGCGGCCGATCGGCGACGCTGAGTCGATTGGTGGCACGATCTGGAGGTCAAGGGCGATGAGCGTACTCGCCAACTTTCGCGCCAACGTGGCCAAAGCCTGGCCGTTCCAAACACTTCCGTCGATCGACTGGTCGGCGCAGGTGCCGACGTTCGCCGACGCCAGTCCGGCGGTGATCGGCTCGGCGCTGGATCGGGCTCGGCGCCGGCCGAGCGGCAACTGGTTCCCGTTCGCCGCGAGTAGCCAGGTCGCGGCGAAGGCCTGGGGTGCGACGGTGGCCGGTGTGCAGATCGTCGCGTGGCGGGGAGCCGACGGTGGCCTGCTGGTCGCGCCGCGCGCCTGTCCCCATCTGGGCGCCGATCTGGCGACCGCGCCGGTCGAGTGCGGAACGCTGGTGTGTCCCTGGCACGGGCTGCGACTCTCGGACCGCCGGCACGGAGCCTGGCGGCCGCTGCCCGCCCATGACGACGGCATCCTGTGCTGGGTGCGGCTCGACGCCGTCGGTGGCGAGGATCCCACGGACGCTCCCATCGTTCCGGAGCGTCCTGGCGATCCCCGCATCGCGGCGGTCGCATCGATGGCGGGCACCTGTGAGCCGCGCGACATCGTCGCGAACCGACTGGATCCGTGGCACGGCGCCTGGTTCCACCCGTACTCGTTCACGCAGCTGAAGGTGCTCAGCGCGCCCGCCGTCGACGACGACCTACCCGAGGCGCTCGATCGCTTCGTCGTGGACGTCACCTTCCGCGTCGGACGGCTCGGCATCCCGGTCATCGCCGAATTCACCGCCCCGGGACCACGGACCGTCGTCATGCGCATCGTGGAGGGCGAGGGACGGGGCAGCGTCGTCGAAACACACGCCACGCCACTGGGTTCCGGGCCGGACGGGCGACCACGCACGGCGGTGCTGGAAGCGGTGATCGCCCACTCCGACCGGCCGCACTTCGGCAAGGGTCTAGCGGCGGCGGCACTCATCCGGCCGCTGATGAGGCAGTCCGCGGCCCGCCTGTGGCGCGACGACCTCGCCTACGCCGAGCGGCTCTACGAGCTGCGGTCCTAGGCCGACCGGCCCAGCCCGGCAGCCTCGAGCAGCGGGATTTGCTCGATGGCCCACGGGCTGATCGCCCAGGGCAGCTCGACGGCGGCCCGCAACTGCTCCCACCCGACCCAGGCGGAATCCATGATCTCGTCGGGATCGGCGTCCAGCGTCCCGACCGCCCGAGCGATGTAGACCGGGCAGACCTCGTTCTCCACCACACCGCCGGCGTCCACCGCGCGGTAGCGGAAGTCCGGCAGCACGCACTGCACGTCGGCGACGCCGACTCCGAGTTCGTCGCGGGCACGACGCGTCACCGCGTCGAGCATCGGCTCCTCCGGCGCGGGATGCCCGCAGAAGGAGTTGGTCCACACACCGGGAAACGCGCGTTTTTCTAGCGCCCGGCGCGTCAACAGCACGCGGCCGGCATCGTCGAACAGATAGCAGGAGAACGCCAGATGTAGCGGAGTCGCATCATCGTGCACCTCCGCCTTGTCCGCCGTGCCGATGCGCCGACCGCGCTCGTCGAGCAGGATCACCAGCTCGTGGCCGGAGATTGAATTCATGGACACCGCCGCGCCTTCACTCGTTGATGTGTTGATTCGTGCCGTTCATTATCGATTCGTAGCCGACACGGTGCGGAGGCGGCACTGTGAAGAACGCCACTGCGGGTGGCGCAGAACACAGCCTTCGGGCACCGCAGGAGGGGCGATGGCGCCGAATGTCCTGCATGGACAACCACACTGCACGCGACGCGCACGACACCACCGGCCCCGTCGCGGGCGAGGCACTGAAGGACCGCGCGCGGTGGCCGGGGTTCGGACTCATCGCTATCGGCCTCCTCGCCATGGCCTTGAGCCTGGCCGGATTCGCGGTCGGCCGGAACTCGCTGGCGACATTCGGCGCCGTGGTGGCGGTGGTGGGCATCGTCGCCGGAGTGCTGTGGCAGGTCGTCGAACACCGGCGTCTCGCCGCCCGGCACGGGTCGGGTACGCCCGAGCGGCCCGAGGACGCGGCGCCGCTGACGTAGCTACTCGGCGTGCGCGCCCTCACGGTGGCGGTCTACGACGAGGGCCGCCAGCGCCACGACCGCCACCAGGACGGCCGCCGCGGCAGCCGCCGCGACGAGCACCGGCGACCCGCGATGGGCCGCGCCGATCGTCACGGCGATCAGTGCCCACAGCACCGCCGCGACGTACCCGAGGGCGCCACGCAAGTACGCCGTAAGCCAGATCGCGGTGGCCGTCGCTGCCACCAAGATGATTGCCTGCCAACCGGTTCCGTCGGCTGAGGCGCCTGACTCGATCGACGCCGCAGCGACGTTGACGAACACCGCCACGCTGCTCCACCCGAGGTAGAGCCCAAAGGTCAGCGTCGCCAACCGGCGCAACCAGGGCGGACACGTCAGGTCACCGGCGCGGCGGACCAGGAGGCGAAGGACGTCGACCAGTGCGCCGACCATCACGGCGAAGACCGCGACGCTGAGCCACAACCAGTTCTGCGCCGCGACGATGAGCCAAGTGCTGAAACCGAGGAAGACCACCGACGCCTCGACGAGGATGCGGCGCTCCCACGGCGCACCCAGCCCGACTCGAACGACGGCGACACAGGTGACGACCGTCAGCAGGGTTATCAATCCCCAGATGGCGAACGCATAGCCCGACGGCGTGATCAGCGCGTCGTTGGTGGCGCCGGACGACAGGAAGTCACCGAACAGCCAGGTGATGATCGGTGAGGCCGCCAGTTGGCTGACCGCTAGCGCCGTGGCGATCCAGCGCCATGCCTTCACGGGCGAATCCGCCGTTCCGACAGCGCCATTCGATACAGTCATGATCAACCTCTCCTCGAAGTGGTGGGTTTCGTCGTGGGATCGACCGATGCCGGCCACCAGATGCGCGGCCCAATCACGGTGAACAGCGCCGGGATCATGACGGTGCGCACCAGGAACGTGTCGAGCAGAATGCCGAGGCCGACGATGATGCCGATCTGGGTCAGCACGATCAGCGGAAGAACGCCCAGAACCGCGAAGACCGCGGCGAGCACGATGCCTGCACTGGTGATCACCGCGCCGGTGGCGGACACGGCCCGCACGATTCCCTCCCTGGTCCCATGCTGGTGGGTCTCCTCGCGCGCCCGGGTGATGAGGAAGATCGTGTAATCCACGCCGAGTGCGACCAGGAACAGAATGGCGAACAGCGGCGTGGTGTCGTCCAGCGCAGGAAAGCCCAGGAGGTGCACGCTGGTCCAGCCGCCGAGCCCCAAGGCCGCCAGCGCGCTGAGCACCGTCACGGCAACCAGGACCAGCGGTGCCAGCGCCGCGCGCAGCAGTACGTAGAGCACGAGAAGCACGACGACGACGATGGCGGGGATGACGACCCGCTGGTCGCGCTGCGCGGCGTTGCGTGCGTCGAGGGCCTGCGCGTCCGGCCCGCCGACCGATGCGTGACCGTCGGCGCCGCGGGCGGATTGTCGCAGTGCGTCGATGGTCTCGAAGGCGGATGCGGACGCCGGTGCGGCGTCGATCACGACGGAGAACTGCGTCAGACCGGTCGCCGAGGTGCCTGCGTCGGTGACCGAGACGACGCCGGGGGTCGTCTCGATCGCGCGCCGAAGGTCGTCCGCGTGGTCGGTCCGGCCGATGACCGTCGTGGGCGACGTCAGCCCGCTCGGGAAGTGGGCGGCGAGGGTGTCATAGGCCGAGACGGATTCCGCCTCGACCCGGAACTGATCGATTTGCGACAACCCGATCGGGGTGCTCAGCAGCCCGGCGCACAGCACCGCCAGCAGCGCGATGCTCGCGACGGCGACCCGGCCGGCGTGGCCGCTGACCCACGTTGCCACGCGGTACCACGCACTAGGGTGCTGGGCGGAGTGCCCAGCGGTGCGGCGAGGGACGAAGGGCCAGAACAGCCGCGGACCGAACACGGCCAGCAGCGGCGGCAGGGCAGCCAGCACGAACAGGGCCGCCACCAGCAGTCCACAGGCAGCCTGGGCGCCCAGGCTTCGCGTCGACGGCACGACGGCCAGCAGAAGTGTCAGCAGCGCCAGCACCACGGTCGCGTTGCTTGCCAGGATGGCCGGGCCGGCGTGCCGAACGGCGGTTCGCAGTGCGTCGCGGTGGTGTGGCGTCCGGGACAACTCCTCCCGGTAGCGCGAGATGAGCAGCAGCGCATAATTCGTCCCCGCACCGAAGACGAGCACGCTGGTGATGCCGGTGGTCGAACCGTCGGCGGTCAGGCCCGTCAGGTCGGACACGACGCCGCCGAGCGCCGTGGCCGTCCGGTCGGCGAGCGCGATGACGGTGAGTGGCACCAGCCACAGGATGGGGGAGCGATAGGTGACGATGAGCAAGAGCGCGACGACGGCCGCCGTGACCGCGAGGAGAGTGACGTTGGCTCCGGAGAACGAGTCGGCGATGTCCGCGCCGAAGGCGGGCCCACCGGTGATCTGTAGCACCAGCCTCTGCGGTGCACCGTCATTCGCCGCGGCACGCAAGTGCTTGACGGTGTCCGCGAGGTCGAAGCCCGACAGGCTCGTCGAGATCGGCACCGGTGCCAACGCGACCATGCCGTCCTGTGACGTCGTCGTGGGCGCACCCGCTGGCACACCCGCGCGGTCGAGCACCCGCTGGCGGGCGTCGTCGGCGGCGCCGAGGTCGGCCGGGGAGAGAGCGGATCCGTCGGCGCGGGAGACCACCAAAATTACCGGCGCCTCGTCGCCCGAGGGAAAGTCCGACGCGAGCATGGCGGCTCGAGCCGACTCGGCCGACGCGGGAACCGGAACGGGTGACTGGCTGGCTCCGGCGTTGTCGGCGGCGAGCGTCATCAGTGCCCCGACGGCGACGGCGATCAGCAGACTGATGACCCACGACCACCTAGAGCGCACGATCGTGGCGTATCGGTCCCAGAGCGTCATGTCCGGAGTATATTAAGCAAATTAATGATTAATCAAATTAAGGATTTCGAGTGAGCCGCACACCTCCGTCGAAGCGGGATGCCGTCGAGGCGTTGATCGTGTCCGACGTGCAGGCCCTGTCTGCCGAGTCCGACGAGCTGAGCCGGATATTCTGCGCCCGAAACAATCTGACGGACAACGACTTCCGTGCACTGCTGCACGTCATGGTGGCCGACGGCGACGGCGATCCGTTGACGCAGAGCCAGCTGGGACAGCGCGTCGGCGTCTCGGGCGCGGCGATCACCTACCTGGTCGACCGGATGGTGCAGTCCGGTCACCTCACTCGCGAGTCCCATCCCTCCGACCGGCGGAAGGTGCTGGTGCGCTATGCCGACCACGGAAGTGAGGTCGCCCGCTCCTTCTTCACGCCGTTGGGCGAGCACACCACGGCGTCGCTAGAGAAGTTCTCGGCGACCGAGCTGGCGACGGCTCACCGGGTGTTGACGGCCGTGATCGGGTCCATGCGCGCCTTCGTTGCCGAACTGCGCGAGTGACTAGCCCGACGTCACGCCGGATTACCGATTGATGACCAACGAGGCGTCACACTTTTGGCACGTGACTATTACATGACGTAGTAGCACAATGGTGATACACCACCTGGGGAGCGAACGCTATGAGTCCGAAACTCGCTGAATTGGCCGCCCATCAGGGTGATGCGATGGATTCGCGGTATCACCCGTCGGCGGCGGTGCGTCGTCAGTTGAACAAGGTGTTTCCCACGCATTGGTCGTTCTTGTTGGGTGAGATCGCGTTGTACAGCTTCATCGTGTTGTTGTTGACCGGGGTGTATTTGAGTTTGTTCTTCGATCCGTCGATGGCGGAGGTGACTTACCACGGGGCGTATCAGCCGCTCAACGGCATTCAGATGTCGCGGGCGTATGAGACGGCGTTGGACATCTCCTTCGAGGTCCGGGGTGGGTTGTTCGTGCGGCAGGTGCATCATTGGGCGGCGTTGCTGTTCGCGGCGTCGATCATGGTGCACTTGGCGCGGGTGTTCTTCACCGGGGCGTTCCGTCGGCCGCGGGAGGCGAACTGGGTGATCGGGTCGCTGCTGCTGATCTTGGCGATGTTCGAGGGGTTCTTCGGGTATTCGCTGCCCGATGACCTGCTCTCGGGGACCGGGGTGCGGGCGGCGTTGTCGGGGATTTCGATGAGTGTCCCGGTGATCGGGACGTGGCTGCATTGGGCGTTGTTCGGCGGGGACTTCCCCGGCGACATCTTCATCCCGCGGTTGTATGCGCTGCACATCTTGTTGATTCCGGGGATCATCCTGGCGTTGATCGGGGTGCACTTGGCGATGGTGTGGTTTCAGAAGCACACCCAGTTCCCGGGTCCGGGGCGTACCGAGCACAACGTGGTCGGGGTGCGGGTGATGCCGGTGTTCGCGGTGAAGTCCGGGGCGTTCTTCGCGATGACGGTCGGGGTGCTGGGCCTGATGGGTGGGTTGTTGCAGATCAACCCGATCTGGCAGCTGGGTCCCTACAAGCCCTCGCAGGTCTCGGCGGGGTCCCAGCCCGACTTCTACATGATGTGGACCGATGGGTTGATCCGGTTGTGGCCGGCGTGGGAGTTCTACCCGTTTGGGCACACCATCCCTCAGCCGGTGTGGATCGCGGTGCTGATGGGGTTGGTGTTCGCGTTGCTGATCGTGTGGCCGTTCCTGGAGAAGAAGTTCTCCCATGACACCGCGCACCACAATTTGTTGCAGCGTCCGCGGGATGCGCCGGTGCGCACCGCGATCGGGGCGATGGCGATCGCGTTCTACATCGTGCTGACCTTTGCGTGCATGAACGACATCATCGCGTTGCAGTTCCACATCTCGCTGAACGCGACCACCTGGATCGGTCGGATCGGGATGGTGGTGTTGCCGGCGATCGTGTACTACCTGACGTATCGGTGGGCGATCAGTTTGCAGCGCAGTGACCGCGCGGTGTTGGAGCATGGCATCGAGACCGGCATCCTCAAGCGGTTGCCGCACGGGGCGTACGTGGAGTTGCATCAGCCGCTGGGCCCGGTCGACGACCACGGCCACCCCCTGCCCCTGCAGTATCAGGGGGCGCCGCTGCCCAAGCGGATGAACAAGCTGGGTTCCGCGGGTGCCCCGGGATCGGGCAACTTCCTGTTCCCGGACCCCGAAGGGGAACGGACCGCGCTGCTGGAGGCCTCCCACGCCGCCGAGCACCGCGCCATCACCGCCCTCAAGGAACGCCAACACACCACCACCGGCAACGGCAACGGCACCAACGGCAACGGCACCAACGGCAACGGCAGCAATCCAAACGGAGCCAACGGCCACCACTAGCCACCCCGTCGCGGGCGGCGTTAGACGAACGACTGCTCTGCGGTCAGCCCCAGCTCGGGGAACGCGCCGATGACGATCGTCTGCGCGTTGCCCCAGCCTTCGGTGGCGCCGCTCTGGTCGCGTAGGTGGACGACGCAGTCGCGGTGCTGGTGCAGTCGCCGCGCGACGGCCGGATCCGCACAGTCCCCGACGTGCTCGCCGGAGACGTCGAGGGCACCTCGCCACTGGCCGTGGAACTTGCCCTCGAAGCCGAAGTAGAGCCCCGTTCCCAGATGGAAGCCGGTGCTCGACGGCACCTCGAGGACGAAGGTGCGCGCGGAGCCGTCGGGCAGCCGGACGTGGATCTCGCCGCCGAGCAGCCGGCGGTTGTCGTCCTGGAAGCGCAACTGCGGATCGATCGAGGTGAACGCATCGACCCGACCGTCGGCGTGCTCGATGCCGCCCTGGGAGCTGACGGAGATCCGGCCGTCGACCGTGGTGCGCTGGTAGTAGACGTGCAGCGCGGAGACGGTGCCGTCGGCGTCGGTCAGCAGGGCGGGCATCCACAGGGTGTAGCTACTGAAGTCGGTCGGCCGAGGTTGGCGCGGCAAGTCACGTGCCGGCGTTCCGACTTGGTACCGCACGCCCCACGAGTGGTCGCGGGTGGAGACCCACGTGGAGTCGTCGACGTCGACACGTCGTCCATCGACCTCAGCCCATCCGCCGGCGGTGCCCGTCTGGTGATAGCGGGTGACGTCGGCGTCGACCCTCGACCCGCCGAGGGAACGGTGAATCTCGCGCTCCTCCAAGGCGGCTGGTACCGATCGGCGGAAGGTCCACTGGAAGTTCACCGGAACGACGTCGTTGGGTTCGAGGGTGAAGCGGATTGCCTCCATCGGTTCGAGTACCTCGTACCGGATCGGCCCGATCGTGCAGCGGTCTACGTCGTGGGTCAGATCCCGGCTGGCACGGACCGTCCACTGCTCGTCCCCGCGACAGACGCCGGCATAGCCGTCGATCACTCCTCGGTTGGTGTACTTGCCGAGCCCGAACGCCAGTTGCAACGAACCATCGCGCGCAAACGCCGTCGCACAGACCTTTTCGGTCCAGTTGCGGTCCGTCTGAGCCACCACGGCGAACGTGTCGGCGAATTGATGGTTGAGGTGGTCGTCGGCCGGCGTCAGCGGCCCAGTCGAGGTCATGTGAGCCCCGCGGCGTAGGGCGCCCGTCCGGCGTCGTAGGCGCTGATCCACGTCTCCAGGATCGGCAGCAGCGGATTCTTCTCACCGGCGGCAATCACGTACGTCTCTCCTGCGTCATGGGCAATGTGGGACTGGCGCACGTTGATCGCCAGCGCGCGGAACACGGCGAAGATCTCGTGGAACGCGAGGTCGCAGAGGGGCCGCCCGAGCGCCCGCTGGTAGTCGCCCGCCACCTCGTCGAAGTCGGCGAACCCGGGCAGGGGAGCCATGCCGGTCACCTCCAACAGCACGCGCTCCAGGCCCAGATACCAGCCGAGGTCCATCTCGGCTGGGCCGATCGCGGCGAGCTCCCAGTCCAATACCGCTCGGATGCAACGGCGTTCGTCCATCACCAGGTTGCCGAACCGGGGATCGCCCCACACCAGCGATGCCGGCGGACACTCGGTTGGCTGATTGTCGCGACACCACGTCGCGACGGCCTCGACCCGGGGCAGCGCGCGGTCCCCCGTGGCCCACGTCAGGTAGTCACACCATCGCTGCACCTGCGTCTCGAGAGTGCCGTCGACCTCGCCGAGGACCGCGTCGAGACCGGCCGAGCGCCAGTCGACGCGGCCGATGGTGGCCAGCATCCGCACCATCTCGCGCTGGGCCTCGCGCCGCTCGGCGTCGGTGGCGCCGGTCAACCACGGGTCGAACAGTGACTGCGGGCCGGGGATCTCGCCGTCGATGAAGGGCATCACGATGAATGGGGAACCCAGGAAGTCGGGGTCCAGCTCGACCGTCGGTCGAGCCGTCGGCACTCCGAGTCGGGCGACCGCGTCCTGCACCGCGGCCTGCGCCGTGAAGTCGTGATTGGGGAACGTCGGGTAGAGCGGAGGAAGCCGAAGGACGAACTTCGGCCCGGGCTGCCCGGTGGCGTCGGGACGACATCGCACGATGACCGTCTCGTTCGACATGCCGGCCGACGGATGGCTCAGTTCGTCGATTCCTCGGCGTGCGACCTCGGGGCGGTGAATGGCGCACCAGGCCAGGAGGCCGGAACGGACGTCATCGAGATCGCGCCGTCCGCCAGTCGTCACGTGCCGGGCCTCTCGCAGTCGATGCCCCAATGATTATCACTGTTTTAGCAAGAATAGGGTCATTGCAGCGAAACGCCAGGGCGTCGCCGCTCGACTGCTGAGCGCGGCCCGTGAGGCGAGTTCCTATGGTGGAGGCACGCCCCACGACAGGAACGAGCGCCGACGATGACCGAAGACCACCTGCCCGACACCGCCCTGGAACTACGGTCACTGGTCACGTCGCGGGGCACCCTCGAACTCTCCCTGCGAGACGTCCCGGTACCCACACCCGCCGGCAACGAAGTGTTGGTCCGGGTGGAGGCAGCACCGATCAACCCGTCGGATCTCGGGCTGCTCATCGCCTCCGCGGACATGGCCACGGCCGAGATCTCCGGCACGCCGCAGCGTCCCACCGTCACCGCGACGATCGACCAGACCGCCGGCGCCGAGACCATCGGCCGGCTGCGGGCCAGGGTCGCAGCCGAACTCACCACGACCTTCGCCAGCACCTACACCCGAGAGGTGTCGCTCGCGGGCATGCTCGGCGCCGACGCGTTCAACGCCTACCTCAAGCGTGCGACGGGCGAGAAGTTCCTCGTCACTCCGCAGGCAGCATCCTGAGCCGCCTCGTCACCGCGGGAGATCCCATTGACCGAAGTCGGCGGCGAGGACGTCGTCGGCGTCCACGTGAACGCCGCCCAGCACGACGGCCGGATCGGTCGCGGTCAGAATGGCCGTTTGATACAGCACCGCCGTGGGCTCACGTGAGCCGCCGGACCAGGCCCGGGTCTGCCATGCCCAGCGATGGCCCGGCGTGGTCGACGATCCGATGACGCCATCGGCGGCGGCCCAGGCGCACGCCCTGGCATGCCCGTAGATGCCCGTGCGAGCGACTCCCAGCACCGAGTTGATGCCTCGAAACCATTGAGAGGCAATGGCTTTCCAGGCCGTGGCGTCGATGTCCTCGTCTACGCTGAAGAATATCGGCGCCGCATCCGGTCCACCGGCCGCGGCGTGGAGACGTAGTGCGTTCTGGGCGTCGGCGACGCCGCCGTCGAACCCGCGGGTGTAGTCCGATGGCGTGGGCCAACCGGGTTTGCCGTACTGATAATTGCTGACGACGTGGAGGCCGGCCGCCCGCAAGGCATCGGTGTAACCGCGGGTGACGGGTTTGAAGTCGAAGTTCGCCCCCGGACGGGACTCCGAGACGTAGACGACCGCGCCGGCGTAGCCTGCTGCGGCGATCCGATCCGCCGGGACCAGGTGTTCGGCGAAGTCGATGAGTTGCGGTGTGGCGGCCGATGCTCGCGGTGCGGCGAGTGCCGCCGTCGCGCCGAGGCCGACGACGGCCGGTGCAGTCAGCAGATGCCTGAGCACCTGACGTCGCGATGCGAGGCCCGCCATCGCGTGATGGTAGCTCGCCGAGTGCTGGCGGCTACTGGTGCGCCTCGGTCGCGTGCCACGCTGCCGCGGCCATCAGTTCGGGCACCAGCACCTCGGTGAGCAACCGGACGTCGTCGACGTCGTCGCCGGGGTAGCGGAGGTGGTACCTCGATCCCGCGACGTCGCCACCGACGCCGACGACGGTGCTCCCGCGCGCGGTCGTCCACTCCGCGAGTTGCGCCTCCCACGGTGACCCTGCGAAGACGAGGAGCCGGTAGTCGGTGGTCTTGGTCAGGTAGACGTCGACGTGGCTCCAGTCGCCCGTCTCGCACGCCACCGCAGGCAGGCGCGGACCCTCGCGAAGCATGAGCGCAGCCTGCTGGGCCGAACAGAGCCGGTGTGCGGGTGCGGCGACGTGGGTACCCGAGGGACCCAGCAGAAGCTCGGAAAGAGTTGATCGCCAGGTAGTTTCAGTGTCGAGGAGGTGGGCGGATGCCTCGGCGGCAGCGGCCACCGACGCCGCCAGCGCCGTCGCGCTCTCGCCAAGGAGGTGACATTCGAGCGCCAGCAGGAGCACCAGGGTGTGCTGGTAACTGCGGCACGCCACGCCGCCGACCTCCGGCTCAGCGCCGAGTTCCACGACGGCGCAGCATCGTTCGGTCAGCGGGGAGCCCGGCGTGTTGGTCAGCGCGACGGCGTCGACCGCGGCCGGAAGCCGGCGCAGGGCGTCGAGCGTCTCGACTGACTCACCGCTCGCCGACGTCGCGACGACCAGGGTGCCCGGACCCCAGTCGGGCAGCAGCTGCGACGACGCCAACTCCGACGACGCCACCAGGCCGCGCGATCGCATCCGCGCCGCGGCGACACCGCCCGCATAGCCAGAGGAACCCATGCCGATGAGCACCACCCGCTCGACCCCGGGTGGCACGGCCGCCTCCCACGGGTTGCCCTCTCGCAGCGTGGCGGCGAGCCGGCCCAGTACGTCGGGCTTGCGATGCAGGTCGGCGAGGAATCCGTCGGGCTTCACGGCGTGGCGCCGTCGTCGAGGAGAGCGGGCAGGGCCGCGTCGGGAACGTACATCCAGCGGGGGAGATGATCTGCGGCGTAGATCATTTCGCGCAGGACCTGCTGCAGACGGAAGGCCCGCAGTGGGGACGGGTCGTAGAGGTCCGGGTGGCCGAGCGCGGTGAGTCTCAAGGCGTAGGCGGCGAGGAACGCCGTCCTGGCCGTCACCTCGGCGTCGGCGCGGTCGGCGGGTGCGACGGCACCGTGCTTGCCGGCCACGATGCCGGCGTGCACCAGCGATTGCGTCATGCCTGCGACGTCGAGCGCCGCCGGGATGGGCAGCACCCGCTGCGACGCGGGCAGCACCGGGTTGCCGTCGAAGTCGGTGACGACGAACCGTCCGCGACTGCGGAGGATCTGTCCCACGTGAAGGTCGCCGTGGCCGTCGATGATCGCGGTGCCCGCCATTGAGCCCAGTCGGTCGAGCACGCCGGCGATGTCGCTGCGGTGGGCACGCGCGTACGCCGCACTCGGGCAATCCGCGATGGCGCAAACCCTTTCGAGGGTGCGCAGCGCATCATCGCGCCACCGAGCGGCGTCGGCGCCGGTCGCGGCGGTCGCGGTCACCGACAGGGCGGCGTGCAACTCGGCGACGACGATTCCGACCTCGGATACCGCTGCCGTCAACGCGCCGGTGTTGCCGTCGTGGGCGGCACCGGTGATCAGGTCGACCGCCCACGTCCAGCCGTCGACCGCGCCGGACAGGTAGTCGTCGACGTAGGCCACCAGGGTTTCGGTGCCGTCGACGGTGCGCCAGGTCACCATGCCCCATGGCGTCGGCATGCCGGTGAAGCCGGCGGCGCGCAGCACTCCGAGTCGCCGCGGCGCGGGGTGTGGACCGTCCTGCAGATGGGTGGCCCACTTCACCACCGCGGTGTCGCCGACGATCACCGACTCATTGGTCTGGTCGACGCCGACAGCCCGCTCGCCGAGGGCCTTTCGCGTACTCCAGGACCGTATGGTGAACGCCCCGCGGTCGGCCGATCCCCTGGCGAGGGCGTCCACCAGGCCGACGGCGGCGCCGTCTCCCGGCCGGGCGCGCCGCCAGCGTCCGTCGGCGCCGCGCACCTCCGGGACGGCGGTGAGGTGGCCGCCGGCATCGCGGACGGCCAGGCGCCTCCCGTCCGCGAACTCGAGTGTGTCCAGTGGTTCAGTCAACCGAATCGCGGTGCTGGAAACCGACCCGCTCGATGACGTCGGCACCGACCCGCAGCCCATCCCGGTCGCGGATCGCAGCACCCATCCGGTCCAATCGGGCGCGCAGCTCGGTATCGGCGAGCAGGCGATCGACGGCGCCGATCAGTTCGGCGTCGGTGAAGGCATAGGTGGCCAGCCGGATCCCGAAGCCCAATTCGTCCATTCGCTGGGCGTTCTCGTACTGGTCCCAGAACAGGGGCAGCACGATCAACGGCTTGCCGAAGTGCAGCGCCTCGGTCGTGGTGTTGTTGCCGCCGTGGGAGATGACCAGATCGACCTGCGGGATCACCTTGGTCTGGGGCAACATCTGCGCCCCGATCATGTTGTCGGGCAACGTGATCTCATCGGCTTGCGGGCCCTTGCTGACGATGTAGCGGTGCCGCGTCGTGCCAAGGACCTCGACCAGCCGGCGCATCAACTCGACGTCGGCTCCGCCGAGGGAACCCAGCGACAGGTAGATCAGCGCACTGTCGGCGGGTCGCTGAACGATCTTGGCGGGCAGCCGGATAGTCCTCATCGGTCTCGCGCACGCTGGAGTCCATCCGGGTCCAGCTGTCGTCGAGGGGCCGGGCCTGGAGGTAGTCGGCCTCGGCCGGGTAGACGTACAGGTTGGCGGCAGGGTTGCCCTTACCGCCGCGTGGCATGAACTCCAGGTCGGGGAGCGGATCGGCGCCCTGCGCCTGAACCCAGGCGTCGAAGTCGGCCCACAGCGCGCGGTGGGTGCGGTCGAACTCCGCGCGGTAGGCGTCCCAGTCCGAGCGGTCCTCGCTGGGCAGGCCCGAGAAGGGCGGTGGCACATCGGGACCCGGCACCTCCAACGGACTGCAGGACACGATCCGCACGAACGGAGCCCCGGAGGTGGCCAACGCGGGAAACAGGACCACGTTGTCCTCGACGAGGACGTCGGGGCGGTGGGTGGCGATGATCTCCCGCAGCCGCGGCTCGCAATACTTCGCGCCGTCGATCAACGCCTGATAGGTCGGCGCGATGAACGACTCGAGTTGCTGACTCGTCGGCTTGCGGAACTCCGGCGCCGTCTCGGCGATGAAGTCCGTCCAGAACTTGCCGGCGTCCTCCGCGCCGGCCGAGGACGACTCGGGCGCCGCGAGATCGACCAGCTCCTCGACGAAGCCCAGCGGCGCCAGCTTGCCCGCCCAGGAACTCTCCGCCGCGAAGACGATCGTGTGGCCGCGGTCGCGCAGGATGGCGGCCAGGCCGATGCACTGGTTGGTGGGACCGTACGCCGACTCGGGCCAGAACATGATCGTCAGTGGTGCCGCCATACTCGGACCCTACTGCCGCCCCCGGTCCGAGGAGCACCCGGCGCGTCACCGGCACTGATTGGTCGCCGGCGCGTTGCGCGAATCTTGCTGCCAGCCAGGTGTATTGGCCGACGGTGTCGATGTCGCCGTGTCCCCGGCCCGGTTGCAGCTCCCACTGCACGACGCCGCCGAGTGCGCATTGGCGGGCGAGGGCGTCGGTGGTCCACTTTGCGTCGATGAACCGGTCGTCGGCGCCGTAGTCGACCGACAGCGGCGCCGACAGGGGCCCCCGCGGCAGCGCCCACCCGGCGAGCACCTCGCGCAGGTGGTCGGCGGCCGCGGCAGTGCGCGGCGCGAACTCCGCAGGCGTCAACCGCTTCTTCTGCGACACCCGGTAGGCGCTGGTGTCGGGGTTGCACGACAGCAGAGGCACCCAGTAGCTGGCCGCAGCACCCGCGCGGAAGTCGCCGCGGTCGACGTCGCCGTGCAGTCGCGCCACCGATTCGACGACGTAGAGGAACAGCGGCATCTGGTCCTCGGTCAGCTGGCCGCGCTGGGCCTTCGCCACCAGGCCGGAGACGTCGGCGGCGGGAGAGTTGGCCACGGCGCCGACGAGGGTCAACTCGGGTGCGTAGGAACGGGCGAGTTCGTCGGCGGCCCAGGCCGCGCCGCCACCCTGCGAACCGCCGAAGGCGAGCCATCGATCGGAGACGCCGGTGAACGCGTGCCGCAGCGCGCGGACCGAGTCGATGACGTTGAGCCCCGCGGTCTTCGAGTCGAGGTAGGGATGTCCGCCGGGCTCACCGAGCCCCTGGTAGTCGGTCAGGGCGACGGCGTAACCGCCCTTGAGGTAGTTGAGGACGGGGGTCGACAGGTCCCACAGGTCGCGGGTCAGCGAGGGTGCGCATTCCTGGTCCAGGCCCGTGGTGCCGTGAGCCAGCGCGATGACCGGCCAGCCACCCGGCGGAGGTTCGCCGTCGGGGACCAACACCGACCCCGACACGGTGGTCTCGGTGCCGGCGTCGCCGTTGGTCGACCGGTACACCACGCGAGCCGCCCGCAGGTCGGGCCTCCCGGCGGCGGCCAGGAACTTCGGCATCGTGGTCGCGCTGACCAAGCTGCCGGGCCCGGTTCCGCCCAGGTCGGCACCGTCGATGGGGACCTCCGGTGCGGGCCCGTCGTCCCGGTGCGAGCCCCACGCCCGACCGATGGCGTCGAAACCCAGCGGGGAGGCCGCGACGCCCAGTCCGAGGACCGCGGCCAGTGAGACGCCGATCCAGAGCCAATGCCTGCGCCACCAGAGTCCGCGCACCGCGATCAGCCCGCGACGGCGGGACGCAGGAAGTCTCCGGACACCGACACGGCGGGCGTCGACGTGTCGCCACCGACGACGAGCGTCGCGAAGGCAATGTCGCCGACGATGCCGGCGAACCATCCGTGGGAGTGGGTGTTGTCGCCGTACTCCGCCGTGCCCGTCTTGCCGCCTAGGCCCGGGATGTCTTGCAGCGCAGTCGCGGTGCCACCGGACACCGTCTGCAGCATCATCGCGCGCAGGTCGTCGGCGATGGCGGGCGGGATCGGGGCGGCCGGGGTGTTGGCCGTCGTGGTCTGACCGACGACCAGCGTGGGGGTGATCGTCGAACCGTGGCCCAGGCTGGCCTCCGCGACGGCGAGCCCGAAGGGGCTCACGGTGACGGTGCCCTGGCCGATCCCGTTCTCCACCTTCTGGGCCGGGGTGTCGGCGTTGGGGACGGTGCCGGTGATGGTCGTCAACCCGGGAACGACGTAGTCGACGCCAATGCCGAAGAGGCGGGCCATGTTCGGCAGGGCGTCGGCCGGCAGTCGATCGGCAAGCGCGGCCATCGTGGTGTTGCAGGATTTCGCGAAGGCGGTCGACAGGGGGACGGTGCCCAAGTCGAACTCGTCCTCGTTGGGGATCGTGCGGTTCTCGGCGGTGACCGTGCCGGGGCACGACTCCGGGGTGTCCGGCGTGGCCAGGCCGGCCTGCAGAGCGGCTGCGGTGGTGATCGTCTTGAACGTCGATCCCGGCGGGTAGGAACCGGAGAACGCGATCGGTCCCTGGGCGAGGGCGGCCGCGTTCTGCGCGGCCGCCAGGATGCCGCCGGTCGAGGGCGAGATGGCGACCAGGACGGTGGGCCGGGGATCGGTGGCGACGGCCTGCTGAGCCAGCAGTTGCAACCTGGTGTCGAGCGTCGTGCGGATCGGCGCCGTGTCGCCGGGAGGTGTCGACGTCAGTTGCTCGGTCGGCTGGCCCTTGTCCGGCCCGTCGGTGGAGACCAGCATCACCGACCACCCCGCGGAGGCGTCGATCGCCTTCTGCCACACCGCGGGCAGGCCGTCGATGGCCGGTGAGGCGAGGTTCCGGTTCACCGTGAGCAGCGCGCCCTGGTCGGCGACCGCGACGCCGGCGATCTGCCCGAGTTGGTCGCGCACCCCGGTGAGGTCCTCCTGGCGCAGCTTGACCACCGTCACCACCTCGTCGCTGGTTCCGGCGAACTGAGCGGCGATGGACGCGGCGGTGATGGTGTCGTCGAACGGTTGCAGCAGGGCCGCCAGCGCAGCGGCGGAGCCGACGTGCTCGCGGGTGAGGGTGACGACGCCGACCGTCTGCCACGTGAGCAGCGGTTGCCCGTCCCTATCGGTGATCGGCGTGAGGAAGTTCTTGTCGTCGCTGTACTGGAAGGTCATGCCGGACTGCAACTTCGGATGCAGCACCGTGGGATCCCAGTGCACGCGCCAGTCGTCACCGGACTGGACTGCGGTCGCCGTCGCGTCGTAGTGCAGCTCCCGGTTGGGCCCCAACGACCACGAATAGGTCAGCTTCGCGGTCTTGTCGTCGTCACCGGGCTTGCTGACGTCGACCTTCAGCGTGGCGTTGGAACCCATGCCGTTCACCATCGAGGTGATCGCGGCGGTCGCGGCGGCCGCGTCGTCGGTGCTCGAGCCCGCCGCCGCGCCGTCCTTGCGACCCAGCGCCAGGGCAAAGGCGCCGAACGCATCCTGCGGGCTCGGACTCGAGAACAGCGAACAACTCGTCGAGCCGACCAACGAGATCAGGACCAGGAGCAGAACCGCGCAGCGTCTCGTCATGACCCGTCGAGCGTAACCGCGGGCGGCGGTGCTGCAGCGCCGCTAGATCGACTCGGCGATTCGCGCCAGCACGTCGAGGTGGTCGTCGACTGCCCCCAAGCCGGCGCCCATGGTGTTGACCGAGAGGTGCGATGCGCCGGCCTGCGCCCAGGCCGCGATCTGCGTCGCGACGGCGTCCTGATCGCCCTTCCACGTCACCCGCGCCTCCATGCCGATCGACGCCGGGTCCCGGCCCGCGACGGCGGCGCCGGTGGCGATCTCGGCCAGCGCCTCGTCGAGCCGCGGCC
Organism: uncultured Actinomycetota bacterium; assembly: GCA_963846985.1. Taxonomy (GTDB): domain Bacteria; phylum Actinomycetota; class Actinomycetes; order Mycobacteriales; family Mycobacteriaceae; genus Mycobacterium. The sequence continues at coordinate 86,719 of CAWJYC010000018.1, forward strand.
CCGGTGCCATCATCGGGAACCAGCCGTCCGCGAGGCGCCCGGCGCGCCGGTATCCGGGGGCGGACGCGGCGCCGATCCAGACCGGGATGGGTCGCTGCACGGGCAACGGCGCCAGGCCCGCCCCGGTCACCGTGTCGAACGCGCCGTCGAAGGACAGGGATCGCTCGGTCCACAGGCGGCGTAGCAGCTCGATCTGTTCGGCGGACCGCTTGCCCCTGGTACCGAAGTCCTCGCCCAGCGCCTCGTATTCCACGGCGTTCCAACCGATTCCGATACCGAGCCGGAGGCGTCCGCCGCTGAGTAGATCGACCTCGGCGGCCTGTTTGGCCACCAGCGCTGTCTGGCGTTGAGGCAGGATGATCACTCCGGTGACCAGTTCGAGTGTCGTGGTGATCGCGGCGAGGTAGCCGAACATCACCAGGGGCTCGTGGAACGTCGTGTCGACGTCGTAGGGACCGTTCCAGCCGGCGTGCACCTTCGGGTCGGCGCCGACGACGTGGTCGTAGGCCAATAGGTGCGTGAACCCGAGCTCCTCGACGCGCTGGGCGTAGGCGCGCACCGCGCCGGCGTCACCGCCGAGTTCCGTCTGCGGAAAGACCACTCCAACGCGCATGTGCACCTCTTCGACTCGTCGATGACGTCAGTGCGGCGACGTGACGTCGCTTGACTCCCGTCCCGCACGTTAGCGGTTCGAGCAATTCAGCGACACTGTGACCGTCCCCGCGACGCCATCGGCGACGGCGACCGGCGGGACGTCCTCGGCGACATCGGCGAAACGAGTAGTGAACTACGCGTGAACGGCCGGGGCACGGTTCCTACGTTTGGCACATACCACTTCCGACTGCTGAGGACATGCCATGACCACCTCGTTCGCCGAGACCGCCGCCACCGACTTCGGACATCAGGGCGGCGATCCCAGTCGCGGTGTCGACATGGATCTGAGCACCTGCGTCAACCGTTATGGCCCGGCGCCCGCAGCGGTGTCGGCACTGCATCACCTCGACCCGGCCGACATCGTGCTGCATCCCTACGATGCCGTCGACCGCATGGTCGACGTATACCGCTGGGCCACCGACGTCCGGTACGGGGCGATGATCGCCGGCCGTGGCGCGACGGAGTTCATCTGGGCGATGGGCCGTGAACTGAACCATCGCCGGGTGCGCATCCCGCTGCCCGCCTACACCGACTACCTCAAGGTGTTCCCGGGCCGGGGATTCAGCGTGATGGGCGAGCAGTTTCCGTCGATCGAACAGCTCGACGCCGCGCTCGCGGGCGGCCACGTGGTGATCGTGTCCAATCCACACAATCCGACCGGCGTGCACCTCGACCCGACCGACCTGATCGCGATCGCGGGCGGCCGGCCGGAGTCGATCCTCGTGGTCGACGAGTCCTACGTCGGGTTCACCCCAAACCCCCTGAGCGCATCGGTAATTGGATGCGACGTGCCGAACATCGTCGTGCTGCAGTCGACCACGAAGTTCTACGGCATCGCCGCCACCCGGACCGGCATCGCGTGGTGCGCCGACGCGGAGGTCCTGGCATGGCTGTTCGGCAGGCAGGAGAACTGGGGCCTGTCCGGCGTCGACGTGCAGGCGGCGTGTGCGGCGATCCGTGACGTCGACTGGGCCGAGGAGTCGCGGCGGCAGATGCTCGTCGACAACGCCTGGCTCGGCGACGTGCTGCGGCAGGTCGACGCGGTGACCCTGCACGCGAACTCCAACGTGCACTTCCAATACGCCATCTGCGAGCGGGCCACCGAGGTGGCCGCCGCACTCGCGGTCCGCGGTATCGGCGTTCGGGTGCTCGGTGCCGCGCACGGGGTGCGACCGCAGGCCCTTCGGATCGTCGCACCGCGGGTCGACGAACGTCAGCGGTTCGCCGCGGCGGTACTCGAGGTCTTCGATGTGGTGGGGTGACGCCCTGAGTGCGCGGTTCGCCGTCGCAGCCGTCCTCCTCGCCGTCGGGTTGCGCCTGCGCGGCGTGCCGATCCGTCCGCTGCCGGGCGAGTGGCTTCCCATCGTCGCCTTGGGCGCCGTCGGCTATGCGGGTGAATCGACGTTGTTCTACCTGTCGATGACGCACGGCACGGCAGGGGCCTGCATCATGCTGTTCTACGCCTACCCCGCCGTCGTGACGGCGATTGGCCTGTCCCGCAATCAGATTCGACTAACAATCCGGTCGCTGCTCGCGCTCGCCTCGGCCACCGCCGGTGCGGTCACCGTGGTGGCGTTCGGCGGAGCCCTGGCCATCTCGACGACCGGCGTCGTGCTCGCCCTGTCGGCAGCTGCGGCCTACGGCGGGTACCTGGTGCTCGGCAGGGAATTCACCAGGCAGACCGATGCCATGTGTGCCGCCTGCTGGGTCGCGGCTGGCGCGGCCGGGTCCTCGGCAGCGCGGGGGGTCATCACCTCGAGCGAGCACTATCCGAGCGGTCACGTGGTGGCGGTGCTGGCCTACGGCGCCGTGACGGCGGTCGCCTTCAGCCTGACCTTCGCCGCGCTGTCCAGGATTGGCGCCGGTCAGACGGCGGTCGTGATGACGCTGGAGGCGGTGTCGACGGTCGTCCTCGCGGCGGTCGTCCTGGGGGAGTCGATGTCGTGGGGTCAGGCGTGCGGCGGGGTGGCGATCATCGGCGCTGCCGTGGTGATCGCCGCGTCACCCAGCGACGAGGACCGCACGGTTCGGCGGAAGACTCTGGTGCGCAGCTGAATTCAGTGCGTGCCGATCGTGGTGCCCGGGTCGGGCCGCGGGCCGGGCAGTGTCGCATCGAGCACCGCCGAGTCGCGCACACGAAACGCATAGCGTTTGAACCGTGGCCGCGTCGTGTTCCAAATGTTACTGAAGTAGAGCAGTGTTCCAGAAGTTACAGCAGTGATTCGAGATCGTGACCCACGAGGAGTCCCCATGACGGTCATTACGGGCTTGATCGACGTCTCCGCGAAAGCCACGAGTGCGATGGCCATCTCCGTGGGCATCGTCGTCGCCGCCGTGGCCGCTCCGGCGCCGGCCCACGCGGACGCCATCAGCGACACCTTCCTGTCCTCGCTCACCCGCTCCGGTGTCTCCGTCGCCGATCCCAACGTGGCCGTGACCATGGCGCAATCCGTCTGCCCACTGCTGGCCCAACCGGGCGGAAACTTCGCTGCCGTCGCCTCTCAGATGGGCGGTACCAACGGAGTGTCCCCGGGAATGGCCAACCTCTTCACCAGCATCGCGATCTCGATGTACTGCCCGTCGATGATGTCCTCGCTGGCCAACGGCAACTGGCTGGGCCAGGGCGCCCAGATGGGCCTGCCCGGCCTGTCGGGGCTGTCCGGTTTCGGCATCCCGGGAGTGTGACGCCCTACGCGCCGCCGGAACTCGCGGCGAGCGCCTCCAGAGCGGCCTGGACCGCCGGAACGGTCGGGGCACCGTAGCGACTGACGACCTGCGCCAGGGCCCGCGCGAGGTGACCACCGGCGGCAGCCGCCATCGGGGTCTCCTCGGCGATCACGATGCCGTTGATCACGTGGCAGGCATGCAGTCGACCGTCCGGTGCCACCTCGTAGCGCCAGTCGCCGATGAGGATGCGTTCGGGCTCCGTCTTGAACATGCCGCGTTTGGCCGGGGTGCGGACGACGCCGGGTACGCCGGCGAACACGTTGAGTGCCAACGCAACTCCGCCCGGACCCTCCAGTGCCCTCGCGAGGACGGCGATCACCCGATCGGGGTCGAAACCGTCCATCAGCCACCCATCGGCAGGACGAACGACGGCGTGATGGTCTCGCCGCCGCCGATGCGCCGGACCGCGGTGCCTGCCGCGTAGAACTCGACGGTGTGCATGCCCCACGCGTAGTTGGAGATCTCGAAGCCAACGCCGACGACGCCGTTCGCGCCGTCGCGTTCGGCCTCGGCCTGCATGCGCGACATCGCCAGTTCCCGCGCCTCGTAGTTGCCCTGGGTCCACTGCGGCATCTCCGCGTTGCGGCCGGCCTGCTTCAGGGTCTGCATGAAGCCCTGCACCGCGACGTGGAACACGCAGTTGCCCATGACGAAGGCGACGGGGGCGAAACCCGAGCGGAGCAGGGTGGTCATGTCCTGGCCGGTGAGGTGGCTGCTGAAGGCCTGGCCGTTCGGGCGGCGGAAGGCGCCGGGTTTGGCGGTGTAGCGCACCGCGGTACCGACCGCGATGAACTCGAGGTGCTCGCCGGTCTCGCCCTGCGCCCGCCACTCCAGCCGGACACCGACCACGCCGTCGGCCCCGAGTGCATCGGCCTCGGCTTGCATGCGGGCCATGGCATTCCAGCGCGCCCGGTAGGTCGCCTCCGTCAATACGGGTAACTCCGATTGCTGCTTGATCCCGGTGAACTGATAGCCGACGTGGTAGACCGACACCCCCATCACCAGGTCGACGGGCTCGAACCCGGCCCCGTGCAGGAGTGCGAACTCGTTGATCGACAGGTCGGAGGTGAAGAGCTTGTCGGCGTGCGCCAACCGCTCCCCGGCGACCGGGTCGAGTGGATTCGGTTGCATCTGCGCACCTTCCTGTGGGTGCGCACAGAGTAGGGCCGAAGGCTGGGAACCGGGTGGTAATCGGCCGGGCGGCTAGGTGAAGTGCGTCGTGGGCCGCGGCAGGGCAACGCCATCGACCGTGATGTCGACCTTCTCGTTGTAGAACGCCACCAAGCCGGTGATGCCGGCCACCGCCGGAAGCGGATTCTGGTAAGTCCAGGCCAGGTCGGGATGAATCTGGTCGGCCACCCGCACCGACCAGTAGCCCGAGGTGGTGCCCTTGTACGGGCACGTCGACTGGGTTCCGCTGGCGACCAGGTGGTCGAAGACGACGTCGGTCCGGTCGAGGTAATACCTCGTGGGCAGGCCGGTTTCGAAGAGCAGCACCGGGCTGCTCGTATCGGCCAGCACTGTGCCGTCCAGTTCCACCCGGACGTGGCGGTGTGAGCGCAGCGCATCGACGCGGGCATACGGGTTGCGAGGGTGTACGACGATCGGCTCGTCCTCCTCGAACCATTGCACGCTGTCCCACTCGAATCGCACGTACCCCGCGGCCGGTCCGCCAACATCGGCGTCGAAGACGCGCGCGGCGGGCTCGCCTGCGGCCGCCCCGGAGATCGAGTAGAGCCGCGACGGGCCGAATTGCACACGCTGCGAATGGTTCTCGTCGACGAGGTGTTCGGTGTGCACGTCGGCCAGCGGAATGTAGTACTGCGGGTAGTACGGCAGCTCCCAGACGTAGCGCGCACCCGTCGTGTCGAACAGCAAGCGCCCGCCGGCATAGCCGCGAACGCGCCGTGGGCACGGTTCGACGCGGCCACGTGTGGCGGCCATCTGCGGGTAATCCAGATCGGTCCCTCGGGTCATCGCTCCACCATAGGATTGCCAGCCATGGACCTGAGGAACGACACCGCCCTGATCACCGGCTCCAGCGGCGGGATCGGTGAGGAGTTCGCGTCGCAGCTGGCCCGGCGGGGGGTCAACCTCGTCCTCGTCGCCCGGCGGGCCGACAAGCTGGCCGAACTGCGGGACCGGCTGCTGAGGATCGACTCTCGGCTGACGGTCGACGTCGTCGCGGCCGACCTGTCGCTGCCCGGCTCCGCGGCGGCCCTGGCTGCGGAGGTGGGCGCCCTGGATCGGCGCATCGACATCCTGGTCAACAACGCCGGCGTCGGCCTGCACGGTGACTTCGTCGAGCAGTCACCCGAGACCAATGCCGCCCAGATCCACTTGAACTGCGTGACCCTGGTTGAGTTGACGGGCCTGTACCTACCGGCCATGACGTCGGCGCGCCACGGGGTGGTCCTCAACGTCGCATCGACCGCGGCGTTCCAACCCACGCCCGGGATGGCGGTCTACGGCGCGAGCAAGGCGTTCGTGCTGTCATTCACCGAGGCGCTGTGGCAGGAGACGAAGGGCACCGGCGTCCGCATCCTTGCGCTGTGCCCGGGAGCCACCGAGACCGAGTTCTTCGCACGCACCGGCGAGGAGTTCTTGACCAGCGGCAGACAGACGTCCAAGCAGGTCGTCGACACGGCGCTGGCCGCTCTCGACAAGTCGACGCCGACGGTGGTCTCGGGATTGAAGAACGCTCTCCTGGCCAGCGGCTACCGCTTCACCCCGCGGCGACTTATGCTGCAGGTGTCGGAGCAGCTGCTCAAGTCCAATTAGGTTGTCGCGCAACATTTTCTCGACGGCTCCGCCGTCGGTCCACCATTCTGCAACCGCGCACCAATCGCGGCCACGCCCGACACCGCCGTGGTGAGAGGCGCTGACTCCCAGTCGATTGCGCTGACTGCACGGCAGCACCACACCTGGTGTGCAAGCATCTGCCAATGAGTTCCGAAGACGACCCCGAGGCCCGCATCCGGGATCTCGAACGCTCCCTGAGCGCCGAGTCATCGGAACTGACGCAGAGTTCGTCGGAGGTGGGTTCGGTACCCGCCGGCGCGCCGTACCAGCCGCCGACGACGCCGTATCCCGTACCGCAATACCCGTACACCGCGCCGCCGGGACCGTATCCGGGTCCACCGCCGGCATACGGCGGCCAGCCCAGCTACGGCGCGCCGTTCCCCACGGTGACGACGTCGACCGGCACTGGTGGCCGCGGCTGGATCATCTACGGCGCGATGGCGGCGGTGCTGGTGGCCATCGTCGGCGGCATCGTCGTCGTCTTCGCGAACGCCTTCTCCGACGTCACCTCGGTCATCGACACCTTCAAGGGCAGCCCCACGGCGTCCGGGGGCGGTGGCGGCGGACCGTTCGGCGTACCACCGACCGGCAGCACCGGAAATCGGCCATCTGCGCCGACCAGTGCCCCGGTGGAGCCGGCCCAGCCGGTTGGGCCGGTCGGCGGCAATATCAGCGTCGCCGGCGTCGGGGAGAACAAGACGATCGCGTGCAACGACAGCGTCGTCGATGTCAGCGGCGTCAGCAACACCGTGGTCATCACGGGGCAGTGCCGGAGCGTCTCGGTCTCCGGGGTGGAGAACACCGTGACCGTCGACTCGTCGGGGGGCATCAGCGCGTCGGGCTTCAACAACCGGGTCACGTATCTGTCTGGCACGCCCGACATCCAGAATTCGGGCGACTCGAACTCCGTCGAGCAGGGCTGAAAGGCTGCGTCGCGCAGACTGATTCGTCGCCGGGTCACGATTGCCCCAGCAACCCCATCCGTCAGGGCCGACACGACGCGCCCAAGTTTGCTGTCGTGTCGCGGTGTGATCTGTCGCTCACTTTTGCGCCGAAACGTAAGAAACCCTTACCTGAACTTCTTCTCAGGCAATCGACTTCGACGTTGCTGACCGGTGGAAGGCACTGCTGAGGGCGCTGCGGCGCGTTGCGCTCACAAGATAACAACGCGATAACGGCAGGTTTCTTAAGCGTGTCCTGAGAGGATCTTCGGACTGCGGCGCCAGCACTTCTCGCGCCACCCGGGAACGCGTCTGGTCGTCGCTACACTTGAGGGCGACCACGTCCCACGGGGACGTCGACCCGATCGAATCTATTGCTGGCCCTAGTGATGCCGGCGGAGGTGCCGAAAACCAATCATGGCCAATTCCCTTGCGCGCAAGAACAGTGTCACCGTAGGAAATCAGGACGTCGCCCTGTTGACGTCGACGACCGTCGGGCGAGGCCCGATCGCCGACATCGCCGTCGACGCCGACACCGTGGTGGTCGCCAACTTCGGTGACGACTCGATCGCCGTCCTCGACGCCGAGACGCTGGAGATTCACGGTGGCGTGTTCGCGGGCCAACCGACCACGGTGGCCGCCTCCGACGGTCGCGCGTTCGTCGCCGTGTCCTCGGCGAGCTACGACGCCGTCGCGGTGGTCGACACCGTCACGGGCGAGGTCGTCAAGGAATATCCCCTCTCGTTCAACGTGACGGCAGTGACGACCAGCGTGGACGGCAAGCGCATCTACGCCGGCCGGGCGGGCGACGACGGTGTCGACGTCGCCGTCATCGACGTGGCGGCCGAGCGCGTCGGCACGATCTACATCGCCAAGGGCGCGGACGCCACCATCGACGCCCTGTGTGTCGACGCCGCGGGCCGCCGCTTGTACGTCGGCGTGTCCGACGCCCGCAGCAGTCGCCTGATGACCGTCGACGTCGAGACGGCTCGGGTGCGAAGTGCCGTGGAGATCGGTGCGCCGATCCGCGGCATCGAACTCGGCCTCGACAGCACCGCCTACGTGCTCACGTCCGACCTCGTCGACGGCGGCGTGCTCTACTTCGTCGACTTGGTCGGCAACGTCGTCACCGAGATGCTCACGGTCGCAAGCACTCCCACGCAACTGACCGTCAGCGACGACGGTGCCCGCCTCTACGTGGTGGACTACGATCACGTCGCGGTGATCGACACCGACAGCCGCGCCGTCGTGGCGACGGTGTCGGTCGGTGCCCGGCCGTCGGCCATCACGCTGCACGGCGGTCGGCTCTACGTCGCGGACTACGACGGTGGCGTCACGACGTATGCCGTCGCCTCGCCCAAGCCGATGCTGTACTCGCCGTTCGTCGGCGCTCCGGCCCACGTCGAGCCGGCGCTGCGCGAGCTCGAGCCCGCGGTATAGGCGGACCGGCCTAGCCCCACTGGTAGCGGGTCTTCGGGCGGCCGGCGCCCCCGTAGTCGGTCCGGCGTGTGACGGTGCCGTCGTCGGCAAGCCGCTCAAGGTAGCGCCACGCCGTGACTCGGGACACGCCAACGTGTTTGGCGACCTGGTCGGCGGTGAGACCGTCGGCGGTATCGCGGACGGCCCGCGCGATGTCGTCGTTGGTCTGAGGGGCGGTGCCCTTGGGCGCCACGGACTTGTCTCCGCCGACCCGCAATTCGGCCAGGGCGCGGTCGACCTCCACCTGACTGGCCGCGTCGACCCCAGCGGGCAGCGCGGACCGGTATCGCCGGTAGCGCTCGAGCCGGTCGCGAAAGGCCGCGAAGGTGAACGGTTTCAACAGGTAGGCCAGCGCACCGTGCGCCACCGCAGCGCGCACCATCTCCAGATCGCGCTCCGAGGTGATCGCGATGATGTCCGGTGCCGGACGCAGACCGGCCAGGGCCGAGGCCAGGCTGATGCCACTGGCGTCGGGCAGTCCAAGGTCGAGGAGTACGAGGTCGATCGGTGTCTCACCGGCCGCCGCCGACGCGGCGGCCTGCATCGCATCGCGCGCCGTGTGGACCACCGCGGTGGCCGAGAACCCTCGAGGCGGCGAGATACGTGCGATGCGCCTCGGCGATCAGCCGGTCGTCCTCGACGATGAGCACCGAGATCATCCGGCCCGCCCCGGCACGCACGCGGTGACGACCGACCCGTACGTCACGTCCGCGGTCAGTTCGCCGTCATGGCGTCGAATCACCTGCGCCACCAAAGCCAGGCCCAGCCCGTGCTTTTCGGGCTCGCGCCCGGCCTTGGTCGAGTAGCCGCGCTGCATGGCTCTGTCGAACTCGCCACCGTCCATTCCCGTGCCGCTGTCGGCCACCCGCATCAGCAGGGCATGGTCCTGCAGGGACACCGACACCTCCACCCAGGGATCGTCACGGTCGCAGGCGTCCATCGCGTTGTCGATCAAGTTGCCCAGCACGGTGATCATCTCCTGCGGCGTGCAGTGGCACGTCGTCGGCGTCGGATGGCAGGTAGGTGTCCTCGGTGACGGTCAGGGCGATGCCCCGCTCGTCCGCCTGCGCCGACTTGCCCAGCAGCAGTGCGACCAGCGCCGGCTCGCCGACGTCGTGCGACAGCCGGTCCACCAGACGCTGGGACGAGCTCCAGCTCGTCGGTTGCGAACCGGATGGCGTCCTCCGGCTTGCCCATCTCGACCATGGTGATCACGGTGTGGAGTTTGTTGGCCGCCTCATGGGCTTGAGCGCGCAGCGAGGCGGTGAGGATCTGCAGGGAGCTCAATTCGCCTAGGGCGCCCTGCAATTCAGTACGGTCGCGCACCGTCACCACTTCCGAGTGCGCGGAGTTGGCGACCTGGGACCGGTTGACCACCAGCACCCGGTCGTCGGTGACGTGGACCTCGTCGCGTGCTCCTGGTGCATACGCGCGCAGGAATTCGGGAAGGTCCTGCTGGGCGACCTGACCCGGGGCCAACCCGAGGAGGCGCCGCGCCTCGTCGTTGACCAGCAGCACGTGATCGCGATCGAGGACGACCAGCCCCTCGGACACCGAATGCAGGATGGCGTCGTGGTGTTCGTACATCACTCGCAGCTCGTCGGGTCGCAGGCCGTGGGTCTGGCGCAGCAACCGCCGCCGGATCGCCCACACGCCGACCAGCGACAGTGCCAGTGCTCCAAGGCCGACGCCGGCGATCATCGGCCACTGGTCCCGCCAGCGTTGTGCCAGCGTCTGCTGCGTGATGCCCGCCGAGACCAGTCCGATCACCCGGCCGCCGGCGTCGTGCACCGGGACGACGGCGCGGATCGACGGACCGAGGGTGCCGGTGTACACCTCGGTGAACGTCCGGCCGCGCAGCGCGGGCTCGATGGTGCCGAGGTAGTGCCCGCCGATCTGGCTCGGGTCGGTGTGGGTGAACCGGGTGCCGTCGGGCGACATGATCGTGATGAAGGCGATGTCGGTGTTGGTGCGGACCGCTTCGGTCACCGGTTGCAGCATCTCGGTGGCGCGCCCGGATGCAATCGCCTGCGCGGTGGATGGCGAATCGGCCAGTGCCGTCGCGATGCTGACCACTTGCTGGCGCGCCGCGGAGTCGCCGTCGTTCCGCGCGTCGAGCAGCGCCAGCACGCTGCCGACGAGGACCACCGTCGCGATCACCAGAATCTGCAGCGCGATCGCCTGACCAGCCAAGGAGCGCGGCCACCACCTGCGCATCGCGCCTCCGGATCGTCGCTGGTGAACGTAATGTACTAAAGCGTGACCTGGATCACTTCGCGGAACACCATCCTTGCAGACCACTTTCGCTGGACGTCCGCATCACCCAAGGAGCAGCAGCCATGAGCGACCAACTCGACACCTCGTCCCCGCCAGATTCGCCGCCCGCGAAGCGGGACCGCACGCACTGGCTCTACCTTGCCGTCATCGTCGCGGTCGTCGCCGGTGTCGCGGTCGGGCTGGTGGCCCCCGGCGTCGGCAAGAGCGTCGGGGTGCTCGGCACGATGTTCGTCAGCCTGATCAAGATGATGATCGTCCCGGTCATCTTCTGCACCATCGTGCTCGGCATCGGCAAGGTGCGCGCCGCCGCCACCGTTGGCAAGGTCGGCGGGTTGGCGTTCGTCTACTTCCTCGCGATGTCGACCGTCGCTCTGGCCATCGGTCTGGTAGTCGGCAACCTGCTGAGCCCGGGCACCGGACTCAACATCCAGTCGACGTCGAGCAAGGGCAGCCAACTGGCCGAAACGGCGCACGAGGCGGGTGGGCTGATGGACTTCGTCCAGCACATCATCCCGACCTCTCTGCTGTCGTCGCTGACGGAGGGCAACGTCCTTCAGGCGCTGTTCATCGCGCTGCTCGTGGGTTTTGCGCTGCAGGGCATGGGCGCTGCGGGCGACGGCATCCTGCGCGGTATCGAGGCCGTGCAGAAGCTGGTGTTCAAGGTGCTCGCCATGATCTTGTGGTTGGCGCCGATCGGTGCCTTCGGCGCCATCGCCAACGTCGTCGGTCAGACGGGGTGGAGTGCAGTCACCCAGTTGCTGACCCTGATGCTCGGCTTCTACGTCACCTGCATCGTGTTCGTGTTCGGCGTGCTCGGTGTCCTGCTCCGCGCGGTCGCGGGCGTGTCGATCTTCCGGCTGGTCCGCTACCTGGCGCGGGAGTACCTGCTGATCTTCGCCACCTCGTCGTCGGAGTCGGCGCTGCCCCGCCTGATCGCCAAGATGGAGCACCTCGGAGTCGAGCGGACGACGGTCGGCGTCGTCGTTCCGACGGGCTACTCGTTCAACCTCGACGGCACGGCCATCTACCTGACGATGGCGTCGCTGTTCGTCGCCGACGCCATGGGCAAGCCGCTGGCCGTCGGTGAGCAGATCTCCCTGCTGGTGTTCATGATCGTCGCCAGCAAGGGCGCCGCCGGCGTCAGCGGCGCCGGCCTGGCCACGCTGGCGGGCGGTCTGCAGACCCATCGTCCGGACCTGCTCGACGGTGTCGGTCTGATCGTGGGCATCGACCGGTTCATGTCCGAGGCGCGTGCGGTGACCAACTTCTCCGGCAACGCGGTGGCGACTGTACTGGTGGGTTCGTGGACCAAGACCGTCGACCGCGATCAGGTGGAGCGGGTCCTCAGCGGCAAGGATCCGTTCGACGAGCTGACCATGGTGGACAGCCACGATTCACGCGCCGAAGAGCCCGCGCAGGCGAAGATCCCTGCGTCGGCATAGGGCGCACCATGTGAAGGGCCCGACCGGATCCCCCCGGCCGGGCCCTTCCACGTGTGGTGCGTAGGTCAGCGCGTGCAGTCGAGCGACACCGAGATCGTCTGGCTCGTCACTTGAGGGATCAGAATGGAGCGGTCCCTGGTGCCCAAGCTCGGGCCGATGTAGGGCACCAGCTGCGTCACGCTCTGCGGATTGCGCACGCTGGTGACCTGGCACTGTGAGAGGGGTGCGGTGCCGATCTTGTCGATGGTCACGGTATAGCCCTGAGATTGCAGCCGGTCGATGGTCTCCTGCGCGGTCTCCGCGCTGGCGTACGTAGCGGGCGTCAGCACCGCTGCACACGCTCCGATGGCCGCCGCGGCGACCGTCAACTTCTTGCGCATGTGGGCCTTCCCGTCACGTTGGTGTGAATCATCCTCGAAATGCATCGCCGGCGAAAGCCGGATGCTTCCCACCTCAGCTAGAGCAGTTCAGGGACACCGAAATCGACCGGCTGACGACCACCTCGATTATCCGGTACTTGCGGTTGCCGTTGGCATCCCGCGGGCCGTAGTAGTCGCGGACGTTGCGGGTCTGGGTCTGGGGATTGCGCACACTGGTGACCACGCATGCGTCGATCGGGGCGCTGCCGACCCGGTCGACGTTCACCGTGAAGCCCTCGGACTGCAACTGGGCGATCGTCTCCTGCGCGGACTGCTCGGCGTGGGCCACGGCCGTCGGTGCGAGCAGCGACGTGACGACCGCTGCGGCCGATGCGACGAATGTGGTGAGAAACAACGATGGACGCATCTGCGCCCCCTATCTTTGGGAGTAATCCTTCACCCTCGTGTCGCCGTTCGCAGCCGGTTCGTTGCGTCCCGACGGTGTGATTGAACCGCCAACTCCATCCGCCCGCGCTCCGTCCGCCGAACCCTTGGCATCGGGGTCAACACCCGGAGGGTCTCAGATGCACAGCACCATGCAGGACGTCCCACTGACCGTCACGTCGATCATGCGCCATGCCTGCGGCGTTCACGGCGACCGCACGGTCACGACGGCGACGGGCGACGGCCACTACCGCACCCGGACCTACCGCGAACTCGGCGACCAGGTCGGCCGGCTGGCGAACGCCCTGAGGGAACTCGGAATCACCGGCGACGAGCGGGTCGGCACCTTCATGTGGAACAACGCCGAGCACCTCGCCGCCTACCTGGCGGTGCCGTCGATGGGCGCCGTGCTGCACACGCTCAACATCCGGCTCTCGCCCGAACAGATCGCCTACATCGCCAACGAAGCCGACGACAAGGTGATCGTCGCCGACCTGTCCCTGGCGGCGCAGCTCGCACCGGTGCTCCCGCTGCTCGACACCGTGCACACCATCATCGCCGTCGGCGACGGTGACCTGGCGCCGCTGACGGCGTCGGGCAAGGCGGTGCTGCGCTTCGACGAGCTGCTGGCGCTGCAATCGCCGGAGTTCGACTGGCCGGAGCTCGTCGAGACCGACGCGGCCGCGATGTGCTACACCAGCGGGACGACGGGAAACCCGAAGGGCGTTGTCTACAGCCACCGTTCGAGCTATCTGCACGCGATGAGCACGTGCTCGGCGAACACGCTCGGCATTGGCGCCGAGGACTCGATACTGCCGATCGTGCCGATGTTCCACGCCAACGCCTGGGGGCTCCCATACGCCGCCCTCATGGCCGGCGCTGACCTGATCCTCACCGACCGGTTCCTGGATGCGACGTCGCTGATCGACGTGATCGCGACGCAGCGGCCCACCGTCGCCGGCGCCGTCCCGACGATCTGGAACGACGTCAGGCACTGTCTGGCCGCGTCGCCGGGACGCGACATCTCGTCGCTGCGATTGGTGTCGTGCGGCGGATCCGCCGTACCGGCGTCGCTGATGAAGGCGTTCGAGGACGAGTTCGACGTCCAGATCCGCCAGCTGTGGGGGATGACGGAGACCTCGCCGGTGGCCACGATGGCCTGGCCGCCGCCCGGCGCCTCGGACGAAGAGCACTGGGCGTTGCGCGCGACCCAGGGGCGACCGATGTGCGGCGTCGAGGTGCGCATCGTCGACGATGCGGGGGAGCCCCTGCCCAACGACGGCAAGGCGGTCGGCGAGCTCGAGGTGCGCGGACCGTGGATCACGGGGTCTTACTACCAGAATCGGGACGACTCCAAGTTCTCGAACGGCTGGCTGCGCACCGGCGACGTCGGTCGCATCGACCCGCTGAGCTACGTGACGCTCACCGACCGCGCCAAGGACGTCATCAAGTCCGGCGGCGAGTGGATCTCGTCGGTGGACCTGGAGAACCACCTCATCGCCCATCCGGCCGTGCTGGAGGCCGCAGTGGTGGGCGTGCCCGACGAGCGGTGGCAGGAGCGGCCCCTGGCGGCGGTGGTGCTCAACGACGGCGCCGAGGCCTCCCCTGCGGAACTGCGAGAGTTCTTGGCCGACAAGGTGGTTCGCTGGTGGCTGCCCGAACGGTGGACGTTCGTCGACGCCGTGCCCCGGACCAGCGTCGGCAAGTACGACAAGAAGACGATCCGCGCGCGGCACGCCGAGGGCGGCTACGAGGTACTCGAGGCGCGGGACTGACCCGTCACTGCGAGCCGGTCTCCTCGGGGTCGTCGGCACCCTCGGCCTGATCGGGTTGCGTGGCGGTGTTCATCATGTCGGGATCGCCGTCGGGATCCGGCTCGGTTGCTCCCGAAGTGGGCTGGCTCATCTGGAACCGATACCCGGCCACGGAGGTGGCAACCTTCTGTCCTGGCGTCGTTTGGAATGCGCTCAGGCGGCTAATGCTCTCTGCATGAGCACCGACGATGCATCAACGACCACCGCCAACGACGTGGGCGGCGCCAACGACATGCTGAGTCCGATGGAGAGCACCGACCCCGACGACACGAAGGCCGCCGACGGCGACGACGTGGTGGATCCGCCCGACGACTGGAGCGGGGTGACCAAGTTCGGCATGTCCGCCGAGGAGCAGGCCGAGGGGGAGTCGCTGGATCAGCGGCTGGCAGAAGAGGTTCCGGACGTCACACCCGATGACATCGCCGAGACCGACGCCGACGACGTCCCTGGCGACCAGTCGTTCCCCGGCTCCGACGTCGCCCCACCCGAGCCCGGCGTCCACCTTGGCCAGATCGACGGTGCACCAGAGGATGGCGACCCGCTGTTCAAGGTCGTCGAATGACGCGGGCCGACTGACACGAAGGGAGACCACCGTGGCGACATCCGAAGAATTGCCCATCGCGGACTACGACCAACTGGCCCTTGGTGACCTGCAGCACCGCATCCGGTCCCTTGACGAGGACTCGTTGCGCACCGTGCTGGTCCACGAGTGCGGACATGCGGCGCGAGTCCCCGTGCTGGAGATCCTCGAGGCCAGGCTGCGCGAACTCGAATCTGGCGCGCAACCGTCGTCCGGCGACCCGAGTCGCGCGCCGCGGGTCGCGGGCACACCCGGTGGCTCACCGGTGAGCCAGGCGACCGCCGCGGAGGCCAACACGCCCCTGCGGCACGGCGTCGCCGGACAGACCCCCAACCGCGGGCTGCCGTGAGCACGAGCACGAGAGGACACGTGGCATGAGGCGATCACTCGCCGAGCAAGACGAACGCGATCTGGGTGGCGCCCGCAGCATCCTGGTCCGGCAGAAACGGGATCACGTCGAGCTGGACCGGCTCATCGGGCTGGTGGACGGCTCGTCGGGAGTGGCCCGGCAGGACGCCCTCAACGCGCTGTGCCGGCTGGTGTTCCCGCACGCCTTCGCCGAGGAATCCGTCGTGTGGCCGGCCCTGCGCCGGTTGCTGCCCGACGGGAAGGCGCTGACCCTCGAGATCGAGCGCGAGCATCAGCAGATCAACGAGCTGTTCACCGAATTGGAGCGATCCGATCCGGATTCGACGAACCACCGCGAACTGTGGCAACGAATCGTCACGCTGCTCCGCGAAGACGTGCGCGACGAGGAGGACGAGCTGCTTCCCGAATTGCAGTCGGTCGCGTCCCAGCGCACGCTGGTCGGCCTCGGGCTGGCATGGGAAGCGGTGCGGCGGACCGCGCCCACGCGACCGCACCCGGTGGTCGCCCGCCGGCCACCGGGCAACGCGGTCGCGGGGCTACCGCTGACTCTGCTCGACCGAAGCCGAGATCAACTGGACCGCGTTGCGCGCAGCGGTGATTCACGATCGGCATCGATCAGCCGCCACCTCAGCGGGCTGCTGGCCAGCGTCGCCGGAATGATCGAGCACGTGCCGCCGCTGACCCGGGGCGAGGACCCCAGCACGGCGACGCCGCACTGACACCCCTTCCGCCAAACGTGACGGTCAGCGCTCCGCGCGCTGATATGCCGTGACCACCGCCGCGCCGCCGAGGCCGATGTTGTGCTGCAGGGCCGCGGTCACGCCGTCCACCTGACGCTTGTCGGCCGTGCCGCGCAACTGCCAGGTGAGCTCGGCGCACTGCGCCAGACCGGTGGCGCCCAGCGGGTGGCCCTTCGAGATCAGCCCGCCGGAGGGATTGACGACCCACCGGCCGCCGTAAGTGGTGTCATCGTCGTCGATCAGCCGGGGCGCCTCGCCCTTGCTGCACAGGCCCAGCGCCTCGTACAGCAGGAGTTCGTTGGCGGAGAAGCAATCGTGCAACTCGATGACCTGGAACTCCTCGGGCCCCAAACCCGACTGCTGATAGACCTGCCTGGCCGCTTGCACGTTCATGTCGTAGCCGATGACGTTTGCCGCACTGCCGTCGAAGGTGCTGGCGAAATCGGTCGTCATCGCCTGCCCGACGATCTCGACGGCCTGACCCGCGAGCCCGTGGTCGTCGACGAACTGCTCGCTGACCACGATCGCCGCCCCCGAGCCGTCCGAGGTCGGCGAGCACTGCAGCTTGGTCAGGGGATCGGAGATCATCCGGGCGCCCAGGATGTCGTCGAGGGTGTACGCCTCTTGGAACTGGGCGTACGGATTGTTCACCGAGTGCTGGTGATTCTTGTAGCCGATCTTCGCGAAGTGCTCGGCCGTGCTGCCGTACTTCTTCATGTGCTCACGCCCCGCGGCTCCGAACATCCACGGCGCCACGGGAAGAGCGAATTCGTCGATCGCGGCCAGCGCCTTGACGTGATTGCCCAGCGGCGACTCTCGGTCGTCGGCGCCACCGCTCAGCGCGCCGGGTTGCATCTTCTCGAAGCCGAGCGCGATGACGCAGTCGGCCAGCCCGCCGCGGATGGACTGCGCCGCCAGGTACAGGGCCGTCGATCCGGTGGAGCAGTTGTTGTTGACGTTGACGATCGGGATGCCGGTCAGGCCCAGTTCGTAGAGGGCCCGCTGGCCGGAGGTCGAGTCGCCCGAGCAGTAACCGACGTACCCCTGCTCGACGGCGTCGTAGGATATTCCGGCGTCCTCGAGCGCCTTGGTGCCGGACTCCTTCGCCATCTGCGGGTAGTCCCACCCCTCCCGACCCGACTCGTGGTCCGCTTCGCGAGTTACGCGTCCACCCGGCTTCTCGAATTTCGTCATCCCCACCCCAACGACGAACACTCTGTTCTTGCTGCTGACCATGGGTCATCCCTTCGCGACGCTGCGTTGACCCGCCCGGTGGCAGATGACTCGAATGGCCGATCTCACGCCGTGACGTGGTGTACAGGTTATTGAAACACGTTCTAGTTCCGCGGCGAGAGGATTCACCGATGGCGTTGCGAGTGGTGCAGTGGGCGACCGGTGGAGTCGGGATCGCGGCCATCAAGGGCGTGCTCGAGCATCCCGACCTCGAGCTGGTCGGCTGCTGGGTGCACTCGGAGTCCAAGAGCGGCAAGGACGTCGGCGAGATCGTTGGCGGGGCCGCGCTGGGCGTGACCGCGACCAACGACGTCGACGAGATCCTCGCGCTCGACGCGGACGCCGTCGTGTACTCGCCACTGATGCCCAACTCCGACGAGGTGCTGGCGCTGCTGCGCTCGGGCAAGAACGTCGTCACGCCGGTCGGCTGGTTCTACCCGGGGGAGACGGAGGCGGCACCGCTGCGGGCGGCCGCCATCGAGGGCGGCGTCACCCTGCACGGCACCGGCATTGCGCCGGGCGGCATCAGCGAGAAGTTCCCGCTGGTGTTCTCGATCATGTCGACGGGCGTGACATTCGTTCGGGCAGAGGAGTTCTCGGACCTGCGCACGTACGACGCGCCCGACGTGCTGCGGTACGTGATGGGCTTCGGTGACACGCCGGAGAAGGCGCTGACCGGTCCGATGCAGAAGCTGCTCGACGGCGGTTTCATCCAGTCCGTGCGGATGTGCGTCGACGAGATGGGATTCGCGGCCGAACCGAAGATCCGCGCCACCCAGGAGATCGCGGTCGCCACTGCGCCGATCGACTCGCCGATGGGTGCGATCCAGCCGGGGCAGGTCGCGGGACGCAAGTTCCACTGGGAAGCCCTCGTCGGTGACGACGTCGTCGTCCGCGTCACGGTCAACTGGTTCATGGGGCAGGAAAACCTTGATCCCGCATGGACTTTCGGCTCGGCCGGGGAGCGGTACGAGATGGAGGTGCGCGGCCAGCCGGACTTCACCGTCACCATCAAGGGCTTCCAGCCCGAGAGCGTGGAGGCGGGACTGAAGAGCAACAACGGAATCGTCGCGACGGCCGCGCACTGCGTGAACTCGATCCCCGCGGTGTGCGCCGCGGCGCCCGGGATCGCCACCTATCTCGACCTTCCGCTGATTAGTGGCAAGGCGGCTCCCCACCTACGCTGACCTATCGTGGCAGCAAGCCGCCGTCGACCGTGATCACCTTGTTGGTGAGGTAGCCGGTGCGCAGCATCGTCACCGCCATGTCGGCCATCTCGACGGGTGTGCCGATGCGTCCCACTGGGATCGGGACCGGCGGGGAGCCGGTCTCGAGATCGGCGGGGAACATCTTGGTCTGACCCACCAGGGCGGGAGCCAGGCAGTTCACCGTGACGCCGTCGGCCGCGACGCGCGGGGCGAGGTGGTGCATCAGCCCGTGCAGTCCGGCCTTGCTCGCCGCATAGTGGGCACCCACCACGCCACCGGTGAAGGCGGCAACCGAGGAGACGAACAGGATGCGGCCGAAACGACGCTCGATCATCGCGGGCAGCACCTGCTGCGCCAGCAGGAACGGCGCGGTGAGGTTGACCGCCAACGTGGCGTTCCACGAGTCGAGTTCGATGTTCTGCCAACCACGTATCTCCGCGGTGCCGGCATTGGCGATGAGGAGGTCGACGGCACCGAGTTCGCCGACGGCACGAGCGACCAACTCGGCGGGCGCCTTCGGATCGGCGAGGTCGGCGGACGTGACGACGACCCGTCGGCCCCGTTCGCGCGCATACTCGGCTACCACCTCGGCGTCCTCGCCGTGCCTGCCGTACGACAGGCACAGGTCGACGCCCTCGTCCGTCAGCCGGCGCGCCAGCGCCGTTCCGATGCCGCCGGACGCTCCTGTGAGCAACGCGACGCGGCCAGCCAAATCGTTCACGGCTGCACCAGGATTCGAATCGGATCGCCCTCGCCTCGCTCGAGCTTGTCGATGCCGTCGGCGACGTCTTCGAGCGGCACGATGGCGCTGATCGACCGCGACAGGTCGAGGCGGCCCAACGACACCAGGTTGGCCAGCGTGCCGATGTCGGCGTTCTGATAGCCGAGGTGACCGAGCACCTGCCGTTTGAAGAGATTGAAGATCGACGTCGGCCCGATCGATGGGGTGTCCGCGCTCATCCCCACGCCAACCAGCCGTCCGCCGACGGTGACGCTGTTCAACGCCTGCTCGAAGGTGGACGTCAGGCCGACCGCGTCGAACGCGACGTCGAGATTGCGGCCGCCGGTGGCCTCGAGGATCTTGGCGGGGAGGTCGGCGTCGCGGGCGTCGAACGCATAGTCGGCGCCGACGGCGAGGGCGCGGTCCAGGATGGCGGGTTTGACGTCCACGGCGATGATCGGTGCGGCACCGACGAGTCGGGCCAGCTGCACCATGTGAGTGCCGAGACCGCCGACGCCCCAGACCCCGACGGATTCGCCGATGCCGACCCCGGCCGTCCGGATCACCGCGCCGTATGGCGTCGACACCGCGTCGGCCAGGATGGCGGCCTGCTCCAGTGGCACGTTGTCCGGAATCCTGGTGAGGCCGAACGCTTGGGCCACCGTGTATTCCGCCCAGGCGCCGTCGTAGGCGAAGGCCATCAGCCGGATCCGCAGGCAGTTGGAGAGGTCGCCGCGCCGGCAGTTCGCGCACTCGAGGCACGGGCGGCCGGCGGCCACCACCACCCGGTCGCCCTCCGCCCAACCGGTGACGCCGGGACCCAGCTTGGCGATGGTGCCGGAGGCCTCGTGGCCTTGCGTCACCACCGGCAGCTGGGAGGGGAACGTACCGTTGATCAGGCTCAGGTCGGAATGGCAGATGCCGCAGAACGCAACCTTGACCAGTACCTCGCCCTGGCCCAGTCCGGGAATCGGAACGTCCTCCACCGCAATCCGCCTGCTGTCGGCGTAGAACCGCTGCGCCCGCATCGTCTCAACCATGCCACTCCCTTTCGTCGCGCACCCCGGTACCCGGGAGTACCATCGCCATCATGGCGCAACCGTTGGTGGTCGAGCAATCACGGGCGATACCCGTGTCACCGCAAGCCGCCTTCGACGGAACCGTGCCGATTCCGCTTCCCGCCCTCTTCCGCCGCTGGTATGGACCGATCCCGCCCATCAAGGCGGTGACCGGTCAGACCGGCGACTGGGACGCCGTTGGAAAGAGTCGCACCGTGCTGCTGACCGGCGGCGGCAGCATGCGCGAGCTGCTCACGCGCTACGACCCGCCGACCGCGTTCGGCTACTCGCTGTCCGACGTGCGTGGTGCGATGGCGCCGCTGGTCGACCACGTCGAGGGACTCTGGAGCTTCGACCCCGTCGGCACGGGCACCAAGGTGACGTGGCGCTGGACCATCCATCCGCGCTCCCGGTTCGCTGCGCCGGCGCTGCCCGTGTTCGGCAGGCTCTGGCTCGGCTATGCCCGCCAGTCGCTCGAGGAACTGTCCAACCAATTGCTTCACGGAATTCGGTAGAACGGGTTCGGTAGCGGGTACGTCTGTACCGCCGAGCCGCCGGGTAGTTCGGACGGCTCTTCGCCGAGGTTGGCGATGATGGTGTAGCCCTGCGCTTCGAGCATCACCCGCTGCGGGGCCGCGAAGTCGGCCGCCGAAGTGAATTGCGCGTCAACGAGTTTCATGATCGGGCCGGGAGTCTGTCAAAGGGCTCGTCGAGGATGCGGCCGCTGTCGAAGCAGGCGGTGGCGTCGGCCTTGAGGTCGTCGACGTTGGTTGGCTCGACGGGAGCGGGGACGATCGGCGCGGTGGGAGCGGGTGGTTCGGCGAGAGCCGTTGGCGAGCCGATGAGCGACAGGGCCGACGCCAGCCAGGAGGCGAGCGCGAGGCGTCGGAGCACGGCGTGAACTCTACGGTGGCACACTCGGCTGCTGTGACGAAACGTGGACTCGTGCTGGCCGGTGGCGGACTCGCCGGCATCGCGTGGGAGACCGGACTCCTGCTGGGCATCGCCGACGTGGCGCCGGACGCCGCGCGGGCCCTGCTGAACGCCGACGTTCTGCTCGGCACGTCGGCCGGCGCAACGGTGGCCGCCCAGATCGGCAGCGGCACCGGCCTCGACCGGCTCTTCGCCGCCCAGGTGTCGGCCGACAGTCACGAGCTCGACCCCGGCGCGACCATCGATGACCTCCTGGACCGGTTCGCGACGGCGTTGGCGGTGCCCGCTGCCACACCGGCGGAGAGGCTGCGCCGCATCGGCGCGATCGCCACTTCCGCCGACACCGTGGCCGAACCGCTGCGGCGCGCCGTGATCGAGCAGCGGCTGCCATCCTGGGAGTGGCCCGCCCGAGAGCTCCGGCTGACCGCCGTCGACGTCGGCACGGGCGAGCTGATCGTGATCGATCGCGACTCCGGAATTCCGCTCGTCGACGCCGTGGCGGCCAGTTGCGCGGTGCCTGGCGCATGGCCGCCGGTGACGGTCGGCGCCCGCCGCCTGATGGACGGCGGCGTTGCCAGCAGCATCAACGTGTCCGTCGCGTCGGACTGCGACGCCCTGGTCGTGCTGGTGCCGTCGAGTCCGACGGCGCCGTCGCCCTTCGGCGATGGCGCCGCGGCCGAGATCGCGGCCTTCCCGGGCGAGGCAGCGGCCGTCTTCGCCGACGACGCCTCGCTCACCGCCTTCGGGCCCAACGCCCTCGATCCGGCCTGCCGGCTTCCGTCGGCTGAGGCCGGCCGCGCCCAGGGCCGGCGGGAGGCGGCGCGGATCGCCCGGTTCCTAGGTGTGTGAGGACCGCGGCAGCACGGTGTCCAGCGCGGCGGCCGCGAGTTCCTGACCGATCTCGATGACTTCCTCGGCGCGGTGGAACTCCAGGCTTCTCGCCGCGGTGCGGGGCACCTCGATGAGCAGGTCCGGCGGGTAGGCCGCCAGAGTGTGCCGCATCAGGGCTGACTGAGCGATGTCGATGGCGCGGTTGAGTACCTCGAAGCCGCCGAGCCGCGGGACCGACGACTCGGTGTGGTCGTCATGATCGTCGGTTTCGACCCCGTCGTTGGCGAAGCGGCTGAGCACTGTCTTGGCGGCAGGAGTGTCGAGCAGCGTGCGGGCGGTGGAGGTGTCGAGCAAAGCCGTTGTGCTGCGCCACATTCGGTTGAGTAGCTCGGTGGTGGGTCCCGGCTCGGGCTCGGCTCCGGGCGCGGTTCGGCCGGGGTCGTTGCCGCCGAGGCTGACGGCGATGATGAGGTCGGCGTTGACCGCTGCCAGTGGCGCCATCGGCAGCGGGTCGAGGATGCCCCCGTCGGCAAGCAGCCGACCGTCGAGCAGGTGCGGTTTGATCACGCCGGGGATTGCGATCGATGCGCGGATGGCGGCGTCGACCGGTCCGCGCTGCAGCCACACCGACTTGCCGGCGATCAGATCGGTCGCGACTGCGGTGTACGGGATCGGCAACTGCTCGATCACCACCTCGCCGAGGACCTCGCGGACGGCATCGAGGATCTTCCCCGCCCGCAGCACGCCGGCAGACGTGAGCGAGGGGTCGAGCAACCGCAGCACTGCGCGTTGCGTCAGCGACGTCGCCCACTCGGTGTACTGGTCGAGCTTGCCCGCCGCCTCCAAGCCGCCGACGAGCGCGCCCATCGAGGAGCCGGAGATGCCGACGATCTGATGCCCGCGGTCGCGTACCTCGTTGATCACCCCGATGTGCGCGTACCCCCGGGCGCCGCCGCTGCCGAGACAAAGCGCAACTCGCATGACGTCATTCTCGCTGCGTTAGATCGGCGCCGAAACGGCAACCCTGCCGAACATGATCGGAGAATTGCGTTCCGTCGTCCTCGACACCAAGGATCCGCGCGGGCTGGCCGCGTTCTACGCCGAGTTGATCGGCGGCGACATCGAGGTGGAGGACGACACGTGGGTGGTCCTCAACGAACCGGGCGGCAGGCGGCTGGCGTTCCAACGCGCGCCCGAACACGAACCGCCGTCGTTCCCGGATCCGCGTGGGTCACAGCAGTTTCACCTGGACGTGCAGGTCTCCGACGTCGACGATGCGGAGTCGAAGGTACTGGCGCTAGGGGCGACCCGGGTCACCGATGCGATCGGCGAAGACGACTTCCGGGTCTATCGGGACCCGGCCGGACATCCGTTCTGCCTGGTGTTCGGAGTTGCGGGTTAGCAGCCGACCCGGGCGAAGAAGGCGGCGGCAACCAGGCCGATGATGAGCGCGATGGTCGGTTGACCACTTGAGAGTGCCACGACCACACCCATGACGGCGCCGACGGCGATCACGAAGAGCAGCAGGGCCATCAGCACGCGGGTGCCGTTGATCGACCCGCCGGCGCTAGGCGGCAAAGCTGTCCGGGGTTGCCGGAGCTTGCCGTTCTCTGGTCCGATCATTGACCCTCCAATAGTGATGAGGGACACATAGTACCGAACTTTGTGACGAAGGCCACAACGAGTAGCTTCGCTAATTGTTTGCGCGCCTTAGTATCCCGACGCGTCGGCGGTGCCTTCCGGCCGAATCGTGGACCGGAGGCGGCGGTCGTTCGCTGGCGTTACTCGGGCGACCCGGCGTCTTTCGACAGCCGTGATTGAAAGTGCGTCAGCCGCACAGATCGTCCGCGGCGGCCTCGGCCGCGACGATGACCGCCGACTGTCGGGCCGGGGCCAGTTGCGACCACGGGCTGCCGAAGGTGCCCGGTCCGGCCGCGTCCGACTTCTGCAGGCTTTCCAGGTACGGCTCGAACTGCGTCTTCTGGTCACCGCCCCGCTGCACCATCCAGGCCTTCGCAGCGTGGCAGGCCTGGAAGTATTCGTCCTCGGTCGACTCCGCGGGCGTTCCGAGCGCGGTCGTCACGCCACCCGGGGACACCCCGGTCGCACCCGGCGCGGCCGTATGCGTCTGCAGGGTGGTCGTGGCAGTCACGGTGGTCGTCGGGGGGCTCGGTGACGTCGTTGACGATGCGGCGGTGCCGCCGCCGCCGGATCCCGAGGAGCAGCCGGCGAGAACGGCTGCCACGGCTGCCACGGCGAGAATCGGGTAGCTGCGCATGACGCCAATCTATGCAACACTCGCCAACGTGTTGGAACGGACCGTCGGTCGTGAGTGTCGGGAGTGTTGTCGGGCGTGACGCCCGCCCCCCGACCGTTCCCCACTTCCTGGTTTACCTGGAGTTCTGATACATGTCCGTTGCCTTCACGTCCGTCGTCGCCCCCACCCGGCTCCGCATCCCCGATCTGCTGCAGGCGACCGACGTCGCCGCTGATCACGTATTGTCGGGCCGCTACGACCACGTCCTGCCCGCCGGCGGGCCACCCACCGACGAGCGCTGGTTCACCCGATTGCACGGCGACGACGAGCTCGACGTCTGGCTCATCAGCTGGGTGCCGGAGCGTTCGACCGAACTGCACGACCATGGCGGGTCGCTGGGTGCGGTCACCGTCGTCTCCGGCGCCCTCGTCGAAACCCGTTGGGACGGCGGCGCATTGCGCCGGCGTCGACTGACCGCCGGCGATCAGGCGGGCTTCCCCCTGGGGTGGGTGCACGACGTCGTGTGGGCGCCGTCGGATCAGGTGCAGCAGCGCGAGCGGATTCACACCCCGACTCTCAGCGTGCACGCGTACTCGCCTCCATTGACGGCGATGTCGTACTACGGTGTCACCGAACGGAGCACGCTTCGTCGGGAACGGACGGAGCTGACGGACAAACCCGAGGGGGACTAGTGCCCAGCCGCATCGACGCCGTCCTGGCCGCCGCGCGCGCGAAGCTGACCCGCATCGCGGCTGCCGACGTACCCGACGCCGTGACCGCCGGTGCGTTGCTCGTCGACATCCGGCCGGCCGCGCAGCGGGCCGAGGAGGGCGACGTCCCGGCCGCACTCGTGATCGAACGGAACGTCCTCGAATGGCGCTGCGACCCCACCAGTGACGCGCGCCGGCCCGAGGCCGTCGACGACGACGTCCGCTGGATCGTGCTCTGCTCGGAGGGCTACACCTCCAGCCTGGCCGCGGCCGCGCTGGTCGACCTCGGCCTGCACCGCGCCACCGACGTCATCGGCGGCTACCAGGCCCTGAAGTCGACGGGCGTGCTGGACCGGCTCGGCGAGTCATTCGTCGGAGCGCAGCAGCGGCCGTAACGCAGCCGTCTTCGCGGGCGTCCAGCCCGGCGGCTGCATGATGGCCGCCCAGGCGTTGGCGACGTCGCGCACGTACACGTGGCCGTGGCCGTCGGGCACGTCGACGGCCACCGCCATGTCGGCGGACACCTGAAGAAAGGTGACTACCGGAATCCACTCCATCTCCGGGGACACGTCGGAGCCGCGGGGTTCGCGCAGCCAATCCGGCTTGGCGAACAGGAGATCGGGATTCCACCATGCGATCGGGTCCGACGCGTGCTGGAGGTACACCACGCGCGGTTCCCCCCAGGGGCCGGGCGGTCGGGCCAGATCCGCTGATGCCGCGGCGAACCGGACGTTCTCGCCCTTGTCGTAGATGGGCAGCCACTCCGGTGAGCCGGGATCGCGGTCGGCGGTCAGGTGCGTCCAGATGGTGTTGTTGAACGTCGGACCGGAGAACAGGGCGCCGTCGGTGCGCGCGATGAGGTTGTTCAGCGACAGGAACGGTGCCTCGCCCCCGAACGAGCCCAAACTCTCGCCGAATACCACGAGCTTCGGGCGCCGGGCCTCCGGCATCGCGCGGACCAACGCGTCGACGGCCTCGAACAGGGCCTGGCTGGCTTGGCGGGCGTTCTCCTTGTCGACCAGGAACGACAGCCAGCTCGGCAGGAACGAGTACTGCATCGACACGATCGCGGTGTTGCCGTTGTACATGTACTCCAGTGACGACGCCTCGGCCTCGTTGATCCAGCCGGTGCCCGTCGTGTTGGCCACCGCGACCACCGCGCGGTCGAGCCCGCCGGTGCGCAGCAGCTCCTTGGCGGCGAGCTCGGCGGCGGCCTTGAAACCCTTGGCCGAGTTCAGCCCCGCGTAGGCGCGGATCGGCTCGATGGCCGGAGCGCCGTTGAACTTGGTGAGATCGCCGACCGACGGACCGCCGGCGATGAAGACGCGGCCCTGGTGACCGAGCGACGACCAGGTGGCCAGGGACTCCGGACCACCGGACCGCAGCGGGGTCGTGGGCGCGGCGAAGTCCGGATCCACTTCGTCGTTGACCGACTCGAACGTGTTGTTGAGCGTGGTCATCGCGAACCGGACGACGATGCCGTTGAGTAGCGCGACGGTCAGGACGAGCAGCAGGGCCACCACCACGACGCCCGAAACGCGCGGTGGCGCAAGGCGTTCCAGCTTACGAACGAGGAAGCGCACCAGTCTGCCGACCAGCTGGCCGAGTTCGACGAACACGAAGAGGAACACGAGCGACAGCGCGGCCGTCAATGGGTGATCCCAGAATCCGAGCCGCGGCACCCCCATGAAGTCCCGCACGTCGTCCTGCCAGACGTGGAACCAGACGATAGCCAGCGTCTGGCCGATCACGCCGACCACGACCAGGGCGATCCAGGCCCGCCTCGCAGCCGGCGGGCTGGTGTTCTTCGACCGCAGGTAGCGGACCAGCCAGACACTGAAGACGCCGATCCCGTAGCCGATCGCGCCCGCCGCGCCGCTGACCAAGCCCTGGAACAGGGGACCGCGCGGGAGCAGCGACGGGGTCATCGACAGCCAGATGAAGACAAGACCGAGCGCCGTACCGAAGAACGTGTAATGCCGGACCCACCAGTCCGGCTTCGGCGGCTCCGGTTCGGTCTCGGTCTCGGGTTTGCTCTCCCGCGCGAAGCACTCGTGGTGTCCGTCACGAACGCACTTTAACGGTGCGTGAACCTCGGTGGGCGCTTCTCGGTGAAGGCCGCCATGCCCTCGGTCTGATCGTCGGTGGCGAACGCCGAGTGAAACAGTCGCCGCTCGTAGAGAAGTCCTTCGGCGAGCGTCGATTCGAACGCGCGGTCCACGGCCTCCTTGGCCATCCGAGCCGCCGACAGGGACATGCCCGCGATGGTGGCGGCGACGGCGTTGGCTTCGTCCAGCAGCGAGTCGGCCGGCACCACGCGTGATACCAGACCGCTGCGATCGGCCTCCGCGGCGTCGATGGTGCGTCCGGTGAGGATCAGGTCCATCGCCTTGGCCTTGCCGATGGCACGGGTGAGCCGTTGCGAGCCGCCCATGCCGGGAAGGACGCCCAACTTGATCTCCGGCTGGCCGAACTTGGCGCTGTCGGCGGCGATCAGGAGGTCGCACATCATCGCCAACTCGCAGCCACCGCCGAGCGCGTATCCCGCGACGGCCGCGATGGTGGGGGTGCGGGTGGCGGCGAACTTCGACCACGTCGCGAAGAAGTCGACGGCGAAGACGTCGGCGAACGACAGTTCGGCCATCTCCTTGATGTCCGCGCCGGCGGCGAAGGCCTTCTCGTTGCCGGTCACGATGATCGCGCCGATGCCGGCGTCAGCGTCGAATTCGGCTGCTGCGGTGGTCAGTTCGACCATCACCTGGCTGTTGAGTGCATTCAGTGCCTTGGGGCGGTTCAGTGTAATGGTTCCGACGCGGCCCTCGCGGGTGACCAGTATCGTCTCGTACGTCATTGCTTGACTCCTCCTCGCTCCGGTCCTTGCTCGTACCTCGCTGCGATCCTCACTCGTCGTCGTCTTCGGTAGGTCATTGATGCTCCACTCCTTCTCATTCGGTGGGGAACGTCAGGTCCGGATCAGCCGGCGCGAAGTACGCCTCGACGAGATCCTGGGAACACAATGCCAGGGTCGATGGTGACCATTGCGGGTTGCGGTCCTTGTCGATCAGCAGCGCCCGGATGCCCTCGACGAGGTCGTGTGAGCGCAATGCGGCGCACGACGTCCTGAACTCTTGGCGCAGAACGTCTTTCAGAGTCTCGAGGTGCGCAGCCCGGCGCACTGCTGCGAGTGTCACGGCCACGGCGATGGGGGAGCGGCCGGCGATGTGGTCGGCGGCTGCGGTGGCGGGGTCGGTCCCCCGGTCGCGGAGCGCGGCGACGATGTCGAGTACCGTATCGCCGGCATAGCATTCATCGATCCAATCCCGCTGCGCTGCAAGCGGACTCGCCGGCGGATCGATGGCGAACGCCGACAGTGCCACCTCGGCGCCGTCCGCGAACAGCGCCGCGGTGAAGTCGGGGAGCCGATCGTGGGGGACGAAGTGGTCGGCGAACCCCATTGCGATGGCGTCGGAGCCGGCGAAGGGGGCGCCGGTCAGCGCGGCGTGCAGGCCCAACCGGCCTGGCGCCCGCGACAGCAGGTAGGTGCCGCCGACGTCGGGTATGAAGCCGATGCCCACCTCCGGCATCCCCATCTTCGTGGTGTCGGTGACGATGCGGACGCTGCCATGGGCGGCGACCCCGACGCCACCGCCCATCACGATGCCGTCCATGATCGCGACGTAGGGCTTGGGGTACTGCGCGATGTGGGCATTGAGGAGGTATTCGTCGTGCCAGAACGTCCGCGCCTCGACGCCATCGGCCTGGGCGCTGTGATGGATCGCGACGACGTCGCCACCGGCGCACAGGCCGCGCTCGCCCGCGCCGGTGAGCAGCACGGAGTGCACCGAATCGTCGCGTTCCCAGTTGCTGAGCGCCCTCTCGAGATTGGCGACCATGCCGTACGTGAGCGAGTTGATGGCCTTTGGCCTGTTCAGCGTGACGACGCCGACGCCGTCACGCACATTTACTAGGACATCCTCGTTTTCTGCCACGGCATGCAATCTAGATCGTGACCTCGGGGGCTCAACGACACGGGTAACCTTTCTCAAGAAGTTCACAGATTCGGCGAAAAGTCCGGGAACCGGTCCGAGTCGCCGCACGTTGAGTCAATGTTCGTCATAGTTTGACGTGACAGTTCGACAGCCAGAGTTAGACCCCGTTCGTCACCCCGACGGACCACAGCACACGAGAGGAACCGACGGTGCGCGAGAGCAGCAACCCGGTATTCCGTTCCATGCCCAAGCAGCAAGGCGGATATGCCCAATTCGGTGGCGGTGCTGCCGGCTACGGCGCGGCAGCGGTACAGGCCGACCCGTACGCCGCACAGCCATACATCGATCAGTCCAGCCAGGTGTCGCGGCCGCTGACCATCGACGACGTCGTCACCAAGACCGGCATCACCCTCGCGGTGCTGACGGCCGTCGCGGCCGTGTCGTACTTCCTGGTGCAGGGCAACGTCGCGCTGGCCGCACCGTTCTCCTTGGTCGGCGCGCTGGGCGGGCTGGCGCTGGTGCTGATCGCCACGTTCGGTCGCAAGCAGGACAACCCGGCGATCGTGCTGAGCTACGCGGCGCTGGAGGGCCTGTTCCTCGGTGCGGTGTCGTTCATCATCGCCAACGTCTACTCCACCGGTGGTGTGGGCATGATCGCCCAGGCGATCGTGGGCACGCTGGGCGTGTTCTTCGGAATGCTGGTGGTCTACAAGACCGGCGCCATCCGCGTCACGCCGAAGTTCACCCGCATGCTCATCGCCGGCCTATTCGGTGTGATGGCCCTGATGCTGCTCAACTTCGTCCTCGCCATGTTCGGCGTCGGCGGCGGCGAGGGCTTTGGTCTGCGCAGTGGCGGACCGATCGCCATCGGCTTCTCGCTGCTGTGCATCGCGCTCGCGGCGTTCAGCTTCCTGATCGACTTCGACGCGGCCGACCAGATGGTGCGGGCGGGCGTTCCGTCGAAGGCGGGCTGGGGCATTGCGCTCGGCCTGACCGTGACGCTGGTGTGGCTGTACCTCGAAATCCTGCGGCTGCTCAGTTACTTCCAGAACGACTAGCAGCCCCACCCCGGGAAGCCCGTTCGCGACAGCGAACGGGCTTTCTGGTTCGCGTTGACATTCCCGGCCTTCCCACCGCATCGAGTGTGCTCACAGATCGCGATCAATGCACAGACCGGGATCTGTGAGCACACTCGATGACCGTTGGCGTCGGGATCCGACGTCACGCTGCCAAGCATGTACGACGAAGCAGATCCGTTCATCGGCAGCGAAGCACTCGTCAACGGACGCGTCGCGAACAAGCATCAGCTGCGGACGCGTTACCGGGCGCTCTATCCCGACATCTATCTGCCGCGCGGGATCGAACCCACTCTGCGGCAGCGAACCGTGGGGGCCTGGTTGTGGACCTACGGTGACGGAGTCATCTGTGGACTGGCAGCATCCGCGATGCACGGCAGTCGCTGGATCGCCGACGACGTGCCCATCGAACTAATTTGGCCGAATGCGCGTCCGGCGCGGGGATTGCTGACCCGCCGCGAACGCTTGCTGGACAACGAGTTCGAGAAGGTCGATGGCATGTGGGTCGCGACGCCCGCGAGGACGGCTTTCGACCTTGGCCGCAGAGGGTCGATGGAGGAATGCATCGCGCGGGTGGACGCGCTCGGCAATGCCACCGGTCTCGACGCCGAGGCCGTGCTCGAGGTGGCGCGACTACATCCGGGTTCGCCTGGGTCGCGACGGTTGCCGACGGTCTTCGACCTCTACGACCGGGGTGCCGAATCTCCGAAGGAAACGTGGTTGCGACTCTTGCTGATTCGGGCGAACTATCCCAGACCGCGGACGCAGATTCCGGTGGGCGGAGTCGATGGATGGCCGCGTTACTTCCTCGACCTGGGATGGGACGACATCAAATTGGCCGTCGAGTATGACGGCGACCACCATCGATCGGACCCCGCCCAGTTCGCTAGGGACATCGTTCGCATGGAGCACGTCCATGAACTCGGCTGGCAGGTGGTCCGGGTGGCCAAGGCCAACCGGCCGGCAGAGGTGTTGGACCGCGTGCGGCGGGCCTGGGAATCCCGTGTGCTTACAGATCGCATGAAGTCGTGAATCTGCGATCTGTAAGCACACTCGAGGGCGAAGGAGAGGGCTAGGAGAGGGCTAGGAGAGGCGCTCGATGATCATCGCCATGCCCTGGCCACCACCGACGCACATGGTCTCCAAGCCATAGGCTTTGTCGTGCGTCGTCAGGTTGTTCAGCAGCGTGGCGGTGATGCGGGCGCCGGTCATGCCGAACGGGTGGCCCAGCGCGATCGCGCCGCCGGACACGTTGAGCTTGTCCTCGTCCATGCCGAGCGCCCGCGCCGAGCCGAGCACCTGCACGGCGAACGCCTCGTTGATCTCGTAGAGGTCGATGTCGTCGATCGTCAGGCCGGCCTTCGCCAACGCCTTCTTCGACGCCTCGATGGGGCCGAGGCCCATGATCTCCGGCGACAGACCCGACACGCCCGTCGACACGATGCGCGCCAGCGGCGTCAGCCCCAGCTCCTTGGCCTTGGTGTCCGACATGATCACCACGGCGGCCGCGCCGTCGTTCAGCGGGCACGCGTTGCCGGCGGTGATGGTGCCGTTCGGGCGGAAGACGGGCTTGAGCTGGCTGATCTTCTCGTAGGTGGTCCCGGCCCGGGGGCCGTCGTCCTTGGACACCACGGTGCCGTCGGGCAGCGTCACGGGCGCGATCTCGCGCTCGAAGAAGCCGCTGTTGATGGCCTCCTCGGCGCGGTTCTGGCTGCGCACGCCCCAGTGGTCCTGGTCCTCGCGGCTGATCCCGGTGAACAGCGCCACGTTCTCGGCCGTCTGACCCATCGCGATGTAGACGTCGGGCAGTAGGCCGTCCTCGCGCGGGTCGTGCCACTCCGTCGCGCCGAGCGCGGCCTGGTCCGACCGCGCCTGCGCGTCGCCGAAGCTCGGGTTCTTGGCGTCGGGCCAGCCGTCGGCGCTGCCCTTCATGAAGCGCGAGACGGTCTCGACACCTGCGGAGATGAACGCGTCGCCCTCGCCGGCCTTGATCGCGTGGAACGCCATCCGCGTGGTCTGTAGCGACGAGGAGCAGTACCGGTTGACCGTCGTACCGGGCATGAAGTCGTAGCCCAGTTCGACGGCGACCGCCCGCCCGACGTTGAAGCCCGCCTCACCGGCGGGCTGACCGCAGCCCATGATCAGGTCGTCGATGTCGCGGGGATCGAGGGAGGGCACCTTGTCCAGGGCGGCCCGCACCATCTGGGCGGCCAGGTCGTCGGGTCGCATGTCGACCAGGGACCCCTTGTTCGCGCGTCCGATCGGTGAGCGGGCGGTCGAGACGATGACGGCTTCGGGCATGACGGACTCCTTGGTCAAGGTGCAGCGTGACTACAGCGAACCTAACCGGTGACCGATGCGACGATCGGCGCGGGTACGCCCGTCGTGCGTCGCCACAACCGCGTGATGCCGCCGACGCGGGACAGCATCGCGTCGGTGCCGGCACGCGATTCGAGCGCCGGTTCGACATCGGCGTCGACGGTCCATTCGCCGAGTTGCTTGCACAGCGCGGGCAGCAACTGCTGGGCGGCAAGCGCATAGCCGGCGGCGGAGGGATGAAACATGTCCTCGGAGAACAACACCTCCGGCGCCTTCTGGAACTCCGGTGCCAGCAAGTCCGAGAAGGGCACCGGCACGCCACCCGCCTCGCGGACGGCCGCCGCCTGCGCGTGGGCGAGGCGCAGACCGATGGTCCGGGCGACCAATCGCAGGGGCTGCGGGATCGCCGTGATCACCCCAAAGTCGGGGCAGGTGCCCACGACGACGACGGCTCCGCTGGTGCGCAGTCGGCGCACCGCCGCCCCCAGCCGGCGCGCCGACGGGCCGATGCCGTTGACGGCCGTGACGTCGTTGGCGCCGATCATGACGACTGCGGCGTCGGGCGCGGGACCGGTGACGTACATGGCGTCGATCTGTCCGGAGAGGCCCTTCGACGTGGCCCCGACGATTGCCTTGGTGCTCAACCGGATCCGCTTGCCGGACTGCTCGGCCAGCCCGCGGGCGATCAGGACACCGGGTACCTCGTCGGCCACCGTGCAGCCGTAGCCCGTTGCCGTGGAGTCGCCGAACACCATCAGATGCAGATCGAAGGGCACCCCGCGGTGCCACTTCTCGGACGGCCCGCCGCCGGGGGAGTAGACGCCGTCGGCCCGCGGCGGGATGTCCCACGACTTGGGTATGACCTGGCGGGCCTGGTCGGCCTGCACGTGCAGCAGGTTGCGCGCACCGACGTACGCCGAACCCGTCGACGCGAGCGTGGCGGCCGCTGCCAGGGCAATGGTCGACCTACGCGGAGCACGAATGACCACGTCACCAGTTTAAGGGCGACTTCGCTGGATATCCGCGTGCCGTGGGAGGCCTGGCGGTCACGGTGCGGTATCAAGTCCGGTACGAGTTTGGATTCTTCGATTGTTGAACATTCCGCTAAGTGTCAAGCTAAGTTACCCAGTTGGCTGTACACAGTTTCGACAGGGCACTACAACGGCGTAGGAAGTGGTGGCGATGACCGCACCGAGCAAGGTATCGAGGTCGCCGAGACCTGCCATCGGCCCTGCTAGGCCGCCCAAGGCCAGGCGGTTCCCGGTAAGCGACGGGGCGCCCGTAGAGATCACCGAGGACGGGCCGAGCCTCGCCGGACGGTTGTTTGCTCTGGGCGCCATGATGACCATTAGGCCCACCATCGCGATCGGCAGCCACGTGCCGAAGATGCCGTGGCCGTTCGGAGTCGTCGACTTCGTTGCTCGTGCCATGCGCCCGGCCCCCGGCACGGTCCGGGCCACGATTGCGCTGCCGAATTGCACGGCCAAGCTGATCAGGGCCGCTGGCGTGTTGCCGGCGGACGGCAAGCGCAGTGTCATTCTCTACCTCCACGGCGGGGCGTTCCTCACGTGCGGGGCGAACACGCACGGCCGACTGGTGACCGCGCTGTCGCGGTTTGCCGATAGCCCGGCGCTGGTCGTCAACTACCGGATGATTCCCAAGCATTCGATCGGCGAGGCGATCGACGACTGCTACGACGCCTACAAGTGGTTGCGGCTCAAGGGATACGAGCCGGAACAGATCGTGTTGGCCGGCGATTCGGCAGGCGGATACCTATCGCTCGCGCTGGCCGAGCGCCTGCACTTCGAAGGTGAGTTGCCGGCGGCAGTGGTCACCATGTCGCCGTTGTTCGAGATCGACAACGAGGGGCGGACGCAGCACCCCAACATCGGGTCCGACGCCATGTTCCCGCCGTCGGCCTTCGGCGCGCTGGTCGAGCTGATCGAGGCGGCGGCCAAGCGGCACGTCGTCGACGGCAAGCCCGAAGAGGTCTACGAACCGCTCGACCACATCGAGACCGGGCTGCCGCGCACCCTCATTCACGTCTCCGGCTCGGAGGTTCTGCTCAACGATGCGCGGAAGGCGGCGCACATGCTCGCCGCGGCGGGCGTACCGGTGGAGGTGCACATCTGGCCTGGTCAGATGCACGTCTTCCAGCTGGCGGCGCCGACGGTGAAGGAAGCGACGCGCTCGCTCAAGCAGATCGGCGACTACATCCGAGAGGCGACCTGGTAACGCGACTGCGCGCCTGACACGATGGAAGCATGCGAATCGCGGGTCATGTCAGTGAGCTCATCGGAAACACCCCTCTCGTTCGGCTGAACTCCGTTGTGCCCGAAGGTGCCGCGACCGTGGCCGCGAAGATCGAGTACCTCAATCCGGGCGGCAGCTCGAAGGACCGCATCGCCGTCAAGATGATCGACGCGGCCGAGGCCAGTGGTGAGCTGCGCCCGGGCGGCACGATCGTCGAACCGACGTCAGGCAACACCGGCGTGGGCCTGGCCCTGGTGGCACAGCAGCGCGGCTACAAGTGCATCTTCGTCTGTCCCGACAAGGTCAGCGAAGACAAGCGAAACGTGTTGCGCGCGTATGGCGCCGAGGTCGTCGTGTCGCCGACGGCGGTACCCCCGGACCACCCCGACAGCTACTACAGCGTTTCGGATCGGCTGGTGTGCGAGATCGACGGCGCCTGGAAGCCCGACCAGTACTCCAATCCCAACGGCCCGGCGAGTCACTACGAGACGACGGGCCCCGAGATCTGGGCTGACACCGACGGCAAGATCACCCACTTCGTCACCGGGGTGGGCACCGGCGGAACGATCACCGGCGCCGGGCGCTACCTCAAGGAGGTGTCTGCGGATCGGCCGGAGGGACCGGTGAAGATCATCGGTGCCGATCCCGAGGGGTCGGTGTACTCCGGAGGCACGGGACGGCCGTATCTCGTCGAGGGCGTCGGTGAGGACTTCTGGCCGTCGGCGTACGACCCCACCGTGACCGACGAGATCATCGCTGTGTCCGACGCCGACTCGTTCGACATGACCCGTCGACTGGCCCGTGAGGAGGCCCTGCTGGTCGGCGGGTCCTGCGGAATGGCAGCAGTGGCGGCCGTCCGCGTCGCCGAGCGGGCCGGCCCGGACGCGCTCGTCGTCGTGCTCCTGCCCGATGGCGGAAGAGGTTATCTCTCAAAGATATTCAGCGACGACTGGATGTCTTCGTACGGGTTCCTGCGCGACCGGCTCGACGGGTCGATCGAGCAGACGACCGTCGGCGACGTGTTGCGGGGCAAGTCCGGCGCCCTGCCGGACCTGGTGCACACCCACCCGTCGGAGACGGTGCGCGACGCCATCGGAATCCTTCGCGAGTACGGCGTCTCGCAAATGCCCGTGGTCGGTGCGGAGCCTCCCGTGATGGCCGGCGAGGTTGCGGGAAGCGTTTCCGAGCGCGAACTTCTGTCCGCGGTATTCGAGGGCAGGGCAAAGCTCGCCGACGCCGTGGCGCAGCACATGAGCCCCGCCCTGCCATTGATCGGAGCGGGTGAACTCGTCAGCTCGGCGGCCAAGGAGTTGCGCGAGATCGACGCGGTGATGGTGGTCGAGGAGGGCAAACCCGTTGGGGTGCTGACCCGTCACGACCTCCTGGGCTACCTGTCGGACGGAACGACGCGCCGCTGACGTTCGCTGGACGAATTTGTTAGCGAAGGCAAGTTAATACAGGTTTGACACCCCGATTGATTGGGTAATCTTGTTTGCTTTTTGGACGTCTCTCGGAGCGACTTCTCAGGTAGGGTAACAGCGCTCAGGCCCAGCAAATTGCTCACTGGAAGGCGTTCATGACCGAGTATCCGCCGCCCCCGCCCGGTAATTACCCCCCACCTCCACCCGGTAACTATCCGCCACCACCGGGACCGGGCGGACCTGGCGTGCCGACGGGACAGCCCGACAACAACTTGGTCTGGGGCATTCTCGTCACGGTGCTCTGCTGCCTTCCCCTTGGCATCGTGTCGATCGTCAAGGCCACCCAGGTATCCGGGCTTTGGGGCCAGGGCCGGTACGCCGAAGCGCAACAAGCCGCGGCCGACGCGAAGAAGTTCGCCATGTGGGGCGCCATCGCCGGTGTCGTCGTCGCGGTCATCTACCTGATCTTCACGCTGGTCGTCGGCGCCAGCGCCTTCTCCTACTCGTAACCAGCGCGTCGATGCTGGACACGCGCCGACCGTCGGCCACCACTGCACTCGGAGCCCCGCTCGGTGTAGCGGTGGCGGCCGGATTGTTGTGTGGCGCAATCTGGTTGGGTGATCCGACGTCGCCCGGGGGGCCGCTGCCGGTGTGCCCCACGAAGGCGCTGTTGGGCATCGACTGTCCAGGGTGTGGAAGTCTGCGGATGATTTCCTGCCTCCTGCACGGCGACGTCCTTGGCGCCGCCCGCTTCAACGCGCTGGGGTTGGTGTCGGTGGTATTGCTGCTCTGGGCCTTTGGGGCGTGGACGTACGGCCGCATCGTCGCTCGACGCGTCTGGAGTTGGCAGCACCATCGCTGGGCTGCTGCCGTCGCCCTGGTTCTGGTGGCTGCGTGGTTCGTCGTACGCAACCTGCCGATGGCACCGTTCACCGCGTTATACGTCTAGCTAGCAACCGGATTCGACGATCGAACCCGAACCGAAATCAGCCGAAAGGTGACACGACCGTGAGCAATCCTCCCGAGCCGCCCCAGGATGGTGACGACCAGCCGCCGGCTCCTCCTAGTAGCTACCCGCCACCGCCGCAGGGTTATGGCACCCCGCCTCCGCCGAGTGGCTATCCGCCACCGCCGCAGGGTTATGGCACCCCGCCACCGCAGGGCGGCTACGGCGCACCGCCACAGAGTGGGTACGGCGCACCGCCGCAGAGTGGGTACGGCGCACCGCCGCCTCCACCGCCGGGCGGATATGGTTCGCTCCCAAGTGGATACGGCCCACCTCAGGGCAACTATGGCGCTCCGCCACCACCTCCCGGCGGCTACGGCGCGCCGCCGGCCGGCTACGGCGGGTATCAGCCTGCGGGTGGCCCACAGGTCAACATCGGCGAGGCGTTCGGCTGGGCGTGGAACAAGTTCAGCAAGAACGCCGCCGCGCTGATCGTGCCGACGCTCGTCTACGCGATCGTGCTCGGCGCGATCTACGGCCTCATCGTGTTCGCGGCCGGAGCCTTGGCGCCCACCTCGACCAGTTCGTACGACTCGTATGACGGCGGCTTCAGCTACTCCTTCGGGGCGGGTCTCGGGGCGGCCAGCATCATCGTGTCGATCATCGGCTACCTGGTGCTGTTCGTGGCGTCGGGAGCGGTCTCGGCGGCCTACTACGCCGGACTGCTCGACATCGCCAATGGCCAACCGGTCCAGATCGGCTCGTTCTTCAAGCCCCGCAACGTCGGCAGCGTACTCATCGCCAGCGTGATCGTCGGTATCGCCAGTTCCATCGGTTCCCTGCTCTGCGTGCTTCCCGGTCTGGTCGTCGCGATCTTCACGATCTTCACGACGGTGTCCATCGTGGACCGCGGGTTGGCGCCGGTCGACGGCATCAAGGCGAGCATCGACATCGTGAAGGCCAACTTCGTCCAGGTGCTCCTGGCATGGCTCATCATCGGCGTCATCGTCGTGGTCGGGGCGCTGCTCTGCGGCATCGGCCTGCTGGTCGCCGGTCCGGTGGCCGCGCTGTTCCTGGTGCACACCTACCGGACGTTGACCGGCGGCCAGGTCGCGCCGCTCACGCCCTAGTCACGCCCCGACAGCGAAGGACCGACAGTGACCAACCGGCCCACCAACCCGCCGACCAACCCGCCGACCAACCCGCCGACCAACCCGCCGACCAACCCGCCGACCAACTCCGCCTCCGCCGGGCAACTACCCGCCACCGCCGCCACCCGGGGGTGGCTACGTTCCGCCTCCGCCCGGCGGCGGGTACGAGTCGCCCCAGCCAACCGGCTACGGGTACGGGCCGGGCCCCGAGCAGTACACCCCGTGGCTGACCCGCGTACTCGCCTGGCTCATCGACTGGGCCCCTATCGCCATCCTGTCGGGACTGGGATCGATCTTCCTGGTGACCATGCAGAGGGTCGACACCGTCTGCATCACCGACGATTCCCAGTACCAGCTCGGTGACTTCTGCGCCACGGGGAACAACGGCCCGACGGGCGTGGCGTGGACGATCTACACCGTCCTCGAGGTGATCTCGCTGGCCTACCTGATCTGGAACCTCGGCCTCAAGCAGGGCAAGACGGGCTCGAGCCTCGGCAAGGGCATCATGAAGTTCAAGGTCGTCGGCGAGGAGACGGGTCAGCCGATCGGCTTCGGCAAGTCATTCGGACGCGAACTGATCTACATCGTCGCCTACGCCGTCTGCTTCGTGCCCTGGCTGGTCGCCGTGCTGTGGCCGCTATGGGATCCCAAGCGCCAGTCGGGAGTCGACAAGCTGATCAAGACGGTCTGCGTCGGGCTGTAACCCGCTCATCGGCGTCGTTCGGTAGCGTCGTGTGGTGCCACCCAAGGACGTCCAAAAGCCAACCCACGCGCCGTGGTGGCGACGAGTCGTGGCGACCGTGCTCGACTGGCTGCCGATCGTCGCGCTCACCGCTCTGGCCGTCGCACTGGTCTGGCTGACGCGAAACCGGTTGTGCGACGGCGACCCATCGGTGCGGGACCTCGGCTCGCAGTGCGGTGACTCGGGTGCCACCACGACCGGTCGGTGGTGCTTCGCCGCGTGCTGGGTGGCCTGCTTGGGCTACGCGCTGTGGAACTTCGGCCTGCGCCAGGGGCGTTCGGGCGCCAGCATCGGTAAGTCGCTGCTGCGGATCCGGGTGGTCGACGCAACGACCCGCGGGCCGATCGGCTTCTGGCGCGCGGTGATTCGGCAACTGACCCACGCCGTGAACGTCGCGACGCTGGGCATCGGCTACCTGTGGCCGCTGTGGGACCGCAGGGGCCAGACCTTTGCCGACAAGCTGATGTCGACGGTGTCGGTCAGCGGAACGCGCTGACGCCCGTCAGCGCCTCGCCGATCACCAGCTGGTGCACCTCCGAGGTGCCCTCGTAGGTCAGCACGGACTCGAGGTTGTTGGCGTGGCGGATCACCGGGTACTCCAACGTAATACCGTTGGCGCCCAACAAGGTTCGACATTGACGAGCAATCTTGATCGCCTCGCGGACGTTGTTGAGCTTGCCGACGCTGACCTGCTCGGGCCGAATCTTCCCGTCGTCCTTGAGCTTGCCGAGGTGCAGCGCCAGCAGCTGCGCCTTGCCGAGCTCCACGGCCATGTCGGCGATCTTGGCCTGCGTCAGCTGGTAGCCCGACAGCGGCTTGTCGAAGACCGCCCTGGTGCCGACGTAGTCAAGCGCCGTCTCCAAGCAGTCGCGCGCTGCGCCAACGGCTCCGAACACGATGCCGAACCGGGCCTCCGACAGGCACGCCAGCGGTCCCGACAAGCCGCGGGCGCCGGGCAGCTTTGCGTCGTCGGGCAGCCGAACGTCGTCCAGGCTGAACTCCGAGGTGACCGAGGCCCGCAGCGACATCTTGTGCGTCATCTCCCTGGCGCTGAACCCGGGCGTCGAGGTGGGGACGGCAAACCCGACGACGCCCTCCTCGGCGCGGGCCCAGACGATCGCCACGTCGGCGATCGACGCGTTGGTGATCCACATCTTCGACCCGTTGAGGATCCAGTCCGAGCCGTCGCGGCGGGCGGTGGTCCGCATGCCGCCGGGGTTGGAGCCGAAGTCCGGCTCGGTCAGCCCGAAGCAGCCGATCAGTTCACCGGCGGCCATCCCGGGCAGCCACTGCTCGCGCTGCTCCTCGCTGCCCCAGCGGTGGATGGCGAACATGGCGAGTGAGCCCTGTACGGAGACCAGACTGCGCAGCCCGCTGTCGACGGCTTCGAGTTCCTGGCACACCAGCCCGTACGCGGTGGCCGACGATCCACTGCAGCCGTAGCCCTGCAGGTGCATGCCGAGCAGACCCAACTTGCCGATCTCGACGGCGAGGTCGCGCACGGGCACCTCGCCCTTCTCGAACCATTCGGCGATGTGGGGACGCAGGCGTTGCTCGCCGAACTGCCGGACCATCGTGCGCAGCTCGAGGTCTTCTGGGGACAGCAGCGAGTCCAGGTCGAGGAGACTTTCGATCGTGGTGGGCATGCTCTTGGTTCTACACCAGGGCCACTCGGCACAACCACCCTGAACTACCCTGAACGGCGATGAGTGAGCAGCGTTCCAAGGCGGATGCGTTCCGCGCCTACGGTCCGACGACGAGGGCGATTCACGCCGGCTACCGGCCCGACCCGGCCACCGGCGCGGTCAACCCGCCGATCTATGCCAGCTCCACGTTCGCGCAGGACGGGGTCGGTGGCCTTCGGGGCGGCTTCGAGTACGCCCGCACCGGCAATCCCACCCGCGCGGCGCTGGAGGCGTCCCTCGCCGCGGTCGAGGGTGCCACCTTCGGGCGGGCGTTCAGCTCGGGTATGGCCGCCACCGACTGCACGTTGCGCGCCGTGCTGCGTCCCGGCGACCACGTCGTCATTCCCAACGACGCCTACGGGGGCACGTTCCGTCTGATCGACAAGGTCTTCAGCCATTGGGGCATCGAGTACACGCCCGCCGTGCAGGCCGATCTCGACGCCGTGCGTGACGCGATCACCCCGAAGACCAAGCTGATCTGGGTCGAGACGCCCACCAACCCGATCCTGACCATCGCCGACATCGCCGGAATCGCCCAGCTGGCGGCGGACTCGGGCTCGAAGGTATTGGTGGACAACACGTTCGCCTCGCCGGCGCTGCAGCAGCCGCTGGCGCTGGGCGCCGACATCGTGCTGCACTCCACGACGAAGTACATCGGTGGACACTCCGACGTCGTCGGCGGCGCGCTGCTCACCAACGACGAGGAACTCGACGACGCCTTCGCGTTCCTTCAGAACGGTGCCGGCGCCGTCCCGAGCCCGTTCGACGCCTACCTGACGATGCGTGGGCTGAAGACGCTGTCGCTGCGGATGGAGCGGCACAGCGCCAACGGAGCCATGGTCGCGGAATTCCTCGAACAGCACCCCGCGGTCGACAAGGTGCTGTACCCCGGCCTGCCGAGTCATCCCAACCACGACGTCGCCGCGCGGCAGATGTCCGGTTTCGGTGGCATGGTGTCGGTTCGGCTCAGCGGTGGTGTCGAGGCGGCGAAGCGACTGTGCGCGCGCACCGAGATCTTCATCCTGGCCGAGTCGCTCGGCGGCGTGGAGTCGCTGATCGAGCACCCGGGCGCGATGACTCACGCCTCCACGGCCGGTTCGATGCTCGAGGTGCCCGACGACCTGGTCCGGCTTTCGGTCGGCATCGAGGAGTCCGCAGACCTGCTCGGTGATCTCGATCAGGCGCTACGTCAGGGTTGAGCGCAGCACCGACGCGGTGACGGCGAGGTTCACCTCGGCCAATGCCGTGGGGTACTCGTCGACCCAGCTGCCGCTGGCGATCTCGGTGGCACGGGAGTGCACCCACCGCCAGCCGCGATCGTTGAGGCTCAGCAGCGCGCCGAGGCCGTCGGCGGCGTGCAGCACGGTGACGATGGCGGCCGTCGCGGGTGTCGGCGGCTGCCGGTCGAACAGGGCCGCCATCAGGTCGCTGCGCGCAGCGGCCACCCGGTCGCGCCGGGTCATGGGCCACGCGTAGCGCGCAGTGAACCGCTTGGAGGGCACCCGCACGCGGCTGAGCTGGCCGAGCCGTTCCAGGTGAATCGCCAGGTTCTGCTGGACGTCCCGGCTCACCTTGGCAACGGCCCGCGACGGTGACAGCGGTTGCTGGTTGAGGAGCTGAAATGCGGGTTCGACGACGGCGTCCGTTGCAGCACCCGACTGCAGCGCGATCAGATTGCCCGCCGGCACGGCATCACCGGGAGCTGCCGGTCGGACGCGGCACGCGAACGCCAGGTCGAGCAACACCGCGGCGGCCAGCACCCGCTCCCGCCGGGCGCGCTCGAGCGCGGGTTGCGCGGTCGCGTTGTCCAGCAGGAGGAGGAAGAGGTCCTCCGCGATCTGCGCCATGCACGGACCGTAGATCACCCCACCGCCCGAGCGGGGATCAGGTCAGGAGTGGTAAGGCTCCGCGCTGAGCAGCTCGACCTCGATGGTGCTGCCGTTGGGGACGACGTAGCTGCGCTTGTCGCCGACCTTGGCATCGATGATCGCGCCGCCGAGCGGTGACTTCGGCGAGTAGACCTCGAGCTTGCCGTCGGTCACGCCCTCCTGGCGGGTGCCGATGAGGAACGTCTCGACGTCCCCACCATCGACGAACTTGACCTTGACGACCGAGCCGGGCAGCGCCACGCCGGACTGCTTGGGGGCTTCGCCCACCTTGGCGTTGTTGAGCAGCTCCTGAAGCTGGCGGATGCGGGCCTCCTGCTGGCCCTGATCCTCACGCGCCTGGTGGTAGCCACCGTTCTCGCGGAGGTCGCCCTCTTCGCGGCGGTCGTTGATCTCGGCGGCGATGATCGGTCGGTTCGCGATGAGCTGGTCGAGCTCGGCCTTGAGCCGGTCGAATGCCTCTTCGGTGAGCCAGGTGACCTGGGTATCGGTCATGTCGTCGCGCTCCTGTCTTCGTCTCGCACTGTCAGCGTTGAAAATTTCTGCGTGGATTGCCGCGGTCGCAGGCGCTGAGCAGCGCATTAAAGCAGCAATACACGGCTCCATTCGGAACCGTGTACGTCAGCCATCCTAGCACCGCCGAGACAACCGGTTTTCACGAATTGGCTGTTCGGCGTTCTCTGTGTGGTTGCCCGACGGACTCGTGGATCAAACGTCGTCAGGGTGCGACGAGGTAGCTCGGCACGTCGGTTCCGCAGCCGTAGACGTCGCCGACGACGGGTGGCCGGGTGGCCTTCACCACCGCCGAGACCTGCACCGTCGTCTGCGCCGACGGCGGCACCAGTACCTCCCGGCGGCCGATCTCGGCGCCGTCGAGGGACCTGGCCCGGATGATGCACACCACCGGGCGCGACGGGTCCTTCCTGGTGACGCTCATGGTCACCTGGACGGTGTCGGCGTCGACCAGTTGGTAGCCGCCCAGTTCGCCCTTGACCTCGCTGGTGCCCAGCCGTTGATACGCCACCACGGCCAGGGCCACGGCCGCCGCCACGACGACGATGAAGACGACCACCACCAACCGGCGGCGGGACGGGCTGGTCAGCCGTTGATGCCCGTAGCGGGCGGCGGGGCGCTCGATCACGACTTCTTGAACGCTCCTCGGTACGACGG
This sequence comes from uncultured Actinomycetota bacterium, assembly GCA_963846985.1. Lineage (GTDB taxonomy): Bacteria > Actinomycetota > Actinomycetes > Mycobacteriales > Mycobacteriaceae > Mycobacterium. The sequence goes on from CAWJYC010000018.1 coordinate 130,936, forward strand.
TCCGCGTGGGTCTGGTTCGAATGATTGGACTAGGACTGGAACTATAGGGGCATTCCGAGTGGTTGAAACCTGACGACCATGTCTCGAGCAACCAGGTATCGAAGAGTTAGGCACACGTGAGCGAACTGCGTTTGATGGCGGTGCACGCCCACCCCGACGACGAGTCGAGCAAGGGCGCCGCCACGATGGCCCGCTACGTCGACGAGGGCGTCCGCGTCAAGGTGGTGACGCTCACCGGCGGCGAGCGGGGCGACATCCTGAACCCTGCAATGGACCTCCCGGAGGTGCGCGGCCGGATCCACGAGATCCGGATCGACGAGATGGCCAGGGCCGCTCAGATCCTCGGCGTCGAACATCAGTGGCTCGGGTTCATCGATTCCGGGCTGCCCGAGGGCGACCCGCTGCCGCCGCTGCCGGAGGGTTGTTTCGCGCTGGTGCCACTCGCCGAGTCCACCGAACGGCTGGTCCGATCGATCCGCGAGTTCAAGCCCCACGTGCTGACCACCTACGACGAGCACGGTGGGTACCCGCACCCCGACCACATCCGCTGCCACGAGGTGTCGGTGGCCGCCTACGAGGCGGCCGCGGACTACCGGCTCTTCCCCGACGCGGGCGAGCCCTGGAGCGTGTCGAAGCTGTACTACAACCACGGTTTCCTCCGGAAGCGGATGCAGCTGTTCCAGGACGAGTTCGCCAAGCACGGCGAGGTGGGTCCGTTCGAGAAGTGGCTCAAGGATTGGGATCCGGAATTGGACGTCACGGCCAGTCGGATCACCACCAGCGTCGAGTGCGCCAAGTACTTCACCACGCGTGACGAGGCCCTTTTGGCGCACGCCACGCAGATCGACCCGAAGAGCTTCTTCTTCACCACGCCGCTGGAGTGGCAGCAGCGGCTGTGGCCGACCGAGGAGTTCGAGCTCGCGCGGTCCCGCATACCGGTCACGCTGCCCGAGGACGACCTGTTCGCCGGGATCGATCCGTGACCGACGCCTTCGTCACGATCGCCGGCCTCCTCGCCGACGGCACCCCGCGCGACACCGGACCGGACTTCGGCAAGGCCAGCCCATTCGGGCTCGTCCTGGTGGTGATCCTGCTGATCGGCACGTTCCTGCTCGTGTGGTCGATGAACCGGCACCTCAAGAAGCTGCCCGAGTCGTTCGACCCCGAGCATCCCGAACCCGATCAGGCCCTCGACGAGGGAACCGTCGGGGAGCCCGGTGATCCCGGCTTGGCGACGGGTGGGCGTCCCGACGGTGGGGGTTGACGCCCTCGGGCCGTCCGACTTCCCCGTCGGTTCGCTCGCCGGGGCAACCAGCCCCTACCTGCGCCAGCACGCCGACAACCCCGTGCACTGGCAGCAGTGGACGCCTCAGGCCCTCGACGAGGCAGTGGCCCGCGACGTGCCGATCCTGCTGTCGATCGGATACGCGGCGTGTCACTGGTGCCACGTGATGGCCCACGAGTCCTTCGCCGACGACGAGGTCGCGGCCGCCATGAACGCCGACTTCGTCTGCATCAAGGTCGACCGCGAGGAACGGCCCGATCTCGACGCCGTATACATGGCGGCGACCGTCGCGCTGACCGGCCGGGGCGGCTGGCCGATGACCTGCTTCCTCACGCCGGACGGGCGACCGTTCTTCTGCGGCACGTACTACCCGAGGGACGGATTCCGGCAGCTGCTAGACGCCGTCGCCGACACGTGGCGACACCGTCGCGCCGAAGTGGAGCAGGCCTCCGACGACATCGCCGGCGAGCTCAGGTCGATGGCGTCCGGGCTGCCCGGTGGTGGGCCCGCGCTGGAGCCGGCGATCTGCGACCACGCCGTTGCCGCCGTGTTGCGCGACGAAGACGTGGTGGGCGGGGGATTCGGTCGCGCGCCGAAGTTTCCGCCGGCGGCCCTGCTGGAGGCGCTGCTGCGACACCACGAACGCACCGGTTCCAGTGCGGTATTGGCGACCGTGGCGCGGACGTGTGACGCCATGGCCCGCGGCGGCGTCTACGACCAGTTGGCCGGCGGATTCGCCCGCTACAGCGTCGACGACGCGTGGGTGGTACCGCACTTCGAGAAGATGCTCTATGACAACGCGCTGCTGTTGCGGGTGTATGCGCACTTGGCGCGGCGGACCGACGATCCCCTGGCGCGACGGGTGGCCGGCAACACGGCGGACTTCCTGCTGCGCGATCTTCGCGACGGCGCCGTGTTCACCTCGTCGCTGGACGCCGACGCCGACGGGGTGGAGGGGCTGACCTACGCGTGGACGCCCGCTCAGCTGCGAGACGTGCTCGGTGACGACGACGGCGCCTGGGCAGCAACGCTTTTCGCCGTGTCCGAAAAGGGAACGTTCGAGCACGGCGCCTCGGTGTTGCAGCTGCGCGGTGAGCCCGACTCGGTCGAACGCTTCGATCGCGTCCGCGCGGCGCTGCTCGACGCGAGGCTCCGTCGCCCGCAGCCCGGTCGCGACGACAAGGTGATCACGGCCTGGAACGGCTTCGCCATCACCGCGCTGGCCGAGGCGTCCATCTCCCTCGACCGGCCTGAATTGCTCACTGCAGCAATCGATTGCGCGCACTCGGTCCTGCAGCTGCACGTCGTCGATGGGCGGTTGCGACGGGCGAGTCTGGGCGCGCGGGTGGGGGAGAGCGCGGCCATCCTGGAGGACCACGCCGCGCTGGCGACCGCGCTGCTGACGCTGCACCAGCTGACCGGTGACCCCGATTGGACGACCGCGGCCGGCCGCCTCCTGGACGCGGCGCTCGAGCACTTCACCGATCCCGACTCGGACGGCCGCTGGTTCGACACCGCCGACGATGCCGAACGGCTGCTGGTTCGGCCGTCGGATCCGTTCGACGGTGCGACGCCATCGGGCGCGTCCCTGATCACCGAGGCGCTGCTACTGGCTGCGCACCTGGTCGGGCCGGAACGGGCCGACCAGTATGGGGCCGCAGCCGCGGCCGCGTTGGCCGCCGCCACGCCCATCGTGGTGAAAGCGCCTCGCTCAGGCGGGCATTGGCTGGGGATCGCCGAGGCCGACCTACGCGGACCGATTCAGATCGCGGTGGCCTGCGACCCCGCGGGCTCGGAGTTGTTGGCCGCCGCGCGCCGCCTGGCACCGGGCGGTGCGATCGTCGTGGGAGGGGCGATCGACTCGTCGGAGTTGCTGCTCGGCCGCGACCGCGTCGAGGGCCGTGACGCCGCCTACGTGTGCCGCGGCCACGTCTGCGACCTGCCGGTCACCAGCGCCACGGATCTCGCCGCTGCGCTCCGCGCGGCCGTGTAGCGTGCCGCTCATGCCGAGTGCCGAGCTGATCACCCAGAACGTCAAGCGCTACCTCGAACTCGTCGGTGAGGCCCGGATCGACGACATCGCCGCGCTGTACGCCGACGACGCGACGGTGGAGGACCCGGTCGGTGGCGAGGTGCACATCGGCCGTCAGGCAATCCACGGCTTCTACGCCGGCGCCCTTGGCGCGAAGGCGCAGACCGACGTCGTCACGCTTCGGGCGCTCGGCCACGAGGCGGCGTTCTTCTGGACGTTGACCATCGATCTCGGCGAAGGCGGCCGGATCCGCATCGAGATCATCAGCACCATGGCGTTCGACGACGAGGGCAGGATCACCGCGATGAAGGCCTACTGGGGCCCGGAGAACATCAGCCAGCTCTGATCGCGGTCAGCCGCTGAAGACGGCGAACCACATCGCGATGTAGTGACAGATCGCCGCGACCGCCGTGCAGGCGTGGAAGAACTCGTGGTGACCGAAGGTCGTCGGCCACGGGTTGGGCCACTTGAGCCCGTAGAGCACGCCGCCGACGCTGTACAGCGCGCCGCCCACGGCGAGCAGCACCAGTGCCGCGACGCCCGCGCCATGCATGATCGGAACGATGAAGAACGCGGCCACCCAGCCGAGCAGCAGGTACAGCGGGACGCCCACCCACGCCGGCGCCGACGGCCAGCACATCTTCAGCAGCACGCCCGCGAGCGCTCCGGCCCATACGATCCAGAACAGCACCATGCCCTGATCCGACGGCAGAGCCAGTAGGGCGAACGGGGTGTAACTACCCGCGATGAACACGAAGATCATCGAGTGGTCGAGGCGCTTCATCCACTTGCGCTTGGTGGGCGACACCCACGTCACCCGGTGATAGGTGGCGCTGACCGTGAACATCGCGACGATGGTGAAGGTGTATAGCAGCGTCGCCAGCCCGGCGCGGGTGCCCTCCAGCGTCCAGGACACCGAGACCAGCGCTGCGCCGGCGATCGTGGCGACGATTGCGGAGTAGAGGTGAATCCAGCCGCGGGCGCGTGGCCTGCCCAGGATCTGCGCCACTCCATCGGCGACGGCCTCCGGCAGATCCTCGGCCTCCCGATGCGTGACGGGCGGGCGATCCGAGTCGGTCGTATCGATCGACGTGGCCATGTCACCTCCGCTATCTGGCATGGGTGGACTCGAACATCACAGTAGTCTTGATCCTCGTGGAACTCATTCCCCCGCGACTCAAGGAACCGGCCTACCGGGTCTACGAGGCGCGGTTGCGCCACCAGTTGGCGCGGTCGAAATCCCAACTGCCAAGGCACATCGCAGTGCTGTGCGACGGAAACCGCCGTTGGGCGCGTGACGAGGGTCACGCCGACGTCAGTTACGGCTACCGGATGGGGGCCGCGAAGATCGCCGAGATGCTCCGCTGGTGCCAGGAGGCCGGCATCGACATGGCGACGGTGTATCTGCTGTCCACCGAGAACCTGCAGCGCGACCCCGCCGAGCTCGCCTCGCTCATCGACATCATCACCGACGTCGTCGAGGAGATCTGCGCCCCCATCAACCACTGGAGCGTCCGCACCGTCGGCGACCTCGAACTGCTGGGCCAAGAGCCCGCGCGCCGACTGCGCGACGCCGTCGACAGCACCGTCGGGACCACCCCGGTGGGGGCCTTCCACGTCAACGTCGCGGTCGGCTACGGAGGGCGCCAGGAGATCGCCGACGCGGTACGCGCGCTGCTCGGCAAGGAGGTCGCCAACGGGGCGAGCGCCGAGCAGCTGATCGAATCGGTGACGGTGGACGCCATCTCGGAGAACCTGTACACCTCCGGCCAGCCCGACCCCGACCTGGTGATCAGAACCTCCGGTGAACAACGGCTCTCGGGCTTCCTGCTGTGGCAGAGCGCTTATTCGGAGATGTGGTTCACCGAAGCGCACTGGCCCGCCTTCCGGCGCGTCGACTTCCTGCGGGCGCTGCGCGACTACACGCTGCGCGACAGGCGCTACGGCAGCTGAGCGCCGTGCGAGACTGAGCCCGTGGCTGCGTCGTCCGCGCCGGTGTTCGCCCTGAGCTGGTGGCTCGGGCTCTACCTGCTGGCCCGCAACGTCCACAAGCCGGTCCTCGTCCTGGCCGCGGCCGGTCTGACCAGCTTCGCCGTGGTGGTCGCACTCGACGCCGTTCGGCACCTGGCCCCGTCGCTCGCGCTGGCGCTCGGCCACGTCGAGGTGTACCTGGCCGTCGTGCCGGGGGTGGCCTGGTTCGCGGTGCTGATGGAACTCTCGCGACCGGGCGACGCGTGGCGCAGCCGGGCGCGTGAGCTGGCGTTGGTCGCGGTGGTGGCGGCGCTGGCACTGGTGGGCGCCGCGATGGCGGGTTCGGTCGACGGCCCGCTGCGCACCGGGCACTGGGTGATGGTCGCCGTCATCTCGCTGTCCACGCTCGGGGCGATGGCGAGGATGCTGGTCAGCGGGCGACGGCCCAGTTCGGTGACGGGCTCGGTGGTGCTGGCCACGCTGTTCTTCGCACTGGGCAACGCCATCCTGGTGATTCCGCTGGGGCTGGTGCCGAGCTGGCTGGCGCTGGCGGGCACCGGTTTCGACGTCATCCTGCTGGGAGTTGCCGTCGCGCTGTGGGATTCGTTCGACGAGGGTCAGGCGCTGCGGGCCGACATGCTGCGCTCGTTCGCCGGCAGCGCCGTCGTCGCCGTCCTGTTCGGCGGTCAGGTACTCGTCGGCATGGCGGTCACCGACGAACGTGCCGTGCTGTCGGTATTGCTGTTCACCAGCCTCGCCGTCGCGATCGGAATCAACGCGATGGCCGACCCGCTCGCCGGGGTGCTCGACCGGCTGGCGTTCTCCTCGCCCACGTTGCGGGCCGACCGAGCGACCCTGCGCCGCACCGAGGCCGCGCTGCCCCTGCGGGCGGACGACCCACTGCACCACGTCGACGACGAGACGTTCGCCCGGCTGACGCGACGGGCGCTCGGGTACTACGGGGATCTGTCCAAACTCGTCGCCAGCCCGCTGACCGCGCTACCGATGGTGACCGAGCGCCTGGCTCGTCGCGGCGCGCCCGACCAGCCGCTGGAGCGGGCCAACGAACTGCGGGCGGTGCTCGGTGAGCGCATTGCAGCGCTGAAGCCGCGCGACGGTGCCGACTTCGGCGTCACCGAGCAGTGGCGGCACTACAACTCGCTGTACTTCCCGTACGTCGTCGGGGTGCGGGCCTACGCGCAGAACGCGACGGCGGCGGGTCTGGATCCCGTCGCCAAGCAGGCGTGGCAGTGGTTCGTCACCGAGGTGCCGCAGCGCTCCCTGCACAACTGGCAGAACGCGGCGGCCCGCCTGATCGCCGCGGACCTGCGCGGCACCCCGGTGTCGATCTCGATCGCGAGGGACTGACCTGCGACTGGCAGTTCTTGGCAGCGTTGCGGGTCGATCTGGCAGCGGCTCCTGAGCATCGTCGGTGGTAGCTCGGAGTGCACCGGCCGACGTGAACTCCCTGCGAACCGGTGCGTGGTCGTTCGTGGCGAGAGGTCACCGCGAGCGGCCCGCAACGGCCCATCACCCACTACGAAGGGACGTCTCATGACCACCATCACCGCCACCGCCCACACCGCCACCAAGGACGCCCTGCTGCGGTTCGCCATGCGACTCGACGCCGTCGTCAGCGGCGTCATGGGCATCGCGGGCCTCGCGTTGGCGCCCAGGATCGCCGAGCTGTCGGGTACCACGCCGGCCCTCGAATACTCGATGGGTGCCTTCTTCGTCGCCTACGGCATCGGGGTGCATGCCGCGTCGCGTCTCGCCAGCGTTCGCATTCCCGGCGTCGTCGTGACCGTCGGCAACGCCGGCTACACGGTCGCCGCGATCGCCGTGGTGCTCGCCGGGGTCTGGCCGCTGACGACCGTGGGCATCGTGCTGACCCTTGGCAGTGGCGTGTTCACGCTGGTGATGGCGGACCTGCAGTACCTCGGGCTGCGCCGGTTGCGCGCCTGACCCCTGTCGATTCGCGCACGCGCACCCGCGCCCACCGCGGGTGCGCGTCGCGATCAGAGCTTGCGCAGGCGCAGCCGGTTGATCGAGTGGTCGGAGTCCTTGCGCAGCACCAGCGTCGCTCGCGGCCGCGTCGGCAGGATGTTGTCGATCAGGTTGGGGCGGTTGATGGAATGCCAGATGTCGCGGGCCGCGAACACCGCCTGCTCGTCGGTGAGGGTCGAGTAGTGGTGGAAGTGCGACTGCGGATCGGCGAACGCCCCGGCGCGCATCGCCAGGAACCGCGACACGTACCAGCCCTCGATGTCCTCGATGCGCGCGTCGACGTAGACCGAGAAGTCGAACAGGTCCGAGACCATCAACGCCGGCCCGGTCTGCAGCACGTTGAGGCCCTCGAGGATGAGGATGTCTGGATGCCGGATCAACATCTTCTCGCCGGGGACGATGTCGTAAAGCAGGTGCGAGTACACCGGCGCGCACACCTGGTCGGCGCCCGACTTCACCGCCGTGACGAAGCGCATCAGCCCGCGGCGGTCGTAGCTCTCCGGAAAACCCTTGCGGTGCATCAGGTTTCGGCGCAACAGCTCGGCGTTCGGATACAGGAAGCCGTCGGTGGTGACCAGGTCCACGCGGGGGTGGTGTTCCCAGCGGGCCAGCAGAGCCTGCAGCACGCGGGCGGTGGTGGACTTGCCGACGGCCACGCTGCCCGCCACGCCGATGACGAAGGGCACCGGCCGGTCGGGATTTTGCTGCGGCTCGCCGAGGAAGTCGGCCGTCGTGGCGAACAGCGCCTGCCGGGCGGCGACCTGCAGGTGGATCAACCGCGCCAGCGGCAGGTAGACCTCCTCGACCTCGAGGAGATCGAGTTGCTCACCGAGACCCCGCAGGCCCAGAAGCTCACTCTCGGTCAACTTCAACGGAGTCGACATGCGTAGCGAACGCCATTGACTCCGGTCGAACTCGACGTACGGACTTGGCTCGCTCGCCCGCGGCATTGGCCCAGTGTTGCATTTACGGTTGGGGGCATGGCCAACCGGATGGACTCAAGCACCGTCATTCGCGAGTACCTGCTCCTCGGTCTGCGGTTCGACCGCGTGGAGGAGGGCTACGTCGACTCCTTCACCGGCGATCAAGCGCTGCGGACTTTCGTCGCCGCCGAGCCGCCACCCGACCCCGCCGACCTCGCCCGCCAGGCCGAGCGGTTGATCGCCGACCTGCCCGGGGCCGACGGCCTCGACCTTCAGCGGAAGGACTACATCGCCGCCCACCTGCGGGCGCTGGCGTGTGCCGGCCGCAAGTTCGCCGGTGAGGACGTCGGATTCGTGCAGGAGGTGCACGAGTACTTCGACGTCGACATCGTCAAGGGCGATCCCGACCGGTACCGGGAGGCGCATCGCGAGCTCGACGAGGCTCTGGGCGGAACCGGTGACCTGGCCGAGCGGATGCAGAGCTACCGCACGAGCGAGGAAATTCCACCGGACCGGCTGGAGGAGTGCATCCACGCGTTCTCCAGCGCGCTGCGCGACCGGGTCCGGGCGGAGTTTCCGCTGCCGGACGCGGAGACCATCAACTACGAGATCGTCACCGACAAGCCGTGGTCGGGGTTCAACTACTACGAGGGCGGCTACCGGTCGACGGTCGCCGTCAACGCCGACCTCAAGCAGCAGATGTCGGGGTTGCCCCGGCTGGTCGCCCACGAGTCCTATCCCGGGCACCACACCGAGCACTGCCGCAAAGAATTTGGGCTAGTGGCCGGGCGAAATCAGACCGAGCAGACGATCTTCCTGGTGAACACCCCGCAGTGCCTGATGGCCGAGGGTCTGGCAGACCTGGCGCTGTACGCGGCGGTTGGGGACGGGGCGAGCGGAGCGACGGGGAATGGCGACGATTGGGGTGCATGGGCAGCGGAGATCTACGCCGACCTGGGGCTGCGTTTCGACGGGGACCGGGCCGTGGCGATCTCGCGGGCCTCGGCCGCGCTCGCCGACGTCCGGCAGGACGCCGCGCTGATGCTGCACGACGAGCACCGCGACGTCGACGACGTCGTCGCGTTCCTGCAGCGCTGGCAGCTGACCAGCGAGACCCGGGCCCGGCAGTCGCTGCGCTTCCTGTCCTCGCCGCTGTGGCGGGCGTACACCAGCACCTACGTCGAGGGCTACCGGCTACTGCGGGCCTGGCTCGATGCCCGGCCGGCCGAGGTCACCCTCGTCGAGCGGTTCGGCAGGCTGCTCGACGAGCCGCTGGTGCCGTCGGCGCTGCGGGCCGAGGTCGCGTAGGTCGCCGAGCGCGATGTCATACGTGACGCGCCGATGACCGCGGATGAGGTCGCACGCTCGCCGGGGAGGGCGTGCGCATCGCGATCGTCGACAGCCGGTTTAGGCTGGACACCATGACCGCTGAGTCCGTGACCACACCTTCTCCCGCCCTGGGCGCCGAGTACGCCGAGACCGCGAGCGCCGCCTACCGAGCCGCCCTGGAGGTCATCGAATCCGTCGAACCGAGGATCGCCGAGGCGACGCGCAAAGAGCTTGCCGATCAACGGGATTCACTGAAGCTGATCGCCAGCGAGAATTACGCCTCGCCGGCCGTGCTGCTGACCATGGGCACGTGGTTCTCCGACAAGTACGCCGAGGGCACCGTCGGTCACCGCTTCTACGCCGCGTGCCAGAACGTCGACACCATTGAGGCGCTGGCCGCCGAGCATGCGCGCGAGCTGTTCGGTGCGCCCTATGCCTACGCGCAACCGCACTCCGGCATCGACGCGAACCTGGTGGCCTTCTGGGCGATCTTGCAGACCCGCATCGAGGCGCCCGGCCTGGCCGAACTCGGTGCCAAGAACGTCAACGACCTCACCGAGACCGACTGGGAGACGTTGCGCGCCAAGCTGGGCAACCAGCGCCTGATGGGCATGTCCCTGGACGCGGGCGGCCACCTGACCCACGGCTTCCGGCCCAACATCTCCGGCAAGATGTTCCACCAGCGCAGCTATGGCACCGACCCGGAGACCGGTCTGCTGGACTACTCCGCGGTCGCCGCGGCCGTCCGCGAGTTCAAGCCGCTGGTCCTGGTGGCGGGGTACTCGGCCTACCCGCGCCGGGTGAACTTCGCCAAGATGCGCGAGATCGCCGACGAGGTGGGCGCCACCTTCCTGGTCGACATGGCGCACTTCGCCGGTCTGGTCGCGGGCAAGGTATTCACCGGCGACGAGGATCCGGTGCCGCACGCCCACGTCACCACGACCACGACGCACAAGTCGCTGCGCGGTCCGCGCGGCGGCTTGGTGCTGGCCACCGAGGAGTACTCCGCTGCGGTCGACAAGGGCTGCCCGATGGTGCTCGGCGGTCCGATGGCGCACGTGATGGCGGCCAAGGCCGTCGCGTTCGCCGAGGCGCGCCAGCCGTCGTTCCAGGCCTACGCCCAGCGCATCGCCGACAACGCCAAGGCGCTCGCCGAGGGCTTCCTCAAGCGCGGCGCCCGGCTGGTCACCGGCGGCACCGACAACCACATCGTGCTGCTCGACGTCACGTCGTTCGGGCTCACCGGCCGGCAGGCCGAGTCGGCGCTGCTGGACGCGGGCATCGTCACCAACCGCAACTCGATTCCGGCCGACCCCAACGGTGCCTGGTACACCAGCGGCATCCGGTTCGGTACGCCCGCCCTGACGACGCGCGGTTTCGGTCCCGACGACTTCGACCGGGTGGCCGACCTGGTGGTGGAGGTGCTGAGCAACACCCAGCCCGACGGGTCGTCGAAGGCCAAGTACGTGCTGGCCGAGGGCACCGCCGCCCGCGTGCACGCCGCGTCGGACGAGCTGCTGGTGGCGAACCCGCTGTACCCGGGCCTGACCCTGTAGCCGACGCCGCCAGCCTGATTTCGGAGAACGTGTGTCCACGGGTTACAGTTAGTTTCATGGCAGAGAAGCCCGTAGCCAACGCGCTGACGCTGGAACTCGAACCGGTCGTCGAAGAGAACCTGGCCCGTCACGTCGCCACCGAAGAACTCTGGTACGCGCACGACTTCGTGCCCTTCGACCAGGGCGAGAACTTCGCGTTCCTCGGCGGCCGGGACTGGGACGAGTCGTCGGTGACGCTCCCCAAGCCCGTGACCGACGCGCTGGAGATCCTGCTCATCGACAAGGACAACCTCGCCGGCTACCACCGCGAGCTCGTCGAGCACTTCATCCTCGACGACAAGTGGGGACGCTGGCTGGGCAGGTGGACCGCCGAGGAGCACCTGCACGCCGTGGCGTTGCGCAATTACCTCGTCGTGACGCGCCAGATCGATCCCAGCGCCAACGAGGACGTCCGCGTCCAGCACGTGATGAAGGGCTATCGCGCCGACACGTACACCCAGATCGAGACGCTGGCGTTCATGGCCTTCCTCGAACGCGCGCACGCCGTGTTCTGCCGCAATCTCCAGGCCCAGATCACCGAGCCGATCCTGAAGAGCCTGGTCGGCCGGATCGCGAAGGACGAGGAGCGGCACGAGGAGTTCTTCGCCAATCTCGTCGCGCACTGCCTGACCACCCAGCGGGACGAGACGATCGCCGCCATCGCCCGCCGCGCCAGCGCGTTCGAGCCCATCGGCGCGGACATCGACGCCTATCGGGACAAGGTCCGCGTCGTCGCCGAGGCGGGCATCTTCGACGACGCCGCGCTGCGCCGCGTGCTGTCCGACCGGATCGCCGACTGGGGAGTGGAAGACGCTCCCGCCCTGGCGGAATTCGTCTCCCGTTAGTTAACCGAGCGGTCACACGGCGGCCCCGGCGCGCCTGCGCGGCGCAATCCTCGCCGCGGGGGTAGCGTCGTTTTCGATGGCCGACATGCTCTGCTATCCGGGCGGTACCCGTCGTTTCGGCGAAGACGGGACCGGCCCCGGTCCTGGTACCGCGGTTTCCACCGAGGGAGTTCGTGCGGTGCCGCACGGGCCGCGCCGGCGAGCCGGCCATCAACCCTAGGAGCGCCACGTGACTGATCCCGTTCGGACTTATGTGCTCGACACCTCCGTGCTGCTGTCCGATCCCTGGGCGTGCAACCGGTTCGCCGAGCACGAGGTCGTCGTCCCGCTCGTGGTCATCAGCGAGTTGGAGGCCAAGCGGCATCACCATGAACTGGGCTGGTTCGCGCGTCAGGCGCTGCGGATGTTCGACGATCTCCGCCTCGAACACGGTCGTCTCGACCAGCCGATTCCCATTGGCGCTCAAGGCGGCACGCTGCACATCGAGTTGAATCACAGCGATCCCACCGTGCTGCCCGCCGGCTTCCGCACCGGAACCAACGACGCCCGGATCCTTGCCTGCGCGGCCAACCTCGCCGCCGAGGGCAAGCTCGTCACGCTGGTCAGCAAGGACATCCCGCTGCGCGTCAAGGCCGGTGCGGTCGGGTTGCCGGCCGACGAATACCACGCTCAGGACGTCGTCACGTCCGGGTGGACCGGCATGGCCGAGGTCGACGTCGCGGCCGAGGAGATCGACGGACTGTTCTCCGACGGCGAGATCGACCTGGAGGAGGCGCGAAACCTGCCCTGCCACACGGGAGTTCGGCTGCTCAGCGGCAACTCCTCGGCACTGGGCCGGGTGAACGCCGAGAAGCGCGTGCAGCTGGTCCGCGGCGACCGGGAGGTGTTCGGCCTCCGGGGAAGGTCAGCCGAACAGCGCGTCGCCCTGGACCTGCTGCTCGACGAGTCGGTCGGCATCGTGTCCCTCGGCGGCAAGGCGGGCACCGGCAAGTCGGCGCTGGCCTTATGCGCCGGTCTCGAGGCGGTGCTGGAGCGTCGCACCCAGCGCAAGGTCGTCGTATTCCGGCCGCTCTACGCCGTCGGCGGTCAGGATCTGGGCTACCTGCCCGGGAGCGAGAGCGAGAAGATGGGTCCGTGGGCGCAGGCCGTCTTCGACACTCTGGAGGGCCTCGCCAGTCCCGCGGTCCTCGACGAGGTGCATGCGCGCGGCATGCTGGAGGTGCTGCCGCTCACGCACATTCGCGGTCGCTCGTTGCACGATTCGTTCGTGATCGTGGACGAAGCCCAGTCGCTGGAGCGCAACGTCCTGCTGACGGTGCTGTCGCGCCTCGGTGCCGGTTCGCGGGTGGTGCTCACCCACGACGTCGCGCAGCGCGACAACCTACGGGTCGGTCGGCACGACGGCGTCGCGGCGGTCATCGAGAAGCTCAAGGGCCACCCGCTGTTCGCGCACATCACACTGCTGCGCAGCGAGCGGTCTCCGATCGCGGCACTGGTCACCGAGATGCTCGAGGAATTCAGCCCGGGCGCGCTGCCCTGATCGCCATCGCGACTCGTGCACGCGGACCCGCGGTGAGCGCGGGCGAGCGTGCGCGAGTCGCCAGGTGGGGTCGGTAGGCTGCCACCGTGCGCACGCGGCCCGCCCCACCTAACCAGTCGCTCGGGCAAGCCTCGCTCCGGGTCGTGGACGTACTGGCGCGTCGTGATCGGCGTGTGCGCGGGCGTGGCGATCGTCGTCGTCGGTGGATTGACCGGGCACGTCAAGATCGCGACGCCGGCGGAAGCCGCCGAGGACGTCGACTGCTCGGTGGTCAAGTGCATCGCCCTGACCTTCGACGACGGCCCGAGCCCCTACACCGACCGGCTGCTCAAGGTGCTCCAGGACAACGACGCGAAGGCGACGTTCTTCGAGATCGGCAACAAGGTGGCGGCCAACCCCGAAGGCGCCAAGCGCGTGGTCCAGGCGGGCATGGAACTGGGCAACCACACCTGGGAACACCCCAACATGACGACGATTCCGCCCGAGGACGTACCAGCCCAGTTCAGCAAGGCCAGCGACGCGATCGAGGCCGCGACCGGCCAGCGACCCAAGCTGGTCCGCACGGCGGGCGGCCTGGTCAACGACCAGGTGCTGGCCGAGGCGGGCAAGCAGGGGCTGGCCGACATCAACTGGGACGTCATCCCGTTCGACTGGGCCAACGACGCCAACACCGGCGCCACCCGCTTCATGCTGATGAGCCAGGTCAAGCCGAGTGCTGTCGTCCTCTTTCATGACACCTACTCCTCGACGGTGGACCTGGTGCAGCAGTTCATCCCCGTGCTCAAGGCCAACGGGTATCACCTGGTGACCGTCACGCAGATGCTCGGCCCCCGGGCGCCAGGCTCAAGTTACGGCAGCCGCGACAACGGACCGCCAGCCAACGAACTCGTCGACATCCCGCCCAGCGAGATCCCGACGCTGCCCAACACGCCGTCGCCGGCGCCAATGCCCAACTTCCCGATCACCGACATCCCCGGGGCCAACTCCGGCGGCGTCAACAACGGCGCCTGACGGCGTCATGCACTCCACCTCCGCGTTCGTCCTCACCGTGCTGGTGCTGTGCTACTCCGTGGTCTCCGGTCTGATCAAGCGGTGGTACGTTGCGCCGGCACTGGTGTTCGTCGCCTTCGGAATCGTTCTGGGCCCCTTCGTCTTCGACGTGATCGACATCGGCACCAATGCCCCCAGCTTCACAGTCGTCGCCCAGCTGGCACTGACCGTGATCCTGTTCAACCAGGCCGCCGAGCTCGACGTCGCCGCGGTGATGAAACGCAGTCAGATCATCTTCCGGTTGCTGGTGATCGGGATTCCGCTCGCCCTCGTGCTCGGAACCGTGACCGCGGTTCTGGTGCTGCCGGTGATGCCACTGTGGGAGGCGGTGTGCCTCGCGGCGATCGTCGCGCCGACGGAAGTGGCGCTGATCGACGCGCTCCTCGACGACAAGCGGATTCCCGAGTCGATCCGCCACGCGCTGTCCACGGAGAGCGGCTTCTACGACGGCTTCGCGCTGGCGGCGACGTTGGCGGCGCTGGCCCTGGCCTCCGAGCGGACCGACCCCAACGCCACCCGCTGGACGGCGTTCCTGCTCCGCACCGAGGTGGTGTCGGTGGCCGTCGGGCTGGTGCTCGGCGCGCTCGGCGGTCTGGTGATCGCGCGGTCGCGCAAGCGTGACTGGATGAGTGACACGTGGGCGCAACTGGCCACCCTCGCCGTCGCGCTGGTGTGCTTCCAGATCGGTGAAGGCTTGCACGGCAGCGGTTTCGTGGCCGCGTTCGCCGGTGGATTGGCGTTCGCGTTCATGGCCAAACGGGTCGGCGTGCGGCCACGGACGAAGGTGTCCGACGCCGCCGGCCAACTGCTGGAGCTGATGGTGTTCGCGATGTTCGGCGGCTACGCGGTGATCGAGGGCTGGCGCGACGCCAGTTGGCGCGTGGTGCTTTTCGCGGTGGTGGCGTTGTTCGGGGTGCGGTTGGTGGCGGTCAGCCTCGCGCTGCTCCGCAGCGAACTACCCGTGCGCGACCGCATGTTCATCGGATGGTTTGGCCCGCGGGGGATCGGCACGCTGGTGTTGGGGCTGCTCGTCGTCGAGCGGGGCCGGATCGAGCAGCAGACGCTGATCGTTCAGGTGGTGGCCGTGACCGTCACGCTGGGCCTGGTGGCGCACAGTCTCACCGCCTGGCCGGGCATCAGGTGGCTGGTCTCAGTGCCGAGCGAGAAGAGCGCCGAGACCGTCACGTCCTAGTCCCCGGCCTCCTCAATCGCCGTTGCGCACCTTCGCCATCTTGAGCACGTCGAGCCGCTTGTCGAGTTCCTCCTCGGAGAGCTTGTCGCCGATCAGCCCGCGGTCGATCACCGTCTGCCGAATCGTCTTGCGCTCCTTGAGTGCTTCCTTGGCGACCTTGGCGGCTTCCTCGTAGCCGATCGCCGAGTTGAGCGGCGTGACGATCGAGGGCGACGACTCGGCGAGCTCGCGCAGGTGGTCCTCGTTGGCGACGAGGCCGTCGATGCAGCGCTCGGCGAACAACTTCGAGACGTTGGACAGCAGCGTGAAGGACTCCAACACGTTGCGCGCCATCATCGGGATGTAGACGTTCAGCTCGAACGCTCCCGACAGGCCGCCGACGGTGACCGCGGCGTCGTTGCCGATCACCTGCGCGGCTACCTGCGTAACGGCTTCTGGCAACACGGGATTGACCTTGCCAGGCATGATCGAGCTACCCGGCTGAAGGTCCGGCAGCTGCAGCTCACCCAGACCGGTCAGCGGTCCGGAGCCCATCCAGCGCACGTCGTTGGCGATCTTGGTCAGCGATACGGCGATGGTCTTCAGTGCCCCGGACGCCTCGACCAGACCGTCGCGCGCTGCCTGCGCCTCGAAGGAGTCGACGGCCGTTCGCAATTCGGCGATACCCGTCTGATCGACCAGGACGTCGACCACCTTGGCGCCGAATCCGTCGGGGGCGTTGAGGCCGGTCCCGACGGCGGTGCCGCCGATGGCCAGCTCGCCGAGGCGGGGCAGCGTCGCCTTCACGCGCTCGATGCCGGCCTCCACCTGGCGGGCGTAGCCGCCGAACTCCTGGCCGAGCGTCACCGGCACTGCGTCCATCAGGTGGGTGCGGCCCGACTTGACCACGGTGCGCCACTGCCGGGCCTTGTTGGCCAGTGACTCGTGCAGCACCTCGAGCGCCGGGATCAGGTGCCGCACAGCCGCTTCCGTCGCCGCGATGTGCGTGGCGGTGGGGAAGGTGTCATTGGAGCTCTGCGACATGTTGACGTGGTCGTTGGGGTGGACGTCAACCCCATTGGCCTTCGCGATGGAGGCGATGACCTCGTTGGCGTTCATGTTGGAGCTGGTGCCCGACCCGGTCTGGAAGACGTCGATGGGGAACTGGTCGTCGTGCTTGCCATCGGCGATCTCGGCGGCCGCGGCGATGATCGCGTCGGCCTTCTCGGCATCCAGCAGCCCCAGGTCCTTGTTCACCTGCGCGCAGGCTCCCTTGAGCAGGCCGAGCGCGCGAATCTGCGTGCGCTCCAACGGCCGGAACGAGATGGGGAAGTTCTCGACCGCCCGCTGGGTCTGCGCCCGCCAGAGCGCGGCGATGGGCACCCGTACTTCGCCCATCGTGTCGTGCTCGATGCGGTATTCGGTCTCGACTGCGCTGTCGGCGGACATCTGCTCCCTGTTCGTCGGTGAATTGGGTGAACGTGTTCTGCCGCATAGGATTACGGCAAGGGTGCTACGGCAGTGGGTAGGCGGCGGTCATGTCGCCGGTGAAGTCGACCGCGGAGTACTCGTTGAGCTTGGTCAGCCGGTGGTAGGCCTCGATCATGCGGACCGTTCCGGACTTGGACCGCATCACGATCGACTGCGTGGTACAGCCACCGCCGAAGTACCGGACGCCCTGCAGCAGGTCGCCGTCGGTCACGCCGGTCGCGGAGAAGAAGACGTTCTCCCCGGACACCAGGTCCTCGGTGTGCAGCACGCGGTCGAGGTCGTGGCCGGCGTCGAGCGCCTTCTGCCGCTCGGCGTCGTCGGTCGGTGCGAGAACGGCCTGGATCGCGCCGCCCATGCAGCGGATCGCGGCCGCGGTGATGATGCCCTCGGGCGTGCCACCGATGCCGGCCAGCATGTCGGTGCCCGAACCGGGACGGCACGCGGCGATGGCGCCTGCCACGTCACCGTCGGAGATCAGCCGGATGCGGGCGCCCGCCTCGCGGACGTCGTCCATCAATTGGTTGTGTCGTGGCCGGTCCAGCACGCAGACGGTGATGTCGGCGACCGAGGAGTTGCGGACCTTGGCGACCCGCCTGATGTTCTCGCCGATGGGGGCCGTGATGTCGATGACGTCCACGGCGTCGGGGCCGACGGCGATCTTGTTCATGTAGAACACCGCCGACGGGTCGAACATCGCGCCGCGCTCGGCGACCGCGAGCACGGAGATCGCGTTGGGCATGCCCTTGCTCATCAGCGTGGTGCCGTCGACCGGGTCGACGGCGAAGTCGCACTCCGGCCCGTCGCCGTTGCCGACCTCTTCGCCGTTGTAGAGCATCGGGGCGTTGTCCTTCTCGCCCTCGCCGATCACCACGATGCCGCGCATCGACACCGAGTTCACCAGCTCGCGCATGGCGTCGACGGCGGCTCCGTCGCCCCCCTCCTTGTCGCCGCGGCCCACCCAGCGGCCGGCGGCCATGGCGCCCGCCTCGGTTACCCGCACCAGCTCCAGTGCCAGGTTGCGATCGGGGGCTTCGCGTCGCGAGGATGCACTCATGCGCAGATTCTCCCATTAGGGCTCGCGCGTGGGGGAACAGGGATACTGGCAGAGTGACCACACCCCAGGCGGCTCCGGAACCGAAGCCGGCGAAGGCTCGGCTCCTGCAGGACGGCCGCGACATGTTCTGGTCGATGGCGCCGCTCGTGCTGGTCTGCATCGTGCTGGCCGGCGTGCTCGGAACCTGCTCGTTCGCGCCCAACGGACCAGGTCAGGCGCCCGTGCTGCCCTACGACACGACCGCGTCGCTGACGGCCGACGCCCAGGCGCTGAAGATTCCGATCCGCCTCCCGCAGCTGCCATCGGGCTGGCGCGCCAACTCGGGTTCACGCGCCAGCATCGACGGCGGCCGGACCGACGCCAAGGGTCAGCCGGCGCGGGCGGTCATCTCGCAGACCGGCTTCCTGGCGCCGACGGGAATGTTCGTCAGGCTGATCCAGAGCGATGCCGACGAGCAGCGTCTCGTCCGGTGGGTCGACGCCGACATGGCGCCGACCGGTACCCAGGACGTGAACGGCACGAGGTGGATCGTCTACGAGGGCGGCGAGAACTCGCGACCGGTGTGGACCACCCGCCTGACGGGCCCGACCGGGCCCGCGCAGATCGCGGTGACGGGCCCCGCGGGTACGGACGAGTACCGTACGCTGGCAGCGGCCACGCAGTCGCAGCCCCCGCTGCCCATCGTCTAGGAGCCCGCACATGCCCGGACCGGAAGCAGACCTCACCGGATGGGCCGTCGCGCCCTTCACCGCCGAGGGCCACACCTACGACGTGTACCGCAAGGGCGAAGGCCCCGGCGTGGTGCTGATACCCGAGATGCCCGGCCTGCACCCCGGCGTACTGGCATTGGGAAATCACCTGGTGGACAACGGCTTCACCGTCGCCGCTCCATCGTTGTTCGGCACCCCGGGCAAGCCCGCCATCCGCCCGGGCATGGTGCCGGTCCTCGTCAAGGGGTGCATCGCCAAGGAGTTCGCGGCGTTCGCCACCAATGCCGACCGGCCGATCGCGCACTACCTGCGGGCACTGGCACGCGACCTGAATGCGAAGACTCCCGGCAAGGGCGTCGGCGTGATCGGGCAGTGCTTCACCGGTGGATTCGCGCTCGCCGCGGCCGTCGACGACAGCGTGCTGGCGCCGGTCATGAGCCAACCGTCGCTCCCCCTGCCGCTCACGGCGAAGCAGCGCCGTGACCCCGGGCTCTCCGAGGGCGAGCTGAAGATCATCGAGCGCCGTGCGGCCGAGGAAGGTCTGTGCGCGATGGGCTTGCGGTTCAGCGAGGACTCGATGTCCCCAGGCGATCGCTTCGCCACGCTCAAGGCCAGGCTCGGCGATGCCTTCGAGGTCATCGAGATCGACTCGTCCAAGGGCAATCCCGACGGCATCGGGAAGGCCGCCCACTCGGTGCTCACCGATCAGGTCCGCGAGGTCGACGGCAATCCGGCCTACGAGGCGCGCAAGCGGGTGGTCGCGTTTCTCACGGAGCGGCTGGCCGCGACCTAGTCGACGGAGCGGCTGGCCGCGACCTAGTCGACGGAGCGGCTGGCCGCGACCTAGTCGACGGAGCGGCTGGCCGCGAGCAGGCTCAGCGGGACGATCACCGCGAAGATCGCCGCCAGCAGAATGAACGTCACCGACAGGCCCCGGAAGAATCGGCGGAGGAACCAGTCGAACACCGGATTGAACGGATACGCCACGACCGCCGCGACGGCGATCAGCATGAAGACCCCGCAGGAAGTAGGCCGCGAAGGCCAGGGCCACGACCGTCGCGATGGCCAGCGCCCGCCTCTGGGTCTCGGTGAACTCCCGCGTCATCCCCACGTGAACTAGCCTACGGCGCAGCCAGTTTCAGCACGTGTCCGATGATGTCGGGATACCGCTTGAGGTGTGCCCCGCCGTTGAGGTCCAGCACCTCTCCGGTCAGCCACGACGCCTTGGTCAGGAAGAGCACTGCGTCGGCGACGTCCTCCGGCGTGCCCGCCCGTCCGAGCGGTGTGTTCTCCAGGTACTCCTCGACGACACCAGGGACCAGGGCGGCGCCCTCGGTCAGCGGCGTGTGTACGAATCCCGGCGCGACGGCGTTGACCCGAATTCCGCGCGGCGCGAGTTCGAGCGCCGCGACCTGCGTCAGCATCGACAGCCCCGCCTTGGCCGAGCAATAGGCGCTCATGCCGACGGCGGCCTGGCGACCGTTGAGCGATGAGATCGACACCAGGGACCCGCCGTCGACCAGGTGCCGGCCCGCGTACTTCGCCACGATGAAGGCGCCCGTCAGGCAGACGTCGAGCACCGATCGGAACTGCTCGACCGGCAGGTCGACGATCAGGCCGATCGTCGAGAAGCCGGCGCAACTGACCACGGCGTCGACCCCTCCGATTTGCTCGAAAAGCGTTGCGACAGAGGTCTCGTCGGCGACGTCGACGAACTCGCCACGGTGCGGTGCACCCAATTCAGCACGGTGTGGTGCACCGAGCTCGGCGGCGCGGTTGCGGGCGCCCTCGAGGTTGACGTCGGCGATGACGACGCGATGGCCGTCGGCCGCCAAGGCTCGAGCCGACGCCCACCCGATGCCCGACGCCCCGCCCACGACGATCGAGGTCTTCACGCGGTGCTCCCGTCCGGCCGCGGGTCGGCCCACTTTTTGGCGATCGCACCCCACGGGTCGGCATACGGCTCGGTGCGGCCGTGGTAGGCGGCGCGGCGGGTGAAGATGGCCTTGGTCAGAGGTGCGGCGACGCGCAGCAGGTGCCGGCGGGCACCCGCCTTGTTGGCCGTCTCGATGAGCATCTCCGGCCACGAATGATGTTGATGGCCAAGCACTTCCTGAGCGCGCGTGGTATCCATCCAGTCGGTGTTGAACCAGTCGTCGTCGCTGGCCGGGTCACCCTTGAGGCCGGTGGGCAGACCGCCGACCAGACCCATCGCCGCGGCCATCGCGGGTGCCACGTCGCCCTGGATCAGCCGGTGGGTGTCGTCGCCGCCGATGAGCAGGGTCTCACCGACCGCGTCGGCGGTGGTGGCGGCGGCGAAGGCGCGGGCCACGTCGCGCACGTCGACGGTCTGCAGCCGGCCGTCGACGGGAAGCAGCCCCTCGAAGTACAGGTTGTCGAGTTTCATGTACGCCGCGGGGTCGACGGTCAGGACGCCGCCGAGGCGCAGGATCACCCAGTCCAGCGACGAGGCGCGGACGAGTTTCTCCGCGGCGGCCTTGTGCGCGCCGTAGACGTCGGCCGGGTTCAGCGGCGTATCGGCGGTCAGGACGTCGGGGTGGGTGTGCGGGTTGCGGGCGCCGTAGACCGCGATGCTGGACGCCTGCACGAAGCGAGGCGGGGCGGTCAGCTTCTGGGCGGCTGCCAGCAGGGCAGCCGTGGCACCGACGTTGACCTTCTCGGCGAGTCCGCGCCGGGTGTAGATGAACGGGGGGATGATTGCCGCCAGATGGATGATCGCTGCCGGTGCGATACCGGCGACCAGGGCGTCGACGGCGGCCGGGTCGGTCAGGTCGGCGTATTGCACCTCGACGCCGGGCGGCAGTTTGTCGGCGGCCGTGCGGTTGGCCGGGATGTCGAGGTCGGTGGCCACCACCCGACGACCGTCTGCGGCGAGCCGCTTCACGGTGGACGATCCCACCAGCCCGAAGGCACCCGTCACGAGCACGGCGTCCGTCATGTAACTCCCTCATCGAACTGGAACGTGTTGCAGGCATCATTGCCTAGACCGGTCGCGTTCACCAGGCTCGCACGCAGCGGAACCCGATGTGGCTCATCCCGGTGTCCACCATCTGGGGGCGGCGGGCGGCCGGGCGGTAGCGCAGGCAGTAGGCGTCGGCGCACAGGTACGATCCGCCCTTGACGACCCGGCGTGCGATCTGGAACTGAGGTTGATTCGGGTCGTAACTGTCTGCGGCGCAGCATGATTCGGTGGCGATGTCGTCGGACCACCAGTCGGTGGTCCACTCCCAGGCATTGCCGGCCATGTCGAACAGGCCGTAGTCGTTGGCCGGGAAACTGCCGACCGGCCGGGTAGTTCCGTAGCCGGTGTCGGGCAGGTACGGGAACTCTCCGTGCCAGTAGTTCGCCAGGCGTTGGCCGGCCCGTTCGGGTTCGTCCCCCCAGGTGTAGGTGGCGCCCCGCAGGCCGCCGCGGGCCGCTACCTCCCATTGCACCTCCGACGGCAGTTCCAACCCGGCCCACCGTGCGTAGGCCGCCGCGTCGTCGAAGGCGACGTGCACGACGGGGTGCTGCTCGCGGCCGCGCACCGACGACCGCGGGCCGCGGGGATGGTTCCAGCAGGCGCCGGGCGTCCAGGTCCACCACTGGTTGAGGTGCCGCAGGTCGACCGGGCCGTCGGTGCGGCGGAAGACCATCGACCCGGGTTGCAGGTTCTCCGGCGGCGCGTCCGGATACGCGGAGGGATCCAGCGGGCGCTCGGCGACGGTGACGTAGCCGGTGGCCTCGACGAAGGCGGCGAAGTTGGCGTTGGTCACCTGGTGGGTCTGGATCCAGAAGCCGTCGACGGTGACGTCGCGGACCGGTCCCTCCTCGGCGTAGTGCGCGTCGGAGCCGAGAGTCGCGGTCTGCGGCGGAACCCACGCCAACCCCTCGCCGCCCGTCATCGGGTGTGCTGTGGGATCGGGCATTCGCTCGCTTTCGCGATCTGTGCGCACACTCGATGGTCAACCGGACGCAAAGACGGCCGTCCAGTCGTTGCGCATGCTCACCACGGTCCAGTCGTTCGCCGTGGCTTCCTCGAGCGACTTCTCCGCACCGGCGACGTAGTCGAATTCGCGGTCGGCGTCGTCGTGCAGCACCAGCAGCCGCAGGCCCTTGGTGAACTCCAGCATCTCGATGTCGCCGTTGGAGTTTCCCGCCGCGAGGATGGGGCGACGGCCGATCCGGCTCCACAGCCGGACGGGCTTCATCGGTCCATCGTCGACGAATTCCGGCTCGGCGGTGGTGTAGACGTCGCCGTCCTTGAACACGAGCCCCACCGAACTGCCGACCACCCGCTCGGGTGGAATCCCGTACATCGGCCCGGTGATCGGGCGCATGAAGTCGCGCCCGCCGCCGGAGACGATGTAGTTGGTGAACCCGTTGGCCTCGAGGTAGCGCAGCAGTTCCACCATGGGTGCGTATCCGCACGACGTGTATGGCCGGCCCAGTGTGGGGTGCGTCGCCTCGGCGAAGAACGCGTTGACACGGGCGGCGTGCTCCGCGACGGTGATGGCGTGGTGGGCGGTGAGGATCGCTCCCATGAGGAGGGTGAAGTCGGCGTCGTCACCCTGGTAGTGCTTGGTCACCGCGTTGCCCAGCCACGCCAGGTCGCCGCTGTAGGCCGCCTGGTACGGCTGCTTCTCGCGCAGCGACGGGTCGGCCTCGGCCTGCTCCTTGAACCGCCGCAGCAGGAAGTCGAGCTGGACGTACATCGGCTTCTCACACCACAGCGTGCCGTCGTTGTCGAACACCGCGACCCGGGCTTCGGGCTCGACGTAATCGGGTCCCTCCGACGTCGCCCGGGTGACGAAGTCGACGATCGCGGACCTGGTGGCTCCGTCGGTCCACGAGTTCAGCACCTGCCGTCGCCCCAGATGACGAGGATGTTGGGTCTACCGCCGGGCATGTAACTCCCTGAATCGAATTCGAACCGTGCGCGAAGCAACGCTAGGCGTGCGGGGGCCGATTGTCAGGGCTTAGGTCGTCAAATCTTGCGGTGGAAGGATTCACGCAGGCGTGGGCACGGGCAGACCGGCGCCCTTCATCTGGGCGTACAGATCGGTGTAGTACGGCAGGCAGTCGGCCATCGCGGCCGTGGTGGTGTAGAGCGGGCGGTAGCCCAGGTCGCGTTCGGCCTTCGCGGTCGAGAAGTAGTTGTCGAGGTAGACCCGTTCCACCGCAAGGGGTTCCAATGGAGGTTGCGGCAGGCCGAAGCGGAAGTGCAGCCACTGCCACACCGACATCACCGCGTGCACGAGCCGTCCCGAGACCCGGAACCTGGGCCAGCGGTGGCCGCACGCCTCGATCACCGGCCGGGAGAACTCGAACATGTTGATCGGCTCGCCGTCGTTGATGAAGTACGCCTGGCCGGGGGCCGAACCGCCCGGTACCAGATGCTCACCGGCGAGGATGAATCCGTGAATCAGGTTGTGCACGTAGGAGTTGTCCAGCTTGACGTCCTTGCTGCCGACCAGCACCTTGACGTGCCCCGCCAGGACGCTCTCGAACAGCTTGCGGAACATGGTCTGGTCGCCGCGGCCCCAGATGCCGCTGGGCCGGATGCTGCAGGTGAGCATGCCGGCCACCCCGTTGGCGGCGAGGACGAACTTCTCGGCGACTACCTTGGTCTCGGTATAGAGGTCGGCGAAGCGCGTCGTGTAGGGCAGGGTCTCGTCGCCGTCGACGATGGGCCGGCCGCCCATCACGACGCTGTTGGACGCGGTGTAGACGAACCGTTTGACCCCGGCCGCCTGCGCGGCGTGGACGAGGTTCTTGGTGCCACCGACGTTGACGGCGAAGCTGCGCTCGCGGGCCGAGTCGTTGCCGCCGCCCATCAGGTCGATCACCGCCGCGGTGTGGATGACGGTGTCGATGCCCTCGACGGCATGTGCGACGTCGTCTGCGTCGGTGATGTCCCCGACCATCGTCTCGAGCCGGTCGCGCGGGGCGAGCGGCGATGGCGCGCGGTCGAACGATCGGACCGCGTGACCGCGGTCGAGCAGTTCGGTGACCAGGTTGGTGCCCACGAATCCGGAGCCGCCGGTCACGAGGACGCGGCCGAGGTCAGTCGTCAGTGTTTCGTCACCCATGGGGCGAGAGTAACTGAAACGTGTTCCAGTTTCGACTCCCTAGTGGTCGACTGGTTCCGTTCTCAAGCTTCCCCATCCTCCCGGGAGGCCAGCGCGCGCTCGACCTTTGCGCGGGCGCCGGCTAGGTGCTCTTCGCACCGTTTGGCCAGCTCCTCACCCCTTTCCCACAACTTGAGCGACGCGTCGAGGTCGAGGCCACCCTGTTCCAGCTGGCGCACCACCTCGATCAGTTCGTCACGGGATTCTTCGTATCCCAGTTGACTAATGGGCTTCATGTGATCCCTCGCTGACTGTGGTGATGGCGCCATCGGCGACGCGGATCCGGAGCCGGGTGCCGGCGGGAGCGTCTGCCGTCGACCTCAGCACCGGCATCGCACCCGACGCAACCTGGACGACGGCGTACCCGCGCGCCAGGGTTGCCGCGGGTCCCAGGGTGGCGAGCCGCGCCGAGAGGTGTTCGACGCCGTGGGTCTCGGCTTCGATGAGCCTGGTGACGTCGCGGCGGGCCGTCGCCCTGGCACGGTGGATCTCCTCGGTCCTGGTGGTGAGCGCCGCCAGCGGTTGAGCCAGCACCGGCCGGCTGCGCAACTGTGTGACGGTGTGCTGTTCGCGGTGCACCCAGTTGCGCAGGGCGCGTCCGCTGCGCCCGCAGAGTTCGGCTACCAGGGCATGTTCGGCCACCGCATCGGGGACCACCCGCTTGGCCGCGTCGGTCGGGGTGGCGGCGCGCAAGTCGGCGACCAGATCGCACAGAGGATTGTCGGGCTCGTGGCCGATGGCGCTGATCACCGGAGTGGAGCACTTCGCGATCTCCCGGCACAGCGTCTCGTCGGAGAAGGGCAGCAGATCCTCGACGCTGCCACCGCCGCGGGCGAGAACGATCACGTCGACGTCGGGGTCGGCGTCCAAGTCCCGCAGCGCGTCGACGATCTGGGCGACCGCACTGGGCCCCTGCACGATCGTGTTCCGCACCGCGAAGCGCACTGCCGGCCACCGGGTCTGGGCCACCGACACGACGTCCTTCTCCGCGGCGGACGCGCGGCCGGTGATCAGTCCGACGGTGTCCGGCAGGAATGGGATGGGCCGCTTGAGGCGAGGGTCGAACAGACCCTCGGCGTCGAGCAGCTGGCGCAGCCGATCGATCCTGGCGAGCAGCTCGCCGATGCCGACGGCGCGAATCTGGTTGACCCGCAACGAGAATGAGCCGCGGCCGACGAAGAACGTCGGCCTGCCGTGCATGATGACCTGCGTGCCCTCGGCGAGTTTCACCGGTGCGTTGAAGACCAGGTCGCGCGGACAGGTGATCTGAAGTGACATGTCGGCGGCCGGGTCACGCAGCGTGATGTAGGCGGTCGCCGAGTTGGGCCGCACGTTGAGCTGGGCGATCTGACCCTCGACCCACACCGTGCCGAGCCTGTCGATCCAGTCCTTGACCATCATCGCGACCGAGCGGACCGGCCACGGATTGTCGGGGGACTTGCCCTGAGCGGGGTCGGTCACATCACTTGGCGGTCGCGCGGGTGATCCTGTTGGCGAGCAGCGTCTGGAACGGCGCGCGCGCCTTGGTGGACTCCTCGAAGGACAGCAGCGCCTGGAGGTCGGCGATCTTCAGCGACGGGAGCCTGGCCCGCAACTGAGCCAGCGTCAGCGACTCGTAGTCCAGTTCGGCGACGACGCCCGGCGCTGAGGGTGGGAGCTTGGTCACGGGCTCGGCGTCGTCCCGCGTCTCGGGTTCACCGGTGCTGTACAGGGCGAACCTGCCCTCGGTCAGGCGCTCGCCGTTGCGGGGACCCTCGACGTCGGCGCCTTCCTCCTGGCCGTCGTCGTCGGTGTCCTCGTCGAACGTGGCCCACGGGGGCTGCTCGTCCTTCGGGGGAAACAGGTGGTCCAGCGCCTCGTCGCCCCTGTTCACCAGGTCCGCGACGTCCTGCTGCACCTTCATCACGAGCTGGGCGAACTGGCTGACCACGGTCATCGGGTAGGTGATCACGGTCTGCGGCAGCCTGCGGGTTTCCTCCAGCGCGGTCACCGCGGCGCCGACCAGCAGACGGACTCCATATGGTGCAGTAGCCATGGGTGCCAGAGTACGGGCGGGTTCGCCGGTGGTGGCGGATGGCCGTGGGTAAGTACCCTTGGAACCATGCCGGAGACGATCAACATGGGTATGCCGGGGGCGACCGTGTCAGTCGTCGCCCCGGCCGAAGGCAAACGCGTATTGCTCGCGGAGCCCCGCGGATACTGCGCGGGAGTCGACCGCGCGGTCGAGACCGTCGAGCGGGCCCTCGAGCAGCACGGCGCCCCGGTGTACGTGCGGCACGAGATCGTGCACAACCGCTATGTGGTGGAGACGCTGGCCAAGGCCGGCGCCGTGTTCGTCGAGAAGACCGACGAGGTACCCGAGGGCTCCATCGTGGTGTTCTCCGCGCACGGCGTGGCGCCGACGGTCCACGTCGAGGCCGCCGAACGCAATCTGACGACCATCGACGCGACCTGCCCGCTGGTGACCAAGGTGCACAACGAGGCCAAGCGCTTCGCCCGCGACGACTACGACATCCTGCTGGTCGGCCACGAAGGCCACGAAGAAGTCGTCGGCACCGCGGGCGAGGCACCCGACCACGTGCAGGTGGTCGACAACCCGGATGCCGTGGACAAGGTGACCGTCCGCGACCCGAACAAGGTCATCTGGCTATCGCAGACGACGCTCAGCGTCGACGAGACCATGGAGACCGTGCGCCGCCTGCGGGAGAAGTTCCCGACGTTGCAGGACCCGCCCAGCGACGACATCTGCTACGCCACCCAGAACCGCCAGGTCGCGGTGAAGGCGATGGCACCTGAATGCGAGCTCGTCATCGTCGTCGGCTCGAAGAACTCGTCGAACTCGGTTCGGCTGGTCGAGGTGGCGCTGGGCGCCGGTTCGGCTGCCGCGTACCTGGTCGACTACGCCGAGGACATCGACCCGGCCTGGCTCGACGGCGTCACTACCGTCGGCGTCACCTCGGGTGCGTCGGTGCCGGAGGTCCTGGTTCGCGGTGTGCTGGACCGGTTGGCCGATTACGGCTACGGCGCGGTTCAGCCGGTGACCACGGCCAACGAGACGTTGGTGTTCACGCTGCCGCGGGCCATCCGGCCCAAGCGCACCACCTAGAGGTCGTACTCCCAGTCATCGGGCGCCGAGTGCCGGGGCCTGCTGCGGTGCTCGGTTCTGGAGTCGTCGTCGTCGGAGCCGCGGTAGCGCACCCGGGACACCGGGTGGTGCGTGCCGGTACTGCCGTTGGTGCGTCGGGTCGAGGGCGGCTCATAGGGTTCGTAGTCCACCGACCGCCGACGACGTTCCGGGCGCTCGTACCCCTCCGGCCGTTCGCGCCGCTGCGGACGGTCGGGACGCTCCTGCGCGCTTCTGCGGTCCAGCGGCGGTAGCGGCCGACGGTCCCGGGGTTCGCGCGGTTCCCGTGGTTCACGGGTGCGCGACTCGGTCGAGCGGGGGCGGCGTCGCGGCTCGGCGGGCGAGTCGACGGGCGGGGTGTTGCGCCTGCGGGGCCGGTCCTGCGCCGAGTCGGCGGCTACGTCGTCGGGCGGGCTGGACTGCCGCGAGCGGCGAGACCCGGTGCCCGGTGCCGCGCCTTCGGACCGCTTGGCGCCGGTGATGGAGTTCCTCGACGTTCGGCGCGACGAGCGGGGCGGCTCGTCGCTCATGGCGTCGGCGGCCGTCCCAGCGGTTGCGGCAGCGGCCGTCGCCCGGGCCGCGCGGGCCGTCGAACTGCGCTTGCGCCGTGAGGTGGTCTCCGCGGGTGCGGGGGTGGCGGCAGCAGCGACGTCGGCCTTGAAGTCGTCGAGCCCGCCAGGCGCGTCGGGCTCCAGCTTGGCGGCGCGCTTGGCGGCAGCGCCCAGATACCACCGGATCATCCCGATCAGCAGCACGGTCGCGGACGTGAAGAACATCAACGGGAAGCGTTCGATCAGCGGGTAGCCGCAGTTGATCAGCGTGTCCTTGATGCCGGTGAACGTGCTGCCGTGGAAGACGAAGTAGGCCAGCGGGACGGCGATGAACAGGATGAGCGGAGGCTGGATGACCGCGGTGAAGACGCCGGACTGACGCACCGCGAGCACGGCGGCCAGACAGCCGAGCACGTAGCACGCGGCGAACACGCCGCCGAGGGCCTCCGTGCCGCTGCCCGCGTCGAACGAGACGCCGATGGCCGTGACGGTGGCTGCCAATATCGCGGCGGCCCACCAGGGGATTCCGGGGACGCGAGGCAGCGCCGATCGATGGACGGCGGCCACCGCCGACCGTCCGCGCAGTCCTGACACACGTCGACCGTACCGGCAATCGGTGCGAGAGCACTGACAGCGCGCGGTGGCGCGCCCACGGCCCGGGGCCGCCGGACGCCTAGACTGTTCAATCCGTGGGACTCAACCTCGGAATCGTCGGACTACCCAACGTCGGAAAGTCGACCCTCTTCAACGCGTTGACGCGCAACGACGTGCTGGCCGCCAACTACCCCTTCGCCACCATCGAGCCGAACGAGGGTGTGGTCGCGCTTCCCGATCCGCGACTGGACAAGCTCGCCGAGATATTTCACTCGGAGAAGATCGTGCCGGCGCCGGTGACGTTCGTGGACATAGCGGGCATCGTCAAGGGCGCGTCGGAGGGCGCCGGGCTCGGCAACAAGTTCCTCGCCAACATCCGGGAGTGCGACGCGATCTGTCAGGTGGTGCGGGTGTTCGCCGACGACGACGTCGTGCACGTCGACGGCAAGGTCGACCCGAAGTCCGACATCGAGGTCATCGAGACCGAACTGATCCTCGCCGACCTGCAGACGCTGGAGAAGGCCGTGCCGCGGCTGGAGAAGGAAGCGCGCAACAACAAGGACCGCAAGCCGGTGCACGAGGCGGCAGTGGCCGCCCAGGCGACGCTCGACGGGGGCACCACGCTGTTCGCGGCCGGTGTGGACGCGTCGCTGCTGCGCGAGCTGAACCTGATGACCACCAAGCCGTTCCTGTACGTGTTCAACGCCGACGAGTCGGTGCTGACCGACGAGGCCCGCAAGGCCGAGCTGCGGGAGCTGGTGGCACCCGCCGACGCGGTGTTCCTCGACGCGAAGATCGAGGCCGAGCTCCAGGAGCTCGACGACGAGTCGGCCGCCGAGCTGCTGGAGTCGATCGGCCAGACCGAGAAGGGCCTGGATGCGTTGGCGCGTGCGGGTTTTCACACCCTGGCGCTGCAGACGTACCTGACCGCCGGGCCCAAGGAGTCGCGGGCGTGGACGATTCACCGCGGCGACACCGCGCCCAAGGCCGCCGGCGTCATCCACACCGACTTCGAGAAGGGCTTCATCAAGGCCGAGATCGTGTCGTTCGACGATCTGATCGCCGCGGGGTCGATGGCCGCGGCGAAGTCGGCGGGCAAGGTGCGCATCGAGGGCAAGGACTACGTGATGGCCGACGGCGACGTGGTGGAGTTCCGGTTCAACGTGTAGGACTGCAGGTCAGCGGCTGATTCGCTGCAGTTGGAATGTACCGGTAAGCAAGAGACTGCGATTGTCGCGTGCGGTGCGTTGGCGTCGGCCAGAGGTGACCGTCAGTGCGAACCAGGACGGCCGTCCAGCTCCGTTTACGAACGGCCAGGCGGGCAGCGCCGGTAAGTCAGGAACTGCGGGGGCCACCGGTGCCACGGCGCGACACGGCTAACCTTCCGACCGCAGGTTCGGCTGAACGCGGGGAACGACTACCGGCATCGCCTGTTCGAAGGCCGCACCGTCGCATGGTGGTTGGTAACCGTCGGCTCGGATGGCCGTGTCAGTCAGAGCTTCCGCTGCTCCGCAATGCCCATCAGAGGAGCGCCGTCGCTAATACGACCTTCGACACGTCGAGGCACCGTGTGCGGTGTCGTCGTGGGAGGTGTCGTCATCGGGTAGCTCCGACGTGCCGGTCCAGGAAGTCGATCTGGTCGCCGATGATCTGCTCGAAGTGCGGGTCGAGGTAGGGCTCGAAGTGCGTGCAGTCATAGGATTTCACCTCCCCGTTGGGTATGCGGGACACGATCTTTCGGGCCTTTGCATACGGGGTGACGTCGTCACCGGTGGCCAGTTGCACCAGCGTGGGTGCGGTGATCTTGGCGGCGTGTCGGCCCGGGGAGTACAGCGGGACCCGCAGGGCGATGCGGGCGGCGACGTCGTTCTCGGCGAGCAGTTCCTCACGGCGATCCCCGGCCATCCGTTCCACGAGGTCCGCCGCGCCCGGGGAGGTCATCATCGCCACGTCGCCGGGTCGTCCGATGGCGGCCACCCGGTAGGGCGGACGTCCCAGCCAGTGACCCACCTGGTCGCGCAGACCCGCGAGAATCAACCGCGACACCAGCTTCGGGGATTGGGCGAACGCCGACGCGGGGCCAGTGACGTGCGGCACCTGCACGATGGCCGCGGCGAGGTCGTGGTCGTGGCTGGCCAGTACTAGGACGTGTCCGCCGCCAAAGGAGGAACCCCAGCCCACGACCCGGGTGGTGTCGACGCCGTCGAGGTGGCGGGCGTAGGCGATGGCAGCCGACCAGTCCGCTTGCTGAGCCTTGATGTCCAAGATTCGGCGGGGCTCCCCCCGGATGCACCCCAGAACCGGTAGTCGAAAACCAGCGCGGCGTATCCGGCTTGGGCGAACCGTTCGGCGTAGGCGTCCAGGCGGAGCTCCCGGAACGCGGCGAACCCGTGCGCCATCACCACGATCGGTGGGTTCGCCGCGCCGTCGGGGCGGTAGAGCCATGCCGCGCACGGAGTGTCCCCGCTGGCGAACGTGACGTCGGTTCGGACGTAGGTGTGCTGACTGGTCACTGCGTGCTCCTCGCGGATGGGCTCTTGATTGGCATTCAAGAAATCTAGCAGCGTCTTGATTGAGATTCAAGACGGTGCTCTACGCTGAGTGGGTGCCGCGAAACAAACGCCCTCAAGCGTCGGAGGAGAAACGCGCGGAGATCGTCGCCGCGGCCCGCGAACTGTTCGTCGACGCCGGTTACGAAGCCACCCCGATGGGGCGCTTGGCCGCGACCGTGGGCGTTTCAGCCAACACCATTTATTGGTACTTCGCGGACAAGGACGACGTGCTCATCGCGGTCCTGGACGCCGTGATGACCGACGCTTGGGCGGAGTATCAGTCGGTGGCCGCCGAACCCATCGCCGCGCGCTTGTTGTGGGTGGTGCGACAACTGCAGCAGATGAACCGCTTAGTCAGCACCGTGCACGCTCGCGCCGAACGCTCGCCCGCAGTGGCCCAATGGCACACCAACTTTCATCTCCTCACCGCCAGCGTGTTCCGTTTCGAACTGGAGAGTTCCGGCGCCGACCCGGCCACGCTGGACGCCGAAGTCACGATCGGCGTCTTTGCCATCGAGGGACTGCTTACCCACCCCCTTGACGAGGACCAGCAGCGCGCCATCTGCGACGTCCTCGCGACACGCTTGATTTCGGCACCGTCGCAATAAGCGCGTACCAATCAATGAGGTTGTGCTGTCTCAGAGCGGACGATATGAATCTCTCGAAAGCCGCAGCGCAAGCATCAGGCGTCGCGACGGTGATCGTCGCGGACGTATGAAGGCGACGCACATTCGGCTGCCGACTACGAAAGATCGTCCCCGGACTCGGCTTACATGGAGTCGGCGATAACGGAAGTAACCTCTGGGCCGCCGCTGTGCTGTGGTGGAGTTCCGGCACTGCTTAGCGTCTACGAGCAAGCGCTGGCGCGAAGGCCACCGAGCGCAGATTGATCGATCATCGATGTGGGGCCCACCCTCGGCAGTACCTTGAACGTGGCCAGTCGCAGACGCTCTCCACAGTGTTCGCCGCGAGAAGACGAGGACTCAGTGAACGACGTTCTGATTGGCATCGCCGTCTTTGCGATCATCTTCGGCGGCTCGATGTTGGGGATGTTTCTGGGGAAGATACTTCCCGATCCACATCTGAGCACTGAGTCACGCGACGCCATCAGGACCATCATGGCCACGCTCGGCACCTTGTCGGCAGTCGTGCTCGGTCTCCTCACCGGCTCCTCCATCAACTCGTTGTCCGAGAGAGAAAGTGAATTGCGTAGTGCGGGCGTTCAATTCATCGTGCTCGACCAGACTCTGGCGGAGTACGGGCCAGAGACTGCCCCAATTCGAGCGTTGGCCAAAGACCTGCTGGCACAACGAATAAATCAGATTTGGCCGGGTGAAGGCGGTGCGGTGTCGCTCACGGCGCTCAGCAGTGGGGCTGGCATCATCCTGGTTCAGCGGGACGTCTTCAGTCTGTCGGCGCGGACGGAACGACAGCAGTGGCTGCGGTCAAATGCGCTGCAGAGCACCAACACGATTGCAGAGTCTCGGTGGACGACTGTCGAACAAATCGGAAGCCGATTCCCATGGGCGTTCTTCGTCGTGGTCGTGGCTTGGCTAACTGTGATCTTCGCCAGTTTCGGACTGTTCGCGCCGCGTAACGCGAGTGTGATTGCCGCGCTGCTGATTGCCGCGATTGCACTCGCCGGCCCAATCTTCATGATGCTCGAAATGGATCAGCCGTACGGTGGGCTGGTCCAGATCCCGAGCACGTCGCTGCGCGTCGCGCTCGACCAATTGGGTCGATCTTGACAGGTAGATCAAGGCGCTAAAGCGCTTGGCTGTGGCTGGGCGGGCTCCAGAACGGCGGATCCACCTGGCCGTTGGAGGTGTTTGCTTCGTCGTGGTCGCAGTCGACGTACCCCAAACCGGCGCCAGGACGATGGCTGCGCCGATCGCGACTGCGGCCAACGCCGACGTGATGTAGGTGAGTGGTGTCTTCATGATGTCTCCCAGCGCTTCGATGGTTCTCTTGGACGACTCCAATCCTGGCCGCGGGGCAGGTCGGTGTCGTCGGCGCTGACACGCATTCCGTACTCCTGCTAGCTGCAACCCGGGCGTGCCTACTACGTGACCTGCCTGCGACCGCGACGTTGCAGGCTGGTCGCAATGGGCGCGGTCGAGGTGATCTATCTGGTGGCGGCGTCCCTGTGGATCGTCGTCGTAGTGACCGTTGCCTGCATCGGCGTGCGGGTGGCGTTGAAGCTGCGCGCCAGGCGTCGTCGGGTGCAGCGACTGCTCGACCTGGTGCTGGGACGTGGCACCGGACGAAGTTGGCGAGTCGACCAGAGGGTGCTGACTGCGCTGGGCATGCCTCCCGCCAGGGCGGTGTCCGGCCGGCCACAAGCGCGCCGACGGCGGTAGCCACCGCTTCCTGCTAGCCGGAATGGCCGGTGCCGGTCAACCGGGACGACGTGAGCGCCGCAATGGGCCACAGTGATGGCATGACGTCGACGATTGGCACGCCGATCAACCCGGTCGAGGGCATCGAGAAGGTGACGCGCCGCGCGACCTACACCGCCGATGTGGTCGTGGCCGGACTGACCCACGCGGTCCTGGTGCAATCGGAGTTCGCGCACGGCGGCACCCGCTGAGTAGATCGTCGGCATCGAGCTGCCGCCATCACCCTTCGCCGAGCACTCCAGGTACCTCAAGGTGCGCGACCGGCACAGCTACGCCTTCGCACTGGTGTCGGTGGCGGCCGGCCTGCGGGTCATGGACGGCGAGATCCGCGCGGCGGCCATCGCGCTGGGCGGAGTCGCGGCCATGCCGTGGCGGGTGGCGCAGGCAGAGGCCGGCCTGATCGGCCAGGCGCCGACGCAACGAGCGTTTCGGGAGGCGGCCGAGCGCGTGATGGCCGGAGCTCGGCCGTTGAGCCAGAACGCCTTCAAGGTCGACCTCGGCAAGCACTCGGTGGTGCGCGCGCTGTCGATGGCGCAAGGCGCTATTTGAGGTCGCCCACCGTCTTGTCCCGGTTGGCGTCCTTGGCGCAGAACGCCGACGTGTTCGCCACCCGGGTCGCGACGTCGGACGTCGACGAGTTGAGCCCGTTGCGTTCCTTGAGCATCCGCGCGACCGTGGCGCCGCGCTCGTCTCGGCTCATGCCGTTGAAGTCGCGACACGTGGTGGAGGCGTCGCCGTTGCCGGTGCAACCGGCGATGGCGACCCCGAGGGCGGCCACCACCGCGGCGGTTCGGTACATGCGCTCACGCTACGGGACACGTGCAACCGTCCTAGAGGACCACCGAGATCTCGTCACTGAGCCGATAGCCCGGCGCCAACGGGAGGTCGTCGCCGCTCCAGAATTTGCCCGGGTCGAACCAGTTCGTGTCCTTCTCCGTGGCCAGCAGACCCATCTCCTGATACGTCACGGCGACGGTCTCGGCGCAGTAGGCGGTCTCCAGCCCAACCTTGCGGCGCTCCGCGAGCTTTCGGCGGGTGGCCTTCTTCACCTTGTCGTCGAGCAGGGGAATGCCGCGGGTCCAGTCGGCGATCGTGGGCACCCGCCCGCGGAACCACCGGGCCGTGAGCTTGGCGGTGGTGGGAAACGCGGTGCCGTCCATGCGCGCGATGACGCGCAGCAGGTCGTCCTCCTGGGCGCGGGTGGCGTACGGGGTCATCTGACGCAACCAGCATCGCTGCCCATAGGTGAGCATCCACCGCTCGACGGCCTGCCGTAGATCGTTGAGCTGGACCCCGCGGTGGGTGCCGCCGCTCCAGAGGCATTCCAGTTTGTCGCCGAGTTCGGCGTGCCAGATCAGCGGCGGCAGGTCGTCGATCGCGACGGTCATGCCGACGTGGTTCACCGGGGCGTTGGTCATCGTTTGAATCGCGCGGTCCGGACCCGAGTCGCCGCGGAACAGCCAGACGTCGCCGGTTCGCGTCTCGGCAAGCGCCCGCTCGAGTGTCACCGTATTCGCCTTCACCAGGGCAGCTTAGGCAGACTAGGGCGATGCGAGGCATCTGGAAGTGGGTTGGGCTGGCCGGTGTCGCCGGCGTGGTGGCAGGCGGTGCACTGGTCGCGCGCGACCAGCGCAAGCGAAACGCCTACACGCCCGACGACATCCGGGCGAAGCTGCACCATCGGCTGGCCGAGTCCGGCCCATCGAACTAGCCGGTTTACCCCACCACCGCGTAGAGCCGGTAGGTCCCGCTGAACCCCTTGAGGTCGACGTCTCTGCCGTCGTCGAAGGTGACGTCGTCACCGACGGCGTCGCGGACGGATTCACTGACCAGGATCTCGCCCCCGTCGGCCGCGGAGGCTACCCGTGCAGCCATCGCGACGTTGCGGCCGAACAGGTCGTCGCCCCGACGCACCGACTTGCCGGCGTGGATGCCGATTCGTACGCGAATTCCGTTGGGCCGCTTGGCTAATTCCCGTTGAATGTCCATGCTGCACCAGACCGCCTGCTCGGGTTGCGCGAAGGCGATCATGAAGCCGTCGCCCTGGCTCTTGACGACGTAGCCGGAGTGCCGCTTCACGTGCCGGCTGACCAATTTGTCGTGCCGGTCGATGAGCCGAACCCAGGCCCGGTCGCCGATGCGTTCATTCAGCGCGGTCGACCCCTCGATGTCGGAGAAGACGATCGCGACCCGGCCGTTCGGGGTGAGCCGGGCCAGGTCGGGGCGTTCGACGGCGGCCCAGTCGGCGAGGTCCTCGATGTTGGAGCGGACCGCTGCGCCGAGGCCCTCCTTCCGCAGGATGTTCGCGGTCTGCCACACCGTCTTGACGGCCTCCCGGCCACCGGAGATGAGGTTGGTGCGGGTGTCGAGTCGGCGCTGAAGTTCGGCCACTTCTGCATCGCGGCCCTTCGCCCGCTGCCACAGCACGACGATCGCGACGGCCTCCGCGAGGGCTACGGCGATCAACGGGTAGACCACCACCAACGTCACCGACACGGCTCAAGTATCAACGGTGCTCAGAACGGCGGGGGATCGGCGCCCGATTCGACGTCGCTCTGAGCTGCGTCGCGGACGACGGATGCGGTGAATTTTGCCTGGTTGAGTTGGCGTTCCGCGTGGATGCGGTTGGTGCGGTCGTTGGCGCGAGTCGTTCTGCGGCGGGGCATCGTCAGTCCGCCGGCTTGGGCGTCGGGCGGCTGCCGTGTGGTGACGGCGGCGGTGGGTGCGCTGAGCTCGGGGAACAGCATGCGACTGCCCGGGGTGGTGACGTGCCGTCGGCCATCGGGGGCAGTCCATACGAGGGTTCCGTCGACGAGCTGCTCGAGGCACCAACCTCTTTGACCGCCCCAGAACGTCTTCAGCAAGTGATGTCGACGGCAGAGTGCGACGAGGTTGGCTGCGGCGGTCGGTCCGTAGGGCCAGGGCACGACATGGTCGAGGTCGCAGCCGCTGGCCGGGATTCGGCAGCCCGGGAATCGGCACGTCTGGTCGCGGCAGCGGACGAAGTCGGCCAGCTTCTTGGAGGGTCGGTAGCGGGGTTCGGGTGGGGCGAGTCCGGGATGGACGATGGGGTGAGGGTGGCGCCGTGGGCAGCGCGGCGGGCGACCGCTCCGGGCAGGAGTTGGGCGCCCATCATCGCCGCGGGTCGGATGCAGGCGAGCCGGCCCGGTGGTGGGGTGAGCGCTTCGGTCAGGGTCAGCTCATGCAACGGCTTGGTGAAGCGTGGGGGTGGGTCGCCGTCGAGGTTGGCGCGCTCGTCGGTGGGTGTCAAGGCGGTGTATCCGGAAGCGTTGTCGCCGTTCGTGCTGTCCGTATCTTCGGCGGCAGCCTCTACGGAGGCGTCGTCGAGGGGTGTGTCAATTGCAGGTTGTGGCTCGGACTCGGGGTCGCGAGGTGCGCTGACGGCGCCTTGGTCTGAGGAGCGTCCGACTCACCCGGTCCACCCGTCCCGTCGAGGGTCTCCTGGTGCGCGATCACGTAGACCACGACTCCCGTCGACGGCGGCGCGAGGGCGGCGGGGCAGTCCTCTTTATCGCAGAGGCACGCCAGCCGGTCGACGCCGTAAGCGAGGGGGCCGATTGCGTCGGCGCGGCGCTGATCCTTGGTGCGCGGGTCGGCGGGGCAGACGGTGCCGGCCAGCGCCGACACCCGCGCGTCGAAGGCCTTGGCATCGTGAGCGAACAACGTGGCGAATACCGTCGCCAGCCCGCTGCCGTCCTCGACCACCACATCGACGCTGCGGTCCCGGGCCCGGGTCTCCGTGCGGCGGACGGCGTGCGGGTCGATGCCGGCAATGATCGCGTCGACGGCGTGCTCGGTTCGGGCGACCGACATCGGTCCCCAGGACCGCAGTGCCTGCGCCAGGGCGGTGTCCAGGGCGCGCAGGGCGTCGGGGTCGATGACCAGTGCGCCGCGGGTGACGATGGTCCGCACCACCGCATAACCGATGAGCCCGTCGGCGAATACCGCGGCCACGCGCGGGAACCGTTCGTGCAGGGCGACCGCGACGAGGAGTTGGTTGGCGGCGGTGCCGGGGGTGAGGCGTTGAGCGGCGGCGATGTGGGCGGCGGCGGCGTCGAAGTTGTCGAGGCACCATTGGTCGCGGCTGGCCGACCCGTCGGCGGCGTGCAGTGCGTCGAGCATGGTGACCATCGCGGCCAGCCGGCGGGCGCAGGCGGCGGACTCCACCCGAGACCACGCGTCCACCGCACCGGCGCCGGAGACGCCGGCCGTGGCAGCCAACAAAGAATCGAACATGCATTCGAAACTACGCCGCACACCCGACGCGAGACAGACGTGCAACCCGAAGTTGTGGATGAATCACCGACTGTGCACAAGTCACCCGCATACCAACGAAATTGTCGGTGGCATAGGCTAAGTCGACGCCACCCGCTAGGCCAGCCCGGCCGTCACCGTCGCCAGATCGAAATAGTCGCGCCACGCGGCGATCTTTCGGTCGCGCACCTCGAACACGCCCATCACGGGTAGTTCCAGCCGGTCGCCGTTCGAGCGTCGCATCACGTCCGTGCGTTCGTTCATCACGATGTCGCCGTGGCCGAACTGTCGGTGCACGGTGAAGTCGATGCCGTCGAATCCGTCGAGCATCACGGTCAGCAACTCCCTGATGGCGTCCCGTCCCTCGGCCGCCGGCATCGGAATGTTGTGGTACACCGCGTCTTCGGTGAAGTAGCTCAGTATCCGTTCGGGGTCGGGCTCCGACCAAAGGGCACAGAATTCGGTCACCAGGTCGTCGGCTGATTGCGTCATGCCTCGATGAAACGGGGCACCGGCGAGGAACGCAACCCGTGCCCGGTCACCAACCCTCGGTGAGCACGCGGTCCAGCGTGTCGACGTAGAAGTCGGCGCCCGCCCGTCCAGGCACAGCGGCGGCTTGGTCTTGAGAACGCTCTGGCGGTCGCCGGTCGGCTGGATGATCACGCCGAGTTCGAGCATCCGCTCGCAGATGGCCGCCGTTTCCTCGGTCGCCGGCTCGAGGGTGTCGCGGTCGCGGACCAGCTCGACGCCGAGGTACAGGCCCAAGCCGTGCACGGCGCCGATGATCTCGTGCTTCTCGCGAGCGCCAGCAGCCGGGCCTTCAGGTGGCCGCCGACGCGAGTGCG
Source organism: uncultured Actinomycetota bacterium (assembly GCA_963846985.1). Lineage (GTDB taxonomy): Bacteria > Actinomycetota > Actinomycetes > Mycobacteriales > Mycobacteriaceae > Mycobacterium. The sequence continues at coordinate 170,410 of CAWJYC010000018.1, forward strand.
TTCTCCTGCAGCTCTTCGTCGCCAGGGCGTCGAGCACGGCGATGCCGATCACGCTGGACAGCGGGCTGCCGCCGGCCGAGGAGAAGAAGTACCCTGGTTGCTGAACGCCTCGGCGATCTCCCGGCTGGTGACGACGGCGCCGAGCGGATACCCGTTACCCATCGCCTTGGCGATCGTCACGATGTCGGGAACCACTCCTGCTGCTCGAAACCCCAGAACCATTCGCCGAGTCGGCCGTAGCCCACCTGCACCTCGTCGGCGATCGCGAAGTCCACCCGCCCCGCGCACCGCGGCGTAGACCTGCGCGAGATAGCCATCGGGCAGCGCCATGCCACCGGCGTTGCCGTAGTAGGCCTCAGCGATGAACCCGCCGGCGGGCGGCCCGCCGCAACCAGTCGGCGACCGTGGCGACGGCCTCGTCGCGCATAGCGGCCGGCATCCGCGCCGCGGTAGGTGCCGCGAAATCCATTGGGCGACTCGACCGTATGGACCCAGTCCGGCCGGGTGTCGAGGGCATTCGGGTTGTCGGCGACCGAGGTGGACACCGCGTCGGTCGCAAACGTCCAGCCGTGATAGGCCTCGCCACGGCGAGCACGTCGCGGCGGCCGGAGGCGGCGATCGCCAGCCGCAGCGCGAGATCGCTTGCCTCGGAACCGGAGTTGACCAGGAAGACGGTGTCAAGCGGGTCGGGCAGCGTGGCGGCCAGGCGCTCGCTGAACTCGACGACCGCCTCGTAGTTGAAGCGCGAGTTGGTGTTGAGCCTGCGCAGCTGCCGGGTGGCGACGTCGGCGATCCGCGGATGGGCATGCCCGAGCACGGCGACGTTGTTGACCATGTCGAGGTAGCACGCGGCCCGCCGTCGACATGAGGTAGTGACGCCGGCCGCGCTCGATCTGAGGCGGGTCCGAGTAGTAGTGCTCCTGCACGCGGGCGAAGCTCTCGTCGCGGCGGCTCAACAGATCCCGCGCCGCGATGTCCGGCAACTCGGGCAGCCCGAGGAGTGGCCGAGGATCACGGGTCAGCGCGCGCCAGCCCGGGGCCAGCTCGGCCGTGGTGAACAGCGGCGCGACCGGGGCGCCGGCGAGGCGCACGCTGACGGTGGTCCAGGCGTCCGCCGGGACGGTCGCGATGACGGCACCAGCGTCGACGAGGCCCTCCGTCGCAGTTCCGGAGACGGTCAGCTCGTACTCCCCGCCGCGGAGCGTGAGACTGCCCTCCGCGCAACCGATGTCGCCCGGCCACGGCGCCAGCAACGGCACCGGCTGCGCAGGCCAGAGCGACAGCCCGGTCGCCACGACGTCGGGGGAGTCCTGACTCAGCATTGGCGCGCGGGTCAAGTCGGGCTCGCCGAACCGGGTGACCACCAGCGACGCCCCGGCGGCCAGGGCCGACCGGGCCAAGTCGTCGCTGAACGCTTCTGCCCCAATGCCTTCCGGGTCGGTGTCGAAGACGTCCGACACGGCGGACAGGTCCAGGGTGCGTACCAACGGAACGTCCAGGCCGGGGATCAGGAGGCCGCGCACCGGCGCCGCGGTCTCCGACCTGCCGAGCGCCGCCCGGATGGCCGCCGTCATCACGTCGCCAGGCACCGACGTCGCCTGCTCGAACATGCGGAGTTCGTCGGCGGACTGGTCGGTCAGGTACTGGTTGTCCGGATCGAGGACCACCTGCTGGGCGCCGCTGACGATCAGCACCGCCGTCCGCAGCACCAGCAGTGGCCACAGCGCGTCGACCTCTGCGTCGCTCAGCGGGCGCACGGCGTGAAAGGCCTTGACCCCGGACAGGATCGATGTCGGAGTGGCGCCGGGATGGCCCAGCACCGACGACAGGGTGATCGCCAGTTCGGATACGGCCCAGCTGTCCGACAGGTCGCCGAAGTCGATGACGCCGTCCGGTCGTGGGACCGCGCCCTCAAACTGCCCGGCGACGATGTTGGCATCGGTCAGGTCCAGGTGCACCGCCTGGCAGGGAAGCTGGTCGACCAGGGGAGCGATCCGCAACCACGAGGTGTCAGCCGCCGCGGTGAGCCGGTCGCGCTGGGTAGGGTCCGCGACGTGCGGGGCCAGCGCAGCTACGACGTCGTGGCCGTACCGGAGGTCCCACTGCAGGGCCCGATCCAGTCCGGGATGGCGAAAGTCCGCCAGCGCCCGGCTGATTCGAGCGGCCAGCTCACCCATCCGCGCGACGACCTCCGGTGCCAGGTAGCCGGCACCGACCAGCGTTCCGCCCGCGAGATATCTCAGCAGCCGGACGTGGGCGGTGCCGTCGAGGAGGTCGGTCACGACCGTGGACACCTCGCCGGCGGTGTTCGGCAATGGAACCGCGACGCGCAACGTCGGCTCCGAGCGCGCGATCACCTCCGCCGCGGCGTCCTGCGCTGCCAGTTCGGTCGCGGTGAACGCCGGGTTGGCGATCTTCAACACGCCGATCGGATGATCGGCCTCGCCGTCGAATACCAAGAAGTTCTTGTCTTGGTTGCTGCCCAACGACTTCGCGCGTGCGGTCAGGCCGTAGTGCGTCGCCAGAAGCCGTTCAGCCTGCGCCTCGGTGACCTGCGGAGCCGGCAGTTCGGGCTCGGCCAGGAAGTTGAACCCCACGTTCGCAGGCTCAGCGGTTGACGAACTCGACGACGACCTCGCTGAACGCGTCGTTGTCGTCGCCCGCCGCGGTATGACCGGCCTCGGACAGCTCGACGAACTCCGCGCGCGGCACCTTGGCAGGAAGTCGCGGACGCCCTCGGCGCTGACCACGTCGGACAGCTTGCCGCGGATCAGCAGGATCGGGACCTCGAGGTTGATCGCGGCCTGCTCGAGCATGTCCATCCGGACGAACGGGTCGTCCTCGGGCTTGGTGAGGAACGCCGGATCCCAGTGCCAGTACCAGCGGCCGTCGCGCAGTCGCAGGTTCTTCTTCAATCCCTCGGGACTGCGCGGCTTGGGGCGATGCGGCAGGTAAGCGGCGACCGCGTCGGCGGCCTGCTCGAGTGAGTCGAAGCCGTCGACGCCATTGAACATGAAGTCGCGGATGCGGGCGCTGCCAGACTTCTCGAACCTGGGCACCACGTCGACCAGCACCAGCTTCGTGACCGTTCGGACCGGCGGCGTGGCGACGAGGATGCCGGTGAGACCGCCCATGCGGGCCCGGATCAGCACCGTTGGCCTGCCCGATCTGGTAGAGCACCTGCAGGGTGTCCGCACACAGCGACTCGACCGAGTAGTTCGCGGTGGGCGAGCGGTCGCTGTCGCCGTGTCCCCGACTGTCGAGCGCGACCACGTGGAAGCCGCCTTCGGCAAGGATCTGGCCGGTGTTCTTCCAAGAGTGCCGGTTCTGGCCGCCGCCGTGCAGCATCAGGATGGCGGGCCGCTCGCCGGCGGTCTCCGCATCGCGGTTCCACTCGTCGGCGACCAGGGCGAGGTCGTCCATGCCGCTGAACTCAACGGTCGTCGATGCGCTGCTCGCCTTGCCGGTGACATTCCCGCACGTTACCAGCGCGCCGTCGCCGACTGACGGGGCCTCGTGCCGGCGATGAGTTTCGGCGCGGCCGCCGGTCTGCACTGTGAACGCACCTAGGACAGGAGCACTCAGCCATGCCATCGATCACGCCGTCACTGTGGTTCGACGACGAACTCGAAGAGGCCGCCGCAGTTCTACACGGCCGTGTTCCCCAACTCGTCGATCGAAGGGTTCACGCTACACCGACGCCGGCCCTGGAACACCAGGTGAGGTGGTCTCCGGCACGTTCGTGCTCGATGGCCAACGGTTCGTGGGCATCAACGGCGGCCCGCAGTTTCCGTTCAGCGAGGCCGTGTCGTTCGAAGTGCGTTGTGCCGACCAGGACGAGGTCGACTACTACTGGAACCGGCTTCTGGACGGTGGCGTCGAGTCGCAGTGCGGCTGGCTCAAGGACCGCTTTGGGCTGAGCTGGCAGATCGTGCCGGAACGGCTGTTCGACTTGATCAACGATCCCGATCCGGCCCGTGCGGGCGCCGCGACCAAGGCGATGCTGGGCATGCGCAAGATCGTGGTCGCCGAACTCGAGGCCGCGGTGCGCGACGCCTGACCGGGTCTGAGCGGGCTCCGCCGCGGCCGCCGGACATCTCCCAGCCGGCGGCACGTACCTTGGACCGGACGAGCACGGCTCACAGCGGCCGACCAGGCTCGCAGGGCCCCATAGGAGCAAACATGGCAGACGATGACGCTGCCCCGTCGGAGCCGCAGGAACCGGAGTCCACGGCCGTCGAAGTCCAGCCCGCGGCCGACGCGAAGACGCCGAACTCGATGCCGCGATGCCCAGGACGAGCCACTGCGAACCCGACCCGCCGGTCGCCTCGACGCGCGGGCCCGTCGCACATCCGGCTCGCGCTCATCGCCGGAATCGTCGCGGTGCTGGCGCTCGGCGGACTCACGGGTTGGCTCGGGTATCGGGCGCACCAGTCGAAGCAGATGGATCAGCAGCGGCAGACGTTCCTCGAAGTCGGTCGCCAAGGCGCGATCAACCTGACCACCCTCGACTACGAGCACATCGACGCCGACGTGCAACGAATCCTCGACCTGGCGACGGGCACGTTCTACGACGACTTCCAGCAGCGCGCCCCGTCGTTCACCGATGTCGTCAGGCAGGTCAAGTCGAAGTCCGTTGGCACGGTGACGGAGGCGGCCCTCGAGGCCGGCGATACCGCGACCCAGGCGGAGGTGCTGGTCGCAGTGACCGTCAAGTCGGTGATCGTGGGTCAGCCCAAGCAACAACCCCGCGCCTGGCGCATGCGCATCCTGGTCCAGAAGATTCAGGGCGATACCAAGGTTTCGAACGTGGAGTTCGTATCGTGACAGATTCCGATGATGTGAAGACGCCAGCGTCGTCGACGAACCCGACTGGTCGACGAGGTCGAACCGTCGTGCCGACGCACCCGACGAGGTGGTCGACGCGCAGCGTCGTTCGCGCGTCGACTGGACCAGGGTCACGGCCTACGGTCTCCTGCCTGCCCTGGCTCTGATCCTCGCAATGGCCGCCGGCTTCTTGAAGTACGCCGACAATTCGGTGCGCGAGGACGCCCTGGCCCGTACCCAGTCCGTGCAGGCGGCCACCGCAGGCACCATCGCGCTGCTGTCGTACTCCCCGGACAAGGTCGACCAACAACTCAACGCCGCGCGCGGTCTGCTCACCGGTGAGTTCCTCGATTCGTACACGTCACTGATCAACGAGGTCGTGATCCCTGGCGCGAAACAACAGCAGATCTCAGCTGTCGCAACGGTTCCCAAGGCGGGCTCGGTATCGGCGGATCCTCGCCATGCCGTCGTCTTGCTGTTCGTCAACCAGGCGGTGGTGGTTGGTTCTGATGCGCCGACGAACACCGCATCGAGTGTCCGCGTGACGGTGGACAAGGTCGGCGACAAGTGGTTGATCTCCGAGTTCACCCCGGTCTAGGCGGCTCCCGATGACGGAACCGCGCTGGCTCGACGTGGCCACCCCCGACGTGCAGCTGAGGGCTTTGTCGTGGGGGCCAGACGATGCTCCAATTGCCCTGTGCCTGCACGGTTTTCCCGATACCGCGTATGGCTGGCGGAAGGTGGCACCCGGCTCGTCGATGCTGGCTGGCGGGTCGTCGCACCATTCATGCGCGGTTACGCCCCCTCGACGACGTCGGCCGACGGCAGCTATCACGTCGGGGCACTGATGGACGACGCGTTGCGCGTTCTCGAGGCCGCCGGTCCGACCGGTCGTGACGTTCTCATTGGGCATGACTGGGGCGCCATCGCGGGTTCCGGGCTGGCGGCGATGCCCGACAGCCCGTTTGAGAAGGCCGTCATCATGTCGGTACCGCCGGCGGGCACCTTTCAACGGTTTGGGAAGCTTCCCGATGTCTGGAAGTTGCTCACCCAGCTGCCTCGACAGCTGCTGCGGAGCTGGTACATCATGTACTTCCAATTGCCCCTGCTGCCAGAGCGTTCCGCGGCGTGGGTGGTGCCGCGCCTGTGGCGGCAGTGGTCTCCGTCCTACGATGCGGGAGAGGACGTGGCGCTGGTCCTCGACGCGATCGGTGCGCCGGAGAACTGGCGCGCGGCACTCGGCTACTACCGAGCGACCATCCGGGGCAGCAAGCCGCCGCTGCGCTACGCCGAGTTGCACCAGCATTGGCTGTCCACCCTGGCGGTGCCGACGCTCTACCTGCACGGTGCCGACGACGGTTGTGCCTCAGCGGATTACACGCGGTGGGTCGAGCCGGCGCTACCGCCGGGGAGTCGTGCGGAGATCATCGAGGGCGCGGGCATTTCATGCAATTGGACCAGCCCGACGATGGCGCGGCTCGATCATCGACTTCATCGGGCGTCGCGAGTGAACCAGCTAGCCCCTCTTCAGGGCCGGATGGCTGCGGGCGAGGATAGGCAGCAACAGCCGACGCGGGAGGACTTTGTACGCGGCGGCGGCGGCCCTGTTGAACGCCCCTGGCACGATCACTGACCTGCCCGACGCCAGACCGTCGACCCCCGCTGCGGCAACATCGGCAGCGCTGACCCACATGGCCTTTGGCAGGGCCGCCTCGGCATCCTCGTCCGAGATCCCCGCCTTCTCACCGAATCCGGTCTTCACCGGGCCAGGGCACAGCGTCGACGCGACGACGCCGGTGCCGTTCAACTCTTGACCGAGCGACTGGGTGTAGGAGAGCACGAATGCCTTGGCCGCCCCGTAAGCGGCCTGGCCAGGCACCGGCCCGAAGGCTCCGACCGACGCCACGTTGAGCACGGCACCGCGACCGCGGGCCACCATGCTGGGCACGAATCGGCTGCACAGGTCGGCCACCGCGGCGACGTCGACCTCGATGAGGTTGAGCTCGGCGGCCGGATCCGACGCGGCGATCGGGCCGGAGGTGCTGAGTCCCGCATTGTTGACAAGGACGTCGACGACGAGGCCGAGTTCGGCCACCCGGCGGGAAGGGCGGCGCGGTCCTCGGGCTGGAGAGATCGGCCGCCAACACGTGGGCTGCCGAGCCCAAGCTTTGGCGAGGGCCTGCAGCTTCTCAGCCCGCCTGCGCGACCAGCATCACGTGGCGACCGCGCCGGGCGAACTCCTTCGCGATCTCCTCGCCGATACCCGAGGAGGCGCCGGTGACGAGGACGGTTCCGTTGCCACTCGCCGCTGGAAGCATGCCCGCAGCCTAACCTTGGCCCATGACGACACGGCGACTCACGCCGATCGATGCGCAGACGTTCTGGTTGGCAGACAAGATCCCGAACGACACGTTCCTGTTGTTCGGGTTCGCCGGCGTACCGGTCGACCTGGCACAGGCGATGGACGACGTCGACACGGGCCCGCGGCCGCCCCGAGCTTTCGCTGCGCGTCGACGATCACGGCGTGGGCTACCCGTCCTGGGCGCGCCGCGACGTCGACCGGTCGCAGTTCGTGGTGCACGACCTCGAGAACCGTACCTGGGCGGCTTGCCTGGCCGCGGTCTGCGCCCTGATCGCCCAGCAAGTGGACGCCGGAAACACGGCGTGGCGGCTGCACGTGTTCACCGACGTCGTCGGGGTGCCCGGCGTCGACGGACCAGGTAGCGTTGCGGTGCTGCAGATTTCGCACGCATTGGGGGGCGGGGGCCGCACCTCAGCGCATGCGGCGCTGATGTTCGGCAGGGCCGGGGTCGAGGTGCCTGCGATTCATCCGCCGTCGTCGGGCCCAATCGCGTTGCCGTTGGCCGGCTTTCGGGCCGCCAAGGCGCACCGCGGACTCCTCGCCGACGTGGCCGCCGGAGTCGTTCCCGCGCAGGCGGACCTTAGGCCGCCGCTGCGCACCAATGACCGACCGTCCGGTCCGCGGAGCCTCCGGACCGTCGCTCGACCACGCTCCGATCTCGGCGGTCCGACGGTCACGGTGGCGGCGCTGTCCGCGGTGTCGGCGGCACTCGCCGGTCTCCTCCGTGCGGTCGGGGACGATCCGTCGGCGCTCGGCGCCGAGGTTCCGATGGCCAAGCCGCCACCGCGCCTGGCCTACAACCACTTCGGGAACGTCGGCGTCGGTCTCTACCCCGACCTCGCCCCGGAGGCGCGGACCATGCGGATCGCCGATGACCTGGCGGCCAGACGGCGTCGCGCCGGACACCAGGCGATGCGGGCAGCCGACCTGGCCTTCGCCGCGACACCCGCGCGGTTGTTGCGCTGGGGGATGGACAAATTCGACCCCGACGCCCGCCCACCGGCGGTGACCGGCAACACCGTCGTCTCCAGCGTGAACTGCGGCGCGGCCGACTTCGCCTTCGGCGGCGCACCCGTCACGATGGCCGCCGCCTTCGCCGGGCTGTCGCCGATGATGGGCCTGACACACGTCGTCGTCGGCGTGGGCGACACCCTCACGATCGGCGTGCACGCCGCCGAGTCGGCGCTCGGTGGGCCCGACGGGATCGACGACTACCTGGCCGACTCGAGGCCGCCTTGGCTTAGGCGCGCAGGGCGGCGATGCCGACGTCGAGGGCGGCCTCCAGATAGCTGATGTCGCCGGTGTTCATCAGCACCACGACGCCACCCTGGATGCCTGCCAGCAATGCCGCCGCGGCCCGGGAGGGGTCCACGCCAGCGGCGATCTTCCCCTGCCGTTGCATCGCGCGCACCCCGGCCTCTATCTCGTTGCGCCACTGTTCGATCAACGCCGTCGTCACCGCCTGAGCGCCCGGGGTACGGCCGATCTCCGACATCACCGTAGACAGCGGACACAGCTGGCCCTGCTGGCGATAGCGCTCGACGACCACGTCGCGCCAGCGTTGCCACGCCGCCCACGACATCAGCGCGCTGAGGTGCGGCTGCTGATCGCTGAGCACGCGCGCCGCCTCCTGCTCCGCCACCGCCAGCAGCAGCTGGTCCTTCCCGCGCGGAAAGTAGTGGAACAGCTGGCTCTTCGACGTCTCGGTGCGCGCCATGACGTCGTCGAGGGTGGTGGCCACCGCGCCGTTGAGCCGGATCTCCGCGGCGGCGCCGTCGATGATCCGCTGGCGCGTCGCTGCGCCCTTCGGGGTTAGTTTCTGGACTTGCGGGTCCATTTTCATCTCAGTACTAGTGGACTCATGAATCCAACAATACGCGGCTGGCAGGCCGCACAGCACTGGTCACGGGATCGACCGGCGGCCTCGGCGTCGCGATCGCGCGAGCCTCGCCGCCGACGGCGCGTTCGTCGTCGTCTCGGGCCGCGACGAACAACGAGGCGAAGGCGTCGTCGCCGACATCCGGTCCGCCGGTGGCGGCCGCCTTCGTCGCCGCCGACTTGACCGGTGGCGAGGGCGCGGTACGCGACCTCGCCGACGAGCACTCGCGCCGCGGGCGGCCGCCTCGACATCCTGGTCAACAACGCCGCCACACTGCTGATGCCGACGCCGACCGCCGAGGTTTCCGCGGAAGTCATGCGAGAAACGTTCGGCGTCAACGTCTTCGCGCCGTTCCTGCTAACGGGGCTGCTCGCCCCGGCGATGGCGGAGCGCGGCGACGGCGCCGTCGTCAACATCGGGTCGATCACCGGGTTGCGCGGCTCGTCAGGCTCGGCGGTCTACTCGGCGAACAAGGCGGCGATCCACTCGCTCACAAAGTCGTGGGCCGACGAGTACGGGCCGTCGGGAGTGCGGGTCAACGCGGTCGCGCCGGGCCCGATCGCCACCGAGCGGCAGCAGGAATTCGCTGATTATGTCGCGCCGGTGCTCGCGCGGCTGCCGTCGCGCCGCGTGAGCACGCCCGAAGAGGTGGCCGGCGTGTGGTGTTCCTGGCCTCCGACGACGCCGCCAACGTTCACGGCGCGATCCTCAGTATCGACGGCGGGTGGTGGGCGGTGTAGCTGGGTGGTCACGGACGTAACAGATCATCTACATTTTGTTGCGTACGACTGCCTACGACTTCGCCATCCTGCTGCTGCGCGTGGTGCTCGGCCTGACCATGGCCGCCCACGGCTACAACAAGTTCTTCGGCAAGGGCGGCCTGGCGGGGACGGCCGGCTGGTTCGACAGCATGGGCATGAAGCCGGGCATCTTTCACGCCCGCGTCGCCGCGACAACAGAGATGGCGGCGGGCCTGGGCCTCGCGGTCGGGCTGCTGACTCCGGTGCCCGCGGCGGGCTTCGTCGCACTCATGTCCGTCGCGGCATGGACGGTGCACCGCCCAACGGCTTCTTCATCGTCAAGGAGGGGTGGGAGTACAACCTGATCCTCGCCGTGGCCGCGGTCGCCGTCGCAGGCCCCGCGCAGGCAAGCTCAGCCTGGATTACCTCGTCTTCCACGGCAGCCCAGTGTGGTGCTACGTGCAGGGCTGGGGTGGACTCCTGATCGCCCTCGTGCTGGGCCTGGCCGGCGGCATCGGGCAACTGGCGATCTTCTACCGTCCGCCCGCGCCGAAGGCCTAGGCGTAGCTCCTGAGCGGACGCCGAGCGAGCCGTTTCATCCGCTCTGCCCGGCGCGTAACGGATGAAACCGCACATTCGCCTCTACCATATCTAGAACACGTTCTAGTCTGGCCCGCATGGGATTCCTCAAGCCCGACCTACCGGTGGTCGACTTCGCAAATGGAGCAAGGGCACCCGTGCCGAGAGGATCCGGCCGCTCGCCCGCCATTGGGCCGAGGTCGGGTTCGGATAGCCGGTCGTGCTGCACCTGTTCTACGTCGTCAAGATCCTGCTGTACGTGCTCGCGGGCGCGCTATTCGCCCTCGCCACCAAGGGGATCGACGGTCTCACCCGCGTGGCGTCCTGGTACGACGAGCCGATCGTGTTCCAGAAGGTCGTGCTGTACACCATGCTGTTCGAGGTCGTCGGCCTCGGGTGCGGCTTCGGGCCGCTCAACAACCGGTTCTTCCCGCCGATGGATCGATCCTCTACTGGTTGCGCCCGGGCACCATCCGGCTGCCACCGTGGCCGGGCCGCGTTCCGCTGACCCGCGGGACGGCCCCGCCCCGCTGGACGCCGTGCTCTACGGCGCGCTGCTGGTGGTGCTCGTCGTCGCCCTATTCTCGGATGGCACCGGACCCGTTGCCGCCCTTGGCACCACGGTCGGTGTTCTGCCCATGTGGCAGATCTGGACGATCCTGGCCCTGCTCGCCGTCGCCGGCCTTCGCGACAAGGTGATCTTCTTGGCCGCCCGCGGCGAGGTGTACGCGTCGTTCACCGTGGCGTTCCTGTTCGGTGGCGTCGACATGATCATCGCCGCCAAGCTGGTGTGCCTGGTCATCTGGATCGGGCGGCCACCTCCAAGCTCAACAAGCACTTCCCGTTCGTGATCTCCACGATGATGTCGAACAGTCCACTGGTGCGCACCAAGTCGTTCAAGCGGGCGTTCTTCGAGCGGTTTCCCGACGACTTGCGGCCGGGCCGGATCTCGAGGGTCGTGGCCCACTTCAGCACGGCGGTCGAAGGATTGGTGCCGCTAGTGCTCTTCTTCTCCCACGGTGGTTGGCCGACCGCCATCGCCGCCTTCGTCATGCTGGTCTTCCACTTCGGCATCCTGTCGGCGATCCCGATGGGCGTGCCGCTGGAGTGGAACGTCTTCATGATGTTCAGCGTGCTTGCGCTGTTCGTCGGGCACGCCGGCGTCGGTCTCGGTGACCTGACCAGTCCGCTGCCGATCGTGCTGTTCTCCGTACTGGCGGGCACCGTGGCGATGGGAAACCTGTTCCCCCGCAAGGTTTCGTTCCTGCCCGGCATGCGCTACTACGCCGGTAACTGGGACACCACCCAGTGGTGCATGAAGCCGTCGGCCAGGGCGAAGATCAACGCCGGGCTGGTGGCGATCGCGAGCATGCCGCAGTCCCAGGTCGAGCGGATCTACGGCAGCCCCGAGCAGGCGCTCGTCATGCTGCACTCGGGCTACGCGTTCCGGGCGATGAACACCCACGGCCGGGCGCTGTTCACGCTGGTGCACCGCGCCATGGCCGACGGCGACGAGGCCGACTACGTCGTCACCGAGGGTGAGCGGCTGTGCAGCACGGCGATCGGCTGGAACTTCGGCGACGGCCACATGCACAACGAGCAGTTGATCGCCGCGATGCAGGAGCGGTGCGGGTTCGAGCCGGGCGAGGTGCGGGTGGTGCTGCTCGACGCGCAGCCCATTCACCGACAGCAGCAGTCCTACCGGCTGGTCGACGCCGCCACCGGCGAATTCGAGCGGGGGTATGTGCGGGTCGCCGACATGGTCACCCGGCAGCCGTGGGCCGACGACGTTCCCGTCCACGTGACGTGGTCGGCGAACGCGCTACTGCATGACGTCGCGGACCTTGACGTCCTCGAGACCCTTCACCAGTAGGTCGCGCGCGGTGTCGAGATGCCTGCGCCAGTGAGCCTCGGCGGCGGCGCCGTCGCCCGCCCGCAGCAGCGTCATCAGCCGCCGGTAGGACCGCATCAGCTTGTCGTAGTCGGACTTGGACACCTCGCGGTGTTCCTTGATGGCGAATGCGGTGTGGCGGACGGTGATCTCGTGCAGCATGCCCGCGATGATCGTCAGGGTGGCGTTGCCCGACAGCTCGACCATCCGGCGGTGGAACTCGCCGGTCGCCTCGGCCAGGCCACCGGATCGCCAGCCGGCGGGGACGTCCTCGGCGAGCATCGCCTCGAGTTCGTCGAGTGCGGCGGGGGTCGCGGACTCGGCGAGCAGGCGCACGGCGAGGGGCTCGATCCCCGACCGGGCGACCAGGACGTCGGCGATGGTCGCGCCGGAGAGTTCGAGCAGCAGCCCCGCCGGTCGCGCGACGATCTCGGGGCCGGGCACGCGCACCCGGCGCCCGTGCGGGAGCCGCGCCGCACCTCGACCAGCCGTTCGGACTCGAGTACCCGGACCGCTTCGCGCAACGTCGGCCGGCTGACGCCGAAGTGGGTCATCAGCTCCGCCTCGTTGGCAGGAAGTCGCCGTCGGAGAGTCGCCGTCGACGACCATGCGACGCAGCGTGCCGGCGACGAGTTCGGCGGTCTTGGGCGAGCGGATCGCCGTACCGCCGCGCGGCGCGACGGCGTCCGGCCCCATCATGGGTGCCAAGCGCGTGGTGCGGGCCAACGGAATCTCCAGGAGTGCGGTCGTGGAGATGTTGTACAACTCAGTAAACCATGTGTGCGGGCTGGTCGCGGGGAAGGTGCAGACCTACCAACCAGTAGGTTGACCTAGTAAACCTACTGTTCTACCTTCGGTGGTAGTCACCACCGGTTGCTGCAACGATCAGTGCCGAAACAACCCCACCCAGAGGAGATGTCCCATGGCCGAAGCCGTCATCGTAGAAGCGGTCCGATCCCCAGTCGGCAAGCGTAACGGCGGTCTGTCCGGCGTTCATCCCGGCGAGTTGTCGGCCCAGGTGCTCAACGGCCTCGTCGAACGCGCCGGGGTCGATCCCGCGCTCGTCGACGACGTCATCTGGGGCTGCGTGATGCAGGCCGGCGAGCAGGCGCTCGACATCGCCCGCACCGCGGTGCTGGCGGCCGGGTGGCCCGAGAGCGTGCCCGGCGTGACCGTGGACCGCCAGTGCGGGTCCAGCCAGCAGTCGGTGCACTTCGCCGCCGCAGGCGTGGTCGCGGGCCACTACGACGTCGTCGTCGCCGGTGGCGTCGAGTCGATGTCGCGCACGCCGATGGGCGCTTCGCTGGCCAACGGTGGACATCCGTATCCGGAGGCGTTCCGAGCCCGCTACAGCCAGACGCCGAACCAGGGCACCGGCGCCGAGATGATCGCCGAGCAGTGGGGCTTCGATCGCACCGCGCTCGACCAGTTCTCCCTCGGTTCGCACGAAAAGGCCGCTGCCGCACAGGATTCCGGCGCGTTCGACGACCAGATCGTCGCGATCAAGGATCAGGACGGTAACCGGTGCTGAAGGACGAGGGCATTCGCCGCGGCGGCACCGTCGAGAAGATGGCGACCATCAAGCCGGCCTTCAAGGAAGACGGCGTCATCCACGCGGGCAATGCGTCGCAGATCTCCGACGGATCGGCCGCGCTGCTGTTCATGTCGGCGGAGAAGGCGAAGTCGTTGGGACTCAAGCCCCTTGCCAGGGTGCACACCGCGGTGCTCGCCGGCGCCGACCCGGTCATCATGCTCACCGCACCGATCCCCGCCACGCAGAAGGCGCTCAAGCGCTCGGGTCTGTCGCTGGACGAGATCGGCGTGTTCGAGGTCAACGAGGCGTTCGCGCCCGTGCCGCTGGCGTGGCTCAAGGACATCGGCGCCGACGAGAAGAAGCTCAACCCCAACGGTGGTGCGATCGCCCTGGGTCACCCGCTGGGCGGATCGGGCGCGCGCATCATGACGACGATGCTGTACCACATGCGGGACAAGGGAATTCAGTACGGACTGCAGACCATGTGCGAGGGTGGCGGCCAGGCCAACGCCACCATCCTCGAGCTGCTGTGACAGGCTCCTCCTGCGTCGTCGTCGAACGTGACCGACGTCACCTGCGCCCCGCCGTTCTCACTGAACGGCGGGGCAACGTCCTGCTCATCACGCTGAACCGGCCGCAGGCCCGCAACGCCGTCAACGCCGCCGTAAGCACGGGCGTGGGCGACGCGCTGCACGAAGCCCAGCACGATCCGGAGGTCCGTGCGGTCGTCATCACCGGTGCGGGTCAATCCTTCTGCGCGGGAGCAGATCTCAAGGCGATTTCGCGGCGGGAGGGCATCTATCACCCCGAGCACGCGGAGTGGGGGTTCGCCGGCTACGTGCAGCACGTGATCGACAAGCCCACCATCGCCGCGGTCAACGGGACGGCGCTGGGCGGTGGCACCGAGTTGGCACTGGCCAGTGACCTCGTCGTCGCCGAGGAGGGCGCCCGATTCGGATTGCCGGAGGTCAAGCGCGGCTTGATCGCCGCGGCCGGCGGGGTGTTCCGCATCGTCGACCAACTCCCCCGCAAGGTCGCCATGGAATTGTTGTTCACCGGCGAGCCGATGTCGTCGGCCGATGCGTTGAAGTGGGGCCTGGTCAATCAGGTCGTGCCCGACGGCACCGTCGTCGACGCCGCCCTGGCACTGGCCGAGCGCATCACCGTCAACGCACCGCTGGCGGTCTGGGCGAGCAAGCGCGTGGCCGCCGGCATCGACGACGGCGTCATCACCGGCGACGAGGTCGGCTGGACCAGGACCATGCGCGAGATGGGCGCAGTGCTGCGCTCGGCGGACGCCAAGGAAGGGCCGCTGGCCTTCGCAGAGAAGCGCCAGCCCGTTTGGAAGGCACAGTAGTGAAACGACTGATCTTCGACAAGAGCACGAACAGCTCCGCGAGACCGCGCGCCAATTCCTCGAGAAGGAATGCGCGCCGTATGCCGAGAAGTGGGACAGCGATCGCATCGTCGACCGCGAGGCCTACGTCGCCGCGGGCAAGTACGGACTGATCGGGTTCAACCTGCCCGAGAAGTTCGGCGGCGGTGGCGTCGACGACTTCCGGTTCAACGCCGTCATCGTCGAGGAGTTCACCAAGTACGGCGCGGCGTCGCCGGGACTGAGCCTGCAGAACGACATCGTCGGCCCGTACTTCGCGAACCTGGCCACCGAGGAACAGCAGGAACGGTGGCTGCCGGGCTACATCACCGGCGAGCTGATCGGTGCGGTCGCGATGACCGAGCCCGGCGCGGGCAGCGACCTGGCGGGCATCAAGACCACCGCGGTTCGCGACGGGGACGACTGGATCCTCAACGGCTCCAAGACGTTCATCTCCGCGGGCATCAACTCCGACCTCGTCGTCGTGGTGGCGCGGACCGACCCCGACGCCGGGCACAAGGGGTTCTCGCTGCTGGTGGTCGAGCGCGACATGCCGGGCTTCACCCGCGGCCGCAAGCTCGACAAGATGGGTCAGCACTTCGCCGACACCGCGGAGTTGCACTTCGAGAACGTCCGCGTGCCGAGCGCGAACCTGCTCGGCAAGGAGGGCCGCGGCTTCTACCACCTGATGCAGAACCTGCCGTCGGAGCGCCTGTCCATTGCCATCGCGGCAGTCGCAGGAGCCCGCGCGACGTTCACCGACACGCTCGCATACGTCAAGGACCGCAAGGCATTCGGGCAGCCGATCGGCAGCTTCCAGCACAACAAGTTCGTGATGGCCGAGATGGACACCGAACTGGAGATCGCCGAGGCCTACGTCGACCGGTGTCTGCAGGCCGTCGTCGACGGTGAGCTGACCGCGGTCGAGGCGTCCAAGGCCAAGTGGTGGTGCACTGAGCTGGCCAAGCGGGTCGTCGACCACTGCGTGCAGCTGCACGGCGGGTACGGCTACATGAACGAGTACAAAGTGGCGCGCGACTACGTCGACGTCCGGATCCAGACGATCTACGGCGGCACGACCGAGATCATGAAGGAGATCATCGGCAAGGACCTCGGCCTGTAGCCGCCGGGAAAGGTGGCGGTTAGCTCGTCGGAGCAGGCGCCCGCGGAGGTGGTGCTCGTCGGCGTGAGCGGCTTGCCCGTTCCGTTGAACGACGTCGTCGGGGTGACGGGCTCCGGCGGCGAGTTCGGATCCAGCACGGTGTCCAGGATGTAGATCCGGGCGTTCGCGGCCTGGATGCCGCCGCAGATCACCTTGGCGGTGTCGTTGACCTTGATGTCGCCGTCCTTGCCGGTGACCTTGACCTCGGCGCCCTCTTGCGTGGGCCGCTGGCCGGCCACGTCGCCGGGGCCGAGCAGCCCGAGGAACACGTGGTAGTAGTCGAGCTTGGTCAGCGCGGTGGGATCGGCCTTCAGCGCCTCGAGCGCGGCGGGATCCAGCTTGGCGAACGCGTCGTTGTTCGGCGCGAACACCACGTACGGGCCGTTCTCGAGGACGGGCAGGACGTTGACTTCGGGGTTGAGGCCACCGTTGATCGCCGAGGTGAAGGTGCTCAGCGACGGGATCTTCGCCAGTACCTGGCCGACGGGCACGTGTCGCCAGGCTGGCCGTGGTGACACCCAGGGGGCCATTTCGGCGCGCAGCGGATCGCAGTTGCCCTGCGGGTCCGGCGGTGGCTTGACCTCCGCGGTCGTGGTGGTGGCGTTGGATCCGCCTGGGCGGTGATCGCCAACGGCAGCGATACGGCGATCGCGGCGATCGCGGCGGACAGTCCTATGGCTCGACTGGTGCGAGTCTTCACTTTCGGCTCCTCAGCATGTGTGTCGCGTCGCCCAGAGCCCGACTCTCATGGCGACGCCTGTGGAAGCGTAAAGGCTCAGATCACGAATCGGCAAAGCAGAGCGGTGACCGCAGCGCCGTTCAAGGCGCGTTGACCTGGGCTTTTCGCACGTTCAGACACAGTAGCGCGGCGACGGCACACAACCCGGATGCGAGGTAGAACGCGAGGTCGTAGTTGCCCTGCAGGTCGCGCAGCCACCCGGCGCCGGCAGCCGCGACCGCGGCCCCCAGCTGATGCGAGGCGAACACCCAGCCGAACACCACCGGCGTGCGAGCGCCGAAGTAGCCCCGGCAGAGCACGATCGTCGGCGGCACGGTCGCCACCCAGTCCAGCCCGTAGAAGACGACGAACACCCAGGTGCTCGGCTCGGCGTGCGGGGAGAGCAGCGACGGCAGCAGCGCCAGTGAGAGCCCGCGGCCGGTGTAGTAGACGACGAGCAGCAGCCGCGGGATCGACGCGGTCGGTCAGCCAGCCGGAGAAGATCGTGCCCACCACGTCCAGGATGCCGATCGGTGGCGAGCAGCGCCGGCCGCGACGGTGGTGGGCATGCCGTGGTCGTTGGCGGCGGGGATGAAGTGGGTGCCGATGAGCCCGTTGGTCGTCATCCCGCAGATCGCGAAGCTGCCCGCCAGCAGCCAGAACGCGGGGACCCGCGTGCCGATCCGCAGGCCGTCGAACGCGGCGCGGAGGTGCCGGTCGGGCACGACGGCGGGCGCCGCGGCGTCGCTCTCCGCTTCGCTCGCCCCATATGCAGCCAGCCCGACGTCCTGCGGGTAGTTCCGCATGAAGATCAGCACCAGCGGGACGACGCTCAGCGCCGCCACCGCGACGACGAGCGAGGCCCACCGCCAGCCGTGGCGGGTGGTCACCTCCGCGATGACCGGGAGGAAGATCAGCTGGCCCGTCGCGCTGGCCGCGGTGAGCACGCCGGTGACCAGACCGCGGCGCTCCTCGAACCAGCGGGTGGCGATCGTCGCCACGAAGCCCATCGAGATGGATCCCGTTCCGACGCCGACCAGCACGCCCCACAGCAGCACCAGCTGCCAACTGGTCGTCATCGACACCGAGCCGCGGACCCGGCCGAGATCAGCACCAGCGCCGCGGTCAGACACCGGACGCACGCCGAAGCGGTCCATCAGCGCGGCCGCGAAGGGTGCCGTCAGCCCGAACAAGGTCATGTTGACCGCCATCGCCAGCCCGACCGTGCCGTGCGACCAGCCGAACTCGTGATGCAGCGGGTTCATCATCACGCCGGGCACCGAGCGGAAGCCCGCCGCACCGAGGAGCGCGACGAAGCTCACCGCGGCCACCACCCAGGCCCGGTGCAGCGGGGGCCGACGGGTCGTGTCGTCCTGTCCGAAGATCGTCGTGAACCGTCACCCGAACACTGTGCGGTCCGACGGGCACCACCGCCAGTGGCATAAATGCCACCAACCATCAAGAACATGCCAAGATGGCGGCATGGCGAGACATTGGCACCACCGCACCGCGTTGCCGTGCTGTTGCTGCCGCCGGTGGTGGGCTTCGACGCGACGATCGCCGCCGATGCTGTTCGGCGCGGCCGTCGACGACGACGGTGCACCGCTGTACGAGGTCGTCGTCTGCGGCCTCGACGACCAGCCGGTGCCGCAGCGACCAACGGCTACGCGATGGTGCCGACCGCGGGTCCCGAGGCGCTGGCCACCGCCGACACCGTCGTCATCCCCGGCACCCGCTACCCGTCGGCCCGCGGTCGACGGCACGCTGACGCCACCGGCGCGGCCGCGCTGGCGGCGATCCGGCCCGGCACCCGGATGGTGTCGATCTGCACCGGCGCGTTCGTCTTGGCCGCGGCCGGGTCTGCTCGACGGGCGTCCCGCGACCACGCACTGGAAGCACTCGGCCGACCTCCGCAGGCTGCACCCCGCAGGTCGACGTCGACGAGAACGTCCTGTTCGTCGACGACGGCGACGTGCTGACGTCCGCCGGTCTCGCCGCCGGAATCGACTTGTGCCTGCACGTGATTCGCTCCGACCACGGTGTCCGGGTCGCCAACGCGGTCGCGCGCTACTGCGTGGTGCCGCCCTGGCGGGAAGGCGGCCAAGCGCAGTTCATCGACCGGCACCTGCCCACGGAGGACGACTCGTCCACCGCGGCGACCCGGGCCTGGGCGCTGGCGGCACCTCGGCGAGGAACTGACCGTCGAGCGGCTGGCCCGGCACGCGCACATGAGTGCGCGCACCTTCAACCGCCGTTTCCGCGAGGAGACCGGTCAGGCGCCGGGCACGTGGATCCGCAATCGCCGGGTCGACCGTGCCCGCGAACTGCTGGAGTCGCGTGATCTGCCCGTCGACGAGGTGGCCCGCCTCGCCGGCCTGGGATCGGGCGGCAACCTGCGCCACCACCTCCGCCGCGGAATCGGCATGTCGCCCTCGAGTTACCGCAAGGTCTATCAGGGGGCGTGAGCCGCGCGGCTAGGATTCCGGCCATGCCAGAGCCGCTGATCCTGTCCGTCAACGGCCGCGCGCCGCAACTGCACGCGGAGTCGTGGGTGGCGCCCAACGCCACCGTCATCGGTCCGGTGACCCTGGCCGCCAAGGCAAGCGTCTGGTACGGCACCGTCCTGCGCGCCGAGTTCGAAGCGATCGACGTCGGCGAAGGCTCCAACCTCCAGGACAACGTGACCGTCCACGTCGATCCCGGCTTCCCGGCCAGCATCGGCGCCGGCGTCAGCGTCGGCCACAACGCGGTCCTGCACGGCTGCACGATCGAGGACGGCTGCCTCATCGGCATGGGCGCCGTCATCCTCAACGGGGCCCGCATCGGCGCGGGGTCCCTGGTCGCGGCGGGCGCCGTGGTCGCCCAGGGCGCGGACATCCCGCCGGGATCGTTGGTGGCGGGGGTGCCGGGCAAGGTCCGCCGCGAGCTCAGCCCCGACGAGGTGACCCGCAATCGCGCCAACGCGCAGGTCTACGAGCACTTGAGTGACCTCCACCGCACTTCGGTGGAATAGCGTTCGCGCGGGTACGTACCTACGGTGAAGCCCATGCGCACACTCGTCACCGGAGCCACCGGCTACGTCGGCTCCCGGCTCGTCGCCGCTCTGCTGGCGGCCGGCCACGAGGTGACGGTGGCCAGCCGCAACCCGGAGCGCCTCGGCGACTTCGGCTGGATCGACGACGTGACGGCGGTGATGCTCGACGCCGGCGACGACGAGTCGGTCACCAGCGCCTTCACGGTCGCCGGTCCCATCGACGTCGTCTACTACCTGGTGCACGGCATCGGGCAACCCGGATACCGCGACGCCGACAACCGGGCGGCCGCCAACGTCGCCCGAGCCGCCAAGGATGCGGGCGTCAGGCGCATCGTCTACCTCGGCGGTTTCGTGCCCGAGGGCGACTCGCTGTCCGAGCACCTCACCAGCCGCGCGGAGGTCGCCGAGGCGCTGGCCATCGACGGCGGAGCGGACGTGGTGTGGCTGGGCGCCGCCATCATCATCGGCGCCGGATCGACGTCGTTCGAGATGCTGCGTGCCGTCGGGGACCGCTTCCTGCTGATCCCCATGCCGCCCTGGGCGCACAACGCGCTGGACCCGATCTCGATCAGCGACGTGCTCTACTACCTGGTCGCCGCCGCGGACGCGGACCGGGTGCCGCCCGGGTCCTACGACATCCGCGGCCCCGAGACGACGACCTACGGCGACCTGCTGCTGACCTACGCGCGCCTGACGGGACGCCGGCGAAGCGGTGTGCCCATGCCCGATCTGGACATGGGGCTGGTGTCGCAGGTGGCCTCGCTGTTCGTGCCGGTGCCTCGCGGTCTGGCCGCGGATCTGGTTCAGTCGCTTGACTTTTCGATGACGGCATCGAACGACGGGTTGCGCGGGCTGGTGCCCGACCCGCCGGGTGGCCCGGTCAGCATCGAGGACGCGATCATGCTCTCGATGTCGGGCGGCCGGCGGCTACCGGTCAATCGGCTCGCCGACCCCCACCACCTCGCCGACACCGACCCGGACTGGGCGGGCGGCGACGTCACGCGGATCCGCGCGCTGGCATCGATGGTCACGCCGTCGATCGCCCACCCCGCGCTCGGCTTGCTCAGCGCCGTGCCCGGACCCGTCGCAGGATGGGTGCGAACCGGTCTGGACACGGCGATCGGACTGGCACCGAAGGGATTGACGTGACGGGACTGTTCTCTCAGATCGGCGCGATCGTCTCCACACCCGCTGCGCCGCATGCCGAACCACCGTCGATGGTCCGCATGCGGCGCATCATCGTGGGGGTCGTGCTCGTCATCGGGGCGACGCTGCTCGGCGTGTCTCTGACCCGCACGCCCGGCAGCACGTCGTTCTACCTGCTGACCGTCGCGCTGGCGGCGGTATGGGCCATCGGCGCGCGGCTGTCGGGGCCGTTGCACATCGGCAGCGTCGAGTTCCGCGGCAGGAACCGGCGCCCGGTCATCACGGGCACCGCGACCGGCGTGCTGCTCGGCGGGGTGTTCATCGTCGGCGGCCTGGTCGCCCGTGAGATCGGCCCGGTTCGCGACTACATCGTCGACGTGCTCAACTACGCCAATTACGGTGCGCTGTGGCTGGTTACGCTGATCACCGTGGTGAACGGACTCGCCGAGGAGATGTTCTTCCGCGGCGCGTTGTTCACCGCACTGGGCAAGTTCCGCCCGGTCATCGTCTCGACGATCATCTACGCGATCGCCGTCTCGGCGGCGGGCAACCCGATGCTGGGGTTCGCCGGCATCATCCTCGGCGGTGTCTGCGCCTACGAGCGCCGGATCACCGGCGGTGTGCTCGCACCCATGCTGACCCACTTCTTCTGGGGCCTGGTGATGGTGCTGGCCCTGCCGCCGCTGTTCGGCGCGTGACCCGCTAGCGCTCCTAGTCGAACGATTATTCGGCGCTCAGCGAGCGCCGAAAGTCGTCGTGGCGCGGATGATCGACTGCCCGCGCTATCCGAACGCAGGGTGGTCAGTCGTCGGTGAAGGTCGCCGGCCGCCGCTGCTGGAACGCGGTGGTGCCCTCGCGGAAGTCATGAGAGGCCAGCAGCGACAGCTGCCCGTCGGTCTCGCGGTCCAGCGCGCCCTCGAGTTCGGTCAGCGTGGCTGCGTTGACCGCCTCCTTGGTCTTGCGCAGCGCAACGGCGGGTCCGGACTTCAGGGTGTCGATGATCGCGTCGACTCCGGCCTCGAGGTCGTCGGCCGGGTACACCGCACTCACCAGTCCGGCAGCCAACGCATCTGTCGCAGAGAGTCTTTCGGCCAGTAGCGCCAGACGCATCGCCCTCGCCCGGCCGATCGACGCGGCCACCAGAGCAGACGCTCCACCGTCGGGCATCAGCCCGATCTTGGTGAACGCCAACAGGAAGTACGCCTTGTCCGAGGCGATGACGATGTCCGCGGCGATGGCGAGTGAGACGCCGACGCCCGCGGCAGGGCCATGCACCACCGAGACGACCGGCTTGGGCAGCGCCACGATCGTGCGGATGGCGCGGTTAGCCGCAGGCAGGACGTCTCCGGGAGCGCCGTTGGCACCCGGATTGGCGTGATCGGCCGCGCCGATGCCCGCGCCGGAACTGAACCCGCGCCCGGCACCGCCCAGGCGGACCACCCGGACCGCGGGATCGGTGGCTGCACGTTCCATCGTCTCGTTGATGGTGTCGAACATCGCCGCCGTCAGTGAATTGAGGCTGTCGGGGCGGTTCAGAGTCACCGTCAGCACGCCGTCCTGCAGGCTCGTGGTCAGATCGTCGATGCCGGAATAGCTGGTGATGTCGGACATGCCTGCCTCTGGTCGAGCGAGCGCGAGGCCCGCGGTCGGTCGACTTGGTTATACAAGTAAGCTTTGTCGCGGTCAACTGGGTTAACTGGCGAAGGGCGTGAATCATGGCGGGACCGCTGCACGGATTGCGAGTCGTCGAGTTGGCGGGCATCGGGCCGGGGCCCCATGCCGCCATGATCCTCGGCGATCTGGGCGCCGACGTCGTCCGCGTCGAGCGGCCCGGCAAGGGCGGCGGTGTGCCGGTCGGCGCCCGTGACTCCATGTTGCGGAACCGACGTTCGGTGGCCGCGGACCTGAAGAGTGACGACGGCCGCGATTTGGTGCTGCGGTTGATCTCCAAGGCCGACGTGCTGATCGAGGGCTACCGGCCGGGGGTGACCGAGCGCCTCGGGCTGGGTCCCGACGACTGCGCGAAGGTCAACGAGCGGTTGATCTACGGCCGGATGACCGGTTGGGGTCAGACCGGGCCGCGCGCGCAGCAGGCCGGTCACGACATCAACTACATCTCGCTCAACGGAGTGCTGCACGCGATCGGTCGCAAGGGCGAGCGTCCGGTGCCGCCGCTGAACCTCGCGGGCGACTTCGGCGGCGGGTCGATGTTCCTCATCGTCGGCATCCTCGCCGCGCTCTTCGAACGGCAGACCTCGGGGCGGGGCCAAGTCGTCGACGCGGCGATGGTCGACGGCTCCAGCGTGCTGGCACAGATGATGTGGAGCTTCCGGGCCAACGCGCTGCGCTCGGCGCCGCTGCAATGAGGTCGTCATGATCGTTTCCCATGATGCGCCATCGCCGTCTGAAGCCGAGGACGCGCAAATCGACGAGATCGTGCGGTCCGGTCCGCGGGGCGCCGTCGTGGTCGCCGGCATTGCCACCGCGATCGTCGTCGCGTTGTGGTTTGCCTTCTATCTGATGGTCTTCCTGCCGCGGGGTCCGGTGCAATGATTTCCGCGCCCGATCATGACCAGGGTGCTGCGGTTGCCGCCCGCATCGAGCGGCGCTGGACCATCCTGTCGGCCGGCATCGTCGGCGTTGCTGGTCGGCATGGCGATCTTCGCCGGAATCCACAAGGCGACCATGCCGCAGGCCTGGGTGGAGACGGCGAACCCGCAGACGCTGCACATCTCCGGGGAATTCATCGAGAGCAATCTCGGCAGCGCGGTCGAAGCCGACGGTTCGGTGACGGTCCGCGCAGTCGGCCAGCAGTACTCGTTCACGCCGCAATGCATCCTCGTGCCGACCGACACGCCTGTCAGCTTCCGGGCCACCAGCGCCGACGTCGTCCACGGCTTCCTGATCGATCACACCAACATCAATTCGATGTTGGTGCCAGGCTATATTTCGATCATTGCCGGCGCAGTTCGACACGCCCGGTGAACATCCGATGCCGTGCCAGGAGTTCTGCGGCATGGGCCATGAAGGCATGTGGGGCGGGTCAAGGTGATCGACAAGGCGGCGTTCTTCAAGATGGCCGCCGACCGGCGGAGGCTGAGCTGTGTTGAATAGCAAGCGGCTCGTCCTCGCGCATTTCTGGCTGGCCTTTGCGGCGTTCGGCGTCGGCGCTGCTGCTCGGCGAGTGGCAGATGTTCGTCCGCAGCCCGCTGCATCCGTGGATCAGCAACCCCGAACTGTATTACCGCTCGGTCACGGCGCACGGCACGGCGATGGGCTACGTGTTTCCGACGCTGGTCGCGATGGGCTTCGGCTACGCCATCACCGAGATTGGCCCTGAAGCAACCGTTGATCGGCCGGCGATGGGCCTGGGCCGGCTTCTGCGCTGGTGGCGGTCGGCGCGGTCACCGCCGTGATCCCGGTGTCGCTGGGCCTCGCCTCGGTTCTCTACACCTTCTACCCGCCGATGATCGGCAGTCCGTTTTACTACATCGGCGTCGTGCTGGTCGTCGTCGGCTCCTGGATCTGGGTCGCGCTGATGTCGGTCAACCTGTACGCGTGGAAGCGCGACAACCCCGGCGAGCCGGTGCCGCTGGCGATGTTCGCCAACGTCGCCGGCGCCTATCTGTGGGGCTGGACCTCGGTCGGCGCGGCGATCGAGATATTGTTCCTGATCCTTCCCGTCGCGCTCGGCCTGACCGACACGATCGATGCCGGCCTGGCGCGCGTGTTCTTCTCCTGGACGCTTCACGCCATCGTCTATTTCTGGCTGATGCCGACCTATATCGCCTACTACACGATCTTTCCGCGGGCGATCGGCGGGCGGCTGTACAGCGACACCATGGCGCGCATCGCCTTCATGCTGTTCCTGGTCGTCGCCATGCCGATCGGCATGCATCATCTGTTCGCCGACCCGCAGGTCGGCGCCGGCTTCAAGTTCATCCAATCGGTGTTCACGCGCTGGTGGCGCTGCCGACGCTGCTGACGGTCTTCACCATCTGCGCGTCCGTCGAGATCGCCGGCGCGGCTGCGCGGCGGCAAGGGGCGCGTTCGGCTGGGTCGCCGCGCTGCCCTGGGGCAACCCGATGATGCTGGCGGTCGCGTTCTCGTTCGTCATGCTGGGCTTCGGCGGCGCCGGCGGCCTCATCAACATGAGCTACCAGCTCGACGCCAGCATCCACAATACGCAATGGATCACCGGCCACTTCCACCTGATCTTCGCCGGCGCGATCGTCATCATGTATTTCGCCATCGCCTACGACCTCTGGCCGCATCTGACCGGACGCGCGCTCGACTGCGTCGCGCCTGATGCGGGCGCAGCTCTGGACGTGGTTCGTCGGCATGATCGTGCTCACGTTCCCGTGGCACTACGTCGGCATTCTCGGCATGCCGCGCCGGATGGCGTCCTACGATTATACCGATCCCGGCGATCGCGCCCGCAGGCGCTGTCGGTTTCGATCTCGGTGTTCGGCGGGCTGCATGCTGGTGATCTCGGCGAGCCTGTTCTTTGCCGTTCTGATTCGCGGCCATCGGGCGCCGCAAGCCGAGCCGGGCGAGTACCGCTTCAGCGTCGCGGTGCATGAGCCGGTGCGGGTGCCGGTCGCGCTCAACGGCTTCGCGCTTTGGCTGACGTTGATGATCGGCCTGACCGTCGTCAACTACGGCTATCCGATCGCGCAGCTTCTGGCGCTGCAAGGGCACTGCCGTTCCCGCGGTCTATGTCGGAGCGGCGCGATGAGCGCCGAGCGGCTGTTCACCTCCGAAATCCTGGTTCGCCGCCAGCGTCGGCGTCACGTCGCCGTGGTGCTGCTCTCGCTGATCGCGGGATTCGTGCTGCTGCCCTATGCGCGGCCCGAATTCGCAAGTTGACGGGCCTGTGGGACGCGATCTGCAGCGCCGCCGGCGTTCCTCGCGCGCCGCGCCAGTCCGAGCCCGCATAAAGCCGAACTTCACGACATCGAACGTCGTCATGAACTCGCAGATGTTCGGCGCGCCGGACGCGCGATCGGTCGGCCGGGGCGCGACACTGGCGATGCAATGCGCGATCTGCCATGGATCGAACCGGCATCAGCCGGGTCGACACGCCCAACCTCGAGGGCCAGACGCCGCCGCGATCTACAAGCAATTGCGGGATTTCAAGGCCGGTGCCCGGACCAACGCGATCATGGCTCCGTTCGCGGTCAAGCTCGAGCGAGCAGGACATGCTCGATCTCGCCGCCTATTACTCCTATCTGCCGCGCCAGCCCGGCGCGCATCCCGATCGGCCGCAGCCGGCGCCGCAGATCGTCGTCAGCGGTGCGCCGATGCGCAACGTCCCGCCCTGCGCCTCCTGCCATGGCGGCCTCGACACCAAGGCCGGCAGCGCCCTGGCTGGAGGGACAGTCCGCCGTCTACATCAAGGCGCAACTCGCAGGCTTTCGCCACCGGTACGCGGCACAACGACATCAGCGAGCAGATGCGCAACATCGCGCGGCAGATGACGGCAGCCGAGATCGATGAGGCCGCGCGCTATTATGCAAGCCGGCCCTGATCAGCGCCGTCGGCGGGAACCCATCATGATCGCCGCGGGCCCGCTCTTGCCGAACCGCGCTGGCATGGCTACCTCTCGCGAGGGTTTTTCGTGGGGACACGACCATCATGCTCGACGCCGCCGTCAAGGCGCTATCGCAAATCCTGTCGCCGCCGATGCGCTCGATCCTGTGGCGATCGATCGGGCTGGCGCTGGTGCTGATCGTGGTGCTGGCGATCGGCCTGCAACGGCTGTTGAGCTGGTTTGCGATCTCGGGCGAAGTCTGGGCCGAAGCGATGCTGGGCCCGGGCTTTCACACCCCGCTCAATATCCTGGCCTGGATCGTCTCGATCGCCGCCGGCCTCGGCGTGGTGTTCGGCGCGGTGTTCCTGATGCCCGCGATCACCTCGCTGGTGGCGAGCGTGTTCGTCGACGACGTCGCCGACCATGTCGAGCGCGAGCACTATCCGGCGGAACGCCCGGCACCGCGCTGCCGTTCGGGCTCGCCATGACCGAAGGCGTCAAGACCGCGCTGCTGACGATCCTGGTCTATCTGATCGCGCTGCCGTTCGTGTTCTTCGCCGGCGCCGGCTTCATCGCGTTCTTCATCGCGACCGCATGGCTGCTCGGCCGTGAATATTTCGAGCTCGCGGCGATGCGTTTTCGCCCGCCGGCCGAAGCCAAGGCGATGCGCAAGGCAGAATGCCGCGCATGGTGTTCACCGCGGGGCTGGTGATCGCGGCGTTCGTGTCGATCCCGATCGTCAATCTGGCGACGCCGCTGTTCGGCATGGCCTTCATGGTCCACATGCACAAGCGGCTGAGCGGACCGCGGCCGGAACTGATCGAGCCGGCGCGCAAGACCGGCATGCCGGTGGCGTGAGAGCGCGCCTGCGTCAGCCCGGCTCCTCGCGCAGGCGCGGGCGAAAGCGATCATGAGAAAGGCCTTCACACCGTCTTTTCCGGCCAGCGGCAGAGATCGTTGATCAGGCAGACCTCGCAGCGCGGCTTGCGCGCGAGGCAGATGTAGCGGCCGTGCAGGATCAGCCAGTGATGCGCGTGCAGCATGAATTCGTGCGGGATCACGTTCTCCAGCCCGAGCTCGACCTCGAGCGGCGTCTTGCCGGGCGCCAGGCCGGTGCGGTTGCCGACGCGGAACACATGGGTGTCGACCGCCATGGTGTGCTGGCCGAACGCCATGTTGAGCACGACATTGGCGGTCTTGCGGCCGACGCCCGGCAGCGATTCCAGCTCCTCGCGGGTGCGCGGCACCTCGCCGCCGAATTCGGCGATCAGCTTTTGCCGACAGCGCGATGACGTTCTTGGCCTTGTTGCGATAGAGCCCGATGGTCTTGATGTAGTCGCGCACCTTGTCCTCGCCGAGCGCCAGCATCTTTTGCGGCGTGTCGGCGACCGCGAACAGCGCGCGCGTCGCCTTGTTGACGCCGGCGTCGGTCGCCTGCGCCGACAGCACCACCGCGACCAGCAGCGTGAAGGGATTGAGATGTTCGAGCTCGCCCTTCGGCTCGGGATTGGCTTTGCGAAAGCGGCTGAACGCCTCGCGGACTTCGGCCGCCGTCCAGGGTTTGGCTTTGGCAGCTTCGCCGCTGCCTTCGCCGGCGTTGCGCTGGCGCGGTTTGCTCGGCGCTCGGCTTTCGGCGGCCTTGGGCTTTCGCTTTGGACGGCGCTTGCGGATGATTTTCGCCATGATCCGGGTATACTGACACGCGATGACCGCAGGCAACGATTTTGATCCGGAGCCGCCGAGCCGGAATTGTTTTCGGCGCTGCTGACGCCGCACCGCTCGCTCAGCCGCACCGGCTTCCTGGTGCTGATGGCGTTTGTCAGCGTGGTCAGTTTCGCCGCCGGCGTGGCGTTCTGGCTGATGGGCGCCTGGCCGGTGTTCGGCTTTTTCGGCCTCGACGTGCTGGCGGTCTACTGGGCGTTCCGGATCAATTTCCGCCGCGCCAAGGCCACCGAGGAGATTTCGGTGACGCCGATCGGAGCTGCGGGTGCGCCGGGTCAGCCACCGCGGCCATGTGGTCGAATGGGTGCTCAATCCGCTGTGGGTGCAGCTCGACCAGAAGACCCACGCCGAATTCGGCATCGAGCGGCTTTATCTGGTCTCCCGGGGCCGCCGCGTCTCGATCGCGAGTTTCCTCGGCCCTGACGAAAAGGCGAGCTTTGCCAAAGCCTTAACGGCGGCGCTGCAGGCCGCCAGGCGCGGCCCGACCTATAATCCGATCTCATGAAGCCTGTCGGAAATCGGGTGGTTTGAACGCGACGGCTCGGCCTACATCAGGAGGCATGATGAACCTCGCCATCAATGACCAACGCCTGACCAAGCCCGGCCCGCAGAACGCCGCGCTGCGCGACTATGATTCGGTGCGGCGCGCCATCGCCTTCATCTCGGAGCACTGGCGCGCGCAGCCGACCATCGAAGCGATGGCGGATGCCGCCGGCGTGACGCCGGACGAACTGCACCATCTGTTCCGCCGCTGGGCCGGGCTGACGCCGAAGGCCTTCATGCAGGCGCTGACGCTCGACCACGCCAAGGGCCTGCTGCGCGATTCCGCCAGCGTGCTCGACGCGGCGCTCGACTCCGGGCTTTCGGGCCCGGGCCGGCTGCACGATCTGTTCGTCACCCATGAGGCGATGTCGCCGGGCGAATGGAAGAACGGCGGCGCCGGCATGACGCTGCGCTTATGGCTTTCATCCCTCGCCGTTCGGCACCGCGATCGTGATCGCCAGCGGCCGCGGCCTGGCGGGGCTCGCCTTCGCCGATCCCGGCGAGGAGCAGGCGGCGTTCGCCGACATGCAGCGGCGCTGGCCGCGCGCGACCTATGTCGAGGACCACGACGGCACCGCCGGACTGGCGCAGCGCATCTTCGATACCAAGCTGTGGCGCGCCGACCAGCCGCTGCGCGTGGTGCTGATCGGCACCGACTTCGAGGTCCGGGTGTGGGAGACGCTGCTGAAGATCCCGATGGGCCGCGCGGTGAGCTATTCGGATATCGCGCAACAACATCGGCAAGCCCAAGGCGTCGCGCGCCGTCGGCGCCGCGGTCGGCAAGAACCCGATGTCGTTCGTGGTGCCGTGCCATCGCGCGCTCGGCAAGAGCGGCGCGCTGACCGGCTATCACTGGGGCATCACCCGCAAGCAGGCGATGCTCGGCTGGGAAGCCGGGCAGGTGGGGGTGCATTGACGTTGGCAACGTGCATTCCGCGACGAGCGCGTAACGCATCGAGCGGCGACTCTCGCGTACGCGAGCTCGATGCTTCGCATCGCTCCCGGAATGACGGACGGCCGTCACGCCAGATCGAGCTTCGATGCCACCGTGGCATCGGCTTGAGCCGGTAGATCACGGCTCGCCGGTCGCGAGTTCGCGCTTCAGGATCTCTTCGGGCGAAAGCTTCTCGATCGCCATGATCAGCGAGCGCAGCGAATTGCCGTGCGCCGCGACCAGCATGCTCTCGCCGCTCAGCACGCAGGGCAGGATCTCCTGCACGTAATAGGGCAGCGTGCGCGCCAGCGTGTCCTTCAGGCATTCGCCGCCCGGCGGCGGCACGTCGTAGGAGCGGCGCCAGATCAGCACCTGCTCCTCGCCCCATTTCTTGCGCGCATCGTCCTTGTTCAGGCCGGAGAGATCGCCATAGTCGCGCTCGTTGAGCGCCTGGTCGCGGGTGATCGGCAGGCCGGTCGGCCCAGCTCCTCGAGCATCAGATCGAGCGTGTGCTGCGCGCGCATCAGCGCCGAGGTGAACGCGATGTCGAACGACAGCCCCTGCGCCTTGAGCTTGCGGCCGGCGTCCTTGGCCTCGTCGACGCCCTGCTCGGTGAGATCGGGATCCTTCCAGCCGGTGAACAGGTTCTTGAGGTTCCATTCGCTCTGGCCGTGGCGCACGAGCACGATAAGCGATCGCTCATTCTCATTCCGATTCGAGTTCTTGAAGTGTTAAGCCCGAGCACGTCGGCCATCGAATAGAGCCCGGGCTTCTTGCCGCGCGCCCACAGCGCCGCCTTCACCGCGCCATGCGCGAACATGCCGCGGTCGTCGGCCCGATGCGTCATCTCGATGCGCTCAGTCTCGCCCGCGAAAATCACAGTGTGTTCGCCGATGACATTGCCGCCGCGCAGCGTCGCAAAGCCGATATTGCCGGGCTTGCGCGCGCCGGTATGGCCGTCGCGGCCGCGCGCCGAATTCTCGTCGAGCGCGATCTCGCGGCCTTCCGCCGCGGCCTTGCCCAGCATCAGCGCCGTGCCCGAGGGGGCATCGACCTTGCGCTTGTGGTGCATCTCGAGAACTTCGATGTCGAAATCCTCGCCCAGCGACTGCGCCACGCGCTTCACCAGGCCGCCAGCAGATTGACGCCGAGCCTCATATTGCCGGACTTGAC
>CAWJYC010000019.1:0-143337 GCA_963846985.1 uncultured Actinomycetota bacterium
CCATCTCGCAGTGCCTCTCAGCGCCGGCGTTCGACGAGCCACAGCGTCACCTTCACCCGCAGCAGCCACGCCGCGGCCAAGACCGCAGGACTGGCCAGCCAGAATCCGAACAACGTCCAGGCGCTGCCGACGGCGATCGAGACGATAACCGCCACCAACCAGTAGGCCAGGGTGAACGGTAGCCAGTGAAAGTGGTACTCGGTAAGTGGTTCGTCATCGTGCGACGGGGGCATCGCTAACATCACTACCCCCTCCATGGTATTGATCTTGCTGGTAAAAATTCCCGGACGTGACGGTACGGCAAATGCGGTGGCGAGCGCAGCCCAAGGCTGACGCACCCCCGTCGGCCTGTGGTTTTCACCGATTTGTACCGTCGGAAGGGGCGTGACGGGAGGGAAGAAGCATGCAGGCGGTTGTCCTCGCGGTGTCGGCAGCGGCAGCTCTAGCGGTGCTCTCGCCGGCAGTGCCGCCTGCTACCCCGGTCGTGCTCGCCGATCACACCGTCGCGATGGATCCGCCCGTCGACCCCGGAGACGGCAGTCTGTCCGGCGGCAACGCCCTGACCCCGTCCGACGTCGCCGACCCGGCCATCGGCCGTCTCGACCCCGCCCTGCTGAGCGCCATCCAGGGTGCGGCGACAGCGGCGTCGGCCGACGGCATCACGTTGACCATCACCTCGGGCTGGCGCTCGCCGGAGTTCCAGCAGCGCCTGCTCGACGACGCCGTCCAGACCTACGGCAGCTTCGCCGCGGCCCGCCAATACGTTCAGACCCCTCAGCAGTCCAAGCACGTCGTCGGGCAGGCGGTGGACGTCGGCGGCGCGGGCGCCGACCAGTGGCTGATCGCAAACGGGTCCCGGTTCGGGCTGTGTCGCATCTACGCCAACGAGCTCTGGCACTTCGAACTGGCCGCCGACGCGAACGGCGCCTGCCCACCGCTACTGGCGAATGCGGCAGGGTGATCCGGCCACGGCTGCGATGATGGCCGCATGACGACTTCGGTGATCGAACGCTGGCATCAGTTCATCGACGGCGGACACGATCCCGCCGTCCTCGACGCCCTGCTCGACGACGACGCCGTCTTCTACTCACCCGCGGTGTTCTCTCCCCAGCAGGGTCGTCAGAAAGCGGCGATGTACCTGATGGCCGCCGCAAAGTTGTTCGGCGGCACCGACTTTCACTACGTCGAGGAGTGGATCGGTGAACGTTCGGCGGTGTTGGAGTTCGCCGCCATCATCGACGGCATCTACGTCAACGGCATCGACATGATCGCGTGGAACGACGACGGGCGGATCGTCTCGTTCAAGGTGATGATGCGCCCGTTCAAGGGACTTCAGGTGGTCATGCCCAAGATGGCCGAGTTGCTACAGACGGCGTGACGCGGCCGTCCCTCTGCCTCGGGCCGACGCCGAGCCCGACAGCGGCAGCGGGTACCGGCGGGCTGAAGTAATAGCCTTGGGCGAAACCACATCCCCACGACGTGAGCAGGTCGGCGGTGGCCGCGTCCTCGACGCCTTCGGCGACGCTGGACAATCCGAATTCGGCGGCCAGTTCGATCACCGACCGGACGATGGCGGCCGCGCGCTCGTCGTATCGGATGGGTGCGACGAACTGCCGGTCGAGTTTCAGTTCGTCGACGGGCAATTCGTGAAGATCGGTCATCGCGCCGTAGCCGCTGCCGATGTCGTCGATGGCCACCCGCACGCCGTACTCCCGGAGTTGGTCCAGCACCGCGCGGGCCCGAACGACGCTGACGAGCAACAGGTCCTCGGTGATCTCGACGCTGAGCGACGTGGCGGGCATGCCGTAGTCGGTCAGCACCGACGCGATGCGGTCGGGCAGTTCCGCGTCGTCCAGCGATGGAGCCGAGAGGTTGATTGCGACGGGCAGTGCGATGCCCCGCTGATGCCAGCCGGCGGCGTCGCCCACGGCCGGTCGAGCACCAGCTCCGTGACCGCCTCCATCAACCCGTTCTCCCGCACCAGCGGTAGGAAGTCGGCGGGCTCGAGCAGGCCGAACTCGGGATGCGACCAGCGGATCAGTGCCTCGACGCCGAAAACCGCCCTGGAGCGCAAGTCGAACTTCGGTTGATAGTGCAGGTCCAGCTCGCGGTCCTCGATCGCCCTGGAGGTCGCCGAGGAACTGGATGCGGGCCACGCCGCGCCGTCGGCCGGTCCGGCTCTGATGGCTGGGCAGGCTCAGCTCGGTGGCGTCCAGGCGCATGTCGGCGGTGAAGGTGAGACGCTGCCGGCGAAGAGACTGCTCACGATGGAGCCAACGACGGCCGCCTTCGTCGACGCGGCGGGTCCGCCCCAGCCGAACGACACCCAGCTGGCAAACACGATCATCCCCGCGGTGGCCGCTGCCACCGTGACGATCCGCGACCGCGTTCTCATGATCTCCCAGGTTGAACCGTTGGCACCACCACGAACTCGGACGGCCCACACAGCGTACGTCGTAGGTGGAGCATTGGTACCAGCAACCTCATGGAGATCCCGGATCGGCCCGGCTAGCGTGGTGGGCGTGGAGTTGTTGCTGATCGCCGACACGCATCTACCCAAGCGGGCGCGCGACCTCCCACAATCGGTGTGGGACCAGGTGGCGCAGGTCGACGTGGTCTTCCACGCCGGGGACTGGGTGGTGCCCGCGCTGCTCGACGAGTTGGAGGCCAGGGCCCGGCGGCTGGTGGCCTGCTGGGGCAACAACGACGGCGACGAGCTGAGGCGACGGCTGCCCGAACGTGCCGACGTCGAACTCGAGGGCGTCCGCTTCGCGGTGGTGCACGAGACGGGTCAGTCCTCGGGCCGGGAGCGTCGGATGGCGGCGCTGTATCCCGACGTCGACGTCCTGGTGTTCGGGCACAGTCACATTCCCTGGG
Organism: uncultured Actinomycetota bacterium; assembly: GCA_963846985.1. Classification (GTDB taxonomy): domain Bacteria; phylum Actinomycetota; class Actinomycetes; order Mycobacteriales; family Mycobacteriaceae; genus Mycobacterium. The sequence continues at coordinate 2,878 of CAWJYC010000019.1, forward strand.
ACACCACGGCCGAGACGGGACTGCGGCTGCTCAACCCCGGCTCGCCCACCGACCGGCGCCGACAGCCGTTCTGCACGTACATGACGGCCACCGTCGACGGCTCCGGCCTGACCGACGTCGAGCTGCACCGGGTCTGAGGCGGGCGATCGGTCCCCGGCGGCCCGCGTTGGTGGCATCCTCGGCGCCATGGAGCCCAAGCCCCCCACCGCCGTGATCGCGGCGGCCCACGCCGACCACCTCGGTGACCTCGCGTTCGCGGACACCCGCGACTTCGCCGACGCCGACCGCGGGTTCATCGCGGCGCTCGACCCGTGTGTCGTCACGGCCGCCGACGGACGAGTGGTGTGGGACAACGACGTCTACGACTTCCTGGTGGGCGAGCCCCCGACCTCGGTGCATCCGAGTTTGTGGCGGCAGTCGATGCTGGTGGCCAAGCAGGGGCTCTATGAAGTGGTCAACGGTGTCTATCAGGTCCGCGGCCTCGACCTGTCCAACATCAGCTTCATCGAAGGCGACACCGGTGTCATCGTCATCGACCCACTGGTGTGCACCGAGACCGCGGCGGCGGCACTCGGGTTGTACCGGGCCCACCGCGGTGACCGTCCCGTCGTCGCGGTCATCTACACCCACAGCCACGTCGACCACTTCGGTGGCGTCCTCGGCGTCACGACGCAGGCCGACGTCGATGCCGGCCGGGTCGAGGTCATCGCACCGGAGGGTTTCATCGACCACGCGATTCAGGAGAACGTCTACGCGGGCACGGCGATGACGCGGCGGGCGGCCTACATGTACGGCACGGTGCTGGCGCGGGGGCCGCGGGGTCAGGTCGGCTGCGGGCTGGGGCAGACGCCGTCCACCGGCGAGGTGGCCGTCATCGTGCCGACCGTCGACATCGCCACCACGGGCGAGACCCGCACCATCGACGGTGTCGAGATCGAATTCCAGATGGCGCCGGGCACCGAGGCGCCGGCCGAGATGCACTTCTACTTCCCGCGGTACCGCGCGCTGTGCATGGCCGAGAACGCGACGCACAACCTGCACAATCTGTTGACGCTGCGCGGCGCGCTGGTGCGGGACCCGCACGGCTGGTCGGGCTATCTCACCGAGGCGATCGACGCGTTCGCCGACCGGACCGACGTCGTCTTCGCCTCGCACCACTGGCCGACGTGGGGCTACGACCGGATCGTGGAATTCCTGTCACTGCAACGGGATCTGTACGCCTACCTGCACGACCAGACGCTGCGCCAGATCAATCAGGGGCACACCGGCATCGAGATCGCCGAGAACTTTCAGATGCCGCCCGCCCTGCACGCGGCGTGGCACACGCACGGCTACTACGGGTCGGTGAGTCACAACGTCAAGGCCGTCTATCAGCGGTACATGGGGTGGTTCGACGGCAACCCGGCGCGACTGTGGCAGCATCCGCCCGAAGCGATCGCGCCGCGGTACGTCGAGGCCATGGGTGGCATCGACCGCGTCGTCGAGATCGCTCAGGCGGCATTCGTCGATGGTGACTACCGTTGGGCAGCAACGCTACTCGATCACGCGATCTTCACCGACGCCGAGCACCCGGCCGCCAGGGACCTGTACGCCGACACCTTGGAACAGTTGGCGTACGGGGCGGAGAACGCGACCTGGCGCAACTTCTTCCTGGCCGGCGCCACCGAACTGCGTGACGGCAACTTCGGAACGCCCGCGCAGACCACGTCGCTCTCGCTGCTGTCGCAGCTCACTCCGGAGCAGATGTTCGACAGCTTCGCGATCAGCGTCGACGGCCCGAAGGCATGGGCGCTGGACCTTGCGCTCGACGTGACCTTCGCCGACACAGGCGTGAACTACCGGCTGACGCTGCGCAACGGCGTGCTGGTGTACCGCCGCGTCCCGGCCGATCCGGGGACTGCCACTGCGACGGTCACGGTGGTGAACAAGCTGCGGCTGTTGACCTTTGCGGCGGGGGACACCACCTCGCCAGGGGTAGACACGACCGGTGACGCCACCGCGATGGCGACCCTGCTGGGCGTGCTCGACCGTCCGGATCCCAACTTCAACATCGTCACCCCCTAGCTCTCCCCTGATTTGTGTGCGCAAACGTTCGCTCGGCGACGGTTAGCGCGCCCAAATTTCGACGAAGGAGGGCCTACGGCATGCCACCATCCACGCGGACGATCGATCCGCTGGTGTAACTCGACGCGTCCGACATCAGAAACAGTGCGGCGCCGATGATCTCGGGTGGATTGCCCAGCCGCTTGAGCGCGAAGCCCTGGACGCCCGCGGTGGTGGCCTCGATGTCCCAGGCCTTGCTGACGTCGGTGAGGAAGGGCCCCGGCATGAGGGTGTTGACGCGCACGGTCGGTCCGTACGCCAACGCCAATCCCTCGGTGAGGGCGTTCAATCCGGCCTTGGCTGCGGCGTAGGGCAGCATGTGGGCGTCCGGCCGGCGCGATCCGCTGGTGCTGACGTTGATGATCGACCCTCCGCCGGCGGCGACCATGCGCTCACCCACCAGTGCCGACAGCCGGAACGGGCCCTTGAAGTTAAGGTTGACCACGGCGTCGAACAGCTTCTCGTTGACCGACGTCAGCGACTCGTAGAGCGGCGACATCCCGGCATTGTTGATCAGCACGTCCACCTTGCCGAACCGCTTGTAGGCCGCGTCGACCAGCCCGTCGAGTTGATCCCACCGCCCGACGTGCACCTGATGGGGCAGCGCGGCCCGGCCCGTCGCCGCCGAGATCTCCTCGGCGGTGACGACGCACGACTCGAGGTTGCGGCTAGCGATCACCACGTCGGCACCCGATTGTGCTGCAGCGAAGGCCATTTCGCGACCCAGCCCGCGACTGCCTCCGGTGACGAGCACCACCCGGTCGGTGAGGTCGAACAGTTCGTCGGCGTATCCCACGTCAGTGCTCCCCACGTCGCGCCGTGTCACGGACCACCTGGTGGACGAAGCCGAGCTTGTCGACCACCGCGGGCGGAATCTCGAACGGGTAGAGGGGACCCTTGCCCCTCGCGGTGGTCACCCGGTTGAAGAACATCGACATCCACCGCCAGTCGAAGAGGATCCGCTCGATCGGGTGGTCGGCGTAGCTCTCCAGCGGGACGATGTCGCGGGAGGCGGCGAAGCGGACCTTGTCGGCCAGCAGCACCATGCCCGCCTGCCCGTCGATCACCGAGGCACCGTCGACCAACGCCACCATCGACTTGGACGGAAGGTGCAGGCCCAGCGACGTCTGGCACGTCGTGCACCGGTCGGACTCGAACGCGGTGAACTCGCGACACACCGGACAGGCGAAGGCACGCACGAGCCATATGGTGTCACGGTGCAACTGCTATTGGTCCGACATGCGCTACCGCTCCGCACCGAGCCCGGCCAGGGGGCGGATCCCGACCTGTCCCCCGAGGGCGTCGAGCAGGCCCAGCGGTTGCCGGACGCCCTGAAGCGGTTCCCGATCACGCGGCTGGTGAGCAGTCCGCAGCGCCGCGCCCTGCAGACGGGCCAGCCGGTGGCGGATGCGCTCGGGCTGTCGATCGACGTCGACGAGCGTCTCGCCGAATACGACTACGGACAGTCGCATTACACGCCGATCGAAGAGGCGTCGGAGGCGGACCTCAAGCGTCTGATCAGCGGTCAGTTGCCCGGCGACGTCGACACCGACGCCTTCATCGCGAGGGTCAGGGCGGGCGTCGACGACGTCGTCGCGGCAGCCGGCCACGACGAAACAGTGGCGGTGTTCAGCCATGGCGGCGTCATCAACGCGCTGGTGCACGGCATCATGAAGACCGAACGGCTGCTGTGCGTGCAGGTGGACTACACGGGCATCTCGCGATTCCTGTCCTCCCGCACCGGCAAGCTGGGCGTCACGTCGATCAATGGCACCGAGCACGTGTGGGACCTGTTGCCGCGGAATCAACGGTGGTGAGCGCCCGCGCGGCCCGCGTTCGGACGGGTGGTAGACAAGTCGCGTGACATCGGACGCAACCGCTCTCGAAGGCCTCGACCTGGCCGCACTGGATCGACACCTCAGGTCGATCGACGTTCCGCGCGCGGGCGATCTCCGCGGCGAACTGATCGCGGGCGGGCGGTCCAACCTGACCTTCCTGGTCTTCGATGACGCCTCGAAGTGGGTGCTGCGCCGCCCTCCGCTGCACGGCCTGACTCCGTCCGCGCACGACATGGCCCGGGAGTACAAGGTGGTCGCCGCGCTGGAGGACACCCCGGTTCCGGTGGCTCACCCGGTGACGATGCGCAACGACGACTCGGTGCTCGGCGCCCCGTTCCAGATGGTCGAGTACGTGCCGGGCCGGGTGGTGCGGTACTCGGCGGAACTCGACGCCCTCGGCGACCAGCAAACCATCAGCGACTGCGTCGACGCCCTGATCGCGGTGCTGGCCGACCTGCACGAGCTCGATCCGGCGGCCGTCGGACTCACCGACTTCGGCAAGCCCACCGGCTACCTCGAGCGCCAGGTGCGGCGCTGGGGTGGGCAGTGGGACCTGGTCCGCCTGCAGGACGACCCGCGCGACGCGGACGTGAAGCGACTGCACGCGGCGCTGGGGGAGGCGTTGCCCGCGCAGAGCCGATCATCGATCGTGCACGGCGACTACCGGATCGACAACACGATGCTCGACGCCGTCGACGCCACCAAGGTGCGCGCCGTGCTCGACTGGGAGATGTCGACGCTCGGCGACCCGCTCAGCGATGCCGCGCTGATGTGCGTGTACCGGCACCCGATGTTCAACATGGTGCATGCGGACTCCGCCTGGTCCTCACCTCGGATTCCGTCGGCGGACCATCTGGCGCAACGCTATTCGTTGGCCGCCGGGCTGCCGCTGGACAACTGGGAGTTCTACATGGCGCTGGCGTACTTCAAGCTGGCGATCATTGCGGCGGGCATCCAGTTCCGCGACCGGGTGGCTGGCGGGGCCGGCGACGGCGACCAACGGCAGGGCACGGAGTATGGCGACAAGGTTGGCGAGGCCGTCGGACCGCTGGTGGCCGCCGGTCTGACCGAACTGGCCTGACCCTCCCCGCCCCTCTGCGAGAACGTGGATTACCCCCACGCCCCGGCGCGCAACGGCGAGGCCCGTGCCGCGGCGACCTACCTGAGCGCGGCCTTGAAGTTCTTCTTGGCCGCGCGGCGCAGTTGCACGATGCGGACGATGCCGGCCAGCGTCGTGATCAGGCCACCCAGCACGGCGGCCGCCAAGAGCGCGACGCCCAGGGGCAGGCTCCACGACCAGCCGAGGAAGTGGAAGGTCCCCGGGTCGGTGTTCTGCGCGATGAAGATCAGCAGGACGATGAGCACCAGCAGGCCGACGATCAGGGCTGACCACAGTGCCGCGGCCCTGGTGAAGTGCACGGCGTTCGTGGGTGGCGGCGGGGCGGGCACCGCCGATACCGAGGAGTCCACGACCGGCGGTGCGGGCTCGGTGGAACTCAGGGGGCCGCGTCGGCCCGGTTCGACGGGCGAGGACTGCGGGTCTGTGGTCATGGGCCCATCCTTGCCCCTTTCCGGGCCGAATCAAACTCGTCGCACGGGATGAACACCAGTTCGTCACCGCCCGCTCAGCCAGAGCTAAAGCCGAGCGACACGCTGGCAACCTGGCTAGGGTCGCAGAGGCACGAGACGCCGAAAGGACCTTCAAGTGACATCCGTAGGACGATCCACGCGCAGAAGCACTCTCGCCCTCATGACAGCGGTACTCGTTCTGGTGACGGCCGCATGTGGCAGCTCCAATCCGCTGGGCGGGGGTGAGGTCTCGGGGGACCTGAAGTCGATCGCCGTCGGCTCGGCGGACTTCACCGAATCCAAGATCATCGCCGAGATCTACGCACAGGCGTTGCAGGCCAACGGGTTCAACATCCGCAGACAGTTTGGCATCGGCAGCCGCGAGACGTACGTGCCTGCCGTCAAGGACCACTCGATCGACCTGATCCCCGAGTACACCGGAAACCTCCTGCAGTACTTCGACAAGAACACCAAGGCCACCGATCCCGAGGCCGTCGAGCTGGCGCTGTACCGCGCTCTGCCCGGCGACCTTTCGATCCTGACGCCGTCGCCCGCCAACGATCAGGACACCGTCGCGGTCTCCGAGGCCACCGCCAAGAAGTGGAATCTCAAGACCATCGGCGACCTGGCGGCGCACTCGGCGGAGGTGAAGTTCGGCGGCCCCTCGGAGTTCCAGAGCCGGGCGGAGGGGCTGCCGGGGCTGAAGGCCAAGTACGGCCTCGACATCCCGCCCGCAAACTTCGTCTCGATCAGCGACGGTGGCGGGCCGGCGACGGTGCGCGCTCTGGTCGACGGCACGGTGACCGCGGCGGACATCTTCAGCACGTCGCAGGCGATTCCGCAGAACAACCTGGTCGTGTTGGAGGACCCGAAGAACAACTTTCTGGCCGCGAACGTGGTGCCCCTGGTGGCCTCGCAGAAGATGTCGGACCAACTGAAGACCGTGCTCGACGCCGTCTCGGCGAAACTCAGTACGCAGGCCCTCATCGAGATGAACACCGCCACGTCGGGCAACGGCGGTGTCGACCCCGACGCGGCGGCCCGCAAGTGGGTGCAGGACAACGGTTTCGACAAGCCGGTGCAGCAGTGACGGCCACCGTGACGACCGGGGCGACGACCGAGGGATGGGGCGACGATGATCAGCTTTGACGGTGTGACGAAGAAGTACCCGGACGGCACGGTCGCCGTCGACGACTTGACCCTCGACGTACCCGACGGCACGCTCACGGTGTTCGTGGGCCCGTCGGGGTGTGGCAAGACGACCTCGATGCGGATGATCAACCGGATGATCGACCCGACGGCGGGCGTGCTCACCGTCGACGGCAAGGACGTCACCAAGGTGGATCCGGTGAAGCTGCGCCTGGGCATCGGCTACGTGATCCAGAGCGCCGGGCTGATGCCGCACCTGCGGGTGATCGACAACGTCGCGACCGTGCCCGTCCTCATGGGCGAGTCCCGGCGGTCCGCCCGCAAGGCTGCGCTCGGCGTACTGGAGCGGGTCGGGCTGGATCCGAAGCTGGCCGACCGGTATCCCGCCCAGCTGTCGGGTGGCCAGCAGCAGCGGGTCGGGGTGGCCCGCGCCCTGGCGGCCGATCCGCCGATCCTGTTGATGGACGAGCCGTTCAGCGCCGTCGACCCGGTGGTCCGCGAGGAGCTGCAGGTCGAGATCCTGCGGTTGCAGAGCGAATTGCGAAAGACCATCGTCTTCGTCACCCACGACATCGACGAGGCACTCAAACTCGGTGAGAAGGTGGCGGTATTCGGCCGCGGCGGCGTGCTCGCGCAGTACGACGCGCCGAGGCGGCTGCTGTCGAACCCGGCCAACGACTTCGTCGCGGGCTTCATCGGTGCCGACCGCGGCTACCGCGGGCTGCAGTTCTCGCCGGGCACCGGGTTGCCGCTGCACGACATCAGGACCGTCGAGGAAGCCGGCATCGACTCCCTCGAGCTCGGGCCGGGGGAGTGGGCGCTGGTGACGAAACCGGACGGCTCGCCGTACGCGTGGATCGACGTCAACGGGGTGGGTCTGTACCGGCAGGGAAAGTCGTTGTACGACAGCACGATTGCCGGTGGATCGCTGTTCCTGCCGAATGGGACGATGCGCTTGGCCCTCGATGCGGCGCTCTCCTCGCCCGCTGGGCTCGGGGTGGCGGTGGACGAGCGCAAGCAGGTCGTCGGCGGCATCAAGGCCGACGACGTGATCGAGGCGCTCAAGACCAAGCGGAAGACCACGTAGGTGCGGTACCTCGTCACGCACCTGCCCAACGCGTGGGATCTGACGCTGATCCACCTGTGGCTGTCGCTGCTGCCGTTGGTGCTCGGCCTGTTGATCGCAGTGCCACTGGGTGCGCTGGTCCACCGCACGACGGTGCTGCGTCGCTTCACGACCGTCGTGGCCAGCATCATCTTCACCATCCCGTCGCTGGCGCTGTTCGTCGTCCTGCCCCTGGTCATCCCGACCCGAATCCTGGACCAGGCCAACGTGATCGTGGCGCTGACGCTGTACACGGTGGCACTGCTGGTGCGCGCCGTGCCAGAGGCGCTGGACGCCGTTCCGCCCGCGGTGCTCGACGCCGCCACCGCCATCGGGTACAAGCCGCTGACGCGGATCATCAAAGTAGAACTGCCGCTTGCCATTCCGGTGCTCGTCGCCAGCCTGCGCGTCGTCGCGGTGACGAACATCTCGATGGTGTCGGTCGGCTCGGTGATCGGAATCGGCGGTCTCGGCACCTGGTTCACCGAGGGGTATCAGGCCGACAAGAGCGACCAGATCATCGCCGGCATCATCGCGATCTTCGTCCTCGCGATCGTCGTCGACACCCTCATCATGATCGCCGGGAAGTTCGCGACGCCGTGGGTGCGAACCGGCGGCCGCCAAAAGGCGGGTGCCCGATGAACTTCCTTCAGCAGGCGCTGTCCTACATCCTCACCGCCGCCAACTGGGGTGGCCCCGCCGGCCTCACGGTGCGCATCCTCGAGCACCTGCAGTACACCGCGGTGGCACTGGTCTTCTCCGCGCTCATCGCCATTCCCATCGGGATGGTGATCGGCCATACCGGGCGGGGCACCTTCCTGGTGGTCGGCGGAGTGAATGCGCTGCGGGCGCTGCCCACTCTCGGCGTGCTGCTGCTGGGCGTGCTGCTGTGGGGCCTCGGCTTGGTTCCCCCGACGGTGGCGCTGATGCTGCTCGGCATCCCGCCGATGCTCGCCGGGACGTACTCGGGCATCGCCAACGTCGACCGCGCGGTGGTGGACGCGGCCCGCTCGATGGGGATGACCGAGTCACGGGTGCTGTTCCGGGTCGAGGTGCCCAACGCACTGCCGTTGATCCTCGGCGGCGCCCGCACCGCGACGCTGCAGATCGTCGCGACCGCCACCGTCGCGGCCTATGCCAGCCTTGGCGGTCTGGGCCGCTACCTGATCGACGGAATCAAGGTCCGCGAGTTCTATCTCGCGCTGGTGGGCGCGCTGGTGGTGACCGCGCTGGCGCTGATCCTCGACGCCGTCCTGGCGTTCGCGGTGTGGCTCTCCGAGCCCGGCACGGACAGGTTTAGGCGGATGCCGCAGCCGTTCCTCGACGACGAGGTCGCGCTCGAATCGTCGTCGACATCACGATCTGGCGGGCTTTCCCGAGGCGACTACGAAGCACGCCGCGCGTCGCCTACGGTAGAGGGATGAGTGAAGTAGTCCGCTCTGAATCCCAGGACAAGTGGCCCGCAGTACTGACGTGGCGGGCACATGACGTTCCCCGGATGGAGTCGGTGCGCGTCCAACTGTCGGGCAACCGCATCAAGGCCTACGGCCGGATCGTGGCTGCCGCGACGGAGTCGCACCCGGCGTTCAGCGCATCCTATGACCTGGTCACCGATGACAGCGGCGCCACCAAACGCCTGTCGCTGACGGTCACGCTGGCCGAACGCGAACGTCAACTCAACATCGCCCGCGATGAAGAGAACATGTGGCTGGTCCAGGACAAACAGAACCAGGCGATGCGCGCCCCGCACGACGGTGCCCTCGACGTCGACGTGATCTACAGCCCGTTCTTCAATGCCCTGCCGATCCGTCGCACCGGACTGCACGGCCGGGCGGAGTCGATCTCACTGCCGGTGGTCTACGTGCGACTGCCGGAGCTGACGGTCGAGACCGTGACGATCGACTACTCGAGCGACGCCCCGGCTCCAGGGTCCGGCATCCAGTTGAAGTCACCAGTCGCCGAGACCACGATCACCGTGGACGACGAGGGGTTCATCCTCGACTACCCCGGACTTGCAGAGCGGATCTGACTACGCCGCCCTCGCGTCCCGCCGCGGCCAGCGCCTGACGCCAGCCGTCCTCGCCGAGGGTGATCCCCGTGATCGGGGTGCGTTTGGTGTGGTCGTAGCGCAGCCGGGCCGCGTGGCCGGACTCGACGAGGTCGGCGATGGACCCGGTCGTGGCGAGTCCCTCGCGGGCGTGGGTCAGCAGGTCGATGGCGTGGTCCAGGGCCGACAGCAGTGGGCCGGAGTTCGCCTCGCACATCGCGCGCACCAGGCTCGGGGCGGTCGCGGCGACCCGGGTGCCGTCGCGGAAGGAGCCCGCCGCGAGCGAGAACCCCAGCGGGACGTCGGCGGCGGTGGCGGCGAGCGTCTCGGCGAGGACGTGGGGCAGGTGCGAGATGACGGCGACGGCCGCGTCGTGCTCGTCGGACCGGGCGGGGACGACGACGCTCCCGCAGTCCAGCGCCAGGTGCATGACCTCAAACCACACGTCGGGGTCGACGTGGTCGTCGACGCCGATCACCCACGGCGCATCGACGAACAGGGCGTCATCGCCGGCCGCCCACCCCGATTGCGCGGTGCCGGTCATCGGGTGACCGCCGACGTAGCGGTCGAGCAGGCCATGATCTCGAACGGATTGCAGCACAGCCTGTTTCACGCTCGTCACATCGGTGAGCGGGCAGTCGGGCGCTGTGCTGCGAACCTGGTCGAGCAGGTTCGGCAGGGCCGGCATGGGCACCGCCAGCACGATCAGCGCTTGCGACGCGGCGGCTCGCTGCAATGCCTCGGTGAGATTCGCGGTGGCGTCGAAGCCGTCGGAGCGGGCGGCGCCCACGCCATCCTGAGAACGGTTGTAGCCGTAGGCCTCGCGCCCGGCGGTGACGGCGGCCCGCAGCAGCGACCCGCCGATCAGTCCGAGGCCCAGCACGCACACCGGCCGGTTGCTGGTCGCGCGGGCAGTCATCGCTTGGGTGGCCACTCTGCAAGGTTGACATACGGCCGACCGACGCGAACTCCGGCGTGATCGTGATCGCTGGTCAAAGCGCCTGATCTGGGACTACCGTGACTTTCATGGCGGCACAGCGAGCGCAGGCGCAGAACCAGGCCGCAGATCTCCCCGACGGATTCGGTGTCGCGGTCGTCCGCGAGGACGGTAAGTGGCGGTGCTCGGCGCTGGGCAAGGGAGCGTTGACGAGCCTCACCGCCGCCGAGACGGAATTGCGGGAACTCAGGAGTGCCGGGGCGGTGTTCGGACTGCTCGACGTCGACGACGAGTTCTTCGTCATCGTGCGCCCCGCACCGGCCGGCGCCCGGCTGTTCCTCTCGGATGCCACCGCGGCCGTGGACTACGACATCGCCAGGCAGGTGCTCGAGAAGCTCGACGCCGACCTCGATCCCGACGATCTCGAGGACGACGATCCGTTCGAGGAGGGCGACCTCGGCGTGCTGTCCGACATCGGGCTGTCCGAGGGCGTGCTCAGCATCATCCTGTCCGAGGACGACTATGCCGACGAGCAGCTGTCGCGGATCGCGCAGGAGATGGGCTTTGGGGACGAGATGGCCGCGCTGCTGGACAAGCTGGATCGCTAATCGAGACTGATGCGGAGCTGATTCGTCGCGCCCTGGAGGTGGCGTCCACGGTCGGCCCCCGCGACGTTCCCATCGGGGCCGTGGTGGTCGGCCAGGACGGCGTCGAGCTGGCGCGGGCGGCCAACGCCCGCGAACGCTTGGGCGACCCGACCGCGCATGCGGAGATCCTGGCGTTGCGGGCTGCGGCGCGCGTGCTCGGCGACGGCTGGCGACTGGAGGGCGCGACGCTGGCGGTCACTGTCGAACCGTGCACCATGTGCGCTGGTGCGCTGGTGATGGCGCGCGTCGCCCGGGTGGTGTTCGGGGCGTGGGAGCCGAAGACCGGCGCGGTCGGCTCGCTGTGGGACGTGGTGCGAGACCGTCGGCTCAACCACCGGCCGGAGGTGCGCGGCGGCGTCCTGGCCGAGGAGTGTGCTGCGCCGCTGGCGGCGTTCTTCGCCTCCCAACGCTGACCGGCGCGTGATGACCAGCCACTCGCCGACCGTGCGGTGTCATCCGCGACTCGGCGGCGATGGCGGATCGGTTCGCCCACTCGGCGGCGATTAGGGGTCGTGCCGGGTTCCCGGTAAGCTGCCCGACGGTGGCGTGTCCGAGCGGCCTAAGGAGCACGCCTCGAAAGCGTGTGACGGGTAACCCCCGTCCGAGGGTTCAAATCCCTCCGCCACCGCCATAGCTCTATACCGGTTCGCGCTGGTGGGGAGCTCTTTCACTGGTTCAATTCGGCACCGGAACCCTCCAGTGGCCAAGCTTTGGCACACACTGTCGCAAATAGGGCACATGAATCGCACTGGTTCTGCCGGAGGCTCTGATGTGGCCCGGGTTGCACGGAGTCGGTTTGCTTGACTTCTGGTCACGACGTCCCCGAAGGAGCCGTATTAGTGCCCAAGCGTTATCCCGAAGAGTCCCGCCGCAACGAGATGATCGTCAACGGCAACGCTAGCGAGCCGTCCTCGACGATCAGCGACGAAAGATGGCGCGAGGAGATCAACCCGGCCTCTCCATCCACACCGACGTGACGTTCAACGTCCCGCCGGGCGCGGTGGTCGAGCAGATCGTGTCCACGACGTGGCGTTCTCGGGCGGTGCTCACTTGGCCCTCTAGCGTCGCGCCGCACAGATGACGTTGGTCTCGGGGAGAGGCCCGGCGGGTGCGCCGGGCCTCCTCGGCTGGTTGATCTATTCAGGTGTGTCGCTCCGCACCATCCTGATTCAAGGACATGCGCCTCCAACGTCTTAAAGGGTGATCCACCGGCGTGATCCCGCAATCAAGACTCGCCAGAGCCCGCACCCCTGATGTAGTTGAGGGGCGGCTCGCCCTCATTGCCCGCCGCTGTCCACGCTCTGCGAATCTGCGCAACCCGTTGACGGTTCACCCGGTCTGCTCGAACCATCCATCGCGCGAAGGCGACCATCCCGGCCACCGCGAGAATAGCAAGCACAACGTTCTCCACGACGGCCCCCCAGATCTCCTCAGCGAAACATACACCGATGGTGTTTACGAATACCGAATGACGGTCACCTCGTATTCGTTCGCATGGAGCAGGGCGTTTTGAGCATCCGACTACGTCATCTGTCCTCACCGCGGGCACTCGAAGTCGAGCGGTTCCGTCGAGATGCAGGGGTAGGACGCCCTGATACCCAGGGTCGAAGTCGTCCGCCTCGAACGTTGATGGCCGGTCACGCGGCGGCGTTTCGAGCGAGCGCGATGGTTGCCGCCACCATCGCCCCGACTGCGAGCGGAAGCAGTACCACCTCCCGCCCCGCCACCGCCAGATGTTCGCCGAGCACGATGACCCCGAGCAAGACTGCGATCAGCGGCTCACCGACCAGCATCGTCGGTACCGACATCTGCAGCGCGCCAGCGTGAAACGCCGACTGCTGCAACACCGTGGCCGCCACCGCAAGGGTGACCAACAGGTAGGGCGCGGGAACCTCGAGCAGCGCTTTGAGGCCACCCACGGCGAGGCGGTGCGCGCAAATCTTGGTCAGAACTGCCACCGTCGCGAACAAGATGGCCACGGCCACCGCCAGCAGGACGGCGCGTCGCCGTTCGACGACCCGGCGGCCAACGGCGACACACACCACGACCGCCGGGACGAAGATGGACGCCACCAGCGCCCACGCGAGGACGGGGGGCCGGTTGTGCCCCTCTCGAGGTTGGCCGACGACGACGAACACTGCGAGAGCAACGGTGAGCAGCACCGCCCACATCCACTCGTGGGTGGTGACTCGGCGGTGACTTAAGCGGCCGCCGAGCGGTAGCGCGAACAGCAACGAGGACACCAGTAGGGGTTGTACCAGCAGCAGCGAGCCATGGGATAGCGCCAGTGCCTGACAGACGTAGCCCGCGACGGCGACACCGGTGCCCGCCCACCACGACCTGTTCTTCATGACCGTCGCGACGAGCGCGCCGCTTACTCCGTGTTCTGCGGGTACCGCCTGCGTGGCGCGTTGGCGTAGGACGATCCCCACCGCTGCGCAGAACGCGGCGAGCAGCGCCAACCCGATCACCACTGGGCGGTCCAAGAGGTCTCCTTCAGTCGTCGGTGAGATTGCCCGCCCAGGCAGAGATTGACGCTGCCATCGGAGGTTGGATGTCGGCTTTCCGCGCAGCCGACGCGAAGAACGTGGCGTTGTCCCGGGACGTGTGCGGTACGCCTCGCCTTCGTCGTCATGCCGTCATGATCGGCTCCGCGATTCGGGTGACGATCGACCTCATCGCGGCGGCTGTATCAAGATCCTCTGGGGCTCACATGGTCGCTGACCCCGAACGTCCATACCTCGATTCACGTCGCTAGTCACGCTGCGCCGAACAGCAGTCCGAGGAGATAGGTGACACCGGCGGCGCCGTAGCCGATGAGCATTTGACGCAGTGCACGCCGCAGCGGGGGTCCGCCGGACAGGAGGCCGACGACGACACCGGTCGTCAGCAGTGCCGCACCCACCAGCACCGCGGCGACGATGAGCGCAGGTAGGCCTTGCAGCCCGAACAGATAGGGCAGCACGGGCACCAGGGCCCCGGAGGCGAAGAAGCAGAAACTGGATGCCGCGGCACCGATTCCCGTGCCGACCGCCTCGTGTCCTTCCATGCTGGGAGCCGCGTCGCGGGGGTGCCCGGAGAATCCCGGTGTTCCCGCAGTGAGGACTTCGGTGGCGCGTTGCTGCGCCTCGGACTCGTTCATCCCGCGGGCCCGGTAGACCAGCGCCAGCTCGTTGGCGTTGACGTCGAGTCGCGGCAGCGCAGAACCGGCCTGCGGGTCGGGGGTGGAGGCATGCAGCAGTTCGCGCTGCGAGTTCACCGATACGTACTCCCCGGCTCCCATCGACAGAGCCCCCGCAAGCAGCCCCGCCAAGCCGGTGACCAGCACCGTGTGGTTGGACACCCCGCTAGCACTAACTCCCAGGACCAGCGACAGGTTGCTTACCAGTCCGTCATTGGCCCCGAACACCGCCGCCCGGAAGGTGCCCGACAGCCGATTGCGTCCCTGGGTGGCCAGCGCACGGACCACCTCGGCGTGCATACGTTCATCGGCGGCCATCGCAGCGGTGGCATCGGCCTCGGTGTCATAAGTCGCGCGGCCTTCGGCGCGCTGCGCGAGCGCAAGCACGAATACCGAGCCGAAGTGCCGGGCCAGGAAACCCAAGACCCGGGTGCGCAGCACCGCGCGGCGGGGTTTGCCGATCTGATCGCCCAGCAGCCTGCGCCAATGGTCTTCGTGGCGGCGCTCCGCGTCCGCCAACGCCAGCAGGATGTCCTGCTCCTCCCCGCTGCGCCGCTTGGCCAGATCGCGGTATACCGCCGCCTCGGCCCGTTCATCGGCCAGGTACTGACGCCATCGCCGCAGCTCCGATGACGTCGGTTGAGGATCCCGAGCGGGAACCCCGTCGCCCGGTGTCTGGTGACGAAACGTGTTGCCATCCATGTCGAGTGATCATCCCCGATCGGGCGGCACAGTCGTGTAGCGATCGAGGACCGGGTTGGATACCTCGTCACACGAAACACCGACGGTATCGCCACCATGTGGTCAACGAGATTGCGACACGGGAAGCGTGCTGCCGTCATCGTGTCCGTCGGACGTATAGCACCCACGCCTGCAAGGCGGACCTCGATGGATCTTTCGGGTCGTAGTGCCGCGGTTCGTAGGTGCTCATGTCGTCCGGCAGGATTCAACACGTGCCCCCATCGGGAGCCGGTGCCCAGTTGTCACCAGCCGGGCGCGGCCCAGTGGCCGTACTTGGCCTTTGTCTGACCTAGGAAGTCCGCACAGGCGAGTTACCCAATCTGGTGTAATCCGGCGAGCGAGTCGGCGATGCAAAGTGGAGGAGGAGTGATGGCAGAACACGATGGCGGACATCACGGTCCGGTGAGTCGAAACTCCCTCGGGCAGGGCCACGTGGAGTCGTTCATCTTCATCGCGATTGCGACGATCCTCCTTACACGGCTGTATTTGAAGGTGACCGGCTATCCCCAGGTCGGCGGAGGCGATCTACACATCGCCCACAGCCTGTACGGGGAAGTGCTGATGATGTTTGCGCTGGTGGTCGGCTGGCTGCTGTTGGGGGTGGGCGCTCGCAACCTGGCCGTCGTGCTGGGTGGTATCGGGTTCGGGCTGGTGCTCGACGAGGTCGGAAAGTTCGTGACCAAGGACAACGACTACTTCTTCGGTCCATCGGCAGAGATAATGTTCGCCGTGCTGATCGTGGTCCTCTTGAGCACCCACGCACTGCGGGCGTTGCGACCGCTGAGCGCACACGAGTCGCTGGCCTCTGCGAGCTTGATCGCCGCCGACGGCGTGGCGAAGGGGTTAGGTGCGCACCGGCGGGAACTCGGTCTGAGACTAGTCGAGCGCGCCCGCGGCGGGGGTGCGGATCCCCAGGACGTCGAGCATGTGCGGGCACTGCTGCAGTCGGCTCGCCTGGATTCTGATCACCTCCACGCCATTCGCAGGCGGCTCGCCCGATTGGTTCCCGCCTGGGTCGAGAGCCCGCGGTGGGTTCCGGTCGTGGGTTGGCTCATCGTGGTCGTGGCCCTCGCCAGCTTGTTCTTCCATACCCTGGGTGTCGCGCTCGGCGGGTACTTCTACCGCGACGCGAATGTGCGCTATCACCTGGCCGGGATGAGCGTGGGGACCGCGATTCTCGTGATCGGTGCTGGGTTGACGGTGGCGATGGGGCTGCCCGCAACGATCGCCCTACGTCGCACGGACCGGATCTGGCCGGTGCGCTTGCTGCGTGAGGCGGCGCTGTTCTTTACGTTGTGCAGCGCCGTCGTTCACTTCGCCACCGAAGGTTTCGCGGCGCTGATCAATCTGTCGATCGGACTGCTGGCGACGGCGATGCTCACCCACCAGCTCACTGTCCGTGAACGAGCCGAGACGCCTCTCCCTAAGAGGGACGCGGCGACCAGCGGCTGACCCTTTGCGAATATGCACCTACGAGCGCTCGCAACCCGAACCACCCAAGACTGCGACCGTCGACCACCGAACCGCCGCCCGAATGGTCGATGGGTGACGGGGCCAAACCCGCGCCCAGTCGTCGGACATGACTGTCCCTGCCGCGATGAGGTCGAAGCAGCCTCCTGGTAGACACACCCTGTGACGAGAGAGCCGCCAACCCGACGGCGATCGCTGCGGCTCGGAGCGAACGGCCGGCCCATCGCACGCGCGATGGCGTGGACGGGTTTGGGGTCAGCGCTGGTGCTGATCCTCGCCATGGTCGCCATGGTCGCCACGGCCAACGTCGGGTCATGCGACGACGCGCCAGGTGCCGAGTGCGACACCGTGTTCGCCGACTTCAACTCACCAGATCTACAGACCACCAACGACGGAACGCCGTTAACCACCTACGACCTGGGCAACGCCTCTGGATTAGCAGTGAGCGACAGCCAATTGACCCACGGGCCTCCGCTGTCCCAGGCGGCCGGATATCTGGAGGCCCGGATCGCCGCGCCGGTTACCCGCATCGGGGCGATCGTGAAATTTCACTCCGAAAACTCCGGCGCCGTAGGGTTGATTTCGTGGGCCGACTCGATGATCGCCACTCGCAAAGCCACACCACCCAACCCGATTCCCAACGGCAGCGTTCATTTCGCTGCCAGCAACAAGTCCTGGAGTTTCGGTGTCTGGGACTCTGCAGCGCAACAGTTGCACCTACTTCTCTACGGATCACTCGCCTTGGCCACCGATGGGACGGAGTACGCGTTCGAAGTGACTCGCTACGGCGACACGGTGACGATCCGTCTGCCCGATGGCACGACGCAGGCGACCAGAGATCCGCGCATCGCCGAGTGGTCGGGCGCGTGGGCCTGCTGGGAACTCTACGAGAACGATGCCGCCGAGGTGCCGGCCACGATCTCGTCGATCTGGGCAGCCGCGGCGGCGCGACCCTAAAAAGGAGGCAGGCCAAACTTTGTTGAACTCGACGTAGACGTAGTGCTAGGTGGAACGGTCCCAGTTGAGAGTCGCTACATGGGTGCCGCCGAAACCACCTCGACGTCGGAACAGGCTGCGGGGGAAGAATGAGGCGTTGCCGCCACGCCCGACAGCGTCCCGACTGCGACGACGGCTGAGGCCAACTCGAACAGCCAAGCAACTCTCTGATGTCTAAGCGCTGCCCGATCGGCCCACGAACAGAACGGATGCCGAAGCATGCTCGCACTCCTCAGCAATCCCTCAGCGCGATGGGTGTTTGCTGACGGATGCCGTGTCTACCGTGAGCGATCCCGCTCAGCGGGGATGCATGGCAGACCGAGCGGAGGGGTGGACATGAGAACGAGCACGCGAACAGGTATGAAGTCGCTTGCGGCGCTGACGGGAGGTGCAGCTGTGATAGTGCTCGTAGTGTCGGCAGTCGCGCAAGATGACGCGACCCCACCATCAATGAATGCATCAAGCATGAACTTGGGGCAGACGACGACGATGACGACCGAGAAGGCGAGCGTTCCTGCGCCGGTTCCGGCGGCGCATCCGGCCCTCAAGGCGCAACGTCCCCGGGGGTACTAAAGCGTCCCCTTCGGGTGGGTTGTCGACACCGCTAGCGAGTGGCGGACAACCCCTCGCTGTTCGCGTGGTTCAAGATCGCCCCTCCATTCGCGCTGCGGCTGGCGTGCTCAGGTGGCCGCCGCGGCTGAAGATTAGTGACTGCCCACCCGTCGACACTCAAGAATCCTCCATCTGCGCACGGGATCTGCCATGTCGGGAGGGCCCCGGGCTCGGCACTATCCAGGTACGCCAGTCCGCCAATTACGCCAGTCCGGACTGTCAGGTTAGGTGGCCACTACGGGATTCACACTCATGCTGATGCGCCGTCCCCGGGACGCCCATTCCGCGGGTGCTCCTCGTCTGTCGGCCGCACCACGTCGTTCGGCGACACCCGAACCCACTTCGCTGATCGATCCCACGGCAGCCGGAACCGACAAACGGAAGTCGTGCCGCGCCTCAGCTGGACGTCGTGGTGGGACTTGTCGGCTTCCGAGCACTCGGCTGGCGGAGGGAGCCCATCGCAGTGGTAGGCCACGAGCCGGACAGGTTGAACGTCAAGGGCACATCCCGGAGGTGTTGCACTCGGCTGCGAGCGGGCTGGCCTTCGCTGTGGGTGAGGCCGCACTGGTCGCCAGCGTCGTTGCCGCTGCGGTAGTGGTGGTGGTCGCACCGGTGCTCATGGCGCCAACGGAGGGTTGAGTGTACTGAATGTCTGGCGCGGTGCCACCACCCGCGATAGCCTGACTTGGGTCCGAAGTCACGCCCACCACCAGGACTGATCCGATCAACGCACAGCCTCCAATGACCGCTAAAGTCGTTCGGGCGGTGTGGCGCATCATTTCGCTCTCCCATCGATGGATGTAAACGAACGTGTTCTGGCAAGGCAGCATCGTTGGTGATCAGCGCCACGCGGTGGCGTCGTTTGTTCGATAGTCGAATCCTAAGCGCGACGGTCGGCTCCCGCTGGCCCTGTCAGCACGTTGGCAGCGACGGCACGAGCCAACAGCAGGAACCACGTCATTCACGAACCCACCTCGTTGATCCCTCGCTCACGCGCCTCGATTGACGTTCGGATCGCAGCAGCTGGTTTTCGGGGGCCCGGTGCGGCCTCGACGTTCTTGGCTCCCGTCTGACGTTGCCCAGTTCGGCTCCAAAGGAGGCGGCACTCGCCGCAGACAACCCACGGACGGCCGGGCCGCAAGCCATGGTGGAAAAAGGAGGATCAGTGCGATGGCGCGGGTGTTGCTGCTGCCGCCGAGGAGGACGCCGCGGCGGCGGCCGCCTTGCCTTGGGGGCTCGCAGCGGAGAAGCCAGGCTGGGTCACCGACGCCACGGCCGCGTCGCAATTCAGCGAGATCAGCAATTGATTGACCGCCGACCCTCCGCTATCGGGCACTGGGGGCACCGTGCGGGGGACCTGGTTGACGACCTGGCAGTCGGGCTGGGCCAGTCTGTCGCCGACGACGGTCGAAATTACCGCCGTCAGACCTGCGGAGGTAATCGCCGTCTGGGCGTCGCTGTATTTCTGGCCGACGACGTTGGGCGTCGTGGAGGCTTGGGCCCCGCCCGCGCCAAGCAAAACGGTGGTCGCCGCGGCGCTCACGGCGGCGAGCCCCACACCCACTTTCAAAGCCTGCATGTCAACCACCGTTCGGTACCGTTGGGAAGCGCCGTAGAGTTTCACGGAAGGCGTTGGTCCGGTCCGCCCGTTCCACGGCCGTGACGCGCGGGCGGGACGGCTTCGACGCGCCCTCAAGCAGTCGATGCTATTGCACAGAGTCGACGTCGGCATCCTGAGCGAAGCTGTGACGTCGCTGTCGATTACCAGCAGAACTGGCACTTGAGCAATCCTGCCGGCTGCCAGACGCCGGGACGGGCGCTCAGCCTGCCGACCTGCCCGTTGGGTTGGTCACAACGCGGGGCGATCAACCGACGAGACACGGAATGCATATGTGCCACGTGAGGATTGCCGCTCCAAGGGGAACTGAGACTGCGTAACCCGGGCCCGCGATGGGTGCTCCTCCATGCGCGCCCGTGGTCGAACCCGAAGTGCTCCATGGGATGCTGGCGATCGCCGGCGTTCGGGCGCTGATTTCAGCTACGTCGGACCGGCTGGCGAAGTTGTCGGACTACACCAACCTGTCCTACCGCCAGGCGTTGCTGACCAACGACCCCAACGCGGGAACCTGCCACCACCGAGCCCACCCTCGTAAGATCAGTCGCCATGTCATCTGGAGGCGGCCTCCACGGTCGACCTCTGATCCAACGTCGAGGGGCCGGGCATGGGCGGCGGCTGTGAAAAGTTGATTCGTGGCACGTCGGGGGTGCCGAGCCGGCCGGCGAGCCAGGGCAGCGCCGCGGCGAACGCCTTCGCGGCGAAAGGCCAGTCGTGGTTGCCGGCCTGAGTCACCACCTCGCAATCGATGCCCCGAGTCCTACCGAGACCGCACAATGCACTCGCGGCCGCATGCTGAGCGCCGACATCGGCGTGGTGATCGCTGGCTGGCGGGACCGCGAACCACCCGGACACCCTTTGGTACGGGCCGTGCCGGATGATTACGGTGGCCGGGTCGAAGTCGGCCCACGCCGCGGCGTCACCGCCGAAGAGCTGGTTGATGGTTTGTTCTTTGTTCCCGGCGTTGGGCCCGGCGTCCCCGGCGATGTCGATGAAGGCGCTGAACAGCTCGGGATGCATCACCGTGAGGTCGAGCGCGCACGTACCGCCGGTCGAAAAACCGGCGACACCCCAATTGGCCGGGTCTGCGCTGACTCCGTAGTTGGAGACCATGAATGGCACCACGTCGCGGGTCAGATGATCCGCGGCGCGGCCGCGGCTGCCGTTGACACATTCGGTGTCGACGCCGAACGCCCCGCCAGAGTCGACGAACACCAAGACGGGGGCATTGCCTCCATGCGCAGCGGCGAAGGCATCAGCGGTGGTGGCCGCGGCGCCGATCCGCACCCAGTCAGCAGGAGTGTTGATCTCCGCGCCGACCATCATCACCACCGGCAGCGGCGGCGGCGGTGCCGTGGCGAACCAGGCTGGCGGCAAATACACCAACTCGCCGCGGTGCCGGAACTTCGAGGCGTCGTCACTGATCGAGACGGCCACGACGACGCCGTGCGCAGGCGTCACCCCCGTGAGCCGCATCGCCGCGACACCGGCCGCATCGGTCTGATCGGGCAGCGGGCCGGCCGTCAGCTGGTTCCACAGCGAGTACACCGTTGGCACGTAGCCCACCCACGCATTGAGAACCAGCGCCGCACTCAGCAGACACAACAACGTCGCAGCCACCGACGATCCTCGCCGCCACCAGGGCGTTGTGCGCCAACCCACCGCCAATAGGCCAGCCGCAATCCCCGTCAGCGCCAGCCAATTCCGTAGTGCCGGTGGCACCGGCTCAGTGGTCAACGGTGCTTGGTCGGCGATCCAATACAGCCCAGCCAGCAACAACGCGCCGATTCCCACGGCGACTGGCATGGACCTCGTCCACCAGCGGCCTGACCGCCAGCGGACCGCGCAAACCAACAGCACCAGCGCCGCCGTATGGACTGTCGGAGGCAGCCAACCGTGCATCAGGGATACGTCTGCGATGCGGTGGCGCAGATAGTCGGCCGGGTCCTGCCACGGCGTCCCGTCAGCCGCCATCCACGTGATCACGACGGCGGTCCCACTCCACCGATCGGCCACCCCTCACCAGTCAGCGAGGAGCGCTGCCGACCGTCGCAAACACCACTGAGCACCTCGATCGACCTTCTCCGCGTTGAGACAACACCGACTTCAAGTGAACATCCTGCCATTGAGCAACTGTGTGCCCGCTGAGATCCGACCGCCCATCGGACGGACGCTGGTACTTCGCGGTGTCGGTCCAGGCAACGGCCAGGGACGTCATCAGACTGTGTCCCCGGGGCATCGCGCATAACCTTGCGTTTTCGGATGTGCCGTGAAGAACAGCCGAGCGGGTACCATTTTGACCGGACTTTCACGACGCCGCCAGCAGGGAGTCGCCCCGCCACGTGAACCGGAAGCCTTCACATCTCATCGCCCTGTTGGCCGCGCATGACCTAAGCGGCATGGGTTTCGGAAGGACTGGCGTGGCAGACACCACCGACGCCCCTCGCCGACGCGCATCGTGTCGACGGTTCCGGGCAGGTCGCATCGGCATGGTCGCCATTGTTGGCGTCGCGATTCTTGGACTGGTGGCCATGGTGGTGGCGCTAATCCTGACTCGCGGCTCGCCAACTGGGGCCGTCCCGTCCCGTGAGCCCTCGGAGTCCGGACATTCCGCGTCGTATGAGCGCGGCTATCAAAGTGGTGCCTACGGCGAGGCTCACGACATCCGGTCCACCGTGGCGGGCGACGACATAGCCTGCGCGTCTACGATGGGTAATCCGCCGCCCGAGAATGAAGATGACTGGGACGAAGGCTGTTTGGCCGCACTTCGCGACCATCCAGCCCATCGAGAACGAGCCGGGCCGACGGCAGACAGCGTGACGCCGGGTTGACCGCACCGCGACGGCGAATTGTTTGAGGATCAGCCGGTTGGCGCGGGCGATCGGCGCGCCGGTGACCGCAGCCGCCACGACGATCCCGATCGGCGGCCAGCAGGGTCCGCCGGTCCACGTCTTCCACGATCGACCAGGTGAGGACGCCCACGGGTTGCGCGAGGACGCAATTACCGATCTACCCAGTCACGCGTGGCCAGCGCCTCCCGCAACGAGGTCACCGGCTTGGCGGACGCGACGAAGATCGGCACGACCGCGCGTCACAGCGGGCGCCCAAGCTCCTCGCGAATGGCGGCAACGAATCCGTCGACGTCGGCCTCGGTGGTGTCCCAGGAGCACATCCAGCGCACTTCGCCGGCGGCGCGGTCCCAGTCGTAGAAGCGCACCCGCTGGCGGACGCGGTCCGCGGCGTCGGTGGGCAGCACGGCGAACACGGCATTCGCCTGCGTGTCCTGGCTGAAGGACAGGCCCTCAAGGGGTTCCGCGTCGAGCGCACCGCGCAGTCGGGCGGCCATCGCGTTCGCGTGCGCGGCCGCCCTCGACCCCAGCCCGTCGTCGAACAGCGCGAGCAACTGGGCGCTCGCGAACCGCATCTTGCTGGCCAGTTGCATGCTCAGCTTGCGCAGGAAGGACATCCCGTCGACGCGCGCCGGGTCGATGACGACGATCGCCTCCGCGGCCAATAGCCCGTTCTTGGTTCCGCCGAAGCTCAGCACGTCGACGCCGGCGTCCGTCGTGAACTCGCGGAACGGCACTGCCAGCGCGGCCGCCGCGTTCCAGATTCGCGCACCATCCATGTGGACGGCCATGCCATGTCCGTGGGCGAAGTCGGCGATCGCCCGGACCTCGGTCGGCGTGTAGACGGTGCCCAGTTCGGTGCTCTGGGTGATGCTGACGGCCAGCGGCTGGGCGCGGTGTTCGTCACCCCAGCCCCACGCCTCCGTCGCGATCAGGTGCGGTGTGAGCTTGCCGTCGGGCGTGGGCACGGGTAGCAGCTTCAGCCCACTGACCCGCTCGGGTGCGCCGGCTTCGTCGGTGTGGATGTGCGCGGTCGCGCTGGCGATGACGGCTCCCCAGCGCGGCAGCAGGGCCGTGAGTGCGACGACGTTCGCGCCCGTGCCGTTGAACACCGGGTAGGCCTCGGCGGCCTCGCCGAACTCGCTGCGGATGACCGCCTGCAGGCGGGCGGTGTAGACGTCCTCGCCGTAGGCGACCTGATGCCCGCCATTGGCATGGGCCAGCGCCTCGAGCACCTCCGGGTGCACTCCCGCGTAGTTGTCGCTGGCGAAGCCACGAATGCCGGTGTCGTGCAGGGTGTCGACCATGGCCTCAGTCTCGCAGGCGCACTGGATGATCGACGTCGTCCCCGGCACTGGGCGCGCTGCAATTCGGGCTTGGCGCCCTGGTGTCGCCGCTGGTCGGGATCGGCGGCGAGCACACCGCGGCGCCACTGGCCGCGGTGATGTTCACAGCGATCGCCATCGCCGGGGCTGCCTTCCTGCTCGGTCGCGAACGACGGCCGCAGCCCTCGACGGGCGCATGAGGCAGGGCCTCAGGTGCAACCGCTCACGCTGACGCGGCGACCGTTGACGCCGATGCAGCCGCTGACGTTCGACCCGGGCGGGGGCGGTGGCGGCGGGTAGTCCTCGGGCATGGGGGCGTAGTAGTCCGGCGGTGGAACGTAGGGGGCCATCACGTCCGCAAGGTTCGCGCAACCATTGACGGAGACCCGTCGGCCCGCCGACACACAGACATCCGCCTGCGCATCGGCGCCGTCGGCAACCGTGACGAGCGTTCCGACGGTCACCGCCGCGGCGAGGACGACGCCCACTCGGCAAAACCACGATCGCGGCTGGTGATTCACGTGGATCCTCTTCTCGCCCGGTGCCGAAATGTTAGACCACCTCGACGTCGCACCGATCGTTTCGGCAGAAACCGAGATGTCCGGATCCCGCGAGCCGCAGCGTCCGCCGGTGACTAGATTGGAACTCTCTACGTCTTCAGGGAGGTCCCATCATGACCGCGACCGTTTCGACCCAGCCCGGCTACCAGGTAGTCAATCCCGCTACGGGTGATCCCGGACAGTCGTTCGACTTCGCCACCGACGCCGAGGTCGAGGCGGCGCTGGCTGCGTCCGATGCGGCGTACCGATCCTGGCGGGACCTGCCCATCACCGAGCGGGCCCGGATCGTCGCCCGGGTGGGGGAGCTGTTCAAGGAGAACGCGGCGCGCCTCGGTGCCATCGCGACCGAGGAAATGGGCAAGCCCCTGCCCGAAGCGGTGGGCGAAGCCGACTTCTGCGGCGACATCTTCGACTACTTCGCCACGGAGGGCCCACGTTTGGCGGCCGATCAGGAAATCAAGACGTTCGCCAGCGGTAAGGCCTACGTTCAGAAACTTCCGATCGGGCCGTTGCTGGGCATCATGCCCTGGAACTACCCCTTCTATCAGATCGCACGCTTCGCGGCCCCAAACCTGGTGTTGGGCAACACGATCATCCTCAAGCATGCCGAGTCGGTGCCGAAGTCGGCGCTCGCCGTGCAGGAACTCATGGACGAAGCCGGCGTACCCGAAGGCGCGTACATCAACATCTTCGCCTCCTACGGACAGATCGAGGCCATGATCGGTGACCGCCGCATCGTCGGCGTGTCGCTGACCGGATCCGAACGGGCCGGGTCCGTCGTCGCGTCGATCGCCGGCCGCAACCTCAAGAAGTGCGTCCTGGAACTCGGTGGCTCCGACGCCTACGTGGTGTTGGACACCGACGACGTCAAGGCATCGGCAGATCTGGCCTGGGACACCAGGATTGGCAACACCGGACAGGCCTGTAACTCGAACAAGCGGATCATCGTCACCGAGGACATCTTCGACGGCTTCGTCGACAGGCTCGTCGAACGGGCCAAGGATCTCAAGCCCGGCGATCCCGCCGAGGCCGCCGAGGGCACGTTCGCGCCGCTGTCGTCGCGAAAGGCGGCCGAGACGCTCGACGAGCAGGTTCGGGATGCCGTCGCCAAGGGCGCGACGCTGCATGCTGGTGGCGTGCTCGCGGACGGACCGGCGGCGTACTACTCACCTGCGGTGCTGACCGGGATCACCCCCGAGATGCGCGCCTACCGCGAGGAGCTCTTCGGTCCGGTGGCGGTGGTGTACAAGGTCGGCAGCGACGAAGAGGCGCTGAGGTTGGCGAACGATTCCGACTACGGACTGGGCGGCGCGGTGTTCAGCACCGACACCGAGCGTGCGGAGAAGATCGCCCAGCGTTTGGAGTCGGGCATGGCCAACGTCAACTCCCCGGCCAACGAGGGGCAGGAGGTGCCGTTCGGCGGCGTCAAGCGCAGCGGCTTCGGACGCGAACTCGGCCCCCTCGGCATGGAGGAGTTCGTCAACAAGCGGATGTACTACGTCGCCGACTGACGCTTCGCGCGGGCGCGCCGCTTGCCCTCGTGCATGGCGGCCACCCGCGCGACGGGGATGGTGCGACCCTGCTCGACCAGGTCGTCCGGCAGCCGCTGCGGGGCTGGCATCGACTCGGCCCACGGGTCGCCGCCGGCCAGGGTGGTCAGGGCGGTGTGGACGGTGAAGTCGGCGGGCGAGACGCGGTCGAGGTCGGACCAGGTCACCGGGAAGGACACCGGGGTCCCGGGCCGAAGTCGCGGACTGTAGGCAGCGGCGACCGTCGCCCCGCCGGCCCGCGTCGAGTCCACGAACACCTTGCCGCCGCGGTCCTCCACGATGAACGCCGTCGTCGCGATCGCCGGGTCCAGTGCCTCGGCCCGCGCGGCCAGGGCCCGCGTCGCGGCGGCCACGTCCTCGACGGGCGCGGCCCCCGCGCTCGTGTCGATGGGCACGAAGACGTGAATTCCCTTGGCGCCGCTCGTCTTCACCGCCCCCGCGAGCCCGCTGTCGCTCAGCGCCTGGCGCACCAGGTGAGCCACTGCGACCACTGCGGCGAAGTCGTCGTCGCCCGGCGGATCGAGGTCGAGGATCAGATGTGTTGGGCGCTGGACATTCTCGGCCAGCCCTAGCGTCGGGTGATATTCGACGGCCCGCTGGTTCGCCAGCCACAGCAGGGTGCGCCGGTCGTCGCACAGCACGTAGTGCACCTCGCGATTGGAGGCCTCCGCCCAGATGGGCACCGTGCGCACCCAGTCCGGCGCGTACTTGGACACGTTCTTCTGCATGAACGGCGCCCGGCCGCGCAGCACCCGCAGCACGGTGAGCGGACGGCCGGCGAGCCGGGGCAGAAGACGGTCGGCCACGCCGTCGAGGTAGTCGATCAGTTCGCGCTTGGTGGCGCCGGTGTCCTCGGTGAGCGGTTCGTCGAGATTGGTCAGATCGACGCCGTCACGCTGCTCACTGATTGCCACGTCGTCCATGCTGGCACCGTTCGGCACCCAACCGCACCCGTTCGTCGCATCGGTCTCGGCCGAAGCGCCCGACGGTTAGCCTTCCGTGGTGGGCTTCATCGAGAGCGTCGAAGTCGTGGGCACCGTCATCGACGGCGTCGGCGTGGCGATCATTGCGATCGGTGCCGTCGTCGCCGGGGGCATCGCCCTCGGTCGGCTGTTCCGGAGGTCGACGGACACCTACCGGATCTTCCGCGAACAGCTCGGCCGGTCGATTCTGCTCGGTCTCGAGTTCCTGGTCGCCGCCGACATCATTCGCACGGTGGCGGTTACACCGAACGCCCGCAGCGTCGCCGTGCTCGCGGGCATCGTGGCCATCCGGACGTTCCTCAGCTTCTCCCTCGAGCTAGAGATCACCGGTCGGTGGCCATGGCAGAAGGAGCCACCCGGCTCGCCGCCGAGTGCACGGTTGGTGGACACGAACGCCGAGTAGCCCCGCGAACATCCGTCCTTTCGGCGGTGGATTCCGGGCTAAGCCGTGGTGGCTATGCCGCCGTCGACGGGGATGACGGTCCCCGTCAGGTACGCACCCGCCCGGCTCGCGAGGAACACCGCGATCCCGGCCATGTCGTCGTCACGGCCGATGCGGCCCAGCGGCGCTGACGCCGCGATCGCCTCGCCGAAGGTGTCGAGGGTCGCCGCCATCATCTTGGACGGGAAGGGTCCCGGCGCCACGGCGTTCACGGCGATGTGCTGCGGCCCGAGTTCGCGGGCAAGCATCCGGGTGAGCTGGTGCAGCGCCGCCTTGGCGCTCGCGTAGGAGTACACGGGAAGTCTCGGGACGTGGAGGCCGTCGATGCTGCCGACGTTGATGATGCGGGCGGGGTCGTCGGCGGTGCCCGCCGTCCGGAGCGCGGGCAGCAACTCCTGAACCAGCCAGAACGGAGACTTCAGGTTCAGGTCGATCACCTTGTCCCACGCCGAATCCGGGAACGTCTCGAGCGGCTCACCCCACGTCGCTCCCGCATTGTTGACCAAGATGTGCAGGGCGTCGGTGTCCGCAGTGACCAGGTCGGCCAGGCGTCGGCATTCATCGTGGTTGGACAGGTCGGCGGGAATGGCGTGGACGTCGCCGAACTCTGAGAGTCGTTCGCGGGCCTGCTCACAGGCGTCCGCCTTGCGCGAGCTGATCACCACCCGAGCACCGGCCTGCAGCAGCCCGCGGGCCACCATCATGCCGATGCCCCTGGTCCCGCCGGTCACCAGGGCACACTTGCCGGACAAGCTGAAAAGATCTGCATGCGTGCTGAATTGGACGTCCGCCATTGGCCGCCTTCCGTCGTTGGTCTAGGGAAACGATACGTCCACACCACGGACCGGTCCTACGGGCTACAGGAAGTCGATCTTCGCGGAGTTCTCGCCCTGCTGGCCCATCAGGGTGGTGTAGGCCTCCATGACGACCTGGCCGTCCAGGCTGGCCGGATCGTCGCACTTGATGGCTGCACAGAATTCGCGGATCTTTTCCCGTCCCACCTCGAAGTGGTCGGGGTATTCGTGATGCATTCCGCGGATGTCCGTTTGGAGCGCCATGAAGCAACTCGTCCTCTCTCGACGGGTTCGGGGTCGGGGTGGGTGCCGGGTTGTGAGTGAATTGTGTTGTGAATCAATACTTTCCGAAGGCGAGCGCCACGTTGTGCCCGCCGAATCCGAAGGAGTTGCTGACGGCGTAGCGGAAGTCTCCGGCACGGGGTTCACCGGCGACGACGTCCAAGTCGATCTCGGGATCGAGATTCACGAGGTTCAGCGTGGGCGGGATGACGCCGTCGCGCAGCGCCAGCGTCGTCAGGATCGACTCGACGGCCCCGGCCGCGCCGACGGAGTGGCCGAGAGCCGACTTCGGTGCATAGACGGCCGCCGAATTGCCGATCGCACGGTTGATGGCGTGCGCCTCCGCGACGTCGCCGACCTTGGTACCCGTTGCGTGGGCATTGACGTGGTCGATGTCGCCGGGGGTCAGGCCGGCCAGTTCGATGGCGCGCGTCATGGCGTGGGCGGCCCGCTCGCCGTTGGGGTCCGGAGCCACGATGTGAAAGCCGTCGGAGGTGATGCTGGCGCCCATCAGGCGGGCCAGGATGTTCGCGCCGCGCGCCTCGGCGTGCTCCTCGGTCTCGATGACCATCAGCGCACCGGCCTCGCCGAAGACGAATCCGTTGCGATCGCGGTCGAAGGGGCGGCAGGCGCCTGCCGGGTCGTCGTTGGTGGTCGACATGACGATGCGCATCTGGGCGAAGGCGGCGATCGGCACGGCCTCGATGCGGTTCTCGACACCTCCGCAGATCGCGATGTCGGCCTCGCCGAGGATGATCTGGCGCCATGCCTGCGCGATGCCCTCGGAGCCCGAGGCGCACGCCGACACCGGGGTGATGACCCCGGCCTTGGCCCTGTGGTCCAGGCCGACGGCGGCGGCGGGACCATTGGGCATGTACATCTGAACCGCCAGTGGCGAGACGGCCGCCATGCCGCGCTCGCGCATGTCGTCGTAGGCAAAGACCAGGGCCTCGGTCGCGCCCATGCCCGTGCCGATGGAGATGGTCAGCCGATTGGAATCGACTTCGGGGTTCCCGGCGTTCTGCCACACCCGCCTGCCGAGCACCGTGGACATCTTCTGGACGTAGGCCAGGCGACGAAGCTCGACGCGGCTCAGTTCGGCGTCGAATTCCTCGATGAGGTGCCCGCCGATGCGCACGGGCAGCTTGTACTGCTCGACGAAGGGGTCGTCGAGCGTGCGGATGCCGCTCTGCCCGTCGAGCAGCGCCTTCCAGGTGTCGTCGGCGTTGGTGGCCAGGGACGTCGTCATCGCCACTCCGGTCACCACGACGTTGGGCAGTCCGTTCCCGGTGCTCAACCGCGCGACCGACGATTCGGCTGCTGCAGTCATGTGCCAGACCCTCACTTCATGAACGAGTGGTGGGCCCTCTGCTGGACCTGCGGAAACGTACCGCTGATCGGTGGGCTGGTCGGCTATTTTGGCAGCGGTAGGCGATTCTTAGGAATCTTATCCAACGGATGGTTTCTTTGCATCCGGGTACGTCAATTGGTCCGCTGGCCGCGCGCCGCCCGGCGTATCGTCGTACCGTGACCGGTCCGCGGCGGTACGTCGCAGCACTGCTGCTCGCGGCGGTCTGCGGGGTGGTCGGAGCCCCCATCGCCGCGGCCGATCCCCTCGCGGTCGCGAACGGCCGGCGAGCCGACTCCGTGATCGACGACCTTGAAGCCAAGGGCTACAACGTCGAGATCAATTGGGTCAGTGGGTTCGACACCAAGCCACTCTCGCAGTGCTGGGTCACGGGGATCAACGATCCGGGTAGCGAGACGCCCGCCGACGGTGCCTTCGTAACCGTCTACGTCGACGTGAGATGTCCCAACGGCGACGACGAGGGTGGCGACTTCGGCGTGGGCATCGGCTTCGGCTAGCGCGTTACTTCGGAAGTTTGGCCTTGATCGCCTCGACCACTGCGGTGCCCGTCGTCATGGTGGCGGCGTCACGGGTGCACGCCTGGACGTCGATGATCAGGTTGTCGTCGACTGCCAGCACGCGCTGGCAGGAGTCGACGCCGTTGCCCGAACCACGGGTGAACGGAATGACCAATTCGCTGTTGGTCGTGGACAGTTCGCCGCTTCGCCACTTGGGCAGGGGCTTGTCGTTGAGCGTGATGTTGACGTTGTGATTGGTGCACTTCGACCAACGATCCGCCGACTGACCGAAGAACTCGTGCGCGGCATTGGTCGAGGGATAGTTGACCACCGATTGCACCACGAGGGTGCGCCAGTCATCGGTGTCTGGTGACCGCAGCAGTTCCTGGCGCAGGGCGATCCAGCCGTCGGGGCCGTAGACGCCGAGTTCGTTGACCTGCCAGATGCCCAGGCAGTTGAGGTTGGGCAGCAGATTGCGGTGATCGCTCAACGTCTCGACGCGCGGGTGGGGGGTCATTCCCGTGCTTCCCGTCGCCGAGTCGATCTCAGTGGGGCTGAGCAGGATCGAGTCGAGCGCCTTCGCCGGGACCAGCTCTGGTGGCGCCGACGCAGTTTTCTCATGAGAGCACCCCGCCAACACCATGGTGAGCGCGAAAACGCCCGCGGCGATTCGATTCACCGGAGGTTAGGCATGCGTGCCTGCCGCTGCGCAGGCCTGCTGGGCGTGGGTGGCGTCGGTATTCATCTCGGTCGCCGTGGCGTTCAGGCTGTCGCCGGGGATGCGCAACGCCATCTTCAGCAGCAGCTTCGTGGCGTCCGCCGACCAGGCCCGCATCGGATCGGCGATGCCGGCGTCGAGTCCCGGGGTGCCCGCCGCGTCCATCGCCACGCCGGCCGCCTCGCGCAGGGCGGTGCGACCGACCTCGTTGCTGCTCTGCACCGCGGGGTCGTTGTAGTCAGAGCCCTCGAACGAGTCGGAGAACTCGCCGTAGTACGTCGAGGCGCCGTCGAGCGCCTGGCCGAAGTTGCCGCACGCGGTGACGGCGGCCGGCTGGGCGTTGTCCGACATGGGGACCGCGGCGACCTGCACGGCCGGGTTGTCGGCGTCGGCATCGTCGGCGAGAGCCGTTGGGATGAAGGCGAATCCCAATCCAACGGAGATTAGAGATGCGGCGGCTGCCCGTTCCCATGCGCGGGATGTCATCACGACGTCCTCCAGGCTAGTCGGTGTGTTTATCGAACGTCGGCGACGATACCGGTCCTCGGTCGTCCGTTTCCTCGACTGCGTCCATTTGCCATCCCACCGTGAGTGAAATGGATGTCTTGTAGATGAACGAACTACGAACGGAAGGCATCCAGCGGCGATCCATCGGGAGTCGTCGGGCTGCGAAATCGTGCACTGGGTCCAGATGAGTCGTCCTGAAACCCTTTGCGCCAAGCCGCGGTGCGCGCACTGGATGGCAATGAGGCGCGGTGTGTTCAACGTCCGTTTACCGGCTGGCAACCCCGCCATTGGATGCTCCGTCGCGACAGACCCGTAATCTGCTCGAGATCTGAACCACGAGAGGCGCCGATTCACTCATGTTGAACCGTTTTGCGACGCTGGCAGCTGTTTGCATGGCAATTCCGGTCGGGATGGCGCCCGTGGCGCTCGCCGATCCGCCACCCCCGGACCCGGCAGTGCAGCCGGTAGGCGTACCCGGCCCTCCCATCGACACCGGCGCCGTTCCCTCGGCCGCCCCGGGCGTCCTCGACACTCCCGACGGCTGGCACCTGAACGTCGTCGGCAGCAACGAGACTCAGCTTCCGGTGGCGCCGCTCACCACCGCGATCTCATCGCGGGAGTACCTCATCTCGGGCACGTTCACCGGGACGATCAGCGGTGGCGGCAAGACGAAGCTCACCGGCGGGAGCATGGAGGCCGGTGAGCAAATCGGCTGCGGCATCATCTCCGACGAAACCGAGATCAACCCCGGCGCGAGCATTCAGCCGGGCATCGGCTTCCCCGCCGGCTTGGCCACCCTGCAGGCTGGAATCAGCTTGCAGGGCAAGGTGTACCTGAAGCCCGGCACCGTCACCACCGTGGCACTCGACAAGAAGTCCTTCAAGGGCACGACCACTCGGATCTCGCTCAATGGCGTGCGCGTCAAGACCGACCAGTGCGCGGGCCAGTCGTTCATCCGCTCGTACGCGACGCTGACGAGCTCGACCGACAACACCGACGACGTCGTCACGTACCTCGGCGTCACCAAGTCCGTCTAGCAGCCAGCCGCCAACTTCCCTCTTGAAAGGCTTTCTGATGTTGAATCGTTTTGCTTTGCTGGCCACGGCTTGCATGGTGTCGTCGATGGGCGTCGCGCCCCTCGCGCTGGCGGATCCGGGCGACGAAGGACCGCCGCCCGACAACGGAATCGTTGGCTCGGCCGAGCCCGGAGTGGTAACCACCCCGGACGGCTGGACGCTCACCGTGGTGGCGTCCAACGAGACCGAGTTGCCGATCGCGCCACTGACCACCGCGCTCTCCTCGCGTGAGTACTTGGTCGGCGGAACCTTTACCGGCACCGTGACCGGCAAGGGCAAGACCAGCTTGAGCGGCGGCACGCTGGAGGCGGGCTACCAGATCGGCTGTGGCATCGAATTAGGCCAGGTCCGTCTCATCGGTCAGGCGGGCATCACGCTGGGTTCCAACGCCGGTATCACCGGTCTCGCCAGTGTCTCGGTACCGCTGTCGGGCACCATCGAGATTCACCCGAAGCCGGGCACTGTCTCGACGGTCACGGTCGACAAGAAGACGTTCAAGTCCGCCCCGGTGCGTGTCACGCTCAAGGACACGCACATCAAGGTGGACGGCTGCGTCGGTCAGTCGTTCCTGCGGTCCTACGCCACGCTGACGAGCTCGACGACGGACACCGACGACGTGGTCGCGTACTACGGCATCACGAAGGCAGTCTGACGTCATCGCGTTCCTCCGGCGGGCCAAGCACACCGAAAAGCGAAGGTATTGGCAATGATTGACCGAAATCGCGTCGTCGCCGCAGCGTGTGGCTTGCTCGCCCTCGGCGCGGCGGTCGCCTTCCCGGCGACCGCCGCTGCCGACGAACCGCCCCCCGGCCCAGCGCTGCTTCCCGGGGATCCACCGCCACCGCCCGGACCAACGATCCCGATCATCGGTTCGCCGCTTGGCCCGGCCGGGTTCAACGTGCTGGCGCAGAGCAACTCTGCGCCAGCCGAAGTCGTGGGCGGGTTGGGCGCACCACCGGTCGTCGGCTTGGATCGCGACAGCATTCTGGGTCAGAACACCGTCCCGCAGGCGCCCAACGGCGGCACCGGGGCGGTACCCAACCTCAACGTGTTCAACAACGCGTACGGCGCCCAGGAGCTCAACGACGTGCCGTCGGCGCCTGGGCAGGGCCAGCAGTTCGGCGTCGCCCCTGGCGACGAGAACAATGACGTCCGAAAGGGCATCTGGTTCGGCCGCTGGATCGACCTGCAGCGCGCCGGCCGGACCTACGGCGGCTTGGGGCAGGCCCCGCAGCAGCAACTCGGCGAACCGCTGCCAGGTACCGCGCCACCGCCGGGCACCGTCATCCCACCGGGATTGGTGCAGTTCCTGCCCGACCCGGCCGACGGGCCCGTCCCGCCACCTGGGTTGATCCTGCCCCCACCACCCCCCGGGGGCTGACGGCTACGGAAGTGGTTGGAGGAGCGGCATGTCGATGAGGCCGTTGAGGTCGGCGTCGCCCTTGTCGGGCGCAATGGGATGCATCGGCAGCACGATCACCGGTCGCCCTTCGGGGTCCGAGCCGCTCAGCGGTGCGGCGCAGCCCATCCCGAACTTCGTCGGGGTGGGGACGCCAGCGTTGCGTACGCAGCACGCGGAGACGATGCCGTCGGCGTCCTGATCGGCGCCCGTCACGGGCGCGGCCGTGCAGTCGGAGTAGGCGTCGATGTCGAAGGCGGGGTCGGCGTGGGCGATGCCCGGTCCGATGCAGCACGCGGCCGCGACGACGGCTGCCAACACGGCGAGGCGATGACCACGGCGGGTGCACGAGCGGTTCACCACCGCGACGCTACCGCCGGGCCTTCCGCTGGGTGACGAAATACCCCGCCCCCCAATTGGGCGACGGGGCATCCGTGGTGGTGCGTGGCGCCGCTATCCGATGCCGACCACTTCCTGGGCGATGCTTGCGATCCGCGTCTGAGCGGCGGAGACGACGCCCTGGCGAGCCTTGTGCGCCTCTTCGAACGCCAGGACCGCGCGAACGTCGGACGGGTTGGTAAGCCCCTTGATCGCGCTGACGGCTTCGCTCACGTTGAGCTCCTCGTAGCCATCGATCGGCAGTTCGGCGACGTCGACGGCACCGGTGGCCGAGCGGACGGAGTGCAGCACGTCGGCGGCCTGCTCGGCGCCACCGTCGCGGATGACGCGCTCGGCGGTCTCCAGCGCGGCGTCCCGTGATGCGGACACGGTCTTGGCGGCCACGTCACTGACGCGCCTGCCGCGGTTGACCAGTTCGCCGAGGGCGATCGGGGTGGCGCGAACGGTCTCGACGGCCCGGTCGATGCTGCGAACCGACCAGTTGACCGGAACGTTGACCAGTTGAATGGCCGTGCCGGCGGCCGCCTGCAGCGGGGTGCGGCGCAATGCGGCCGGCCCACCGAGGGCGTCTTCGGCGAGCACGGTGGCCAACCAGTCGACGGTGGCTGCATGTGCGGTCATCAGTCGCGACGCCAGTGCCTCGACGTCGGACTCGCCAGCCGCAACCGCGAGGGCCTTGACGTAGCGGGCCCGGTCGAAGAGCTGGTGCTCCAGGGCGAGATCGCCCAAAAGTGCCTCGTCGAACGGCTGAGCTTGTTCGGTCAGCGCCTTGACCGCCGCGGCTGCCCGTCCCAGGAACGGTCCGATCACGTCGGGTCGGCCGCCGAGATCGCGGATGGCCTGCTCGATGGACTCTGCGCGGTCGCGTCCGTTGGCGGCGTTCTGGCTGAGCTCACGTCGCACCGCTTCGGTGCGGGCCTGGGTCAGGCGGGTTTCGGCGACCTGAATCTCAGTGTTGGTCAGGTCGAGCACGGCGCGCAGCTGTGCGATTAGGGTGGTCTTGCTGGATGTGGTCATATCTGGGTTCGCCCCTTCGGCGTTGATGTTTCGTCGGCGCGGGGTGCACCTGTGGAAATGCGTACCCGTCAATCCAATGTGCGAACCATCATGACCTTCGATGTGAAGCAGGTCTCATTGGCGGACGGCCCGAAATTGGAAACCGTTGCGGTGACGGCACTTTGCTGCACCTCGTCACGCCAGCCCTACGTCGAGGTGCCCTCCGGCTGCTTCGCAGGTCGACGGCGCTTGCGGTGGCTCGTGTCGCACAGGGGATAGCTCTTGCTCCGTCGGCACGTGCAGATCGCCACCATGAACCGGTCGGACTCGACCGTCGTGCCGTCGGGTGTCTCGACTCGCACCGGGCCCTGAACCATCATCGGTCCCGACGCCGTGAGGCGAACCAGGCGCGCGTCGTCGCCAGCCGCCTTCTCACCGCCCGTCACCGTCTCCGACTGCCCGCACTCGACGACTTCGAAACCGCTACCGCCTCCCCGCCCTCAAACGTTTCGAACGTACGTACGACGGATACTCCCCACGTCGGAGGTGATCGCATGAGCAACGAAGCGCAACCCGCGCCGAATGAGACCGCGGAGAAGGACCCGTCCGACTGGGTGACCGGCGACGAGCCGATGACCGGGCCGCAGCGCAGCTATCTGCACACGCTGGCCCAGGAGGCCGGGCAGGACGTGCCGGACGACCTGACGAAGGCAGCCGCATCGGAGCTGATCGACCAGTTGCAGAAGCAGACCGGCCGCGGAGACGGCTGACCGACGGAGCGGCGCCGGCACTCCGGCGTGACACGATGGCGGCGTGGCCGACTCGCCGTCCGACGACTTCCTCGTCACCGCGCCGGAGTTGCGGCCGCCCGTGTTCACCCATCAGTTCTGGGGTGATCTGACCTTCCTGCACTGGCCGGTGGACCCCGCTACGGTCGCCCACATGTTCCCCGACGGGTGTCGGCCCGACGTGTTCGACAATGGCCTCACCTACGTCGCACTGGTTCCATTCGCCATGAGCGACCTGGCGCTCGGACTGCCTGTCGCCATCCCGTACTTCGGACGGTTCCTGGAAACCAACGTTCGGCTGTACTCAACGGATGACGCGGGCCGCCACGGAGTGCTGTTCCGTTCGCTAGAGACCGCCCGGCTCGCCGTCGTCCCGATCGCCCGTACGGTGCTCGGGACGCCGTACACGTGGGCGAAGATGCGATTGGTCCGCAACGACCGGCGCATCACCTACGACAGCGTGCGTCGGCTACCGGAGCGCGGGCTGCGGTGCCGGGTCGACGTCGAGGTCGGTGGACCCGTCGACCCCACGCCGCTGGAGATCTGGCTGACCGCCCGGTGGGGTGCACACACGCGAAAGGCCGGCCGGACGTGGTGGGTTCCCAACGAGCACGTTCCGTTCCCGCTGCACTCGGCGACCGTGCTGGGGTTGGCCGACGACCTGGTGGCGGCCAGCGGCGTCGTGCCCAGCGGGGATCGACTTCGGGGGCTGTACTCGCCCGGCGTGCGTGCGAGTTTCGGCAGGCCGACGATGCTATGAGCAGATGACCAACGCGTGAACACGAGGCAACCAACGGTCTGAGAAGTTGTCGGGTCCCGCGGCCGCACCGGATGATTGACGCAAATGGATGCATTCGTGTCGGTCTACGTCGATATGGGAGCCCGGGTCGACGACGTCCGGGCTGTGGTCGACGAGCTGGCACTGCCCACGGGTGTCGTCGAGGTCAAGGTCGATGGCGAAGCCATCAGCGACACCTTCGGATGCCGCATCGCGGTGGATTTGACGGGCACCTTCGACGAGAAGGCCGACGGCCTGGGCATCGCCCGTCGCTACGCCGCCGAGTTGTCCGCCGCCTTGGGCGTGCCCGCCTTTGCGTTCTACGACCTGTTGCGCCGGGACTATCCGGCCAGCTGACTGCCGCCGGCTCACTGCTGAGTGGTGGTGAGCGCGGTGATCGCCGGCCCGTACATCGTGCGTTTGATGGCGCCGAGGGTGCCCGCATCCTTGCCGCCGTGCGGTGCGACGAGCGCCACCGCGTCGCCGATGACGTCGGCCTCGGCGGCGGTGGCGTCGACGATGTCGAGGTGCGCAGCGTCGGCGCCACCAAACCGACGTCCGGTGGTCAT
Organism: uncultured Actinomycetota bacterium; assembly: GCA_963846985.1. Classification (GTDB taxonomy): domain Bacteria; phylum Actinomycetota; class Actinomycetes; order Mycobacteriales; family Mycobacteriaceae; genus Mycobacterium. The sequence goes on from CAWJYC010000019.1 coordinate 40,769, forward strand.
CGAGGCGACGGCGGCCGCTGGCGTGAGCTTGGCCTGAATCAGCGCGGCCATGCCCGACGTGAACGGAATGCGGATGTCCACCTCCGGGAAGCAGAAGTACCCGCGGTCGAGCCGCATCACGCGGTAGTCGTGAGCGATCGCGAGCATGGCGCCTGCGCCGAACGCGTGGCCGTTGAGCGCAGCGGCGGTCGGCATCGGCCAGGTGAGCACCCGCGCGAACAGTGCGTGCACCCGCCCGACGTAGAAGTCCATCTGATCACCGTGCGCCAGCAGCCAATCCAGGTCGAGGCCGTTGGAGTAGAACTTGCCGGTGCCCGCGGTGACCAGACCGCCAGCGCCCGATGATTCGACCTCGTCGAGGTGGCCGTTGACGTCGTCGAGGAACCCGAGGGAGAACCGGTTTTCGTCGTCGCCGAGGTTGAGGATGGCGACCGTGTCGGTGTGGGTGACGGTGATGGGCATGGTTACTCCTCGTGGGTTTTCGGCGTGCGTGGGGGCGGATCCTCGGCCAGCACGGCCCGCACCGCCGCGGCGAGGCGGTCTCGGGCCCAGGTGCTGCCGATTCGCTTGCGCGACATCGTGATTGCCGTCGGAAGATCGACGATGCACATGGTGATGGCATCAACGGCCGCGCCGTCGCGGCGGCCCCACACATGGTCCGACAGGCGCATCAACAGACCCACCAGCGCCCGGTCCACGGCGGCCAAGTCGGCGGTGACGTCGTCGGGCAGGTCGGCACCGAGCAACTGAGTGCGGTCGACCCCCAACAGAAGTCGCGATGATTGCGGGTGGCGGTCGTAGAACACCGCGGGTGCCGCGGCCGCGGCGACCACCGCGTCGATCGGGTCGGCGGTGAGGTCGTCGAGAGCCGCGTCGACCAGGTCTCGCTGGACGTCGAGGAAGGCACGGGCGGCGCGCAACCAGGTCTGGGCGACGAGGTCACTCCTGGATCGAAAGCTGTGGTAGATCGCGCCGTTCGAGACGCCTGCGGCCTCGGCGACGGCGCGCGTGGTGACCCCTGCGGGACCCGTCGCCACCGCGAGCGACTGCGCGGCATCCAGGATGGTGTCGCGGTCGTGGATGCGGGGCCGGGGCACCGAAGGACCATAACAGAGCAAGTGCTCTGTTACAACCGGCTGCCGCTACAGCGACTTTGCGAAGAAGACCCGGTGGAACCCGTCCTGCAGGCTGCGTGCCGTCTCGTGGAACCCGCGTCGCGGATAGAACTCGAGGTTGTCCGTCATCGCCGCGTTGGTGCACAACCGGATCTCCGACCGTCCCAGCTCGCGGGCATCCTGGTCGGCGCGCTCGAGCAGCACCCGGCCATGCCCGCCGCGCTGGGCGGTGGGTGCGACGGCGATGACGTCGAGCAGCAGGTGATCGGGCTGGGCCTGCGTGACCAGCACACCGATGATGTCGCTGCCGTCGGCAATGATCCAGATTCGCGACGTCTGCAGCAGTGCGGCGTAGTCGGCCGTCATGGGTGCCGGTGCCCGGCCGATCGCCTCGACGTAGCCCTCGAAGGCCGCGGTGATCAGCCGGTGGATGCCGTCGACGTCACGCTCGGTGGCCCGCCTCAGCTGCGGCTTGCTCATCCTGGCGAGCCTAATCACAGCTCACGGCGACGTCCCCCTGTGGGAACGCCGCCGTGGGCGTGCTGCGCGCGTGTCCTACGGGCAGGTGAAGTCCAGCTCGAAGGGCTTCTTCGCCGGCTGCATGGGATTGGCCATGTCGATGCCGTACGCATTGCCCGAGATCTTGTAGCTCTTGCCGTCCTTCGTGGCCGTGGCGTCGCCTTGGCCGCCCCCGACCGCGAGGGTCACGCCGTCGACGTTGCCCAGGGCGACGGAGGTGACCGTCGGCGGATCCGCGTCACTGATGACCGCGGCGATGCCCGTCGTCGCCTCGCCGATGGCGACGTTGACGTTGCCTCCCATCGATGCGCATACGACGCTGCCGCCGACGTCCTTGGCCTTGCCGTCGATGGTGACGGTGGTGCCCCCGCCGCTCGCCGTGGCACTCGACGAGGCCGCGCTCGAACTGCCCGCCGAGGACGATGAACTCGAACTCGATGACGATCCCGACGACGACTTGTCCCCCGACGAACAGCCCGCTAGGCCGGCGACGACGATCGCGGCGCCACCCACGGCTACCAGCAAACCTTGCTTCACGTCTGTTCTCCTTGTTGTCGATGCGATCCATCAAGATCAACGGATCGTCCAAGGCAGTATGGAGCCGAAGCCGACGTCGGACGCGGGATTGCGCGAATTGGTTGCCTGCGCATTCGCTGGCAACCGACACCCTCGAAACCCTTCGCGCCGCAGAGTCCGCCGGTCGAACGTGCCGTCCGGACGTGCGAGCGGCGGTAGGTTCGCCGACATGGAGTCCCTTCGTACCCCCGACGACCGATTCACCGATCTGCCGGACTTCCCGTACCCGCCACGCTACGGCGAGGTGTCCGATCAGGAGGGCGGCCACCTCCGCGTCGCGTGGGTGCAGGCCGGCCCCGCCGACGCCGATCCCGTGCTGCTGCTGCACGGCGAGCCCACCTGGTCCTACCTGTATCGGCGGATGATCCCGATTCTGGTAGCCGCCGGCCACCGGGTGATCTGCCCCGATCTCGTCGGCTTCGGTCGTTCCGACAAGCCCACTGCCATCGGCGACCACAGCTACGCGCGGCACGTCGAGTGGATGCGGGCGGTCGCGTTCGACCAGTTGGACCTTCGTCGCGTCACGCTCGTCGCCCAGGACTGGGGCGGGCTGATCGGACTGCGGCTCGCGGCCGAGCATCCCGACCGCTTCGCGAGGATCGTCGTCGCCAACACCGGACTGCCCACCGGCGATCTGCCGATGCCCGAGATCTGGTGGCAGTTTCGCAAGGCGATCCAGGAAATGCCCGAGATCGAGGTCGGGCGCTTCGTCCAGTCTGGTTGCCGCCGACCGATGAGCGACGAGGTGCGGGCCGGCTACGACGCGCCCTTTCCCGACGACTCCTACTGCGCCGGTCCGCGCGCGATGCCCGGCCTGGTGCCGACGTCACCCGACGACCCGGCGACTGCGGCCAATCGAGCGGCGTGGAAGACATTGTCCGACAGCACTACTCCAATGCTGGTCGCCTTCAGTGACGGCGATCCGATCACCGGTGCCATGGCCCCCATCTTCGTCGACCAGATGCGCGGTGCGCAGGGCATCGAGCACCCCGTGATCCGAAATGCCGGGCACTTCCTGCAGGAGGACGCCGGTGAGGAACTGGCCGAGGCGATCGTGCGGTTCTGCGGCTAGGGCGCGTTCAGCAGGCGACGTCGATCGTGAAGGAACCGCTGGTCTGAATGGCAGGTTGCGAGGTGAGGAACCCGTCGGCGCTGCCCGAGATGGCGTAGCTTCGGCCCGTCGTCGTCACCGTGGCGGGAGTACCGGAGTTGGCACGATAGTCGCCGGTGAAGCCACCGAGGTTGCGGATCCGCACCGACTGCGCGCGGGGTGTGCCGTCGTCGTAGATCAGGGCGGTGACACCCGACTGACCAGTGCCGGTGGTGATGGTCGTGAGAGGTCCCGCGACGGTGCAGGCGACTTGATCGGTGAGACCCGCGTCGACGTCGTTCACGGTGACGGCCGCGGTGCCCGAGACCAGCGTGCCCGGTCGGCGTGCGACGTGAGTCTCGGTCGAGCACCCCGCCGCGCAGGCGACCGTCACCGCGGCGACGGTCAGCAGCGTGCGCATGGTGTGAGAATCTACAGCGGTGAGCACCCCGCCGTTGTTCGACGTCAAGGCTGAACTACCGGGGCGCTCCGGCCGGGTCGGGGTCATCCACACCCCGCATGGCGACATCCACACGCCGGCCTTCGTGGCGGTCGGCACCGCGGCGACCGTCAAGGCCGTGCTCCCGGAATCAATGGGTGACGTTGGGGCGCAGGCACTTCTGTCGAATGCCTACCATCTCTACCTGCAACCGGGGCCCGATGTCGTCGACGAGGCGGGCGGTCTCGGCGCGTTCATGAACTGGCCCGGCCCGACCTACACCGACAGTGGCGGTTTCCAGGTGCTGTCCCTGGGCGTCGGGTTCAAGAAGGTGCTGTCGATGGACGTCGGGCGGGTCCAGGCCGACGACGTGATCGCCGAAGGCAAGGAGCGGTTGGCCCACGTCGACGAGGACGGCGTCACCTTCAGGTCGCACCGGGACGGATCGATTCACCGCTTCACCCCGGAGGTGTCCATCGGCATTCAGCATCAGCTCGGCGCCGACATCATCTTCGCCTTCGACGAGCTGACCACGTTGATGAATACCCGCGGGTACCAAGAGAGTTCGGTGCAGCGCACGCACCAGTGGGCGGTGCGGTGTCTCGCCGAACACCGCCGGCTCAGCGCCGAGCGGGGGGGCAAGCCGCCGCAGGCGTTGTTCGGCGTCGTGCAAGGTGCGCAGTACGAGGACCTCCGCCGGCAGGCCGCGCGGGGTCTCACCGAGATCGTCGACGAGGACGGCCGGGGCTTCGACGGCTACGGCATCGGTGGCGCGCTGGAGAAACAGAATCTCGCCACCATCGTCGGGTGGGTCACCGACGAGCTGCCCGACGACAAGCCGCGTCACCTGCTCGGGATCAGCGAACCCGACGACGTGTTCGCCGCCGTCGCGGCCGGCGCCGACACCTTCGACTGCGTGTCCCCGTCGCGGGTGGCGCGCAACGCGGCGGTGTACTCGCCGACCGGCCGGTTCAACATCACCGGCGCGCGCTACAAGCGCGACTTCACCCCCATCGACGCCGAATGTGACTGCTATACGTGCGCGCACTACACCCGGGCGTACCTCCATCACTTGTTCAAGGCCAAGGAGATGCTGTCCTCCACGCTGTGCACCATCCACAACGAGCGCTTCGTCATCCGCATGGTGGACCAGATCAGGGCGGCCATCACCGCGGGCGAATTCGACGAGCTCCGCGACCACGTCCTCGGGCGGTACTACTCGACGCGTGCACAATAGGAGCATGACGACGACCGCGGACCCTCGAGGGTTGCTCGTACGACTGCTCGATCCGTCGAACCGCGCGGACCCGTACTCCGTCTACCGGGAGATCTTGGCTGCCGGGCCGCTGCTGGTGCCCGATGGCCACCTGGTGGTGTTCTCCTCGTTTCAGGACTGCGGCGACGTGCTGCGGCATCCGTCGTCGGCGAGTGACCGCCTGAAGTCCAGCGTTGCCCAGCGCGAGATCGCCAAGGGGGCCGAGCCGCGGCCGTTCGGCCAGCCGGGCTTCCTGTTCCTCGACCCGCCCGATCACACCCGGCTGCGCAAGCTCGCACAGCAGGCCTTCGCGCCCAAGCGGGTCAGGGCGCTCGAAGCCGACATCGTGACGTTGGTCGACGGGTTGCTCGACGAGGCTGCCGGCGCCGAGGGTTTCGACGCCGTCGCCGACCTCGCCTACCCGTTGCCCGTCGCCGTGATCTGCCGCATGCTCGGCGTGCCGATCGCCGACGAGCCCGAATTCGGACGGGCCTCCGCACTGCTCGCCCAGGGCCTCGACCCGTTCATCACCTTCACCGGCGAACTGCCCGAGAGCTTCGCCGAGCGGATGACGGCCGGGCACTGGCTTCGGGGATACATCGCCGGGCTGGTGGAGGACCGGCGTTTCGCTCCCCAGGACGACCTCATCTCGGCCTTGATCGCCGCCGAGGAGGACGGCGACCAGCTGACCACCGAGGAGATCGTCGCGACGTGCAACCTGTTGCTGATCGCCGGCCACGAGACGACGGTCAACCTCATCGCCAACGCTATCCTGACGATGGTGCGCGAGCCTGGGCACTGGACTGCGCTGGCCGAGGATCCCGACCGTGCCGCCGTAATCATCGAGGAGACGCTGAGGTACGACCCGCCCGTGCAGCTGGCGGGCCGGATCGCGGCGGAGCAGATGACGATCGGCGGCGTGACGGTGCCCAAGGGCGACACGATGATGCTGCTGCTGGCCGCCGGGCACCGCGATCCGGCGGCGTTCGATCGGCCCGACGACTTCGACCCATCGCGAGAAGATTTGCGGCACTTGGCATTCGGCCACGGTGTGCACTTCTGCCTTGGCGCGCCGCTGGCGCGGTTGGAGGCCAAGGTGGCACTGTCCGCGGTGACCGCGCGGTTCCCGAACGCCCGGCTGGCCGCCGAGCCGGTCTACAAGCCGAACGTGACGCTGCGCGGGTTGGCGTCGCTCCCGCTCACCACTTGGGGATTTCGGCGCGCTTCCCCCGGTGAGCGCGGATGAACGGGCCGAAACCGCGCTAGATGAGGGACTCGACGACCGCCAACGCCGCGCGCTCGCCCGCCTCGACGGCGCCCTCCATGTAGGCGCTCCAGGACGTGGCCGTGTCGGTCGACGCCCAGTGGATCGCCCCGATCGGCGCGGCCAGCGCAATACCGTAGGTGGTCCAGACGTGCGGCCGTCGAGAAGCCATGTGCGTCATACCAGGCGCCGGCGGTGATGGCATCCCACTCGCGGGCCCGCGGTGCCAGCCACGGCGCGTCGGCGGGCACCTCGGCCGCCAGCTCGTCCAAGTGGCGCAGCACGTTCGCCAACTCGGCCAGCTCGTCACCGTAGCGGGCGTGAAAGACGTTCTCCCGCAACACCCCCGAGCCGGCCAGGTCGTAGGACGTCTCCCCCTCGTCGTACTGGGCGAAGGTCTCCACCCCGAGGTCGGCGGCCAGCGCGAACATCCGCTCGTGCGTGTCGCCGATCCACTGCGCGCCGAGGTCCACGGTCACCCCGGGTAGGACCTCCCCGGTGAGGATGCGTCCGCCGACGCGCTCGTCGGCTTCCAGCACAACGGGGGTCAGGCCGGCGGCCAGCACCGTCCGAGCGGCTGTCATTCCGGAGAGACCTGCCCCGACGATGACGACGTCCGCGTCGACGTTTGGTGCAGGTGACATCTCGACACTCTCCCAGACGTCGCGAGCGTGCCGGTCCGCTCGGCGACGCCAACCGATGACTACCCGGTGACGCTGATCGTGACGGCATGACCCTGCCCGCAGGGGCGATGAGTACACGGGCGGAAGGTCATCGACTGCGCGTGCCGCTACGGCACACCGTCGACCGACGCCGCTCGGCGTAGCGCGAAGTGGCGTGACGTAGGTAGCCGCTCGGTGTCAGAGCGGGTTGAGGATCCGGTCCAGGAACTGCCGGGTGCGCTCTTCCTTCGGGTCGCCGATCACCTCGTCCGGGCTGCCCTGTTCCAGGATGATCCCCTGATCGGTGAACAGCACCTGGTTGGACACCTGGCGGGCGAACTGGATCTCGTGGGTGACGATCACCAGCGTCCAGCCCTCGACCGCCAAGTCCTTGATCACCGAGAGCACCTCACCCACCAACTCCGGATCCAGCGCCGAGGTCGGCTCGTCGAACAGCACCAGCTTCGGCTTGAGCGCCAGCGCCCTGGCGATGCCGACGCGCTGCTGCTGCCCGCCCGACAGCTGATACGGGTACTGGTGCTGCTTCTCGGCCAGTCCCACCTGGTCGAGCAGCGCGACAGCCTCGGCGACGACCTCGTCGCGCGGCCGCTTCTGCACGATCACCGGTCCCTCGATGACGTTCTGCAGCACCGTCTTGTGCGGAAACAGGTTGTGCCCCTGGAAGACGAAGCCACTGCGCGACTGGAACCGGCGCACGTCGGGCTTCGCCGTCGGCGTGGCGAAGTCGATCTCCACGTCGTCGACGCGGATCACCCCGGCGTCGGCCCGGTCGAGCGCGTTCAGCGTGCGCAACAACGTGGTCTTGCCCGACCCCGACGGCCCGATGATGGCGGTAGCGGTGCCACGCTCCACCTTGAACGAGACGCCCTTGAGAACCTGGTTGGCGCCGAACGACTTCTCGATGCCCGTGGCCTCGACGCGGTATTCGGTTGCGGTTGCGCTCGTGTCGTCGGTCATCTCGCCACGTACCTCTCCAGTCGGTGTTCAAGACGGCTCTGGCCGAACGACAGCACCAGGCAGATCACCCAGTAGTAGACGGCCGCCGTGCCGTACAGGGCGAAGAACTCGAACGTCGGCGCCGCCACGTTCTGAGCCGTCCGGAACAGCTCGGTCACCAGGATCGTCGACGCCAGCGAGGTGTCCTTCACCAGTGAGATCAACGTATTCGACAGCGGTGGAACGGCGACCCGGGCGGCCTGCGGCAGGATGATGCGGCGAAGCGCCCCAACGTAGTTGAAGCCGATGGTCTCGGCTGCCTCCCACTGGCCCTTAGGGATGCTCTGGATCGACGACCGGATGATCTCCGCGGCGTAACCACCCACGTTCAGGCTGAACGCGATGATGGCCGCCGGGAACGGGTCGATCCGGATGCCGAACTCGGGCAGTGCGAAGAACACGATGAACAGCTGCACCAGCAGCGGAGTGCCGCGGATGAGCGAGATGTAGAACCGGGCCACGTTGGCGAGCACCCGATTCGACGACAGCCGGGCCAGTGCCACGCCTAGCGCGATGACGAGGCCGACGATGAAACTGATGATCGTCAGTGGAATCGTCACCGTGATGGCGGCCTTGGCCAGCGGCCACAGGTTGTCCCCGATCAGCTTCCAGGTGGAGCGCGGCTTCTCCTGCTGCTGCGCGGGCGCGCCGGAGACGTTGGCCTTGAGGTACTTCTGCGAGATGGACGAGAGCGTGCCGTCCGCGCTGAGGTCCTTGAGCGCCTTGTTCAGCTCGGGCAGCAGCCCGCTGTCCTTGCGCGCCGCGAAGCCCTGCTCGCTCTTCTGGTCCGTCTGCGCGCCGATCTTGACCGACTTGTCGCCGGTCTCGGCCAAGTACTGGTAGACCGCGATGCTGTCATTCACGACGACGTCGACCCGGCCTTGGTTGAGCAGCTTGATGGCCTGGGCGAAACCGTCGACCGACTCGACGCGAGCGCCGTTGGTGCGGGCCAGTTCCGCCCAGTTGCTGGTCGGGTTCTCGGCGGCGACCTTGCCCTTGAGGTCGGCCAGCGACGTGATCGAGGCGTCGTCGGCCCGGGTGACGATGACGCCCTGGCCAATGGCGTACGGATCGGACAGGTCGTACTTGGCCTTGCGCTCGTCGTTGATGGTGACCTGGTTGGCCACGATGTCGAACCGGTTGGCCTCCAACGCGGCGAACATCGAATCCCACGGTGTCTCCACGAATTCGACCGGGACACCGAGCCTTTGGCCTACAGCCTTGGCGACGTCGACGTCGTAGCCGACCAGTTGCCCGGACTGGTCGTGATAACTGAAGGGCGCATACACCCCCTCGGTGCCGACGCGCAGGACGCCGGCCGACTGGATGCGATCGGACTTGTTCGAGTCGGGCGCCCCGCACGCTGCTGCGGCGAGCACCGTCGCCAGCAGGGCTACCGCGAGCAACGCGCGGCGAAGGTTAGAGGTCACCGCGGCAACCTAGCAAGGACCGGCAGCGGGCTGAAGGATTCTGCTCACCCCGGCTGATATACCCAGGGCTGCCGCGGTAACCGCGTCGGGTCGAACTCGGCCAGCATCCCGTTCGGCGTGGTGGCCTGGTATCCCAACGACGCACCGATCTGATGCAGCGCACGGTCGACGCCGATCTCGTCGAGGGTCACCGCCCCGTCGCGCTTGGCCAGTCGCTTGCCCGCGGCGTTGAGCACGAGCGGGACGTGGGCGTAGGTGGGCGGAGCCAAGTTCAGCAGCGAGCCCAAGTACGCGTGGCGTGGCGAGGATGACAGCAGATCGTCGCCCCGCACCACCTGGTCGACGCCTTGGGCCGCGTCGTCGACGACCACCGCGAGGTTGTAGGCGGGCACACCGTCACCACGTCGCAGCACGAAGTCGTCGACCAGGCCGGTGTAGCGGCCGTGCAGGACGTCGGTCACGGTGAACCTCGTGACATCGGACCGCAGGCGCAGCGCCGGGGGTCGGCCCAAGGCCCGGCGACGGGTCCGCTCATCGGCGCTGAGGTTGCGGCAGGTGCCCGGGTAGGCGCCCTCCGGGGCATGCGGAGCGCGCGGCGCAGCAAGTATTTCCCTTCTGCTGCAATAGCATTCGTAGGTGAGGCCGCGTGCGGTCAGCGCGTCGAGCACCTGGGCGTAACGGGGTTGGTGCGCCAGCTGGTACTCGGGCGGATCGTCCCACGTCAGCCCGATCGCCCCGAGATCTCGGATCTGACGCGCGGCGACGTCCTCAGAGCTCCGGTCGTCGAGGTCCTCGACCCGGATCAGGAATCGGCGCCCCGTGGACCGGGCGAACAGCCAAGCCAGTACCGAGGTGCGGAGATTGCCGATGTGAAGGTCCGCCGACGGACTCGGTGCGAACCGCCCTGCAGGGCTCATGACCGCAATCTAGTTCTGCAGGGCGACCGTGGCTGCGGCGGCGGGTGACTGAATCCCAATGCCCCGCCCGGCGACGCTCACGCCCAACCGAGTGCGGTCACCGCGAAAGAGGTCGCGGGAGAACTCACACGGCGTCCCGTGCTGGTCGTAGGCGATTCGCGTGATCAGCAGCAGTGCCGAGCGCGGCCGGATCGCCAGGAGTGAGGCCTCGTCCGGCGTGGCGTTGACCGCTTCGATCCGCTCGTCGGCGCGGGAGGTGACCAAACCGTAGTCCGCCTCCAAGATCTCGTAGATCGATCCGCCGAGTCGTTTCTCCAGGAGCCCGGGAAACGCCTCGGCCGGAAACTGGGCCAGCTCGAGGGAGATTGGCGTCCCGTCCGCCAGCCGGACGCGGTGGATCTCGACGACGAAGTCGCCCGCGCCGATCTGCAACGCCTGCTGAGTGACGCGATCCGGCGCGGTGATCTTCGTCGACAGCACGCGAGTTCCGGCGACGTAGCCCTGGTTGGCCAGGAATTCGGGGACTCCGACGACGTCGGACAGGCTGCGCTGCACCTGCGCGTGGCTGATGAAGATGCCGCCGGCCCGGCCGATCACGCGGTGAACCAGTCCGGCCTCCTCCAGGGCCGCAAGCATCTGCCGCAGACTGGAGCGGCTGGTGCGGTAGCGCTCGGCGAGGTCCCGTTCGCTGCCCAGCTTGGTGCCGGGCGCGCCCGCGTTGATGTCGGCAACGATTCGGCGCCGCAGTTGCTCCATGGCCTTCGGCACCGTCGCATCCCTACTCTCGCAATTGGTCCGACCAATGGCTACTGCTCGGCGATCGCCGCCTGGCTCTCGGGCAGGATCTGGCCACCATCCACGACGAGCGACTGCCCGGTGATGTAGCCGGCCTCGTCGGTCGCGAAGAACAGCGCGGCGTTGCCGATGTCGGCCACGGTGCCGAGGCGTCCGGCCGGGACGGCCGCGACCATGCTGTCCATGTACTCCTGGCCCATCTCGACGAGGCCCTCGGTGATGATGTTGCCGGGTAGCACGGCATTGATGGTGATGTTCTTGGGCGCCAATTCCATTGCGGCCGTTCGGATGAAGCCGAGCTGGGCGGCCTTGCTGGCACCGTAGTGCGACCAGCCGGGGTACCCCGTGATGGGACCGGTGATCGAGGACGTCACGATCACGCGGCCGTGGCCGCTCTCGGTCAGCGCCGATAGCGCGGCCTGCACGATGTAGACCGTGCCCTTGAAGTTCACGCCGAGCACTTCCTCGATGTCCTCGGGCGTCAGGTCCTCGAGTCGGCCGGACGGGAAGATGCCGGCGTTGGCGCAGACGATGTCGAGTGACCCATGCCGCTGCACCGCCGCGTCGACCACCCGCCGGCAGTCCTCGGGACTCGTCACGTCGGCTGCCACCCCGCTCACCGCGCCGGTTCGGCATGCCAGATCGGCCACCGCGCTGTCAATGTCGGCTTGATTGCGGCCGGTGATGACGACGTCGACACCCGCGTTGGCGAAGGTCTCGGCGATGCCTCGGCCGATGCCCTTGCTTCCGCCGGTGACGATGGCCGTGCGGCCCTGCAGTGAGGTGAACATGTCATGCCTTCCAATAGGAGTCAGGTCAGCCGTAGGCCGTCGGAGGTGAGATACCGTTCGGCGAGATCGCAGCTGCCCTTCGCGTAGGTGACCGACATCGCCTGGGACTCCTTGGAGTGGCTGTGCGATCCCATCCATGCCAGCAGCAACAGCCTGCGCAAGAACACGAATGACGGCAGCATCGCCTCGTCGGCCGGAGGCAGCGGCCGCCGTGACCGGTATCCCGACGCCCACGCGTCCTGCCACTCGGGGACCGCCGGATCGTCTTCGAAGAAGGACACCGCGGTGCCGAAGTCGTAGAAATACCAACCGAATCCGCAGTCGTCGAAGTCGATGACGGTGATGGCGTCCCCGTCGACCAGCAGGTTGGCCAGCCGAAGGTCTGCGTGGACGAGACCGAAGACGTCTGGCCCGGTGCCGTAGTCCTCGAGCCGCCGCTGCAGCAGCGCCGCCGCCCGGTCCAGCAGGCGTGCCTCTTCGGCGCCCACGCCCGTCGCATCTTGCCAGCGGCCCCAGCGTGGCCGGTCGCCGAGGCTGTGGTGCCAATCCCACGCGAACCGGCCGAAGCCGGTGGGGCGCTCCCACGTCCTCGAGTGGTCGTGCAGGGCGGCCGTGATGCGGCCCAGCGTGTGAAAGTCGTGGGCTGTCAACGTCGTCTCGTCGGGTTCGATGCCCGGCACCATCTCGAAGTGCACGACGTGGCGGGCGGTTCCGGCATGGTCGACGGTGACGACGCGCCGCCCGTCGCGCGCGGGAAGGACGGTGGGTACGGCGACGTCACCGTGGCGCAGGGCCTCGAGCCAATCCAGTTCGGATTCGATCTCGTGCCGACGGTGGTAGTTCTTGCGGTGCACGCGCAGGATCGACCGCGCGCCGGTGCCGGCATCGACGACTTCGTAGGTGGCGTTCTCGGAGAGGTTCAGCAACCGCAGCGACGAGTCGGCGGGCAGGTCGTATTCCGTGAGCGCGGCCTGGGCAACGTCGACGTCGTCGGCGACGAACGGGTCGGTCACGCGCGGGCCCTGGCCGCCGTCTCGGCTCGGGCCACCGCGACCGCCAGGCGTTCCAGCACGTCGTCGCACATCTCGCGACTCAGGAGCAGGCCCGGTTTGAATTGCAGCACACGGGGATCCAGTGTCGAGAAGATGGCCCACACGCCGTTCTCGTACAGTTCGCGCATGACGAACTTCGCGCCTTCGGGATGGTCGAACTCCAAGCCGATCACGACGCCGTTCTGCCGGATACCGACGAACCAGTCGGCGTGCTGGGCCTGGATGCGGGCGAGTCCGTCGGCGAAGACGTCGGTGACGGTGTGCACGTTGACCCGAACCTCGGGACGGCCGGTGATCTCCAGGGTCTTGATGGCGGCGACGCAGCCCAATTCGGCGCCGCCAAAGGTCGAGATGTGGGCGAAGCCGTCCTCGTCGAGCCACTGCGCAGCCCGCTCGCTCAAGAGCGCAGCGGTGATGGGGTACAGGCCACCGGATAGGCCCTTGCCCGCGACCATGATGTCGGGCTCGATGCCGTGCTTGGTGATGCCCCACATCTCGCCGGTGCGCATCAGCCCGGTCTGCACCTCGTCGGCGATGTAGAGCGTGTCGTGGCGCTCGGTCAGCTCCTTGACCGCCTCGAGGTAACCCGCTGGGGGAAGCGGGAAGCCGTACGTCGCGGGGATGGTCTCCATGATCACCGCGGCGACGTCCCCGGCCGCCAGCGCCTCCTGCATGGCGTCGACGTCACCGAACGGCACCTGCACGAACTCGTCGGGCCGGTCGGAGAGGAAGAGTTTGGAGAACCGGTCGTCGCCGGTGGCGACGGCCAGGCCGGTGTGGCCGTGGTACGCCTTGATGATCGACACGATCTTGCGGCGCTTGGTGGCGTGCCGGGCGCTCTTGAGCGCGATGTCGATCGCCTCACCGCCGCCGGACCCGAAGGCCACCTTGGTGATCGACGCCGGTGCCGAGTCGACCAGCCGCTGCGCCAGCGCGGTGCGGGCGACCGACGGGAAGTGATGGTTGCCGATGTCGAAGTGCTGCATGCCCTCGACGACGGCGGCCATGATCTCCGGATTGCGGTGGCCCAGGTTGTAGGTGCCGCCGTTGAGGTGCATGTCGATCAGGCGCCGACCGCTCATGTCCCAGAGGAAGTAGCCGTCTCTGCGGTCGATGACCAGATCGACGCCCGCGTCGGTCCAGAACTGAGTCTTGCCCGGATTCCAGTACTTCTTCGCCTGTTCCAGAACCTGCGCCTTGGACTCGAACGAGAAGGTGCCGTAGTCGAACACCAGGCCAACGTAAATGGACCGACCATTTGTGTCAATGGTTCGAAACTGGGCTTGCCCCCGCGGCGCGCGGTGAGAGGATGAGGACCCGGCACGAGGAGGAGCCCGCCCATGGATCGCGATGGATAGAGTCGACGCCCACGACTGGGACCTCGCTCAAGGGCGGATGCGGATCCTCGATGCCAAGCCGGTCAACCTCGACGGATTCAGCGTCGCCAATCCCGACCTCGGACTGGTCGCCATGCACAGCCCCTTCGATCCCGAGCCGTCGCTGGTGATCGCCGACGGAGTGGTCGTCGAGTTGGACGGCAAGGCCGTCGACGACTTCGACGTGATCGACGAGTTCATCGCCCGGTACGGACTTGACCTCGCCGTCGCCGAGGAAGCCATGGCAATGGACGATCAGGCGCTCGCCCGCATGACCGTCGACTTCACCGTTCCCCGCGCGGAGGTGGTGCGTCTGGTCGGTGGTCTCACCCCCGCCAAGCTGGCCAGGGTGGTGGCGGTGCTCTCTCCGGTCGAGATGCAGATGGCGATGACCAGGATGCGGGCCCGGCGGACGCCAAGCAATCAGGCTCACGTGACCAACCAGCTCGACGACCCGCTGCTGATCGCGGCCGATGCGGCCAGTGCCGTCGCGTACGGCTTTCGCGAGGTCGAGACGACGGTCCCGGTGTTGGGCGACGCGCCCTCCAACGCCGTCGCCCTCCTCATCGGCAGTCAGGTCGGCATCCCCGGCGCCATGGCCCAGTGCTCCATCGAGGAGGCCCTCGAGCTGCGGCTGGGCCTGCGCGGTCTCACCAGCTATGCCGAGACCATCTCGCTGTACGGAACCGAGCAGGTGTTCGTCGACGGTGACGACACGCCGTTCTCAAAGGCGATCCTGACGTCGGCCTACGCCTCGCGCGGCCTGAAGATGCGCGTGACCAGCGGCGGCGGCGCCGAGGTGTTGATGGGCGCGGCCGAGAAGTGCTCGATCCTGTACCTCGAGTCGCGGTGTGTGTCGCTGGCGCGGGCGCTGGGCTCCCAGGGCGTGCAGAACGGCGGCATCGACGGCGTGGGCGTGGTCGCCTCGGTTCCCGACGGCATGAAGGAGCTGCTCGCCGAGAACCTGATGGTCATGCTCCGCGACCTCGAATCGTGTGCGGGCAACGACAACCTCATCTCCGAGTCCGACGTCCGCCGCAGCGCCCACACCCTGCCCGTCCTGCTCGCCGGCGCCGACTTCATCTTCTCGGGGTTCGGCTCGATCCCGCGGTACGACAACGCGTTTGCGCTGTCGAACTTCAATTCCGATGACATGGACGACTTCCTCGTGCTGCAACGGGACTGGGGCGTCGACGGCGGGCTGCGCACGGTGTCGGTTGAGCAGCTGGCGCGCGTCCGCCGCCGCGCCGCGACGGCAGTGCAGGCGGTGTACCGCGATCTCGGGTTGGTGGACTATGACGACGACCGCGTCGATGCGGTGGTGGTGGCCAACGGTTCCCGCGATCTGTCGCCGGGGGATCCCAAGGCCGTCGCCGAAGCGGCCGCCGCGATCGAGGCCAAGCAGCTGACCGTGTTCGACGTCGTCGCCTCGCTGAAGCGCACCGGCTTCGATCAGGAGGCCGAGGCCATCATGCATCTGACGAGGGAGCGGCTGCGCGGAGATCAGTTGCAGACCTCGGCGATCTTCGATGGCGAGATGCGGGTGCTGTCGAAGATCACCGACCCCAACGACTACCAGGGGCCGGGCAGCGGGTACGCGCCGACCGCGGAGCGGCGGGCCGAGATCGACGCCATCCGGCAGGCGCGAACCGCCGCCGAGTTGACGGCCGACCAAGCCGACCACCATGGCCACCTTCGGTTCACCGACGTCGAATTGGCAAGGCAGGGAAGCGATCCCCGAGAAGTCTGCATCGGGCTGTCGCCCGCATTGGGGCGGACGGTCTGGCTGTCGCTGTGCGGTTTGACCCTCGGCGAGGTGCTGCGGCAGCTCTCGGCCGGCCTCGAGGAGGAGGGGTGTGTGTCGCGCCTGGTCCGGATCCGGTCGACCATCGACGTGGGCATGATCGGGTTGACCGCCGCCCGACTGTCGGGATCCGGCATCGGAATAGGGTTGCAGGGCAAGGGAACCGCGCTGATCCACCGCCGCGACCTGGCGCCGCTGGCGAACCTCGAGCTGTTCAGCGTGGCGCCGCTGCTGACCGACCGGATGTACCGGGAGTTGGGCCGCAACGCCGCCAGGCACGCCAAGGGGATGGCACCGGTGCCGATCTTCACGGGCGGCACCGACGAGTCGATCTCCGCCCGCTACCACGCCCGCGCGGTCGCACTCGTCGCGCTGGAACGCGAGGCGAGTGAACCGGGCCAGCCGCCGATGACCGTCCGGATTGACCGATGAAGCCCCCGGACTTCACCGTCGAGGCCGCGGTCGACGGCAACCTGACCCTGGCCGATCTGCGGATGGACCCGGCGACCCTGGCCCACCAAGCCGTCGTCGCCGAGGAGGGCGGCAATCCGCAGTTGGCCGAGAACTTCCTTCGCGCAGCCGAACTCGCGCTGATCGACGACGAAGACGTGATGGCGCTGTACGAGGCGCTTCGTCCGCATCGTTCGACCGCCGAGGAGCTGGAGAGCTTGCGCGTGTCGCTCGAGACCCGCGGCGCCGCCCGCTGCGCCGAACTGGTCCGGCAGGCCGGGGTCGTATACGCGCGGCGGGGCCTGTTGCGGTGACCGTCGTGGTGGCCGGGGTGGACGTCGGCAACCACACCACGGAGATCGTCCTGGCCCGCGTCGACGCCGGCACCGTGCACCAGGTGGCCCACGGTCAGGCGCCGACCCGGGGCCGGAAGGGCTCGGCGGACTCGCTGGGGGGCGCGGCCGCGCTGCTGCGCAAGCTCGAGGTCGAGACCGGCGTCGTGGTCGACGAGGTGCTGCTGGCCGCGCTGCGGCCGGTGGACACCGCCACCGCTCCGCTGCCACCGCCCAGCTCGCCGTCGGCTCCCGTGCGGAGCCTGCGAGCGGTCGACGCGAGTACGCCCGCCGGGACCGGTCGCGGCGTCGGTCGGCACCGCCCGTTGCAGAGTCTCCGCGACGACGTGATCGCCGGGCCCGCAATCGTTTCCGTGGATGCCTCGACCGACTTCGAGGTGGCCGCCAGTGAGATCGCGGCGGCCGTGGAGCGCGGGTGGAACGTGGTCGGGGTGATCGCCGCGCAGGACGACGCCGTGCTGATCCGCAATCGCATCCCCATCGACGTGCCCGTCGTCGACGAGGTCGCGCTCGACGGCGTCGCCCCCGGAGCCCTCATCGCGGTGGAGGTCGTCGCCGAGGGCCGGGCCTACCGCGCGATGGCCGACCCGATCGCGCTCTGCGTCGCCCTGGGGATCGGCCACGACCAGATCCGCGACGTCGCGGAGTTCACCCGAGAGCTGAGCGATGCGCCCGCCATCGCCGTCACCCCACGCACCAAGTCGCCCGACCCGCCCGCGGTGGACGACGACTACGTCGACTGCAGGGTCGGCGGCCGCTCGGTGCGGTACACCCCGGCCCAGGCGCACAGCGTGTTACGGATCGCACCGCCGGGCAACGTCGAGCACGTCCGGCTGAAGTCGGTGCGCGCGGCGCGCGACGGCATCGCCGTCGACGACGCGTTCTTCACCGACCTGTCGTCCATCGACGACGGGGCGTGGCTGCGCCGCGGCGTCGCCGATGCCCGCGGCACGGTCGTCGCCCTGCTGGCCGCGGACCTCGTCGCCGACGCCGCGCAGACCCTGCAGAACCTCGTCGGGCGCCGGACCCGCACCGTCGCTCGGGAGCCGGAGGCGGCGGCCGTCGGGGCCCGGACCACGCCCGGGCTGCCGCCAGGCACCGTGGTCTGCGACATCGGCGGCGGCACCATCGACCTGATCGGGCCCGACTGCGAGGTGACGGCAGCCGGAGCCGGAGAGGCGATCACGACGGCGGTCGCCCGCGTGCTCGGCATCCCACGGGCCCTGGCCGAACGGGTCAAGCGCACTCCGGCGCTGCGCGTCGAGGGGCCGCACGTCGCGCACGAGGAGGATGGCCGACGCCTCTTCCTGGACAGCCCGGCGCCGTCGGACGCGATCGGTCGATTGTGCACGCGCGGCAGTGCGGGGCTGGTCCCGTTCTCCAACCGGCTCGCCGCCGAGGAGTGGCGCAGCCTGCGGCTGGCCATCAAGCAGGAGACCGTCGCGGCCAACGTCGTCCGGTGTCTGCGGGCCTTCGGCGAGCCGCCGGTGGCGCTGGTGTTGGCCGGGGGAGGGGCGCTCGACGACGAATTGCTGCGGACCGTCGCAGAGGCCCTGCGCTCGACGGCCGTGGTCGTGGGTCGGGCCAACATCGACGGCGTGCACGGGCCCCGCTTCGCGGTGGCATCCGGCCTGGTGCACCTCTACGCCAGTGCGGGCGCGACGTCCTAGTTGCCGCGATGTCCCGAACCGAGGTCGACGACGTTGACGTAGGCCCCGGTACCGGCGCTCATCCCACCAGCCGACCCGGTCGGATGTCACCGATTTCCTGGCGACCCCAGACCCGGGACGATGTCACCGAGCTGGAACGTGACCGGCACGTCGAGCTGGCCGAAGGTACAGGAGCGCGGATCGCGGTCTGGGCGCCACCGGTTGAACTGGGCCATGTGGCGGAACCGCTCGCCCTCCATGTGCTCGTAGCGCACCTCGACGACGCGTTCGGGTCGCAACGGCACGAACGACAGGTCCTTGCCCGCGTTCCAGCGCGAGCCGCCGCCGCGCTGCCCGGTGACCTGCCCGCCCCAGTTCCACGGATGTCCATCGAAAGTGGTTGTCAGCGATTGCATTTCGATGAACAATTCGCGCCGCCGGGCCATGGGTAATGCGCCGATCACGCCGACCGACGCCAGGTCGCCGTCGTCGCGGTACAGCCCGAGGAGCAGCGAGCCGATCGCGTCGTCGCCGGACTTGTGCACGCGGTAGCCCGCGACGACGCAGTCGGCGGTCCGCTGGTGCTTGATCTTGAACATCACCCGCTTGTCGGGTTGGTACGTCCCCGTCAGCGGTTTGGCGACGACGCCGTCGAGGCCGGCGCCCTCGAACTCGTCGAACCATCGCTGGGCGGTGCGAAGGTCGGTGGTGACCGGCGTGGCGTGAAACGAGGAACCCGCCCCCGCCATCGCCCGCTCCAGCGTGGCGCGCCGCTCGGCGAACGGCCGCCCCGTGTAGTCATCGTCACCGACGGCCAGCAGGTCGAAGGCGATGAACGCCGCAGGCGTCTTCTCGGCCAGCATCCTGACCCGCGACGCGGCCGGATGCATGCGCAGCTGCAAGGCGTCGAAGTCCAGGCCATCGTCGGTCGCGATGACGATCTCGCCGTCGATCACACAGCGCTCGGGAAGCTCGGCGAGCGCCGCGGTGACCAGCTCGGGAAAGTAGCGCGTCAACGGACGCTCGTTGCGGCTGCCGAACTCGACCTCGTCACCATCGCGGAAGCAGATCGACCGGAAGCCATCCCACTTCGGTTCGTAGGACGCGTCGGGGGGAATCGCCGGCACCGACTTGGCCAGCATCGGGGCGACCGGCGGCATCACGGGTAGCTGCACCGCTTCATTGTCGCGCGTGCGATGACATTGCCCGGCAACGGCGGTCTAAGTGAGGATGGACGACGTGGACCTTCCCGTACGACCCCCGATCGAGCCCATGCTCGCCAAGGCGGCGACCAGCGTGCCCAACGACGCCGGGCAATGGTCCTACGAGCCCAAGTGGGACGGCTTCCGCGCGCTGGTGTTCCGCGACGGCGACGACGTCGTGCTGCTGTCCCGCAGCGGCAAGGACCTGGGTCGGTACTTCCCCGAACTGCTCGACTCGCTACGGGAGGAGCTGGCGCTCCGCTGCGTCCTGGACGGCGAGGTCGTCGTTCCGCGCCCCATTGACGGCCGCGTGCGGTTGGACTGGGAGTCGCTGAGCCAGCGCATCCACCCCGCCGAGAGCCGCATCCGCAAGCTCGCCGCGGAGACGCCCGCACACTTCATCGGATTCGACGCGTTGGCGACGGGGGATACCTCGTTGATGAAGGAACCGTTTCGCGTGCGACGAACAGCTTTGCTCGACCTCGTCGAGGAGAAGACGTGGTGCCACGTCACCCGCACCACCGAGGATCCCGAGCTCGGCGCGCGATGGCTGACGACGTTCGAGGGCGCAGGTCTGGACGGCGTGATCGCCAAGCGGCTCGACGGTCACTACCTGCCCGGCAAGCGCGAGATGGTCAAGGTCAAGCACAAGCGAGATGCCGACTGTGTGGCCATTGGCTATCGCATCCACAAGAGCGGAGAAGGTGTCGGCTCGATCCTGCTGGGTCTCTATAGAGAGAATGGCGAGCTCCAAATGGCAGGCGGCGCAGCATCATTCAGTGTTAAGGACCGGATCAAGCTGCTCGCCGAACTGGAACCGCTGCGCGAGGGCGACCAGGTCAACGACGGAGAGCCGAGCCGCTGGAACTCGGCGGCCGACAAGCGGTGGATACCCGTGCGTCCGGAGAAGGTGGCCGAGGTGGCCTACGACCAGATGGAGGGCAACACCACGGTCGACCAACGGTTCCGGCACGCAGTGAAGTTCGTGCGTTGGCGACCCGACCGCGAGCCGTCGAGTTGCACCTTCGCCCAGCTCGACGTCCCGCTCAACTACGATCTGTCCGACGTCTTGGAGGCCAGGTAATGGCAAGTGCCGCAGAGGAAGTCGACGTCGATGGGGTCAAGGTGCGGCTGACCAGTCCGGACAAGGCCTACTTCCCGGCACTCGGGGCCGGCGGAACCAAGCGGACCCTATTCGACTACTACCGTGCGGTCGCCCGGCCGATGGTGGCGGTGCTGCGGGACCGGCCGACGCATCTGCAGCGCTTCCCCGACGGCATCGACGGCGAGGAGATCTACCAAAAGCGCGTTCCGGTGAAGCATCCCGAGTACCTCCACACGTGTCAGGTGACGTTTCCCTCCGGCCGGACCGCCGATGTGCTGAAGGTGACCCATCCGTCGGCGCTCGCGTGGGCCGCCCAGATGGGCACCATCACACTGCATCCGTGGCAGGTGCGCTGTCCCGACACCGAACACCCGGACGAGCTTCGCATCGACCTGGATCCGCAGCCGGGCACGGGATTTCCCGACGCCGCCGAGATCGCCGTCGGCGTCCTCAAGCCGGTGCTCGATGAACTCGGCATCGTGGGTTACCCGAAGACGTCAGGTGGGCGCGGCATTCACGTCTTCATCCGCATCAGGGCGGATTGGGACTTCGTTGCCGTCCGGCGGGCGGGCATCGCGTTGGCGCGCGAGGTGGAGCGACGGGCGCCCGACCGGGTGACGACGTCGTGGTGGAAGGAAGAACGGGGTACGCGGGTCTTCATCGACTACAACCAGAACGCCCGGGACCGCACGTTCGCCTCGGCGTACTCGGTAAGGCGGACGCCGATCGCCACGGTGTCCACCCCACTGTCCTGGCACGACCTCGCGACGGCCGATCCCGACGACTATACGATGGCGACTGTGCCGAAACTCGTTGCCACGCACGATGATCCATGGGCCGGCATCGAGACGGTGGCGCACTCGATCGAGCCGCTCCTCACGATGGTGGCCGCCGACGAGGAACGCGGGCTCGGCGATCTGCCCTATCCGCCGAGCTACCCGAAGATGCCCGGCGAACCGCCGCGCGTACAGCCGAGCAAGAAGGTTGCGGCCAACTGGGAGAACGACTGATCGATCGTCAGCCCGTCATCCACTTGGCGACGCCGCCGTTCTCGGCACACGTCGAGCGGTAGTTCGGCTGCTGGGTGAAGCCGAACGCACCGTCCTGGCACATGGCCACGCTCACGCCGGGTGGCGCGGGAGGGGCAGGGGGAGGTGTGGGGTCCCACCACATCTGTTGATGACGGGAGGATCGGTGACCGGGCAGTCGCTGGGTTGGGCAGACGCGGTCCACGGGCTCAGTCCCGTTGCCGCCGTGATGGAACCCGCAGCCCAGCAGGAATCGGACCGTCATACCTCGAATCCCCTTAACCGTCGTGCGGTTGGCGCTGATCTCAACGGGGACTGCGGCGGGTGACGGGGCAGTCAGCGCTGCGGCACCACGTCGTCGAGTGCGCCGCCGCTGAGCCAGGACTCCGGGATGTCCGGTTGGTGCCGGCGCGAGAGGGCTGTCGAGTACATCGCGACGGAACTGAATTCGACCACGCCGATGATGATCAGCGGCCATATCAGGCCCGCCAGCAGGCTGAGGCCCAGCGCGCTCACCGGCGTGGTGGCCCCGTCTCCCAGGCGTCGGCCAGCTAGGAAGGTGGCCAGGGTGGTGACCACCCAGCCGCCCAGATAGACCAGTGCACAGGTCGTGATCACGGCGTTGTCTCCCTGGCCATCCTTCGGACGTCGCACGCAATGTAACGCTCGTCACAGACGGATGCCAAACCGGGTGATGTAAGTCGGCGTGTCGTGCGATCGGATCACCGACCGCTGGTGACAACGACCAGTCGTTAGCTGACGGGGACCACGCCCCGGGGCAGGATGAGCGGCAGATCGGCGTAGGTGACGATGCCCGGCGATGCGGCGACCACCGCGGGGATCGCATTGAGCGGCGGCGTAGCGGTCATGATGTGCCCCAGCACCATGAATTCCTCGAGGGTGGTGGCCTCGAAGTCCGGTGGCGGAAGGAACCCGACCTTCATCGTCACCGTCGGTCGCCCGGCAACCTCGATGACCCACCCGTCCTGGTCGATCTTCCAGTCCGGCACCAGCGTCTGTCCCTTGCGCCACCGCACGTTGATCTCGACGACCGACCTGCCGCCGACGATGCCCTGCCAGCTGGCGTAGACACCGGCCACGCAGCCGGCCGGAATCGTCCACGAGCCCAGGTCGAGGTCTTCGGTGGTCTCCGCGTACTCGGCCTCACAGCGCACCTCGTCGAGTTCGACGCCGAGCGCGTCGGCGACCATTCGGACGGCCTCACCGAAGACGCCGGTGCCGTGCGCGGTCATCGCCTGCAGGTCGGGATGGTCGATCGGCTGCCCGAACCCGACCGGCTTCTCGGTCGCCGGCGAATCGTAGAACGTCGTGTCGGCGGCCTCGTTCACGGTGATCTTGTCCACCCGGTCGCAGATCCCGGCCGCCACGATCGACAGCTGATTGACGTAACCGGGACTGATGCCGGACCCGAACATCGTCGACCCGCCCTGCTCGCAGGCAGCGGCGATCTTGGCGCGGCCGTCGCCCTGGTTGTGTCCGGTGATGAAGGAGGCGGTGGCGACCACGTTGACACCCGCGGACAGGATCGTCACCAGTTCGTCGACGTCGATCCACATCGGGTTGTAGACCACGCAGTCGGGTTTGAGCGCCAGCAGCGCGTCGACGTCGTCGGTGGCGGCGATGCCCAGCGGCTCGAGCCCGGCGAGGACGCCGACGTCGCGGCCGACCTTGTCCTTGGACCAGGCGTAGCAGCCGACGAGTTCGAGTGAGGGATTGCGCGCGATTGCGGCAACGGAGCTCTTGCCGACGTTGCCGGTCGTCCACTGGACGACCCGATACGGAGAAGTGTTTGGCACTCGCTCAGCATAGGGAGCGCGACCTGCCCGACCGATGGGTTCGGCGAAACTCAGGACGTCAGCGTGGCCTTGCCGGTCAGCTGCTGGCCGCTGCGATCGATCCACGTGAGATCGACGACGTCGCCCGGGTAGTGGCGGTCGAGGGTGTTGGTCAGCGTGGTCGCCGAGCTGAGCTGCTCGCCGTCGATGCTGAGCAGGACGTCACCGTCGTGCAGGCCCGCCGCCTGCGCAGGGCCGCCGCGCAGCACCTCGAAGATCACGACACCCGGAAGGGACTCCGGTTGGTTGCGGGAGTTGACGCCGACGCCGAGCAGGGTGGGCGGTCCGATGTGCACGGTGTCCGACGGCGTCCGGGACCGGATCTGGCCGGCCGTCGCCAGTGCGTCGTTGATCGGGATGGCGAAACCGGAGCCGCCCGGATCCATCCGGAAGTTGACGGTGGCAGCCGTCGTCACGCCGACCACCTGACCGGCGGCATTGACGACGGGGCCGCCGGAATCGCCGGCGCGAACCGGTGCTGCGATCTCGATCAACCCGGTGGCCTGATTCGAGGCGCCGGTCAGTTCGTCCTTGGCGTTGATGGTGCGGCCGAAGCCCACCACCTGACCCGTCTCCTGGGTCAGCGGGCTGCCCGAGCCGCGGGCGTTGCCGAGTGCGACGACGGGATCACCGGCGGCAAGCTGCGAGGAATCCCCGAGCAGCGCTGCCGGCAGCCCGCCCGCCCCACGCAGTTGCAGAACCGCGATGTCGCGATTGCGGTCGTAGCCCACCAGGTCGACCGGGTACTGCCGACCCGCGACAGTCGCGGTGATGTTGTCGGCACCCTGCACCACGTGGAAATTCGTCAGCACGGTGCCACTGGGGTCGAGGACGATGCCGGTGCCGGCGCCGATGGCGTGCTGGTAGTTGATCGTCGTGTCGATGCGGGCGACGGCCGGTTCGACCTGGGCGGCGACGCTCGACAAATCGGCGGGAACCGCCGAGGCTGGCGCCGGTGCGACGATCGCGGACGTCGAGGCGATCGTGGCCACGACCGCGATGACGAACCGCCACCTGGTGTGGAACCTGCGCATGGGGTGCCTTCCGCCGTCGTAGCTGGAGTTCTACCCACGATTCTGACGTTGACACCGCGGGCTGTCGACGCACCGGCCCCGGGACGTCAACCCTCGAGGCTGCTCAGCGGCGGGACCGCCCGAACAGCCGCGAGGTCGAACTCCCCTGCGGGCGTCGGTTGCGCAACTTGTCAACCGACTCATCGTCGGCGACCGGCTCGGCGTTACCGGAGCCGTTGGTCACGGTGGCGTCGGTGGGCACCGCGGTCGGTTCGGCGGATTCGGTAGAGCTGTCCTCGTCGAGGGCCGGCGCCGGGACGTCCTCCACGGCGTCCTCGTCGACGGCGTCCTGAACGGCGTCCTGATCGGTGTCGGTATCCGCGGGGGCGGTCTCGTCGACGGCCTCCGACGCCTCGACGGCCTCGTCGGTCGGCACGTCCTCATCGTCCTTGGAGCTGTCGTCCTTCGAGCCACGGCCCCGACGGCGCGTCTGACCCCGGGGGCGAAGCGGCTTCGGCGGTGGCGGCGGGAGCTCGGCGGCGTAGGCCAGGTAGAAGGACACCGCGCCGAGAATGGCGACGGCCGCGGCAGCGCCGTAGATGCCGAAGAGGATCGGACCGGCCGAATCCAGGCTGACCCAGATCTCGCTGACGGCGGCACCTACGATCAGCGCCCCGGCCAGGACGTGCAGCACGATCGACCAGAACCGCAGGGACAGAGCGAGCTGGGGCGTCCCGAACTCCGGCTTGCGGCTCCGGAGGAAGGTCAACACGACGGGCAGCGCCGCCAGGCCGATCAGTGCACCCGCCGTGATCCGCATGGCCAGACCGAGACCGACGGGCCAGGCATCGGTCAACTCGTACCAGCGGGGCAGAACGAAGAAGAAGTAGAGAGCCGCCGCGATGACGAAGAACGATGCGTGCCACAGGACCGCGATCCAGCGCCGCATACTCCTCCTCGAGTCGGTGGGCCGTCAGGTGCCGGGTCACGGCCAGGCTCTGCGGCCTGACCGTCCCCGGACCAACGCGGAGGATAGGGGATTTGAACCCCTGAGGGCTATTAACCCAACCCGCGTTCCAGGCGAGCGCCATAGGCCACTAGGCGAATCCTCCGCGGGCCATGGTAGCCGACCGGGCTACCCGTTCCTCACCAGCGAGGGGTACTACACTCGCCTTGGACCCCGCGCGGCGTCCATCCTGTGAACTCCCCCAGGGCCGGAAGGCAGCAAGGGTCAATGGGCTCTGGCGGGTGCGCGGGGTCCCCTTTCTGTGCACTTCGGGGCCATCGGCCCAACGTCGGAAGGCCTGCCGTGTCGTTTCTGTCCCTTGGCCGTGACGACCTGCAGGCCCAGCATGACCTGCAGGCACGCAACTACGCCGACCTGCAGGCCAAGCGGCTCAGCCTGGATCTCACGCGCGGCAAGCCCTCGCCCGCGCAACTGGACCTGTCGAACGACCTGCTGACCCTGCCGGGCGCCGACTACCGCGACGGTGAGCGCACCGACACCCGCAACTACGGCGGACTGCACGGCCTGCCGGAACTGCGCGCCATCTTCGGGGAGTTGCTCGGCATTCCGGTGCAGAACCTGATCGCGGGCAACAACGCCAGCCTCGAGATGATGCACGACATCGTGGTGTTCTCGCTGCTGCACGGCGGCGTCGACTCGGTGCGGCCCTGGCGCGACGAGCCGGTGGTGAAGTTCCTCTGCCCGTCACCGGGTTACGACCGCCACTTCGCCATTACCGAGAGCTTCGGCATCGAGATGATCGCCGTGCCCATGCTCGAGGACGGGCCCGACGTCGACCTCGTCGAGGAACTCGTCGCCAGCGACCCGGCCATCAAGGGAATGTGGTGCGTCCCGGTCTTCTCCAACCCGACCGGAACCATCTACTCCTGGGAGAACGTCCGCCGGCTGGTGCAAATGACCACGGCCGCAAGCGATTTCCGACTGTTCTGGGACAACGCCTACGTGGTGCACACCCTCACCCACGACTTCGTCCGCCAGATCGACGTCCTGGGGCTCGCCGCGACGGCGGGCAATCCCAACCGGCCCTACGTCTTCGCGTCGACCTCGAAGATCACCTTCGCGGGCGCGGGTGTGAGCTTCTTCGGCGGCTCGCTCGGCAACATCGCCTGGTACCTGCAGCATGCCGGCAAGAAGACGATCGGACCCGACAAGGTCAATCAGCTGCGTCACCTCCGCTTCCTGGGCGACGCCGACGGCGTGCGGCTGCACATGCGGCGCCACCAGCAGCTGCTGGCACCGAAGTTCGCCCTGGTCGGCGACATCCTCGCCGACCGCCTCGGTGAGTCCAAGATCGCCTCGTGGACCGATCCGAAGGGCGGCTACTTCGTCAGCCTGGACGTGTGGCCCGGCACGGCGCGGCGGACGGTGGCGCTCGCCAAGGATGCCGGGATCGCGGTCACCGAGGCAGGCGCATCGTTCCCGTATCGAAAGGACCCGGACGACAGGAACATTCGCATTGCGCCCTCGTTCCCGTCGACACCCGACCTCAACGAGGCGATCGACGGTCTGGCGACGTGCGCGCTGCTGGCGGCGACCGAGTCCCTGCTCGCGCGCGAGTAGGACGCGACGAGTCGGGCGACCCTGGTTCGATGATCGCCCTTCCTCGCCCGCTGGGGCGGTCGCATCGTCGGCGCGAGTGAGTAGCCTGCTTCCGTGGCTCTCTACCGCAAGTACCGACCCGCCTCATTCGCCGAGGTGGTCGGGCAGGAACACGTCACCGAGCCGCTGTCGAACGCGCTGACGTCCGGACGCATCAATCACGCGTACCTCTTCTCGGGTCCGCGTGGCTGCGGCAAGACCTCGTCGGCCCGCATCATGGCCCGCTCGCTGAACTGCGAGCAGGGCCCCACCCCGACGCCGTGCGGGGTGTGCGACTCGTGTGTGGCGCTGGCGCCCAACGGGCCGGGCAGCGTCGACGTCGTCGAACTCGACGCGGCCAGCCACGGCGGTGTCGACGACACCCGTGAACTGCGCGACCGCGCGTTCTACGCCCCGGCCCAGTCGCGCTACCGCATCTTCATCATCGACGAGGCGCACATGGTGACCACCGCGGGTTTCAACGCGCTGCTGAAGATCGTCGAGGAGCCGCCCGAACACCTGATCTTCGTGTTCGCGACCACCGAACCCGAGAAGGTCCTGCCCACGATCCGCTCGCGGACGCACCACTACCCGTTCCGGCTGCTGGCGCCCAAGACCATGCGCGGGCTGCTGGAACGCATCTGCACCCAGGAGAGCGTCGCCGTCGACGACGCGGTCTACCCGCTGGTGATCCGCGCCGGCGGCGGTTCACCGCGCGACACCCTCTCGGTCCTCGATCAGCTGTTGGCCGGGTCCGACGGCAAGCTGGTCGCCTACTCGCGGGCGTTGTCGCTGCTGGGCGCCACTGACCTGGCGCTGATCGATGCCTCGGTCGACGCGCTCGCCGCCGGGGACGCCGGGGCACTGTTCGGGGCGGTCGAAGCACTGATCGACGCGGGTCACGATCCGCGCCGGTTCGCCACCGATCTGCTCGAGCGGTTTCGCGACCTCATCGTGCTACAGGCCGTGCCCGACGCCGCCGCGCGCGGTGTGGTCGATGCGCCGGACGACGTCCTCGAGCGGATGCGCGACCAGGCCGCGCGGCTGGGCACCGCCACCCTGACCCGGTACGCCGAGGTGGTGCACGCCGGTCTTGGTGAGATGCGCGGTGCCACCGCGCCGCGGCTGCTGCTGGAGGTCGTGTGCGCGCGGCTGCTGCTGCCATCAGCCAGCGACACCGAAGCTGCTCTGCTGCAACGCATCGAGCGGCTCGAGACCAGGATGAACGTCTCCATCCCGGCGGGGGAGGCGGCCCACGCCGTCGCGGCGATCGAGGTGGCACCGGTCAAGCAGTTCACCCGCCGGAGCAACGCCCCCGAGCCGCCATCGCCCGCTGCCGTCCAGCCGGAGCCCGTCGCGCCCCCGGCATCGCTCACCCCGGTACCCAGCCCCGCGCCGACGGCGCCCGCTGCCGTCGAACCGGAGCCCACGCCGCCACCCGTCGCGCCGCCCGCGCCCGTCGCCGCGGCACCGACCCCACCGCCGCCGCCTCAGGTGGCCGCCCCGACGGGTGAGCCAGATGCCGCCGTCGTGCGCACCATGTGGTCGACGATCCGTGACAAGGTGCGCGAACGCCGGCGGCCCACCGATGTCATGCTCGACGGCGCCATCGTGCTCGCGGTGGAGGGTGAGACGCTCGTGCTCAGCCACGTGTCACCGCCGCTCGCGGCGCGACTCAACGAGGCCCGCAACGTCGAGATCATCCGTGATGCGTTGAAGGACGCGCTCGGCGTGAACTGGAACATCCGGTGTGAGGCCGGCTCACCTACCGCTGCCGCCCCCGCCGCGCGTCCGCAACGCGTGGTGGAGGCACCACCGCCGGTCGAGGAGGACGACGAGGAGAGCATGCTGGCCCAGGCCGTTCACGAGGAGACCGGCCCACGCCGCGATCCCGAGGAGGTGGCGCTGGAGCTCCTGCAGAGCGAGCTGGGGGCCCGCCGGATCGAAGGAGCCTAGGCGGTCCACCACGGGCGCAGCGGGAGACCGCCGTCACCGCCCTTGTTGTCCAGCTTGACCGCTAGAACCTGGTGCAGCTGAACGACATTGGTTTCGAAGCCCATCCTGGAACCGGCCATGTACAGCCCCCAAACCCTTGCGGTCGGAAGCCCCACCTCCGCGACGGCCTCGTCCCAGTGCTCGACGAGATTGGCGCACCAGTCGCGCAGGGTCAGCGCGTAGTGGTGGCGCAGGTTCTCCTCGTGCAGAACCTCCAGCCCGACGTCCTGGGCGTCGGTGATGATGCGGCCCGAGCCGGTGAGTTCCCCGTCGGGGAAGACGTAGCGGTCGATGAAGCCGCCCGCGCCCGCTCCCGACCGGTTGTCTGGGCGGGTGATGCAGTGGTTGAGAAGCAGTGCGCCCGTGCGCATCTTCGACTTGAGGAACCGAAAGTACGACGGATAGTTCTGCACGCCGATGTGCTCGGTCAGACCGATCGAGGAGACGGCGTCGAAGCCGGACTCGCGGACGTCGCGGTAGTCACCGTGACGCACCTCGGCGAGATGCGACAGCCCTTCCTCGACGATCGCCTTCTGCGCCCACGCCGCCTGCTCCTTGGACAGGGTGACGCCGACGGCCTTCACGCCGTGCCGCGCCGCGTAGCGGACCATGCTGCCCCAGCCGCACCCGACGTCGAGCAGGCGGTCACCGGGCTGTAGCCGCAGCTTCTCGAACACCAGGCGGTACTTGTTGTCCTGCGCCTCTTCCAGCGTCGCGTCCGCATCCGGATAGCAGGCGCAGGTGTAGGTCATCGAGGGGCCGAGCACCATTTCATAGAAGGCATTCGACACGTCGTAGTGGTGGTGGATGGCGTCCGCGTCGCGAGTCTTGCTGTGCCGCAAGCCTTCTGCGATGCGTCGCCAGCGGGGCAGTGCCTCCTGGGGCGGTGGAGCGATGGGGCGCAGGTGCTCGAGGCCGATCGACCGAACGATGTTGGCCAGCACTCGGGCGGACGGTCGCTTGAAGCCCATCTTGTCGCCCAGGGCACGCAGCAACTCATAGGGATCGCCGGGGTGCACGCCGGTCGGCACCACGTCACCCGAGACGTACGCGCGGGCCAATCCCAGCTCACCGGGCGCGGTCGCCAGGTACGTGGTGCCGCGGGGGGTGCGCAGATCGAGCCCCACCTCGGCGTCGTCGGGACCCGACGAGCTGCCGTCGTAGGCGGTGAACTTCATCGCGAGCTCGTCGCCGGAGGTGATCAGCTCGAGGATCTCGGCGAGCGTCAACTTCCCGGTCGCTGCCGCCTGAGGGGAATCCTCCCGATAGGTCGTCATCTTCCTTGCACCGCCTTCGCATACAGATCGAGCAGCCGTGAGTCCGGGTCATAGGTCTTCTTGACCGTGTTGTAGGTTTCGCCGCCGTAGAGCTCGTCAAACTCCTCGGGAGAGTAATAGGCGTCGGAGTACAGCGACTTGTGGCCGTCCAGTTGGCTGACCTTCTCCTCGATCAGACGGTTGGTCGCACCTTCCTCATCGCCGGCGGGTACCGAGGACCAGAAGCCGACGTTGACGTAGGTGTGATGCCCCGCAATCGGGTACAGCGGCCAGCCCTGGTCGTCGCGCAGCCGCAGTGGGCACAGCCAGATCGGTTCGATCGGCACGTTGTCGAGGAACCAGTTCACGAATTCTTCGGTGCGTCCGATCGGCACTTCGATGTCCTGCACGACGCGCTCGAGCGGGGGACGCCCGTGGCGCTTCTCGATGCGGTCGGCGATGCCGAAGCGGCGGTCGTATCCGATGAGCTTCCAGTAGAAGCTGCTCCGTCGCAGTCGCCGCGGCCAGACCCGCCGGATGGTGGGGTTCTGCGCACCGAAGGCCCGCGAGCACCAGAACCAGTCGGTATCCCACCGCCACAGGTAGTCGTGAATGGTCAGGCGGTCGTGTTTCTCGCCGGCCGCATGCTGGATGGAGCGGTAGTAGATGTCGCGACCGGTGTAGTCGCTGACCGGACCTGGAGTGGCGGTCTGCAGGCCCAGGCACAGGTAGGACTCGTCGGCGCTGAACACCACGCCGTCGAGGTAGTCGACTGGGACGCCGTCGAAGCCGCCGGTCTCCACGATCCGGTCCATGGTCGCGACGAGGTCGGCCACTGTGTCGAACCGTAGGTGCTTCAATGCGACGAACGGCTTGACCGGCTCAAGCTCGATCTTCAGGCGCACCGAGTAGCCAAGCGTCCCATAGGAATTGGGGAACGCGCGAAACAAGTCGACGTGCTGGTCGCGAGACGTGGTGAGTACGTCGCCCGACCCGGTGAGGATGTCCATCTCGAGCACCGATTCGTGGGGCAGCCCATTGCGGAACGACGCGGACTCGATGCCTAGCCCCGTGACCGCGCCACCGAGGGTGATGGTCTTCAGTTGCGGCACCACCAGCGGTGACAGCCCATGGGGAAGTGTCGCGGCGACCAGGTCCTCGTAGGTGCACATGCCCGCGACGTCGGCGGTGCGCGCGTCCGGATCGACGGCGATCACGCCCGTCAGGCCCGAGGTGTCCAGGCCCTTGGCGCGGGACTTCTCCCGCGCGCGAAACAGATTGGAGGTGGGCTTGGCCAGGCGCACCGTCGCGCTCGGCGGGATGGCACGGTAGCTCGTCAGCAGTCTCTCCACGCCTGCTGCGTGGGCCGACTGCGCTTCGATCGATGCAACAGTCACGGATATACGCTAGTCCCCGGTAGCACCCGATGCGACCGCACCGACCCGGGATCACACCCGTTCACCCCCCGATCTAGGAGTCATCACCGATGGGACAGGTCAGCGCCTCCAGCACTGTCTTGATCAACGCTCAACCGGATGCCGTGCTCGCCGCGGTCGCGGACTACCAGACCGTCCGCCCCAAGATCCTGTCGTCGCACTACCGCGACTACCAGGTACTCGAGGGTGGCCAGGGCGCTGGAACCGTGGTCGCGTGGAAGCTGCAGGCCACCGAGTCACGGGTCCGCGACGTCAAGGCCAGCGTCGACGTCGCCGGTCACGCCGTCATCGAGAAGGACGCCAACTCGACCATGGTGACCAACTACACAGTCGCTCCCGCCGGACCTGGCGCGTCGGTCACGGTGAAGACGACCTGGCAGGGCGCGGGCGGCGTGAAGGGGTTCTTCGAGAAGACGTTCGCGCCGTTGGGGCTGCGCAAGATCCAGGCCGAGGTCCTGGAGAACCTGAAGAATCAGGTCGAGTCGAACTAACCAGCCGCCCGCGGCGGCCTGGTGGCCAGGAAGCTGGCGATCCCGCGCACCACGGCGTCGGCGTACTTCTGCCGCCCGTCCGGGCTCTCGATCAGCGCCGAATCGGCGGGATTCTTCATGTTCCCCAGCTCGACGAGAACCGACGGGTACTGCGCGAGGTTCAGCCCGGCGAGGTCGGCCCGCGGGTACAGCCCGCCCTGGCCGATGTAGTTCGCCGGGATGAGCCCGGCAGCCTGCAGTTGGTCGCGCATGGTCTGGGCGAGCTGGACGGCCGGCCCGGACTGCGCGGCGTTCAGCGGCGGCGACGAGTAGTTGACGTGGAAGCCGCGCCCGGTCGCCGGGCCGCCGTCGGCATGGATCGACACGATCGCGTCGGGCTTGAGCGCGTTGGCCATCGCCGCCCGCTCGTCGACGCAGGGCGCCACGCCGGTGTCGTCGCCGCGGGACATCGCCGTCCGCACGCCCAGTTGCATCAGTTCGGCGCGGATCCGCAGCACGGTCTCCCAGTTGAACGTGTGCTCGGGGTAGCCGTCGTCGGTCGACGTCCCGCTGGTCTGGCAGTCCTTGGTGCCGCCGCGTCCCGTCGGCACCTGCTTGCTGAGGAACGCCGCGTCGTTGGCACCTTGGTGACCGGGGTCGAGGAAGACGATCATCCCGGCGATGTTGGCGGGGGCAGCGGCGGCTACCGGGACGGGCAGCGCGGCGACGAGCAGTCCGACGGCGAGGGCTGCGCCGACACGCAGGCAGGCAGGTACGGGCACAGGACCAAGCTAGCTCGCAGGACGACTAGGCTTGGCGGACGAATCGCCGCGCGCGGCCGACAGCAATCAGTTCGAGACCAAGATGCAAGGGGACCGTCATGCAACCCGGTCAACCGCCCGACATGTCGGCGCTCCTCGCGCAGGCCCAGCAGGTACAGCAGCAGCTGATGGAGGCGCAGGAGGCACTCGCCGTCGCCGAAGTGCGCGGGCAGGCCGGCGGCGGTCTGGTGCAGGTGACCATGAAGGGCAGCGGCGAGGTGGTCGGCGTCGCGATCGACCCCAAGGTCGTCGACCCCGACGACGTCGAGACATTGCAGGACCTCGTCATCGGCGCGATCAAGGACGCAGCCCAACAGGTCACCCTCATGGCGCAGAGCAAGCTCGGGCCGCTCGCCGGGGGCTTGAGCGGGCTCGAACTGCCGGGGCTCTGACTTGTACCGCCATGTTTGAGGGTCCGGTCCAGGATCTGATCGACGAGCTCGGCAAGCTGCCGGGGATCGGGCCAAAGAGCGCCCAGCGCATTGCCTTTCATCTGCTGTCGGTCGAGCCGCCCGACATCGACCGACTGACGGCGGTTTTGGGCAAGGTGCGCGACGGCGTGCAGTTCTGCTCGGTGTGCGGCAACGTCTCCGACGACGAGCGCTGCCGGATCTGCAGCGACCCGCGGCGCGACGCGTCGCTGGTGTGCGTCGTAGAGGAGCCCAAGGACGTCGCGGCCGTGGAGCGGACGCGGGAGTTCCGTGGCCGGTACCACGTGCTGGGCGGTGCGCTGGATCCGCTGTCGGGCATCGGGCCGGAACAGCTGCGAATCCGTGAGCTGCTCAACCGAATTGGCGAGCGGGTCGACGGCGTGGACGTCGCGGAGGTCATCATCGCGACCGACCCCAACACCGAGGGCGAGGCCACCGCGACCTACCTGGTGCGCATGCTGCGCGACATCCCCGGGCTGACGGTCACCCGCATTGCGTCGGGGCTGCCGATGGGCGGTGACCTGGAGTTCGCCGACGAGCTGACGCTGGGACGCGCCCTGACCGGCCGCCGGGCGATGGCCTAGGTTGGCGGGCATGCCTGACGAGGAGTTCAAGGTCGAGGTCGAGCTCGGCGACGAGGCGCACCACTTGACGTTCTGGGAGCGGATGCGGTCGCTCGACGTGGACGGCGAGGCCCGCAAGCGCTTGGGCAGCCGGGTGGTCGTCACGCGGGACGGCAATCGCATCCAGCTGTACACGCACAGCCTGCAGGACGCGCGGGAGGCGGAGCGCGCCGTGCGTGAACTCGTCCAGGCCGACGGCATCACCGCGGAGTACGTGGTGAGCCGGTGGAACTCCGATGAGCAGCAGTGGGTCGACGCCGGCGACGGCCACGCGGTCGCCGACGACGCGCCGGACGTGCCCGTGCCCGACCCCAGCTACGTCATCCTCGAGGCCTACAAGCCGGAGTTCCTGCGCGACCTGGGGTTGTAGCCGCTTCGTAGCGCCTCGAGAGTGCAACGGCGCAGGACGCCACTCGCACTTACGCTGCGACGGTGCACTCTCGGCTCGATGTCGGTTCACGTCGGCAAGATCTGGCCATGGGGGAGCCATTTCGGGGTAGCGAGGCAATTGCCAACGGTGACGTCACTCGTCACGAGCTGCAGCGGTGGTATCGGCGATTACTACCCGACGTGTACATCGACAAGAGGCAGCAGCCTTCGCTGCGTGATCGCACGATCGCGGCGTGGCTGTGGTCCAAGCGCACAGCGGTGATCGCGGGTGCCGCTGCATCGGCGCTTCATTCCGCGGAGTGGGTCGACGCCACCACGCCGATCGAACTCATCGCGAACGTCAAGCGCCCTCCACGTGGACTCATCGTTCGCAACGAGTCGATCTCCGCCGACGAGGTGACGAAGGTCGCGGGTCTCGTCGTGACCTCCGCGGCGCGTACCGCGTTCGACTTGGGAAGGCATGCGGCGACCAGGGGCGAGGCAATCGCCCGGCTCGACGCACTCAAGCGAGCAACGGGATATCGGGACGTCGACGTGCTCGCCGTGATCGCCAGACACCAAGGGGCGCGGGGACTCGTGGCGTTGCGGATGGCCTTGCCGCTCGTCGATGGCGGAGCGATGTCACCGAAGGAGACGTGGTTGCGACTCCTCCTCATCGACGCCGGACTGCCCAAGCCCTCGACGCAAGTCCGGGTGATCAACGATGGGCGGCTGGTGCGGACCCTCGACGCGTGTTGGGAGGACTACCGCGTCGGCGCCGAGTACGACGGCGACCAGCACCGCACCGATCGGTTGCAGTACGTGAAGGACGTGCGGGTGAAGCGCACCTTGGCGGCGCTGCAGTGGAACGTCACGTACGTCGTCAAGGAGGACCGGCCCGACGAGATCGTCGCGAGCGTTCGCAACGCGTTGATGGCCCGCGGCTGGCGACCCTAGCTGCTCCATAGTGCAACCAGACAGCAGCGCGCTCGCGATTCTCCTGCGTCAGCGCACTTTCGAGCGCTCTAGACGCGGCGTGGGGCGGCCAGCCGCTCGCGACGCAGCTGCTCGACCTCGTCCAACTCGATCGGGGCCAGCTCGCCGACCACCCGCGACAACAAGTGGTCGGCCAGTTGCGGATTGCGGGCCAGGCAGGGGCCGTGCAGGTAGGTCGCGACGATGCTGCCCTGCACGGCACCGTCGAATCCATCGCCGTCGCGGTTGCCTGCGCCGGAGAGCACCTTGGCCAATGGCGCTGCGGCCGGCCCCAGAGTCGTTCCGCCACGGTGGTTTTCGAAGCCGGTCAAGCGCTGGTCGAGGCCGGGCAGCAACGGCTGGGAGACGACCTCGCCGATGGTCCTCGTAAGCTGCGGCGACGTCGTGACGTCGAGCACGCCGACGCCGTCGACGCGTTCACCACTGGACGTCTCGTACCAGTGGCCCAGCACCTGGATGGCCGCGCAGATCGCTAGCACCGGCGCGCCGCGCTCGACCGCGCGCTGCAACCCGGGGTGCTCGATGAGGTGCTTCGTCGCCAGCCGCTGGGCGTAGTCCTCCGCGCCGCCGAGTGTGTACAGGTCCAGCGAGTCGGGCACCGGGTCGGCCAGCGTGATCTCGACGACTTCAGCGTCGAAACCGCGCATCCGCAAGCGTTCTCGCAACACCACGGCATTGCCGCCATCACCGTAGGTACCCATCACGTCGGGCAGCACCAGTCCGATCCGCACCGTGGAGTCAGCCATGCACATCCCCCCGGTCGCTGCGCTCCCGCCCCCCAGGTTTGGGTAGCCGCCGGCTCAGCTGCAGGAAGGCGGTGTAGTTGGCGATCACCTCGACGTGTCCCGGTGGGCACGACTCGATGGCCTTGAGCGTGTCGTGCACGAGCGTGTGCCCGACGCCCGCGTAGCCCAGCCGCACCGCCAGGTCGGTGCCGCGCTCGCCGGCGGCCACCACCGCGGTGTCGTCAAAGTGTTCGAACCGCACGTCCCACAGCCACGACAGGTCCTCCCCGTCGGGCACCTGTCCGTTGACCGCGATCACCACGCCCGCGCCGTGTTTGTCGACCATCGACAGCGCCTCCTGCCAGCCCGCCGGATTCTTGGCGAGCAGGATGCGGGCCGTGTGCCTGCCGATCCGCACGGTCCGATAGCGGCCCGCGACCTCGTCGACGAGGGACACCGCAGCCACCGCCGCAACGGGATCCGCGCCAAGGGCGACGGCCGCCGCGATCGCCTGCGTCGCGTTGCCACGGTTGACGGCGCCGGGCAGCGCGAGCGTCATCGGCAGGACGAGGCCGTCGGGACCGTAGACGTTGTCGTCGTCGTAGGACCACTGGGGCGTCGGACGCGTGAAGTCGCAGCCCGTCGAGTACCAGTGCGAGCCCTCCCGCACGATGATCTCGCCGCTGCGCGGGCAGCTGACGGAGTCGTTGGCCCAGCTGCCGCCCGCGGCCACCCACACCACGTCGGGGCTGTCGTAGGCCGCCGACGTCATCAATACGTCGTCGCAGTTGGCGACCACGACGGCACCCCGATGACGGGCCAGTCCGGCGCGCAGCGTCCGCTCGATGTGGTTGATCTCACCGACGCGGTCCAGCTGATCGCGGGACAGATTGAGCAGGACGATGACGGCGGGCTCGACGGCGTCGGCGACGTGCGGCACGTGCATCTCGTCGACTTCGAGCGCTGCCAGCGTCGCCTGAGGGGTTCCCGCGAGGGCGGCGATCAGGCCCGCGTCCATGTTGGCGCCCTCGGCGTTCGTCGCGACGGGGCCGATGGTGGCCAGCGCGGCGGCGGTCATCCTCGTCGTCGTCGACTTGCCGTTGGTGCCGGTCACGACCACGGTGCTGCGACCGGCGCCAAGTTGACCAAGGATCGACTTGTCAAGCGTCATCGACACCAGACCGCCGATCATCGCGCCGGCGCCGCGGCCGGTGAGGCGCGACGCCCACCGCGCGGCGGACCCGGCGCCCAACGCCACTCGCCCGCGTGGCGTGATCCTTCCCCGGCCGCGTCGCGACTGTTCTCCGGTGACCATCACCGGCAGTCTAGGAGGGCGAATGCGAGCGGGCGACACGCGCGTCACCCCTCTGCCTTGGCCGAGAATGTCCGAGTACCGTGCCATCCTCGAATCGTGAGCCATACGTTCGGCCGACCAGCCACCGAGCCCGGCGCGGGCTGGGCGGTCGTCGACGTCGAGACGACGGGTTTCCACCCGCGGCAAGCGCGGGTGGTCAGCGTCGCGGCGCTAGCCCTCGGCGACGACGGCAATGTCGAGGGCACGTTCTCCACGCTGCTCAACCCCGGGGTCGATCCGGGGCCCACGCACGTTCACGGGCTGACCAGCGAGATGCTGCAGGGCCAGCCGACGTTCGCGGACGTCGTCGGTGAGCTGAGCGCCGTGCTCGCAGGCCGCACGCTGGTGGCGCACAACGTCGGCTTCGACTATGCCTTCCTGGCCAACGAGGCCGAGCTCGTCGGGGCTGAGCTGCCCGTCGACACCGTGATGTGCACCGTGGAGTTGGCCCGGCGCCTCGACCTCGGCATCGAGAACCTGCGGCTCGAGACGTTGGCGGCGCATTGGGGCGTCACCCAGATGCGGCCGCACGACGCGCTCGACGACGCCCTGGTGCTGGCTCAGATCCTCAAGCCGTCACTGGCGGGCGCTCACGACCGCAAGGCGTGGCTGCCGGTACGCCCGGTGAGGCGGCGCAGCTGGCCCAACGGCCAGGTCACTCACGAAGAACTGTTGCCGCTCAAGACCATTGCGGCGCGGCTGCCGTGCGACTTCCAGAATCCCGGGGTGTTCGTCGCGGGCCGGCCGCTGGTGCAGGGCATGCGGGTGGCGCTGTCGACCGAGGTTGGACACACCTACGAGGAGCTGATCGAACGCATGCTGCACGCCGGCCTGGCGTATGCGGACATCGTCGACCAGCAGACGTCGCTGGTGCTGTGCAACGAGCACGGGCCGGATCAGGGCCGCGGCTATCAGGCGCGCGAGATGGGCATCCCGCTGGTGCGCGACGACGAGTTCCTCACGCTGGTCGAGCGCATCGTCGGCGGTACCGACGTCGAGGAGTTCACCGACCCGACGCTCAGCGGCGATCAGTTCACGCTGTTCTGAGCCCCCCGGCTACGCGAGCGTTTGGCCGTCTACTCTCTCAAACGTCTGACGCGGTCGACAGTTTACTTGCGAGCGGCGCGGTTGACGGCGGACACGACGGCCCGCAGCGAGGCCGTGGTGATCGACGTCGCGATGCCGACCCCCCATACGGTCTTGCCGCCCACCGATGCCTCCACGTACGCCGCGGCCTGCGCCTCTTCGCCCGAGGACATCGCGTGCTCGGAGTAGTCGAGCACCGAGACGTCGAATCCGACCGCGCCGATGGCGTCGACGAAGGCGGCGAGCGGACCGTTGCCGGCGCCGACGATCTCCCGCTCGACACCGTCGACCTTCACGACCGCGGTGATCTGGTCGGTGCCGCCGTCGACCTCGGCCGCGTCGACCTTTTGCCGGATGCGTTCCAGCGGCTTGATCGGCGCCAGGTACTCGTCGAAGAAGACGTCCCACATCTCCTTGGGCGACACTTCGCCACCCTCGCCGTCGGTGATCTTCTGGATGGCCTGGCTGAACTCGATCTGCAGCCGTCGCGGCAGCACCAAGCCGTGATCGGCCTTCATGATGTAGGCGACGCCGCCCTTGCCCGACTGTGAATTGACGCGGATCACGGCCTCGTACGTGCGGCCGACGTCCTTGGGGTCGATCGGCAGATACGGCACCTGCCACAGGATGTCGTCGACGTCGGAGCCGGCGGCGTCCGCATCGACCTTCATGGCGTCCAGACCCTTGTTGATGGCGTCCTGGTGGCTGCCGGAGAACGCCGTGTACACCAAATCGCCGCCATACGGGTGCCTTTCGTGCACGGGCAGCTGGTTGCAGTACTCGACCGTGCGGCGAATCTCGTCGATGTTGGAGAAGTCGATCTGCGGATCGACGCCACGGCTGAACAGGTTCAGCCCCAAGGTCACCAGGCAGACGTTGCCGGTGCGCTCACCGTTGCCGAACAGACAGCCCTCGATCCGGTCGGCGCCGGCCTGATAGCCCAATTCAGCTGCGGCAACGGCAGTTCCCCGATCATTGTGCGGGTGCAGCGACAGGATTATCGAGTCACGTCGGGAGAGATTGCGGCTCATCCACTCGATCGAGTCGGCGTACACGTTCGGGGTGGCCATCTCGACGGTGGCGGGCAGGTTGACGATCAACGGCCGCTCGGGCGTCGGCTCGATCACGTCGGCCACGGCGTCGCACACCTCCCTGGCGTACTCCAGTTCGGTGCCCGTGTAGGACTCTGGCGAGTACTCGAAACGCCATTGCGTCGCAGGGTATTTCGCAGCTTCGGCGACGCACATCCTGGCACCGTCGGTGGCGATGGCCTTCACGGCGGCCTGATCGGCGCGGAACACCACGCGGCGCTGGAGGATGGACGTCGAGTTGTAGAAGTGCACGATCGCCTTCGGCGCACCGGAGCAGGCCTCGAACGTCCGCTCGATCAGCTCCTGCCGGCACTGCGTCAGCACCTGGATCGTGACGTCCTCGGGGATGGCCCCGTCGCTGATGATCTCGCGGACGAAGTCGAAGTCGGTCTGGCTCGCCGACGGGAAGCCCACCTCGATCTCCTTGTAGCCCATCCGAACCAGCAGATCGAACATCCGCCGTTTGCGTTCGGGGCTCATCGGGTCGATCAACGCCTGGTTGCCGTCGCGCAGGTCGACCGCGCACCACATCGGTGCGGTGTCGACCACCGCGTCCGGCCAGCTGCGGTCGGCCAGCGTGACGGGCTCCACCTCAGCGGCGAAGGGACGGTAGCGGCTGACCGGCATCGAGGTGCCGCGCTGGGTGTTCCAGGCCGGCTGGCCCGGGTTCGGGTGGCCCGAGGGGGTGGTGATGGTGCGCGCCTGAGAAGTCCAAGCGTAGGCGTCGGTGTTCTTGGGGTTGTTCACGGTTCTCGCTCCGGTGTGGTGTCTGGAAGAAGTTCAGACCGGCGCATCAAGACCACCCGCGACGGGAAGCCAGTCTGGATCAGACCCCGTCGCGGCGTCCGAGGAGGAGCGTCCGCTGCACGGGCATGACTGTACTCCGCCCGAACGCAGACCGGAACCGGCGGCTACTGGGGGCACGTCACCCCTTGGTGTACCGCTAAGCCGACTGCGTTGTGTCACACGTCACACCGGCGCCTGAACTGGGGTTATGACGTCAGAGAAGTGCTGTTAGACAGGCGAAGTGGTTTCGGTCGAACGCACAGGGCAATGACAGTCGATGCGAAGTGAGGTACCAGAGCAAACACAGTTCGAGCCTCACGGCCAGATGAACTGGTCGCACCCACCCCGCGACCGGGCTGCTTCGGCGGCCGGTCGCACGAGATTGGAGATACACATGCAGAAGCCATTGGTCGTCGGAGTCACCACCCTCACCCTGCTGTTCGGCGGCGCGGGCCTCGCCAACGCGTCGACCACCGAAGCACCGGCTCAGACCACCACGACCACGCTCGCCGCCGATGACAACGGCAACGGCAACAACGACAACGGCGACAACGGCCTGTGGGGCCTCGCCGGGCTGCTCGGGCTGGCCGGCCTGCTCGGTCTGAAGCGCCGCAAGGACGCCGATTACCCGGCTGCCCGCACGGGCGGCACCATCACCAACACGCCCCCGCGTCCCTAGTCTCAGCTGAGACGTCCAGTCGCCCCCCGCCGGTGAGTGCACCGGCGGGGGTCGACCGTTGGTACCGCCGTCAGATCTGCGAATCGGGGAAGGCGACGACCGACAGGAACCGGATCGGCAGCTCGACCAGGTCGACCGGGCCGTGTGCGCCCTCGCCGTCGAGTTGGAGTGAGTCGCCGGGATGCAACTGGTACACCGACCGGCTGTGGCTGTAGTCCATGACGCCGTCGAGCATGTAGATGAACTCCGTGCCCGGATGTTGGAAGAGCGGATAGGTCTGGCTCTTCTCCGTCAGCGTGACCTCGAGACACTCGAGTCGCTTGTGCTCGCCGCGCAGAGACCCGAGCAGCTGATACTCGTGCCCCTCCCTGGTGCCGTTGCGGACGATCCGCGCTCCGGTGCCCGCCTTGACGAAGGCTGCGGGCCGCTCGACGTCGGCACCCCGGAACAGCGTGGTCACCGGAACGTCGAAACCTCTGGCCAGCAATGCGAGCGTCGACAGGCTGCACGACGTCTGCGCGTTCTCGATCTTGCTCATCATCGCCTTGGAGATGCCGACCCGCGTCGCCATCTCCGCCACAGTGAGGCCGTGCTGCTGACGAAGTTGGCGCACGTTGCGGCCGATGGCAGCCTCGAACTCCAACTCGTCGACGGGCTCGCCCGGATCACGGTCACGGGCGGTGCCGGACTCGTTGCGGAGCAGCGGAACGGAATCATCGACGGGGGGCACGGGTTCCCTGTCTATCGCATCTCGCCCGCGCCGACGTACGGGTACGGCGTCCGGAGGAGGTCGTCCTCGGCAAACCGGGACAGGCGGAAGTCGGTTGCGGGAATGCGCGGATCGCTACTGCGTCCGTCGACCACCAGGTCGGCGACGAGGTTGCCGACCGCCGGCGCGATCTTGAAGCCGTGGCCGCTGAATCCCGCGGCCACGATCAGCCCGTCGATCCCCGTCCGCGAGATCACGGGATTCCAATCGGGCGTCACGTCGTAGCAGCCGGCATAGCTACCGGTGATGGCGGCATCGGTGAAACCAGGGAAGCGGGTTCCGACCCGGTCGATCGTCACGTCGACGAAGTCCTCGCTGGCCCGGTTGACGTAATCGTCGGGATCGGCCTCCTGAACGTGGGACAGGTCGCTGTTGCCGAACAGGACGTCCCCGCCCGGCTCTGGCCGAATGTATTGCAGGGACACCAGATCGGAGAACACGGGCACGGGGCCCAGCTCCACGCCGGGCTTGATCATGACTATCTGTTCGCGCACCACCCGGATGGGGACATCGATGTCGATGCGGGACAGCAACTCTCGCGTCCACACCCCCGTGGCGACCACCACGGTGCCCGCGGCGATCTCGGTGCCGTCGGCGACCCGGACGCCAGTCACCCGGTCGCCGTCGATGAGCAGGTCGGTCACCGCGGCGCCCTGGCGAATGCGGACCCCGGCGCCGCGGGCGGACACGGCGAACGCCTGCGCGGTCTGGTATCCGTCGCCGAAGCCGCCACGGGGTTCGTGTGCGAAGGCGGCGAACGGTTCCAGGTCGGCGTGCGGCCACATGGCGGCGACCTCGGCCGCGCTGATCTCCTCGGTGTCCACGCCGACGCCCCGTTGAGCGGCCAGGCTCTTGCGCAGCGAGTCGACGTTCGGTTCGCCGACCCCGACGACATACCCGGTCTGCCGAAAGCCGATGTCGTGGCCGAAGACGTCGTGCGCGTTCTCGAAGACCTCGAGCCCGACGGTGGCCATCGCGGCCAGCGAGCTGACGCCGTAGTGGCAGCGGACGATTCCGGACGACTTCCCCGTCATCCCCGATCCGACGGTGTTGCGCTCGAGGACCAGCACGTCTGTCACGCCGCGCTGGGCCAGTGCCCATGCCGCTGCGGCGCCCTCGATGCCGCCCCCGACGATGACGACGTCCGCGGCCTCGCTCACGGCCGACCTCCGCAGGTCCTGGATCGCGCCGAACGTGGACCCAGTGCGAAACGTCGCCCGATTCTTCGCACTGGCGTCACGTTGGGCGCCTCGACGCGGGCCCGGTTCATCGCATGCCCGGAATCCAGTCGGTGCCGGCCAGCGGCACCCGCGCCATGGCGGCGGCCTCTATCGTGACGGCGACCAGGTCCTCCGGCTCGAGGTGGCGGACGTGGGCCTTGCCGCAGGCGCGCGCGATGGTTTGCGCCTCCATGGTGAGCACCCGCAGGTAGTTGGCCAGCCGACGGCCGCCCTCGCGCGGGTCGAAGCGGGCGGCGAGCTCGGGGTTCTGGGTGCTGATGCCGGTGGGGTCGGTGCCGTCCTGGAAGTCGTCGAAGAACCCGGCCGCACTGCCGAGCTTCTCGTAGTCCGCGGCGTAGCGGGGGTGGTTGTCCCCGAGGGCGATCAGCGCCGCGCTGCCGATGGAGACCG
Source organism: uncultured Actinomycetota bacterium (assembly GCA_963846985.1). Classification (GTDB taxonomy): domain Bacteria; phylum Actinomycetota; class Actinomycetes; order Mycobacteriales; family Mycobacteriaceae; genus Mycobacterium. The sequence continues at coordinate 84,650 of CAWJYC010000019.1, forward strand.
CATCAGCGCCCAACGCCAACGCCTTGGCGACGTCGGCGCCGTTGCGGATGCCGCCCGACACGATCAATTGCACTTCGCCATTCCCCGTCGCTCCGCTCGCCCGGCCGTGTGCCCCGCTGCGGTGCACCCCCAGTTCGGCCAGCGCCTGCACGGCCTGGGGGATCGCCGCCAACGTCGGGATGCCGACGTTCTCGATGAACACCTCCTGCGTCGCTGCGGTCCCGCCCTGCATTCCGTCGACCACGATGACGTCGGCGCCCGCATGCACCGCGAGCTTGACGTCGTAATAGGTCCGGGAGGCGCCGACCTTGACGTAGATCGGCTTCTCCCAGTCGGTGATCTCGCGCAGTTCGTTGATCTTGATGGTGAGATCGTCAGGGCCGGTCCAGTCCGGATGCCGGCACGCCGAGCGCTGATCGATGCCCTCCGGCAACGTGCGCATTCCCGCGACGCGCTTGGAGATCTTCTGTCCCAGCAGCATTCCGCCGCCGCCGGGCTTCGCGCCCTGGCCGAGCACGATCTCGATGGCGTCGGCCTTGCGGAGGTCATCGGGATTCATCCCGTAGCGCGATGGAAGGTATTGGTACACCAGGTACTTGCTCTGGCCGCGCTCCTCGGGCGTCATGCCACCATCGCCGGTGGTGGTCGACGTGCCGACCGCGCTGGCCCCGCGCCCCAGCGCCTCCTTGGCCGGACCCGACAGCGCGCCGAACGACATCCCCGCAATGGTCACCGGAATATCAAGGTGCAGAGGGTACTTGGCGTTGCGGCCGCCCATCAGCACGTCGGTGTCACAGCGCTCGCGATACCCCTCCAGCGGGTAGCGCGACATCGACGCGCCGAGGAACAGCAGATCGTCGAAGTGGGGCAGTGGCCGTTTGGCACCCCAGCCGCGGATGTCGTAGATGCCGGTCTCGGCGGCACGCTGAATGGCGGCGATGGTGTGCCGGTCGAAGGTCGCGGATTCCCGTAGGCCCAGCCGCGCCCGCTCGTCTGCGGTGGTCATCAGTAGCTTCCTGCATTGTCGACGTGGAAGTGGTACAGCTCGCGGGCCGAGCCGTAGCGGATGTAGGCATCGGTGTCGTCGTCGCCAAACCCGGCGGCATCCAGCAGCATCCGCAGTTCGCGGTGATGCTCGGACCGCATCTGCTTGGCGACGCAGTCGGCGCCCAGGGACTTGACGTTGCCGCGCAGGTAGATGCGCGCCTCGTAGATGGAGTCGCCGAGGGCGTCGCCCGCGTCACCGCGGACCACCAGCCGCCCGGCCTGAGCCATGAACGCGCTCATGTGGCCGACGTCGCCACCCACGACGATGTCGACGCCCTTCATCGAGATGCCGCACCTCGCTGCGGCATTGCCGTCGATGACCAACAATCCGCCGTTGGCCGTCGCGCCCGCGGACTGCGAGGCGTTGCCCTTCACCCGCACCGTGCCGCTCATCATGTTCTCGGCGACCCCGGTGCCGGCGTTGCCCTCGATCGTCACCGTGGCCCGCTGATTCATTCCGGCGGCGTAGTAGCCGACGTGGCCGAGGACCGTGACCGTCACCGGGGCGTCCAGGCCGACCGCGACGTTGTGGGCGCCCGCGGGGTTGGCGATGACGAACTCGCCGGTGACGTCCGGGGCGTGCAGGGCCGAGTTTACTTGGCGCAGGGTGTCTTTGGCGAGATCGAAGGCTACCGCCGCCATGCGTACACGACCTCCGGCTCGGGTTCCCAGATGGTCGCCTTCTCCACCCCGGGCAGGCCCGACAGGGCGCGGTACTCGCTGCCCATCGCGACCCAGTCGGCCGTCTCGGCGATGACAGCGGGCTTGCACGCGATCGCGTCGCGCACCACGGCGAAGGAATCGCGGTCGGACACCAGCAGCGTGTAGAAGCCGTCGAAGGTGGCGCACAACTCCTTGAGCGCCATCTCGACGTCGCGGCCGTCGGCCAGTCTGCTCGCCACGAAGCGGGCCCCGACCTCGGTGTCGTTCTCGCTGTCGAATCGCACACCGGCTGCTTGCAGTTCGCGTCGAATGGTGGCGTGGTTGGCGAAGGAACCGTTGTGAACCAGGCACTGCTCGGGTCCGACGGCGTAGGGATGCGCGCCCGACGGCGTCACGGCGGATTCGGTCGCCATCCTGGTGTGGCCGACGCCCTGCCAACCCTGAGCACCGCTCAGCTGCCACGACCCGGTCAGCGTCGCCGGGTCGCCGACACCCTTGAGCACCGCGAGGTCGGCGCCGAAGCCAGCGACCAGGGCATCCGGGTAACCGATTCTGGCACCGGCCAGCAGCGCCTCGGAGTCGAGGTCGGCGGCCAGCAGGTAGGTGTCACCGATCATCACCACGTCGACCGCGGCGCCCAGCACCGAACTCACCGTCGCAGAGACCGTTTCGGCATCGGCGCCGACGTCCAGCAGCGATACGCACCCGCGGCCGGGAGGCGTCCACACCGGGTCCCCGTACACCGCGACGCCCGCCGAATCGCTTCCGCGATTGCTCATCTCGCACAGCATCCCGGTGAGCAGTTCGCCCAGCCGCGGATACAGGTCGGGGTTGCGCAGGTGCAGTCCTACGATTCCGCACATCGTCTGTCTCCCTTCTCGTCCGGCGTTAGAAGGCCGTCAGGTACTGCTCGACCTCCCACGGGCTGACCGTGCCGTGGTAGGTGAAGAATTCCTCGCGCTTGAGGTCGGCGAAGTACGTCGCCACCCCGTCGCCGACCGCGTCCAGCACACCGGCGATCACCGGGTCGGCGGCCAACTCGTCGACGGCGTGCAGCAGCGTCGGCGGGAGCGGACGGCAGCCGTCGGCCACCGCGCCCACCGGGCCGGGGTCGAGATTGCGGGCGATGCCGTCCAGGCCCGCACCGAGGGCAGCCGCGATCGCGAGGTACGGGTTGGCCGAGCCGTCACCGCCGCGCAGTTCGACGCGTTGATCGTCGGGAACCCGGATGTAGTGGGTGCGATCGTTGCCGCCGTAGGTTGGTTGCCTTGGTGCCCAGGACGCGCCGGACGCCGTCGTCAGGGCGCCGGTTCGCTTGTAGGAGTTGACCGTTGGGCCGACGACGGCCTGCAGTGCGCACGCGTGCTCGAGGATGCCAGCGATGAAGGAGTAGGCGGTGCCCGACAGGCCGAGGCCGTAGTCGTCGGAGGCGGGATCGCCGGGGAACAGTGCTGCGCCGCTGCCCGTCAGCGAAAGGTGAAGGTGGAGACCGCTTCCGGTGCGGTCGGCAAACGGCTTGGGCATGAAGGTGGCGATCATGCCGCGTTCGGCGGCGATCATCGACAGCAGGTAGCGCAGGGTGACCACGCGGTCTGCGGTGGTCAACGCCTCGGCGAAGTGGAAGTTCTGCTCGAACTGGCCGTTGCCGTCCTCGTGGTCGTTGGCGTAGTTCGACCAGCCCAGCTGGTTCATCGCCGTCGAGATCGTGGTCAGGTGGTCGTACATCCGGGTGACTCCGCGGGCGTCGTAGCAGGGCTGCGCGGCGGTGTCGGCGGTGTCTGCGGTGGCCAGGCTGCCGTCGGGGTTGCGGGTGAGCAGGAAGTACTCGACCTCGGCGCCGACCCAGGGTTCGAAGCCCGCGTCGGCGGCCCGAGTGACGAGCGACTTGAGGATGTTGCGCGGCGCGAACGGCCACGGCTTGCCCAACACGTGCGGGTCGCAGTGCACCAGCGCCAGCCCCTCCTTGATGAAGGGGATCGGCGTGAACGAGGCGGGATCGGGGATCGCCATCAGGTCGGGGTCCTTGGGCTCCTGGCCCATGGCGCCGACGGCGTAACCGGCGAAGCCGACGCCCTCGCTGGCGAGGAGGTCGACCGCCTCCACCGGCACCAGTTTGGCGCAGGGCTTGCCGCGCAGGTCGACGAACAGCGCGAGGATGAACGTGGTCCCCGCGTCGTGCGCGAGCCGGGCCAGGTCGGTGCCGTCGGTGACGCTCATGATCGTCCTCGTCTCTTAACGTGAATCACTGTATCAGCTGGTGAAACTCCGGGCAGCGTGAGAGGCCCCGACCGGCGCGGGGCGAAACGCACCGGTCGGGGCCAGTTCTACTGCCGACGCGTCCTCGCGCAAGCGCCCGTCACGTGGTCTGCAGCTCGTAGGCCGCGTCGCGGTGAGCGAAGGCGTCGATGCCCTGCTCCTCCTCTTCGGGCGAGATGCGGATGCCCATCGTCTTCTTGATGACCAAGGCGATGACGTATGCCACCACGAACGAGTAGACGAGGACCGCACCCGCGGCCACCGCCTGCCGCCACAGCTGGTCGACGGTTCCGCCGTAGAACAGTCCGTTGACCTTGCTCGGCATGCCGTCGCTGGCGAGGAAGCCGATGAGCAGAGTGCCGATGACACCGCCGACGAGGTGCACGCCGACGACGTCGAGCGAGTCGTCGTAGCCGAACCGGGACTTCAGTCCGACTGCGAACGGGCAGATCGCGCCGGCGATGAGGCCGAGGATGATCGCGCCGACCGGGGTGACGGCACCGCACGCCGGGGTGATGGCGACCAGGCCGGTGATGGCGCCTGCCGCCGCACCGACACCGGTGACGTGGCCGTCCTTGATCTTCTCGATGGCCAGCCAGGCCAGGGTCGCCGCGCAGGTGGCGACGAAGGTGGTGACCATGACGATGGCCGCCGAATTGCCCGCGGCCAGTGCCGAACCGCCGTTGAACGCGTACCAGCCGGCCCACAGCAGCCCGGCGCCGAGCAGCGTCAGCGGGACGTTGTGCGGCTTGCGCAGCGTGCCCCACGACGCCGACTTGCCGAGCACGATCGCCACGGCCAGCGCGGCCGCACCGGCGTTGATGTGCACCGCGGTGCCACCGGCGAAGTCAATTGCCTTGAGCTTGTTGGCAATCCAGCCGCCGACCGAGTCGGGGGTCGCGACGCCGTCGAAGGCGAACACCCAGTGCGCGACCGGGAAGTACACCAGCACCGCCCACACTCCCGCGAACACCATCCACGCGCTGAACTTCATCCGGTCGGCCGCCGCGCCGGAGATCAGCGCGACGGTGATCGCCGCGAACAAGGCTTGGAAGAGCGCGAACAGACTCACCGGCAGGCCGGAGATGGTGGTCTGCGAGGCGAGCAGGTCCTTCATCCCGGCGAACTCGGTGAAACTGCCGACGAACCCGCCGTACGAGGTCCCGAACGCCATCGAGAATCCGAACAGCACCCAGAGGACGCCGACGAGCGCGACGGCGCCGAAGGTCATCATCATCATGTTGATCGAGCTCTTCACCGACACCATGCCGCCGTAGAACAGTGCGAGCCCGGGGATCATCAGCGTCAGGCCGATGATGCAACACAGCATGAATGCCGTGGTTCCTGTGTCCATTACGTCTCCTGGGTGGTGCGGCCCCCGTGCGGGCCGATCACTGGCAGTAACCAATGTTTCTGTTACGGAGACAGGCTCGTGGTGTTTCGGGCGCGTTACGGGTCGGCCGTGGCGTCGTGGATCGGCACCTGTGTCAGCATCGAGGCGTGAAACGAGTGAGGCCTTTGACGACCTTCGCGGTGCTGGTGGCCGTTCTCGTCGGGACGGGCGTCTGGTGGGCGTTCTTCCGCGGGCCGTCCAAAGCCGATTGTGCGCCGGTGCGAGACATGCTGTCCTTCAACAAGACTCAGATCGAAGCGCTCAACGCGAAGACCCACATTCCCGCCCCGGGCTCCTACGAGAAGGAGACCGACCCCAGCGAGCTGGACTACCGCGTGTGGTCGGACGGACTGGCCGACCGCGCGGCGAAGGTCTCGGCGCCCGATCTGGCCGGGCCCGCGCGCGACGCCGCGCAGACCGCGGATCGACTGGTCCGCGCGCGGCTCGACTACGACGCCCAGAGCGCGCGCACCGCGCCGGGCGCTCAGCCGCCGGCGGCCGCGATGGTGGTCACCGCGTTCAACGATCAGTTCGAAGGGCAGATCAGGGCGCTGGCGACGACGTGTCCGGCGTGAACGCCAGTCCCCACCGACTGGCGAACGCCACCTCTTCCAAGGGCAGCCGCTCGCGTGGTTGGCTGTCGCGGTCGACGATCGCCTGCTCGGCTGCGGAATAGTCGCCCAGCGCCCCCACCGCGAGCACCGCCAGCGGCCGAACGCCGTCGGGGATGTCGAAGGCCGCCCGCGCGGCGCCGGCGTCGAAACCGGCCATCGGATGCGCAATCAGGCCCCGCGCGACCGCCTCGATGCTCGCGTTGGCGATCGCGGCTCCGGCGTCGACGCCGGAGTACAGCGCCGTCTTCTCGTCGGGACCCTCATCGGCGCAGACCAGTATCAGCGCACTCGCCGCGTGGGCGTAGGCGTTGCCACGCTTGAGGGTCGCGACCAGTGCGCCGAACGTCCCGTCACCACGCAGGCCGACGACGAACCGGACCGGCTGGCGATGTCCCCACGTGGCCGCCCAGCGGGCCGCTTCCAAGAGCGCCGTCAGCTGCTCGGATGTGATCGTCGCCTCCGGGTCGAACGCCCGGGGACTCCAGCGGGCGGCGATCGGCTGGTGGATCGGTACGCGGGTGCTCGCAGCCCGGTCGGCGGGGTGTTCGGTCACGACGTTCGACGCTACCCATCCTGGCCCGACGGTGCGGAGGAGAAAACCACGTGCGCAGACCCCTTATCCTTTATGCGACTCCCGCGTGATCATGGAAAGGCGAACAGTGGCGCTCGTCGTGCAGAAGTACGGCGGATCCTCGGTGTCCGACGCCGACCGGATCCGTCGGGTCGCCGAGCGCATCGTCGAGACCAAGAAGGCCGGAAACGACGTCGTGGTCGTGGTCTCCGCCATGGGCGACACCACCGACGACCTGCTCGATCTGGCCCGGCAGGTCAACCCCGCCCCGCCGCCGCGAGAGATGGACATGCTGCTGACCTCGGGTGAGCGCATCTCCAACGCACTGGTCGCGATGGCCATCTCCACGCTGGGCGCCGAGGCCCGCTCGTTCACCGGGTCGCAGGCCGGCGTCATCACCACCAGCACCCACGGCAACGCGAAGATCATCGACGTCACGCCGGGTCGGCTACAGGACGCCCTTGCCGAGGGCCTGATCGTCCTGGTCGCGGGCTTCCAGGGCGTCAGCCAGGACAGCAAGGACGTCACGACCCTGGGCCGGGGTGGATCGGACACCACCGCCGTCGCGCTGGCCGCGGCTCTGCACGCCGACGTGTGCGAGATCTACACCGACGTGGACGGGATCTTCACCGCCGACCCGCGCATCGTGCCCAACGCGCGCCACCTGGACACCGTCAGCTTCGAGGAGATGCTCGAGATGGCGGCGTGCGGCGCCAAGGTGCTGATGCTGCGGTGCGTGGAATACGCCCGTCGCTACGACGTTCCGATACACGTCCGGTCGTCGTACTCGGACAAGGCGGGCACGCTCGTCAAGGGATCGATGGAGGACATCGAAATGGAAGACGCCATCCTGACCGGGGTAGCCCACGACCGTGGCGAGGCGAAGGTGACGGTCGTAGGGCTGCCCGACGTTCCGGGCTACGCCGCCAAGGTGTTCCGCGCGGTCGCCGACGCCGACGTGAACATCGACATGGTGCTGCAGAACATCTCGAAGATCGAGGACGGCAAGACCGACATCACGTTCACGTGCGCACGGGACAACGGTCCCGCCGCCGTCGAGAAGTTGGCGTCGCTGCAGCACGAGATCGGCTTCACCCAGGTGCTCTACGACGACCACATCGGCAAGGTGTCGTTGATCGGCGCCGGCATGCGCAGCCATCCCGGCGTCACCGCGACGTTCTGCGAGGCGCTCGCGGCCGTCGGCGTCAACATCGACCTCATCTCGACTTCGGAGATTCGGATCTCGGTGTTGGTCAAGGACACCGAATTGGACAAGGCGGTGTCGGCACTGCACGAGGCGTTCAACCTCGGCGGCGACGAAGAGGCCGTGGTGTATGCGGGAAGCGGGCTGTAGCGATGGTCAGTATCGGTGTGGTGGGCGCGACCGGGCAGGTCGGCCAGGTGATGCGGAAGCTGTTGGAGGAGCGGGACTTTCCCGCGGAGGGCGTCCGGTTCTTCGCGTCGGCCCGCTCGCAGGGCAAGAAGCTGACCTTTCGCGGGCAGGAGATCGAGGTCGAGGACGCCGAGACGGCCGACCCCTCGGGGCTGGACATCGCGCTGTTCTCCGCCGGCGCCACCATGTCTCGTGTCCAGGCGCCGCGATTCGCGGCCGCCGGCGCCGTGGTGGTCGACAACTCGTCGGCGTGGCGCAAGGACCCCGACGTTCCACTCGTGGTGTCGGAGGTGAACTTCCAGCGCGACGCCGGAACGCGCCCGAAGGGCATCATCGCCAACCCGAACTGCACCACGATGGCCGCCATGCCGGTGCTCAAGGTGTTGCACGACGAGGCCGGGCTGGTGCGGATGATCGCCTCGACCTACCAGGCGGTGTCGGGTAGCGGGCTCGCCGGCGTCGAGGAACTCTACGGCCAGGCGCGCGCCGTGGTGGAGGACAGCGAGCAGTTGGTCCACGACGGTTCGGCGCTGAGTTTTCCGGCGCCGAACAAGTACGTCGCTCCCATCGCGTTCAACGTGGTGCCCCTCGCGGGTTCGCTGGTCGACGACGGGTCCGGCGAGACCGACGAGGACCAGAAGCTGCGCAACGAGAGCCGCAAGATCCTAGGCATCCCAGAGCTCTTGGTGAGCGGCACCTGCGTGCGGGTGCCGGTGTATACGGGGCACTCGCTGTCGATCAACGCCGAGTTCGACCGGCCCCTGTCGCCGCAGCGCGCCAGGGAACTGCTGTCGTCCGCCCCCGGGGTGAAGCTGGTCGACGTGCCGACGCCGCTGGCCGCCGCCGGCGTGGACGACTCGCTGGTCGGACGCATCCGGCAGGATCCCGGCGTTCCCGACGGGCGTGGCCTGGCGTTGTTCATCTCCGGGGATAATCTCCGAAAGGGCGCGGCTCTCAACACGATTCAGATCGCCGAGCTCCTCGCTGCCGAACTCTGACCTCAGAGACCGTCGAGTGTTGACCTTCGTCACGGGGTTGCCCGGATCGGCGTGTGTCATGTCCACCTTCGCGGTGATGGTGCTGACCGCTGGGCTGGTTGCCATTCCGGCGCAGGCTGATCCGCCGGCGCCGATACCGGAGCCCGTGCTGGCGCCGCTGGCCCCCGGCGACGTCGTGCGCATCGGGCCCACGGCCGGAACGGGCACGCCGACGAGGGATTACGGGATCGGCGCGACCGACCTGTGCGAGTTCATGGAATTCCCCAGCGGCGTTCTACAGGTATGTGGCGACAGCTTCGCGGGCCAGGGCGTCGCCTTCGGGCCGCACTACTCACCGGTCGCGCTGCACGTCGACCTGGACTCCGTCGACGACCCGGCCGGCGTGCGGTACTACGGCGTCACGGGTACCGATCAATCCCTGCTCGCCGACGCCGCCCCCCCGGGAACCTCACAGCTGCCCGCCGGCGTCGTGCAGATCAACCGCGACAACTACATGCTGGTGACCACGACCAAGGATTTGGTGCCCGCAACGTCGCGGTTGGTGAAAGCCGCTCCCTTCCAAGGCAACTGGCCAACCCTGCCGAATTCGGTGCGGCCGGCGGCCTACGCGGGCGGCCGGCAGTCGCAAATCAGCGGCTACTACGATCCGGTGCCCACGGCGGACTCACCGAGCGGCTGGGTCTACGTCGTCGCCAACGACTTCGACCGCAGCGGCCCGGTCGAGCTCTATCGGGCGACGCCGCAGTCGTTCACCGACCGTTCGAGCTGGCAGGCGTGGTCGGGCGGCGGGACGTGGGGTAGGGCGCCGGTGCCGCTGTGGGGTGATCGGGTGGGGGAGATGAGCATTCGCGAAGTCGACGGCAAGACGGTGCTGTCGTACTTCAACGCCAGCACCGGCAACATGGAGGTGCGCGTGGCCGACCACCCGATGGGCCTCGGCTCCGCGCCCGTCACGACGGTGGTGCGGGCCGGTGACTGGCCCGACGTTGTCGACGAATTGCCCGCTCCGGAGGACAACCGACTGGCTCAGCCCTACGGCGGCTACCTCTCGCCAGGCTCGACGCTCGACGAGCTGCGAGTGTTCGTCAGTCAGTGGAACACGTTGCCGCAGGCCGACAATGCGCCCTACCGGGTCATCCAGTTCGCGGTGAACCCGCTCAAGCCCTAGCTGCGGTCAGCGACTCCAGCGCGGCGAGGGTCTCGGCGACGTGGTCGGACGACGTCCGGTCGCCGGTTGAATCCAACCACCGGTTGAGCGCCACGCTGAGACGGTTGTGGGTGTGCGCTGCCAACGTCGAGGTGAGTTCGTCGACGCCACGGTCCCGGAAGCCCTGGCCGATCGCCTCGGACAGGATCGACATCTTGCGCAATTCGCGTTCGCGGAGCCCGTCGTCGGCGTCGATGATCGCCGGTGCGCTCGCAGTTGCTCGCGTCTGCCATGATCGACTGCGAGCGGCGCAGTAAGCGATCATGCAGCGGATCGACGAGGGGGTTGCATAAGCGGAGATCGGAGTTGGGAAGGCGAACAGGACTCGCGCTGTGAGAAGTGGGAGAACGTCGCGTGGTGAGGCGGCGCGAGTGGCGATCTGTGGGACCGTGTGTCGGCGAAACCCGTTCGGCGAACAGTTCGAGGGCCGCGTCGGCAGGCGGCTGCGAGCGCCTCGGCATCGACTCGCAGTAGAAGGTGACGACACGGCATGTCGTCACTAGGTGATGACAGCAGTGTCATCAAGGACGAGGAGCAACGCCATGCAGGAGCGCCGACAACACCGATACGGTCCAGGCGGCCGCGGGCGAGGGACGCGTCGGCGTCTTCCTGCCGGTCACGTTCACCGAGACGCCGTCAGCAGGTGCGCAGCGCGATGCTGTCGGCGGCTGGAGCGGGCCGGCTACCGGGTGCGTGGACCAACGAGGTGATCGGCAAGGACGCCTTCGTCCAGTGGCCGTGTTGCTCGCCGCGACGGAACGGATGGTGTTCGGCACCGGCGTCGCCAACATCTGGGTCCGCGAACCCAACCACCAGCGCGGCGGCCGCCCAGCTGGCGCAGGCCTACCCGGGTCGCTTCGTCTGGGCTGGGAGTGGGACACCCGCAGCAGGCGGCCGGCCGGGTCGTGACTACGGACGGCCGCTGGCCACGATGCGCGACTACCAAGCCGGATGGGTGAGCAGACCTGGCCGCCGAGACCTCATGCGGCCATCCCCGCATCATCGCCGCGAACGGCCCGAAGATGCCGCGCTGGCCGCCGAGAGCAGATGGTGCGAGCCGGCGTCGCGCCCCGAGCACACCGCCATGGCCGGCAGATGCTGGGCCCGACAAACTCTGGTCGTCGGCTGTCCGTGGTGGCCGACCCGGACCCGGCCGCGCCAGGGACGTCGCCCGGCAGACGGTGGCCACCTCGCTGGGCAGTCCGGCATACGCGAAAGCCATTGCCAGCCTTGGGTACCAGCCACCGAGGTCACCGACGTCGCCGATCGACTGGTCGAGCGATCGTCGGCCAGGCACCCCGACGCCATCGCCGCCACAGTCCGCGAGCAGGTGGCGGCCGGGAGTCATGGTCATGATGCCCGGTGGTGACTTCGCCGGGGTGTCGAGCACTGGAGACGCTGGCCCGACGTGGTGGCCATCGGTGACGGCACGGACGGACAGTCGGGCTGAGTGAGCGAGCTAGGTCTCGTCGGCGATCTGATGTCGGTCCTGGTGCCCGGCCGGCGCCTGAGGGTCACTCGTCCGATCGTCGAGCTGGGCCTGCAATTCGCGTTGCTCCTCGGACGCCTTGGTGGCGTCTTTCGGCGTCGCCGGCGGGGTGCTCTGCTGCTCCATGGCTTCAGGGGTTGCCCGGTTGACCGTCGACGAACCCTCGATGACGGGACCGAGGACTCCACAGCCGATTCACGAGCGATTTGATGAGTCGCCCGTGGACGGACGACAATCATTGACCCATGAGCGAAACAGTCGACTATCCGGGCAACGCCCCGACGGGTCCGCATACCGCCGTCCTTCCCGATGGGTCCTACCAGCAGGCCCCCCAGGGCTACTCGCAACATGCCTTCCCCGGGGGTCCGCCGCCGCTTCCACAGCGGGACCGACCCAGCCGTTTGACCAAGGTCGCGGCCTGGGTGGGCATCGCGGCAGGCTCGCTCGTCATCGTCGCCGTCCTGTTCGGGTCGGGCTTCTACCTCGGCCGGGAGACGGCGCCCACGCCGGCGCCGAACCGCAGCACTGCCGGAACCGAGCAAGGCGGCCCGATGCTGGTGCCGCTGCCGCGCGGTCAGTTCGATCGGCCCGGCCCGGGCATCGTCATCCCGAACGGGCCGACGTTCCAGCTGCCGAACATCTTCCCGCAGTTCCCCATGCCGCAGACGCCGACGACTCAGACGCCCGGCCAGCCGCCGCGTTGACGCCGACGCTCATAGCCGATTCATAGGAGTTTCATCAGCTGTGCATCACCACCGGGGTCACTATCGGTGACATGAGCGAAACAGCGTCTACAGAAGAACCAGCCACCGGCCCCGTCGACACCACCGCACACACCACGTCGACCGGTACTCCGACCGTGGTCGAAGAGCGGGTCGGGAGGGAGTCAAGCGGCGGCGTCACCGCGGCGGCAGACTCCGCGTCGTCGGCTCGTGGGTGGGCATCGTGGCGGGCACGGTGTTCGTCATCGCCGTCATCTTCTTCACCGGCTTCGTGCTCGGCGCACACGCGGGTGGCGGGCACGGTGACCATCACGGTGGCCATCATCGGGACGGCGGTGGCCAGATGGATCGCCAGGGTGGCGGGCCACGGCACGAATGGCCCGGCGGCCCGGGTGGCTACGGACCCGGATTCCAGGGCGGTCCCGGTGGGCCCGGCGGGTTCGGCCAAGGGGGACCTGGTGGCGGCCAAGGCGGACGTCCGGCCCGGCGCCCAAGGTGGCGGCCAGGGCGCTCCCGGCCAGGCGCCGACGGCGGTTCCGTCGACCCAACCGGGTCGCTGACGACCCGCGGCCAACTCGAGGACACGGTGCCCCGGCCATCCTCGCGATGGGCGGGGCACCGTTCGTCGGGCACCGGACGCGTGAGCGGGCCGATCCGTGGGTAAGCCAATGCGGCGGTGTGATCGAGGCAACTGCGGCCCAGCCCCGAGTGGCCGCGGGCATCGCGCGGAGATGGGTAGGTAGATGACAGAGAAGATTGCAACCACCGACGGCGGCGCGCCCGCCCCAAGCGTCGAGCATTCCCTCACCGTCGGACCCGACGGCCCGATCCTGCTGCAGGATCACTACCTGATCGAGCAGATGGCCAACTTCAACCGCGAGCGAATCCCGGAGCGTCAGCCGCACGCCAAGGGCGGCGGCGCGTTCGGCTCACTTCGAGGTGACCAACGACGTCAGCCAGTTCACCAAGGCGGCGGTGTTCCAGCCGGGCACCAAGACCGAGATGGTCGCCCGGTTCTCCACCGTGGCCGGCGAGCGCGGCAGCCCAGACACCTGGCGTGACCCCGCGGCTTCTCGCTGAAGTTCTACACGTCCGAGGGCAACTTCGACATGGTCGGCAACAACACCCCGGTGTTCTTCATCCGCGACCCGATGAAGTTCCAGCACTTCATCCGCAGTCCAGAAGCGCATGGCCGCCAACAACCTTCGCGACCACAACATGCAGTGGGACTTCTGGACGCTGGTGCCGGAGTCGGCGCACCAGGTGGCCTAGCTGATGGGCGACCGCGGCATCCCGAAGACCTGGCGGCACATGAACGGCTACTCCAGCCACACCTACAGCTGGGTCAACGCCGACGACGAGATGTTCTGGGTGAAGTACCACTTCAAGACCGACCAGGGCATCGACTTCCTGACCCAGGAGGACGCCGATCGGCTGGCCGGCGAGGATGGCGACTACCACCAGCGGGATCTGTACGACTCGATCGAGGCCGGCGACTTCCCGACCTGGACGCTGAAGATGCAGATCATGCCGTTCGAGGACGCCAAGACCTACCGGTTCAACCCGTTCGACCTGACGAAGGTGTGGCCGCACGCGGATTACCCGTTGATCGACGTCGGCACGAATGACGTTGAACCGCAACGTCATCGACTATCACGCGCAGATCGAGCAGGCCGCGTTCGAGCCGAACAACATCGTGCCCGGCACCGGGCTGTCGCCCGGACAAGATGCTGCTGGCCCGCGGCTTCTCCTACTCCGACGCCCACCGCGCCCGGCTCGGCGTGAACTACAAGCAGATCCCGGTCAACGAGCCGAAGGTCGAGGTGAACAGCTACTCCAAGGACGGCGCCATGCGCATGCGGCTGGCGCCCGATCCGGTGTACGCGCCCAACTCGATGGGCGGCCCGGTGGTCGACGATCCCAAGCGGGTCGCCGAGGTGCACTGGGCCTCCGACGGCGACATGGTGCGCACCGCTTACACGCTGCGGCCCGAGGACGACGACTGGGGTCAGGCGGGCACCCTGGTGCGCGAGGTGCATGGACGACGCGCAGCGGGAACGGCTCGTCGGCAACATCGTCGGCCACGTGCTCGACGGGGTGAAGGAGCCGGTGCTGTCGCGGGTGTTCGAGTACTGGCGCAACGTCGACCCCGATCTCGGCAAGAAGGTCGAGGAGGGCGTGCACGCCAAGTCCGGCGGCTAGCCGACCCGCAATCGAGAGTGCGGGGAGATCGCGTTCGCGCCACGTGCGATCTCCCCGCACACTCGACGAGCGCGACACGCCGCAGTGAATCCCAACGTTGTGATTCTGCTGGGGTCTGTGAGACCATTGAGAACTTTGGGGAAGATGTGGCGACGCTCCCCGTTTCGTGACAATGTCGCTACCCATGACGCGCATGCGCCGTGCCCGTGCGCGATCGTCGGTGCTGTGGCGTCACCGCTTCGCTCTCAGCGGCTGTTCGCAGCCTGCGCCGCAACAGAGCGCGGGCTGGCGAAGGTGTTCTCCGTCGGCGACTGCGTGGCGATTCCCGCTGAGCGGCGGGAGCGTCCGCCCCGCTGTCCGCGGGCAAGGTGTCCTGCACGGCCGACCCGAGCTACACCGTCGGCGCGGTCGCCGACGCGTCGGGCACCTGCCCGAGCAACGAATATCAGCATCTGCCAACGCAATTCGCCGACCCGTCGACGTCGCGGCTGTGCCTGGTGCCCAATCTGGTGGCCAACCACTGCTACGTGATGGACATGCCGATCGGCATGCTGCAACTGGCCGACTGCGCGGAACGGGGCCAGCAGGGACTGCTCGTCCAGGTCACCCAGCGCCTCGACGTCCGCGACCAACGGGCGTGCCCGGCCGCCGTCGGCCAGTACGCCTGGCCGTACCCCTCGCCGCCCCGCACGTACTGCACGCTGACGATCTTCTAGGGACGCCCGCGCCGACCGTCACGGCTGGCATGATCGACCGCCATGAGCATCGAAGTCGTCTACACCGCAGAATCCACGGCCACCGGTGGCGGCCGCGACGGCCACGTCACGTCCGCCGACGGCAAGATCGACCTGGACACCCGCCCGCCCAAGGAGATGGGTGGCAGCGGCGAGGGCGTGAACCCCGAACTGCTGTTCTCGGCCGGCTACTCGGCCTGCTTCCTCGGCGCGCTGCGTCTGGTGGCCCGCAACGAGAAGATCGCCATCGACGACGCCAGCGGCATCACCGCGCAGATCGGCTTCGGCAAGGATTCCGAGGGCGGGCTTCGGCCTGACCGCCAACCTCATCGGATACCTGCCCGGCCTCGAGCAGAACGTCGCCGACGAGCTGATGGAGAAGGCCCACGGCGTCTGCCCCTACTCCAAGGCCACCCGCGGCAACATCGACGTCAAGCTGTCGGCCAAGGTCGTCTAGCGCATGCGTCGTCCGGCCGGCGTCGTGATGGGTCTCCTGGTCGGACCGTCGCCCTCGCCGCGCCCGCGCTGGCCCGCCCGTCCGATCCCGGCGTGGTGTCCTACGCCGTGCTGGGCAAGGGGTCGGTCGGCAACATCGTCGGCGCCCCGATGACGTGGGAGTCGACGTTCACCGCGCCCTTCCAGGGCTTCTACGTCGACACGCCGGAGTGCAACAACTGGGCCGACATCGGGCTGCCCGAGGTGTACGACGATCCCGACCTGGCGTCGTTCAACGGTGCCGTGGCCCAACGCGCGGCGAACGACGACACCAACCTGGTCAAGCAGGCCGTCGGGGTAT
Source organism: uncultured Actinomycetota bacterium (assembly GCA_963846985.1). Classification (GTDB taxonomy): domain Bacteria; phylum Actinomycetota; class Actinomycetes; order Mycobacteriales; family Mycobacteriaceae; genus Mycobacterium. Next base: position 100,735 of record CAWJYC010000019.1, read on the forward strand.
TCGCCACCAACGACGCCGCGACTCGGGCGTTTCACCGAGTGACCGACAGGACGGTCGGTTGTGCTGGCCAGACCACCGCCATGCACCTCGACGACTTCATCACCCAGATGTGGTCGTTCGCCGGTGGACCGCCGACGGCGACCGACGCGGTCTGGGTGAAGCAGGAGGCGGGTACGGATCGACGGTGCTTCATCCAGACCCGGTTGCGCGAGAACGTTCTGCTGCAAGCGAAAGTCTGCCAACCTGGCAACGGCGGTCCCGCGGTGAACGTGCTGGCCGGGGCGATGCAGAACACCCTCGGTCAGTAGCCCTCGCCGACATCGGCACCGAACAGCAGGTCGGCGGGGCAAAAATCGCGCGAATTTGTCGGACTTCTCTGGAAGATGGAGTGGCATCGTTATGAGAGCCCGCTGCGCATCGACCCGGGCGGTAATTCGAAGGGGCGGTCGTGATGACCACCACAGCGACACGTGCGGCACCCGCCGAGAGGAGTCGGCGGCATCGAACTCGTCAGACTCGCGACGCGCGGCGCATCGGCGGCGACTGTCTCGCGACGGACCCGTCGGCCAAGTCGGGCTGGAGATCGAGGCGCACTGCTTCGACCTGGCCGATCCGATGCGCCGCCCGTCCTGGGAGGAACTGACCGACGTCATCGACTCCGTTCCGGCGCTGCCGGGCGGCAGCCCCATCACCGTCGAACCCGGCGGCGCGGTGGAACTCTCCGGCCCGCCGGTCGAGGCGGTCCTGCCGCCATCGACGCGATGCAGGCCGACCGGGTGGTGCTCACGGAGGCGTTCGCCCGCCACGGCCTCGGGCTGGTGCTGCTCGGCGCCGATCCGCTGCGCCCGCCGCGCGGATCAACCCCGGCGACCGCTATCACGCGATGGAGCAGTTCTTCGCCGCCAGCGGCACCGGCGACGCCGGGGCCGCGATGATGACGTCGACGGCATCGGTGCAGGTCAACGTCGACGCGGGCCCGCGCGACGGCTGGGCGGACCGGGTGCGGCTCGCCCACGCGCTGGGGCCCACGATGATCGCGATATCGGCCAACTCCCCGCTGCTCGGCGGCGAGTTCTCCGGCTGGCGCAGCACCCGGCAGCGGGTGTGGAGCCGACTCGACTCGGCGCGCTGCGGCCCGATGCTGGGTGCCAGCGGCGACGATCCTGCCGACGACTGGGTGCGCTATGCGCTGAAGGCGCCGGTGATGCTGGTGCAGGGACCGCAGACCGTCCCGATGACCGAGGTGGTGCCGTTCGCCGACTGGGCCGACGGCCGCGCGCTGCTCGGTGGCCGACGACCGACGGCCGCCGACCTGGACTACCACCTGACCACGCTGTTTCCGCCGGTGCGCCCGCGCGGGTTCCTCGAGATCCGCTACCTCGACAGCATGCCGGACGACGTGTGGCCCGCGGTCGTGTTCACCCTCGTCACGCTGCTCGACGACCCCGCCGCCGCCGACATCGCCGCCGAGGCGACCGAGCCCGTCGCGACCGCGTGGGACCTGGCCGCGCGGATCGGGCTCGGCGATCAACGGCTGCAGGCGGCTGCGCTCCGATGCGTGCGGGCCGCCGCGGAACGCGCGCCGAGGAATTGGGCGACGCCATGCAGAGGTTGGTGCGTCAGGTGGAGCAGGGCAGGAGTTCGGCCGACGACTTCTCCGACGTCGTGCGACCGTGGCGTGCGGCCGCCGTGCGCCGACTGGCGGAAGGGTGATCGTGACCACGCGTGAGCGCTGGCGCGGGAGCTGACCCAGGCGCGCGACCGCACGCTGCGATTGGTCGAGTTCGACGACGCCGAACTGATGCGGCAGTACGACCCGCTGATGAGCCCGCTGGTGTGGGATCTCGCCCACATCGGCCAGCAGGAGGAACTGTGGCTGCTGCGCGGCAGCGACCCGCGCAGGCCAGGCATGCTGCCGACCGCCGTGGACGGTCTCTACGACGCGTTCGTGCACTCGCGGGCCAGCCGGGTCGACTTGCCGCTGCTGCCGCCCGCGATGCGCGTGCGTACTGTGCGACCGTGCGCTCCAAGGCGCTCGACGCGTTGGACGCACTGCCCGACGACGACGGCAGCGGTGTCGATCCCGCGTTCGTCTTCGGTCTGGTGGTCAGCCACGAGAACCAGCACGACGAGACGATGCTGCAGGCGCTGAGCATGCGCACCGGCCCGCCGATCCTGGGACCGGGCGGCCGTTGCCGCCGGGCCGCCCCGGAGTCGCGGGTACGTCGGTGCTGGTGCCGGGCGGACCGTTCGTCCTGGGCGTGACGGCCGCCGAGGAGCCGCTGTCGCTGGACAACGAGCGCGACGCGCACGTCGTCGACGTGGCGTCCTTCCGGATCGGACGGGTTCCCGTCACCAACGCCGAGTGGCGCGAGTTCATCGACGACGGCGGCTACCGCGAGCCGCGATGGTGGTCGGACGCCGGCTGGGCCCATCGCGAGCAGGCCGGCCTGATCGCGCCGAAGTTCTGGGAGGGGCCGGACGGACGCGCACCCGGTTCGGGCACGTCGAGGACATCCCGCCCGACGAGCCCGTTCAGCACGTCACGTTCTTCGAAGCGGAGGCGTACGCCGCGTGGGCAGGCGCCCGGCTGCCGACCGAGGCGGAGTGGGAGAAGGCGTGCGCATGGGACCCGGTGGCGGGTGCCCGTCGCCGATTCCCCTGGGGCGCATCGGAACCCACGTCGGCGCTGGCCAACCTGGGCGGTGACGCGTTGCGGCCGGCGCCGGTCGGAGCGTACCCGGCCGGCGCGTCGGCGTACGGCGCGGAGCAGATGCTCGGCGACGTGTGGGAGTGGACCACCTCGCCACTGCGGCCGTGGCCGGGTTTCACCCCGATGCTCTACGAGCAGTACTCCAAGCCGTTCTTCGACGGCGACTACAGGATCCTGCGCGGGGGTGCGTGGGCGGTCGCGGCCGGCATCCTGCGGCCCAGCTTCCGCAACTGGGATCACCCCATCCGGCGGCAGATCTTCTCCGGCGTCCGGTTGGCGTGGGACGACTGAGCGGGCAGTAGTGTGCCGACATCTGGGCTGGCTGGGAGAGCCGGTATCGGTCGCGTCGCTGGTGCTCGATCAGCCGTATGGCCTTCTGGTGCAGTCGTATTCGCCGCGCCGGCAGAAGCACGGCCTGATCAACGCCGACGGCTGGGGGGTGGGGTTCTTCGACGACGGCCTCGCCGGATCGAAGACGACCCGCGGCAGGAGTCGCCCGACGGTGGCGCAGTGCGGCCCCGCTGTGGGGTGACGCGTCATTCGCCTCGGTCGCGCCGGCGCTGCGCAGCGGATGCGTCGTCGCCGCGGTCCGCTCGGCCACCGTCGGCATGCCCATCGAAGCGTCGGCCTCGGCGCCGTTCACCGACGGGCATGGCTGCTGTCGCACAACGGGGTGGTCGACCGGGCGGTGTTGCCGCTCCGCCGCAGGCCGAATCCGTCGTCGACAGCGCGGTTCTCGCCGCGCTGATCTTCGACCGGGGACTCGACGGGCTCGGCGACACCATCGCCGAGGTGGGGGCGGCCGACCCCAACGCGCGGCTGAACATATTGGCGGCAACGGTTCTCGTCTGCTCGCGACCACCTGGGGCGACACCCTGTCCATCCTGCGCCGGGACGACGGTGTCGTGCTGGCCAGCGAACCCTACGACGACGACCCCGCTGGCAGGACGTCCCGGACCGCCACCTGGTGGACGTCACGCGGACGTCCGTCGAACTCACCGCACTGAAAGGATCGCCATGACCGTGTCGCACTCCGGCTACCGGGTGTCCAACTACCTGGCCGCCGACGCCGCCGCCCACGCGCTGCGGCGCGACGTCCGCGACGGGCTCACCGCGACGCCGAAGTCGTTGCCGCCCAAGTGGTTCTACGACGCCGTCGGCAGCGATCTGTTCGACCAGATCACCCGGCTGCCCGAGTACTACCCGACCCGCGCCGAAGCGCGAGATCCTGCGGGCCCGCGCCGCCGACATCGCCGCGGCATCGGGAGCGGACACGCTGGTGGAACTCGGCAGCGGCACCTCCGAGAAGACCCGCATCCTGCTCGACGCGCTGAACGAACGCGGATCGCTGCGCCGCTTCGTCCCGTTCGACGTCGACGCGACGGTGCTCGAGTCGGCGGGCGCCGCGATCGCGGCCGAGTACCCCGGGCGTCGAGATCGACGCCGTGTGTCGGGGACTTCGAGGAACACCTCGGCAAGATTCCAGCGGTCGGCCGCCGGCTGGTGGTGTTCCTCGGCTCGACGATCGGCAACCTGACCGCCGGTCCGCGGGCCGAGTTCCTTCGCGACCTGGCGGACACGATGCAGCCGGGCGACGGTCTGCTGCTGGGCACCGACCTGGTCAAGGACGTCGGCCGGCTGGTGCGGGCCTACGACGACGCCGCGGGCGTCACCGCTGCGTTCAACAAGAACGTGTTGGCCGTCGTCAATCGCGAGCTCGGCGCCGACTTCGACCTCGAGGCGTTCGACCACGTCGCCCGCTGGAACCCCGAGGACGAACGCATCGAGATGTGGCTGCGGGCCGGCGGTCCGCAACGCGTCCGGATCGACGACCTGGAGCTGACGGTCGATTTCGCCGACGGTGAGGAGATGCTCACCGAGGTGTCGTGCAAGTTCCGGCCCGACGGCATCGCCGACGAGCTGGCCGCGGCCGGGCTGCGCACGGTCCAGTGGTGGACCGACGACGCCGGGGACTTCGGGCTGTCCCTCGCGGTCAAGTGACGCTGGCGCAGCGAGTGGCGGGCGGCCCGGCCGCCGGTGGCCGGCATCCACCTCGACAGCGCGGCGTGCTCTCGGCAGTCCTTCGCCGTGATCGACGCTGCGGCCGCGCACGCCCGGCACGAGGCCGAGGTCGGCGGCTACGTCGCCGACGAGGCCGCGGCGCCCGTGCTCGCCGCGGGCCGGGCGGCGGTCGCGGCGCTCACCGGGTTCGATCCGGGCGACGTCGTCTTCACGACCGGATCGAGCCACGGTCTGGAGATCCTTCTCGCCGACTGGCGAGGGCCGCGCACGCTGGCTTGCCTGCCCGGCGAGTACGGCCCCAACCTGAACATCATGCGCCGCAACGGGTTCGACATCAGGACCCTGCCCGCGGACTCGCCGGCCGGCTCGACATCGACGCGGCTCGCGCCCAGCTGGCCTCCGATCCGCCCGCCCTGGTCCACGTGACGGCGCTGGGCAGCCATCGAGGCATCGTGCAACCCACCACGGCAATGGGGGCGGTGTGCCGCGACCTCGGCGTCCCGCTGATCGTCGATGCCGCGCAGGCGTTCGCGCACCTCGACTGCTCGCAGTTCGGCGCGACGCCATGTATTCGTCGTCCCGTAAGTGGGCGGCGGGACCGCGGGGAGTCGGCGTACTGGCCGCGCGCGCCGGCGTGCTGAGTCAGGAGATGCTCGGCCGGCTGGCGCACGCGGAGGCGAACGTCGCTGCCCGCGTGGGTTTGTCGCTGACGCTGGGCGAGCACGTCGCGGCGGGGCCGCAGCGAATCAGGCAGCGACTGGCCGAGGTCGGCGCCATGACCCGGACCGCGTTGGCGGACACGCCGGGGTGGCGGGTCGTCGAGCCGGTCGACGAGCCCAGCGCCATCACCACGCTGAGCCCGCCCGACGGCGTCGACCCGGTCACCGTGCGGGCGAGGCTGATCGACGAGCACCGGATCCTCACCACGTGCGCGGGTGTCGAGCGGGCGCCCGAAGAGATGACGCGGCCCGCGCTGCGGGTGTCGCCGCACGTCGACCTGGCGCCCGAGGAACTCGACATCTTCGCCGCGGCGTTGACCGCAGTGACTCTCAGCGCTTGACCACCGAGAGCCTCAACCGGTAGTCCTCGAGCGACGTGGCGTCGTCGGGCGTCTGCGAATACGGCTCGAGGGAGCGCATCGTGACGGTGTACTCGCCGGCTATTACCGTCGAAACGTTCTGTCCGGCAGCGGGATTGGTGTTGAACACCGCCGTCGAGGCGCCTGGCCATCGGGTTGGGTCACGACCGTCACGCGCGCCTGACCGGTCTAGAAGCAGTCCACCCGCGACGGCCACCGGGAATCCTCGAGGACGTCGGTGAATTGCACCCGCAAACGGCCGCCGTCGACCGACGCCTCCTGGCCGCCGCCCAGCGCGAAGTCGTGATCGAGACCGACCCGAGGCCCGGTCGATCTGGCAGCCGGCGAGCGCCAGGCTCGCTGCCGGCACCGGCCACCAGGTCCGGATCACGCGGGACCGTCCCAGGTGTGCACGGGCTCGTTGTCGTGCATCCGCTCGCAGTACAGCGGAGCATCTCGGCCAGCGCGCGAGGGCGGGCCAGTCCACGTTCCTGCAACGCGCGCACGGTGTCGACCTGCCACACCGCACCGTTGCGGCCGGCTTGGCCCGGCCCTCGATGACGCCGAGGAACCGGTCGCGGACCTCCGTCGACACGCCCCACCGCTCCAAACCCTCGTGCGCCAGCGGCAGCAGCTCGCGCAGCACCAGCTCGTCCGGGGTCACGTCGCCGAACCCGGGCCAGTACACCGGGCATCCATCCCGTGCCGGGCGGCCGCCACGAAATTGCCTTCGGCGGCATCGAAACACAGCTTGGTCCAGACCGGCCGGTCGTCGTCGGACAGCGCCCTCAGCGCGCCGTAGTAGAACGCCGAGTTGGCCAGCATGTCGATCACGGTCGGACCCGCGGGCAGCACCCGGTTCTCCACCCGTAGGTGCGGGCGCCCGTTCACCACGTCGTAGACCGGTCGGTTCCACCGGTAGACGGTGCCGTTGTGCAGCCGCAACTCCTACAGCTCGGGCGTGCGACCGGCGGCAAGCTCCGCGACCGGATCCTCGTCGGACACCTCGGGCAGCAGCGCCGGGAAGTACCGGACGTTCTCCTCGAACAGGTCGAAGATCGAGGTGATCCAGCGCTCCCCGAACCACACCCGCGGCCGCACGCCCTGGGTCTTGAGCTCCTCGGGCCGGGTGTCGGTGGCCTGCAGGAACAGCTCGATGCGGGTCTCGGCCCACAGCTCGTGGCCGAGGAAGTACGGCGAGTTGGCGCCCAGCGCCAGCTGCGGCCCGGCCAGCACCTGCGCGGCGTTCCAGGTCCTGGCGAAGTCGCCCGGCGCCACCTGCAGGTGCAATTGCATACTGGTGCAGGCGGATTCGGGCGCGATCGAGGCGGACTGCAGAGCCAGCCGCTCGGCGCCGTCGATGTCGATCAGGATATCCTCACCGCGGGCAGTGAAGATCGAGTCGTTGAGCGCCTGTAGCGCGTCGACTCGCTCATCCAGCCGGCCGACAGGTGCTCGGGCATCAGGGTCGGCAGGATGCCGATCATCACGATGTGCGCACCGTTGGAGTTGGCCTTCGTCTCGGCGGCGTTGAGGCTGGCGCGAACCTCCTTCTCCAGCTCGAGGCCGCGCGGCCGGGCAACGGCCGCGGCGGGACGTTGAACTCGATGTTGTAGGCGCCCAACTCGGTTTGAAAGGCCGGGTCGGCGATGGAGGCCAGGACTTCCCGATTGGTCATCGCCGGTTGGTACTCACCGTCGACGAGGTTGCACTCGATCTCCATGCCGGTCAGCGGGCGTTCGAACTCGAAGCTCGACTGTGCCAGCATCGTCTCGAACACGTCCAGGCTCAGCTGCACCTTCCGTCGGTACTGGAGCCGCTGTGCACGGCTGAACTCGGTCTGCGTGACGTCTTCGCCCACGCCGTCGAGCCTAGCGGCGGGTCTGCGGCGCTTGCGTCACTTCGCTGCGCGCCGGCAGCGTTCGGAGCAGTAGATCCCCTGGTCCCACTGTCCGCGCTGCCGCCACTTCTTGCGGTTGGTGAACGGCCGTCCGCACAGCACGCAATCCTTTACTCGTCGTTCTTTGGCATTGTTTCAAAAACTCGTGAAGGCGGCTTACGACCGGTCCGGTACCTCGGGGAAGAGCCGCGGCATCGTGTCGGCCGTGCCACGCCAGTGCGACACCGAGGGATGGTGCATGACGGAGACCTCGCCCGGCAGTGGCAGGTCGTCGAATCGGCCACCACCACCTGCGCGCCGGCGATCTCGCGGGCGCATCGCACGATGTACTCGGTGACCAGCGGGCCGACCGGAAACCGGGCGAACCAGCTCGGCTCGAAGGACGACGCGATTGGCATCCTGGTCCGCCCGTCATTGACCGTTGAGCCAGAATTGAGTGATAGAGCACCGTGGGCTTGGCCAAATCGATCGTCAGCGGGTCGCTCGTCGGCGCCGTCCACGCGAGGTTGACGTCGGCGCGATCGGGAGCTCGTCGGGGACGGACAGGTCGGCGAGCACGTGGTAGTCGTGATCGATGCTGCTGCCGCGTTGGTGGTATGCGGAGAACTTGTTCAGGTTCTGTTGCGCTGCAAGGTATTTCTGTGGCCGTAGGTGCCGCACATCCATTGCCAGGACAGGCTGTTGCTGGCGGGGTCGCCATCGATCAGGTGGTAGTACATCCACTTGCTCGGCCGCCACCAGTGGGTGCGGGCGGTGTTGCAGACCAACGCCGGCAACCACATTCGCTCGTGGTTGTGCGCGTAGCCGGCGTCGTACAGGCCGCGGATCGCGGCGTCGAGCGCGTCGATTCCGGTATCTGCCTCGAGCACCGCCCGGGGCAGCCGGGTGGAGCTGACCGGGTGCTGCGGCCCCTTCACGTCCGAGAAGATCGCGTCTCGGCGGTACGTCCACTCTCGCTGCCAGTATTCGCGCCACGCCAGTCGAAGACGAACTTGCCGGCTGGGCGGGGCTGTACCGTCGCAGCACCTCGTCGCGCACCTCGGGCAGCGACACCAGACCGCGGGTCAGGAACGCCGAGATGCGAGTGCCCCCGTCAGTGTGGTTGCGCCGCCTGGCGTACTGCGGCGCGTCGATACCGCCACCTGGTCGAGGACGTCCGAGTGCGACACCGGGAGGACGGGCACGCCGGCTCAGCCCACGTCGCGTCGTCGCGGCGCCGAGAGGCGATGGCCACCTGCGGACTGACCAGGCCGCCGCGCAACTCGAGGCGGATGGCCGGGTCGGCATGGGCCGCCAAGGTGCGCAACGCCGATGGGCTGTAGGTGCGCAGCGAGCTGATCACCCCGTCGTGCACGAAGGGGACGAACGGCGCCAACGGCAGCATTGCGGCCAACCGGAGGAGGTGAATCGGCGCTGGCGGTCGCGGCAGGTCGATGATCAGCAGCTTGTCGGCAACCCGGGTGCCCTCGGCAATCACCCGTGCCGCCTGGGGTGGTGACAGATGGTGAAACGACAGCGCGAACACGGCGAGGTCGAAGGATCCGTCGGCGGCTTCGATGTCGGTGGCGTCCATCCTTCGGACCGTGGCGCGCTCCTCGGCTGCGAGCGGACCCGCCGCGATCGCCCGCACCGATTTCGGTTCGAGGTCGGTCACGGTGACGCGTGCGGTGGGGTGCATCTCCAGCAGCTTGGCGGACAGCCCGCCGTGCCCCGACCCCAGTTCGAGGATGCTGGGGTCGGGCACGTCGGCGACCTCTTCGAGGGCGATGAACGCGAACTCTCGTGGTTGCCGAACCACTCGCCGGTGCGCTCCAGCGCCCTGACGATGCCTGCCTTGACCTCCGGGTCGACGTCGTCGCGGTCGAGGTACTCCGGACGGTCGGTCTCGAGCAGACGGTCCAGACACGACGCGTCGGGCCCGCCTCGCGGCATGCGGTCGATTCGGTCGGTCGCGACACCCATGTCAACCATGATGACCCATCGCCGTCGGTCGGCTAGGTCCCCGAGATGGCGGCGACGACGTCGGTGGGCAGCTCGATGTCGGCGACGGCGAGGTTCTCCTCGAGGTGTGCCACCGACGACGTGCCGGGGATCAGCAACACGTTGGGCGCGACGGCCAGCGTCCAGGCCAGCGCGATCTGGGCGGGGGTGTGGCCCAGGTCGGCGGCGGCTTGCTTCACCGCTGGATGGCCGAGCACCGGGTTGTCGGCGTTGAACGCCGAGCCCAGTGGGAAGAACGGGACGAACGAGATGCCGCGTTCGGTGCACAGGTCCAGCACCGGCTGCGATGCCCGGTCGACCAGGTTGTAGGCGTTCTGCACCGTGACGATGTCGGTGCGCTGCAGAGCGATCCGAAGGTGCTCGACGGTGATGCTGGACAGCCCGATACCGCCGATGAGGCCCTCGTCGCGGGCGGCGATCATGGCCGTCAGCTGCCGGTCGAAAAGCTCGTGGTCGACCTCGGCGGCGGCGGCGGGATCGTCCCCGTGGATGCGCAGGTTGACTGCGGCCAACTGGTCCACCCCGAGCTCGCGCAGGTTGACCTCGATGTCGGCCCGCAGATCGTCGGGTTGCGCGGCGGGAATCCAGTTGCCTTCGGCATCGCGTCGCGCGCCGACCTTGCTCACCAGCGCCAGGCCCTCGTCATAGGGATGCAGCGCTTCGCGGATGAGTTGGTTGGCGACGTCTGGCCCGTAGAACTGCGCGGTGTCGATGTGGTCGACCCCGAGTTCGACGGCGCGCTGCAGCACTTTGATGGCCTGATCGTGGTCGCGTGGGGGGCCGAAGACCCCTGGTCCGGGTAGCTGCATCGCTCCGAAGCCGACGCGATTGACGGTGAATGATCCCAGTTGGAACTTGCTCATGCCGTCATCCAACAGCGAACGGGGCGCATTCAATCCGAATGCGCCCCGCTGATTCCTTACGAATCGCTGGTTACTCGGTCTCGCCGAGGACCTGGTAGATCTCCTTGCGGGCGTTGTTGACGATGTCGACGATGCGCTTCTGCTGGTCGGCCGACGCCGCGAAGAAGGACTGCCTGACGGCGCCCATCAGCTGACCGACTGCGCTGCGCAGGTTGACCGCGCCGGGGTCCGCGCCCTGGGTGATCTCGTCCCACGGAGCCGTCTCGATCTTCTCGGCCGCGGCGCGACCGGCCTCGGTGAGCTCGAACAGCTTCTTGCTGCCCTCACTCTCGGTGCCGACGATCAGGTCTTCGTCGACCAGCAGTTGCAGGGTGGGGTAGACCGAGCCGGGGCTCGGCTTCCACAGATCCTGGCTGCGTTCGGCGATCTCCTGAATCATCTCGTAGCCGTGCATGGGCCGCTCGACGAGCAGCGTGAGGATGGCGGCGCGCACGTCGCCACGCTTGCCGCGTCCTCCGCCACGCCGACCGCCGCCACGTGGGCCGCCACCGGGACCGAAGCCGAAGCCGGGGCCACCGAAGCCGGGACCACCGAAGCCGCGGCCGGGACCGAAGCCACCGAAGCCGGCGTCACCGCGGTGCTCGCGGACGTGGTCGCGGAAGTCTCGACGGGCCTGACGGCGCTGCTCGTGCATGACGCGACGGTCGACGGGGCCGAAGCCGAATCCGCCGGGGGATGCTGGTCCGAATGGACCTTCTGGGGGTGTGAATGGGGTGTTCATGAATTGTCTCCTTAAGGCTGAGGAACGCCGAATGCGCTTCTCGATACGTTGACGATATATCGGAAACTATCGCGATGCAACCATTACTGTCGGACCTATCTGCGCGCCGCTCTCGTCGATCGCCGGTGACGAGCCAGCGCGCCCACAGCTCCTCCATGGCCGCGTCGCCGCAACCACGAACTCGAGGGCGGCGCGGCCGTAGAAGAGGGTGTCGTCGTCGTCCCACTGGATCGTAATCACCGAAGCTGTTCTACGTGACCTTCGCCCCCATCGGTGGCGCTGAGCAACTCTTCGGCCAGTTCGACGGCCGCTTCATCTACGGAGTCGACAAGGTGCACGCCCCCATCACCGCCGATCACGCGCTGACCAGTATGTGGAGTCAGGGAATCGGCGCCGAGATCATGGGACGGCGAAAATTCGGCCCGCAGAGCGGTGAATGGCCGGACGATGGTTGGCGGGGATGGTGGGGTGACGAGCCACCGTTTCGAACGCCGGTGTTCGTCATGACCCATTACGCGCACCCGCCGATCGAGTTCGCCAACGGTACGAGCTTCCATTTCGTCAGCGGTTCCGTGGAAGAGGTTCTGCGCCTTGCCCAAGATGCGGCCGACGGTCGCGATGTGCGCCTCGGCGGTGGGCCAACCACTGTTCGTCAGTTCCTGCAGGCCGATCTGGTCGACTTCATGCACTTGGTGGTCGTGCCGGTAGTGCTCGGGCGCGGCGTCGCGCTATGGGATGGACTCGGCGATCTTCGGGAGCAGTTCGTGGTCGAGTCGGTCACCACGCCGAGTGGTCTCACCCATCAATTCTTCAACCGGATACCGACTGCCTAGCGTCACGGCGCAGGTGGCGCCTCAGGCGGTTTCGTGCTCCGCATCGACCAGCGTCGCGCCCTCGGCGACGCGCAGCGCCGACGACCGCCACGGGCCGCGGGTGGCCAGCAGGAAGTACAGGCCCAGTGCGACCCCGCAGCCGATGAACCAGCTGTACTGCGCGGCGCTGGCCATGCCGAACACGAGCCGCCCACCAGCACCGGCGCCACCGCGAGGACGGCGCCGACCACGGTGGCGACCATCGCGGCCGGGTTGTAGCCCTTGCGGTACCAGTAGTTCGCGGTCTCGGACAGGGTGAACAGGTCGTCGACGACGATCTTCTGCTTGCGCACCAGGTAGAAGTCGGCGATCAGGACGCCGAACAGCGGGCCGATGAACGCGCCGAGCGGCTCCAGCGTGTAGTGGATGACGTCCGGGTTGTTGTACAGGTTCCACGGCGTGAGCAGCACCGAGCCGACGGCGGCGATCATGCCGCCCATCCGCCAGCTGATCTTCTGCGGGCTGACGTTGGAGAAGTCGAACGCCGGGCGAGATGAAGTTGGCGACGATGTTGATGCCGATGGTCGCGATGGCGAAGGTCAGCGCGCCGAGCACGATCGCGAACGTGCTGTCGATCTGCGCACGGTCTGGACCGGGTCGGTGATCAGCTCGCCGAACACCGGCACCGTCGCCGAGGCGGTGATGACCGACCAGCAGCGAGAACACCAGGAAGTTGACCGGCAGGCCGAGGAAGTTGCCCTTCTTGACCGCCTCGAAGCACTTGCCGTAGCGGGAGAAGTCGCCGAAGTTGAGCATCGGGCCGGAGAAGTACGACACCACCAGCGCGATCGCGCCGAGCATGACCGGACCAGCGTCCAGCCGGTTACTTGCTCGCCGCCGAGGTTGAGGTTGATGTGCCAGCCCGCCTTCGCACAGCAGGTAGCCGCACAGCATGAACATCACGACGTAGACGGCGGGGCCGCCGAAGTCGATGAACTTGCGGATGGTCTCCATGCCGCGCCAGAACACCGCCGCCTGCAGCGACCCACAGCAGCGTGAAGCTGCCCCAGCCGAGCGCGGACAGGCCCGGGAACCCGTACTGCGTGGACGTCGGCGTACGGCGCCAGGCCGGGGCACAGCTTGAGGAACACGATGTCCAGCGACGCCGCGGCCAGGTAGGTCTGAACGCCGTACCAGGCCACCGCGATCAGGCCGCGGATGATCGCCGGGATGTTCGCGCCCAGGACGCCGAACGGCGCGCGGCAGGCCACCGGGTACGGCACGCCGGCCTGCTGGCTCGGCTTGGCGACCAGGTTGCAGAAGAACTGGACGATGACGATGCCGACGAGCAGCGCGATGAGCACCTGCCAGCTGGTCAGGCCGAGCGCGAACAGGCTGCCCGCGGTCACGTAGCCGCCGACGCTGTGCACGTCGGACATCCAGAACGCGAAGATGTTGTACGCGCCCCAGGTCTGCTTGCCCAGCGGCGCGAGGTCCTCGTTGGTCAGCCGCGGGTCGTAGTCGCTCTTGATCACGCCGCTGCCGACGGGATGGCCGGCCGCTTCGACGATGTCTCCGGCGGCGACCACGGCGCTGGGCGGTGGTTCTTTGACGTCTGTCATGGCTAGCTCCTGATCTGCGTGCAGGTGTGCATGGCGATTGGGAAAAGCTAGCCGGGAGTTGTTGCAGGGCCGTTGCGGCGAAGATATATCTTCGTTCGCCAGCCGTTCGTCGGATCGTCGTCGGCGTAGGCCCGCTCAGCCCTCGCCCGCCACCAGTCCGGTGTTCGACGGCAGCGTCGCGACCACCGCGTTGAGTCGGCGATGGTGTGCGGCGCTGGTGGCCAGGAGTCGCTCGACGTCGCGCGCGAGGAAGGCGTCGAGCATCTCCCGTGGTCCTCGTGCAGGCGCGCGCGCTGGGCGTGCGCGACGTGAACCATGACCTGAACGGGTTCGGTGACGTTCCAGGCGGATTCGAGCATGTGGATGAGACGCAGCATGCCCGACGGCCGGGTCAGACCCAGGTGGAAGATGCGACTCTGCCGGTGATAGGTCTGCGGATCGTCGTCGGCCACGGCGTCTTCGAGGAGTCGGTTGGTCCGCGAGACGTGCGCGCGCTCGTCATCGGTGGCCAGCACCACGGCCGCCGCCAGCGCGGCCGACTCCAGGGTCTCCCGGACGATGTACATCTCGGCCAGTTCCCGGGCGGTCAACCGCGCGACCGCGTAGCCGACGTTCGGCTGATGGGCGACCAGGCCTTCGCCGGTGAGGATCTTCAGGGTCTCCCGGACCGGGATGTGGCTGACGCCGAACAGATCGGCGATCTCCCCGACGGGGATGGGAGTGCCCGGCGGGACGGCGCCATCGAGGATCACCCGGCGTAGTTCGTCGACGATGCTCTGCTGCGACGCCCCACCGCGGCCGACCACCAGCTTGACCGCCCAGGCGGAGTGTCGGCGCGCCGGCATCGGTCCATCTTCCTACGACTTCGTGACGGATACGACGGCGACGCCGCGCCGCCTTCGCCCCCGCTGACCGCGACACCGCCCGGTTCAGCCGGAACGCGCGACAGAGTGCATGCGGCACAGAATGTTTCGTGCTCAGTGGTGAGACGACGGGCCGACGTCGGTTGCTTCCGGTCGGTGTTGCTGCCGCCCGACATGGTGGCGTTCGAACCGGCCGGGAGCTGGGAGCACTGGCGCATCTTCTTCGTGCTGCTGACGTGGAGCATCGGCGGGTTGATCGGCTGCATCTCCGTGTTCCGGTGGTCGGAGACGTCGTGACCGGCCGTCAGACGGCGGGTGCGGCCACCGGTGGCCTGCCGTGGCAGGCCCGGAAACGGCCACCGCTGCCGCAGAAACACGGGTCGCTGCGCGGGATCGGCAACATGTAGACGTGGTCCTCGCGGACCCGCGCCATGGCGTCTTGCAACCGCCGCGCCGGAGCCGGCATGTTGCGATGGGTAAGCCAGGCGATCGCGACGGCGAGCGCCCCGAGCAGCATGACGATCTTGACGGCCTCGCCAGGGGACTCTCGGAACCGGAACCAGGCGGCCACCTCGGCGCTCTGTCGCTCGAGGGCCTTGGTGATCTGCTCGGTCGAGGGGAGCCCCGTCCGCAGCTGGTCGAACAGCACGTCCTGGATGCCGCTCAACTCGTCGAGCGTCAAGGCCACGAGCACGGCCTCGAGATGAGCGTCGGCCGAGGCGATGGTTTCCGAAGTGGACATGATTCCCCCGAATCCTTGCGACGTGCGGGCCTCCCCAGACGCTTGCCGACAACCTTAACGCCGTTGGGTGCCGAACGAATGGGGGAAAACCCTCGCATGCTGCATCTCTTTGACAGCCTCCCCGCCTATGGTGTCCCGATGAGTGTCAAGTGGCTCGACGATCCCGAGGACCACGACTACGCCGCGGCGGCCGACTACCTCAGCCTCATCAGCGAGGCCGACGCCGTCGGCACCACGGTCGACGCGCTGCGGGCCGAGGCCACCTCGCTGCGCAAGGCCAAGGACATCCTTCGCGCCGCCCGCCTGGACCTGCTGCCGGCCACCAATGTGCGGGTGAAGGCGGATCTCGCCAAAATCGATGCGGGCAAGAGGCTTTCGCCGATCCTGCTGGTGAGGGGCCGGGTCCTCGACGACGTGGCGCTGCAGATCGCCGACGGGTATCACCGCGTCTGCGCAAGCTACCTGACCGACGAGAACACGCCCATTCCCTGCCGGCTGGTGTCGTGGCAGTCACCGCGCTGAGATGACGCACTTCGGTTTCGGCACACTGGCGCTGCTGGTGGTCGCGGGCCTGGCCGGGCCGCTGCTCGCCTCGATGCCCCGGCTGCGGTTGCCCGTCGTAGTCGGCGAGCTGCTGGTGGGAATCGTGCTGGGCCGCACCGGATTCGGAATCCTCGACGACACCGACCCGACGTTCCAGCTGCTGGCCAACATCGGCTTCGCGCTGGTGATGTTCGTGGTAGGAACCCACGTCCCCATCCGCGACCGGGCGATGCGTTCGGCCGTGCCGGCAGCGCTGCTGCGCGCCGTGTTGGTCGGCGCGGTCGCGGCCGTGCTGGGAGTGGCGCTGGCGGCGGTCTTCGACACCGGGCACGCTGCGCTCTACGGGGTGCTGATGGCCTCCTCGTCGGCGGCGCTGGCCCTACCGATCATCGACGACCTGGGGTTGACCGGTCCGCCCGTGCTGTCGGTGACCGCGCAGATCGCGGTGGCCGACACCGCATGCATCGTGCTGCTTCCACTGGTCATCGACCCGTCGCGGGCGCCGCGGGCCGCCGTCGGTGCGGCAGCGATCGCGGTGTCCGCGGCCGTGCTCTTCGTGATCCTGCGGTGGGCCAACGCCCGGGGCTCCGCAAGCGCCTGCACCGATACTCGGAGAAGCAGAAGTTCGCGCTCGAACTGAGACTCAGCCTGGCGATGCTCTTCGGGCTGGCCGCGCTGGCGATCACCACGCACGTATCGATCATGTTGGCGGGCTTCGCGCTGGGACTGGTGGTCGCATCGATCGGTCCGCCGAGGCGGCTGGCCCGGCAGTTGTTCGGGATCACCGACGGGTTCTTCGCGCCGCTGTTCTTCGTCTGGCTGGGCGCCTCGCTGCAGGTCCGCGATCTGGGGGAGCACCCGCAGTTCGTCGTCCTCGGGGTGGCGCTGGGGCTCGGGGCCGTGCTGGCGCACTGCCATCGGCCGGGTGCTCAAACAACCCCTGACGCTGGCGGTGCTGTCGGCTGCCCAACTCGGGGTTCCCGTGGCGGCGGCGACGGTAGGGACCGAGGAACACCTGCTGCTGCCCGGCGAGCCGGCGGCGCTGGTGCTCGGCGCCATCATCGCCATCGCCGCGACCTCGCTGGCCGGCGTCCTGGCCATCCGGTCGACGACGCCTGCCGACTCCGCGGGCGGCTAGGCGTTGCGCGCGGCGAGGCGATGGGTGTTGGGGCTGACGCCATACGCCCGCTTGAAGGCACTGCTCAATGCGAACGGGGTGCCGTAGCCGACCCGGCGCGCCACTGCGGCGATGGTGTCTGCGCCGTCCCGCAGCAGGTCGGCGGCCAGCGCCAGCCGCCACCCGGTGAGGAAGGCGATCGGGGGTTCGCCCACCTGTTCGGCGAACCGGCGCGCGAACACGGCCCGCGAACTCCCAACGGCCGCAGCCAGATTCGCCACCGTCCAGGGGTGTTCGGGATTGTTGTAGATCAAGCGCAGCGCGGGCCCGACGAGGGGGTCGTGCTCGGCATGCCACCAGGTCGGGGCCTGCCCGGCGCCGTCGAACCAGCTGCGGAGCACGTCGAGCAGGAGCAGATCCAGTAGCCGATCGAGGTAGGCCGACTGGCCAGGACCGTCCCGGCCCGCCTCGTCGGCCAGCAGCGCCACCAGCGGACTCTGCCACGCCTGTCCCCGCACCACCAGCACCGTCGGAAGTGCCTGCAGCAGGCGATGACTCACCTCGCTGCGGCCCTCGTAGGCGCAGACGACCGCGCGGTCGGCGCCCGCTGCGGTGTTGCCCCAGGTGCGCACGCCCACCGACATCTCGAAGCGCAGGTCCTCCCCGCGCAGCGTCGTGCAGCGGTTGCCCGGGTGGATGACGACCTGCGGTTCGGTCGTCGCCCGGTCGGCGAACAGGTAGTGCTCGACGCCGCGCGCGACGGCGACGTCACCGGGGCCGACGTCGAAGGATTCGCCGGAGTCGGTCACGATGACGGCACTGCCGTGGGTGACGCAGATCAGCGTCAGCGGGGCGTCGTCCTGGATGCGCATCGACCACGGTGGGTCCAGGGACAGTCGCAGGACGAAGGCGCCGCGGGCGCGCACCCCGTCGAGCAGTCCGCCGAGTGCGTCCACCCGTTCAATGTAGACGCTCGCGTATGAATTTCGGACGTTCGACGATTGATCATCTCGCTACGGCGGGATTGACTGAATCGCATGACAAGCAACCCGTACCTGATCGCCACTTCCGCCGCCGCGGTGTCCGGCGCCGTCGTCGCCGGAGTCTTCTTCGCCTTCTCGACCTTCGTGATAGCCGGGCTGGACCGCGCCCAGCCGGTCGAGGCGATCGCGGCGATGCGCGGCATCAACGCCGAAGCTCAGGCCAACGGTCCATTCCTGACGCTGTTCATGGGAGCGACGGTGCTGGCGCTGGCCGCGGGCGTCGCCGCGCTGGTCAAGCGGTCCGAGCCGGGCACCGGGTACGTGCTGGCGGGCGTCGGGCTGGGGCTGGTGGCCTTCGTCGTCACGGTCGCGGTCAACGTTCCGTTGAACGATCGGCTGGCGGCGGTGGATCCGTCGGGTCTGTCCGCAGCGGACGCGTTGCGGGAATGGCGCGCGTACCTCGGCCCGTGGACGGCATGGAACCACGTTCGGACGGTGGCGCCGCTGCTGAGCGCGGTGCTGATCCTTGTCGGGCTGCGCAGCCGGTGACACCCCGGCACGACACCGCGACGACGGCGGCCGCGATCAGCACCAGCACCGCCGCGATGGTCGCCGTCGGCGCGATGCCGGCGTCGAACGCCACCCGTGCCGAGTCCATCAGTCGGTTGGCCAGAGCCGGCGGCAGGGTCTGCGCCACCGACGCGGCGCCCCCGATGCTCTCCCTGGCGTCGGCGGACTGTGCCGCGGTGAGCCCACCGGGAAGTTCCACCGCGGTGCGGTAGTAAGCCGTGAAGATGGTGCCAAGGGTGGCCGTGCCGACGACCGCGCCCAGTTCGTACGCGGTCTCCGAAACTGCCGACGCCGCACCGGACTTCGCGGCTGGGACCGACGCGACAATGGTGTCGTTGGAGATGGTCTGCGACATGCCGACGCCGATCTCCAGGATGATGAAGGAGATGATGATGGCCACGACAGTCAGGTCGTGCCGGAACAGCAGGATGGCCAGGAACCCCGCCGCCACCAGCACCAGCCCGATGATCATCAGGGTGTCGGGGGCGATGCGCCGGGCCAACGGCACCACTCCGATGCCCGCGATCATCGACAGCGCCGCGCCGGGCAGCGTGACCAGGCCCGCGGCCAGCGGGCTCAGCCCCAGCACCAACTGGAGGTGCTGCGAGATGAAGAAGATGAACCCGATGAGACCGACGATGGACAGGAAGTTCGCCAGGATCGACGACGTGAAGGGTGCATTGGCGAACAGGCCGACGTCGAGCATCGGTGTCGCGCTTCGGCGTTGACGCCGCACGAAGAGCACGCCCGAGCCGACGCCGATCACGAGGGCGGCGACCACGAACCACGACAACCCGTCGTGCGCCGCCGCCTTCACCGCCCAGACGATGGGCAGCATGGTGGTCAGCGTCAGCAGGACGCTGAACGGGTCGAGCGGCCCGGGGTTCGGATCCCGGGACTCGGGCACCAGCCGAGGCGCCAGCACCAGCAGCGGCACCAGGATCGGCACGGCGACGAGGAAGACGGCGCGCCAACCGAAGTGCTGCAGGAGCAGCCCGCCGACGATGGGGCCCAGCGCCGACCCCGCGGTGAAGCACGACGCCCACAGGGCGATCGCGAGGCGGCGCGCGGAGGCATCGGTGAAGATGTTGCGGATCAGCGACAGCGTGGAGGGCATCAGCATCGCCCCGAACACGCCGAGCAGGGCGCGCGCCGCCACCAGGGCCGCGGCGCTGGGGGCGAACGCCGCAGCGACCGACACGACCGCGAAGCCGGCGGCGCCGATCACCAGCAGCCGACGCCGGCCGATGCGATCGCCGAGGCTGCCCATCGTCACCAGCAGGGCGGCCAGCACCAGGGAGTAGACGTCGACGATCCACAACTGGGTGGGGGCGGACGGCCGGAAGTCCTGGGCGATGCTGGGCAGCGCGAAGGCGAGCACAGTGTTGTCCACGGCGATCAGCAACACCGGCAGCGCAAGCACCGCGAGCGCGAACCACGCGCGCCGCGGTGTCGGGGTGGACGTCGGGGTGACGTCCAGGTTGAGGGACATTCGTCTGCTCCTGAGAACTACGTCGGGCCCAAAGGCCCTGACGTCACGACTTATTGGGGTTGATGGTGCCCTGGGTGAGGCTGGCCATGATGGCGTCGACCACCTGGACGCGGGGAGCGCCCTGACGCGCGGCGTCGTGGCCGGCGTCCAGGAGCGCCCAGAAGACCAGCCGAGGCCATCCCGGCGGTCCGGCGGCGCCCTGGGTGGCCACCCGGTCAAGCACCTCGACGATCAGTTCGTCGCCAGTGTCGAGTTCCGCGGTCAGCTCGCGATCGCGCACGATCGACGAGTCGCAGTAGACGAACGACGCGATCGGGCCCAGGTCCAGCTGACACTCGACGACCCGGCGCAACGCCTCGACCGGAGGCCCACAGTTGGGCTCTGCTCGCTCGATGGCCGACTTGCTCAGCGCGTGCACGTGCAGGGCGAGGGCCCGCATCAGGTCGGTGCGTTCGGCGAAGTACCGGTGCAACGTGCTGCGGCCCACGTCGGCCGCCGCGGCGACGTCACCAAGGGACGCATTCGGATTGTCGCCGAGCACGGCCATGGCGGCATCGAGGATCGCCCGGCGGGTGCGCGAGCGTGATCCACCCTCGATCGGCGTTGGCGCATTCATGTACACAAATATAGCATGACGTACCCGTAGTGGGACAGAGGTGTCTCACTAGTCCGGCCGGGCGAAACCCTCCGTGGGTGTGCGACGGGGGGGCTCCGCCGGCGGGGCGACGTCGAATCGGCCCGGCGTCGGGGGCACGACGGCCGGTGGCTGGGCGGCTGCCGGCTGCTGCAGCCGGGATAATTCGCGGCGGTGACGCTCGGCCAGCACGGCCGCGAGCACCAGGGGCGGCGGCGCGGTCGCCGGTGGCGGCGGCGACACCTGCGCCACCACCTCGGAGTAGATCCGGTGCGCCATCTGGTCGCGGACCGCGGGCTGCAACTGGTGCGCGCGGGCCAGGAAGTGGCGCGCCAGGTCGGCCTGCTCGGGACGCAGTCCGGACAGCTGCAGCGACGACGCCCACCACGCCAGTCCCGGCGGCATCGGCACCGGCGGCGGCATCCTCGGGCCGCGCTCGCTGATGACCATGGTTCCGGCGAACACGTCACCGATCCGTTTGCCCCGCGCCGAGACCATGCTGCACACCACCGCCGGGCCGCCGGCGAACATCCAGATCTCGATGAAGCCCGACAGCGCCCGAAAGATGGCCTGGCGCAGGCGTTCCGGGCCGCCGTCGTCGGAGACCACCCGCAGGCCGAGCGCCATCTTGCCCAGCGACCGGCCCCTGGTCGCGGTCTCGAAGGCGATCGGATAGCCGACCACGCTCAGGACGGTGAAGACGATCAGCACCGCCGCCGAGAGGGCGTCGTCGAAGTCATAGATGGTCAGGGCCCACAGCATGACCCCGACGACGTAGGCGATGCCGATCGCCGTCAGATCGATGAGCGCGGCCAGCGCACGGACCGGCAGTTGAGCGATCTGGACGTCCAGCACGACGGCGTCGCCCGTGACCATCGACTGCGGCTGGGCCACCATGACGACCAACGCTACTAGGATTCGCCGGGTGGATGTCGACGCATTCGTGCTGGCCCACCGGCCGGCGTGGGACCGGCTGGAGCACCTGGTCAAGCGTCGCCGCAAGCTGACCGGGGCCGAGGTCGACGAGCTGGTCGACCTCTACCAGCGGGTGTCGACCCACCTGTCGATGGTGCGCAGCGCGTCGAGCGACTCGGTTCTCGTCGGCAGGCTGTCGGGGCTGGTCGCGAGGGCGCGCGCGGCGGTCACTGGCGCCCACGCCCCCCTCGGCAGTGAGTTCACCCGGTTCTGGACGGTGTCGTTCCCCGTCGTGGCGTACCGGTCGTGGCGGTGGTGGCTCGGATCGGCCGTCGCGTTCTTCGTCGTGGCCGCCGCGATGGGAGTGTGGGTGGCCGGCAACCCGGAGGTGCAGGCCGTCGTCGGCACCCCGACCGACGTCAGGCAGCTGGTGAACCACGACTTCGCCTCCTACTACAGCGAGAATCCGGCCGGCTCGTTCGGGCTTCGGGTGTGGCTCAACAACTCCTGGGTGGCCGCGCAGTGCATCGGTTACGCGGTCGTCCTGGGGCTGCCCATTCCGTACGTGCTGTTCTCCAACGCCGCCAACCTTGGCGTGGTCGGGGGACTCATGTTCGACGCGGGCCGGGGTGGGCTCTTCCTGAGCCTGCTCACCCCGCATGGACTGCTCGAGCTGACGGCGGTGTTCCTCGCGGCCGCGGCCGGCATGCGGCTGGGCTGGTCGGTGGTGGCCCCTGGCGATCGGCCGCGCAGTCAGGTGCTCGCCGAGCAGGGCCGCGCCGTCGTCTCGGTGGCGGTCGGACTGGTGGTCGTGCTGCTCGCATCCGGGTTGATCGAGTCGTTGGTCACCCCATCACCGCTGCCGACGGCCGTGCGCATCGGGATTGGCGTGGCGGCCGACGCCGCCTTCCTGTCCTACGTCGTGCACTTCGGACGGCGGGCCGTCCGAGCCGGTGAGACGGGCGACGTCGACGACGCGCCCGATCTGGTGCCGACCAGCTAGCGCGTCACAGCCGTCCGCTGGCCTTCATCGCCAGGTACCGGTCGGCCAGCGCGGGCGCCAGGTCCTCAGGCTGTGCGTCCACCACGTCGACGCCGTGCCGGCGAAGCCGGGCCGTGACGGCACCGCGGTCGTTGCGGGCCCGTTCGGCCGCGGCGGCGTCGTACACCTCGGCCGCGTCGGACCGCCCGGCCGCCAACCGGTCGACGCGCGGATCGCCGACCGCCGCGATCACCACGTGATGCTTCGCCGCCAGCCGGGGCAGGACGCCGACCAGTCCCTCGTCGAGTGCCGACGGATTCAGGTCGGCCAGCAGCACGACCAGGGCGCGCCCCCGGACGCGGCGCTGCACCGTGGCGACCATCGCCGTGGCATCGGACTCGACCAGTGCCGGCTGCAACGGCGCCATCGCCTCGACGAGCTGGGGCAGCAGTTCGGTGCGGGTCGCGTTGAACACCGCGGCCCGCGGCACCCGGTCGTGGGCGATGAAGTCGACGTGATCGCCGGCCCGGGAAGCCAACGCCGCCAACAGCAGTGCGGCATCCATCGACCAGTCCAAGCGCGGCCAGCCGCTGGGGTCGCCGGCGGTGGGATCGACGCCGACGCGGCCCGCGGACGTCCGGCCGGTATCCAGCACGATGACCACGCGGCGGTCGCGTTCCGGCCGCCAGGTGCGCACCACGACGTCGGCCCGCCGTGCGGTGGCCCGCCAGTCGATCGAGCGCACGTCGTCGCCGACCACGTACTCCCGCAGCGAGTCGAATTCGGTGCCCTGGCCTCGGGTCAACACCGGGATCGCGCCGTCGAGTTCGCGCAGCCGGGCCAACCGGGACGGCAGGTGCTTGCGCGAGAGGAAGGGCGGCAGCACGCGAACCTGGGCGGGCACCCGGTGCGAGCGTCTGCCTGCCGGCCAGGCCCATCGGCCCCACGGAGCGGGCGGTCACCAGGGCCGATTGCTGGTCACCCCGCCGAACCGGGTCGCAGCGTCGTGTTGAGCGTAAAGTCGCTGTCCCGCAGCTACTTTCACGAAGTGGCTGCGCGGCTGCGCCCTGGCCGACGGTGCCCACGCGTCGCGAACCAGCCCCGGAACGCCCGGCGCCCGGCGTTCTCGACGACCAGCGTCGCATCCACGGCCTGACCGAGCCGCGCCGCGCCGTCACCGAGCCGGCGCCACCCCAGGCGCCTGGTGCTCGCCGCCAACGCGACGTCGGCGGCGAGCGCCAGCAGCAGCAGACAAAGCAGGACGGTGAACGTCTCGGCCGGCCAGGGCGAGACGCCGATCGGCAGCACGCACAGCAGCGCCACCAATCCAGCCCGGCTGGTGAGGATCACTAGCGGGGCACCGGCACCGCAGCCAGGATGCCGTCGAGGATGCCGTCGGGCGTGGCTCCCTCGAGTTCGGCCTCCGGCCGCAGCGCGATCCGGTGCCGCAGCGTCGGCCGCGCCATCGCCTTGACGTCGTCGGGCGCGACGTAGGTGCGCCCCGACAGCCACGCCCATGACCGCGCCGTGGCGAGCAGCGCCGTCGCGCCGCGCGGTGAGACGCCGAGCTGGAGCGCGGGGAACTGCCGCGTCGCGCCGGCGATGTCGACGATGTAGCCGAGCACCTCGCGGCGACCAGCACCCGGCGGACGCGCCTCGCGGCCTGCCGCCAGCTCGGCGGGCCCGGCGACCGGCCGAACGCCGCGGCGAGGTCGCGCGGATCGAAGCCCGCCGGCGTGCCGGCGCAGCACCGCGATCTCCTGGTCGCGCGGCGGGCAGCGGCACGTTCAGCTTGAGCAGGAAGCGGTCGAGCTGCGCCTCGGGCAGCGGGTAGGTGCCCTCGTACTCGATCGGGTTCTGGGTCGCGGCGACGATGAACGGGTCGGGCAGCGGCGCGGGTCCGCCGTCGACCGTGACCTGCCGCTCCTCCATCGCCTCGAGCAGCGCAGCCTGGGTCTTCGGCGGCGTGCGGTTGATCTCGTCGGCGAGCAGCAGGTTGGTGAACACCGGGCCGGCGCGGAACTCGAACTCGGCGGTGCGGGCGTCGTAGACCAGCGAGCCGGTGACGTCGCCGGGCATCAGGTCGGGCGTGAACTGCACGCGCTTGAAGTCGAGCTGCAGCGCCGGCCGACAGGGTGCGGACCAGCAGCGTCTTCGCGACGCCGGGCACGCCCTCCAGCAGCACGTGGCCGCGGCACAGCAGCGCGATCACCAGGCCGCTGACCACGGCGTCCTGGCCGACCACCGCCTTGGCGATCTCGGCGCGCAACGCCAGCAACGCATTACGCGCGCCGTCGGAGTCCGCTGTCGAAGTCGGGGGGTGGGTCACGAGGTGGCGACCTGCCTTTCGATGTCGTCGAGGAGCCGGGACAGGGCGACGAGTTCGTCGTCGTCGGTGGGGGCCGGTCCGTACAGCGCGTACTCGACGGCGGCGGGCTGCAACCCGGTGCGATGCGCGACGGTCGGCACCACGGCGGCGGGATCCGATCGGGCGCCGAGGCCCAGCCGCGGAAGCATCCGCTGCAGTGCGGCGGTCCGCAACGCCGCTGCGGCGCGATCACGGGCCCGCCGCGACCGGTACAGCCGACCGCGGCCCTCGACCGTCTCCGATGCCCGGACCACGACCGGGAGGTCCTCCGCGACCAGGGGGCCGATCCGGCGGGCCCGCCACAGCGCGAGGAAGACGACGGTCAGGCCCAGTTGCAGAACGATCCAGCCGACCCGGCTCGGCAAGAGGTCCATGATCGAGGTGGCACCGCCGGATTCGCCTTCGATCCGCGTGGGTGCATACCAGATCAGCCGGGGGCGTTCCCCCGCCAGGTTCATCGCCAACGCGGCGTTGCCTTCCTGCAGCAGACCGGAATTGGTCATGAAGTCCGCCGTGCCGACGACGGTCACCGTCCGTCCGCGGTCGCCGTAGCGCACCAGTGCGCCGCCGTAGCAGCGGGTCAGATCGGAGCCCCGGGACACTGGCTCGAAGGTGTCACTGACGTCGAGTTGAACTCGACCGGCGCGCGTCGCTGCCCGCAGGTCACAATCCGGCTCGCCGCCGAAGCTGGTCCCGTCGGCCACCCGGACGGCGGGAGCCAGCGCCTCCCTGGTCCAGGAGATCGGTTCGACGAGCAGCACGTCACCGGGCAGCCGGGCGAGTCGCCGCAGCCCGTCGTCGTCGACTAGGTACGGCGTCGGCGCGACGAGTAGCAGGGAGTCCGGGCGGGCGGACCGCTCCACCGTCGCGAGGTCGTCGGCGGGGATCACGTCGACGCCGCGCTCCTGCAGCAGCGTCACCAACGCGTGCGCGCCGTCGGGCGACGTGGCGTCGGGGTCCATTCGGCCGCCCTGGCGCGGGGCGGTTAGATAGGCGGCGATAACGGATGTCCCGACGATGACGACCAGTGCCAGCAGCACCCAGCGCGCCGTCCGCCACCGCTGCACGACGGTGGGGCCGACCTGGACCGGTGTCGGTCATCGGATCTCGGCCCATCCGGGGGGCGCGGCGGGGGAGTCCACGGACCGTGGGGTGACGTGGGTGAGCACTGGTCGTCGAGGTCGGCGATCACCCGGTAGGCGGCCTCGGTGCCAGGTAGCTCACCGTAGGTAACGTCGTTGAATGCCATTGCCGCGCGGCGTAATTCGCCTGCCCGGCCGGGGAGGGCGTGGCCGGCGTCGCGGCGAGTTCGGTCGCGGTGCGGCCGGGGACGGCGGATGAGCACCGCGGTCTCCTCGAGATGCCGGGCGATACCGCGCAGGCGGTGCTTGATCGCCGAGGTCCAATCACCTTGCGCAGCAGCCTCTTCGGCCGCCGCAGCGGTGCGCGCCGGAGCTGACATCCGATGATCCGAACAACCCGCTGGCCGGCCGCGGTTGGTGCGCATGGTCCGCCGCGCGACGCGGATGGCGACGACGACCGCGACTGCTATCAGGAGGAGCAGGACGGTGATGGTCAGCCAGCCGCCCGGCACCGAGGCGCCGCCGGCCATGACCTTGAAGATCAGGTCGTCGAGCCACTGGAGCAATTGATCGGTGAGCGACCCGCGCGGGTAGGTGGCCTTGCTCAGTTCCCGCTGGGCGGCGTCGTGCGCGGCGTCGCGGTCGATGTCGATGGTGGACACGTCAGTGGTGCGGCCGCAGCCAGAGGTCGTCGGTCGTTTCGATCGGCCCCGTCGCACCGGTCTGCAGCACGAAATCGAAGGCCTCCGAACGGATTCGGCGGTCGGCGTACAGCAGGACGACGACTCCGGCGGTGAAGGGCGCCGTGATGATCTCGCCGATCGCGCCGCCGACGGTGATGAGGACGACGGCGATGATCATCACGCCGGTCGATTCACCAACACCAGCATGACCTGCCCGGCGAGGCTGAACGGCACCGTGACCGCGCCGGACACCGTGCCCGCCACGATCACCGCCAGCAGCCGGATGCCGAACACCCGCCAGAAGTCGTTCTTCACCAGGGTGAAGGACCGCGTGACCGCCGCCAGCACGCTGATCCGCTCCAGGACGATCAGCGTCGGCGCGAAGCTCAGCATCGTGTAGAGGTAGACGAGCAGGGCGAGACCGCCAGGCCGAATAGCGCGCCAACTACGAAAGCCGCAGGGCGACCGGCAATCTCGCTGACGGCGACAACCAGCCCGACCACCACGGCGATCAACACCGCTGCCCCGAGCGCCTCCAGCGCGGTGAGACCGAGAAGCGGAAGCAGCCGCCCGCGCACCCGCTGCCACGCCTCACCGATGCCGATCGTCGCACCGAACACGGCCCGCCCCACCACGACCGTGAGCAGGCCGCTGAGCACGATGCCGGCCAGCGCCGTGGTGACGATGCTGGCGACGCTGGACAGCAGCAGTCCGACGATCGCCGAGTCGGAGACACCGGCCTGCCCGAATTCCGCTGCGGTGCCGGGTGACAGCGACACCGGCGGCGGCCAGCGGGCCGATCTGCAGCAGCAGGGCGACCACTTGGGACACCACGACCACGATGGTCGTCAGGCCCAGGGTCGCCTTCGGGTTGGTCCTGACGTAGTTGACCGATGCGTTGAACACGTCGGACAGGGTGAGGGGTCGCAGCGGGATGATGCCGGGCCGCAGCGCCGGCGGCGGCCCCATCGCCGGGTAGCCGGCCGGCGGGTAGGGATGGCCGGGGTGCGGGTAGCCGGGATGGGGATGAGCGGGATACGGGTAGCGGCGGGCGGTGGACCCGGGGGGCGGCGGTGTCGCGGGTCGGACGGCCGGCGTCGCTGCTCATGTCTCTCATCCTGTCGATACCGAACATCATCCACAACGGCTCTGGTCGACTGCGACCTCCGATGCCAAGCCCGGGCGTAGCGTCTACGCCATGGCGGAACTCAAGGACCGGCTGCGCGCCGATCTCACGACGGCGATGAAGGCGCGCGACAAGCTGACCACCGCGACGTTGCGGATGTTGCTCGCGGCCATTCAGGCCGAGGAGGTGTCGGGCAAGCAGGCCCGCGAACTGTCCGACGACGACGTGCTCAAGGTGTTGGCGCGCGAATCGCGCAAGCGAGGCGAGGCCGCCGAGATCTACGTGACCAACGGGCGCGGCGAGCTCGCCGCCAACGAGCGCGCCGAGGCGCAGGTGATCGACGACTACCTGCCCGTGCAACTCAACGACGACGAACTCGCGAACGTGGTCAACACCGCCATGGCTCAGGTCGCCGAGGAGATCGGCCAGCGGCCGGGCACCAAGCAGATGGGTCAGGTGATGAAGGCGGCGCTGGCCATCGCCGAGGGCAGAGCGGACACCGCGCGACTGTCGGCCGCCGTGAAGGACCGGCTCTAACCGGTTTTCGCCGCCGCCGTCGGGGTAGGCGTCACCCATGACGCGATTCGGCTACACCCTGATGACAGAGCAGAGCGCCCCCAAACAGCTTGTCGATTACGCCATTTCGGCTGAACGAGTCGGCTTCGACTTCGAAGTCTCCAGCGACCACTACTCACCGTGGCTGGCGGCGCAGGGCCATGCCCCGAACGCCTGGACCGTGCTCGGGGCCGTCGCCCACGCCACCGAGCGCGTCGAGCTGTTCACCTACGTGACGTGTCCGACCATCCGCTACCACCCGGCGATCGTCGCGCAGCAGGCCGCCACGCTCCAGATCCTGGCCGACGGCAGGTTCACCCTCGGCGTCGGCAGCGGGGAGAACCTCAACGAGCACGTCGTCGGGAAGCGGTGGCCGACGGTAAAGCGGCGCCAGGACATGCTTCGCGAGGCCGTCCAGATCATCCGGGAGTTGTTCACCGGCGAGCTGGTCGACTGGAAGGGCGAGTACTTCGAGGTCGACTCGGCGCGGCTCTGGGACCTTCCCGACGTGCCGGTCGCCATCGCGGCAGCGGTCTCCGGGGAGCGGTCGGTCGAAACCTTTTCGCCGCTGGTGGATCACCTCATCGCCGTCGAACCGGACAAGGACCTCGTCGACGGCTGGCACGCGGCCCGCAAGGGCACCGGGCTGCCGGGTGACTCGCGGGTCGTGGGGCAGATACCGATCTGCTGGGATCCCGACGAGAAGGCGGCCGTCGAGCGCGCCCACGACCAGTTCCGCTGGTTCGCGGGCGGCTGGTCGGTGAACGCGGACCTGCCGACGACCGCCGGTTTCGCCGGGGCCACCCAGTTCGTGAAGCCGGACGACGTGGCGTCGTCGATCCCGTGCGGACCCGACCTGGACGCGATCGTGTCGGCCGTGGCCAAGTACTGGGAGGCGGGGTTCACCGACATCGCGCTGGTCCAGGTCGGCGACGAGGGACAGGACCGCTTCCTCGCCGAGGCGGCGGAACCACTGCTGGACAAGCTGCGGGCGGCGTCGGGAGGGAAGCGCGCCTGAATCGGTGGTTTGATTCCGCGGCCGCGGGGAAAACAACGGCACTGTTCGTCCAACGAGGGGATCCCATGGCCTGGACACTGCTGTTCGCCTACCTTGCCGTCGCTTTCGTCGTCGCCGTGGCGGCGGTCTTCGCGAGCGCGCGCCTCGGGGACGAGCGCCGGCCGACCGGTGAGCGGGTCGTTCTGAGCTTGGCGGCCGGTCTCGTCTGGCCCGTCCTCCTGCTCGGGCTGGCCGAGGTCAGTTCCTTCGCCATGTACGCCAAGGTCCACGAGCACGACGGCGACGGCGCCAGCGTCGAAGTTCTGGCGTAGCCGCAGTCCTGCTGCGTACTTCCGCATTGCGCACTACCGGTGCCAATGGCCGGCCGATCTGATATACCCGGGGAGCGGGTCGGGGAGGGCCATACGCACGGGAGGCGCGACGATGCCAGAATTCGATTCGGCTGACGTCCCTCATCGGGCGCGGAGTGGCCGGTACCGCCTCGCTGGGTTGGCGGCGACCGTCTTCCTCGTCGGATTGGCTGCTGCACCCGCAGGGGCGGATACCGGCGGCGCCGTCCGCACCGCCGGTCGAACCCAGGGCAGCAATCCGGGCACCGCTGGGCAATGCACCTGGGGCGCCGCCCAGAAGTGGTTCGAGGCCAGCGGGTCCTACCCGGCGATGCACGGTGACGCGCTGCAGTGGCGGGACTCGGCGGCGGCCGCGGGGTACACCGTGGTCGACGAGGCCCAGGACCGCTCGATCGTCGTCTTTCAGCCCGGAGTGGGCGGAGCGAGTGCCGTCGGCCACGTCGCCTGGGTGGATTCGGTGGCCTCCCGCCCGGACGGGCGGTGGATCCACGTCACCGAGATGAACAACACCTCACTCGGCGGCCCGGGCGTCTTCGACGATCGCGACGTCAAGAGCGGGCCGGGGATGTCCTACGTCCTGATGCCCTGATCCCCAACTAGTCAAGGGCCCGGATCGGTGTTCCGATCAGGGCCCTCGAGTGCTGAAACGCTGTCGGGGTAGCGGGATTCGAACCCACGACCTCTTCGTCCCGAACGAAGCGCGCTACCAAGCTGCGCCATACCCCGCGTAGAGCCACGCCAGCCTATCGCACCGAGCCAGCCCGAAGCCAAACGCCCACCGCCGCCACCGACCGCGGGCCGACGCGGCGTTGCGTGGAACACCGATCGTGGTTAGCCACCGGGTGGATGGGTAGACCGAACCCGAGTGGATGGCGGGGCGTGGGGATGGATTCCGGCGTCGCCGACGTTGTAGCCGCTGAGTTGAACCGATGACTTCTCGATGAGAGGCAGGCAGATGACCGGGTTGGGAGCCACGATCTACTTCGGATTGTTCGCCATCGCCGCACTGTGGCTGTTCGCGACGTCCGACCGATTCAGCCGCGGCGCGTTCTCCGGCGGCGATCAGATCCAGCGGCCGGAGCGCTCGAACTCGCGGAGCACCGAGGCCGACGCCGACGGGTCCAATCCCTGGCTGGTCAGCCACCCCTCGTCGAAGTAGGTGTCGCCGTAGCGTTCCCCGGCGTCGCACAGCAGCGTCACGACCGATCCGCTACGCCCCTCGGCGACCATTTCGGCCAGTAGCCCGAACGCGCCCCACACGTTCGTTCCGGTCGACGGCCCGACCTTGCGGCCCAGCACCGAGCTGACGTGGTGGGCAGCTGCCACCGACGCCGCGTCCGGCACCACCACCATCCGGTCGATGACTCCCGGGAGGAACGACGGCTCGACCCGTGGCCGCCCGATCCCCTCGATCCGCGACGACGACCCGGTGGCGTCCCGCCGGCCGTGCGCGTACGACGGGAAGAACGCCGAGTGTTCGGGGTCCACCACGCACAACTGCGTGTCGTAACGCCGGTACCGCAGATACCGGCCGATGGTCGCGCTGGTGCCGCCGGTGCCCGCACCGACCACGATCCACTCCGGGACGGGAAACCGTTCCTCGTGCATCTGGTCGAAGATGGACTCGGCGATGTTGTTGTTGCCGCGCCAGTCGGTGGCACGTTCGGCGTTGGTGAACTGGTCGAGGTAGTGTCCGCCGGTCTCCTCGGCCAGCCGCTCGGCCTCCGCGTACACCTGCGCCGAGTCCGACACGAAATGGCAACGGCCACCCTGTGATTCGATGAGCCTGATCTTCGCGCCGCTCGTCGACCGTGGCATCACCGCGATGAACGGCAGACCCAGCATGGCCGCGAAGTACGCCTCCGAGACGGCCGTCGACCCCGACGACGCCTCGATGACCGTGGTGCCCTCGCCGATCCATCCGTTGCACAACGCGTACAGGAACAGCGACCGGGCGAGCCGATGCTTGAGGCTGCCGGTGATGTGGGTCGTCTCGTCCTTCAGATACAGCTGGACGTTCACCCCGCCGACGCCGTCGCACCAGGCCGACGGGAGCGGATAGCGCAGCAGATGGGTGTCCGCGCTACGCCGGGCGTCGGCCTCGATCAGCCGGACCGCGTTGTCCACCCACTCGCGGGCGTGCCGGCGGACGGAGATGGAACTCCGGTCGGTCAACGCGCCGATACTGTCGGGTGCGAGACGCCCACCCGGCTGCCGAGACTGCCACCGCCGGTCGGCGCCGCCACCAGCGTCAGCAGCGTGGCCTCGGGCCGGCAGCAGAACCGGTACGGAGCGTAGGGCGAGGTGCCGAGGCCAGCCGACACGTGCAACTGCATGCTGGCCCCCCAGCGCGACGGACCCTTGGCCCGCGAGGGGTCCAGATCGCAGTTGGTGACCAGCGCGCCCTTGAACGGCACGCACAGCTGGCCGCCGTGGGTGTGACCCGCGAGCACCAGCTGGTATCCGTCGGCCGCAAAGCGGTCGAGCACCCGGGTGTAGGGCGCGTGGGTCAGGCCGAGGGTCAGGTTGGCCGCCGGGCTGGCCGGCCCGGCGATGGTGTCGTAGCGGTCGCGGGACAGGTGCGGGTCGTCGACGCCGGCCACCGCGATCAGCTGTCCCTTCACCTCGAGCTCCCGGCGGGTGTGCGTCATGTCCAGCCAGCCGCGCTCGGTGAACGCCGCCCGCAGGTCCTGCCAGGGCAGGGGTTCGCCGGTGATGCGGTGCGAGGGGCGGAACAGGTAGTTGGCGGGGTTCTTGGGCGACGGCCCGAAGTAGTCGTTACTCCCGAAGACGAACAGGCCGGGCACCGACAGCAGGTCGCCGAGCGCCTGCACCACCGACGGCACCGCCCTGGGGTGGGACAGGTTGTCGCCGGTGTTGATGACGAGGTCGGGATCCCACCCGGCCAGTTCGCGGATCCAGGCCTGCTTGCGGCGCTGCCCCGGCATCATGTGGAAGTCGCTGACGTGCAGCACCCGCAGCGGCGAGGACCCCGGCGTCAACACCGGCATGGTCGTCTCGCGAACGACGAACGCATTGCGTTCGACCAGGGTCGCATAGGCGATGCCCGCGGCCAGTGAACCAGCGGCAAGTGAACCGACCAGGGCGGCGGGATTCTGCGGAACCGTCGAACGGGCGAACATGAACGCAGCTTACTGCGCCAGCGGCGCGGTCACCGCGCCATGCCCCGACGTCACCAATCCTTCAGGCCGGCTACGGCGGTGGTGGCGGCGCCGGTCCCAGCACCGGGACCGTGATGGGCGGCAGACCCGGGATGAGGACGACGGTCGACCCCACCGGCGCAGGAATGGCATTGGGATCATTCGGGTCCAGCGGCGGTCCGCCGGGCGGCGGTGGCGGGGGAGCGGGTGCGACGCCGTTGCTGATCTGGATCGTGATGATGGAGCCGGGGACCGTCTGACCACTCGGTGAGGTACCCACGACCGCTCCCGACGGCGAGTAGCTGTTCACCGGGGTGGCCTGGTCGGCCACCTGGAAGCCGGCGTCGCGCAGGCGCTGCCGAGCCAGGTCCTGGGTCATGCCCGAGACGCTGGGCACCTTCGACCCCGGCGCTCCGTCGACGTAGCGCGGATCGGTCGGGGGCAGCACCACGTCGCCGGGCGTGAACTGCTTCATCGCCGTGAACCACGTGCGGGCCGGCTCGTTGCCGCCATAGAGGTTGCCCGATCCGCACTGGCGCAGGGGAAACGAGCACAGGTCCGACGGCGAGGTCGAGTCGTCGTAGATGTAGTTGGCCGCAGCGTAGGCGCTGGTGAAGCCGAAGAACCCCGACGAGCGGTGCGCCTCGGTGGTCCCCGTCTTGCCCGACACCGGCAGCGTCCAGCCCGCCGAGCCGGCCGCGCTGGCGGCGGTGCCGCTCTGGTCGTCCTTGCTCATCGCGTTGGCCAGCGTGTTGGCCAGCCCCTCCGGGACCACTTGTGAACACGTCTCCGTCGTGACGGAGACCTCCTTGCCGGTGCGGTCGTAGATCTTGTCGATCGGGTTGGGCGGGCACCAGGTTCCGCCCGAGGCCAGCGTCGCGGCGACGTTCGACAGCTCGAGGGGATTGACCTCGATGGGACCCAGGGTGAAGGAGCCCAGGTTCTGCCGCTTGACGAAGTCGGCCAGGCTTTCGTTGCTCGTGGGATCGTAGGCCCGGGCGGTGCCGGGCAGCGCGTATGAGCGAAGGCCCAGCTTGACGGCCATGTCGACGGTGCGCTGCACGCCGACCTGCGAGATGAGCTTGGCGAAGGCCGTATTCGGTGAGGTCGCCAGGGCGTCGGTGACGCTGAGGGCGCCGCGGTAGTTGCCGTCGTTCAAAACGCACCAGGTGGCCTGCGGGCACCCCTTGGCGCCGCCACTGCCGAGTCCCTTGGCCTCGAACCGGGCGGGCGCGTCGAGTTGGGCGTTGATGCCCATGCCCATCTCGAGGGCGGCCGAGGTGGTGAACAGCTTGAAGATCGAGCCGGCCCCGTCGCCCACCAGTGAGAACGGTTGCGGCTGCATGGTTTCCCGGGCATCGCTGTTCAGCCCGTAGGTGCGGTTGGACGCCATCGCCACGATGGGATGGCTGTCCTTGCCGGGCTTGATGACGCTCATCACGCTGGCCACGCCGTCGAGGTCGGGGGCGGCGATGCCGGTGATGGAGGACTTCACCGAGTTCTGGATGTCGGGGTCCAGCGTGGTCTTGATCAGGTAGCCGCCCTTGGCGACCTGCTCCTTGCTGATGCCGGCCCGAGCCAGGTAGTCCAGTGCGTAGTCACAGAAGAAGGCGCGATCGCCGGCCGCGATGCAACCGCGCGGCAGCTCGTTCGGCTGGGGCAACACGCCGAGCGGTTGCTGCTTGGCCGCGCGCAACGCGTCGGCCTCCTGCGGCACGTTGTCGATCATGGTGTCCAGCACCAGGTTTCGACGTTCCAGCGCGCCCTCGGGATTTGTGTAGGGATTGAGGGTGCTCGTCGACTGCACCATGCCCGCCAGCAGGGCGGCCTGTTGCCAGTTGAGGTCGGCGGCATTGACGCCGAAGTAGGTCTGCGCGGCGTCCTGCACGCCGAACGCACCATTGCCGAACGACACCAGATTGAGGTAGCGCGTCAGGATCTCCGGCTTGGTGAAGGTCTTGTCCAGCGTCAGCGCCATCCGGATCTCGCGCAGCTTGCGGGCGGGGGTGGTCTCCACCGCGGCGCGCTTCTCGGCATCGGTCTGGGCGATCACCAGCAATTGGTAGTTCTTCACGTACTGCTGCTCGATGGTCGAGCCGCCGCGGGTGTCGGCGGCGCCGGACACGTAGCCAGACAGACCGGTGAGCGTGCCCTTCCAGTCGACGCCGTTGTGCTCGGCAAACCGCTTGTCCTCGATGGAGACGATCGCCAGCTTCATCGAGTTGGCGATCTGATCGCTGGGCACCTCGAACCGCCGCTGGGAGTAGAGCCACGCCAGCGGATTGCCCTTCGCGTCGACCATCGTCGACACCGCGGGAACTTCGCCCTCGACCAGTTGGGCCGAGCCGTTGGCAACCACGTCCGACGCGCGGTTGGACACCAATCCGAACCCGCCGACCACCGGGAACATCAGGCCTGCTGCGATGATGGCGGCGAGCAGAACACACCACGCGAGCTTGATCACGGTCACCGCGGCGGGCGCCTGCCTGGGCGGCGGCGCGGCCTGCGATCGGTCGGACATGGCTACAGACTAGCGACGCCGATCGGCATCGCCCGCTGAGCGGTGCGATTATCCCGGAACCGGACGTTGCGCAACCCGTTTAAGTGCAGAAAGATTGATCACGGCACGGTCGTCCCACTAAATCGAGATTTGACTGTTGCGCAAAAGCCCCCTGACCACCTAGCTTTGACGGACAGTGCGATCTAGGTAACACTCCCCATCGCAATGTGGCGTAGATCGCACTAGCGTTCTACACCGAGGATTGGGCCGCTCCAGGGGCGGCTGGACGAAGGGATCGCTGGTGTCAGGAACACGGCCCGCGGCGCGCAGGACAGTCATGAGTTCTCCAGTCAATGGTGTAGTAGTCCAAGGTGCCGAGGCTGAAGCCCGCATCGCCTGGGTCTCCCAGGCACGCTGCCGCCAAGCTGATCCCGACGAGTTGTTCGTCCGTGGCGCCGCCCAGCGAAAGGCGGCCGTCATCTGCCGCCATTGCCCGGTGATCTCCGAATGCGGCGCCGACGCGCTCGACAATCGGGTCGAATTCGGCGTGTGGGGCGGCATGACCGAGCGCCAGCGGCGCGCCCTCCTCAAGCAGCATCCCGAGGTGGTGTCCTGGGCGGACTTCTTCGCCGCCCAGCGCAAACACCGCAGCGCCGTCTAAGACCTTCTCACCGGCCAGACCCGGCTCTCAGGCCGCGTCGGTGTCGCCGGTGATCTGATCGGCGATCGCCCGCAGCGCTTCGAGGTCTGACACGTCGAACGGCAGCGAAGGCACCCCGACGATCGCCACGTGCGGGTTCGCCCCGGTGAAACGCGACAGCAGTCGCACCTCCCGCTTCGCGGTCTGCGCCCGGTCGGCGTGGATGCGCAGCACTGCCGCCGCCAGCGCGTCGGCCTCGCCGCCGGCCGCCAGCTGATCCGCCGCCTCCCTGGCCTTGTCGATGTTCAGGTCGCACAGCGTCGGATGGGTGCGGTTGAGGATGAGACCGGCCAGCGGCATCTTCTCGCTCGACAGCCGGTCGACGAAGAAGGACGCCTCACGTAGCGCGTCCGGCTCGGCGGCCGAGACCACGACGAACTGCGTGCCCCGGCGCTTCAACAACTCGTAGGTGCGGTCGGCCTTCTCCCGGAAACCGCTGAACGTAGAATCCAGTGCTTGCACGAAACCCGCTGCGTCAGAAAGCATTTGAGAGCCCAGAACGGTGGACAGCGCCTTCATCGCCAGGCCGACCGCGCCGGTCACCAGCTTGCCGATGCCCCGGCCCGGCGCCAGCAGGAGGCGCCACAGGCGGCTGTCCATGAAGCTGCCGAGACGCTTGGGCGCGTCGAGGAAGTCCAGTGCGTTGCGCGACGGCGGGGTGTCCACGACGACGAGGTCCCACCGGTCCTCACCAAGTAGCTGGCCGAGCTTCTCCATGGCCATGTACTCCTGCGTGCCCGCCAGCGACGTCGCGACGGTTTGGTAGAACTGGTTCTCCAGGATCGCCTCGGCGCGGTCGCCGCCGGAGTACTGAAGCACCATCTCGTCGAACGTGCGGCGCATGTCGAGCATCATCGCGTGCAGTTCACCGGTCACCTCGGGCGCCAGCGGCACCCGCTGCGGGGTGTTGCCCAGGTCCTTGATGCCCAACGCCTGTGCCAGCCGCTTCGCCGGGTCGATCGTCAGCACGACGACCGTCCGGCCGTACTCGGCGGCCCGCAGAGCCATCGCCGCCGCGGTGGTCGTCTTGCCGACACCGCCTGCGCCACAACACACTACGACGCGATTCGACCTGTCGTGCAGGATCGCGCTGAGGTCGAGGGCGGTGGGTACGGCGCTCATCTGTCGGTCCTCACTTCTGGTCGCCTCGCTCATCGGCTTCATGCTCTTCGCGCAAGCGCTCATCGGCTTCATGCTCTTCGCGCAAGCGCTCATCGGACGCCCTGCGCGCCGAGCGCCTCGGCGAGTTCGTACAGACTGCCCAGATCGACGCCGTCGGCGATCGCGGGCAGTTCGAGCCGCGGGACGTCGACCTCGTCGAGCTGCACCGCGCTCTCGGTCCGGGCGCTCACCCGCGTCGCGTGCTGAATGGTCTCGGTGAGCAGTCCGGCGAAGTCGTCGTCGGCCAACGTGATGCCCGCGCTGGCCAGGCCCGCGCGTACCGAGTCCGCGTCGATGTCGCCCTCGGCGGCCTTGGCCAAGTCGTCGGGGTCGAGGTAGGACGGGATGTTGCGGTTGACGATCACGCTGCCGATCGGCAGGCCGAGCGACTTCAGCTCCTCGATCGCCTCCATGGTCTCCTGGATGGGCAGCGCCTCGAGCAACGTGACCAGGTGGATGGCGGTCAGTTCGGAGTGCAGGATCTTGACGACGCCCTCGGCCTGCGAGTGCACCGGGCCGCCCTTCGCGAGATCGGACACCGCCTTGGTGACGTCGAGGAAGCGGGCGATGCGTCCCGTCGGCGGCGAGTCCACCACCACGGCGTCGTACGCCGTCTGCTTGCCCTTGTTCCGATCCGTGGGGCTGCGCACCACGATCTCCTTGATCTTGCCGGTGAGCAGCACGTCTCGGAGACCCGGCGCGATGGTGGTCGCGAACTCGACGGCGCCGATGCGGCGCATCGCCCGGCCCGCGATGCCGAGGTTGTAGAACATGTCGAGGTATTCGAGGAAGGCCGCCTCGGTGTCGATGGCGAGCGCGTTGACCTGACCACCGCCCTCGGCGGTCGCGATCTTCACCTCTTCGTAGGGCAGCGGCGGCACGTCGAACAACTGCGCGATGCCCTGTCGACCCTCCACCTCGACCAGCAGCACCTTGCGCCCGCCGGCGGCCAACGCCAGCGCCAGCGAAGCGGCGATCGTCGACTTGCCGGTGCCGCCCTTGCCCGTGACGAAGTGCAGGCGGGCGTCGTTCAGCCGGGACGGCCAGCCGACGGACGCACGACTCTGGGGTTCGGGAACATCGGTGGTCACCATTGCATGCTATCCATCGCGCCCACAGTCACCGATAAGCTCTGGCCCATGAGCGATTCGACCCGGTGGGAATACGTGACGGTGGCACTACTGACGCACGCGACCAAGCAGATTCTCGATCAATGGGGCGAGGACGGCTGGGAGCTGGTCTCCGTGGTCCCCGGCCCGACCGGTGAGCAGCTGGTGGCCTACATGAAGCGGCCCAAGTGACGTCCGGAGGGCAGGAGCGAAGCGACTCGGGAACAGCGACCCCGTCGGGTCGCCTCGCCGAACTCGGGATCGAACTGCCTGCCGTCGTCGCGCCGCTGGCCGCCTACGTGTCCGCGGTGCGGACGGGCAACCTCGTCTACACCTCCGGACAGCTGCCGATGGTCGCAGGGAAGCTCGCGCAGGAGGGCAAGGTCGGCGCGGAGGTCACGGCGGAGGATGCCAAGGACCTGGCGCGTACCTGCGCACTGAACGCGCTCGCCGCCGTGCACTCGCTGGTGGGCATCGACTCGGTCACCCGCGTGGTCAAGGTGGTCGGATTCGTCGCGTCGGCAACGGGTTTCACCGGGCAGCCCGGCGTCGTCAATGGAGCGTCGCAACTGCTGGGTGACGTGTTCGGCGAGGCCGGCGCGCACGCCCGCTCCGCCGTCGGGGTGGCAGAGCTGCCGTTGAATGCGCCGGTGGAGGTCGAACTCATCGTCGAGGTCGCGTGAGCGACGATCGGCCGAAAGTCGCCTAGTGGTGGAACATCCCGCCTACGGGACGTTGCGCCGGGTGACCGACACGGCGTCGGTACTGCTGTGCGACAACCCGGGCCTGATGACGCTCGACGGCACCAACACCTGGGTACTGCAGGGGCCGGGCAGCGACGAGATGGTGATCGTCGACCCGGGGCCCGACGACGACGAGCACGTGGCGCGGATCGCCGAGCTCGGCCCCATCCCCCTGGTGCTGATCAGCCACAAGCACGGCGACCACACCGATGCCATCGACGAGCTGGTCGACCGCACCGGGGCGGTGGTGCGCTCGGTCGGCAGTGGATTCCTGCGCGGGCTCGGAGGCCCACTGTCCGACGGCGAGGTGATCGACGCCGCAGGTCTGCGGATCACCGTCATGGCCACGCCCGGGCACACCGCCGACTCGCTGTCGTTCCTGCTCGACGACGTTGGCGGCGACGGGCGGGGAGCCGTGTTGACCGCGGACACCGTGCTCGGTCGAGGGACCACCGTGATCGACAACGAGGACGGCAGCCTTCGGGACTACCTGGAGTCGCTGCGGCGGCTCCACGGTTTGGGGCGACGAGTCGTCCTGCCCGGTCACGGTCCCGATCTCGACGATCTCGAGGCGGTGACGCAGACCTACCTGTCACACCGGCAAGAACGTCTCGAGCAGGTGCGTGACGCGCTGCGGGTGCTCGGTGAGGACGCCAGTGCCCGGCAGATCGTCGAACACGTCTACACCGATGTCGACGAGAAGCTGTGGGACCACGCGGAGTGGTCGGTGCAGGCGCAGCTCAACTACCTGCGCTCGTAGCCATCGACGCACATCGGCCCCCTCCGAGGAGGGGGCCGATGCTCGAGGAGTCGGGGTCAGCTGCCCTTGCCCTTCGCGCCAGCGGAGCCGGCCGAACCGTCGGCGCCCTTCTGGCCCGGGCTTCCCGCGTTGCCGGCCCCGCCGGGTTTACCCGCCGTACCGCCGTTGCCGTCGGCCCCGTGGCTGCCGGCCGTCCCGGTTTGTCCACCATTGCCGGTGGCACCGGTGTTGCCGTCGGTGCCGGTCTTGCCGGTGGCCCCGTCGTGTCCATCGACGCCGGCCGTTCCGGTCGCGGCCGGCTTGCCGAGCAGACCGCTATTGCCGCTGGCGCCCGCCTTACCACCCGAACTACCCGCACCGCCGGCGCCGCCAGCGCCACCGGTTCCTCCGGCACCGCCGGAACCTCCCGAGCCGGGATTGCCCGCGGCTCCGCCGGATCCGCCTGTGCCCGCCTGACCCGCCGGACCGGCGGCTCCGCCTGCGCCACCTTGGCCCGCGGTACCGCCCGCGCCGCCCGTGCCTGACTTGCCACCGGCGCCGCCGTTACCCGGGGTGCCATCGCCGAACGCCGCCTGATGGGCGTTGGCGCCCTTGCCGCCGTTGCCGCCGTTGCCGCCGTGATCGCCGTTACCGCCGTTGCCGCCGTCACCGCCCTGGCCACCGTTGCCGCCATTGCCCGCGTTGCCGCCCGTGCCACCGTCACCGCCACTACCTGCGTTGCCGCCCGTGCCGCCGCTCCCGCCATCGGCGCCGGCGCCGCCCGTGCCGCCGGTCCCGCCGTCGGCGCCGGTACCGCCGCTACCGCCGGTGCCGCCGACTCCGAAGCTGAACCAGCCTGCGGCACCGCCCCTGCCGCCCGCGCCGGCGGCGATCGCCGCGGTTCCAGGCGTTCCGGCCTGGCCGGCCGTTCCCGCCTTGCCGTCGATGCCTCGCTGACCGTCCGTGCCGCTCAGACCGGCGCCGCCGTTCTGGCCGTCTTCACCCTTGCCGCCTGCGCCGCCCTGGCCGCCGTTGGTGCCGGGTCCGCCGGCAGCGCCGGCACCGCCATTGCCGCCGCGGCCCCCGCTGCCGCCGGTGGTGTCGGTGCCCGAGTCAGCGCTGCCACCGTTGCCGCCATTGCCGCCGTTCGCGCCCGTCCCGCCGTCACCGCCCGGAGCGCCGTTGCCGCCCGTGGCCGTGCGACCCGCAACGGCGGTGCCGCCGTCGCCGCCCTTGCCGCCGTTGGCGCCGGCGCCGCCCTTACCGCCGCTGCCGCCGCTGCCGCCCGTTGCGGAGTTGACGCCGATGTCGAGGAACCCGTCACCGCCGTCGCCGCCCGCCTCGCCAGAATCCCCGTCATTACCCTTGAACCCGTCGAGGTGCGAGGGGATTGGAGTGCCGGGAATGCTAGGGAAGCCGGGCAGCCCCTTCATGGCCTTGTCGCCGTTGGGTGTCGGGTTGACGCCGTTGGGCCCGTCGTTGCCTCTGGCGCCCTTGCTGCCCGGGTCGCCGTTGTTGCCGTTGGCGCCAGTGCCGCCGTTGTCGCCGTCGGTACCGTCGGCGCCCTTCGTGCCGTCGTCACCCTTGGTGCCGTCGAGCCCTTGGGTACCGTCGGTACCTCGGATGCCGTCGCCGCCGCGGCCGCCCGCGCCGCCGTTGCCGAACAGCGAGAGGGTGCCGGCGTAGCCGCCGTCGCCGCCGCTGGCGGTCAGGCCGCCGTTGCCGCCACCTCCGCCGTCGCCGAACATCAGGCCGGCGTACCCGCCCGCTCCGCCGGCTTGGCCGATGGCGGTGCCGTCGCCGCCGCGGCCGCCGTTGCCCCACAGTCCGGCATTGCCGCCAGTGCCACCGTTGGCGCCGGCACCGCCGCTACCGAACAGCAGCCCTGCGTTGCCGCCGTTGCAGGCGTCGCCCGTGCAGTCCGCCGCAGCATCGGCGCCGTTGCTGATGAACACCGAGATGAGTCCGCTGATGAGATCCGAGACGGGATAGCTGGGCGGTACTGCCGCCACTCCAAGGGAGGGGCTGACGACACGCGCCAGTGCGGCGGTCGTCGCCGCGCGGTCATGGGTTGGCTTCGGATCGTGCTCGAGCAGGTACAGCAGAGCCGCCAAACCGGTGCTCTGCGCTCTGCGCGCCGCCAGTTCCTGGCTGGCCGCGAGCGGCGGCGGCGTGGTGCCCGGGGCGGCCGTCGTCGTCGAGAAGACCGGAGGCGCCGGC
Organism: uncultured Actinomycetota bacterium; assembly: GCA_963846985.1. Lineage (GTDB taxonomy): Bacteria > Actinomycetota > Actinomycetes > Mycobacteriales > Mycobacteriaceae > Mycobacterium. The sequence continues at coordinate 142,883 of CAWJYC010000019.1, forward strand.
TGCGACGGGATGAGCCCGAGCACGTGCAAGGCCGTGAAATGTGCTGAGAGGCCCGATGTTTCGGCCGCGGCGACGGGCGTCGCCGTCACGATGGGCGGGCTGGACTGGCCGACGGCCGAGAGCAGCGCCACCTGGTCGGCCTGGCCGGCTCCGCCGGCGATCAGTGCCCCGGCGGCCATGGCGGCGGTGACGATGGTGGGGGCGGCCAGTCGACGGGCGCCCTGCCTGCGGTGGCGCCGGGTCTTCGTGGCGGTGCTGCCCAGTGGGTCGACGTTGCTCATCGTGGTTCCTCGTTCCGCATTCGTTTCTGAAGGGGTCGAGGTTGATCGTCGATCGAGCAGGGAGGGGGTCGATAGCGTAGTTGACTACTCGATGTGTTCGCTAGAACGGACGCCGAGTAGACGAGTAGTGCGGACCGACGGGGTGCGGCAGCCCCAGCGGACGGCAGTGACTAG